>CAWBDE010000004.1:0-792452 GCA_963787595.1 uncultured Actinomycetota bacterium
CGACCGGCCGCGGCGCCTGCAGCGTCAACGGAACCCCGTCGAGTCGGTGAACGGTGCCGGGCGCCGCCACGCCGGCGGCAGCGGTGCGGATCGACACCGCCACGCCCGGCGCCGGCAGGCTGCTCAGCGCGATCTGGGTGACGTCGGCGGGCAGCTCGGCGCAGCCGCCCTCGACGCCCAGCGACACATCGACGCCCTCGCCGGCCACCAGCGGACGGGTGGCGGTGACGAGCTCGGGATGACCGCTGGCGAAATCGACGTTGCCGGGATACCCCGTCTGCCAGGCCAGCACATCTTGCGCGCCGGCGGTCCCCGCCGCCCGGGGTAGCGCCAGCGTGACCACGTGGCGGTCGTGACACAGCGCGCGCACCAGCTCGTGCAGTGCCAGGGCCCGTCGCTCGCCGCCGACGCCGTCGGTCAGGCCGGGGCCGAAGACAAACGCGGCATGGGGCACGGCCCGGACGCGCTCCAGCAGCCCGCGCAGCTCGGCTCCGAGGTCGCCGTCGCGCAGCGCCAGATTCCGCTGCAGCGCGTGCAGCGAGACCAGCGCCTCCAGGTCGCGCTCGCGCGGCCAGCCGAGCCGCAGGTCGGCGAGCCGCGCGGTGGCGGTGTCGCGATCGTCCACGACCACGAGCGTGCGCTCGCCGCCGCGGGCCGAGGCGAAGTCGGCGGCAAGGCCGAGACGACCGAGCAGCCGCGGATGGGTGCTCGCCGGATCCTCGCGCCAGATGACGAGCACCCGCGATCGATCCCTGATCTCCCCCAGGGTCGCGGTGGAGGTGCCGCGCAGCGGGGCCGCCGCGGCCCCCGGCCAGGCGCCGTTCACCGGGTCGGTGGCGACCAGCGCCCCGATGCGATCGGCGAGGGCGATCGCGGCCCGTGCGTCCTCGACGGTGGCCGCGTCAAAGCCGTGCACCAGCGGCCGGCGCGCTCCCCGCAGCAGCTCGGCGGCCCGGGCCAGCGCCGCCTGCACGTCGGCCGGCTGACCGTCGATCGTCGCCGCCGGCTCGCTCTGCGACGGGCGCCGGCGCGCCGAGAACCACTCGCTGCCCAGGCCGCACGGGGGCTCGAGGCGCACGCCCTCCCCGGCGGGCTCGACGGTCACGTCGTCGCACAACAGACCACAGCCCGCACAGGTGATCGACGTGAGCCCTCCCGATTCAGCCATGGGCGAGCACCGCTTCCGCCGCGGAGAGCGCCGCCAGCAGGCGGGCCCCACGCGCGGCCAGCTCCGTCGCGCCGACGCTGGCCGAGATCAGCGTGCACACCGGCGCGCCGCGTTTGATCGTCTCCCCGCCGTGGGGCACGTCGCGGACCAGCTTCCCCGGCCACCAGGCGGGATCGGGGGCGCAAAGGTCGCGGTCGGCGAACAGCACGAGCTTCACCCTGGCACACCGCGTCGCCGGCGGCGCACCGGCGGCGGGCAGACCGAGACCGCGCGCGCCGCGGACATGCGCCTCAAAGCCGCCGGGCCCGAACAACTCCAGCCCCGCCGGAGGCCGTGGGTTGACCTCCAGCACCCACACGCGGCGTCCGTCCCAGATCGCGTCGACCCCGAAGGCGCCCCGCACGCCGAAGCGAGCCGCCACCTCGGCGCAGACCGCGCTCAGCTGATCGCTGAGCTCGTCCCGCTCACCGTCGGGCAGACGCGGCGGCGCCACGTTGCCCGCCCACTGATAACCCGGCGAGCGGTGCAACTGCTCGGTGAGGCCGAGCACTGCGGCCCCACGACCGTCGCCGATCGCCACCGCCGAGCAGGACAGTCCGCGGACCCGGCGCTGCAGGATGTCGCTCGCCCGCAGCCGCCCGCCGGACCATTGCCGCACGCCGCGCCCGCCGCCGCCGCTCCTGGGCTTGCGCAGCCACCCGGGGTCGCCCGCGGTCGGCGGGAGCGCGCCGGGCGCCCGGATCTCCGGAGCGCGCGCTCCCGCCGCCCGCGCCGCCGCCCCCACGGCCCACGGGTCGCGCACGGCGGCCAGGAGCTCGGCCGGCGTGCCCAGCAACTCCCGCCCGCGGCTCAGCTGACCGACCAGATCGGGTCGATTCTCCAGGCCGGCGCCGTAGACGACCGCCTCGGCGTCGACGTCCGCGGCGAGCGCCGCCAGGGCGTCGTTGCTGGGCGCCCTGGCTCCGGGGGCGACCGCGCGCAGGTCGACATCTCCGAAGCGGTCAAGCGCGGTCACCTCGTGGCCGTCGGCCACCGCCAGCTGGGCGAGCATCCGGGCGCTGACCGCGACCACCAGGATCCTCACGGCAGCGCCACTCCCGTCAGCAGCGCGGCGAGCAGGGTGCCGGCCACCAGGTCGGCGCTCGTCCCCGGGTTCAGCCGGTGGTCGGGTCCGCGCAACCAGGCATCGAACTCGGCAAGGCTGCGGGTCCCGTCGCGCACCTCGCGAGCCGCCATGGTCACCGCCCGCGCCGCCTGCGGTCCCGCCTTGCGCGCGATCAAGCTGTCCGGAGAGGAGGCGATCAGGTCGAGGTGAAGTGACACCACGGCATCGAGCGTTCCGGCGCCGGCGCGCAGGGCGTCGCCCAGCAGCCCCAGCCCGGTGTCGAACACGATCGAGTAGCCGGTCGCGTACTCCGAGGCGATACTGTCGCGATGGGCGGCCGCCGCCATCGCCTCGCGCAGCGAAACGCGCGCCGGAGCTCTGACGTCGTGCTCGGGCGCCTCGCCGAGCCCGCCGGGGGCCGCCTGGTTTATCGCCGCAAAGGCGGCGGCGGCATCGCCGACATCGAGCTGCGCGAGAGTCCTGCGCACCGCCGAGCGCAGCCCTTCGTCCTCGCGCCGGATCATCGCGGCGCGGACCAGCGGCGCGAACAGCAGCACGATCCCCAGGTTGGTGTTGGCGCCGGCGACGCGAGCGGTCGCACGCACCCCGTCGGCGATCAGCTCGCCGACGCTCCGTTCGTCGTCTCGCCGGGGGGCGAAGGCGTTGCCGAGCGCCAGCGCCGAGCGCACCATGTCGGTGTAGGTCGTGTCGGAGAAGTCGTGGGCCGGCGTGATGTTGCCGGGCTTGGCGGCGGAAACCTCCAGCAGGCAGGCGAGCGCAACATGGTGCTCGATTAGATCCCGGCTGGGTAGGGAGTGAGCTAGGGTTGCACCCACCGACGTCACGATACGAGAGGGAGGGAACGCATGGCCATCACCCTGGCAACCGGAGAGGCCCTGACCGGCGACGGCAACGAGCTGGCCCACATCGATCTGCTGATCGGCTCCAAGAGCGGTCCGGTCGGCAACGCCTTCGCCAGCGCCTTCACCACCGAGTCCGCCGGCCACACCAACCTGATGGCGATCGTCGCCCCCAACCTGGCGACCAAGCCCGACACGGTGATCACGAACAAGGTGGACATCAAGGGCGAGAAGCAGGCCGCGCAGCTGTTCGGCCCCGCCCAGGCTGCGGTCGCCCGCGCGGTGGTGGACTCGGTCGACGAGGGCGTCATCCCCCGGGATCAGGTCGACGATCTTTGTCTGGTGGTGGGCGTGTTCATCCACTGGGAGGCCACGGACGACAAGAAGATCTACGACTACAACTACGAGGCGACGAAGATGTCGATCTCCCGGGCGCTGAAGGGCGAGCCGAGCGTCGACCACGTGATCTCCGAAAAGGCCAACGCGCGTCACCCGTTCGCCGGCGGCGCCGAGGGCTGACGCCTCGTCGGGCTCGCGCCGGGCGGGCGGGGTCTGTTTCATTGACCGCGCAGACCGGGGAGGCGCCACTCGCCGGTCTGTGCACCGTCGTCACCGGAGCCAGCTCCGGGATCGGGAGGGCGATCGCCTCGGCGTTCGCGGCGGCCGGCGCCCGCGTCGGCATCGGCTTCTCGCGCTCGTCGCAGGCCGCCCGGGCGCTCGGCGACGAGCTCGGCCCCGCCCACGCGCTCCTGCAGGCGGACCTGAGCACGCTGGAGGGCTGCGCCTCGATCGTGCGTGAGGCGTTCGACGTTTTCGGCGACGTCGACGTCTGGGTCAACAACGCCGGCGCCGATGTGCTCACCGGCGACGCCGGCGGGTGGCCGGCCGAGCGCAAGCTCCAGGCCCTGCTCGAGCTCGACCTCAAGGGCACGATCCGCTGCTCCCGGATGGTCGCCGCGCGCATGCGGCCCGGCGGCTGCATCCTCAACGTGGGATGGGACCATGCCAGCATCCACGGGATGGCGGGTGACGATCCCGAGCTGTTCGCGGCCGTCAAGGCCGGTGTGCTCGGCTTCTCCAAGTCGTTTGCGCGCTCGGTCGCCCCCACCGTCCGCGTCAACGTGCTGTGCCCGGGCTGGATCGAGACGGCCTACGGAGCGGGCGCGGATCGCGATTTCTACGCGGAGGTCGCCGCCCGGACGCCGCTGGGGCGCTGGGGCAGGCCGCAGGACGTGGCCGGCGCCGCGGTCTGGCTCGCCTCGCCGGCGGCCAGCTTCGTCACCGGCCAGGCGGTCAACGTCAACGGCGGCGCAGTTGGCTGACACGCTGTTCTTGACCGGTCGCCTGGCCGAGCCGGCGCTGCGCGGGGTCCTGTCGCAACTGGGGATCGACCACCAGATCGCCGTGATGAACATCTCCGTCGCCGCGCTCATGACCACACGCTGGATCGCCAAGCGGTTGCGCCCGCCGCCGGGAGTGGACAGCATCGTGATTCCGGGGCTGTGCGAGGGCGACGTCGAGACGGTGGCGCAGGCCACCGGCCTGCCGGTGCGCAAGGGCCCGGCCGACGTCCGCGCGCTGCCCGAGTGGTACGGCCGCGAAGCCGTCCGGGCGCAGCTCGGTCCCCGGGACGTGCGGGTATTCGCCGAGATCAACGACGTGCAGTCGTTGTCGCGCGAGCAGACGATCGACCGAGCGCAGGCTTACCGGGCGGCCGGCGCCGACGTGATCGACCTCGGCCTGTCGCTGGATCGCTCGTGGCTGAGCGAGGGGCCAACCACGATCGCGGCGTTGCGCGATCGCGGGCTCTCGCTCAGCATCGACACGCTGGATCCCGAGCACATCCGCATGGCCGACGCCGCCGGCGTCGACTACGTGCTCAGCCTCACGCCGGAGACGATCGACCTGGCCCATGACCTGCGGGCGACGCCGGTGCTGATCACCGAGGATCCAGACGATCTCGACGGGCTGCACCGGATGGCCGGCCACATGGAGCAGCTCGGCCGCCCGTACCTGCTGGACTCGATCCTGGCCCCGATCAACTCCGGGTTCGCGGCGTCCCTGGCGCGCTACGTCGAGGTCCGCCGGCGTCACCCCGAGGCCGAGCTGCTGATGGGCATCGGCAATCTGACCGAGCTCACCGAGGCGGACTCGACGGGGGTGACCGCGCTGCTGATCGGCTTCTGCCAGGAGGTCGGGATCGGCGCGGTGTTGACCACCGAGGTGATCGGTTGGGCGCGCGGCGCGGTGCGCGAGACCGTGCTCGCCGCACAGATCATGCGCCTGGCGGCGAGCGAGGCCCGCCCGCCCAAGCACATCGACTCCGGACTGGTCACCAGCCGGGACGAGTCGATGCGGGCCCCGACCGAGCAGGAGCTGCGCACGATGCAGGCCCAGGTCGCCGACGACAACTACCGCCTGTTCGCCGATGCCGACTGGCTGTACGCGTTCAACGGCGATCGGTTTGTGCGCGAGACGAACATGTACCGCGTATTCGAGCAGCTCAGCGTCGATGATCCCGCACACGCCTTCTATCTCGGCAAGGAGCTGATGAAGGCGACCATCGCGCGCGGGCTGGGCAAGAACTACCGCCAGGAGGGGCCCCTGGACTGGGGCCTTCTCAGCTTCCCCGAACCGCGACGAGAGGACCCCCGGTGAACAAGATCCTGATCCAACTCGACACCGACTCGCATCCGAGCCCGTTCGACGCGATCGCCGCCTACGACGCCGGCGTGGACGTCGTGCTGGGATTCGCCCAGATCACCGCCGACAACCTGGACGACATCGTCCAGGGCGCGATCTTCCCCCGTGGCCCGGATGGCCTGGCCAACACCGCGTTCTGGGTGGGCGGGTCCAACGTACGCGACGGCGAGGCGGTCTTCGCGGCGGCGCAGAAGCTGTTCTTCGACCCCTTCAAGCCATCGATCATGCTCGATTCGGACGGCTCCAACACGACCGCGGCGGCCGCCCTGGCCCGAGTTCGGGGTGAGGTGTCGCTGAAGGACGGCCGGGCGGCGGTGATCGGGGTGGGGCCGGTCGGTCTGCGCACGGCCGAGCTGCTGCGCCGCGAGGGCGCCGAGGTGACCGTGCTGACGTTCCCGCCCGATGTGATGGAGGGCAGCCATCGCCGCGCGTCCGGCGTCCCCGTCGCCGAGGAGGCGGGGTTCCCGGTCGTCGAGCCGGAGTCCAGCGACGAGCTCGACGCGGCGCTGGCCGGGCACGCCGCCGTGTTCGCCGCCGGCCCCGCGGGCACGCAGATCCTGCGCCGCAGCGGATGGGCGCAGGTCGAGGGGCTGCGCGTTATCGTCGACTACTCGGCCGCCGAGCCCGTGGGGGTGGAGGGCGTAGCCCGCGACGACGACCTGGCGGAGCAGGACGGTGTCCTGCGGCTGGGGGCGCTGGCGGTGGGAGGTCCCAAGATGAAGCTGCAGAAGGCCTGCGTGCAGCGGATGTTCGAGACCAAGGGCACGGTCCTGGATCTCGATGGCGTCTACGACGTCGCCGTGGACGCGCTGTGAGACCCCGTCCGCCCGCGTCGTCAGCCGCGGGCGCCCGCGGGTGATTTCGAGAACACGAACTTGCCCATCGGCCCGTCGAGGGGGCTCTCGGGATCGGGCCGCCACAGCACGGTGTCCTCGATCTTGCGCGCCAGCGCGAAGTCGTTGTCGGTGATGCCGCCCGCCGAGTGCGTGGCCAGCTTGACCCAGAGCTTGCCCCAGGTCACGTTCAGGTCGGCGTGATGCCCGGCAGCCTCGCACAGGTAGCCCACCAGGTTGACCGCCATGAGGGTCGTGGGCCAGCCGTCGGTGTTGTACTTGCGCCGGATCCAGTTGCCCTCGAGATACCACTCGTTCAGTCCGAGCTCGGACAGCTTGGCCGGGATCTCCTCGTCGGTGTACGTCCGCTTGTCGCTCATCGGCCAATGATATGCCCCGCGTAGCCGGCGTCGATCCCGGAACCGTGTCGTTTGACCTGTGCGTGCTGCAGGACGGCGAGCCGGTCGTCGAGCAGGTGTTCGATACCGGCTCGCTGAGTCGGGAATGCAATCCCCCCCACTCGCCACCCAACCACCACCCGCTGCTGAACGCGCTCCAGCGCCACGGACCCTATGACCTCATCTACGGCCCGAGCGGCTACGGCCTGCCGCTGGTGGCGGCAGGCGACGTCGGCGAGCGCGAGCTGGCGGAGATGGTGCTCGTCCGGCCCGACGAGCGCGGTCGGGACACCGGCGTCGGCGGGATGCGCTCGCTCCTGCGGGCCCTGGCGCGCAGCGGCCTGCCGATCGTGTTCGGCCCCGGCGTGATCCACCTGCCGTCGGTCCCGAGCCACCGCAAGTACAACCGGATCGATCTGGGGACCGCGGACAAGGTGTGCGCGGCGGCCTGCGCGATCGTCGACCAGTCACGCCGGCGGGCGATCGCGGCGGGCGAGACGGCGATGGTGCTGCTGGAGCTGGGGGGCGCCTTCACGGCGGCGCTGGCCATTGCCGACGGCCAGATCGTCGACGGCGTGGGCGGATCTTCGGGCCCGCTGGGCGTGCGCGCCGCCGGCGCGCTGGACGGCGAGCTCGCCTATCTGCTGGCGCCCGTGCTGGGCAAGCACACGCTGTTCACGGGCGGCGCGCTGGATCCCACGGGGGCTCTCCAGATCGCCGACCTCGCCGCGCTGTGGGCGTCGCCGGCGCATGCCGAGGGTTGGACGGCGCTTCTGGAGGCGGCCGCGAAGGCGGTGCGAGCCCTGCTGGTCAGTCTGCCAGCGCCGCACGAGATCGTCGTCTCCGGCCGGCTCGCCCGCGTGCCCGAGCTGGTCGCCGCCCTGGCGTCGTCGCTGGGCGACATCGCCCCGGTGATCGCGCTGCGCCCGCGGCGGGCGAGCGCGGCGGCACACGGCGGCGCGCTGCTGGCCGACGCGCTGGCCGGGGGCCGCCACGCGATCCTCGCCGACGTGCTGAGATTGCGCGAGGCCAGCGGCACCGCCCTGGACCACGTGCGCGTGGCCGGCGCCGAGACGATCGCGCTGGGATGATTGCGCTGCTCGGCAGAAGACCACGACGTGCGTCTCATTACGCCGGAGCGCTTGTCGGGCCCGCCCCCGGATGTTAGGGTGCCCATACTCATTGGTTCCTTTGATGGAGGGAGAGAGACGTGAGCGAAACCGCCGAGAAGACAACGCATATCGGCGATGAACCGGGGCTGGCCAAGCAGAATGGGACGACGATCGGTCGCGTCATGGGGACCGGCAACGTCGGCCACGCCGCGGAGGGGTCCGACGGGCGCATGCACGCCACGATCCGGATCAACGAGGACGAACTCATCTTCGACCCCGGGATCCTCATCATGCCCCACGGGGGCACCCTCGACCTCGACCTCTACAACGACGACAAGAACACGCACTGCGCGGTCCTCCCGAGCAACGGTCACGCCCAGTTCCTCTGGATGGTGAACCACTCGCACGGCACGGCGACCATCGAGCTCGACGGCCCGGGGCAGTACTTCTATGGCTCCACGACGGGCAACGATGAGGGCCGCGGCCTGACCGGGTCGATCGTCGTGTCCGGGGACACGCCCCCCGAAGCCAAGCTCGATCGCCCGGCCCAGCCGCAACCGTAGAGAGGAGAAGTCGATGGCAACGTACGTTGAAGCAGGTCATGCCGTTAGCCAGACGGGCCTCAGCGAAGTGGTCGGCAAGGCGCCGGCGGTGACCAAGGACGTCAACTACGAGCGCATCCTCAAGGCTCGCGAGGCCGAGCCGCACAACTGGACCACGTACTACGGCGGCTATGACGGGCAGCGCTACAGCCCGCTCGACCAGATCAACGCCGACAACGTCAAGGGCCTGGCGCCGGTGTGGGTCTTCCAGGCTGGGACGGTGGGCATGCAGTCGGGCGCGGGAACGTACTCGATGGAGGCGTCCCCGATCGTCGTCGACGGCGTCATGTACCTGACGGGGTATGACGGCTGGGTGTGGGCGCTGGACGCCAAGACCGGTCACGAGCTGTGGCGCTACAAGCACGCGTCGCCGTACGACATTTCGCTGTGCTGCGGCAACGTGAACCGGGGATGCGCGGTGGCCGAGGGAAAGGTGTTCGTCACCACGCTCAACGCCCACGTGCTGGCGCTCGACGCCGAGACCGGCAACGTCGTCTGGGACAAGGTCTACGGCGATGTGCGGGCCGGGGAGTCAGCGACGGTCGCCCCGCTGGTCGTCAAGGACATGGTGATCGTCGGAAGCTCCGGCGGAGAGTTCGGGGTGCGCGGCCACGCCGACGCCTTCAAGCTCGAGAACGGCGAGCACGTCTGGCGCTGCTACATGGTGCCCAAGCCGGGCGAGCCGGGGTCGGAGACCTGGCCCGCCGAGGGCGAGGCGTGGCAGCGGGGCGGCGGGAACTGCTGGATCACGCCCACCTTCGACGCGGACCTCAACCGGCTGTACTTCAACACCGGCAACCCGTGCCCCGATTTCGACGGGGGCGTGCGCGAGGGCGACAACCTGTTCACCGACAGCGTCGTCGCGGTCAACCCCGACAACGGCGAGATCCTGGACCATTACCAGTACACCCCGCACGACGTGTGGGATTACGACTCCACGATGGAGAACATCCTGTTCGACCTCGATGGGCGCAAGCTGTCCGCGCACTTCGACAAGAACGGGTACCTGTTCATCCTCGATCGCACCGACTGCTCGCTGGTCCGGGTCGTGCCGTTCGTCGATCGCATCACCTGGGGCGAGATCGATGCCAACGGCAAGGTGACGCCCAAGGTGTATCCCGACAAGGAGGGGGACCCGGTCCACTTCTGGCCGGGACCGGCCGGCGCCAAGGAGTGGACGCACGCCGCCTACAGCCGGCAGACGGAGCTGCTCTACGCCCCCGTGCAGGACATCGGAGCGACGGCCACGCGGCGCCGCCGCGAGTTCAAGGAGAGCATTCCGTACTGGGGCGCGGGCGTCGCCGTTGACGGCGAGGACGTCGCCGGGTCGATCAGCGCCTTTGATCCGCGGACCGGTGAGGAGCGGTGGCGCTGGCGCCACGAGCAGCCCATGTGCGCGTCGGTGCTGGCCACGGGCGGCAACCTCGTGTTCGCCGGCGAGCCCTCCGGCAAGTTCAACGCCCTCAACGCCAAGACCGGCGACCTGTTGTGGCAGTTCCAGTGCGGAAGCGGCCACCACTCCAGCCCGTCGACGTACAGCGTCGATGGCCGGCAGTTCGTCGTCGTGCCCACCGGCTGGGGGGGTTGGGTCGAGGGCTTCCTGCCCGCGATGCTCGGCGCGCGCGCGGGAAGCGCTGTGTTCGCGTTCGCGCTGCCGGAGTAGATAAGCACCGGGGGTTACTCCCGCGTTCACGGTGACAGTGGTTTAGCGGTCTGCTCACGTTGCAGTCAGAAACGTGAGCAGACCGTGGTGAGGGCGCCTGACATTGGTGGACGGTCAGCACCGTCGTAGTTGTGTACTTACCAATCAGAGGGTCTGGAGGTTGAGATGGGCTTCCTGCTTTTAGGCGTAGACAGCTTGATCGCGTGCCTGGCGATCGGCACGATCGTCGACCGGCGGTCGCGATTGCCGCTCGCCGCCTTGTTCGGCATCGCCGACGGCGTCGTCTTCCTGATCGGCACGGGTGTCGGTTGGCGGCTCTCGGATGCCACGAGCGCCGCCGTGCAGACGGGGATCTTGATCGGTCTCGGGGTCTATCTGATCGTGGTCGCGGCGGGGATGCAGCGATTCTCTGCGCGCTGGCCGGTATGGGTGTTGCCGTTCGTTCTGACGCTCGACAACCTCACCTACGGGCTGGTGGGTGACCGCTCGACCGGCTCGGTTCTCGCTCAGGCCGGGCAGCAGGCGCTGTCCAGCGCGCTGCTCGCCTTCGTCGGGCTCATGGTGGCGGTCGCGCTGCCGCGGATGTTCCCGGTGATGAATCGCCGCGCGCCCGCCACCCGGTTCGCCGGCGGCGCGCTGATCCTCGTCGCCGGGCTCGAGTTGCTGATCGGTTGATCTAAGAGCGGAAACGGCACCGGGGGTCGTCTTCGGGCGCCCTTGGTGTCGTTGCCTGGTGTTGGCTGGGCCGTGCCGGTGAGCCCCCCGGCCGGGACGTGGGTCGGACCGGGGGCGAGCCCTCAGTGGCTCACGCGCCGGTAGAGACGTTGGACTGCGGCGATCAGGCTGGCACGGCTGGGTGACGGTTTGACTCCCGCCGGCCACGCGGCCCCGACGAGGTAAACGTAAGGTCCGTCGGTGAACAGGACGTTATCGCCGATGCTTGCGCCCCCGGAGCCGGCCACGCCGGAAGCGCCCGGCACCCCCGGGACGGTGAACTGCCTTCCCGGGCCCAGGCTCGGCAGCTCGGCAACGAGTTCCGACCTCGCGTCGGCGTCTGAGGCGAACTGCTCGACGACCGAGAGACCGCCGAATGCGTTGCCTGCCGACGACTTGGCCCAGATGAGATCGTTGCGCGCGCCGGCGACAAAGTGCAGACGCCGAAACCGTGCCGCGGCCGCCGCGCGTTGCGGCGGTTCGAACTCATCGACCTTCACCCAGGTCTGGGGAGTCGTCGCGGTCACGGGCGCAGACGGATTGAACCCGGCGAACTCACCCGCCCCGATCGTCCGCTTCTCCACCGCGGACGTCTTCGCCGGAGCCGACCCAGAAGTCGTCGACTGTGAGACGGATGTCGTCGTCTTGTGGCCGGTGGCGCCGCATCCGCAGAGCAACGCCGCGGCGCCCACCACGGCGACGAGGTTGCCTCTCCAACCCATCAGCGCCATCGTAGGTCAGGGATGGCCCGCGAGGCAAGCCGAGACCATGCTCGGCGCGGTGGCGCCTCCGCAGTCAGAGCCGGCGAACGCGATTGTGGGCAGCCGGCCGAGCGCGGGTCCTATGTTGGAGAGGATGGCGAACCGCAGGGACGTCGACTTCACGTACTCGCTGACTGACCGGATCATCCGGCTCAGCCTCGGTGAGCTGGCCGATTTCAGCGGCGCCAAGTTCGACGGGGACTTCTCGCTCGGCCTCGAGCAGGCGCAGCGGCGCAAGCACGACTATGTGGCCGAACAGGTGGGAATCGGGCCGGGGCGGCGCTTGCTCGACCTGGGTTGCGGCTGGGGCCCGTTACTCGCCTATACCCGGGCGCGCGGTGGGGCCGCGGTCGGGGTGACGCTCTCCTCGGCTCAGCTGGCGGCCTGCCGCCAGCACGGGCTCGAGGTCTATCTCGAGGACGCGCGTGAGATCGACCGGGAGCGCTTCGGCCCGTTCGACGCCGTGGCGAGCCTCGGGGCGTTTGAGCATTTCTGCTCTCCGGAGGACTATGAGGCGGGACGTCAGGAGCAGATCTACCGTGACCTGTTCGCCCGCGTCGCGAGCGTGCTGCCGCCCGGTGGCCGCTTCTACCTGCAGACGATGGTCTTCGGTCGCAACATGATCCCGGCCTCGCGGATCGACATCGAAGCGCTCCGGGCGGTCCCGCCGCGTGACTCCGACGAGTGGTATATCGCGCTGCTGGGGCGCCAGTTCCCCGGCTCCTGGCTGCCGTTCGGTCAAGAGCAGGTCGTCGGGTGCGCTGAGCCTCATTTCCGGCTGGTCTCGAGCGTCAGCGGCCGCCGCGACTACATCGAGACGATCAACCGATGGAACGCGCGGATCGGGGCGCCGAGCTTCAGAAAGACGCTGCTAAAGCTCCGGCTACTGCCCCGCTGGCTCACCAGCGCCGACTTCCGCCTCGCATTCAGCTCTGGTGTGAGCGCCAACCAGGTCTGCTTCGAGCGCGAGCTCCTCGACCACTATCGCCTCGTGTTTGAAACCAGAGAGTGAGGCAGGCCCGGGCCGAGCCGGGCTGCTCCCTTGCGTGGAACGGCCAGCGCTCACTGCGGCTCGCGATCAAGCGATGACTTGCGCGCGGCGTCATGGTCAGACCTGACATGAGCTCGCTCACTCATCTCTTCGCCGGTTCCCGGTGACGGGCTCGACGCCCCCCGGACGCCTCGTGGCCGAGCGCATCGGGCACGAACCGATTGAGGCTTATTCAGACCGCGTCCGCCACCTGAACGCCCCCGTCCCGGATGGAAACGCGATCTCGTTTGCCGAGCCGCCCCGACGCCGCTTGAAATGGCCGGCGAGTCGGTCGGGGGCGCCGTCGCGACGGCAGCGGCCACGGTCGAGCACGCGCGGCTGAACATGAGCGAACCCAGGTATTGACACAGCGGTTCCAACAGGAATATGTTTGCCTCAACGAAAGACATGTGGGGCGGGCACAGGGGGCCCCTGGTCGGAGGGAGGCAGGCATGCGCATGCGTCAACGGTTGGTGCTGTTGTCACTCTTCGTGGTGCTGGTCGGCTCCCTCGGGGGCGCGGCGGTGGCCACCGGGAGCGCCAAGGTGGTCCGGGCGAGGGCGGACAGCAAGACCACCACTTATGGTCCGTTCTCACCGACGTTCGTCGGCCCCGCCGCCACCGGCTGCGCCAGCGGTTGCTCGCTGCTCACCGGTCCATTCATCACGACGTCGACGACGTCGACCACGTCCTCGTCGTCGAACGGCGCGTCGACGACCCGGAAGGCCGAGGCCAGACGCGCGATGCGGGCTCCCACCGAGCGCAGCCATGCGCCGGCGTCCCTGCGCGCCGACGCGACACCCGCCCCGATGATCCCGAACATCAGGTGCCAACCGCTGGGCGACGGCTGCGACACGATCAGCACGTCAGCGGGCGGCGCGACCGGCGTGAAGGGGCTGAACGCCGTCGACAGCGCCTCGCTGAGCACCAACCCCAACGGCGACATTGAGCCACCCGATCAGGGGCTGTGCGCCGGCAACGGATCGGTCGTCCAGGCCAACAACATCGGCGAGATCCAGGTGTACAACACCGCGCTGGCGCGCGAGTCCGCGCCGATCTCGCTGGACACCATCATGGGGCTCACCCGCCGGGCATGGAGCAGCGGCGGCGATACCTCGTGCGAGTATGACTCGAGCAACGGCGGGCACTGGTTCTTCACCGAGATCGTGTCGGCGAGCCCCGAGGCCAGCGGCGGCGCGTTCACCGGTTGCTTCGCGGCCGCCGCCAACGCGTGCTACGAGGGCATCGCGGTCAGCCAGGGCTCGAACCCGTTGGGCCCCTACTACGTGTACTACCTCAACGCCAACTACGACCCGAAGGAGCCCGGGGCTCCCTCCCTGCTCAACGACTTCGCGAAGATCGGCGTGACGCGGGACGCCTTCCTGATGTTCTACGACGAGTTCCCGCTCAGCAGCTCGCTACCCGGTCTCGGCGGCGGCGTCTTCAACGGCGCGCAGGAGCTCGCCTTCGACAAGAACGCCCTCGAACGCGGCCGTTCCGTCACGCTGTCAAACGGGCAACCGAACCTGAACTTCAACGTGGCGATCGAGAACATGGGTCGACTCGCGACCCCCGACGGGACCTGCGCGGGCAGTGCGGGCGTCGACTGCTGGGCGGCCGTGATCCCCGCCCAGCCAGCAGACGCCGGCCAGTACGACAACCACTACGGCGGGTCGGGGTTCATGATGGACTCGCTGGACTTCAACGGCTTCGCCGGGGTGCCGTCTTCAGGCGACAACCGGATGGCGGTGTGGGATTGGACCGGGCTTCGCAACCTCAACAGCGGCGGCTGCGGCAGCTGCAACGGCGTCAAATTCGGCGGTCAGCTGTTCACCGGCACCGACCCGTATTACGACCCATCAAGCGCCACCGAGCCTTCGGGGTTCGTGAGTCCCCAGAAAGCAGGGCCGATTCCGCTGGGTGACGAGTGCGGAGCCGCCGGCTTGAGCACCGGCAACCCGCCGCCGACCTCCTGTCCCGAGGGCGGCATTGCCACCAACGGCGACTTCATGACCCAGGTCTCGCAGGCCCAGGGCCAGCTGTGGGGCGCCACCACCACGGAGGTCAACCAGCTCTTTGCGTCCAGCTCGGAGATCCACGCGGGCGCGGTGTACTGGGTGGTCGACACCGGCTCGTTCGACCGCAACCGGCAATTCGACATCACCAACCAGGGCTACGTCTCGGCGGCCCACGAAGACCTGGAGTTCCCCACGATGGCCGCGGAGGGCACGGGCGGCAACGGCAAGGCGATCATGGTCTTCACGCTGAACGGCAACGGTGGGCCAACCCATGCCGACCATGGCGGCTTCTACCCGAGCACCGCGTTTGGCCGGCTGACCGCCACCTCGAGCGGCCTGAACGGATCGGGGATCAACATCGCGGACCTCGGACAGTCGCCGCAAGACGGATTCAGCGAGTACCAGGGGTACCCCGGCACGGTCCGTCCCCGGTGGGGTGATTACGGGTGGGCGATCTACCTCCCCGGAGGCAGCGACCGGTTGTACTTCTCCAACGAGTACATCCAGCACCCCAACTGCACCGGCAGCGCGTTCACGCTGACGATCGGAACCTGCGGCGGAACCCGGGACGGCTTCGCCAACTGGGGCACTTCGGTCAACTACGTCGTGCCGTAGCTGTGCAGAGCCGCAGGGCGCGGGCCGAGCCAGCCGGTACGGTCCGCGCCCAACCCGGAGCCTGCGCGGCTGCGGTACTTTGAGACGTGGCCGTGTGCCCGTCATGCGCAGCCGAGCTTCGCCCGGGGGCGAGATTCTGTCCGGGTTGCGCCGCGGCTGCGCTAACCGTTGCGGGGCATGTTCGGCGGAGCTCGATCCGGGCGATCGGTTCTGCGCCGAATGCGGTTCCCCGGTCGGTTACGGGGGCGCTCGTCCCATTACGGGGGCGCTCGTCCGGTTACGGGGGCGCTCGTCCGGTTGCTGCGGTCACGTCCTGCGGTGACCGCGCTCGGCGCGGAGGTGGGGATGCCCGAGCTGCGTGTGCGCGGGGGTGTGCTGACCGGCAGTGCCGCCGTCGAGGTCGGCGCCGAGGGCGAGGAGATGGTGCTGGGGGACACGGTCAACACGGCCTCGCGCCTGCAGTCGATCGCGGCACCCGGGACGGTGCTGGTCGACGACGTGACCCGGCGGGCGAGCGAGGCGGCGATCGCCTACGTGGACGCCGGAACCCACCAGGTCAAGGGGCGCGAGCAGCCGGTTCGAGCCTGAACGGCCCTGCGCGTCGTCGCCGGCGCCGGTGGCGCTCGCCGGGGCGCCGAGCTCGAGGCACCGTTCGTGGGCCGCGACGGGAACTGCGGACTATCGTCGAGGCCAGCGAGGCGAGCGCGCGGGAGCGGCGGGCTGTCCTTGTGGCGGTGACGGGCGACGCCGGCGCCGGGAAATCGAGGCTGCTTTGGGAGTTCTTCCAGTACCTCGACGGCATCGAGGAGGTGCGGTGGTGGCACCAGGGACGGTGCCTCTCCTACGGTGAGGGCCTCGCCTACTGGGCGCTGGCCGAGATGGTCCGGGCGCGCGCGAGGATCGGTGAGGAGGAGCCGCCCGGCGCCGCCCGCGAGAGTTGCGCGCCGCCGTGCTCGTGGTCGGCCGACTTCCCGATCTTCGTCATCGCACTTGGCCGGCCCGAGTTGCGCGATCGGCGGCCGGGCTGGGAGCTGCTGACCCTCGCCCCGCTCGAGGCGGACGCGGTCACCGCGATCCTCGACGGCCTCGTGCCGGGTCTCCCCGAGGATCTCGTTGCACAGATCGGGCGACGAGCCGAGGGAATCCCGCTCTACGCCGTTGAGACAATGCGGATGCTGCAGAACCGCGGGCTGCTCGCGCAGGAGGGCGCCCGGTACGTCCTCACCGGCGATGTCTGCAACCTTGAGGTCCCCGAGCAGCTACGACGAGCTGAGCGCCGCCTACGCCGCCGCCACGCTCGCCCAGGTCGCCGCTGCGCCGGGAGACGAGCAACTGCTCGCACGCTGCCGGGCGAGCTGAGCCGCACCGCCAGGCCACGTTCATCGACCTGCGCTGCACTGCCCGGGTCGGGCTCGCCCAGGAGGCGATGAGCCGCGAGGATTTCGCGCAGGCGTTCGAGCTCGCGCGCCCCGTGACGGACGCCGAGACGACTTCGGGAGAGATGCGACTGGCCGCGTTCCTCATCTGCGTCGACGCTGCCCTCGCTCATGGAGACAAGAACCTGACCGAGGAGCTCGAGCGCTGGACGACCGCGCTGCCGCCCGCGTTCTCCCCGCGCTTGGTGCAATCAGGACATCACTGCCTCCTGGCCGAGCTCGCCCACCAGCAGGGCGCAACCGAGACGGCGGACCGTCATGAGCACGCCGCGATCGCCTGGCCCGATGTGCCGGCGCGAAGGCGCTTCTGGCTCAGGCCCTCCTCGACCGCTGTCGCCGCCGTGAAGACTCCGCGGCGATGGCGGAGGCGAGCGAGATCCTCGCCGAGCTCGGTGCGACCCGGTGGTTCGCCGCCACTAAGGACGGCGGCGCCATCAACGCTTAAACGGCATGGTCAAAGCACGTCAAGATCGCTGGGCAGCCATTCGTGCTGCGCAACGGGGACGTTGCGAGAGCTGTTCAGGCAATCGACCCGGACCCGATCAAGAGCCAGTACGTCGTAGTCGACTCGCGACGCTCCCCTCCTAAGAAGGTCGTCAGCGAAGTCACAGGGCTCGGTCGACCAGACTTCACGAACGGTGGCGCGGAGGCGGTTCGAACTCTTGAGAAGGAACGCCCACCTGCGCCCGCGTACCGTGGAGATCCAGGACAACCTTCGGCTCCATCAGGCTTGCAGCGTAAGGCATGTGAGCAGACAGGGTGCAATTGCGTTCACGCGATCCTGAACGCAAAATGTGGCTAACTCTGTCGAACGCATGCCCCAAGAACACGAATGGATGTTCGCACTGCGGGCGGCGGCAGCAGAAGCAGGAGCCGGCGCGACGGCGAGGTCGTCGCGCACCGAAAGCGCGTCGACCGACGCCGCTCAGCGCCGCAGCGAGCGCTTTCGGCATGGCCGAAGCTTCGGAGATGGATTCGAGGCGCGGGAGGGAGTGAGAGACTGCTCGCGTGACCGGCGTTTCCAATCGCGAGGGTGCGACGCTCGCAGCGCATGACCCGCAACGGGCGCGGCATCTTTGGATGCTCGAGTTTGGATCGCCGGGTGAGTTCAATGATCCGAGTCTCGCGCCCCGTAGGTTGTTCGGGGAGCTCCTCGGCACTTTCATGTTGGTGCTCGTCGCCGCCGGCGGAGGCGTTCTCCACGCCAAAGGTCAGATCAGTCTGTCCGCCGCGGTCGTCGCGCCGGGTTTGATGGTGATGGCGATCATCCTGTTCATGGGTGCGGTTTCTGGAGCGCATCTCAATCCCGCCGTGTCGATCGCTTTCGCGTTGCGGGGCGACTTTCCGTGGAAGCGGGTGCCGGGGTATATCGTCGTCCAGCTGCTTGGGGCGACGCTCGCATGCCTGTTCCTGCTCGCCGTGTTCGGCGACGTCAAGCATCTCGGCGCGACGCTGCCGGGTCCGGGATACAAGGCATGGCAGGCGTTCCTGCTGGAGATAGCGCTGACCGCGACGCTGGTCAGCGTGATCCTGGGAACGGCGTCGTCGGCGCAGAACGTTGGCACGATCGGCGCACTCGGGGTTGGCGGTTACATCGCCCTCGCCGGGCTGTGGGCGGCGCCGGTGAGCGGTGCCTCGATGAATCCTGCTCGATCGTTCGGCCCCGCGCTGGTGGCCGGTGACTGGACGGATTACTGGGTGTACGGCGCTGGGCCTCTGATCGGCGCGACGATTGCCGTGAGCTTCGCCCTGATCCTGCGGGGCCGGGGCGGCGACGTGACCGCTCGCGCCGCTGCGTCCGGTGCGCTCACATCTGAGCCTCATCAGCGAACGCCGCAGCAGTGACGGAGCACCTCAAAGCCGACCTGGCGGAGCGCCGGCCGGTGGCTCGTGGGATGATCCGGAGGGTGGCTCAAGAAAACGGAGGCGTGACCGAGTCTGCCCTTCACATCAAATGGGCCACCGACGTAGCGCATCACGACTACGCAGCGGCCGAGGCATACCTTTCGCTCAAGCTCGGAGAGGACGCACTCGCCAAGGCCTTGCAGCGCCTCCGAAAGGCTCCGCTCACCACCCGCCGCGCGAACGACATCCTGCGAGCTGCCGGGCTGACGGCGGCACCGCTTGACGATCCCGGCGTGATGAAGGATCTGATCAAAGCGATCGAGGGGAAGGTGCTCAGCCCCGTCCTTGTCCTGAGCGGCAAGAAGCGAGCCGATATTGCCGACGGCTTCCATCGAGTCTCCCTCGTTTACCAACTCGATCCGTTCACGGAAGTACCACTGAAACTGGTCTGACTCACCAGCCGCGCAGGCGCGCCCTTCCTGCCGCCCACTGCTGTCATGGCTTCATCGAGGCAAACGCCCCCGGCGCACGGTAAGGCAGACGGACCGGTCGCCCAGCGTTGAGCGCCCGGGACGCTCGCGTTCCTTCGCGGCTCGGACGCCCGGGCCCAACAGAAAGCATTCGCCAGGGTCGCGGGCGCCCGACGTTTTCCGTTCGCCCACAGGCACGTGTAGCCGGCAACGCTGCCGGACGATCCCGTTCGTCCTCCGGCGGTCATGCAGCGTACGATCGGGTTGGCGACGAAGGATGCGCGCCGCGGCAGTGGCCGGAGCGCCACTACCGCTGCCGGGCGCCTAGTGTCGCCAACGCTGACGGGTCACGCGGGACGTGGCGAAGGAGGCGGGGCGTGAGGGCAGCTCCATGGCTGGCGATCGTTCACCGCCACCACGTCGGTGCGAATCCGCTCGGGCGAGGTCGGCTCGGACGGTCTGGGCTTATCTGACTCGGCGGCCACGGCCCACAAGCGTCGTCTGCCGCCTTCTTGGCGGCCGGCGAGCCACGTGCAGCGGGCGTGACGCTGTTCATCTGGTTCGGGTGATGGCAATTCCCTCCCGACCTGGTCTGATCGCGGGCCGAGCACGAATTTGAAGGGAGCAGCGGTGGGATTCCTGCACAGACACCACGACGGTGGCGCGACCCGCTACCGGATGCGCGAGAAGCTGTTTGCGATCGGCGAGGACTTCTGGATCGAGACCGAGGGCGGCGAGCGCGCTTTCAAGGTCGACGGCAAGGCGCTGCGGATCCGCGACACGTTCATCCTCAAAGACGCTGGCGGCGAGGACCTGTTCAAGGCCCAGGCGAAGAAGCTGCACATTCGCGACACGATGGAGATCGAGAGCGACGGGGACACGGCCGCGACGATCAAGAAGGCGCTCATTGCGCCGCTCCGAGACCGTTTCTCGGTCGAGCTGGCCGACGGGACCGAGCTGACGGCCAAGGGCAACATCGTCGATCACGAGTACAAGATCGAGCGCGACGGGGACCCGGTGGCCGAGGTCTCCAGGCGCTGGTTCCGCGTCCGCGAGACCTACGGGATCGAGATCGCTCCGGGCCAGGACGACGCCTTGGTCCTGGCGGTCGCGGCGTGTATCGATGAGATGCAAGAGCGGTAGCCGGCTCAGGCCGTCGGCTGCAGGCATCGGGGGCGCCACCGCGGAGGAGACGCGCACCTCGGCGTGCTCATCGCAATCGTCGTCGTCCGACGGGGTCTCGGCGGCCGCGATCAGCCACGCCACTCACGGTGTAAGAACCGAGACGCACCGGCACGGGGCCGACTTCAATCACCGCTACGGCCGAGCGTCTGCAGGCCGGGTCGCGCGATTGCTTTAGTTGACGCGCTTGGCACGGACAAGCGATCGCACTGGGGACCTTCCACTCGTCCGGTCCGTTCGGAGGGGCGCAAGAGATGCACCGCACGTGGCCGGGCGGCGGCAAGCGCGGGTTCTCGAAGGAGCAGGGCAGCCGCCAGAAGCACTTCCCTACGCGAGAAGATCTTCCGCCCAGCCAAGCGAGTGGATCAAGGACCGCGTGAGCAAGCTCCAGGACGTCCTCGAGCAGCGCACCGCTCCGTCCGCGCAAGCGCTGTGGGACATCCTCGGCCCGATCCGGATGGAGCTCGTGACTCCAGACATCGCGGACGGCCCTTCTACCGCGCGATCACGAGCATCACGCCCTCGCTTTAACCGAAGCGCCCCCCGCAGGTGCGGAGGGCGGTTCGAGTTCATTGCAGAGGTGGAGACGGCGGGAATTGAACCCGCGTCCGCGGTCGCGTGCAAGGTGGCATCTACGAGCGTAGCCGGCGCTCTGGTCTCGTCCCCCGCTCGCCTCGCCGGCGGGGTTGCGGGGGACCAGCTCCGAAAGATGTCCCCGGATCGGCTGGAGCGGGCCTCACCGGGCGAGCCTACTGGTTGATCCCGAAGACTCCGCCGTAGGCGAGCTGGAGGTCGGGAGCGCTCAGGGCTCTACTGACTAAGCAGCGAGAGCCGGGAGCGCGAACTCATGAGAGTCCGCACTTATTTTTTTCCCGGGTGTTTTACGAGGCCTCCCGGGACCTCGACTCGCAACCACCCCCACGAGCCGACCACGTCGAAGCCTGTCGTCCCCTGGGGTTTGATGTCCATTCCAGTATAGGCATCCAGCCACGGCAGCGATCCGGGTCTGAGCAGCTACGGGCGCACTGGGCCGCCGGCAGCGAGTAGCCCGCGGTCGCCGAGTGACCGAGGCGCGATGCGCTGACGACGTGGCCGCTCCGCGGTCACACTGAAGCCGTGTTGGCTGAGCTGCCCCGCATTGCGGCTGACGATCTACTGGCTCGTCTGGACCGCGTGGTTCCCGGTCGGATCGAGGGCTTCTACGTCGTCGGCTCGGCGAGCATGGGAGCGTTTCGGCCCGGACGCAGCGACGTCGACTTCGTCGCGATCGTCGACGGCGACCTTCGCGCCGCTGACCTGGTGGCGCTGCGAGCCTTGCATGTCGGCCGCTGGCTCGCCGCGGTGACCCACGACACGGCCGTGCGGCACCGCTGGCCACTGGTGTGCAACGGGATCTACCTCAAGGCCGGCGATCTCTCGCGCTCGCCGCTGGAGGTCACGCCGCTTGCCGGCCATGTGACGGGACGGTTCCGGGCTGCGTCGCGCGAGGGATTCGACGTGAACCCGGTCACGTGGTACGTACTCGCGCACCACGGCGTTGCGCTGCGCGGCCCCGATCGGGACCGCTTGCGGGTGCACGCTGACCAAGCCGAGCTGCGGGCGTGGGTGCTGGACAATCTCAACCGCTACTGGCGCCGCTGGGGTGCGCGGGTACATCCCCTCGGCCTGAGCATCAGGGGCGTCCCACCACGGCGCATGGCAGCGTCGGCCGTGCTCGGAGCGCCGCGACTGCACTACACGCTCGCCACCGACGAGATCGCTACCAAGGAAACCGCGGCGCGCTACGCCATCGAGGTGTTCGCGCCGCGGTGGCACGGGCTGATCGAGGATGCCATCGCCTACTGGCGCAGCGAGCCACCGCCGGCGCCCTACAAGACGCACCCGCACCGCCGCTATCGCGACGCGGTCGACTTTGTCGCATACGTCATTGACGCGGCCAACATGCTCACGCCCCCACCGAACGATTGAGCTTGGCTGCCGCGGCGGGCCGCGACCGGCAGCAGGCAAGCGCACACCCCCAAACCGCCATGCGGGTCCTACGGCGCGTCGATGATCCACTCGACGTTGTGGCGCGGCCCCGCCTGCAGCATCCGCTCGATCAGCTCCGGCGTGACCGGTGGCGGTGGCAGGGAGGGGTTGGTCACCGGCGTACAGACCTCCTCAAACCACCCCTCCATGCCGGCTGGCGTGTAGACCGCGAGCATGCGCGCGTCACCGCTGCCGTCGTTGACATAGGCATGCGGAGTCCCCCGCGCCACGAACACTGACTCGCCTGGGCCGACCCTGCGCGTCTGACCGTTGCGGTGAAGGCGATCTGCCCGGCGGAGATGACGAACAGCTCGTCCTCGGCCAGATGACGGTGAGGGGGCGGGCCCCCGCCTGCGCCGACCAAGCAGTCCAAAGCGAACATCGATCCGCCGGACTCGGCCCCCGTGACCAGAAACGTGTACCGATCGCCGGGGCCGGTGGCGAGACCGTTGCGCCCACTCCGCCAGGACGGCGGGCGCCCGCAGTGAAGAGCTGCGTAAGTCTCGGGGTGCCGGTGTCACAATCAATGCGATGGCGATGGAACCGACCACCCCGCTGCTGCCCGACCGTACTCCGGCACCGCCGAGCTATCCGGTCGACGCTCTGCCCCCGCCCGACACAGGCCCGGCGCCCTGGGAAAATCCCGATGAGTCGGCCAGAGGCCGCCGCGAGTCGTTCTTCAAGCGCCGGATCGCTCCGCTGGGCGCCGCGCTGATCGCGTTTCTGGCCAAGCTCAAGGCGATCATCCTGCTGCTCCCGAAGGTCAAGCTGCTGGTCACCGCCGGCTCGATGGCGGTCTCGGTCGCCGCCTACGCGTCCATCTGGGGGTTCGGGTTCGCGATCGGGTTCGTGATCCTGCTGCTGGTGCACGAGCTCGGCCACGTGATCGAGCTGCGGCGCATGGGCATCCGAGCGAGCGCCCCGATGTTCATCCCGTTCCTCGGGGCGGTGATCAGCGCCCGCTCGCTGGGCGACAACGCGCTGGACGAGGCCAAGGTCGGGCTGGCCGGTCCGATCCTGGGCAGCATCGGCTCGGCCGCCTGCATCGTGATCTGGCAACTCACCGGCCATGACTATTGGCGGGCGCTCGCCTTCACCGGACTGTTTCTGAACCTGTTCAACCTGTTGCCGGTGGTGCCACTCGACGGGGGCCGCGCCATGTCGGCCATGTCCCCGTGGATGTGGTTCACCGGTCTCGCCGCGGTCGTCGCCCTGGCGATCCTGTTCCCCAATCCGATCATCCTGATCATCGCCGTGGTCACCGCGTACGAGACCTACCGCCGCTGGCAGCAGCGGCGCGCCGGCGGATCCGGTCAACTGGCCTACTACCGAGTCGCCCCGCGCGATCGGCTGATCATCGGCGCGGTGTACTTGGCGCTCGTGGCGCTGCTGGTGATCGGGATGGACGCGACCCACCTGCCCCGCACGTTCGGCTAACGGCTAGCTCAGCGCGTGGCCTTCAGTATCGCGGGTCGCGTCTGACCGGAGGCTCGGCCGGCCGCCGCGCCCAGTAGAAGGTGTAGATCACCGACAGCACGAGGCCGAGGATCCCGACGATGAGCAGAACCGTCCCCGCGGTCTGGATGTCGAACCCGTTGACGTGCGCGGTGACCGCCCACTTCAGGATCGCGCCGACGGCGATCAGGACGATGGACGTGCCGATGGTCATGGTGTCAGCCAATACTACTGCGGGCGAGCGACGTGTCGTTCGGGTCCGCGGTGACTCAGCGGCCGACTTCGCGCAGCTCGCGCTGGACGTCGCGGGCCATCTCGCGCGTGCGGAGCGTCTGGCGCTTGTCGTACAGGTCCTTGCCCTTGGCCAGCGCGATCTCCACCTTGGCCCGCGATCGCGGACCCGAGAAGTAGATCCGCGTCGGGATCAGGGTCAGGCCGCGCTCATGGGTCCGCCCCACCAGCCGCTCGATCTCGGATCGGTGCAGCAGCAGCTTGCGGGGCCGCTCGGGGTCGTGGTTGTCGCGCGCGGCCGCTCCGTAGGGGGGTATGTACAGGCCCAGCAGCCACACCTCACCGTCACGAACGATCGCGTATGAGTCCTTGAGCTGGGCCTTGCCCTCGCGAAGCGACTTGACCTCGGTCCCGGTCAGCACGAGGCCGCACTCGAACCGTTCCAGCAGGTTGTATCGGTACGACGCCTGCCGGTTGGTGGCGACATCGCCGGGCGCCGCCTTGCGTTTCTTGCCCTTGGCCATGTTTGCTTACTCGTCGATCGGGTCGTCGGGACCGAGATCCACCCTACCCCGCGGAGCATCGATCCGTCCGACCCGGACGCGGACCGGGTCCCCGAGCCGCATCGCCTTACCGTGGCGGCTGCCGACCAGCATCGTCGCCTGCTCGTTGAGCTCCCACCAGTCACCGCGCAGCCGCCGCACCGGCAGCAGCCCCTCGTAGCGAAGGTCGTCCCCGAAGGCGACGAATGCCCCCGCCCCGATCAGGCCGACGATCTCGCCGCCGAACACGGCGTCCCGGTCCGCCCCCCTCGCCAGCTCCGCCTCCAGCAGGAAGCAGCGCGCGATGTCGTCGGCGTCGCGCTCCAGCGTCATAGCCTCGCGTTCCCGGCTCGAGGTCCACGGCCCGGCGCTCACCACCCAGGAGGCGTCCGGCGCCGGTTCGCCGGCGATCGCCGACAGCAGGCCGCGATGGCAAATCACGTCCGGATAGCGCCGGATCGGCGAGGTGAAGTGGCAGTAGCTCGGCGAAGCGAGCCCGGCGTGGCCGCGGTTGCGGGCGTCGTAGTAGGCCTGCTTGAGTGAGCGCAGCACCAGGCCGGTCAGCGCGCGCCGCCCGTGCCCGGTGCGGGTCACCCAGTCGTCCACCAGGACCGACGCCTCCCCCACCAGGTCCGCCGCCTGTTGCGGCGTCAGCTGACCCTTGGGCACGGGTGGAGTCGGCACTCCGAGCGAGTGCAACTGTTCGATCAAACGCTCCACCGCCGGTGCGTCGGGGCGCTCGTGGACGCGGTACAGCGTGGGGATCTTGCGGTCGGCGAGAAACCGGGCGACCTGCTCGTTGGCGGCGATCATCAGCTGCTCGATCAGGCGATGCGACTCGGTCTGCGCCGACACCTCGGCGCTGACGACGTCGCCGTCGCCGTCGAACCCGAACTCGGACTCGAGCGAATTGACCACCACCTCGCTGCGACCGGGGCGGCCCTCCCCGCGGTCTCGCCGTGCCGCGAGCGCCGCCGCCGCCGCGCGAGCCGCGGCCAGCGGAGCGCCCCACGGATCGGCCGCCGACTCGGCGCCGCCGAAGATCCGGTCGACGCGGTCGTAATCGAGCCGCTCGTCGGAACGGATCAGCGACCGGTACATCGAGGAGCGGCTGACGCCGCCGGGGCCGATCGTCATCTCCACGGTCACCGTCGCGCGCGGCATCCCGGCAACCAGCGAGCATGCCTCGTCAGACAGCGCCGCGGGGAGCATCGGCTCCACCGTTCCGGGGACGTAGACGCTGGTCGCGCGGCGGTAGGCCTCGCGGTCGACCAGGGAACGCGAAGGCACGTATGCCGAGACGTCGGCGATGTGCACCCACACCCGCCACGAACCGTCATCCAGCGCGACGGCGGAGACGGCGTCGTCGAAGTCACGTGCGGTCACCGGGTCGATCGTGAATGTGGGCAGGTCGCGCAGGTCCCGTCTCCCGTTCACGCCGACCTCGGTCTGCGCGGCCGATCGCGCCTCGCGGTCCACCGCCGGGTCGAACCCCCGACGCAACCCGCGGTCGAGCAGCAATGCGCCGATCACGTCCCGCGCGACATCCGGACGCCCGAGCCGGCGGGCGATCTGCGCGCGGCCCGAACCGGCGCGGCCGTTACCGCGCCCGGCACCGAGCATCACCAGATCGCCCACGGCCGCGCGCCGATCACGGCTGACCACGACCCTCGGGCCCGGGCCGAAGAACGGCTCGGCGACCAGGAACTTCCCCTGGCGGGCGAGAACAGCGACGCGCGCCCCGGAGCGCGGGTCGGCGGCGGAGGCGGTCACTGCAGCTTGGAGGCGACGGTCCGCTCGGCGGCCGTCAGCGCCGTGTCGGTGCGGGCGGCCGGCTTGGTGTATGCGTACACGTCGGGCTGGATGCCGGGGCCCTGCTTGACGCCGCCGCCGCCCAGGTTCTGGCCGTTGGGGGTGAAGTACTCGCCGACCGTGAAGTCCAGCGCGCCGCCGTTGGGAAGCGGCTCGATCTCCTGAAAGACGCCCTTGCCGTAGGTGTGGGTGCCGACCACGGTGGCCCGGCCGCGGTCCTTCAGGGCTCCGGTGACGATCTCCGCGGCCGATGCCGTGCCCTGATCGACGAGCACCACCATCGGCATACGTGGAGCCAGCGCGTCGCCCTTGGCCATGTATACCTGCCGCGGCTGGGCGCGCCCGTCGGTGGACACGATCGTCCCGTTGGGGATGAATATGCTGGCCACGTTGACCGCCTCCTCGAGCAGGCCGCCGCCGTTCTCCCGCAGATCCAGGATCAGCCCGCGCGCGCCCTGCTCGAGCAGGTGCTGGACCTGAGCGCGGACCTCGTCGCCCGAGCCGGCGGTGAACCTGGTCAGCGCCACGTAGCCGAGCTTGACGCCGTGGTAACGCAGGATGCGCCCGTCGGCCACCGGAACGACGATGTCCTCCCGGACCATCGAGACCACCCGACGATGCCGGCCGCGGAGCACCGTGAGCGTCACCCGGGTGCCGGCGCGTCCCTTGATCAGCGACGCCGAGAAGTTCCGGGAACGGTTGGCGAGCGAGGTGGAGCCGACCTGGGTGATCAGATCTCCGCGCACCAGCCCGGCCCTGGCCGCCGGCGATCCGTCGAACACGCCGAGCACCACCAACCCCTCGCGCGCCACCCTGATGTCGACGCCGATTCCGGACAGGTGCGGGTTGTCCTGGTTCTGGAAGGAGTGATACAGGCCCGGGTCGTAGTAGTGCGAGTAGGGGTCCTTGAGGCTGGCCACCGCCGCCGCCAGGCCCTTGTTGACCAAGGTGGAGCGGTCTACCTTGCGGTAGTAGTCCTTGGACAGCAGGCCGAGCACCTGGTCGATGAGCTTGTCGTCGCCGGACTGGGATACGAACGCGCTGCGGATCGGCTTGGGCAGCCAGCTTGGGTGCCCGCCGAACCAGACACCGATGAGCAGTACGACCACCCCGGCGAGCGCCCAGGGCCAGAGAGAGCGTTTGCGCCGCGTGTACATCTGCCGCTCTCAGGGTAGCTCCCCGCCTCCGGCCGTCCCGGCGGCGCCGGGAAGCGTGCGGCTCGGCTGCTGCTAGACCCGCAAGAAGCGGCGCAGCGACAGCCCCGAGCCCAGGGCGGACACGAGCACGCCCGCCCCCATCAGGATGGCGATCAGGACCGGGAACGCGATCGTCCTTGGCGAGGCGATCAGGCTCCAGTTCTGCGCCAGCGGATCGAGCAACGCGACCTTGGTGATCCCCAGCACGGCGATCGCCAGCAGCGCCCCCGCCGCGCCGACCACGATCCCCTCGATCACGAACGGCCAGCGAATGAACCAATCCGTGGCGCCAACCAGCTTCATGACCTCAACCTCTCTGCGCCGCGCGTACAGTGACAGCCGGATCGTGTTGGCGATCAGCAGGATGGAGGCGATCGTCAACAGCACCGTCAGGGCGGCGGCGGTGATCGTCACCAGGTTGGTGACCTCGAGGATCTTCTTGGTGTCGGTGCGCTTGTTGGAGACGCTCTGGATCATCGGGTCGAGCATCGCCGTTGTGCCACCGGCGCTGGGCGGCGCCAGCGCGTTGCGGACCGCCAGCACGTTGGCGGGGTTGTCCGGGATGACGTGGAACGTATCGGGGAGCGGGTTTGACCCCAGCAGCTTGTAGGCCGAGGGGTCGAGCCTTGACTGTTGCGCGTAGGCGGCCTGCTTGGAGACGAACTGCACGGACTTGACGTGGGGCACGTTGAGCAGCTCCCGGCGCACGCGGATCACGTCGGCGGCGTGGGCGTCGGTCTGCAGGTAGACGTCGACCTCGACGCGGCTGCGCACGCTGTCGGCGGCGCCGTTGGTGGCCTGGACGATCGGGATGAACACGCCCAGCACCAGCAGGGTGACCAGTACGGTGGCCAGCGCGGCGAAGCTGGGCGCGGCGCTGCGACGGGTGGCGCGCGCCGCCTCACGCAGGAAGAACCCGAGCTTCATCGGACTAGACGCCCGGGGGACGAGTCGACGGAGCGCGCAGACGCTTGGCCAGATCGCGTGTCGTCTCGTCGCGCGTATACAGGCCGGCCGCCTCGTCGCGGATGATCCGCCCTGCCGACAGCTCGAGCACGCGCCGGCGCATCTTGTCGACCATCGCCTGGTCGTGGGTGGCGACCACCACGGTCGTGCCGGTGCGGTTGATCCGGTAGAGCAGGCGCATGATGTCGATGCTCGTATCCGGATCCAGGTTCCCGGTCGGCTCGTCCGCGAGCAGCAGCGGGGGGTGGTTGACGAACGCCCGCGCGATCGACACCCGCTGCTGCTCCCCGCCCGAGAGCTGGTCCGGGAAGTTGTGCAGCTTGGTCGACAGCCCGGTGAGCCGCAGGATGTCGGGAACCTTGGCGCGGATCTCCTTGCGTCCGCCGCCGGTGACCTGGAGCGCGTAGGCGACGTTGTCGTAGACGTTTCGGTGGGGCAGCAGCTTGAAGTCCTGGAACACCACGCCGACGTTGCGGCGGAAGTACGGCACCCGCTTGCGGCTGACCTGCTCGAGGTCCTGCCCGGCCACGCGGATCACGCCGCTGGTCGGCTCGAGCTCCTTGATCAGCAGCCGCATCAGCGTTGACTTGCCGGATCCGGTCGCTCCGACCAGGAACACGAACTCTCCCCGCTGGATCGAGAACGTCGCCTGATCGAGGCCGACATCGCCGGCGTACAGCTTGGAGACGTTGCGGAACTCGATGACCGGGCGTCCGCGGCCGGTCTGGCGCGAAGCGGGACGAGGATGACTGGATGTATCCGGCGCTCGAGGGGACGAACGGCGGGTGATTTTTGAACGTGTAGCCATGAAGTGCGCGCAGCCTAGCGGCCACCCCGCCCGCTTGCCCGGCTCAGGGCGCTTTGCAACGGGATTTGCAGGATTGGTCGATTTGCAGGACTAATCGCAACCGGTCCGAGGGATCGGACCAGGCGCTACCGTTGTGGCACCAAATGGCCTCGATCACGGCGTCAACGCTGGGCAACGGGCTGCGGCTGCACCGGATCGCGGTGCCGGGAACCCGGGCGGTGACGATCCTGGCCGCCTTCGACGCGGGTGCCCGCACCGAGCGGGCGCCGGAGAACGGCATGGCCCACTTTCTCGAGCACCTCGTGTTCAAGGGCGGCGAGAAGTTTCCCACCTACCGAGACGTCAACGAGGCGGCGGAGGGCATCGGCGCGGTGCTCAATGCCTACACCAGCCACGACCTGGTGGCGTTTCACATCACCGCGAGGGCCCAACGCGGGCTCGAGGCAGCCGATCTTCTGACCGACTTCGTCGCCCGGCCCCGGATCGATGGCGACGAGCTCGACCGCGAGCGCGGCGTCGTCGTCCAGGAGATCGCCCGCGCCGACGACCAGCCGGCAGCCCTGGCCGAGCACCTGATCGACGAGGCCGTGTTCGGGGACCATCCCCTCGGGCGGCCCGTGCTCGGTACCACGGAGCACCTGCGTGACACCTTCACCCGCGAGGGCATCCTCGCGTTCCGCTCGCGGCGCTGGTCGCCGGCGCGTGGCGCCGCGTTCGCCGTCGGTAACCTGGACGCGCTCGGCGACGACGGCGCCCTGGACGAGCTGTTCGGACGCTTTGCCTCCGTCCCCGAGCCGGCGCCGTTCGCGGCCGCGCCCGCGCAGAGGCCGCGGGTGATGGTGCGCGAGCGCGATTCCAACCAGTCGCACCTGCGCCTCTCCTACCGGCCGGCGGTGGACGTGCGGGTCCCCCGCCAACGCGCCGCGCTGACGGTGTACTCGACCTTGCTCGGCGGCTCGATGGGCTCGCGTCTGTTCGACGAGATCCGCGAGCAGCGGGGGCTGGCGTACTCGGTCAGCGCCTTCCCTCATGCCTATGCCGACGTCCCGGTCCTGCAGCTCTCGGCCGGCCTGGAGTCCGGCAAGCTGCTCGAGGCCTACCGGCGGATGCGCGACATCGTCACCGAGTTGCGCGACCAGGGCCCGACCGAGGGCGAAGTCAATCGCGCCCGGGCGTACGCGGCCGGCGCGCGCACGCTTGCCTTCGAGAACACCGGTGCCGTCGCCCGATACGCCGCGCAGCAGACGATCGTGTTCGGCGAGGATCCCAACCCGGACACCTCGATCGAGCTGCTGGATCAAGTGACATTCGACGAGGTCCGCCAGATCGCCGCCGGCGTCGCCGACCAACTGTCGATCGCGTGCGTGGGACCACACACGCTGCAGGAGCTGGAAGCCGCCTGACACGTTGGCTAGCTCTCGGGTTGGGATCGATCATCGTGGCGGCAGGGGTGACGCTGGTGTTGAGCGGCACCCTCAGCCAGACCAGCCGGCGTGATGCCGAGCTCGCCGCCCGGTCTCCCATCGTGGGCACCGGCACTCAATCCACCCCTCGCCCCCGGGAACCGACCCCGCCGCCGCTGAGTGTCGCCGGCCACACGGCCCCGGCGACGCCGGCCGAGACCCACCTGCGGGCGGCGATGACCAGGGCGCTGCGCGAGGCGGGGCCCGACAGCGGCGCGCTCGTCTACGACCTCAGCGACCACGCCGAGCTGTACGGACAGCGCGTCGGGATCGGGCGCCCACCGGCCTCGGTGGAGAAGCTGTGGACCACCACCGCGCTGATGCTCAAGCTCGGCCCGAACGCCCGTCTGCACACCTTGATCCTGGGCCGGGGCAAGCTGCGCCATGGCGTCTGGCACGGCGATCTGTACCTGCGCGGCGGCGGTGACCCGACGTTCGGAGACCCCACGTTCAACCACATCTGGTTGCGGGGCTACGGTCCCACCGCCATCCAGCTCGTCTCACAGCTGACCCACCGCGGCATCCGCCGCGTGACCGGCTGGGTGTACGGCGATGAGTCGCTGTTCGATCGCCGCCGCGGCGGGCTGATCACCGACTACGCGCCCGACGTCCCCGACCTCGGCGGGCAGCTCAGCGCGCTGACCTACGACCACGGCACGACCATGGCCCACTACTCGCCGGCGACGTTCGCCGCTCGCGAGCTGGTGCTGACGATGCGCGGCGCGGGGATGCAGGCCCGCGCATCCAGGCACGCCGGCCACGCTCCGCGCGGGGCGCGCGGCCTGGCGACGGTCAGCTCGCCGCCGATATCGGTGATGGCCAAGCTGATGGACGTGCCCTCCGACGATCTGTTCGCCGAGCTGTTCACCAAGCAGCTGGGGGTCCGGTTCGGCCGCGGCGGCACGATCTCGGCCGGCGCCCGGGTCATCGCGCACACGATCAGCGCGACCTACGGCCTGCACCCCAAGATCCTGGACGGGTCCGGTCTCGCCCGGGCCGACCGGACCTCGCCGGTTCAGATCGTCGATCTGCTCCGTGAGCTCTCGGACACGCCGGTGGGGCGCGAGCTGGTGGAATCGCTGCCGGTCGTGGGCCGCACCGGAACGGTGCAGACGATCGCAGTCAAGACTGCGGCCGCGGGCCACTGCGTCGCCAAGACCGGCACTCTGAACGACGTCACCAACCTGGCCGGCTACTGCCATAGCCGGGGGCATCACACGACCGCCTTCGGGCTGTTCATCGACGGGCCCGAGAACCCGACCGCGCTGGTGCTCGAGGGCCGCATGATCGCCGCGATCGCTCGTTACTGAGCCGCCGATTTGCCCCGGGCGGGGTTAGCGATCACAATCGGGCGCAGTGGAGCTGGCCGCCGCTCTCAACCTGCCCGAGCTGCAGCGCTACCTGAGCCGGATCAGCGATCGCTGGCCGCTGCAGGTGGTGATGCTGGGCGGAGCCCGAGTCGACGACTCACGCGGCGCGCCGCCCCAGCGCGAGCGCGGCCCCGAGTACGTCGTTCTCCTCGTCTCGTTCGCGTTCGACGGGATGCCCTGGTTGGAGCGGGTCTACCACGCGACCTCGCTGTGGGACGGGATGGAGATGGGCGACGCCGCTGACGTGCACTGCTACACGTTCGAGGAGTTTGACCGTAAGCGGACCACCACTCCCGCCGTCAGACGGGTGGTGCAGCGCGGCGTGCTGCTCTACGAGGACGTGGGCGACCGGAGGCCGCGCGTCGCGACGAACGGGCTTGACGGCGGCCCGGACGGACCGCTCAGCTGATCGCCACCATCCGCTTGATCGGCAACCGGGCGCGGTCGGCGATCTCGGCGGGCACCTTGACCTCGTGGACGTCGTCGCGCAGCGCGTCCCGTAGCTTGGGCAACGTGATCATCTTCATGAAGCGGCAGGAGGCGGCCTCGTTGGCGGCGATGAACTCGGTGTCGGGAGCGGCTTGGCGCAGGGGATGCAGCATGCCGGTCTCGGTGGCCACGATCGCGGTGCCGCCGGGCTGTGACTGGCGCTCGCGCGCGTAGCCGAGCATCCCGCCGGTGGACAGCATGTGCACGCCCTCGCCGGCGATGTCGCCGGCCGCGACGTACTCCATGACGCTGGTCGAGCACCCGCACTCGGGGTGGATCAGGAAGTCGGCATCGGGGTGAGCGTCGCGTACCGCGGCGATGTCGTGTGGCTTTATGCCGGCGTGCACGTGGCACTCGCCGTCCCAGACGTGCATCGACCGGCCCAGCATCTTCTCGACGTAGGCGCCGAGGAACATGTCGGGTCCGAACAGGATCTCGGTGTCCTCTCCGTGCTCTGCGTAGATGTGCTTGACCACCGACACGGCGTTGGCCGACGTGCAGCAGTAGTCGGTCTCGGCCTTGACCTCGGCGGTGGTGTTCACGTACATGACCACGATCGGATCGGCGGCGGCGAACCGCTGTTTCCACTGGCGCAGCTGAGTGGCGGTGATCGAATCGGCCAGCGAGCAGCCCGCATCCAGATCGGGAATCAGGACGCGCTTGTCAGGGCACAGGATGGAGGCCGTCTCGGCCATGAAGTGCACGCCGCAGAACGCAATCGTGTCGGCATCGGAGGCCGCCGCCTGTTGTGAGAGTCCGAGGGAGTCGCCGACGTAGTCGGCCACATCCTGGATCTCGGGCAGCTGGTAGTTGTGAGCGAGGATGACGGCGCCCCGGGCCGCCGCCAGCTCCCGCACCTCGTCCTTCAGCGCGGGGATGTTCTCGAGCAGCAGCGGCGCGTCGGTCGCGCTCAGCATGGGAAGGTTCATGGCAGTGGCTGGAGGAGGAGGGAGAGGTCTAGCGCCGGTGCGCTGTGGGTGAGCGCACCCACCGAGATGAAGTCTACGCCGGTCTCCGCGACCTCCCGGAGCGTCTGCAGGGTCATGCCGCCGCTGGCCTCGAGCTCCGCCCGGCCGGCGACGTGGTCCACCGCCTGGCGCAGCGCCGCCGGCGTCATGTTGTCCAGCAGCAGCCGCGGCGCCCCGGCAGCCAGGGCCTCGTCGACCTCGGTCAGGTTGCGGCATTCCACTTCGAGCGGGAGCGACGGAGCCGCATTGGCGGCGAGTGCAACCGCCTCCCCGACCCCACCGGCGAGCGCCGCGTGGTTCTCCTTGATGAGGATCGCGTCGTACAGCCCGGCGCGATGGTTGGTCCCGCCGCCGGCGGCCACCGCGGCCTTCTCCAGATGACGTAGGCCCGGCGTCGTCTTGCGCGTGTCCAGGATCCTGGTGCCGGTGCCCTGAACCGCCTCGACCGCCCGCGCGGTCAGCGTTGCCACCCCCGACAGCCGGGCCAGGAAGTTCAGCGCCGTCCGCTCGCCCGACAGCAGCGCCCGGGCCTGGCCCTGCACCGCCACCACCTCGCCGCCGTCACGCCACCTGCCCTCGTCGACGGCGCGCTCAACCGCCACGTCCGGATCGAGCCGGCGGAACACCTCGGCGACGAGCTCCAACCCGAAGATGACGCCGGGAGCCTTCTGCGTGATCACCGCCCGCGCCCGCGCGGCCACGGGCACGGTCGCCTCGGTGGTGACGTCTGCGCCACCCAGGTCCTCGGCCAGCGCGCGGGCCACCAGGTCGATGGTCGGAGCATCGAGCATGGCTGTGAGGATAGGCGCGCTGAGGTGTGACTCAGGCGGTGGTGGAGGCCGTCTCCGAAACCCGGTCCCGGCCGCGGCGCTCGTCGCACAGCACGCGGATGGTGGCGAACGTCGGGTCGGCGGCGCCGTGCAGGCGGGCGCCGGCGACGGTCAGCGTGCGCAGGTAGGCGACGACCTCCGCGGTGACCCGCTCGCCCGGCAGCAGCGTCGGCACCCCGGGGGGGTAGCCGGCGATCGACTCGCAGGAGATCCGGCCGATCGCCTCGTCGACCGGCACCGTCTCTCCATCGCCGAGGAACGCGTCGCGGATCGGGACCACCGTCTGATGGTCGAGCGGGTCGGGCGGGGCGCTGATCACCTGCGCCTCCCCCGGACGCGAGAGCATCCGCACCGCCTCGGCGAAATCGTGAGCGAAGCGCTCCAGCGGATCCACCGGCTGTCCCATCCCCAGCACCAGCACCAGCGTGGCGTGCGTGGCCAGCTCCACGTAGATGTCGTAGGCGGCCCGCAGCTCGGCGGCGAGCTCGTAGCCGGTCGAGCCGGTGCCGCGGACGTCGATCACGATGCGCAATGGATCCCAGCCGGCGATCCCGGGACGCCCGACCATCGCCTCGCCGACGACCTCGCAGCCGGGGATCGCGTCGATCGCCTCGCGGGCGCGCGCCGAGGCGGCGATCGTGCGGTCCAGCAGTGCCTCGCCGTGGGCGCCGAGCTGGCGGCGGGCGCTGTCCAGCGAGGCCAGCAGCAGCGAGCTGGGGCTCGTCGAGCGCACCAGCCGGATGCACCGGGCGACGTGCTCGGGGTCGATCAGCGGGGATGGGCCTTGCTTCGCGACATGGAGCATCGCCGACTGGGTCAGGCTGCCGACGATCTTGTGGGTCGAGGCCAGCACGGCGTCGGCCCCGAGGCGCAGCGGCGACTCCGGCAGCAACGGATGAAAGCCGAAGTGCGAGCCCCAAGCGCAGTCGACGACCAGGGCGGCGCCCGCGGCGTGGGCCACCTCGGCGCAACCGCGGATGTCAGCGGCCATGCCGTAGTACGTCGGCGAGACGATGAACACCGCCCCGATCTCCGGCGACCGGGCAAGCGCCGCCGCCAGCGCCTCCGGGGTGACGCCGTGAGCCATGCCGAGCTCATCGTCGTACTCGGGGGCGACGAAACTGGCGATCCCGCCGCTGAGGACCAGACCGTCAACGATGCTGGCGTGGGAGTTGCGCTGAACGAGCACGTGCTGGCCCGGCCTGGCCAGCGCCAGGCACAGCGCATGGTTGCCCTGGGTGGCGCCATTGGTGAGAAACCACGTGCGCTGCGCGCCGTAGGCCACCGCGGCCAGCTCCTCGGCCCGCTGATAGGGCGTCGGCGCCGGACCGGTGTCGATCCCCTCGATGTCCTGGCAGATGTCCAGCGCCAGCGCACGCTCGCCTATCGCCGAGCGCAGTCCGGGATCGGCTCCGGGACCGCCCTTATGGCCCGGCACGTGAAATCGGACCGAGCCGCGAAAGCCATAGGAGACGATCGCCTCCAGGTACGGCGCGGTCGGCAGCTCCCGGGGACGCCGCCCCACCGGTGGATCGGGCTGGGGCTCGGAGACGAGCGCTCCGTCGCGCAGCTCGGTCAGCTCGCCGTCGTCGAACCGGTCGCCGGCGGCACTCATTTGGCGGCCTTCAGCAGATAGCTGCGGACGAACCCCTCGAGGTCGCCGTCCAGCACGCGATTGGCGTCGCCCATCTCGTAGTCGGTGCGGTGATCCTTGACCATCGTGTAGGGGTGCAGCACGTAGGAGCGGATCTGGGAGCCGAAGTTGACGTCCTGCGCCTCGCCCCGCTCCCGGGCGATCTCCTCGCGCCGCTTGCGCTCCTCCAGCTCCACCAGCCGCGAGCGCAGGATCGCCATCGCCTCGGCCTTGTTCGAGGACTGGGAGCGTTCGTTCTGGCACTGGACGACGATCCCGGTCGGCTTGTGGGTGATCCGCACCGCCGAATCGGTCTTGTTGACGTGCTGGCCCCCGGCGCCGCTGGCGCGGTAGGTGTCGACCTGCAGATCGTCGTCGTCGATCTCCACCGCCCCCGCCTCCTGCACCACCGGCGACACCTCCACTCCGGCAAAGCTCGTCTGCCGGCGGTTGGCCGAGTCAAACGGCGACAGGCGCACCAGGCGATGCACCCCCTTCTCCGAGCCGTACAGACCGTAGGCGTTCTCGCCGCGGACCCGGAAGGTGGCCGACTTGATGCCCGCCTCCTCCCCGGGCGACGCCTCCAGCAGCTCGACTCCGAAGCCCCGCTTCTCGGCCCAGCGCATCTCCATTCGCAGCACCATCTCGGCCCAGTCCTGGGCGTCGGTGCCGCCGGCGCCGGCGTTGACGGTCACCAGGGCGTCGCCGGCGTCATAACGGCCCGAGAACAGGCGCTCCTCCTCGAGCCCCGCCAGGCGGTCCTGCACGCCCGCGATCTGATCCTCCAGCTCGGCGCCGATCTCCGGATCCTCCTCGGCGAGCTCGGCCAACGGCTCGAGATCCTCGACGTCTGACTGCAGCTGGCGAAAGACGGCCAGCTTGCGGGTCGCCCGTGCGTGCTCGGCGCTGACCCGGGCCGCCCGCTCCTGGTCGTCCCAGAAGCCGGCCGCCCCCATCTCGTCCTCGAGCACGCCGACGCGCGTCGCCAGTTGCGCGGGGTCAAAGATAGTCCGCAAGCAGCTTGAGCTGCCCGCGGATCGCCGCGAGGCGCTGGGGGAGCGGCTCTGAGGGGGCTGTGGCCATCGGCGCTCACACTAGCAACGGCCGCCCTCACAAGGGGGTGGCGCAACTAATGGGCGCTATACGCCCATGACCTGCGTCACCCTCCGGCTACTCCAGGTACTCGTAGGCCTCGAGCGTCAGGAACTGCAGGAGCGGCTCCTCCAGCGCCACCCGCTGGAAGATCGCCCGGGTTTCGTCCGGACGCCCCGCCTCCCAGGTCTGCTCTCCCACCTCGTCGCGGATCTGGGCCGTCTCCTCGTCGAGCACGTTACGCACCAGCTCGGCGGTCACGGTGCGCCCGTCGGTGAGCGTCACCCCGTGGTGGACCCACTGCCAGATCTGGGAGCGAGAGATCTCGGCGGTGGCGGCGTCCTCCATCAGGGAGTTGATGGCCGCGGCGCCGCGGCCCCCGAGCCAGAACGAGACGTACCGGAAGCCGACGTTGACGTCGGTGCGCAGCCCCGCTTCGGTGATCTGGCCTGGCGTCGCGGCCAGGTCGAGCAGGTCCTCGGCGCTCACCGAAACGTCGTCGCGCCTGCGCTCCAGCTGGTTGGGGGCGCCGTTCAGCCCCTCCTCGAACACTGCGCGCGCCGTCGCTACCAGGTCCGGGTGAGCGACCCAGGTTCCGTCGTAGCCCTGGCTGACCTCGCGCTGCTTGTCCTCCCGCACCCCCTCGAGCGCCCGGGCGTTGGCCGCCTCGTCGCTGCGCGACGGGATCAGCGCCGCCATCCCACCGATCGCGTGGGCGCCGCGGCGATGGCAGGTCGCCGCCAGCAGCTCGGTGTAGGCGGCCATGAACGGCACCGTCATGCTCACGTCGCCGCGGTCGGGAAGGACCATCTCCGGCCGGTCTGCAAAGCACTTGATGGCGGAGAAGATGTAGTCCCAGCGCCCGGCGTTGAGCCCGGCGCTGTGATCGCGCAGCTCGTACAGGATCTCGTCCATCTCAAACGCGGCGGGCAACGTCTCGATCAGCACCGTCGCCTTGATCGTGCCCCGCTGCAGGCCGACCAGGTCCTGGGCCAGGCAGAAGACGTCGTTCCACAGTCTCGCCTCCAGCCGCGACTCCAGCTTGGGCAGGTAGAGAAACGGCGCCAGGCCGCGCTCCAGTAGACGAGGCCCGCTGTGAAAGAAGTACATCCCGAAGTCGAACAGCGCGCCGGAGATCGGCTCGCCGCCGAGCCGCACGTGGCGCTCGGGGAGATGCCAGCCGCGCGGGCGCATCAGCAGCGTCGCCGGCTCGTCGGCAAGCTCATAGTGGCTGCCGTCGGAGCCGTCGTAGGAGATCGTCTGGTCGACCGCGTCGCGCAGGTTCGCCTGGCCCAGCACCATGTTGCGCCAGGTGGGCGAGTTGGCGTCCTCGAAGTCGGCCATGAACCCATCGGCGCCCGAGTTCAGGGCGTTGATGACGAGCTTGCGGTCGGTCGGCCCGGTGATCTCCACCCACCGCTGGGCGAGCGCCTCCGGGACCGGCGCCACCGTCCAGTCGCCGTCGCGCACTCCCGCGGTCTCCCCCAGGAAGCCGAACGTCTCGCCCTGGGCCAGCCGCTCGCGCCGGCGCTCTCGATCCTGCAGCAGCTCGCGCCGGCGCCCGCCGAACTCCGACTGCAGCTCGGCGACGAACTCGAGTGCATCGGGGGTGAGGATCTCGTCGAACGCCGGGTCCGAGGGCCCGACCAGCGAAAGTCGCTTGGCGGCCGTCATCTGCGGTCATCCTTCCCAACCGGGACGGCGACAAACCCGATGCACTGGGCGTTGGCTATTCTCCCGCGCATGGCGTCCCTGAGCGATCCCGCGATTGCGCAGCTACTTCACGGTCCCAACTCCGCGGTCATCTCGACCCACAACGAAGATGGCTCGATCCTGAGCGCCGTCGCCTGGATCAGCCTCGAGGACGGGGAGCTGGCGGTCAACACCGCCGAGGGCCGTCAGTGGCCGACCAACCTCGATCGCGACCCTCAGGTCACGGCGCTCGTCTATGACCAGAGCAACCCGTACGAGTACGTCGAGATCCGCGGGACGGCGAGGGGCACCCGCGAGGATGCCGACGACCACATCGACCGGCTGGCCCAGGTCTACATCGGCCAGGACTACCCGTACAAGAGTCCCGGCGAGGTGCGCCGGAAGTACGTGATCGCGCCCGATCGGGTGCGGTACGTCAAGCAGGGGTAGAGAAGGGCGCCTGACGGCGCCCCGGGGTGGCGTCGGCGGCGACGCCGCCGGTGACGGGCGGCGCGCTCACTTGCGGTGGGGAGCACTCAGGCCCCGTGGCACTTCTTGAACTTCTTGCCCGACCCGCACCAGCACGGGTCATTGCGCCCGATCTGCTGCGCGTCGTCGACGCGGCGCTGCTGCACCGGCGCCATCGGCTCGTACTCCTCGGGGTAGGCCTCGGCACCGCCCCCGCTCGCTGCCGCGGCCATCGCCACCGCGCTCGGCTGGTTTGCGGCCCCGCCCGAGTAGCTGACCCGGCCGCCACCCGTCGCCGAGCTCGCGGCGGCGCTCGGGCGGGTGCGCTGAGGTGGGGGCGGGGCGCCGGCCTCGTCCTGCAGGGTGACTTCGACGTGGAAGATCAGCCGCGCGAAGTCGGCCCAGACGCTGTTCATCAGATCCCGGAAGAGCTCGAACGCCTCGTTCTTGTAGGCGACCAGCGGCTCGATCTGGGCGAACCCGCGCAGGTGGATGCCCTCGCGCAGGTAGTCCATGTCGTACAGGTGCTCCTGCCAGCGCTGATCGATGATCTCCAGCAGCAGGTAGCGCTCGACGTTGCGCATCAGCTCCTCGCCGAGCTCCTGCTCGCGCCGGTCGTACTGCGCCAGCGCCTCCTCCTGGAAGCGGACCGTGAGATCGTCGCGGTCGACCCGGCCGGGGTCGTCGACCTCGATCTCGGCGCTGGGGGTGAAGATCTCCTCGATCCGCCGCATCAGCTCGTCGATGTCCCAGTCCTCGACGAACTCGCCGGCGGTGTACTCGTCGACCAGACGCTCGATCAGCCCGACGATCTCCTCGCGGGCGGCGTCGCTCATGTCGCGACCCTCCAGCACCTCGTCGCGATAGGTGTAGACGACCTCGCGCTGCTGGTTGAGGACGTCGTCGTACTCGAGCGTGTGCTTGCGCATCAAGAAGTGCTGCTCCTCGACCTTGCGCTGGGCCTTCTCGATCTGCTTGGACAGCATCCCGGCCTCGATCGGCTCCTCGTTGCCCTCGTCGTCGGTGGAGCCGAGGCGGTCCAGGATCTTGTAGATCCGCTCGCCGGCGAACAGCCGGACCAGATCGTCCTGGGCGGAGAGGAAGAAGCGGCTCTCCCCGGGATCCCCCTGGCGCCCGGAGCGGCCGCGCAGCTGGTTGTCGATCCGGCGCGACTCGTGGCGCTCGGTGCCGATGATGACCAGGCCTCCGGCGCCCAACACGTGCTCGCGTTGCTCCTCGATCCGCTGCTCGATCGTCGGCAGCACCGTGGCCAGGTGCTCCTCGTAGTCGGGCATCCCCGGCTGGAGGCCCAGCTTGGTGAGCTCCAGGCCGGCGAGGTGCTCGGCGTTGCCGCCGAGCTTGATGTCGACGCCGCGGCCGGCCATGTTGGTGGCGATCGTGACCGCGCCGGGCGCGCCCGCCTCGGCCACGATCTCGCCCTCGCGAGCGGCATGCTCGGGCTTGGCGTTGAGCACGGTGTGCTTGATCCCCCGCTTGGTCAGGCGCTCGGACAGCAGCTCTGACACCTCGACGGCGATCGTTCCGACCAGGACCGGCTGGCCGGCGGTGTGGCGCTCCGCGATCTCGTTGACGACCGCGGCCCACTTTCCGTCCTTGGTCTTGTAGACCTGGTCGTTGCGATCGTCGCGGATCATCGGCTGGTTTGTCGGGATCTGCACGACCGGCAGCTCGTAGATCTTCATGAACTCGGTGGCCTCGGTCAGGGCCGTTCCGGTCATTCCGGCGAGCTTGTCGTACATGCGGAAGTAGTTCTGCAGCGTGATCGTCGCCAGCGTCTGGTTCTCCTCCTGGACGCGGACGCCCTCCTTGGCCTCGACCGCCTGGTGCAGGCCCTCCGACCACCGCCGACCCTCCAGGATGCGCCCGGTGAACTCGTCGATGATCTTGACCTCGCCGTCGATCACCTCGTAGTCGTAGCCGCGCTTGTACAGCGACTGCGCCTTGAGCGACTGGATCAAATGGTTGACGAGGTGGCCGTTCTCGGCGCGATACAGGTGGTCGATGCCCATGAACCGCTCGGCCTTGGCGACGCCCTGCTCGGTGACCGAGACCGTCTTGTGCTTCTCCTCGAACTCGTAGTCGAAGTCGGCGACGAACTCCTTCTTGGAGCGGGGGTCCAGGCCCTCGGGGGTCTTCCCGGCCTGGAGCCGGGGGGCCAGCCGCGCGAACTTGGCATACAGGTCGGCCGCCTGCTCGGGCGCGCCGGAGATGATCAGCGGCGTCCGCGCCTCGTCGATCAGGATGTTGTCGACCTCGTCGACGATCGCGTAGGCGTGATAGTTCGGCCGGCCGTCCTCGGTCTTGCCACGCCCGCCGTGCTGGAACTTCTCCTCCAGGCTCTTGGCCATGTTGTCGCGCAGATAGTCAAAGCCGAACTCGGAGTTGGTCCCGTAGGTGACGTCGGCGGCATAGGCGGCGTGCTTCTCCTCGAACGGCTGCATGTTCTGGAGCACGCCGACGCTCACGCCGAGCAGGTCGTAGATCGGCTTCATCCACAAGGCGTCGCGGCGGGCCAGGTAGTCGTTGACGGTGACGAGGTGCACCCCCCGGCCCGCCAGCGAGTTCAGGACCACCGCCAGGGTCGCGGTCAGCGTCTTGCCCTCGCCGGTCTTCATCTCGGCGATCGCCCCGTCATGCAGCACCATCCCGCCGATCAGCTGGACGTCGAAGTGGCGCATGCCCATGGAGCGCTTCCCGGCCTCGCGGACGAGGCCGAAGCACTCGTAGAGGAGATCGTCGAGCGGCTCGCCGTTGCGGGCGCGCTCGCGCAGATCGTCGACGGCCTCACGCAGCTCGGCTTCGGAGTAGTGCTCCAGCTCCGGTTCGAAGGCGTTGATGCGAGAGACGCGCTGCTCGTAGGTCTTGAACTTCTTGGCCTCGCCCATGCGAAGCGCACGGTCCAGGAAGGACATGAGGCTAGGGTAGCGCGGGCGCCGAGGGCCGGGCGCGGGCCGGTCAGCTCACCGGCGGGCTGGTCAGGCCACCGACGAGATGTCCTCCGGCGTGGCCTGCTCCGCCCTCGATTCGCGGCGTTTGCGCCGCTTGTCACGATGACGCTTGACCTGCACCGCCAGCTCGTCGGCGCACAGATTGATCGAGTGGATCAGATCGCCTGACGCGTCCCGAGCCCGCAGGGTCACCCCCTTGAGGTGCAGGGTCGCCTCCGCGATCTTGTCGTCGGCGATCGCCGGATTGCGTTCCTCGCTCAGCTCCACCTCGAGCTCCGCCAGGTCCGACACCTGTCTTGCCACCTTGCGGAAGCGCTTGCTGACGTGTTCCCTCACGTCGTCTGAGACGTGAACGTTGCGTCCCTTTACCTGGATACGCATCGATCAACCTCCCGGGTCTTGAGCGTGGATCTATGTGAAAACGAGATTATTGCGGCCCGCGCCTTTTGTCGAGCGCCACAATGTCTCGGGAGTTGCCTGCCAACGTCGCCCCCACGATCCAGTGGACGCTCGAGCCGTCGGTGCTGATCGGCGTGGCCGCGCTCGCGCTCGTGTATCTGCTCGGCTGGCGCCGCGCCCGGAGCGCACCCGGTGGGCGCGATCCGATCCCCCACCGGCCCGGATACGGTCGGCTGGGGCTGTTCGGGCTCGGGCTGGTGGTGGTGCTGGCCGCGCTCGTGTCCCCGATCGACGCGCTCGGCGACCAGCTGCTGGTGATGCACATGATCCAGCACATCCTGCTCCTGGACATCGCGCCGATCCTGCTCATCCTCGGCCTCAACAAGGTGCTGCTGCGCCCGATCACCCGGCGGCTGAACGTGGTCGAGCGGCGCGCCGGGTATCTGGCGCACCCCGCGTTCGCGGTGGTCGCCTACGTCGGCTTCATGTGGGCGTGGCACGTCCCCGCCCTGTACGACGCGGCGCTGCGCAACACCACCGTTCACGCCTTTGAACACCTCTGCTTCGCCGCCGCCGGCACGTTGTACTGGTGGCATCTGCTCTCGCCGATCCGCAACCGGTACCGGCTCAGGGGTCTGGGACCGGTCGCCTACATGGCCGCCACCAAGCTGCTGGTCGGTCTGCTCGGGATCGTGCTCGCGTTCGCGCCCGCCTCGATCTATCCCTTCTACGCCCACCACCCGCACTACTGGGGCCTGTCGCCGTCCGAGGATCAGTCGATGGCGGGGCTGGCGATGGCGCTCGAGCAATCGATCGTGATGGGGATCGCGCTCGTCGTCGTGTTCGTTCGCATGCTCACCGAATCGGAGCGCGAGGCCCAGCGCCAGGAGCGGTTCGAGGTCGCCTGAATCTGGGCGGCGCCGGGTGAGCAGCGCCCGGGTCAGGTGTCGTGATCGACCTGGGCCAGCTGGGTCCGCTCGCGCCGGTGTCGGTTCAGACGGCCGCCGAGCGCGGACAACAGCATGCCGACCAGTGCGGTGACGATGACGAGGACGATCCTGGAGCTGCCTAGCGACACCTTGGCGGGCCCGCCGATCAGCGCGCGAACGACGACCAGGGCGATCCCGTAGAAGATGCCGCCGAAGAAGCCACGGTCCGCTCCGCCCCAGCCGTCGCGGTGCTCGAAGCCGGCGACAAAGGCGCCGAGGGCCGCGAGCGCCGCGACGGCCCAGTAGGCCCCGGCCGAGATGCCGGCCAGAACGCCCGCGCCGGCTCCGATCGCCACCGGGATGATGCCCGCGACGACGATCTGGGCCGGCCGCGAGCGGTCACGCAGCAGGACAGGTGAAAACGGCATGGAACGTCAGCAGTCCTCTGCTCCCGAGATCGTCGCGACTCTTTCATCCCTCCCCGAGGACCCGGCGGTCGTCGTCGTGGACGAAGCCGGACGGTTCCCGGAATTTTCCGGGAACGTCAGCTCTCCGGTGTAGGGCTGACTGCTGGCGTACGCGGCGCCCGCCGCGCCGATGACGAGCAGCGCGGTGGCGATGAGTGCGGCAGGTCGCACGGGACTCTCCTCCTGTTGGATCCCTCAAGTGGGCGGCGCCTCGACCCGCGGACGCCGAACTTAGGATGACGGAAGCGTAACTTACGCGACCGTCAGCGGTGCATAGTCGCGACAGCGCTGTCAGCGGCAGGCGGCAGGCGGCAGCAGACTGTCATCAAACGGCGGCAGCGGCTGGATCTGGGGCGCGAGCAGCTCGGAGGCGCGCTCGGTGGTCATGACGTCTGATGAATCGAGCTTGAGCAGCGCGTGCTCGGCCGGGTCGAACTCCCAGACGTTCTCGCCGACGAGGCGGCCGCGCTCCTCGTAGGGCCACATCATCGCGACGCGGCCGCGGAGGAGGTACATCGCCTCGGCATCGACATCCCGTCCCGCCGCGGCCAGATCTGCCCCGAGCATCTGCTGGTAGCCGATCATCGTGCTCACCACCATCCAGTCCCCGACGGCCACGGTCTCTGACTCGCTGTAGAAGATCGACTGGTTGGTCTGCGCCCAATGGCCGTAGAGCGGCTCCACCTGCTCGCGGCCCTCGAGCTGCATCGGGGGCTGGCCGAGCATGTTGAAGCGGTAGACCGGATGCTCCACCATCATTTCGGGCGCGAATATCTCCTCGTAGCGCCCGGCATGCTCGAGGTTGCGGTGACGATCGTAGGCCTGCAGCAGGTACCGGTGACGGGGGTTCTCGGTGCGCTCGATCAGCTCCTGCACGGCGATGTTCGTGCGAGTGATGTCGAGGTGCCGTATGTCAGTGCTGGTCATGGTCACTCCTTCGGGTTGCCGGGCTCGGTGACCGTGCTGCTGGGATCGATGAGGATCTTGGCGTGTGCCGGCGCCGTCGCCAGCGCATCGAAGGCCGCCTCGACTCCTTCGAGTCCGACGGTCGCGGTGATGATCGGCGCTGCGTCGATCTTTCCCTCGGCAAGCATATGGAGGGTGTCGCGGAACTCGAGTGGCGTGTAGCCGACGACGAAGCGGAGGTCGATCTCCTTGTTGATCGCCACCGAGGGACGGAGCCGGTCCTCGCCTATGCACACGCCGACGCCCATCACCCTGGAGAGCAGTGGGGCTGAGGCGATCACGCTGTCGAGGATCCCCGGCGCCCCAACGCACTCGAAGATGATCGGGCGCTTGGGCTTGATCTTCAGCGTGTCGATCGCGCGCCATACGCGATGCCAGGGCAGTGGGAGTCGTCGCAGCTTCTCGGTGGTGGAGAGCGCCAGCTCGACCGCGTCTGGGAGGGTGTTGATGTGACCCCAATCACCGGCGGTGTATGGCGACTCCTGCGTCGGGTCGACGACGAGGTCGGCCCCGCAGCGACTGGCCAGGTTGCGGCGAGCGGCGGAGAGATCAGCGGCCACGACCGTCCGTACCCCGCGCGCCTTGAGCAGGCAGATGACGGCCAGCCCGATCGGGCCGCAACCGATGACGATTGCCACATCGTGTTTGGAGATCTCGCTACGCCGCACCGCATGCCAGCCGATCGCCATCGGCTCAGTCAGGGCGCTCATCTCGGGCGAGAGACCGTTGGGCACCGCCATCATCAGCGACTCCTGGACGAGGATCTGTTCTGCATACCCGCCGGGCGCCGCCACCGACAGCCCGGTCGCGTGTGGGGTGCCGTTCCGCCGGATCAGGGGAAGCGCGACGACATGCATTCCCACGGGGACCTGACGCTGGCAGCCGGGGCCGAAGTCGAGCACCTCGCCGCAGAACTCGTGACCGAACACCACGCTTTGACTTGACCGCATGAAGTGGTCGTAGCCGATCTCGGCGAGCACGTCGGCCAACTCGTCGCAGTGATGGCGGGCGTGCAAGTCAGACCCGCAGATGCCACACCGCAGCACCCGCAGACGCACCTGACCGTCCTGCGGCGGCTCGTCGACCCGCTCGGCCAGATCAAGGCGGGCGTCGTGGCAGACGACCGCCCTCACCGGATCACCGTCGGGAGGTCGATCATGCGCGACACAGTAACTGACGGGACCGTAAGTATGCCGTGACCGCTTGGATCATGCACGCGCACGACCTCAGTACGAGATCGATGGGGACTGCCCCCGGGGATCCTTCGCGACGAGCACCGTGGCGGCGATCTTGTCAGCCGGCCCGCGTTCGGACGCGACGCCGCAAAGACGAGCGTCGCCCCGACTCTCCGCTCCGGCGCACCGTTACTCGACGTGACCGCACGGCTGCTCGACGAGCCGGCTTCCACGGGATGTCGGTTGAGGCGATCGCCGCCACCGCGGCGTGACCCGGACCACGGCAAACAGCGACAACGTCCAAGAGGTCAGCCCCGGCGCCGCCAAGGACAATCCACCCCACGCCCCAAAAAACAAGAGCGCACACCCAGCTTCTCATCCAAACGTCCAGCTGGAATCCGAAGGCCGGGCGGGAACAGACGTTTGCGGATGCCCCCGCCGGCCAAGCCGACTCGGTCCGCGCGGAGGGACGCATCCCCCCGCGCGGTTCGGTCAGATCAGCGGCAGGGCGCCGAGCTCGAGACCGTGCCGGTCTGGATCACGCCGCCGGTGCCCGTGGGCCCCGGCAGGTTGGCGGTGAAGGACACCGAGTACGGGCGCTTCTTGCCCTGGCAGGCGACGGAGGCAAGCGACTGCACCGTCTTGCCCTTGACCTTCGTCGACTGGTGGGTGAACACGAGATGCACCTTCTCCAGCGACCCCGCGAGCCCGAGCGGGCGGCCGACGAAGGCGGGGATCGGCTGGTTCAGGGTGAGGAACCTGCCCCCGCTCACGGTGGCCGGGTACGGCCCCGTGCTTCCCGTCTTCAGCCCCAGCGCGTTGCAGTTGTGCGCCGGGGTGTCGACGAAGAAGAACGTCAGCTTGCCCGCGCCGCTGTTCCAGACGTCAAGTCCCGGGTCGCACGGCGCCGCCGGGATCTTGAAGTTGGTCGGGCTTCCGACCTCGGCGTCGATCCACCCCTTGGCGACGAGCGCCCGCTTGGGGCAGAAGCTGTCGGTCTTGGCGTTCGCGATCTTGCTCAGGGAGCACGTCGGAAAGGCCTTCTGATTCGCCGTCAGGCCGTAGATCCTGATCTTTATGTTCTGAAGGATCGCCGTCCGGTTGCCGTTCGTGCCGCTCGCCGTGAGGTTGAGCGTGTAGCCGATCGGCGCCGGCTTCTTGGCCGTCCCGGCCGCCTTTGACGTGAACGCCGCCGACGCCGTGTAGGTGTTGATTGGGGCCGCGGCGTACGCCGCGGCGGCTGCCACGAGCACACCGACCGCTGTGGCGATTAGGACTAGTCGTCGCAATGACTCCTCCTTGAGTTGGATTGGTTGTCTTCGGCGTGAGCGGCGCCGGGAATGGTCAGCGCTCACGGAAGTGGTTGCAGTTGCGGGAAGCTCTGGATCTGGCCGGTGGTCAGGCCGCCGAGCGGAGCCTGGGCTCGGCACGGCGGGCCACCTGGCGTCGAGGTGTAGTAGTACTTCGACAGAAGTTGCTCCAGGCTTAACACGGTTCCGGCCACAGAAGTTGTGGTCTGGGACAAAGAAGGGGCGAACGTCGGTAGCGGATGGCTCGTGCACAGATAGCTGCCGAACACCCGCAACCCCTTGACCAGTTCGTCATAGCCGCCGGGGGCCATGTACGGGTTGCTGCGGTTGCTGTACGGGCGCTGCTGGTAGGTCGTCAGCGCCTCCGGGTTGATCGGGTTGGACGTCCGGATGTAGTGGAGGTTGCCACCGTACGCGCCGGCCAGCGTGGCCTGGGTGCTGGCCGTGCTGTTGGCGAAGAATGCCGCGATCTCCCTGCGGTAGCTCTCGATGTACTCGATCACCGGCACCAGCTGACCCAGGTAGGGCTTGAGCGCGGTCAGGAAGGGCACGCTCTGCACCAGGAAGCGCTGAAGCGCCGGGAAGCCGGACGCGGACGCGGCCGTCAATGGCGCCACGTTGACCATCAGGTCGCGCAGCTCGGGTGCCAGCACCGCCAGCTTGCGCAGCGTCGGCGCGAGCTGCACCGCGGCGGGCTGGAGCTCGTCGACGAGTGGGTGGGCGTTCTGGGAGAACGTGGTCAGCCGGTTGATCGTCGCCCGCGTCTGCGCCAGGAACGCCGGGAACGCCCGGATCGTGTCGGCGAGATCCTGATCTCGCGCCGCGGTGGCGGTGAACAGCGCGTTGCTGTTGGCGACGAAGCTCTGCAGGCTCGCCGGAGATCGGCTCAGGGCCGAGAACACCTGGCCGCCGTCGTGCAGGAGCGCGCTGGTGGCGGCGCTCTGGCGGTGAAGCACCGCCAGCACCGAGTCGACGTTGGTGGCGAAGGGATACAGGTCGGCGAAGGCGGCGTTGAACTGCTCGCCGCGGTTGGTCAGCGCCACCCCCGCCGTCTGCATCCACGTCTGGAAGGCGCGGCGGGTCTTCGGGTCCAGCGCCGAGAAGATCTGATCCAGCTGCACGGTCGGCGCCACCTGCGCCCGCGGCAGGGTGCCGCCGTCGGGGAGCTTGGCGCCGTGCGGGTCCCCGGGCGAGAGCTCCACGTAGGTCTCGCCGAGCAGCGTCTTGGCGCGCAGGATGGCCCGCGTGTCGGCTGGCCGGGGCGCGAACTGGCGGTTGATCTCGATCACCGCCCGCGACAGGCCGGTGCGGCGATCCAGCCCGACGCTGACCACTCGTCCCACCGGGACCCCGGAGATATCGACCTGCGCCTCGGGCGCCAGCTCGACCGCCTGGTCGAACTCGACGTTGAACCGGTAGCCCTGTGAGGCGAACGGCAGCGACCCGCCGAAGGAGATCCACAGGAAGATCAACAGCCCGACGCAGGACGCCGTGAAGGCGACCATCGTGAGCATTGCCAGGTTGCTCGGTCGCTGCTTGTTCATCCGCCGGGACAGGTGTAGATGCCGGTGCCCGGGATCGACTTGACTCCCGGCAGCTGCGCGACCTGCGGCGCGTTGAGCAGGGCGAGGATCGCCCCCAGCGACGCCGTGTTCGGTGCGAGCGTGTTCTCGTAGAAGTTCAGCTCGTCGCATGTGCCCGTGAAGATCCCCTGCACGGCCGGTCCGTTGGCGTCCTGGCCGGCGGTCAGGCTGTCGGCGATGTGAGCCAGCCAGGAGCCCCAGAACAGATAGCTCTGCTGGCCGCCGCGGGGCTGGTAGGCGAGGGTGTTAAGCAGCGTGTTGAGCACCCCGATCGACCGCGTCAGGTTGGGGATGGTCGTGTTGAGCTTGACCGCCGCCGGGGCCAGCGTCCGGGCCAGTGGCTGGACGGCGATCGAGAACGGGCGCAGCTGGCTGGCGATCACGGGGGTGGTGTCCTTGAACAGGGGGCGCGAGGCGCGCAGCGCCGGGCCGAGGTTGCGGGCAAACGGCTGCAGCTGCGTCAGCGTCGTGGTGCTGGCGGTCGCGAACGTCCGAACCTTGCCCAGCGTCTCGGTCGTCTGGCGCAACGTCGCCGGGAAAAGCGACAGCGTCGACTCCAGCTGGGCGTCGTGGGCCGAGATCGCGGCGAAGTTGGTGTCCGAGGCGCGGATCAGCGACGCCAACTGGGTCTCGACCCCGCCGAGCGAGCCCGCCACCAGGTTCAGGTTGTGGATCGCCCCGCGGATGTGGCGCTGGCGGGTCGCCAGCAGCTGCGCGAACGTCTGCGTATCCCGGTCCAGCGGCTCGAAGCGCTTGAGCGTGCCGCGCAGGTCGGAGACCGCCTTCGGGCTGGGCGCGGCGCCGGTGGCGCCGGGATCGTGGAACGCCTGGGCGCCTCCGGACAGCAGCAGGATGAGATAGTTGCGGGTGTCGGCGTCCAGCGAAGAGAGGATCTCGGAGACGTCGACGTCGGGCTGGGTGCTGCCCGTCCCCAGGACGCCGTGGTCGGGCACGGCGCCGGCTGAGCGAGTGCCCGGATCGAGCTCCAGGTACATGTCCTTGAGCGGAGTCCGCGGGCGCAGCAGCACGGTCGCGTTGCGGTAGATCGGCGCGTACCGCTTGTAGATGTTCATCGTCACCACCGCGTGCCCGTCCTGGAGTGAGACGCCGCCGATCTGGCCGACCTGAACGCCGGCGATCGTCACCGCCTGCCCCTGTCCCGAGGTGACGGCGGCCGCGGTGGCGAAGTCCGCGCGCACCGTGTAGTAGCTCTGCCCGAACACGAATGCGGGCTGATGCTCGAGGATGTAGACGGTGACCGCGATCGCGGCGACGATCAGGGCCGCGATCGCCGCGAAGTCGACCCGGTGGGTGATGATGGCGCGCCTCACGGCCCGGCTCCGGTCCTGGCCGAGTTGAGGTCGGGCGGCGCGTTGCGCGGGCACGCGACGTCGCGGCGCAGCGGCGGCGCCGCGCCGGCGTACGCGGGCCGGGTTCCCAGCGGCGTCAGGACCGCGTTGCCGTACAGCGGCCCGACCCCCGGCAACGAGCCGGTCGCGACCCGGTCAGAGCCGCCGCCCGCCAGCGCCCGGATGTAGCGGCCATTGCCGTCGAAGTTCTGCGCCGAGCCGGCCAGCCCGACCGACGATTGCCACAGCTCCTGGTAGAGCTGCAGGCCGGTGGTCAGCGGCGGATCCTGGATCCGCTCATTGCCGGTGGGGATGAGCGTGTGGACGAAGCACGCCGCCAGCTGATCCGAGCCGCCGAGCAGCGCCTTGGATGAGTTCAGGGTCGTCGCGGTGTCCTGGACGGCCGGGGTCAGCGCCGTCAGCAGACCGCCGAGCTCTGACCGGGACATCAGCGCGGTCGACTGGGCCAGCCAAGGCAGACCGGCGGAGATCGTGGGGCCGAGCGGCTCGACGCTCGGGGTCAGCTCCCGGGCGAACTGCTGAGTCGGACCAAAGGAGGCCTGAAGTGGGCCAAGCGTGCTGTTGGCGGCTCGCAGCAGCGGCGGCAGCAGCGAGATCGTCGTCTCCAGGTCCTGCTGGCGCGCGGTCAGCGCCCCCATCGTGGCGTTGAAGGTGGTGACGAGGTCAGCCAGAGCGCTCTGATCGGAGGCGAGCGCGGTGAAGATGTGAGCGTTGCCGGCGACGACCCCGGAGAGGTCGTGCGGCTGGCGGCCGAGCAGGGCACCGTTGACGATCGTCGACGCCTTGAATGCCCCGGCGGCATAGTTCAGCGACTTGTTCAGCGCCTGGGCCGCGGTCAGCCCGCGCACGCTCGGGTCCTGGTTGGCGTCCTGCGCGGCCGTCGGCCGGCCGTTGAGCGACGCGCCCAGGCCCCGCAACACGGTCTGCAGGTTGGCCCGGGTGTTGGAGTTCAGCGCCGACAGCACCCGGTCGAGCTGGACCGGCCCGGTGGTTTGCGACGCCGGCAGCGTGTCGCCCGAGGACACGATTGGCGCGGCCGGGGTCCCGGGGTGCAGATCGACGTAGAAGTTGCCCTCCAGGAACAGCCGCGGCCGGATGTCGGCGGTGGCGTCGGCATGGATTGGCAGCCCGTTGGGCTGGATCGTCATCGTCGCAACCGCCGCCGGTGAGGAGCCAGAGACATGCGACACATCGGTCACCGTGCCGACGTCGACCCCGGCGATCCGGACGGGGGAGCCGAGGTGCAGCTGGGTCTGGACGGTGAACGTCGCCCGTAGCACGAACGGCGATCCGGTGAACGGCACCGAGCCGCCGAACACCAGATAGCAGACGATCAGGATCACCACGCCGGCGATCGCTCCGGCGGCCAGGTTGCTGACGCGCGGGCGGTGGCGCCTCATCCGCCGCTCCGTTTCGTCACCTCGGTCTTGACGGGGAGGTTGCCGGGCGGATTGCCGATCACGGCGCGCCGGCTGATGAACGGCTCATTGCCGGCGGCGCACGCGGCGGGTTGGCCGGGCGAGTCGGTGTAGGGATAGGGGTTGACGTGCAGCGGGCCCGACGCGCTTGCGGGGGGGCCGGTGTACACCTTGCTCGAGGGACTGGACTCGTATCCCGGACCATCGGTGATGGCAACCTGCACGAACCGCAGCAAGGTCCCCTGGCTGACGTGCTCGGACAGCGTGTTCTGGGTGTTGCGCAGGAACAGCGTGACGTAGTTGCACGCGCTCTGCACCGGGGTCAGGAACGCGAGCGGCGGCCCCAGCTTGGACAGGGTCAGCGTCAGCCGGTCAAGGCCCTGCTGCACCGCCGGCGTCCGCGCGTAGCCGCCCAGCGTCTGCGACAGCGCGGTCGTGCGCCGGTCCAGCGCCGCGGTACCCGGCAGGTTCCTGGTGCCGATGGCAAACGTGCTCGCCAGCACCGGCGCGGTCCGGGGCAGCTGGGCGGCGCCGGGGCGCAGGTGCGCGAACAGCTTGGCGGCGTCGCTGAGGAAGGAGCGGATCACCGGGCCGCCGGCGATCGTCGCCGCGAACATCGGCGGCGTCTGCGAGATCGTGTCCTGAAGCGACGGGACAGCGACGCTGGCGAGGGCGCGGAAGGTGGTGTCGAGGTTGCCAAACAGGCTCGCCTGGGTCTGCGCCACCGGCGCCAGCGCCCCCGCGTAGCTCTCCAACCCGCGGAAGAAGCCGGCCAGGCCGGTTCGAGGCGAGGCCAGGTTACTGGCCACCGGAGCCAGGTCCCCGAGCAGCGGGACGAACGCGCCGAAGGCGTTGTTGAGGTCGTAGCCGCGGCCGGCGAGCGCTTCGCCGAAGCCGATCGTCGAGCGTTGGACCCCGACCCGGGTCGGCGGGTTGAACATCGACAGGACCTGGTCGAAGTCGACCTCGGTGCTCTCCTGGTGCATCGGCACGGTCGCGTTGTTGTGAAAGCCCTGCTTCGAGTGGCCGAGCGTGATCTGCAGGTACTTGAGCCCGATCGCCCCCTTGAGCCGCACGGTGAACCTCGAGTCCACCGGAAGTGGCTGGATGCTCTTCTGCAGCTGGAGATTGAGCAGCGCGATCGGGCGACCGTCGGCGGTGCGCTCGGGCGTGACGCTGGAGACGACGCCGATCCGGGCGCCGCCCATGTTGACGTCGTCGCCGTGGGTCAGCTCGCTGGCGTTCGCCGCCTGGACGTGCAGCGAGTAGGTGGGCACGAACGGCAGCCCGTTGGTGGCGTTGTAGGCGAGCGTCACCGCGACGATCGTCACCAGCACGGTGAGAGCGCCGATCAGCACCGGGTTGGTCGCGAACACGGACTCGCGGCCACCGCGTTTCATCTGCCGCTCCCGATCAGGTACGCCATCAGCCCCTGCAGCGCGCCCGGAGGCGGCGCGGCGCGGGTGGCCGACCGCACCGCCTGGGCGACCACGTGGTTTCCGGCGGCCCCGCCGTTGCCGCCAACCCCGCCGTTCCCGCGGCTCCCGCCAGCCCCGCCCTTCCCGCCGGCCCCGCCGTTCCCGCCGGCCCCGCCGTTCCCGCCGGCCGCTACCGCCCCCGCCAGCGCTCCCGCCGTTGTCCGTCCGGCCGTGAGCCGGGATAAAGCGCGCCGCTGACGTCCCCCCACCGGAGCCGAAGTTGGCCGAGCACCCCGGGATCGGGCTGGTGGCGTAGTTGGTGCAGCTCGAGTCCAGCGGCTCCTCGCGGACGTAGTGCCCCAGGCTGTCGAAGCCGTTGCCGGCCGCCGCCCCGTTGAACAGCAGGGCCATCAGCTGTTCGATCCCACCGGTGTCGTTCAGGCTGGCGGTCAGCTTGCTCAGATTGGCCGCCACCGGCTGTCCCGCGGTACCCACCTGATCCAGGCGCTGGGCCAGCGGCAGGGACGCGACCAGGGGAGCCTGTGACTGCCGGGCAGCGTTGCCGAGGTTGATCAGCGCGGTGCGCGCCGCGCCCGCGAACGGGGTCAGGTTGGCGAACTGCCGGCCGACCGCCGAGGCGCTCGAGCCCAGTTCGGTCATCAGCGGCGTGCCCTGATCCGCGAGGACGCCGAGATCGGCCATCAGCGGCCGTAGCTCGCGCAGGTAGGACGGAAACAGCCGGAACGTCTCCGATATGTCGTGGGCGCGGGCGGCGCTGGCGACCGCGGTGGTGTTGGCCTGGGTGACGAACCCGGCGATCTGACGCCGCTCGCGCGCCAGCGGAGCGAGCACGGTATCGGAGTCGGTCGCCAGCTGGGCGAGCACCCTGTTCTGGCGAGCGAGGATCTGCAGCACCTTGTCGGTGTTGCCCAGCGCCGGGTTGGCCCGATGGATGACCGCGTTCAGGTCGGATCCCCGCGCCGCAAGCCCGGTCCCGAGCTCGTTGATGATCACCGCCAGCGATTGGCGCACGGGCTCGGTGGAGATGTCCTGGACGATGTCGGAATCGATCGGCGAGCTGGTCTGGGTGACCGGCAGGTAGTAGGTGCCCTTGCCCGGTCCTGTGCGAATCAACGGCAACGGCGCCGCGCCAGGGGTCCCCGGGCTGCAGTCGACGTACTCTTCGCCGATCAGCGACTGGGGGCGAATCGTGCAGTGGGCGTCAGCATGGAAGGGGGCGAACTGCGGGTTGGTGATCGAGATCGTGACCGCGGCGCGCTTGGACGAGGTGACACCGAGTGAGGTGATGCTGCCGACGTTGGCCCCGGCGATGCGGACGTCCTCGCCGAGCGCCGCGAACGAGGCGTCATCGAAGATCCCGCGGACGAGATACGGCCCGCCCCTCCCGCCGCCGGAGCCCGCCGAGCCCTGAGCCACCGCCCCGGCGATGGTCGCGATGACCAGCACGATGCCGATGAGCGCGATCCGTCTCACGGCCCGGGTGGCACCGTAGCCGTGTCGCAGCCCGGAACCGGCTCGGGGGCAGAGCCGTCCGGCGATGCCTGCATGGCGCTCCCCGGGCAGCGGGTGCGCGCTGCGTGCAAGCCGTCGTACCGCGCCGATGGGGGTTGCGTCGTCAGCTGATGCAGCGAGTTCAGCGCGAACGGGAACAGCGCCGGCTGAGTTCTCACGTAGTGGCCGTTGGCGTCGTAGTAGGCACTGACCTGGCCCAGATTGCTCAGTGCCGCGATCACGTCCGGGGTGTAGTCGCGCAGATACGCGACCTGGCTGCCGGAGTCGTGAAACGACCGGGTCATCTCCGGAAACGCCCGGCGTGCGATCCGCTCCAGGGAGGGCGTGGCCAGCGCCAGCTGGGTCAGGTCTCCGGCGCCGGACGGGTTGTGGATCAGGGCGTTGAGCTCGCCCACGGTGGGGATCGCCGCCCCCTCCAGCGTCCGCAGCGAAGACAGGAACTGCGGCAGCCGGCGCACCGCGGGCTTGGACGCCGTGACCAGGGGCTCGAGCGTGTTCAACGTCCTCTGCAAGCCGGCGAACGTCGTCGTCGACCGGCGCAGAGTTCCCGGGAGCAGCACCAGCGCCTGCTCCAGCGCCTGGCTCTGGCTGGCGATCGCCCCGGTGGCGGAGCTGGTGTTGGCGATCAGCTGGGAGAGCTGCGCGCTCCGGGACGCCAGCGCCCGTAGCGCCTGGGCGCCCTTGACCACCAGTGCATCGAAGGTCGGCTCGTCCCGGGTCAGTTCCGCGGTGACCTGGGTGGTGCTCTGCAGCCCCGGCGCCAGGTACTCGAGCGCGCGGTTCGCCTCCACCCCCTTGCCCTTCAGCGAGGCGGCCTCGCCCCGGATCAAGCCCTTGAGCCCGGCTCGGGTGGACGCGTCGAAAGTGTTGAACAGCTGGTCGATGTTGACCGCCGAGTAGGTGTGGGTCAGCGCGATGCGCCCGCCGCTGGGGATGGCGGAGGCGTCAGGTGGCCCGGGCTCGAGCTCGACGTACTTGCTGGCGATCCCCGACAGCGAGTCCTCGTAGATGCGGGCAACCGTGCCCTGGTGCAGCGGGCCGACCCCGTGCAGCGACATCGCGACGGTGGCCGTGCCGTTGTTGGCGAGCCCGATCGAGTTCACGGTGCCGACCGCCGCGGGACCGATCAGCACGTTGTCGCCGGTGACGAGGCCGCTCGCGTTCTGGAAGTTCGCCGTCAGGTCATAGCTACCGCCTCCGCCCAGCACCACCAGCGCCACGACGACGAGGGCCAGGATCAGCGCGCCGCTGGCCGCCACCCGCCCCGCCGTGCTCGCGCGCCTCTGGCCGGCGTCGGCGGCGCGGCGCCGGCCGGCACCGCGGTGTCGTTCGCCGCCGTCGGCGGGGCGGCGCCGAGTGGCACCGTGCTGTCGTTGCCGACCTCGAGTGGGGCTGTCCCGGCGGTCGATGTGCCTCTCCTCCTCCTTCGAATTCCAGACCATCGCCGAAGCTGGCGCTGCGGATCGGCATCCTCCCAGAGCCGGCCACCGATCGCCACTGGCGACGGTGGCGCGGCGACCGGAAAGGTAACGCTAGTTCTGCGGCGGACGCGCCAGCAGGGCGGCGCCGAGCGCGCCGCCGAGATCTCCCAGCGCCGCGACCTGGACGGCCGGCGGCCGGGAGTCGTTGAACAGGTGAGGGGCCATCGCCGCGGCGATTCGCTCGGTGAACGGCTCGCCGAACCTCACGCCGAGGCCCCCGCCGATCACCACCGCCTCGATGTCAAGCAGGTTGATCGCGGAGGCGATCCCGGCGCCGAGCGCCTCCACGGCGCGGTCCAGCAGCTCGACCGTGAGGGCGTCCTGGCGCTCGTAGGCGTGCCACCACACGGCGCTGGTCAGCCGGTCGCGGCCGCGTTGCTTCATGATCTTGAACAGGTCGGTCTTGGTGCCCTTCTCGTGCTCTCGACGCGCCCGGGCCTCCATCGCGCCGCGTCCGGCGTACGCCTCCACGCAGCCCCGGCGCCCGCAGGTGCAGTGCGCGCCGTCGATCTTGACCACCATGTGCCCGATCTCGCCGGCGGCGCCGCGGCCCAGCCACATGTGACCATCCAGGATGACGCCTCCCCCGACTCCGGTGCCCCAGAACACCCCGAGCAGGGAGTCGTAGGGCTTGCCCACGCCCAGATCGAACTCGGCCTGGGTGGCGACCTGGACGTCGTTGCCCAGAAACAGCTTGGTGCCGAGCGTGTCGGACAGCTGCTGTGCGAGCTGGTAGGGCGCACTCCACCCCGGCAGGTTGCGGGCATTGGCGACGGTGCCGGCCTGCTCGTCGACGTCGCCCGGCGAGCCAACGCCGACTCCGATCAGCGCCGACGTCTTGACCTCGGCGGCGTCGGCCGCGTCGGTCAGCGCCCGGGCCATCTCCGCGGCGACGTCCCCCGGACCGCCCTTGGTGGGGGTGGGGCGGCGCGCCTGGCCGCGGACCGCGTGGCCATCATCGACGACGATCGCCTCGATCTTGGTGCCGCCCAGATCGATCCCGCCGCGAAGCCCGCCGTTGGCGCTCGCTGCCTCCATCGTGATTCCCAGGCTACCCCAGCGCCAGGCGGCGCTCACCCCCAGGACTCACGGTAATCCTCCTGCTCGGCAGTCGGCGCGTCGATTCGCACCCCCAGCGCGGCCAGCTTGAGCCGGCCGACCTCGCGGTCGATCGTCGCGCTCACCGGGTGCACCCCGGGGCCGAGCTCTCTGCGCCGGAGCACGAGCGCCTCCACGCTGAGGGCCTGCAGTGCGAACGAGACGTCCATGACCGCCGCGGGATGCCCCTCGGCGGCAGCCAGGTTGACGACCCGACCATGGGCGAGCAGATTCAGCCGGCGGCCGTCCGCCAGCAGATACTGCTGCACCAGGGGACGCACCGACCGGGTGCCCTGAGTGGCCAGGGCCGAGAGCTCGGCGAGATCCAGCTCGACGTCGAAATGGCCGGCGTTGGCGAGCAGCGCGCCATCCTTCATCCGGTCGAAGTGCTCGCCGCGGAGGACCCGGCGGGAGCCGGTGACGGTGATGAACACGTCGCCGCGCTCGGCCGCGTCCAGCGACGGCATCACCTCGTAGCCGGCCATCCGCGCCTCCAGCGCCCGCAGCGGATCCACCTCGCACACGATCACCGCGGCGCCGGCGCCGCGCGCCCGCTCGGCCACCCCCAGCCCCGCCCAGCCGTACCCGACGACGACCACCGTGTGTCCCGCCAGCAACACGTTGCTCGCCCGCACGATCCCGTCCAGCGCCGATTGACCGGTCCCGTGGCGATCGTTGAGCGCCCGCTCGGTCCGGGCCTCGTTGACCGCCAGCACCGGGCAGCGCAGCTTGCCCTCGTCGTGCAGCCGCCGCAGCCGGAGGAGGCCGGTGGTCGTCTCCTCGGTGCCGCCGATCACCCCGTCCATCACCTCCCCACCCCGGGCGTGGGCGGTGACGAGCAGGTCGGCTCCGTCATCGAGCGTGATCTGCGGGTCGCCGTTCAGGAGCGCGATCACGTGCTCCACGTACGTGTCGAGATCCTCGCCGCGGACAGCCCGCACCTCCACGCCGTCCTCCAGCACCAGCGCCGCGGCGACGTCGTCCTGGGTCGACAGCGGGTTGGCCGAGCAGAGCGCGACCGCCGCGCCGCCCGCCTGAAGCGTGCGCACCAGGTTGGCCGTCTCCGCGGTGACGTGAAGGCACCCCGCGATCCGCACGCCGGCCAGGGGCCGCTGAGCGGCAAAGCGCTCCCGGATCTGCGCGAGCACGGGCATCTGCCCGGCGGCCCACGCGATCCGGGACTCGCCGTCGCCCGCCAGCGCCAGGTTGGCCACATCGTGAGGCACGACCGTCGCTCGCGCCATGGCGTGTGCCGGTGGGCCCGCCCCCCGTGCGTCGCTAGTAACGGTAGTGCTCAGACTTGTACGGGCCCTCGACGGGCACGCCGAGGTACGCCGCCTGCTCACCGCTCAGCTCGGTCAGCCTGACGCCGAGCGCGTCCAGGTGCAGCCGCGCGACCTTCTCGTCCAGCTGCTTGGACAGCGTGTACACCTGGGTCGCGTACTCGCCCTGGTTGGCGAACAGCTCGATCTGTGCGATCACCTGGTTGGTGAACGAGTTGGACATCACGAAGCTGGGATGCCCGGTGGCATTGCCCAGGTTCAGCAGCCGGCCCTCGGACAGCACGATGATCGTCTTACCGCCGGGGAACGCCCACTCATCCACCTGAGGCTTGATGTTGACCCGCTGGACGCCAGCGATCGTCTGCAGGCCGGCCATGTCGATCTCGTTGTCGAAGTGGCCGATGTTGCCGACGATCGCCTGGTGCTTCATCTGCGACATGTGCTGGGCGGTGATCACGTCCTTGTTGCCGGTGGCGGTGACGAAGATGTCGGCCTCCGACAGCACGTCCTCGAGCCGCGCCACCTGGTAGCCGTCCATCGCCGCCTGCAGCGCGCAGATCGGATCGATCTCGGTCACGATGACCCGCGCGCCCTGGCCTCGCAGTGACTCCGCGCACCCCTTGCCGACGTCTCCGTAGCCGCACACCACCGCCACCTTGCCGCCGATCAGCACATCGGTGGCGCGGTTGATCCCGTCGATCAGCGAGTGGCGACAGCCGTACTTGTTGTCGAACTTGGACTTGGTCACGGAGTCGTTGACGTTGATCGCCGGGAACAGCAGCCGCCCTTCGCGCGCGAACTGATACAGCCGGTGCACCCCGGTGGTCGTCTCCTCGGTCACTCCCTTGATCTGGGCCGCCATCCGGGTAAAGCGCTGGTCGTCGTCCTGGAGCGAGCGGGTCAAGAGCTCCAGGATCACCCGATGCTCGTCGTTCTCGGCCGTCGCCGGATCCGGCACTTCGCCCACCGCCTCGTACTGCGCGCCGTTGTGGACCAGCAGCGTGGCGTCGCCGCCGTCGTCGAGGATCATGTTGGGGCCGTCCCCGCCGTTCCAGGTGAGCGCCTGGCTCGTGCACCACCAGTACTCCTCGAGCGTCTCCCCCTTCCAGGCGAACACCGGGATGCCCCGTGGATCCTCCGGCGTCCCGTCGGGACCGACGACGACCGCGGCCGCGGCGTGATCCTGGGTGGAGAAGATGTTGCAGCTGGCCCACCGCACCTCGGCGCCGAGCGCCACCAGGGTCTCGATCAGCACCGCCGTCTGGATCGTCATATGCAGCGAACCGGTGATCCGGGCGCCCTTCAGCGGCCGGCTGTCGGCATACTCCCGCCGCGTCGCCATCAGCCCAGGCATCTCGTGCTCGGCCAGCGAGATCTCCTTGCGGCCGAACTCGGCCAGCGACAGATCGGCAACCTTGTAATCGGCCTGCTCGACGGTCGTGCTCATCATCTCTCCAGGTGTCGTTGTCTGATTTCCAAGGCTTCGCCGGGGCGAGCGGCGGTGGTCACGCCGCAGCGGCGGAGAGCAGACGCTCGTGCTTCTCCTGCTCGAATCGCAGCCAGTCGGCGGCCTCGACATGCTCGGGACGACTCGCCTCGGACTGCATCCAGCCCTGTACCGCATCGCGCAGCTCGGCGTCGTCGGCGAGCCGGCTCGCGAACGCGACGTCCGACAGCGAGATCTCAAACCGGTCCAGCAGCTCCTTGAGCGTGCGCAGCCGCTGCAGGTGGGCCGCGCCGTACAGCCGGTAGCCCGAGACCGACCGCGCCGGAGCAACCAGGCCGGCCTGCTCGACGTAGCGCAGCATTCGGGGCGACCACCCGGTGGTCGTCGCCGCCTCGTTGATGGTCAGGGCCTCCACTGAAAGCAAACATTACCACGATCGTGTCAAGGTTTCCGAGCGGGCGGCCGGTGTCCGGCCGCTCGCGGCTCCCGAACAACCTGGCGTTCCCGGCGCGGATTACGGGTACCCGCATGGACACCCGGACGAGCTACGTCGTCTGCGCGGCCAGCGCCGCCTTGAGCCGGTCGATCGGGTCGATCGCCGCCGGATCGCGACCCGCCAGGATCGCCATGTAGAGCGAGACGAGGTCGCCGAGCAGCACCAACGACACCAGCCGCTCCACCCGGCCGGCGCCGCGGCTCTGCACTCGATGGGTGGCCGCGGCGCCCTGTTCGCGGATCACGTCGAGGGTCAACCCGATCCGGGCCCTGACCCGGGGATGCAGATCGCAGTCATCCAGGAACACGGCGCTGAACCGGCCGAGGTCGGCCGCCCCCTCCCAGCCGACGATCTCGTTGTGATCGAGCTCGGGCAGCTCGGCGGCGAAGCTCGGCGAATTGGCGTTCTCGTTGATCTGCGTCTTCCACCGGTAGGCGATCGGCGCAGTCAGGTCGGCGCCGGCGATCTGAGGAGTGGTCCCCGAAAGCGACCGGGCCAGCGACTTCGCCAACGATGCGTCGGGGGCGTCGGGCCCCCATTCGGCGACCAGGCGTTCCGCGTGCACGGCGGCCACGTCGATCTCGGTCCGCAGACCCTCCCCCGCGCCCGCCAGCGCCGCCACCTCGAGTGCGATGACGAGGCCGTACCCGACCGCGGCGCGGGGCGCAAAGCCGCCCGGCAGCGGGATCACCGGGACACCGTCGGCCCGAGCGCTCGCCGCCAGCGCGCCGCCGGTGGTGGAGACGATGCGACGGGCACCGAGCGCTCCGGCGGCCTCGTAGGCGGCCAGGGTCTCCTCGGTCTCCCCGGAATAGCTGGCGCACAACACGGTGGCGTCGGGCGTCGTCCACGTGGGTAATCCGTAATCCCGAGCCACCGTGATCGGCCGCGACGCCCGATCGCCGAGCGCCGCCACCGCCAGCAGGCCGCCGACCGCCGACCCTCCCATCCCGGCCACCACCAGCCCGCCGGAAGAATCGTGTGGCGCCAGGTTGGCCGACTCGACCCGCCACAGCGCGTCGCGGAGATGCTCGGGCAGGCCGAGCACATCGCCGAGCTGTCCGGTGCCGTCGACCTGCGCGATCGCCTCTCGGGTCAGATCGCCGCCACTCACAGCGCCATCGCCCCGCTCAAAATGCCACCGCCCCTTCCGGAAGCTCCACGCCCGGGAACACCCGGATCCCCTCCAGCAGCGTGTTCCGCGCCCCAATGCTCACGCCTTCGCCGAGCACGACGCGGCCCGCGACATGGCAGCGCTCGCCGATCGTCACGTCGGGCCCGATGATCGAGGAGGCGATCCGGGTATGCGCGCCGATGCTGGTGCCGTCCAGCAGCACCGAGCTGTCGATGTGAGCGCCCGGACCGACGCTGACGCCGCGTCCGAGCACCGACCGCGACCCGACGATCGCATCGGCGGCGACGCGGCAACCGGAGCCGATCAGCGCCGGACCGTGGACCGCGCCCGCCACGGCGCCGGTGTCGCCCTCGCGCAGGACCCCTCCGGCTTGCGCGACCCGCCGCCCGACGTCCGTCTTCACCTCGCCCTCCAGGATCTCGAACGTCGCCCGCAGGTAACGCTCGGGCGTGCCGATGTCCAGCCAGTACCCGGCCGCCTCGTAGCCGTACAGGCCATGGCCCACCAGCGAGGGGAACACCTCGCGCTCGATCGAGATCCGCGCTCCGGCCGGCGCCATGTCTTGCAGCACGTCGCGCTCCAGGATGTAGGCGCCCGCGTTGATCAGGTGGGTGTCGATCTCATCGGTGCTCGGCTTCTCCACGAACTCGGACACCGCCAGGTCCTCGCCGCGCCTGACCAGGCCGTAGGCGGAGGGATCGTCCACGCCGATCAGGGCAAGCGTCGCCCGCGCCCCGGTGGCCTCGTGCTGGCCCAGTTGAGCGGTGAGGTCCATGTCGGTGAGAATGTCGCCGTTGAGCATGAAGAAGCGGTCCGCGAGCAGGTCCTCGCAGAATTTCAGCGCCCCACCCGTGCCCAGCGGTCGCGGCTCCTCCACGTAGCGCAGCGACACCCCGAGCGACGAGCCGTCCCTGAGCACCGCCTGGACGCGCTCCGCCCTAAAGCCGCAGGCGAGGATCACGTCGTCGACGCCGTGGCCCCGCAGCCACTCGATCATGTAGACGATGAACGGCCGGTCCACGAGCTGGACAACCGGCTTGGGCACGGTCGACGTGAGCGGTCGCAACCGCGTTCCCTCACCGCCGGCGAGAATCAGCGCCTGCACCCTGGCCTCCCCGGCGCAGCGCCGCCGTTCATCGCCCGATGCCCTCGTAGATCAGCCCGGCGGCGCGCACGGCGTCGCGATCGGCGAAATTGCGACCGTCGACGACGAGGTTGCCGGTCATGCGCGCGCGCACCGTCTCCCAGTGCAGCTGGGCGAACTCGGGCCACTCGGTGACCAGGATGCAGGCGTCGGCGCCGTCGACTGCCTCCAGCGCCGAGTCGGCGAACTCGACCCCGCGCATCAGCTTGCGCGCCTCGTCCTCGGCGACCGGGTCATACGCCCGCACGGTGGCGCCGTCGGCCTGGAGGCGGCCCGAGAGGACCAGCGAGGATGCCTCGCGCATGTCGTCGGTGTTGGCCTTGAACGCCAGTCCCAGCAGCGCCACCCGCTTGCCGACCAGCGGCCCGAGATGCTTCTGCAGCTTGCCGACGACGCGCCGCTTCTGCAGCTCGTTGACCTCGATCACCGACGTCAGCAGCTGGAAGTGATAACCGGAGTTGCCGGCGAGTTGTTTCAAGGCCGAGACATCTTTCGGGAAGCATTGTGGGCAGACGAGGCCGTCGGTGGACACCACCGTATGCGCGTAGGGGACCTCCAGCGAATACACCGGCCCTCGGTAGCCTTCGCGGGCGCTGGAGGTGACGCGCAGCCACGCCGGCCCGTCGCCGAACCGGCGATACCCGGTGGGCGCGATGCGTTTGCGCTGGCGGGCGAGGCAGGCCAGCACGCCGGGACGATCGCGCTCGGGGACGAGCCCGAGCGCCCGCTCCACCTGATCGGCCCCGCTGATCCGGATCCAATGGGTGTCCTTGGTCGACTTCGCCGTCCGTCCGACCCTCCGGGACGCAACGATGCTCAGGCTGGCGAGCAGCCGGAGCACACCGTCGGCCAGCTCGTCGCTGATCGTCCCCAGCTCGATGATCACGCTCGGCCCCCCGTTGATCAGCGACCATGAGCCATCGCCCTCGAACAGGCCGGACAGCAACGCCCACCGCGCTTCGTCGGGCTGCTCCCAGATGAGATCCGGGAGACGCTGGCCATAGCTCCCGCGCCCGAGGCCGAGTACCTGCGTCCACCACGTTGCCAGGAGCCGCGAGGACACCTCCACGGTTTGCGCCGTCGCCGTGCGCCGCGGGCGAGCGCGCACATTCTGAGCCAACCAGTACGCCACCACCTCATCGACCAGGTGCTGTTCGGATTCGGGATGGAATGACCAGTGAACTCGCCGGCGCCCGCTGGCGTCGATCGTCGTATGGCCCTCGGCCAGGTACAGGCCGACGATGCGCCAGAACGAGCCATCGAGGCGCAGCTCGCTGCGCGGCTGGTTCCCGTTCTTGGTCGTGCTGATCGTCGAGCCCTCCAGCGGGATTCCCGCCCGCCACAGCTCGTCGAGTCGCAGCGAGCCGGTCCGCTTCACGTCGCCGGTCCGCGCGGCGACCGCGGCCGAGCCGGCGAAAACCTCGCGGCGCCGCTGCATCGGCTGCGCCACCAGTTCTTCGATTCGCTCACGGTCCGGCCGCACGATCAGCTGACGCGGCGACAGCTCAGCCACCTCGGCCGCCGCCAGAAGCGAAGCGACCTTGGTTCCCTCCCACGACTCGGCCTGGCCGAGGGCCAGCGGCACCCAATCTCCGGTCGTGACGTCGGCCGCCAGCTTGAACGCGGGCTCGCCGCCGCGGCCGTCGCCGACGATCCAGCCATGGTCCGGGGTGCAGCGGAGGCGACGGCCCATCTTGGTCTGGACGCTCACCAACTCCCCGTCGTAGTCGCGCCGGGTGACGCACATCACGGGCAGGAACTGGGGCTCCTCGCCCCCCGGCACCCAAGAGAGCACCTCGAGGTTGGCCGGCTCGATCAGTCCCTCTAAGAGCTCTTCGTGCTCGGCCGCGAGATGCTCCCAGAGCCGTTCGAGAGATAGCAGCGTGGTCCGGCCACGATGGCGCACCAGCACCGTCTCCTCCGGGGCGAAGCAGGAACCGCCGAATCCGATCCCGGGCTTGAGGAAGTGCCTGCCGATCCGCTGGTCCAGGCCCATCCCAGCGGCGACCTCCAGCACGTCGGCGCCGGTCTCCTCGCACACGTTGGCGATCTCGTTGATGAACGAGATCTTGGTCGCCAGAAACGCGTTGGCGGCGAGCTTGACCATCTCGGCGGACGCGATGTCGGTGCGGATCACCGGCGCCTGGAGCGGCGCGTACAGTTCGGCCACGGCGTCCCCGCCCCAGTTGCCGTCGTCACCGATCACCACCCGGTCGGGCGCCAGGAAGTCATGCAGCGCCGTGCCCTCCTTGAGGAACTCCGGGCAGGAGACATAGGTGAAGCCGGCCTTGCCGTGCTCGGCGAACATCCGCTTGATCGCCGCGCCGGTGCCAACCGGGACGGTCGACTTCATCACCAGCGCGTGCCGATCGGAGGGGGGCATCGCCGCGACCACGGCGTGCACGGCCGAGAGATCCGCATCGCCCGAATACGTCGGGGGCGTCCCCACCGCCACGAACAGCAGCCGGGCATGCGCCAGCGCCGGCGCCAGCTCGGTGGAGAAGTGCAGGCGCTCGCGGTTGCGCGCCACCGACTCGGCCAGGCCGGGCTCGTAGATGGGAATCTCGCCGCGTCGGAGGCAAGCGATCTTCTCCGCGTCGACGTCGACGCACCACACCTCGCTGCCGAGCTCGGCGAACCCGGCGGCGGTGACCAGGCCGACGTACCCGGTTCCGATGACGGCGATCGGCTGGCGGTCAGTAGCCATGCTGGCGCGAGGGTAGCGGGACGCCGCAACGGCCGAGTGCGCCGGGGGCGCTCAGCGAGGGGCGAGGGTGAGCGATGCCGCGATGCCGACCAGCTGGCCATTGGGGATCTGGCTGGTCAGCGTGTTCGAGATCCAATAGGTGTCGGTGCCGTTGTGCCACGCCACCGTGGTCAGGCGGCCCCCGTTGGCGTACAGGAACAGCTTGCGCCCGTTGATCGTGCGCGTGCCGCTGGGACTGGCCAGCAGCGGCGGGTCATGCCAGGTGGTGCCCTGGACTCCGTAGTACTGGCCCATTGACGGGTCGATCGCGATCGTCATCCGGTAGGCGGCGTACGTGGTGCCCTGCCGGCCGCGGATCTTGTACGCGCGTGGATACGAGTGGGAGTACGCGGCGGCGGGCTCGTTGCCGTCGATGCAATTGACGTTCACGGTCCCGAGGCAGTACGCGGAGCCGGTCTTGATCAGCCGCGGGTAGTAGACCGGCATTCCGGCGTGGGTCAGCTGCGCCGCCTGGGCGCGCCCGCTGGCCGCCTCGGCGGTCAATCCCGCAGTGGGGATCTTGGCCAGCTGCCTGGATCCCTTGGCGGACTTGGGAATCGTCTTGTTCTTTACCTGAGACTTGCGCGTCGGCGCCAGGAAGCGCGCGAAGGCGGCCCGCGCCGCGGCGGGGCTGGTGGGCGTGACGTAGCACGAGGTCGTCGTGCAGGGCTGGTACTGGACCGGGAACGGGATCTGCCGGATCGTGCTTCCGTCGGCGTTGAGGACCAGGTTGAACAGGTTCAGCACCTGATCGGTGGACTGCAGGCCCTTGTCCAGCGTCGAGTACTTGCCGAAGATTCGCAGCAGCTTGTCGCGGTTGCTGACCAATTGCGATACGCCGTACTGGTCCTTGGCCCAGCGAATGAAGTCCTGCTGGCGGGCGTTGCGCACGATGTCGGTGTCGGTGTGGCGGAAGCGCACGAACGGCAGCGCCCCATGGATCGACTGGTTGTCGCCGCACAGCTTCTGGTAGCCGGGCTGGATGTCGATCGAGGAGTAGTTGTCGAGGCTGGGGGCGGGCTGGCTCTGGTTGAAGTAACGGTGGTCGACGTCGGAGTAGACGCAGCCGATCGCGTCGACCAGGTCCGAGAACCCGGTGAAGTTGGTGTCGACGATGTGGTTGACGTGGAAGTCCGGGAACACGTTGTCGCGGATCGTCTGGATGAGCAGGCCGTAGCCCCCGTCGGAGTAGGCGCTGTTGAGCTTGTTGGTGCCGTAGCCGGGAATGTTGACCTCGAGGTCGCGGGGGACCGACATCACGTTGATCGTCGACGAGGCGGCGTTGAGACGCACCAGCAACATCGTGTCGGTGTTGGAGTACCGAAACGGCTCGCCGGCGCGGTGGTCGGAGCCGATCAGCAGGATCGTCTGCGGCTTGCCCGGTTGGGGCAGCGAGATCTGCTTGCTGACGATCCCGGGATTGACCGAGATGAGGTTGACCAGGTCCTTGACCTGCAGCAGTCCGGCGACGGCGGTGGTCGTCGCGCTGGCGCCGACGATGAGCACCACGGCCAGCAGGAAGCGCCACAGCATGCCCCCCCGGGTGCGCGGGATCATGCCGACCCTCCCGGGATCGCGCGCAGTCCGGCGGCGCCCAGGGACCGTCGGATCAGGTCCATCCGGCCCGGGAGCGCGGTGACGAACTCGGTCAGCGCCCGCCGGTAGCGCTGCAGCGAGGCGACCGACACCCACTCGTCGGGCCCATGGTGACCGCCGCCGACCGGCCCGAACTCGACCGCGGGGATCCCCGCCCCGATGAACGCGGCCGCATCCGATGCGCCGTCGCGCCCGACGCTCATGACCTCACCGCTGGTCACGCGGGCGACCGCGTCGCGCAGCGCCTGCACGTAGGGATCGGTGCGCGACACGGTCACCGGTGGGTAGATGAACGTCCGCTCCACGTCGATGCCGGAGATCGCGCGCACCTGGGCCAGCAGCTCGCCGGGATCCTGGCCGGGCAGGTAGCGCACGTCGACCGCCATCTCGCAGCGGTCGGGCACCTTGTTGAGCGCGTCGCCACCGGCGATCCGCCCGAGATTGATCGACGGGCGGTCGAACATCTCCGAGGACTCACGGCTGAACGGCAGCGACTCGATCGCCCGGAACACGTCGATCGCCTTGAGCACGGCGTTGTCGCCCAGCCATGGCGTCGAACTGTGGGCCGACCGGCCGTGGACGACGATCCGCATCGCCAGCACGCCCTTCGCCTGAACGCCGATGTGCATGTTCGTCGGCTCGCCGGTGATCGCGAACTGACCGCCGAGGCCGCGCGCCACCACCGCATCGGTCGACCGCTCGTCGATCTCCTCGGACTCCTCGTCGGGAACACACACCAGGCGCACGCAGACCTCGTCCTGGGCGGCGGCATCCTTGAGCGCGCACATCATCGCCGCCAGTCCGCCCTTCATGTCGTAGGCGCCGCGCCCGATCAGGCGGTCGCCCTCCACCCGCGGCTCGAACTGCTCGGAGCGGCCCGGAACCACGTCGAGGTGTCCGTGCAGAACGATGCTCGGCGCTGCCGGCGACCGGGCACCGACCTCGGCCACCAGTACCGGAAATCCATTGTGATCCAGATCCGTGACTTCGATGTCCCGGGATTCGAGCCACCCCTTGACGAATCCTGCGGCCGCGATCAACGCGTCGGCCCGCGACGTCTCGTAGCCGACCAGCCGCGTGGCGAGAACCAGCTCCTCAGTCATCGGTCCACAGATTAGGTCGCGGAGCTGACGCCGACGTCATCATCAGGGCGGCGAAGCCGCCCATCTGGTGTCCCACTAACCCCCCTCGGCGATCCGCAGGAACGCCTGCAGCCGGCGCTGGTCGCGCGCCGCCACCCGTCGCCGCTCACTGTCCTCCCCCGCCTGCTCGAGCTCGCGCTCGGCCGCGGAGAGCCGGTCGCGCAGCGACCCGGAGTCCAGCGCGCCTTGCTCGTGCGCCTCCTCCACCAGCAGCAGGGCGTGGTTGTCGCCGACCTGCAGATAGCCCTCGGACTGCGCGAACGAGACCACGTCGGAGTCCGATCGGTAGAGCCGCAGCTCGGTGGGATCGAGCATCGCCAGCAGCGGCGCGTGGTTGGCGAGCACGCCGATCGACCCGACCGCGGTCTTGGTGGAGATCATCTGGACCTCCTCGGCGAACACTTCGCCTTCGGGAGTGAGGACCTCCACCGGGAACTTCTCGTGCTCGGCCATTGCCGGCTACCCGGCCTCCGTGCCCGACTCGTCGCCGTTCTCGGATCCGTGCTCGTCGCCGTTGCCGTTCTCAGAGGAGTCCGACTCCTCGTCTGAATCGCCGCCGGACTCGCCCACGACCTCGTCGATCGTGCCCTTCATGAAGAACGCCCGCTCGGGAACGTCGTCGTGCTTGCCCTCCAGGATCTCCTTGAAGCCCCGGATCGATTCGGCGATCGGGACGTACTTGCCCGGCGTCCCCGTGAACTGCTCGGCTACGAAGAAGGGCTGCGACAGGAAGCGCTCGATCTTGCGGGCGCGCTGCACGGTCACCCGGTCCTCGTCAGACAGCTCGTCGATCCCGAGGATGGCGATGATGTCCTGGAGGTCCTGGTAGCGCTGGAGCACCTCCTTGACGCGGTTGGCGACCGAGAAGTGTTCATCGCCGAGGATCTCGGCCTTGAGGATCGTCGACGTCGAGTCCAGCGGGTCCACGGCCGGGTAGATGCCCTTCTCGGAGATCGACCGTGACAGCGTCGTGGTCGCGTTGAGGTGGGCGAACACCGACGCCGGTGCCGGATCGGTGAGGTCGTCGGCGGGCACGTAGATCGCCTGGATGCTGGTCACCGAGCCCTCCCGCGTCGAGGTGATCCGCTCCTGGAGCTGACCCATCTCGGACTCGAGCGTCGGCTGGTAGCCCACCTGGGAGGGCATCCGGCCCAGCAGCGCCGACACCTCAGAGCCCGCCTGGACGAACCGGAAGATGTTGTCGATGAACAGCAGCACGTCCTGACCCTCGTGGTCACGGAAGTACTCCGCCATGGTCAAGCCCGAGAGCGCGACCCGCATGCGGGCTCCAGGCGGCTCGTTCATCTGGCCGAAGACCAGCATCGTCTTGTCGAGCACGCCGGATTCCTTCATCTCCAGCCACAGGTCGTTGCCCTCACGGCTGCGCTCGCCCACGCCGCAGAACGCCGACAGGCCGCCATGCTCCTGGGCCAGATTGTGGATCAGCTCCTGGATGAGCACGGTCTTGCCGACGCCGGCGCCTCCGAACAGCCCGGTCTTGCCTCCCTGGGCGTAGGGGGCGAGGAGATCGATGACCTTGATCCCGGTCTCGAACATCTCGGTGGTCGGGGTCAGCGCCTCGACGTTGGGCGCGTCGCGGTGGATGGGCCAGCGCTCGGTGTCCTCGTCGAGCGGCTCGCCCAGGTCGATCGGCTCGCCCAGCAGATTGAAGATCCGGCCCAGCGTGGCGCGCCCCACGGGGACGGTGATCGGCGAGCCGGTGTCGATCACCTCGGTGCCGCGGGCCAGGCCGTCGGTGGTGTCCATCGCCACCGCGCGGACCCGGTCGTCGCCGAGGTGCTGCTGGACCTCGCAGACCAGGTAGTCGTCGCCGCCGGCGGCGATGTCCTCGTCCTCCTCGGCCTTGGCGGCCTCGGGACGGCGGACGCGGATCGCGTGATTGATCTCGGGCAGCCGGTCGGGGAACACGGCCTCGATCACGACGCCCTGGATCTCCTCGATCCGGCCGACGTTGCGCGCCTGCTCAGTACTGGTCGTGGTTTCGGTTTCGGTTTCGCTTGATGCAGACATGAGTGGTTCTCCTTATCCGAGGCCTTCGGCGCCGGCCACGACTTCCATGATCTCCTGCGTGATCTCGGCCTGGCGGGCCCGGTTCATCTCCAAGGTGTAGTCATCGATCAGCGTCGTCGCGTTCTCCGACGCGTTGCGCATCGCGGTCATCCGCGCCCCGTGCTCGGAAGCCGTCGATTCGAGCAGCGCGCGGTAGATCGAGATCTCGACATAGTCGGGCACGAGTCGCTGGAGGATCTCCTCCGGGTCGGGCTCGTACTCCACGAGGGCGTGCTTGCCCGAGCCGTCGTCCGACGCCTCGCTCTCGTCGCCGGATTCGTCCTGCTCCTCGCCGAGGACCGTCGCGCGCTGCAGGGGCAGCAGCGTCTCGCGGCGGATGACCTGTGACAGCGGCGAGATGTAGCCGTTGTAGAAGATCTCCACCTGGTCGACCTCGCCGTCGACATAGGCGGCCATCAGGCGCTCGGCGATCCGGCGCGCGTCGGCGTAGGCGGGGCGATCGGTGAAGCCGGTGAAGCTCCCGGCGACCTCCAGTCCGCGGAAGGTCAGCGATGACGTCGGACGCCGGCCGGAGGCGAAGTAAACGGCGGAGCGGCCCTCGCGCGCGTGCTCCCGGCCGGCGGCGACGCCGGCGCGCACCGCGTTGGAGTTGAAGGCTCCGGCCAAGCCGCGATCCCCGGCGACGATCAGCAGGCCGACGGTGTCGAGCGAGTCGTGCTCGATCAAAATCGGCAGTTGCGGCACGTCGCCGGCGGCCTCGGACGCCTGCCGGGTCATCCGCCGGATGGCGTCCGCGTAGGGCCGCAGCACCTCGATCCGCCGCTCGGCGCGGCGCAGCCGCGCGGCGGCGACCATCTGCATCGCCCGGGTGATCTTCTGGATGTTCTTGATCGCGCCGATCCGGTTGCGAACGGCGCGCTGCGAGGCTGCCATCTGCTCCGGGCCGACCGGCTACGCCGGTACGGCCTCGTCCTCCTTCTCGCGCTCCTGGCTGGACTCGTCATCGCTGCCGTTCTCGCCGGCGGATTCCTCGCCGCCGCTGCTGCGCGCCGGCGGCGGCTCGTCATCGCCCTCCTCTTCCAGCGGATGACCCTCCTCGTCGAGGTCGTAGCCGAAGTCCTCGGCGTACTGCTTGACCGCCTCGTCCAGCTGATTGCGGGTCTCGTCGCTCCAGTCGCCGCCGGCGATCTTCTCCAGGAGATCGGAGTGGTTGCCCCGCACCGAGTCCGACAGCCCGGCGAGGAACCGCTCCACCTTGTCGACCTCGATCCGGTCGATGTAGCCGTTGGTGGCGGCGAACACCTGCGCCACCTGCTCCTCGACCGGCATCGGGTGGCGCTCGGCCTGGTTGAGGGTCTTGACCAGGCGCTCGCCGCGGGCCAGCGTGCGCTGGGTGTCGGGATCCAGCTCGGAGCCGAACTGGGAGAACGCCTCCAGGTCGCGGTACTGCGAGAGCTCCAGCTTCAGCGTCCCGGCGACCTTGCGCATCGGCGCGATCTGGGCGTTACCGCCGACGCGCGATACCGAGATGCCGACGTTGATCGCCGGACGGACCCCCGAGTAGAACAGCTTGGGCTCGAGGAAGATCTGCCCGTCGGTGATCGAGATCACGTTGGTCGGGATGTAGGCGGACACGTCGCCGGCCTGGGTCTCGATGATCGGCAGCGCGGTCAGTGACCCCCCGCCGAGATCGTCGTTGAGCTTGACCGCCCGCTCCAGCAGCCGCGAGTGCAGATAGAACACGTCGCCCGGATACGCCTCGCGGCCCGGCGGGCGGCGCAACAGCAGCGACATCTGGCGGTAGGCGTAGGCGTGCTTGGTCAGGTCGTCGTAGATGGCCAGCGCCGCCTTCCCGTTGTAGAGGAAGTGCTCGGCCATCGCGCACCCGGCGTACGGGGCCAGGAACTTGATCGGCGCTGCCTCGTCGGCGGCCGCCATGACGATGATCGTGTTGTCCAGAGCCCCCGCCTCCTCGAGCACGCTGGCGAGCTGCACGACGGTCGCCTTGCGCTGCCCGATGGCGACGTAGACGCAGACCAGGTCGCGATCCTGATTGTTGACGATCGTGTCGATCGCGATCGAGCTCTTGCCCGTCTGGCGGTCGCCGATGATCAGCTCGCGCTGGCCCCGACCGATCGGGATCATCGAATCGATCGCCTTCAGGCCGGTGAGCATCGGCTCCTTGACCGGCTGGCGCTGGACGACGCCCGGCGCCTTGTGCTCGGCCGGCCGCGTCTGGGACGTCTCGATCGGCCCCTTGCCGTCCAGAGGATTGCCCAGCGGGTCGACGATCCGCCCCAGCAGCTCCTCCCCCACCGGAATGTCGAGCAGCCGGCCGGTTCTCCGGACCGTGTCGCCCTCGGAGATCTGCTCCCACTCGCCGAACAGCACCGCTCCGACGTTGTCGGACTCCAGGTTCAGCGCCAGCGCGGTCACGTCGTGGGGAAGCTCGAGCAGCTCGAACGACATGCAGTTCTCCAGGCCGTGGACCCGGCAGATGCCATCGGCGACCGACAGGACGGTTCCGACCTCCGTCAGCTCCGCTTCCGAGGTGTCCAGGCCCTCGATCCGGGTCTTGAGGATCGAGGTGATCTCATCGGGGTTGATCTGCATCGTTTCGTTGCTCCCTTCACAGGCGCGCGGCCTACGCCTGCGCTACTTGCTTTCGAAGTTGTTCCAGCCGGTTGCGGATCGAGGCGTCGAGGATCACGTTCCCCACTCTGAGCACCACCCCGCCGAGAATGTCGGGATCGACGTCGGTGGAGACGTCGACGTCGCGCTCGGTCTGCTCATTGATCCGTTTGACGAGGCTCGAGACGGTGTCGGAGTCCAGCTTCACCGCGCTGGTGATCTGCACCGGCAGCAGCTTTCGCGCCTCGTCCCAGAGTGACTCGAACTCGGTCCGGATTCGGAAGATGGTGGGCATCCGGTGGCGCTCGATGAGCGCCTGCAGGAAGTTGTCAAACGCCGGGTCGGCGTCCTGCACGGTCCGGGCCAGGCCCTCCTTCTTCTCGTCCACCGAGAAGTAGGGAGAGAAGAAGAAGACCGCCAGCTCGCGGTTTTCGTGCATCGCGTCCGCGAACTCGCCGAGCTGTCCGTGGATCTCATCCAGCGAGTCGCGCTCCTGCGCGACCTCGAACAGGGCGCGCGCATACACCTGGGCGATCTCCTGCACGTCTACCTGTGCTCCGCGCCGTCACCGGCGGTCAGCGAGGTGAAGTCCAGCTCGGACAGAGCGTCCGCCACCAGCCGCCGCTGGTCGTCCGCGTCGAGCGTCTTGCGGGTCACCTTCTCGGTCGCCAACACCGTCAGGTCGGCGACCTCCGCGCGGATCTCCTGGATCGCGCGGCGCGTCTCGGTCTGGATGTCGCGCCGCGTCTGCTCCATCAGCTGGTCGCGCTTGGCCTTGGCCTCGTCCTGGGCCTCGCGCTCGTGGCTCTCCGCCGCACGGCGGGCGCGGGCCACGATCTCGTCCGCCTGGCCACGCGCCTCGTGCAGCCGCTCACGGTAGTCGGCGAGCAGTTGATCGGCCTCCTTGCGCGTCTGCTCGGCGTGGTCGATCGATTCCTCGATCGCGTGCTGGCGCTTGTCCAGGGCCTGCGAGATGCGCGGGAAGGCGAGCTTGGCGAGCACGTACATCGAGATCCCGAACAGCAGCAGCGTCCAGATCATCAACCCGACGTTGGGCGAGATCAGAAACGACCCGGATGAGGAAGCGGTGACGGCCATCTACTTGAGCACGTAGGACAGCAGGCCGGCGACCAGCCCGTAGAAGAACACGGCCTCGGTGAGCGCGAAGCCCAGCCACTGGATGCTGGTGATCTCGTCGCGCATCTCCGGCTGGCGGGTGACCGACTCGATCACCTTGCCGAAGATGATCCCGATGCCGACGCCCGCGCCGACCGCGCCGAGCCCGCCGCCGATCCCGATCCCCAATCCCGCCATCGACGACGAGGAGGACGACGACGCTGCGAACGCCAGGATGTGTGTAAGCACTTTGAGCTCAGCTCCTTCTTATTAGTGGTGAGTTACCGAGCCGCCGATGTAGATGGCGGCGAGGGTCGCGAAGATGAATGCCTGCAGCGTGGCCACCAGGCCCAGCTCGAACAGGTAGATCAGGATCCCGAACGGCAGCGTGAACCAGCCCAGGAACGACAGACCGAGGATCACGGCGAGGGCCCCGGCCATGAACAGGATGATCATGTGCCCGGCGAGGATGTTGGCGAACAGTCGCACGGTCAGCGAGATCAGTCGCATGAACGTGGAGATGACCTCGAGCGGGAACACCAGCACCAGGATCGCGCCGTGGACGCCGGACGGGATCAGGCTCTTGACATAGCCGATCGGGCCCTGAGCCCGGATCCCGACCCAGTTGAAGACCACGAACACGACCAGCGCCAGCACCAGCGGCACCGAGATGTTCGCCGTGGCGGCGTACAGCGCGAAGCTCGGGATGTGGGCGCCGAAGAGGTTGAACGTCTCCTGGCTGTTGGTCGGCAGCGGGATGTAGCCGATCAGGTTGCTGAACCAGATGAACAGGAACAGCGCCCCCAGGAACGGGAACCATCGCGCCGCCATCGAGTCCGGCATGTTGTCGCGGGTGATGTTGTCGCGCATCAGGCTGAACAGGACCTCGACCGCCGTCTGGACCCGGTTGGGCCGCTGATGCATCCGGCCCGCGATCCACACCATCGTCACGACGGTGGCGATCGCGGCCAGAAACAGGTACAGCACCGCCCGGTTGATGCTGAATACGCCCAGGCTGACCCAGTTGACGAGCTTGAACTCGTTCTGGATCTGGTAGCTGTTGTTCTTGTGCCCGAAGCCGAAGATGACGGCCAGCAGCACGATGCCGAACAGGTAGAAGCCGAAGATGCCGAGCATGACCTTGCGGGTGTTGCTCATCGCGGCCTCGGCGTCGACTTGGGGCGGGTCAGCGCGGAGGTCGCCAGCTGAATCGTGAATGCCAGCACCACCACCGCCAGGCAGGCCAGACCGGCGTCCTGGCCGTAGGCCTTGCGGGCCAGGATCACCGCGATCGCCAGCGCGAAGATGCGGCTCATCATGTAGCCCAGCCGTACCCCGATCGTGCGATTGAACTCAGTGACGGTGCTTGCGTATCGCTCCACCGCGACGCCGAGCGCGCGCAGCACGATCCACGCGCCGGCGCCGACCAGGTAGCCGGAGGCGGGCACCCCGATCAGGATCATGATCGGGGCGGCCACCACCACGACCAGCACGTCGAAGTAGCGCAAAACGTTCACCGCGGGCTCAGAGGTCGTGGAAGCGCTTAGCGACAACCCAGATCCCCACCAGAAAGCCGATCAGGAATCCCGCCACGGCCAGCGGCACCACCGGGCCCAGCAGCGCCCCGATGGCGGCGCCGATCCCGGCGCACAGCGCGTTGACCGAGAGCATCAAGGCTCCGGCCCCGGCTACGTCCCGGCCGGTTGCGGGGTGCCGACTGCTGTTCGTCATGTTGTCTGCTGACGCTTCTTCGCAAGCTGAGCTACTTGTTTGAGGGGCGCGTAGGCTATCGGCGCAGCGCTAAAAGGCGTTGCCTGATTTCAGCGTCGACGCGGTCGGCGCGCCACTACCAGGAGGGTAGTGGAGAGCCGTCGTGGTTAGAAGGAGGTTAGCGTGCCCGCGCGAACGCGGGGCGGCTCCCCGCCGCGGCTCCCGGGCGAGGGCGAGGGGCCGACCGACCTACTCCGCGATCTCGCGGATCCGCTGCTTGACCAGTCGCTGCTTGTCGGCGAGCTCGGCGGCGAGCACGTTGAGCTCCTCCACCCGGCCCTGAACCAACTCCAGCTGATTGGAGATATGCCCGAGCAGCTCGTGCAGGATGCGCTTGCGCTCGGCCGGCGCCTGCGTCTGCTTGAGCTCTGAGCGCAGGTGCGCCCGGGCGCTCTCGGCCTCCAGCAGCTGTGAGAGCTGATCCAGCGACAGGCCCAGCAGATCGCGCAGGCGGATGATCTCGCGGACCCGCTCCACGTCGGCCTGGGTGTAGCAGCGGTGCTTGCCCTGCTCCCGCTCCGCGCCGCGATTGAGCAGTCCGATCTCCTCGTAGTAGCGGATCGTCCGCGGCGTCGTGTGGGTGAGCTCGGCGAGCTCGCCGATCCGCAGCGCCCGGGCCTGGTCGGTGGCGGTGACGCTCATGAGATCGCGGTCTGCGGCTCACGGGCGCGCTGCTGCGCGCCTGCCGTACCGATCTCCTTGGGCCGGGCGGCCGAGATGGCGGCGCCGACCACCGACACCGCCGCCAGGCACCACAGCGCGGTATGCATGTTGGCGATGAACGGCGACAGCTGCGCGGTGGAGATGTGGTTGGCCAGTCCGGAGAAGACGCTGAACAGCACCTGCTTGGGCACCGCCGAGGTGACCACGGCGAGCACGAACGCGATCGAGATCACCGCTCCGGTGTTCTGCACCAGCACCCGCGCGCCGGCGGCGATGCCGCGCCGGTGCGGCGCCACCGAGCCCATCATCGCCGCCGTGTTGGGGGAGTTGAACATGCCCGAGCCGATGCCGACGACGAACATGTAGATCCCCGGCCACAGGTAGCTGGTTTCGCGCTGCAGGGTGGTCATCAGCGCCAGCCCGGCGCCGGTCACCAGCATGCCGGCCACGGCCAGCGTGCGCGAGCCGCGCCGGTCGGCCCAGATCCCGGCCAGCGGCGAGGCGATCAGCATCCCGAGCGCCAGCGGGGCCAGCTTGACCCCGGCGAGGATCGGCGAGTCGCCCTGCACGCCCTGGAAGTAGAAGACGAACACGAACATCAGCGCAAATCGGGCCAGGCCGTTGGCGAACGCCGCCGCCGACGCTGTGGAGAACAGCCGGCTGCGGAAGATCGTCAGGTCAAGCATCGGCGCCCGGTGACGGCTCTCGATGAGCACGAACAGCGGCAGCAGCACCAGGGCCATGATCAGCGCCGGGATCACCAGCGGCGACGTCCACCCCTCGACGCCGCCCTTGGAGATGCCGTACACCAAGCCGGTGAGGCCGAGCAGGAAGGTGATCGTGCCCAGGTAGTCGAACGAGCGGTCCTCCGAGCCGCCGGTGACCTCGTGCAGGACCATCGCGCCCCACAGTGCCCCGGCGAAACCGAACGGCACGTTGAACCAGAACACCCAGTGCCAGGAGATCGCGACCAGCGCACCGCCGAGGACCGGCCCGATGACCAGACCCACGGCCGCGACCATCGTGTTGGTGCCCATCGCCAGCCCGAGCTGCTCCTTGGGGAACGCGTCGGTGACGATCGCCGCCGAGTTGGCGAACAGGAAGGCCCCGCCGATGCCCTGGGCGATCCGCCACAGGATCAGCGCGGTGCCGCCGCCGGCGAAGCCGGCGCCCAGTGAGGCGAGCGCGAACACGACGAAGCCCATCACGTACGCCTTCTTGCGGCCGAACTGGTCAGACAGCCGGCCGGCGCTGAGGACGAGCACGGTCGAGGCGATCATGTACACGAGGATCACCCACACCAGCTCGAGCAGGCTGGTGTGAAGGCTGCGCTCCAGGTCGGGTAGCGCGATGATCAGGGTCCCCGAGTTGATCGTGGCCAGCAGCATCCCGAGGCTGGTGCAGGACAGCGCCCACCACTTGTAGGAGTCGTGCTCGGAGTGGACGCCGAGCCGGCGCCGAGGTCCGGGACGCTCGGCTGGCGGAGAAGTTAGGACTGACAAAACGGCGGTCACCCTCTCGAGGAGTCAAACTCTTTCTTACGTAAACGTCAGAATAGCACCCCCGTGGAGGGTCAGGCCTCGAACCACGCCACCGTCGCCAGGATCACGAACGCCGCGATCAGCGCCGTCCCCTCGAACGGCGTCGCCTCCCCGTCGCCGGTGATCTGCCAGATGATGATCGCGGTGCCGATCAGCGCCCCGGTGTACACGGGGGCGAGCGCGAACGTCAGCGTGGTCGCCGTCAGCAGCGACACGAGCACGAGCAGCGGGTACAGGAACGCCGCGATCTGGGCCACCGAGTTCTTGACCACCGAGATCGCCAGCTCCGACTGCCCCCGGGCCGCGAGCACCACCCCGACCGCGTGCTCCACGGCGTTGCCGGCGGTGGCGACGATCACCAACCCGGCGAACGACCTGGAGATGCCCAGGGTGTGGATCGTCGGCCCCAGGGCCTGCACGAACCAGTCAGACACGAACGCCGAGGCGACGCCCGCCGCCACCAGCAGGCCGAGGCTCAGCCCGGTCGGCAGCCGGGGCCCCTCCGCTGGGGGGTCCGCGGCCGGCTGCGTGGTCAGGTACTGCCGCACCCAGACGCCGTAGGCGGCCAGGATCGCCCCCGCGCCGATGATCGAGATCGTCTTGACGTGGTGACTGGCCGGATCGTTGGCCGAATGGGCCAGTCCCACCAGCAGGATGATGAAGCTGGCGATCATCAGCAGCGTGGCCGTGTCATTCGGCAGTCGCGGGCTGAAGCGCATCACGCCATCCTCGGCGCGGTGTGCCCCGACGACGATCACCAGGCCCAGCACCAGCAGGGCGTTGACCAGGATCGAGCCCAGGATGGCGGTCTCGGCGACGATCCGCTCCCCGGCGTTGAGCGCGAACAGGACCACGAAGAACTCCGGCAGGTTGCCGAGCGTCGACTGCAGCAGGCCGGTGGTCGCGGTGCCGAAGCGCTGCCCGACCTGCTCGGTGGCGAACGACACGATCCAGGCCACCCCGGCGAGGGCGATGCCCGCGACCACGAACGCCACCACGTGAGAGACACCGGGCGTGTACCGGGCCACGCCGGCCGCGACGACGAGAGCGGCGACGGCGGCGAGCCCGGTCCGCTGGGTTCTGGAGAGCCCCGCCAGCGGTTCTATCCGCCGGTCATCACGGTGTCGTCGTCCGAGTAGGCCGGCGCGCAGCAGCACAGCAGCACCAGCCGGCCGTCACCGGTGTTCCACAGCTTGTGCGCCGTGCCCGGCGGGATCACCACGCAGTCTCCGGCGGCGACCGGCGCCTCCTCATCCCCCAGCCGCATCCGCCCCGCGCCGGCGACGAAGTAGTACAGCTCCTCGGCGCGGGGGTGAAAGTGCTCGGCGGTCTCGCCGCCGGGCTCCAGGGTCGCCTCGGCGAGACTCTGGTGCCGAGCCTGGGTCCAGGCCGGACCGGCCAGCTCGCGGATCGTGGAGCCGTCAGCGGTGATGAACCGCTTGAGCTCGGCCAGGTTGGCCTTCTCCATCTACGTCACCCTCTCGAACTCGCCGGTCTCGATGTCCTTGCGGACCTGCTCTTCGATCTCGGGCTCGGTGGTGTCCGGATCTCGGGTGCGCAGCTGCGCCGCCCGGACACCCTTGAACTTGAAGATCTCCAGCACGAACACGAGATAGGCACTCGCCGCCAGCGCGACCAGCGCCAGTGCCACGAGCGCCGCGATCCAGCCCGCGTGGTAGTGCCCGTGCCGGTGATAGGGGAACAGGCGCAGCGCGATCGCCAGCCCAGCCAGCAGCACCGTCCATCCGTACAGGTAGGCGACCGTCTTTCGCTGCGAGAAGCCGATCTGGGCCATGCGGTGATGGAAGTGGTTGGTGTCGGCCGACCACGGCTTGCGGCCGTACTTGAGTCGCTTGGCGACGACGAAGCCGGTGTCCAGGAACGGGATCGCCAGGATCACCAGCGGCACCACCAGGGCGACGACCGCGTTGGTCTTCAGTGATCCGACGACCGCCGTCACCCCCAGCAGGTAGCCGAGCAGGTTCGCGCCGGCGTCCCCCATGAACACCGACGCGGGATAGAAGTTGTGAACCAGGAAGCCGAGCGCGGCGCCGGCGGTCAGCGCGGCCAGGATACCGGCGCCGTTGACCGACAGGTCGAATGCGATCACCGAGAACGCGATGCCGTCGATCGTGCACAGCCCGGCCGCCAGCCCGTCGACGCCGTCGGAGAAGTTGACCACGTTCATCAGCCCGACCAGCCAAACGACGGTGAGCAACCCCCCGGTATTGGGGAACTGGAAGCCGCCGACGAAGGGGACGTCGATGTCGGTCACCACCGCCCCGGCCTTCACGGCGATCACCGCCGCCAGGATCTGCCCGAGCAACTTGACGATCGGCGGGAGGTCGCGCACGTCGTCGATCGCCCCCACCAGGGTGATCAGCGCTGCTCCGGCCAACACCGCCCAGGTGTGCACGGTCCCGGCGCTGCCGGGGTGCCCGCGGGCCGTGTGAGGCAGGTGAATCGCCCCCGGCATCCAGAACGCGGCGGCGATCAGCACCGCGACCAGGATCGCCAACCCGCCCAGCAGCGGGGTCTCGCGCGTCGACAGCCCTCGCTCGCGGGGCCGGTCCACGGCTCCGACGCGCCGCGCCAGCCGAGCCGCCAGCGGCGTCAGCGCCGCCGCGATCACCGCCGCGACCACGAACGAGAGCACGGCATCCGTATAGCCCATGCCCGACAAGCATGCCAGCCGCCGCCGACTGACGTGGATGTGGCGTGCGTCGCCGTATCGAGCTCGCGCCGGCTCGGCCCCGCCGACGCAGCGTCAGGCCCCCGGCTAGGGAGCGTGCGGCGGTTCGGGCCGCCGACCTGCGTCAGGCCCCCGGCTAGGGAGCGGGCGGCGGCTCGGGCCGCCGACCTGCGTCAGGCCCCCGGCTAGGGAGCGGGCGGCGGCTCGGGCCGCCGACCTGCGTCAGGCCCCCGGCTAGGGAGCGGGCGGCGGCTCGGGCCGCCGACCTGCGTCAGGCCCCTGGCTGCGCAGGCCGAGGCGTCGCCACCACCAGAGCCTGGGCCAGCCGCGCGGCGACCGCGATCGGCTCCTCGGTGAGCTGGCGCCAGGTCACGCGAATCACCTGATAGCCGGCGGCGACCAGCTCCTGATCGCGGCGCCGGTCGGTCTCGAACGCCCGACGGTGGCCGTGGAACCCGTACCCGTCGACCTCGACGATCAGGCGCTGGCGCGGCCACAGGGCGTCGACCAGGTGGTTCCCGACCCGAACGTTGAACTGGGGATCCGGCAGATCCGCCGCCCGCAGCAGGCTCCGGAGCCGGCGTTCGGCCTCTGACCGGGTGATCGCGGGACCGTGCTCGGCGGCGAGCAGCGCCCGGACGCACCGCGTCCCGGTGCGGCCGCGGCACCGCCCGAGCGCCGCGGTCAGCTCGGCGTCGGTGACGAGCTTGAGCACGCGCGCCTCGTTGAGGACGCGGGCGACCGCCTCGGCCGGGTGAGCGGCGGCGAAGTCGATGATCGAGCGAGCGGGGGCCGTGACCGGAAAGCCATGCCGCATCCGGACGTCGCGGGCATCGAGGTCCTTTACTCGGTAGATGTGAATGCTCGGCTGGCGTTGAACAGTGCGACCGACAACCGTGAGGGCCACGAACGGAGGCTCTGGGGCGAGCCCCCAGAGCGCCGCCGCCGTCTCGTGGCTGAGCACGCAGTCGTCGCCGGCATAGAGGAGCGCGGCCGTCTCCGCAGCGAGCGGCTCCAGCACCGGCGCCACCAGCGACAGTACCGAGGGCAGAACGCGGTGCAGCGAGCCCACCGAGACGCGGTGATCGATCGCACCGCGGCCGATTCCCAACGCGCGGAGCTGCCGGACGTGCGCGAGGGTGCGCTGGGCGCCCGCCACCTGCGCCAAGCCTCGCTCACCGCTGCCTTGGACCTGCAAAACCCGGCAAATCCGAACCGGCTGCGCCGATTTGTCGGCGGATGCATCCTCAGCGTGTAGTGCTCGCCAAATCTGGGGACGGGGTCCGGATTTGTCGGCAAACGCATGCTCCGGAGCTAGGGCCATACCGTCAAGAGCCGCGGCGCCGGCCCTCCACACCCCCCCGGAATGCTCAGACGACGGCGGCCGGCCCCAGCTGCGCGTACAGCGGATAGCGGTCGGCGATCGCCTCGACCTGCTCGGCCAGCCCCGCCCGCTGATCCTCGAACGCATCGCCCGCCACCAGCACGGCGCTGATGATCCTGCCGACCGCCACGAAGTCGTCGACGGCAAGCCCCCGGGTCGCCAGTGCCGGCGACCCGATGCGCAGCCCCGACGACACCGCCGGGGGCCGGGGATCGAAGGGCACCGCGTTGCGGTTCACGGTGATCCCGATCGAGTGCAGGCGATCCTCCGCCTGCTTGCCGTCCAGGGGCGACGCGCGCAGATCCACCAGGATGAGATGGACGTCGGTCCCTCCGGTCAACACGCTCACTCCGCCCCCCGCGGCCAGCAGCTCGCGCCCGAGCGCCCGGGCGCCGTCCAGGGTCCGCTGCTGGCGCTCGCGAAACGCCTCGGTGGCCGCGATCCGCAGGGCCACCGCCTTGCCGGCGATGATGTGCTCCAGCGGACCGCCCTGCTGGCCCGGGAACACGGCGGAGTCGATCTTGCGCGCGTACTCCTCCTTGCACAGGATCATCCCGCCGCGGCCGCCGCCGATCGTCTTGTGGATCGTGGTCGTGACCACATCGGCGGTCGGCACCGGTGACGGGTGCAGGCCGGCGGCCACCAGCCCGGCGAAGTGGGCCATGTCGACCATGAGCAGCGCGCCGACCGAGTCGGCGATCTCCCGGAAGCGCGGGAAGTCCAGCTGGCGGGGATATGCCGACCAGCCGGCGACGATCATCTTCGGCCGGTGCTCGTGAGCCAGGCGCTCCACCTCGTCCATGTCGATCAGCGAGGTCTCGCGGTCGACGTGGTAGGCGACGATGTGGTACAGGCGCCCCGAGACGTTGATCTTCATCCCGTGGGTGAGGTGCCCGCCGTGGGACAGCTCCAGCCCCATCAGCGTGTCCCCCGGCTGAAGCAGCGCCTGGTAGGCGGCGGTGTTGGCCTGGGCGCCGGCGTGCGGCTGAACGTTGGCATGCTCGGCGCCGAACAGGGACTTGGCCCGGTCGATCGCCAGCTGCTCGGCGATGTCGACGAACTCGCAGCCGCCGTAGTAGCGCTTGCCGGGATAGCCCTCGGCGTACTTGTTGTTCAGCACCGAGCCCTGGCATTCGAGCACCGCCGCCGGGGCGAAGTTCTCGGACGCGATCATCTCCAGGGTGCGCTGCTGGCGCTCGAGCTCGCGGGCCAGCACGTCGGCGATCTCGGGATCGACCTCGGCCAGTGGGCGCTGGAGGAAGTCCGGCGGCAGCTCGGTGCTCACGCCGACGATCCTACCGCCGCGCAACGCACGTCGCCGACCACGACGGCGAGATCCGCGTGCTCCCACGCCACCCGGGCCGCGAATCCGGCCTCCGACAGCCACCGCAGCTGATCCGCAAGCGGGCTGGGATGGTCAAATCCCTCCGACAACGGGATCCTCGCGTCACGCGGGTCGCCGGGGACGATCACGTCGCCGAGGACGAAGCGCCCGCCCGGCGCCAGCTGCGCCCGCACCCGCCCAAACAGGGCGCGCTTCTCCGCCCCCGGCAGGTGGTGGACGCAGAGCGCGCTCGCCACCAGGTCGAACGGCCCCGATGGCAGCGGCTCCTCGATCGCCCGCACCCGCAGCGAGACTCGCTCTTCGGGGAGCGATCGCGAGGCCTGCGCCAGCATTCCGGCGCTCTCGTCGACGCCAACCAGGAACGCGTCGGGGTGGCGCTCCAACAGCCGCCGCGCGGTCTCGCCGGTGCCGGTGCCGAGCTCCAGCACCCGCCGCGCTCCGCCACCGCTTGCCCGGGTCAGCTCCTCCTGCAGCCGGTCGTACGCGGGGATCTCGTCGCGGATCACCTCGAAGTAGGTCGACGGGTCGAAGTGGAACTGGTGCTCGAGCGCCGTAGCCACGTCGGCCTCGGGGGTCGCGCCCGCGCGCACGATGCGCCATGCCCCGGTCTCCTCGTAGGTCCGCAGGTCGACGACCGTCGACGGGGCTCCGGGCAGCTCGCCCCCATCGACCAGGAGATCGGCGGCTCGGCGAAGCGGGGCGGCGACGTCGGCGAGCCGCCGCGGGTCCGCGCCGCCGGCGAGGTTGGCGCTGGACTGCAGCACCGGCCACGCCACCCCAGCCAGCGCCGGTACCACCGGCACCCGCAATCCGAAGGTCGACGGATCCGCGCCACAGGCCAGCGGAAACCGGCGCTGCGGATTTGGCAGCAGGACGGACACCGCGCCCGGCAGGAGCCGCTCCAGCGCGGCCCGGGTCTGAGCGCCGAGCTCGGGCAGTGCGGCCAGCGCCAGATCGCGGTCGAAGAACATCACCGCCGAGGGCTTGGCCAGCGACCGGCGCTTGAACCGGTAGAGCCGCTGCACCGCCACCCGGTTGTGGACATCACAGGCGAGCCCGTACACGGTGTCGGCCGGGAACACGGCGATTCCGCCGACGCTCATGCAGCGCTCGAACGCCTCCGTCTGAGATCCGCTCACGCCCTGCCCACCACGACCCGATCGTGTCCAGCCAGATCGCGCCGCACCTCCACGTCGCGCATGCCGGCTCCAGCCAGCATCCGCGCCACCGACGCCGCCTGAGCGGGGTCGATCTCGAGTGCCAGCAGCGCCACCCCGCCGGCCGCGCCGATCAGGCGCCGCACCAGATCCAGCCCGTCGGCGCCGCCGTACAGCGCTCGCGGCGGTTCATACCGCGCGATCTCCGGCTCCAGCGGCGACCCGAGCGCCACATACGGGAGGTTCGCCAGCACGGCGTCCCGCACGTCCGCGATCCCGTCGAGCAGATCCGCCTCCACGAACTCCACCTCGAGACCGAGCCGCCCCGCGTTGGCCCGCGCCACCGCCAGCGCGTCCGCGCTGAGATCGCTCCCGCGCACGGACAGATCCGGCCGTTCGTCTTTCAGGGCCAGCGCGACCGCGCCGCTGCCGGTACCCACGTCGAGCACGCGAACACCGGATCCAAGCTCGGATCCGACCTCCACCAGCAGCTCGGTCTCCGGCCGGGGGATCAGCACGCGCGGGTCGACGGCCAGCGTCAGCCGCCGGAACTCGCGCCGCCCCAGGATGTAGGCGACGGGCTCGCGGGCCACCCGCCGGCCCAGCAACCCCTGAAACCCCGCCCACTCATCGGGTTCCAACACCCGGTCGGCGTCGATCACCAGCCGCTCCCGCCCGACTGCCAGCACCTCGGCGAGCAGCAGCTCGGCGTCGAGCTGCGGCGTCTCGCAGCCCGCCCGCCGCAGGAGCTCGCAGCCCCGGCGCACGGCGGCGCCGATCGACCTGGCGTCGGTCGCCTCAACCAACGGCGTGCTCTTGCAGCCGCCGGCGCTTCTCGTCGTCGGCAAGCGCGCCGGTGAGCTCGTCGAGCTCGCCGAGGAGAACCTCATCGAGGTTGTGGACCAGGAGGTTGATCCGGTGGTCCTTGACCCGGCGCTCACCGAAGTTGTAGGTGCGAATCTTCTCGGCGCGCTCGCCGGTCCCGACCTGGGCGAGCCGGCTGGCGCCGATCTCGGCCTGCTGCTCGGCCAGCGCGCGGTCGTACAGCCGCGCGCGGAGCACCCGCATCGCGCGCTCGCGGTTCTGCAGCTGGGACTTCTCGTCCTGCATCGAGACGACGACCCCGGTCGGCCGATGGCTGATCCGGACCGCCGAGTCGGTGGTATTGACCGACTGCCCACCCGGTCCTGATGACCGGTAGACATCGATCTGCAGGTCGTTGGGGTCGACCTGGACGTCCACGTCCTCGGCCTCCGGCAGCACCGCGACGGTGGCCGTGGAGGTATGGATTCGCCCCTGAGACTCGGTTTCGGGGACGCGCTGGACGCGATGGGTGCCTCCCTCGAACTTGAACACCGAGTACGCGCCGTCGCCCTTGATCGCGAACGTGTAGTTGCCCTCGCCGATCGACAGCGACTCGACCTTGAACCCCCGGCGCTCTGCGTAGCGCGTCAGCATCCGGTACAGGTCCCCCGCCCACAGCACCGCTTCGTCGCCGCCGACCCCGGCGCGGATCTCGACGATCACGTTCTTGACGTCGTTGGGGTCGCGCTCGACCATCGCCACGCGGATGTCCTCCTCCAGCGATTGCATCCGGTCCCTCGAGGTCTCGAGCAGCGCGCGCAACTCGGCATCGTCCCCATCCTCGTCCAGCAGCTCGCGCGCACCCGCCGCGTCATCGGCGGCGCGGCGGTACTGCATCGCCAGACGGGCCGCCGGCTCCAGCTCGCGATAGGCGCGGCTGGCCGCCGCGAAGCGCTCGCGGTCGGCGATCACCTCCGGGTCTGAGAGCTCACTCTCAAGCGCCCCGAAGCGGTTCTCCAGCTGGGCGACGAGCTCATCGATCATCCTCGCGAGTGTAGGACCCGTCCCCTCCCCGCCGCGGCCGGGCCGCTCGGCCAGAAGATGTCTCAGCGGTCAGGCGACGACCTCGACGCCGATCAGATCCTCCGCCGTCGCCTCCCCCGGCGCCTCCACCGCCAGCACCGCCTGAAGCGCCGCGATCGACACCGCCAGCTGATCTGAGTCGGGCTCGCGCGTGGTCAGCTTCTGCAGCTGGAGGCCGGGATACATGATCCACTGCACCCACGGGCGGCGCCGGTTGCGACCCGCCCACTTGATCACCTCGAACGACAGGCCCGCGATCACCGGCACCCCCACGATCCGGGTGAGGACGAGGATCCACCAGGCGGGCAGGCCAACCGGCGCGAACACGAAGATCGCCATGATCATCACGATCAGGAGGAAGCTCGTCCCGCAGCGAGGATGCAGGCGCGAGTACAGCTTGGCGCGCTCCGGAGTGAGCTCGTCGCAGGCCTCGAAGCACGAGATCACCTTGTGCTCGGCGCCGTGGTACTCGAACACCCGGCGCAGGTCGCGCACCCGGGACAGCAGCGTCAGGTAGCCGAGGAAGATGGCCGTGCGCAGAACCCCCTCCACCAGCCAGAACAGCCACGAGGACCCGAGCTGATGCTTGACCAGGCTGGTCACCCCCACCGGCACCACGAAGAACAAGCCGACGGCGAACGCGATCGAGACCAGCACGGTGCCGAACCAGGCTCCGCCGGAGATCTCTTGATCGGCGTCGGGCAGTTGAGCGTTGGCCGAGATGCTGAGCGCCCGCAGGCCGATCCCCAGCGACTCGATCAGAGCCACCACGCCGCGGATCACCGGAAGCCGGTAGACGCGGTGGCGCTTGGCCCGGGAGACGACCGCAAACGAGCTGATGGCGATGTCGCCAGGGGCGGAACCGTCGGAATCGGGCGTGAGCACAGCGCCGGGGGCGGAACCGGCCGGGACGGGCGTGAGCACAGCGCCGGAGGCGGAACCGGCCGGGACGGGCTTGCGGACGGCGACCGCCCAATGGCGGATGCCCCGCATCATCACCCCCTCGAGCACGGCCTGGCCGCCGAGGGGGGCGTCGCGCGTGGCCGTCAACGGTTGGTCGCTCACGTCGCCCCCGCCGCGGCTCCGCACGTCGCCCCCGCCGCGGCTCATCTCGGTTCTCGGGAGGCTCAGCCGGCTGCGGCTCGGGCGTTGCGACGGCCCTTGGCCACGCGACGCTGGAAGCGCTCCACCCGTCCGCCGGTGTCGACGAGCTTCTGACGACCGGTGTAGAAGGGGTGGCAGGCCGAGCAGATCTCGACGTGAATCTCCGATTGCGTCGAGCGAGTCGTGAACTCGTTGCCGCACGTGCAGCGCACGTGCGCCTCTTGGTAGCTGGGGTGGATCTCGGTCTTCATCGTCTCATGGAGTCTAGCGTCGGCCGCACGGCCGGCGGACTGGTCACGGCCGGCGGGCAGACGGCGCGCAGCGTGTTGTTGGCGCGGTCGTAGTCGTCGACCTGGCTGGCGGCGTCGGCGGTCACCGACGGCGGACTCGCCGGATCGCAGACGGGTCCCGAGAACGTCAACTGCCGGCTCTGACCGGAGCCGAGGAACTGGACGGTGTCGATCGTGGGGGCCGACGTGTCGCCGGGGGCAAAGAGAACCTCGAACGGGCCGGCGCCGGTGGCGCCGCGATCCTCGATCACCGCGGTATACAGGTCGGCGCCCGGTTGCCCGGCGGCCGGGACGACGGCGATCGACTTGACCACCAGGTCGGGACGCAGCTCGCGCTGACGGCAGCTACGGGTCAGCTTGATCGTGGAGGCGAGCACGTGACCGCGGGCGCCGATCCAGCGAAACGTCGCCCGGAACTGGTACACCGCCGGCGCGTCGAGGTTGAACACCTGCTTGTTCAGCCGCCAGACGTCTCCCGGAAGCTGTCCCAACGTCGGGTCGGTCGGGGTGATCCAGGTGGCGAGGCCGGGAGCGTGAACGACGGTCGCCGAGCTCGATCCCGAGCCGCGCACCAGCAGGTCGAACTTCACCGCCAGTCGCCGGGTGAAAGGCACCGGACGCATCACGGCCCGGACCGAGATCGCCCGGTCCGACGGATCCAGCGCACGCGTGCAGGCGAACTGGGTCAGCTGAGCCCGGGGTGGGTCCGCGGCGGCGGCCGCAGGCGCCCAGGCGCCCACGAGACCGAGGGCGGCGAGGAGCAGCGAGGCGGCGGCACGGTGAAGCGACTTCATGCAGGGGCTTTAACCATCCGCGCCCGCAGAAGTTTCAGCCCTCAGGTGATCGTGTACAGGGGGCCGTCGCCACCCTCGGGGGGCGTCAGGCGTCCGCCCTTGGCGGTGATCGCCCCGCACTGCACGCAGTTGGTGTAGTTGACGGTGACGTCGACCAGCCCGGTGGCGGGCGCGTCGTCGGGGATCTCGTAGACGCCGGCGGGGCACATCCACCGCCAGCCCTCGGCGATCTCGCGGGGAACGTTGCGGTGCACGCGAATGTGGTTCGGGGCGTCGTCCCGGGTGGCGTTGCCCGAGATGTAGACGCTCGAGAGCTTGTCGAACGTGTACTTGCCGTCGGGCTTGGGATACCGCTGCCGGGTGTCGCCGACGAACAGCGGCCGCTCGTCGTTGCGATGCCACGGCAGCCGCCCGCGCGGCAACCGGCCCTTGGAGGCAATCGCCAGGTTGACGACCGGGCCGCCCCTGACGAACCCCTTCTGAAACGGCTGGCGGGTGTTGCGCACCTGCCACAGCTCCTGGCCGATCGTGGAGTCCTCGACCGCCTGCTCGTAGGCCTGGAGCGACGCGCCTGAGGCGAGCGAGGCGTAGATCGCCTCGGCGGCCAGCTTGCCCGACTGCAGGCAGTGGTGAACGCCCTTGAGCGCGACGGTGTCGACCATTCCACCCGAGTCACCGACCAGCACCGCGCCGGGCATCGACAGCTTGGGCATCGACCAGTAGCCGCCGCCGGGCAGCGCCTTGGCGCCCCAGGCGATGCGCTCGCCGCCCTCCAGGATGCCCCTGACCAGCGGATGCAGCTTGAACTGCTGCAGCAGGTCGTGGGCGGAGGTGGTCGCGTCGGCGTACTCGAGGTCGACGACGAAGCCGATCGAAACCAGGTCATCGCCGGAGCGCTCGTCCTTCATCGGGTACAGCCAGGTGCCTCCGATCTGGCCGTACCGGGGCGACAGCTTCAGCGGCCAGGGACCGATGGTGTGAATGATCCGGTCAAGCGGCCGCGGGACCTTCCACACCTCCTTGACCCCTAGCTCCCACACCTGGGGCTCGCGCCCGTCGGCGAGGTCGAACTCCCGGATCGCCGCCCCGGTGAGATGTCCCCAGCAGCCCTCGGCCAGCACCGTGACCCGCGCCTGGATGTCGGTGCCGGGCTCGAAGTTGGAAAGCGGCTCGCCGTCCTTGCCGCGGCCCTTGTCGCCCGAGCGCACGCCGACGACCTTCCCGTCCTCCACGATCAGCTGCGTCGCCGAGGTCTCGGTGAGGATGTAGGCGCCGCCCTCCTCGGCCTGCTGCGCCTGGTAGCGGGCGAGAGCCGCCACCGACACGACCTCGTTGCCGTGGTTACGAAACGGCGGCGGTGGCGGGATGCGGAGCTTGGTCTTGCCGGTGGGCAGCATGTAGACCGCTTCCTTGGTCACCTCGCCGAAGGCGAAGCGCTGCTTGCGCCAATCCTCGCGCGACAGCTGCGGGAACAGCTCCTGCAGCGGCCTCGGCCGCATCACCGCGCCCGACAGGTTGTGCCCGCCACACGTCTTGGCCTTCTCGATGACCGCCACCGGGACCTCGCCGAGGCGCTCCATCAACGCGTCGTCGTCGCCCAGCAGCTGGAGCAAACGGTTCGCACACGCCAGCCCGGCGGTGCCGCCGCCGACGATCGCGACGCCGACGTCGATGCGCTCGTCCTCGCCGTCCACGCCACGCTTGATGAACTCCTTGACCGAGTCCACCGGCGGCGGGAACTCGCTCGGCGCGTAGCCGTCGCGACCGTTGCGCCCCGCCATCGGCTCAGCTCCCCTTCTTGGCCTTGATCGCGTCGGCCAGCTTGGGCAGGATCTTGTTCAGGTCGCCCACGATCCCGAGATCGGAGAACTCGAAGATCGGCGCATTCGCATCCTTGTTGACGGCGACGATGTTCTCCGAGGACTGCATTCCGACCTTGTGCTGGATCGCGCCCGAGATCCCCGCGGCCAGATACAGCTTCGGTGAGACGGTCTTGCCGGTCTGGCCGATCTGCGCCGCGTAGGGATACCAGCCGGCGTCGACCACCGCCCGGGTGGCCGCGACCGCGCTGTTGCCGCCGAACGCCTGGGCCAGCTGCTCGGCGAGCTCGAAGCCCTCGGCCTTGCCGAGGCCGCGACCGCCGGCGACCAGGATGTCAGCGCCCTCGATGTCCACGTCGGCGCCCCGCTGCTCGCCGCGCCGGACCATCTTGGCCTGGTCTGACCAGGGGGAGTACTCGACGTCGACGTCAACCACCTCGGCCGAGCCGGCATCGCGCTGCGTGACCTCGAACGCGTTGATCCGCCCGATGATGATCCCCAGGTCCCCCCGGTAATGCGAGACCGAGATCTTCGAGTCCTGGAGGATCGGGCGCTCGGCGACCAGCTTGCCGTCCACGGCCTTGACCGCGGTCACCTCCATCGTCACCCCGGCCTGCTTGCGCGCGGCGAGGCCGGCGCCGATCTCGAACCCGAGCAGCCCGCCGCCGAACAGCGCATAGCCGTGCCCGCCCTCATCGATCACCTTGGCCATCACGTCGACCACCGGCTGGGCCAGTCCCTCCGGCCCGCGGGCGCGGAACACCCTGGTAGCGCCGTAGGCGCCCAGCGTCTGGCACAGCTCGTCGGTGAGATCCTCGCCCCCGACGACGACCGCGTGACATTCGCCGCCGACCTCCGCAGCGCGGGCGGCGCCCTCGGACACCGCGCCGAGCGAGTTCTTGTTGAACGCCCCCTCGTAGTGAAGGACGTAGGTGAGAACGTCCGCCATCAGTCATCTCCTCCGCGCGTGCGGTCGCGAGCACTCACTAGATCAGCTTCCTTTCGTCGAGCCAGGCCACGATCTTGTCGACCGTTTCGTTGGTGTCCTCGTCCTCGATGATCTGTCCGGCCGCCTTGGCGGGAGGATCGTGAAACTCCCCACACGCCACCCGCGAGCCGTCCTCGCCGACTAGCGACCCGTCGATGCCGACGTCGCCGGCGGCGACGGTCTGGAGCGGTTTCTTCTTGGCGCCCATGATCGCCTTGAGCGACGGGTATCGCGGCTCGTTGATGGCATCGCCGACCGAGATCACCGCCGGCAGCGTCACCGACACCGTGTCATAGCCGTACTCTGCCTGGCGCTCGCAGGTGAGCGCGTCCGGGGCGACGTCCATCTTGATGACCTGGGTGAGCGACGGCATCCTCAGGTGGTCGGCGACCACCGCGCCGATCGTGTAGCACTCGCCGTCATCGGACTGCTGACCGAGAAGTACCAGGTCCGGCGACTCGGACTCCAGCGCCCTGGCCAGCGCGTAGCCGGTGGCGGCGACGTCGGAGCCGGCGAGCGAGTCGTCGGAGAGATGCAGCGACCGGTCGGCGCCGAGCGACACCGCCTTCTGCAGCGCTCGGGTGGCGCTCGCCGGTCCCATGGTGACGGCGACGATCTCGTCGACCTCCACCACCCCGCCCTCACGGATCTGCATCGCCGCCTCGATGGCGTGCGTGTCGTACGGGTTGAGGTTTCGCTCGCCGGATCTGTCCATGCGCCCCGTCGAGGGGTCGATCCGCTTCTCCACCGCGGCGTCCGGAACCTCTTTCACCAGGACGCAAATCTTCAAGTCTGGCCTCCTATCGAGTGTCCTGAGCGGAGCACCGGGCCCCGCGTGCTCACAGTCGTGCGCTGAGAGTGCGTGTCGATCATACCGTTGACTGACGAGTCAATCGGCTCGGCGGGCGCGGGGAGATCCAGCGTCCGCGGGCATCGTGGCGGGCAGGCCCGCGCCGCCATCGACCTTAGGCGCGGACGGCGCCGCGAATGAAGTCGATCGCCTGCTGGGTCGGCGCCCCGGGGGTGAACACCTCGGCGACCCCCAGCGCCTTGAGCTCGTCGACGTCGTCGGCCGGGATGGTTCCCCCCACGGTGACGACGACGTCGTCCACTCCCTGCTCGGAAAGCAGCTCCATGATCCGCGGGACCAGCGTCATGTGCGCTCCCGAGAGGATCGACAGCCCCACGGCGTCGGCGTCCTCCTGGATCACCGTCTCCACGATCTGCTCCGGCGTCTGGTGCAGCCCGGTGTAGATGACCTCCATCCCGGCGTCACGGAGTGCGCGAGCGATGATCTTGGCACCGCGATCGTGACCATCGAGCCCTGGCTTGGCCACGACGACGCGGATCTTGCGCTCGGAAGCGGGCACCACCCCAGTCTTTCACACGGTTACGGCGAGCGAGGACGCCGGCGCGGCACCGGCCGGTGCCGATCCCGGGGGCGCCGCCGCCTGACCACGGTCACTCCGCCGATCCCGCCCGCGCCCGCGGCAGCGCCCAGGGCAACCGCGGCCTTGAGCCGGCGGCCGAGGAGATCGAACCGGAGGATGTCCCACCCCCGCTCGCGGGCGATGCGAGCGAGGGTGGCGTCGGGGTTGACGGCCACGGGATGGCCGACCGCCTCGAGCATCGGCACGTCGGACTCGGAGTCCGAATAGGCGTAGGAAGCCGCGAGATCGATCCCCTCGCGGGCGGCGAGCTCCTCGACCGCGCGCGCCTTGGCGGCGCGATACACGAACGCTCCGGCGGGACGGCCGGTGTAGACGCCGTCCACGACCTCCGCGACGCCCGAGCCGACCGCCCCGTCGAACGCGAGCACCCGGGCCAGCATCTCAGCCAGCTCGGAAGAGGCCGCGGTGACGATGTAGGCGCGGCGACCGGCGTCCTGGTGATCGTGGCCGAGGGCGAGCATCTGCGGGTAGATGCGTGGCAGGATCGCCCCCAGGACGGCGGGCCCGAGTCGCTCCATGTCCACGACCCGCTTGCCCCGGAGCGAGTTGGCGATCCGCTCGCGCAGGGCGGTGGAGTCGGCGTCGGTCGCGCCCCGCAGCCGGAACAGGAGATTGGCGGTCGCATCCGAGACCAGCTGGCGGCGGTCGAGCAGCCCGGCCCGGTAGGCGGCGCGCCCGAGCTGGAACGCGGACGAGCCCTGCATCAGCGTCTTGTCGAGGTCGAAGAAGGCGGCGGCGCCCTCGGCGCCGGAGCCGTTGTCGCCGGGCGTGCCGCCGCCGCGGGGGTCAGCCGCCATCGACCTCGACGATCACCGCGTCGCCCTGGCCGCCGCCGGAGCAGATCGCGGCGCAGCCGAGGCCGCCACCACGCCGGCGCAGCTCGAGGACGAGCGCGCCGAGGATGCGGGCGCCGGAGGCGCCGATGGGATGGCCGAGCGCAACCGCGCCGCCGTTGACGTTCACCTTGTCCTCGTCGATGTCGAGGGTCCGGATCGAGTTCAGGGTGACGGAGGCAAACGCCTCGTTGATCTCCCACAGATCGATGCCGGCGGCGTCGAGACCCGCCTTGGCCAGGGCCTGCTTGGCTGCCTTGGCGGGGGTCCGCGCCAGGTAGGGGAAGTCGTCGGCGACGGCGCCCTGGGCGACGATCGTCGCCAGCGCGGTCTTGCCGTTGGACTTGGCCCAAGCGTCGGAGGCGAGCACCAGCGCGCCCCCGGCGTCGTTGACTCCGGGGGAGTTGCCTGCGGTGTGAGAACCGTCCTTGACGAAGATCGGGGGGAGCTTGGCGAGCGACTCCAGCGAGGCGTCGCGGCGCGGCGCCTCGTCGACCTCGACCACGGTGTCGCCCTTCTTTGACTGCACCGTGACGGACACGATCTCCTCGGGGAGCCGCCCCTCGTCGGTGGCCTTCACCGCCCGTTCGTGGGAGCGCAGCGCCCAGCGATCCATGTCCGCGCGCGTCATCTCCAGCTCGGCTGCCACCTCGGAGGCCTCCTGAGCCATGTGCTTGCCCGAGAACGGATTGGTGAGCCCGTCGTTGATCATCGCGTCGAGCGCCTTGCCGTCGCCCATTCGGTAGCCGAAGCGAGCCTGCTTGAGCATGTAGGGGGCGTTGGACATCGACTCCATGCCGCCGCCGACGGCGACCTCCAGATCGCCGGCGCGAACCGCGGTGTCGATCATTCCGGCCGCGCGGATGCCCGACGCGCACACCTTGTTGATCGTCTCGGAGGAGACCTCCTTGGGGATGCCCGCCTTGATCTGCGCCTGCCGGGAGGGAATCTGTCCCTGCCCCGCCTGGAGCACCTGGCCCATGACAACGTGCTGAACGTCGCTGGGCGCCACCTCGGCGCGTTCCAGTGCCGCCTTGATCGCCGTCCCGCCGAGCTCGGTCGCGTCGAGCGAGGCCAGCCCACCCCCAAGCTTGCCGATCGGTGTCCGGGCGGCCGAGAGGATCACTGTCTTGGGCATCGTTGCGTCTCCGTGTCGCGGGGCGGAATATGAATCCTAGTGGCCGCCCCCACAAATACGCTCGCATTCGAGCGGCCTTGCGGGGACGACCACTGTCTCATGACCCGTACCCGTTTTGCCAGGGGCGCACCGGCCGCAGGGGAGACAGATCGCCGGTTCGGCCGTTGGTAACGTGGCCCGCCGTGGACGTGGACGCGATCACCGGCGAGCCCTCCGCCACCGCCGCCGACACGATCGCCATCGGCGTCTTCGAGGATCCCGGCGACGACCGCAACGACGCCGCGGTGCACGAGTTGCTCGATTCCGGCGAGGCCCGGCGCACCTTCAAGCATCTGGCCCAGACCCGATCCGCGGGGCGCCGGATGATCGTGATCGGCCTCGGCGCCAGGGACGAGTTCGACGCCGAGCGGGCGCGGATCGCGGCGGCGCTGGTGCTGCGCCGGGCGCGTGACTGCGGCGCCCGGCGGCTGTGCTGGCGGCTTCCCGAGGGCACCGGAGGCGAAATCGCCGAAGGGCTGGTCCAGGGCAGCCTGCTCAGCGGCTACCGCTTCGACCGCTATCAGCGCTCCGCCGCGCCCGATATCGAGCCGCCGGAGCGGCTGATCGTCGCCGCGACGGCGGACGTGAGCCAGGCGGTGGCGAGGGCGGCGCTGCTCGCCACCGCCCAGAACCGCGCCCGGGATCTCGGCAACCGCCCGGCCAACGATCTCACCCCGAGCGCGCTCGGCGACTACGCGGCCGCTCTCGCCCGGCAGTTTGAGGCGATGACGGTCACGCAGCTGGGCGGGCGCGAGATCCGCGAGCTGGGCATGGGCGCGTTCGCCGCCGTCGCCCAGGGCTCAGACCAGGACGCGCGGCTGATCGTGCTGCGCTACGACGGCGGACCGGCACGGTCACGGAGGCTGGCGTTGATCGGCAAGGCGGTGACGTTCGACAGCGGCGGGCTGTGGCTGAAGTCCAACACCGGTCTGCTCGACATGAAGTTCGATATGGCCGGCGGCGCCGCCGTGATCGAGTCGCTGGCCGCGCTCGCCGAGCTGGAGGCCCCGGTCAACGTCCTCGGCGTCGTCGGCGCCACCGAGAACATGATCAGCGGCGGCGCCGTCAGGCCCGGCGACATCGTGTCGGCGCTGGACGGGACGACGATTGAGATCAACAACACCGACGCGGAGGGCCGGCTCGTGCTCGCCGACTGCATCAGCTACGCCCGCCGTGAGGGCTGCGACGCGATCGTCGATGTCGCCACCCTCACCGGGGGGATCGTGGTCGCGCTCGGCTCCGTCTACGCGGGACTGATGAGTAACGACGACGCCCTCGCCGACCTCGTCGGCGCGTGCGCGCGGCGCACCGGCGAGCGCGTGTGGCGGATGCCGCTGGACCCCGAGTACGCCGCCATGATCCGAGGCCGCTACGCCCGGTTGAGCAATCGAACCGTGCGACGCGAGGCGTCGGCGATCACCGCCGCCGAGTTCCTCCATCACTTCGCCGTCGACGTGCCGTGGGCCCATCTCGACATCGCCGCGGTCGCCGACGACGGACACAGGCCCTACCTGGACAAGGGGGGCACCGGCTTCGGCGTGCGCCTGCTGACCGAGCTGGCGCTCAGCTTTTAGGCTTCGCCAGCGGGTCGCGCTCGAGGATGCCGGCTGCCGCGCTCGCGGGGTCCAGCTCGCGGGCGACGACGCGATCGAGCAGCTCGCGGACCGCCCCGTCCTCGCGCACCGAGTCCTCCAGCTCGCGCCGCATGCGGTTGGTGGCGATCGCCAGCACCTCGTTGAGAAGGTTGCGCCGGCGGCGCTCTGACAGGGTCCCCGCGGACTCGATGTAAGCGCGGTGCTCGGCCAGCGCGCCGACGAGCTCCTCCACCCCCTCACCCCGGACCGCCTCGGTGCGGACGATCGGCACCGGCCACTCCGGCTGGGGGCCAAGCGCCAGGACCGCCTTGATCTCCCTGACCATCGTGTCGGTGAGGGGATGGTCGGCCTTGTTGACGACGATCACGTCAGGGATCTCCATCACCCCCGCCTTGAGCGCCTGAATCGAATCGCCCGACCCGGGCATCAGCACCAGCACTATGGTGTCGGCGTGATCGATGATGTCCACCTCGGCCTGGCCGACCCCGACCGTCTCCAACAGCACCAGGTCACGGCCGGAGGCGTCCATCAGCAGCGCCGCCTGCAGCGCCGCCTCGCTCAGTCCCCCCAACGCTCCGCGGGTGGCCATCGAGCGGATGAATACGCCCTGGTCGAGGAAGTGATCGGCGAGCCGGATCCGGTCGCCGAGCAACGCCCCCCGGGTGAACGGCGACGACGGATCGATGGAGAGAACGGCAATGGACCGATCGCGCGCCCGCTCATGCTTGGTCAGGGCGGCGAGCAGAGTGGACTTGCCGACTCCGGGCGGCCCGGTGAAGCCGACGACCGCCGCGCGGCCGGTCTCCGGGTAGACCTCGCGGACCAGTTCCCAGCCCTCGGGATCGTCGTTCTCGACCAGCGAGATGCCGCGGGCCAGCGCGCGGCGGTCGCCGTCCAGCAGGCGCTGGGCCAGGGATCGGTCCGTGGGGCTCATCGACGGCCCGCCATCATGCCAGGTGCCATGGCCCGCCAAGCTCGGGGCGGACGGTGACGACGGTGGGCTCGTTGCTCGGGCCCGTGGACTCGATCGTCGGCGAGGGGATCGAAGCCGCGGTCGTGGTCAAGCACCGCCGCCGGTTGCAGCGACACGGCTGGGGCCGACTGTATGAGCCCCTGACCGGCAGCGTATTCGCATCCGGGGACCCGCCGCCCCGCGACGGCTGCTCGCTGGAAGTGCTGATCGACGGCGCCAATGCCCTGCCGGAGATGGCCGCCGCCCTGGCGGACGCCAAGCGGTCGATCCATATCGCCGGCTGGCATATCGCCCCGGCATTCGAGCTGGTGCGCGGCCGGCCTGGAGGCGTGATCGGCGTGCTGTTGGCGCAGCTGGCGCAGCGGGTGGACGTGCGCGTGCTCGTCTGGGCGGGCGCGCCGGTGCCGGTGTTTCATCCGACCCGCTCAGAGGTCTCCGCCACGCTCGCCAACCTCACGCACCACACGCGGATCCAGGCCCATGCCGACCCTCGCGAGCATCCGTTTCACTGCCATCACGAGAAGACGATCGTCATCGACGGCGAGGTGGCGTTCGTCGGCGGGATCGACCTGACCGACAGCGCCGGCGATCGCTATGACCGCCCGGCCCACCCCGCCCGGCGCCGACTCGGATGGCACGACGTCGCCACCCGCCTGCGCGGCCCGGCCGTCGCCGACGTCGATGACCACTTCCGCCTGCGGTGGCGCGAGCTCACCGGTGAGCGGCTGCCCGCGCCGCCCCGCCTCGGCCCCGCCGGGGAGTCGACGGTGCAGGTCGTGCGCACCGTCGCGGAGGACATGTACGAGGCGCTTCCCCATGGCGAGTTTCGGGTCTTCGAGAGCTACCTGCGGGCGCTGCGGGGCGCCCAGGAGCTGATCTACCTGGAGAATCAGTTCCTGTGGGCCCCGGAACTGGTGTCGATCATCGCCGACAAGCTCCGCCACCCGCCGACGCCCCAGTTCCGGGTGGTGATCCTGCTCCCGGCCAAGGCCAACAACGGCGCCGAGGACTCCAGCGGCCAGGTGGGGGTGCTGATCAATGCCGATGGCGGCGCCAAGCGGATGCTGACGGCGTCGATCGTCGCTCTGCCGCCTGGCGGTGGCCGCGCCGACCCGGTGTACGTGCACGCCAAGGTGGCGGTGATCGACGACCGCTGGCTGATCGTCGGCTCGGCCAACCTCAACGCCCACTCCCTGTTCAACGACACCGAGATGTGCGTCGTCTCAGACGATGCGCGTTTGGCCCGCTCCACGCGCGTGCGCCTGTGGGCCGAGCATCTGGAGATGGACGAGGCCGCGGTCGACGCCGCCTCCGCGGCGACCCTCGTCGACGAGCGGTGGCGGCCGATCGCCAACGAGCAACTCGAGCGTCGGCGGGCGGGAGCGACCCCGACCCACCGGCTGCTGGAGCTGCCCGGGGCCTCGCGCCGGTCAGCGCGGCTGCTCGGGCCGCTCTCCGGGCTGCTCGCCGACGGCTGACCCACGCCAGGGCCTACCATGCTGCGGTGCGCTCGGCCGGCACATCGGACCTGGAGCGGCCCCGGCTCGATACGCCGCCGCTCCCCGCCGTCATCCGCGGCGAGCCTCCGCCGCTACGCAGCGGCTGGTGGACGTTCCTGCGCTTCGCCCGGTCCAACCACATGTTCACCTTCGGGTACCTGGCGCTGTTCGGGCGCTGGCTGTGGCTGAAGCTGCGCTGGCGGGGGCGATTGGAGACCGACGGGATGTGCTTCGTCGGCCCGGGGGTGAAGTTCGAGATCGGTCGGCAGGCCACGGTCAGGCTCGGCCGCTGGTCGTGGATCGGCCACGGCACCAAGGTGCGCGTCCACGAGGGCGAGCTGACGATCGGCGCCAAGTCGGTGCTCGGCCAGGAATGCACGATCTCGGTCTTCCAGCATCTATCGATCGGCCGGGAGTGCATCATCGCCGACCGCGTCATGATGATCGACTTCGACCACGGGATGGTGGAAGTGGAGCGGCCGATCCGCGAGCAGGGGATCTACAAGCGCGATGTGTCGATCGGCCACAACGTGTGGATCGGATACGGGGCGTGCGTGCTGCGCGGGGTCACCGTCGGCGAGAACTCGGTGATCGGGACCAGCTCAGTGGTGACCGGCGACGTCGCGCCCAATTCGGTCGTCGGGGGAATCCCGGCCAAGCTGATCCGAATGCGAGCGGCGCCACGCACCCTGCGCTGGGGCTAGCCGCGCGGGCGGCGGCGCGCACCCAGCGCCGGGGGTGTCCCGCGGGCGGCGGCGATCGTCCGCCGCCAGGCTCACCATCATCCGATCAGGTCCGGCGCCAGGGCGCGCAGCGCTGGATCGGCCATCGCCGGGTCGCCGGCAAGGCGCCGTCCATCGCGCGGCGGTGCGGACGCGCGCCCGCGCGCGGGTAGTGGCTGGCCAGCTTTCGGCTGGCCAGCTTTCGGCGGGGTGGCCGGCCAGTTCACGGGGGGCCAGGAATGCTCAGACGCTGAATGGCCGGGCGAGCATCTCACGCCGAGGGCGCGCCGAGGCGACCGGCGCCTGCGCAAAGGTGCCCGCAGGTACGAGCGGACACACGTCCAAGCTGACCCTATTGTCCCCTCGCTGGAGGCTGGCTGAGCGCGTCCAAATAGCCCGAAGCGGGTAATCGAAGAATCCTCGCTCTAAAACCGGTACACCGGCACACCAGGTCTGACCGCGCTTGCCCTCCGCTTTGCTCGGCGACGGAGACGATCAGACTCACATATACGCCGACTACTTTTAGTCGCGAACCATCACCGCAGGGGTATGCGACGTCGGCGCGACCGTCCAGCAGTCATCGAGCATGATCGTGTCCTCGTGGACGTAGATCGCCTCAGCAAGCTTGTTCTTGCATGACACGTATGTGCCGCGCTGCAGCCGCAGGTCGTTTTCGCTCGGGGGCGCGGGTTTCATTACCGGCATGGGACACGAACCATTACCCTTCCCTTGCACGCTGCCTATCCCACCGGCTGCCTCCCCTACGGTGCCGCGGGCTGCCCCCACGGTCCGATGATGCCCTGGTAGCCGTAGTGCGACGCGAGATCAGCGGGTACATAGTAGCCGGCGGGCGGCGGGTTGCCGGAGGCGGGGTCCCAGGTGGTGGTGTCCCAATCCTCGACCCAGCCGTTGATTGAGCCGGTGCCGGACGTGCCGCCGTGCGAGTCGGCGACGTTCTCGTCTGAGACGCAGCCGGTGCCGGTGCAGCCGTACCGGTAGGCGAGGCCGTTGCCGTCCTGGCCGGCGACGATGTTGTTCTCGCTCACAAGACCGGTCGACTCGACGTTGGTGACGCCGTTGTAGCCGATCGCGATCCCGTACGTGAAACCGTCCGCGACCGTGTTGTTGGATACCGAGCCTCCCGTGGTCGTCTGTACTTGGATCGGAAGGCTTCCGCCGCTGTTGACGAACAGGTTGTTATCGACCGCGTAGTCCTCGAACGTGCGCGAAGCGTCGCCGCCACCGGCCCCGTTCTCGAACAGAACACAGCCGCCGCAGATCTGATCCGGCCCTGAGTCGGTGCCGGAGTTGCCGTCAACGATATTGTTCGAGAACGTGTCGTCTGAGCCCCCCTGCCATACTTGGAGGGCGTTGAGGTGAGCGGCCGGGATGACGTGCTGGTTACACGGGCAGCGGAACAAGTTGTAGCTGACGTTGATCTGGCCGCCGCCTTGCTGCACCCAGTGCCAGGACACGTCGTAGAACGTGTTGCCGATTACGTCGGTCTCCCCGGTGCAGTAGTAGCAGGTGACGCCCTGGCCACCCGCATAGCCGGCGCTCGGGCTGGTGAAGTCGATGTTATGGATCGTGTTGTCCTGCACCAGCGTGTTGTCGGTTCCGTTGGCGCCATCGATCGCAACGCCGTAGCTGCCGTTACCGATGTTGTTGCCGATGATCCGAAAATCGTCTGACGGGCGGCCCGTGATGTTCACGCCTGTGTCGGTGCCGGGACCGGTGCCGGTGATCGTCAGGCCACGCAGCTCGATGAACGAGCTGTCGGAAAGCGTGATTGTCCCGTCGATGGTTGCGGTCGCGCCCGGCGCCGGTTCGATGGTGATGTAGGAGGACGCAGCCTTGGTGATCTTGGTCCCCGCATAGCTGCCGGAGCTCAGGCAGACGGTAGATCCCGACGCGGCACCCGCGACGGCGGCGGCGATGCTTGCACCCGCCGCAACCGTGGTAGTGCAACCGGAAGGCGGGGCGGACGAAGTGCTGCTAGTCGTGCTCGACGAGTCCGTTGAGGTAGAGGTAGAGGTAGAGGTAGACAAAGAGGTAGACGAAGAGGTAGACGAAGACGAAGACGTGCTCGACGTGACGACCACGTCATGCTCAACCTGCGCGACCTGCCGTAGAGCGTCGGTCACCGTCAGGCGCACGTACTTCGTGCCCACCCCGGAGAATGTGAAGTCGAACGTCTCCCCGGTACCGAGGGGATAGCTCGCCGTCCCGCTCGACCCGACATCCGTCCAAATGTAGGAGCACGGGGTCGCGGCGCACGAGGACGCTGAGGCGTCGAACGTGACCCGCTGGCCAGTTGTCGGAGCGGCCGGCGAGTAGGTGAACGCCGCCTCGGTTGTCTGCTGGGCGCCCACAGACGCGACTCGGACGATGCTCGATGGGTGGCGGGCTACGGCCTGGACTGCGGCGGTGAGAACACCACTGAGGAGCAGGAGGAAGAGGACGAGCTTGCCGCGATGGAGCATATGACACCTTTCCGGTCTGGGATCCGCTACTTGTCGGGCGCCGCTAAAGGACTCGCCGACGCACTACCCACATGGGCGGTTTCGGCGCGAAGCGGCAGAAAAGGAGACAGTTAGGGTGCGAAAACGCTGCGGAGAGAGCCGGGTCGCCGAATACCGGCGGGCGACCGTCCTGCGCTGACGCGGGGGGAGCGTGGCCCGGCGCAGGACACGCACCGGAAGTGGGGCAACGCGAGGTCGTGGCTGAAGTTAGGGCACAGTCGGCATCGGTGATCCGACCGCACCGGGAGACCGCCGTGCCAGTCCCAGGCGATCAGCGTGAATTGAAGAAGCTGGGGTCACGGTCGGCGTTGGCGTAGCAGAACTGTACGGCGCCCGGGCGCCTTGCCGGCTGTGCCCGAGCCGGCGGCGGCAATAGTCAATGGGTGCACTACGACGCCTGAGTACTTGCCGGTTTGCCTCGCCGTCAATGCTCCTACCCGCGGTTGCGCCCGCCAGCCACCGCGGATCATCCCGGCCCGCCGCCGCACACGGCGAGCAGGTCCAGCGCGCGGTCCAGACCGGTGCTGCGCAGCGCGAAGTCGCTGGACGCGATCGCCGGGGTGAAGCGGTCGTAGAACCACTCGGTGAGCTTGAGCCGGGCGTGCACCGCGTCCCACCGCAGCGCCAGGGCAAGCTCGTGAAGGCGCAGCTTGCGGGCGTGAAACAACCCGAGCAGTGCGACCTCGGCGAATACGCCGCGACACAGCTCCTCGAGCTCCGCGGCGCGGTACTCGCGGACATGCCAGGGGTTGCCCGACTTGGCGGCGCCGGGCGGCGCCAGCGTGAGCACGTTCGGCGTCGAGACGTAGGCGATCCCGCTGGGCGCCAGCAGCGACCGCACGTGCTCGAGCACCGCGGGCGGATCCGGCACGTGCTCGATCGTCTGCAGGAACACAACGGCGTCGTAGGACCGGGGCGCGCCGAACGTCTGCACCAGCCCGCGGGCAAAACTCAGGTTCTGGCGGCGGTAGCGCAGCCGGGCGTGCTCGTGGGCCTCGGGATTGGCGTCGACCCCGACCACGGTCGCCGCCGCGCGCGCCAGCACCTCGGAGCCGTAACCCTCGCCACAGGCCAGGTCCAGCACCCGCCGTCCGATCACCCGCGCGCCGATCCACTCATACACCGCCAGGTGCCGCCGGTACCAGTAGTTCTCGGCGGGAACGTCGGGCAGCGTGCGCTCGCCGGTGAGCTCCAGCGGCGGCACCCCGGGGGGCTGATCGCGCTGTCGGTACGCACTCGCCGCCACGAGGCGAAAGGGTAATGTGCCTCTCGGCATGGAGGCACTGCGCAGCGCGGACGACATCCGCGAGGTCAACACCCGTTATCACGACGTCGCGGCTGCCAGCTATGACTCCAAGTGGGGCATCGACTTCGGCGATGTCGGGCAGCGCCAGGTCCTCGGCAAGCTGCGCAAGCTGCTCGGCGCAGAGCTGCGCGCCGGCTATGACCGCTCGCTGGAGATCGGCGCCGGCACCGGCTACTTCAGTCTCAACCTGCTGCAGAGGGGCGTGGTCGGCAGCGCGACCTGCACCGACATCTCGCCCGGGATGGTGGCCGCCCTGGACCGCAATGCCGAGCGTCTCGGGCTGGAGGTGACGACGCTGCGGGCTGACGCCGAGTCGCTTCCGTTCGCCGATTCCAGCTTCGATCTCCTCCTCGGCCATGCCGTGCTGCACCATCTGCCCAACCTGCGTGGTGCCTTCGCCGAGTTCCGGCGCGTGCTGGCGCCGGGCGGAAGGATCGCGTTCGCGGGGGAGCCGTCGCGGCTCGGCGACCGGCTCGCCGCGACGCCTAAACGCGGCGCCGCCGCTGTCGCGCCTCTGTGGCGGCGGCTGATCGGAGCGCGACCGGCGCGGTGCTCGGGGGCGAGCCGTGGAGGTTGTCCTACCGCCGAGCAGGACCACGACCTCGAGCGATTCGTCGACATCCATGCCTTCGACCCCGCCGAGCTCGCCGGGTATGCGGACCGCGCCGGGTTTGCGGACGTGACCGTGCGTGGGGAGGAGCTGACCGCGAGCTGGTTCGGCTGGTTTAACCGGGGGCTCGAGGCGTCGGCCAATCCCGACGACGTGCCGAACCTCTGGCGCCAGTACGCCTTCCATGGGTACCTGCTGCTTCAACGCCTGGACGAGCGTCTGCTGGAGCCGGTGCTGCCCCCGTCGATCTTCTACAACCTGCTGCTGACCGCGCGGCGAGTCTGACCCGGCTCGGCGTGGCCGGCGGCGAGGGCGCCGGCGCGGGGGGCGGGGGGCGGGGGGCGCGACACTAAACTTGCCCCATGGCCGACGCGGTCACCAACGAGTTCCCGTTGTTCCCGCTGGCGCTGGTCGCGCTGCCCGGGGAGCTCGTCCCGCTCCACATCTTCGAGGACCGTTACAAGACCATGATGGGCGAGTGCCTGGAGGCGGGCACCGAGTTCGGGATCGTCTGGATGTCCGACGACGGCCTGCGTGAGATCGGCTGCGCCTGTGAGATCGAGCGCGTGCTGGAGCGCTTGGACGACGGTCGGATGAACCTGCTGGCGCGCGGGACGCGGCCGTTTCGGGTGCTGGAGCGCCAGGCGCATCTGCCGTATCCCGCCGGGGTGATCGAGTTCGTGCAGGATCGCGCCGATGAGATCGACCCGCAGCTGGCCGGCAATGCCCGGGCGGCGTATGCCGACCTGGTCAAGCGGGCCACCGACCGCGAGCCCGAGGATGAGGAGCTCGATCAGATGGGCGCCTACGACATGGCGGCCACCGTCGATTTCGGGCTCGACGCCAAGCAGGGCCTGCTGGATCTCCGCTCCGAGAATGCCCGCCTGCGGTTGGTGACGCGCCTGTTCCGCGCCGCCGCCAAGCGCCTGGACTTCGTCGATCGCGCCCAGGCACGGGCACGCTCCAACGGCAAGGTTCGGTTCGGCTGAGTCTGGCGCCCCAGCTAGGGCGTCGGGGCTCCGGCGACCAGCGTGAACACGACCATGAACGCGCCGAACAGAATGCACCAGATCCCGAACGGCCGCAGGTTGCCGCGCTGGAAGTAGCGGGTCAGGAAGTGCACCGTGAACACCGCCGTCACCGCGGCGACCACCGCCGCGATCACCGCCGCGCCCCGGATCCCGTTGCCGTGGGGTCCGGTGAGATCGGAGAACTTCAGCAGGCCGGCGGCGAGGATGGGCGGCGTGGCCAGCAGGAACCCGAACCGCGCCGCATCCGAGTTGTCCAGGCCGCGGCCCAGTCCGGCCGTCATGACCACGCCGTCGCGGCTGATCCCGGCGATCAGGGCGGAGGTCTGGGCGGTCCCGATGACGGCGGCCTCCTTGAACTCCATCGTGTCCAGGCTGCGATATCCCTCCGGGTTCAGGCCTTGGCGCCGCGCGAGCTCACGCACCTCCGCCCGTCGCCGGTAGCGCTCGGCCCCGAGCAGGATGAACCCGTTGACGATCAGGAAGATGGCCGCCGCCAGCGGCTTGGCCAGCGCCACCCGGACGGCATGCTCCAACAGCAGCCCGAGAATCCCCACCGGGATGGTGGCGACGATGATCAGCCACGCCAGCCGCTCGGTGGGAGTCTCGATCCGGCGCTTGCGCAGCGTCGCGAAGAACGCCCCGATGATCGCGATCCAATCGCGCCAGAAGTAGATCAGCAGGCCGACGGCGCTCCCGACGTGGAGCATGACGACGAACGCCAGCCACGGCGACTCGGGCTGCGACTGCCACGCGACGATGTTGCCCCAGCGAAACAGCGTCGGGAGCAGCACCGTGTGCCCGAGGCTGGAGATCGGAAACAGCTCGGTGACGCCCTGGATGAAGCCGAGGACGATCGCCTGGAACGGGGTGATCAGACTTGACGCGAAGGTCAGCACGAAGCTGCGAAGGCTAGCCCTGCGAGTAAAGAAGTCAGGCAGCTTGAAATGAGAGGGCTCTCATCCATTGAGGCCACATTCCTCCTGCGCCGCCTGCAGCGCGAACAGCTCGGCCTCGGCCAGCTCCTTGTGGCCCTGGGCGGCGCGATCGGGGAACTCCACGGTGCCTTGCTCCAGCTTGATCTTGAAGTAGTTCACGGTGCTCGAGGTGGCCGGGATGCTCAGCTTGGCGCTCGCGTCCTTGGCGAGATCGTCGGAGAGGTCGCGGGCCTGGATCAGCGCGGCGCTGGAGATCGGTTTGGCCTTGCCTCCGTTGCAGCTGATCGTGCCGGAGTTGTTGACAAGCAACGTGAGCTTATGGCCGCTGCTTGTGCGGGTGAGCAGGAACAGGTCGGGAGACTGGACGTCAAAGCAGCCGGTGAGCAGCACCGCCGCGATCACCGCCGGCGCGGCGGCGGCCCATCGGCGCCACCGCATCAGGCGTGGACCACGATCGCGGCTCCCCCTCGCCGGGGGTCGCCACCGCCGGAGAAGCGGCCGAGCCGATCCCGGGCCGCCGCTTGGGCTCCACCGAAGAACAGGTTGCGCTGCCGGAACGCGCCGAGCACGCGCCCGGCTCGTTCAAGCGCGACCGTGTCGACCCCCGGCTCGGAATAGACCACGCCGTCCTCGAAGTGGATCCGCGGCGCCTCTACGGCCGCCTGGGCCTCGAGGCCGTCGTCGATCGACCGGATGATCGTCTGCAGGATCGCCGAGCGAATCCGGTTGGAGCCGGCGCTGCCCACCGCCAGCTCGGCGGCGCCGCCACGGAGGACGACGGTGGGGGCCATCATGCTCGGCATCCGCCGTCCCGGCGGGTGGCGATGGAAGCCGACGGGGTTGAGATCCTGCTCGCCGAGCATGTTGTTGAGGTGTACACCTGTGCCGGGCACGATGACCCCAGATGCCGATCCGTTGGAACATGTGACCGAGCAGGCCCAGCCGTCGCGGTCCAAAGCGGCGATGTGCGTGGTCGAGCCCAGCCTTCCCGGGCGCTTGAGGAACAGATCCGAGAAACCGGGGTCGTTGAGGCCGGCGAGGAACTCGGGGGTGCGCTCGCGCTGAGTGCGCTCCATGACGTCGACCAGCCGCGTCGCCGGCGGCGGTCCCGGCGCCTCGGACGCGACGTCCAGCAGGGCCAGCGCCCGCGCGATCAGGATCCCGCCGGCCGACGGCGGTGGGTTGGTGAGGACGTCTCGCCCGCGGTAGCCGACTCGGATCGGCTCGCGGTCGACCACCTCGTAGGCGGCCAGGTCCTCACCGGTCACGCAGCCGCCGCGCTCCTGGAGCCATGCGAGGATCGCGGCCGCTATGTCGCCGGTGTAGAAGGGCTCCGCGCCCTCGGCGCCGAGCCGGTCGAGCGCGTCGGCCAGCTCGGGCTGACGCAGTCGCTGCCCGGCGTGCAGGAGCTGCCCGCGCGGCGCGAACAGCGCCGCCGCCTCCGGGGTCGAGGTGACGATCCCGCCGAGGATCTCGACGATGTAGGCCTGCTGGGAGTTCAGCGCCACCCCGCCGCGGGCGAGGGCCGCCGCCGGCGCGACCAGCTGGGGCAAGGGGAGGCGACCGAATCGCCGGGCGGCCTCTTGCACTCCGGCCGGCATCCCGAAGGTGCCCACGGACGCCGCGCCGATGTTGAACACCTGGATCACGTCGCCGAACGAGACCCGGACCGGGATCAGCGCCGAGCGCCGGCTGGGATCGAACCCACGGCCCGGAGCTTCGACGAAGAAATCGAGCAGGGTCGGCTCTGGGGTCTCCGGCGATACCACCAGCATGTATCCGCCGGCGCCGAGGCCGGTGAGGAGTGGCTCGCAGGCGAACGAGGCGAGCATCGCGCCGAGGGCGGCGTCGACCGCGTTGCCGCCGGCCCGCATCGCGTCCGCCCCCGCGCTGGCGCTGACGGGGTGGCCGGCGGCCACGACGCCGAGTGCGGTGCGGACCGGGGTCATCGGCTTCAGGCAATCAGGTCGCGCCGGCCGGGGCTCGCCCGGAGGTTGGATCAGGAAGGTGGTGCACAGCCGATCGTCTCCGCCGAGCGCCAGGTCGATCAGGGCGCCAGTGCATCCCGATCGTTTCTCGCGGAGCGTCGGGCGCGGTCATCGCTGACGTCGCGGTCGCTGGCGGGTGGGTCCGGGCGCTGGGCCCCGGGCGAGGTCTGGGTTGGTGCAGTGGATGACACGTCGTCGCGGCCAACTCGGAGTTGTCGTCCTGTGACCCGCTCCAGCACGGCGATCCCCAGCCGCCGGCCCGCGGCGTGGCCGCGAGCGGTGACCGCCGCCGCCCGGCTGCCGGTGAGGAGCGTGAAGCCGCCGGGACGCTGGCGATCGAGGCGGCGTGCCCGGCCAACCAAACCCGGCAGCCGCAAGCGATCAGATATGCGCGAGGAAGTATTGAGAACCCCGCCCGGGGCGCAGCTCCGCGGCTCAGCGGCGGGGCATGAACTCCGGAACGTCCAGCTCCCCACCCCGGAGGCGGCTCACCCGCGGCTCGCCGACCGGCTCGCGCAACCGCCGGCGTTCGCCGGCCCGCGGCCATGCCTCCATCATCGGCTCCTCGCCCCGCCGGGGGCGACGCTGGTCGCCGAATCCGGTGGCGACGACCGTGATCCAGATCTGGTCGTCCAGCTTGTCGTCGACCATCGCGCCGAAGATGATGTTGGCGTCGGGGTGAGCCGCTTCGGCGACCGCCTTGGCGGCCTCGTTGACCTCCCATAGGGAGATGTCGCGACCGCCGGTGATCGAGAGCAGAATCGAGCGCGCCCCCTCCATGCTGGTCTCCAGCAGCGGAGACGCCACCGCCTGCTCGGCGGCGTCGGTCGCCCGATGCTCGCCCGTACCCATGCCGATCCCGAGCAGCGAGCTGCCGGCGTCGGCCATGATCGTGCGCACGTCGGCGAAATCCAGGTTGATCAAGCCGGGGAGGGTGACCAGGTCAGAGATTCCCTGCACCCCCTGGCGCAGCACATCGTCGGCGACGCGGAACGCCTCGACCATCGACACCCCTCGGTCCAGCACCGAGAGGAGCCGGTTGTTGGGGACGACGATCAGCGTGTCGACCTCCTCGCTCAGGACGGCGATTCCAGCTTCGGCCTGGTCACGCCTTCGCGAGCCCTCGAACTGGAACGGCCGGGTGACGATGCCGACCGTCAGCGCGCCGAGCTCGCGGGCGATCTGAGCGACGACGGGCGCGGCTCCGGTACCGGTACCGCCCCCGGCGCCCGCGGCGATGAACACCATGTCCGATCCGCGCAGCATCGCCTTGATTCGGTCGTACTCGTCGCGCGCCGCGCGGCGGCCGAGCTCGGGATCCGAGCCCGAACCGAGGCCCCGGGTGATCGAGTCACCGATGTGGAGCGTCTCGTCGGCCCCCGACAGCTGCAGAGACTGCAGGTCTGTGTTGATGGCCAGGAACTCCACGCCGGCGACGTCGGCCTCGACCATCCGGTTGACGGCGTTGACACCGGCGCCGCCGACGCCGACCACGCGCAGCACGGGCTTGCCGGTCACCGCCGGGGGCGGGAAGGCATCGGCCTCGCGGGCGTACACATCGGGCGGGGACGGGGCCGATCGCTCCAGCAGGTCCTCGGGGATGTCGGCGGCGAACGCCTGACGCAGACGTTCCTGCGCGGACGGGATCGGACGATCATCGGGCTCGGCGGGGGCCGGGGTGGGCGCGTCGGCGTCGAGCGAGGGATGCGGGGTCGACCGCGCACGCGATCTGGCCGCGGGCGACTTGACGGCGGGCGACTTGACGGCAGGCGACTTGGCGGCGCGCGACTTGGCAGTGGGCGACTTGGCGGCGGACGACTTGGCGGTGGGAGCCGGGGTCGCGATGGCCGGGTCCGGGGCGGGAGGCGCCGGGGTCGCGAGCGCCGGGTCTGGGGCGGGAGGCGCCGGGGTCGCGAGCGCCGGGTCCGAGGCGGGAGACGCCGGGGTCGCGAGCGCCGGGTCCGAGGCGGGTGCCGGGTCCGAGGCGGGTGCAGCGTCCGAGGAGGCGGGCACCGCGTCCGGCGCGGACGACTCGGCGCCCGACTCAGCCGTCTTGCGGAACAACTCCGCCAGTGGGCCTTCACGCATGCTCGCGCGCTTACCGGTTGCCATTTGCGAGGACCTCCTTAGCGAGCTGCCGAAAGGCATGAGCGGCCAATCCGTCGGGATCGTACTTCAGCACCGACATGCCTTTTACCGGTGCTTCGGCAAAGCGCACAGTCTTTCTGATCCGGGAGGCAAAAACCCGATCCCCGAAGTTCTCCTCGAGCAACTCGAGCGCCTCCTTGGCGTGCAGCGTGCGGAGGTCGACGAGCGTCGGCAGGATGCCCTCTATCTCCACATCAGGGTTCAGGTTCTCCTTGATCATCCCGAGCGTGTTCTGGAGCTGGATCAGCCCGCGCATCGACAGATACTCGCATTGCACGGGGACGATCACCTTGTCCGAGGCGGTCAGGGCGTTGATAGTGAGCAGCCCGAGGCTCGGGGGCGTGTCGATGAACACGAAGTCATAGTCGTCGGTGACCTCCTTGAGCGCCTTCTGCAGCGACCGCTCGCGGCCGATCATCGTCGACATCGCGATCTCCGCGCCGGCGAGGTCGATCGACGCGCAGGCGACGTCCACCTCGCGCTTGCGGATGACCTCGCGGATCGAGATGTGATGCACGAGCACGTCGTACATCGACTTGTCCAGCGTGTCGGGGTCGATGCCCTGCGACATCGTCAGGTTGCCCTGCGGGTCCATGTCGCAGCAGAGCACGCGGTGTCCTTCCTCGGCGAAGGCCACGGCGAGGTTCAACGTGGTGGTGGTCTTTGCGACGCCGCCCTTCTGGTTGGCGAGCGCGATCACCTGAGGGGTGGACATTGGCGGCTGGCTCCGATGGGCTGCGGGACTCATACGCGCCTGATATTCGGACGTGAGCGCCGGAATCCTTTGCCATCACCCCGGCGCCGCGGCACCCCGGCTAAGGTCTGGTGAGCTGTGCCCGGACTTCTGGACCGACGCCTGATCTTCGTCACCGGCAAGGGCGGCGTCGGAAAATCGACCGTCGCCACCGCGCTCGGCCTGCTCGCCGCTCGCCACGGGCGCCGCACGATCGTCGCCGAGCTGAGCAGCCAGGATCGCGTCCGTCAGGTCTTGCGAGAGTCCGGCGAGACGTTCGCCGAGGTGCCCGTCGCCGACGGCCTGTTCACGATCTCGATCGACCCCGAGCGGGCGATGCAGGAGTACCTCCGAGTCAAGACCGGCCCGGTCGGACAGACGCTCGGCTCGAGCCGGCTGTTCCACGCGTTCGCGATGGCCACGCCCGGGATGCGCGAGCTGCTCAGCATGGGCAAGGTGTGGGAGCTCGCGCAGACCCAGCGGCGTACCCGCGGCGCCGCCGCCTACGACCTGGTCATCGTCGATTCACCGGCCGCCGGGCACGGGGTCGGGATCCTGCGGACGCCGCGGACGTTTGCCGAGATCGCCCGTGTCGGGCCGATCGCGCACCAGGCGAGCACGATCGCCGCCACGATCGCCGATCCCGGATACACCGCCGTGGTCGCCGTCGCCGCCGCCGAGGAGATGCCGGTCTCAGAGACGCTGTGGTTGCGCGACGCACTGGCCGAAGACGGGCTGTCGCTGGAGGCGACGATCGTCAACTCGTGCTATCCGGAGCGATTCTCGGGTGCGGACCTCTCAGACCTGGAGTCCGCGCGCCGGGATGCCGGTGCCCGGGCCCAAGCCACGCTGCGCGCCGCCATCTCCGAACACGCCCGCACCCAGATCCAGCGAGCGCAGATCGAGCGTCTGCACGAGGGCCTGGGCACCGATCTGATCGAGCTGCCCTACCTGTTCGCCGAGCAGATCGGCCGCTCGGAGCTCGAGCGGCTGGCCGACTGCCTTCACGGCGGACTGACGCGATCGCAACCAGTGTCCGTCGCCATGCCCGCGCCCGCCCGCGCGGTCAGCGGCTGAGCTGCGCCCACGGCGCGGTCAGCGCTGGGGCCGCCGCGCGGTCAGCGGCTGAGTTCGGCGGCTCGGGCGCCCGCCCGCAGTCCCGACTCGATCGCGCCGTCGATGAACCCGGCCCAGCCGTTGGCGATGTCCGAGCCGGCGAAGAGCAGCCTGTCCTCCGGGCGCTGCATCGCCGCGTGGTGATGCTCGTACCAGCCCGGCCGGTGGATTGCCCACGTCCCGCGTGAGAAATCATCGGCGAGCCAGTCGTGGGCGGTGGCGTCGAGCAGCTCGTAGCCGGGCAGGATGGCATCGAGCCGGCGCTGCAGCGCGGTCAGGTCGCCGGCGTCGCAGCGCGCGGCGTCGGGCCCGAACCCGATCATCAGCTGGGTCCCGTCGCCATCGAGCTCCTCGCTGTCCAAATACCCGAACGGGTGTCCGGCCCGGATCGCGTTCTGCCGGGTCTGCTCCCCCCGCGCCCGGATCATCAACTTGATCCCGCGGCTGGCCTGCCCGAGCGCGATCGCCGCGAGCTTGTCCTCGGGCAGCCCGGGCTCGAACTGCACCGCTCCGAGCGTGTTCAGGGGAACCGCGATCACCACCGCCCGCCCAAACACGTCCTCCCCCTGAGAGGCGTGAACCTCGACGTGGTCCCCGCGCGCGGTCACCGCCGCCACCGGAGTCGACAGCCGCCGGGCGAACGGCGCCGCGCCGGCGATCGCGCCGAGCAGCGCGCCGGTGCCGCCGTCGATCGTCACCCGCCCGCCGGTCTCCTGGGTCAACCGGAGGCTGTAGCCCGAGAGTGCGTGCCAGCGCAGCACCGCCACGGCGCCGGCGTGGGACACCGGAGCGTGGGCCAGTGACTCGAGCTCGGCGGTGAGCACCGCCCGCTCCTCGTCGGAGAGCTCCAGCTGGTCCAGGCGCTGCGCGATGCTCAGCCGGTCGAAACGGCGCAGCCGGTCGATCGCCGTCAGCGGCGCGTGGGGTTGAGGCAGCGCCTCGCGGACGCCGTCGACGAAGCGATCCCAGCCCCGCTGGGCGATGGCGTCGCGCTCGTCGAGCGATCCGCAGCGCCGTTCCCCGTCGACATGCCAGTGAGCTCGCTCGGAGTCGGCACCGATCGTCACCGCCAGCCCGGCGCGGGTGATCTCGGAGAACGTGTGCGGCTGGTGCCAGTGCACCCAGGCGCCGCCGTACTCGATCAGATGACCGTTCCAGTCGGCGGTCCAGGTGCGGCCGCCGAGCCGGTCGCGCGCCTCCAGCAGCAGCGTGGAGCGCCCGCGCAGCGCGGCCTCGCGCGCAGCCGTCACCCCGGCAAAGCCGCCGCCGACGACCACGACGTCATAACGGTCACTCACCGTCCACCCACTCCGCAATGACGGCGTCGACCGCCGTCGCCCCCGCGCCGGGAGCGGCCACCAGAACCGGATTGCACTCCACCGCCGCCAGCGAACGGTCCAGCAGCAGCCGCCCGATCGCCGCCGCCAGCGACGCCGCCGCCGCCGCGTCGGCCCCGGGGCGACCCCGGCCGCCGAATAGCAACGGGGCTCCGCGCAGCGCGCGTAGGCCCCGCTCGATCCGCTCGGGGGCGGCCGGGAGCGGGATCACCGCCACGTCGTCGATCAGCTCGGTCCATACTCCACCGAAGCCGATGATCAGCGCCGGGACGATGCCCTCGCAGTGGGCGGCGATGATCATCTCGAGGCCGGCGGGGGCCATTCGCTCCACCAGCACGACCGCATCGTGTGCCTGCACCAGCGGGGCGAGGTCGGCGTATGCGGCGCGGACGTCTGACTCGGTGCTCAGATCGAGCGCGACCCCACCAACGTCGCTCTTGTGGGTCACGCCCGCCGAGCTGCACTTCAGCGCCACCGCCCCACCGCCCAGGTCGCGGAATGCGCCGACGGCGCCATCGCCATCGGCCACGACCCGCCCTTCCGGAACGGCAACGCCGGCGTGGCGGAGCATCGCCTTCGCGGCGTGCTCGCTCATGGGACGGACCCGCCGCCGGACGTCTGAGCCGGTCAGCGGCCGTGCCGCGGCCGCGATCCGGCGCAGCCGCTCGCCCCCTTCGGCGCGGGGGGCGTGCAGCGCCGCGGCACAGCGCAGTCCGGTCCGCAGACCGGCCGCGGCCGGCACCCCGGCCTGCGCGAACTCCCAGGCGGCGGCGTCGTCGAGCAGCTCGGGCAGCGTCGAGGAGACGATGGTCGGTACCGGACTGAGCCGCGCGCCGAGCATCACACCGTCGCGAACCGCACGCCAGGACTCCTCTGGGGCGCCGCTGAGGCCGTGTGGCTGGTCGTAGAAGACCAGCACCCGTCCGATCGCGGGGTCTTCGCCGAGCGTGCGCACCAGCTCGCCGAGCGCGGCGACATCGCCCCAGATCATCGCCGTGTAGTCCAGCGGATTGGCCACCGTGGCCGCCGGCGGCAGCCGCTGCGCCAGCCGCGCTCGCGTCCGGGACGCGAGCGCGGGCAGCTCCAGCCCCAATCGCTCGGCCTCGTCCGCGGCCTGAGCCGAGTCCCCGCCCGAGCAGGTCATGATCGCCAGGCCGGCCGCGGAAGGCTGCCTTGACGTCGGCGCGGGCGCCGGCGCGGCCCGGGGCGCCGGCGCGGCCCCGAGCGTCGGCGCGGGCGCCGGCGCGGCCCGGGGCGCGGCCTGGGGCGCCGGCGCGGCCCTGGGCGCCGGCGCGGCCCCGAGCGCGGGCGCGGGCGCGGGCACGGGCACGGGCGCCATCCGGCGCACGGCGATGGTCTTGGCGAGTTCCAAAAGCTCGTGGACGTCATCGGCCCACACTGCGCCGGCCTCGTCGATGAGGCTGCGAAACACCCGCTGGTCGCCGGCGAGCGCGCCGCTGTGGGCGGCGGCGGCTCGCGCCCCGGCGGCCGACCGGCCCACCTTGAGCACCACCACCGGTACCCCGGCGTCAGCGCAGGCGGCCAATCCGTCGATGAGGCGTGGTCCACCGTCGTCCTCCAGATACAGCGCCACCGCCCCCACCCCCGCCTCGACGGCCAGGAACTGCAGGTAGTCCGCGGCCGACAGCACCGCCTGGTTTCCGCTGGCGATCACGGTGTGAAACCTCAAGCCTCGCCGCGTCGCCAGGGCGTTGACGGCGACGTTCCCGCTCTGGGAGACCAGCGCGACCGGTCCGGGCTCGGATGCCTGCAGCGCATCCCCCCACAGGGCGGTGCGCGACCACGGCGACACGATGCCGTTGCAGTTGGGGCCACACACCGGCAGGCGATGGCGGCGGGCGGCCGCAACCAGGTCCCGGTGGTGGCCCGCGCCGGATGGGACCTCGTCGAAGCCCGCGCTGAAGACGACCGCGCCCCGGCAGCCGCGCTCCCCCGCCTGGTCGATCGCGGCGGCCACGCCCGCCGCGGGGATGGCCACGACCACCGCGTCCACGGGCTCGGGCAGGTCGGCCACAGTGGGCACGCAGTCACGGCCCATGACCTCCCGCCGGCGCGGGTTGACCCCCCACACCGGGCCGGGAAACCCCAGCTTCGCCAGATTGACGAGAGTCTCGCCCGCGTAGCTGCCGGGACGATCGGTCGCCCCGACGACCGCGATCGACCGCGGGCGCATCAGGCGCCCGAGTTCGACACCGGTCGCCTGGTCGATCACGGCGCTCAATGGATCGTCGCCTCGACCCCGCGGCGCTCCAGCGCGCGGGAGATGATCAGCCGCTGGATCTCGCTGGTGCCCTCCCAGATGCGATCGACGCGCAGCTCGCGCAGGAACCGCTCGGCCACGTTGGTGCGCATGTAGCCGCGGCCGCCGAATGCCTGCACGGCCCGATCGGCGCAGCGACCGGCGGCCTCGGAGACGAACAGCTTCGCCATCGCCGCCTTGGCGTGGATCAGCTTCGGATCGGCGCCGCCATCGATCATCGCGCACACCTGGAGCGCCAGCAACCGCCCGATCGCCGCGTCGGTCGCCGAGTCCGCAAGCGGGAACGAGATCCCCTGATAATCCATGATCCGCCGCCCGCCCTGCTCGCGCGTCAGCGCCCAGTCCGTGGTCTCGTCCAGCAACCGCCACATCGCCCCAAGCCCGTGAGTGGCGATGCCCAGCCGCTCCTCGGTGAACCAGCGCCGCTGGAGCTCCTCCCCGTTGCCGAGGCCGCCGATCACGGCGTCGGCGGCCACCTCCACGTCGGTGAACCGGATCGTCGGGTGGCCGTGGGGATAGTTGTGGGTGAAGCGGGGATCGTCGACGAACTCCACGCCGTCCGCCTCGGGCTCGACCAGGAACAGCGTCGGGAGCCGCTGCCCTGAATCGACCACGTTGGCCATCACGATCAGCACCCGGGCGACGTCGCCGGAGGTCACGAACCACTTCTCGCCGTTGATTCGCCAGCCGCTGTCGGTGGCGACGGCGCTGGTGGCGATCTGCGAGGTATCCGACCCGGCCTGGGCCTCGGTGACCGCGTAGGCGTCGCCGCCCTCGCCGCGCAGGGCGGGCGCCACGTACCGCCGCAACTGATCGGGGTTGCCCTCCACCCACACGTTGTAGACGTTGGGGACGTGCCAGTGCAGGCCGTTGGTAACCCGCCCGAACTGCTCATTGACCAGGAACCACTCGATCATCGACCACCCTTGGCCGCCGAGCTCGACGGGGACCCGCCCCCCCTGCAGCCGTGCGTCAATCGCCTCGCGTGCAATCTCGGCCACGGTGGCCTGCGGCAATCGCCCGCCGGCGGTCTCGGCGATCTCCTCCAGCGGCCGGAGAACCCGCTCCACAAATTCGCGCGCTCGCTGCCCGAGCGCCAGGTGCTCCTCGGTCAGCTCGGCTGGAGTGATGGTGATCATGCGGCTCCTCGATGTTGCGGGTGAGCGTTGAAGGCCTGAAGCCGGGCCCGGTCGGTGGCGGTCAGGCGCGCGCCGGAGCCGGGAAGCCCCAGCAGCAGGTTGTGGTGGTTGGCCAGGACCACAGCGGCCCGCCCGGCCGCGGCGCTCACGTCCGGGTCGGCGCTGTCCAGACCCGGTTCGATCTGGTTGACGACGTCGTGCAGATAGCCCAGCCAGCGCCGCTGGCTTCCGAAGAGGACCAGCCGCTCGATCCGCGCCCGCTCGGCAGCCACCGCCTCGCCGGTGGCTCGGCGCCCGGCGGCGAGCGTGGCCACCGCGGCGGGCAGCTCGCGCTCGGGTTCGGGGGTGACCGACAACCAGGTTGCGCGCTTGACCATGGCCGGTAGACTACACCAACTGATCACAAAGTCAGGATTGAGGATATGGACTCCACCATCGCCCCGCCCACCCCATCCGGCCTCGCCCTCGAGCCACGCCTGTACACCGACGCCGCTCTGCTCGCGGCCGAGCAGGAGCTGATCTTCGAGCGCACGTGGCAGCTCGCCGGGCACGTGTCCTCGCTGCCGCGCACCGGTAGCTACATCACCGCCGCCGCGGGCACTCAGCCGGTGCTGGTGGTGCGCGACGAGCACGGCGAGCTCCGCGCCTACCGTAACGTCTGCCGTCACCGCGCCTCGCGCCTGCTGAGCGGCTCCGGCCAGTGCAAGGCGGCGATTCGCTGCCGGTACCACGGATGGACGTATCGGCTGGATGGAAGCCTGATCGGGGTACCCGAGGGCCTGGCGTTCGGGGACCGTCTGGACAAGAGCGCGCTGAGCCTGATGCCGGTCCGCGTCGAGGAGATGTGCGGCCTGGTGTTCGTCAACCTGGACGCGGACGCCACCCCGCTGGCGGACCTGGTCGGGGACCTGCCTCAGCGGCTGGCCCCCTATGGGATCGAGACGCTGCGGCCGTTCGCCCCCGCCAACGGCAGCCAGCCGGCGAACTGGAAGGTGATCGCCGACAACTACATCGAGGGCTACCACATCCCGATCGCCCATCCCGGATTGATGCGGATGCTCGACTACAAGCACTACGACGTCGAGGTGCACGATCACTACGTGTGGTTCGACGCGCCGTTGCGCGACAAGCCCTCCAGCAACCGGCTCGAGCGCCTCTACGCCCAGCTGGTGACGCCGATGCCCGGCGTGGATCGACGCATCTGGCGCTACGCCTACATCTATCCCAACACGACGATCGATCTGTATCCGGATCAGGTGGGCACCTGGCAGCTGATCCCGGACGGCGTGGCGCGCACGCGCGACGTCTACGCGTCGTACCGGCCGCCCGGCGCCAGCCCGCGCACGCGTTTCGTTCAGTGGGCCAACCAGCGGCTGAACACGCTGGTCCTGGACGAGGACGTCGACCTGGTCGACAACGTGCAGCAGGGTCTCGAGACGCGCGGCTACCGCTGCGGGCCGCTGTCGGCTCGGGAGGCCGGCGTGGCCTGGTTCGCCGATCGGATCCGCGCCGACCTGGCGCCGGCGCTGAGCGACGCGTGACGTCGACGCGGGGCAAGCGCGGCGCCGCCCGGGAGCGGATCCTGTCGGCCGCGGTCGGTCGCATCGCCCGCGAAGGGATCGACGGCGTGCGCATCGCCCGGATCGCGATGGACGCGGGCGTGTCGACGGCGCTCGTGCACTACCACTTCGACAGCCGTGAGGCGCTCCTGGCCGAAGCGCTGGACTACTCCTACCACCACGCCGGCGACATCCGCATCGAGACCGGGCTGCCCGAGCGCGCCTCGCGCGCCGAGCGTCTGCAGACGATGATCGAGCAGTGCCTTCCGAGCACGCCCGGACTGCGCGAGGACTGGGTGCTGTGGGTGGAGCTGTGGCTGCGCGCGATCCGCCACCCCGAGCTGAGGCCCGTGGCCGAGGAGCTGTACGCGCGGCTGCGCGCCTGGTTTGCCGACGAGATCCGTGCCGGGATCGCCGAGGGTGAGTTCGCGCGATGCGACCCCGAGGCGGTTGCCGACCAGACGCTCGCCCTGCTGGACGGGTACGGCGTGCGGACACTGATCGGCGACTCGACGCTGCTGCTGGAGCGGGCGCGGCGCGCGGTGGACTGGTCGCTGGCTCGCGAGCTGGGGTTAGGAGAGCGGCTCATCACGGCTGACGCGGGCACCCCGATGACGCGGCGGCGGGCGGCGGGCATGTGATCCGGCTTGTCAGGGGGAGACGGACTTCGGCACCGGGGCGCGGGCAAGATCGCCCACACCCCGCAGAGATCGCCGAGGTGCCGTTGATTTGGCCCGACAGCTGAGGCGTCGGCCGCCGCACCCAACAAGCACGGGCCGGGAGGCCTTACACCACCGCCGAGCCCGCGGCGAGGGCCGCCCGCGCCGCCGCCCGTCCGGTCCGCACCGCGCCCTCCATGTAGCCGGCGACCCAGTGATCTGAGCCGGCCACGTAGAACGGGGGCTCGTGGCAGCCGTGCAGCGGGCCCACCCGCATCACATCCCCCGGCGCCCAGCCGGTGACATAGCCCAGCGTGAACGGGTCCACCCCCCAGGCGCGCTCCAGCAGCGCCACCGGCTCTCGGGCCCCCTTGCCGTAAAGAGCCTCCAGACCGTCGAGAATCACCCCCCGGCGCGCCACATCGGGCGCCGCCAGGAACGCCGACAGCCGCTCCGGGGGCACCAGCAGCGACAGCACGCCGGGACCCTGGGGCCACGTGGAGCCGAACAGCCACTCCGCCTCGGCCAGTCCGTTCTGGCCCGTTCGCTGCCAGAACGAGTCCGGGTAGGCGACCACCACCTTCGCCGCCAGCGCCATCCGCTGGGCGCGCAGCGATGCCAGCCGCGCGTCGCTGAGCCCGCTGATCTGGACGTGGCGCAGCGGCCCGGCGGGAATCGCGCACACCACGGACTCCGCCTGGACCGCGTCGCCGTCGCGCAGGCCGATCGTCACTCCGCGGGCGCCGTCGACCAGGATCCGAGTCACCGGCGAGCGCAGCTGCACCCGATCTCCCAGCTCGGCCGCCATCCGCAGCGCAACCTCGGCCGATCCCTGCGCGCAGCGAAGTCCCTCCCACGCCCCGAGGTCGTAAAAGCCTGCGGCCGGAAGCGACGCATGCTTGCGCAGGTCCGACAGCAGCGAGGTCCGCTCGGGGCTGTCACACGACAGCGACAGCGACGCCAGCACGTGGCGGCGGGCCACCGCCGGGAGCGCGCCCTGCTCGCGTAGCCACCCCCCCAAGCTGAGCTCGTCGAGCCGGCGGGCGTCGGGATGGCGCCATGGGTCTTCGGGATCGACGGTGGCCGCCAGGCGCGCGAACTCACGCTCGACTCGGTCGTTGTCGGCGCGCTCGGCGGGCGTCATCCATGGGATCTCGTCGCCGACGTGCACACCCTCGCGCAACCCCCAGCTGATCTCGCCCGGGTCGGCGACGTAGCTGGGCTCCACCGTCAGCCCGAGCTCGGCCACCAGCTCCAGATAGGCCCAGTGCTCGGCGCCGATCAACTCGCCGCCCAGCTGCGCGGTGCGCCCGTCGGGCAGTGCCACGGCCTCGACCCGGCCACCGACGCGGTGGCGGGCCTCCAACACGAGCACGTCCGCTCCGCCGCGGCGAAGGTCACGCGCCGCCGCCAGACCGGCCAGACCGGCTCCCAGCACCGCCACATCGATCACAGCGACTCTCCTTAAGCGATCTCAACGGTGGCGGCTTGACAGCTACCGGGCCGCCGCAGTAATTTCCTGACTCGCGGTTCAGTATAAGCATCCGGGATCGCTGAGGAGGGACGAATGCCGCGCCCCAAGGTCGAACACCTGCGCAAGCCGCAGATCATCGCCGCCGCCGCTGAGGTGCTCTACGAGCGCGGCCTGTTCGACACCCGGATCGGGGACATCGCCGACCGGGCGGGCACCAGCTCGCCGGCGATCCTGTACTGGTTCGAGTCCAAGGACCGGCTGCTGGAGGAGGCGGTGGAGTACGCCGACCGCGGCTTCTACGAGCGCCTCTCCGAGGGTCAGGATCAGTTGCAGCGGGCCAGCGACAAGCTCGTGGCCCTGATCGAGGAGACGAGTCTCGGCCCCGGTGGGCTCAACGACTACACCCTGTGGATGGAGATCTGGGTCCGCGCCCGACGCGATCTCACCGTCCGCAGCTCCTACTTCCGCCTGGACCGCCGGCAGCGGGTGCTGATCGCCGAGATCGTTCGCCAGGGGCAACGCACCGGCGAGTTCAACGATGTCGTGAACCCGGACGACTTCGCGCTTTCCCTGAGCGGTCTGCTCGACGGGCTCGGCGTGCAGGTCACGCTGGGCCAGCCCGACGTCGACGCCGGGCGCATGGTGGACCGCTGCCTGGCGCTGGCCGAGAGCGAGCTCGGCTGCGATCTTCGTGGACCACGAGCCGTAATGGGCGCGTCCGCAAACGAGACGCGAAAAGAGTGAGCGAGGTGAGGTGGCATGCATCCACGTGAGGGATGGTCTGAAGGAGGCATCCGGCGCCGGCCCGAGCCGGATGAGAGCGCGATCTCCCGTCGGCAGCTGCTCGGCGCAGGCGCCGGGCTCGCGCTCGCGGGAGTGTTGGCGGGCTGCGGCGGATCCGGCTCTGGCGCCAGCGGTGCCACGGGCAGCGGCGGCGTCCCGCTGGCGCGTCCGAACAAGCCGGTCAAGTGGCCGCTGTACGCCGACAACAAGCCGATCGCCTCGGGCCTTGCGCCGGAGAAGGGGGCGACCCTGCAGCTCTACAACTGGGTCGCGTACATCAACGAGAAGGTGATCAAGGACTTCTGTAAGAAGCACAACTGCAACTACTCGCTGACGACGTTCAACACGATGGAAGAGGCGATCGCCAAGCTCGGCAGCGGGCAGCTCAAGTTCGACGTCTTCTTCCCGACCGTCGATGTCCTCGGTCAGCTGATCCAAGCCAAGATGATCCGGCCGCTGAACCACAGCTACGTCCCCAACATGGCCAACACCTGGCCCGACTATCGCAATCCGTTCTACGACCAGGGCTGGCAGTACTCGACGCCGTACTCGATCTACACCACCGGCATGGGCTGGCGCAAGGACAAGGTGAACCTCGCCCCGTCCTGGAACATGCCGTGGCAGGGGGCGCCGTACAAAGGCAAGGTCGCCGTCCTGGACGATGACCGGGAGACGATCAGCCTGGCGCTCATGCGGGCCGGCAACTTTGACGTCAATACCACCAGCACGCCGCAGATCCAAGCGGCCGGCAAGGCGCTGTCGCAGCTCTCCTCCCTGACCAACGTGCGGATCGACAACAACGACTACACCGACATCCCCACCGGGAAGACCTGGATCCACCACGCCTGGTCGGGCGACATGGCCTCCTCGTACGAGTATCTGCCCAAGGGCACCTCGGTCGACACGCTCGGCTACTGGTTCCCGGCCGACAAGAAGGGTCCCGTCGCCAACGACGTGATGGTCAACCTGACCAGCGGCGCCAACCCCGTGCTGGCCCATATGTTCATCGATTACCTGCTCGACGTGGGCAACGCCCTGGAGAACTACAGCTACGTGGGTTACATGCAGCCGCTGACCGCCGTGACCCCGAATCGCCTGGTATCCGAGAAGCTGCTGCCTCCGCAGTTGACCTCCACGGTGGTGCTGCCGGAGTACTTCCGCCAAGGCGTCTTCCAGCTCGAACTGCCTCCCGCCGCCCTCGCGGTCTGGGAGTCCACGTGGAACACGTTCTCCAAGGGGCTGTAGGTTAAGCCGATGGGGCGGTCGCAGGACACAGAGCTGCGGCGAAACCGCTGGCTGTGGATGGGGCTGGCGGCGCCGGGAGCGATCTGGCTGCTCGTTCTGTTCGTGGCGCCGTTCTACGTGATGCTGGCGGTGGCCGCGGGCGGGGTCAACGCGTTCTTCCAGACGGCGGTCCCGACCTGGAATCCACTGCATTGGTCGAGTGCCAATCTGACCGCGGTCTGGCACGACATCGTGGGGAGCGGGGCGTTTCTCGGCCCGCCCGCACTGCGGACGCTGCTCTACACGGCGATCGCGACCGCGATCTCGCTGGCGATCGCCTACCCGGTGGCGTATTTCGTCTCCCGGTACGCGGGCAGGCGCAAGACGCTGTTCCTCGTCCTGCTGATCGCGCCGTTCTGGGTCAGCTACATGATGCGCATGTTGGCCTGGATCGACCTTTTGCAGCAGGGCGGGTTCTTCAACAGCGCCTTGTCGTTCGTCGGCCTGCCCGGTCACACCGATTGGCTCGGCGGCAAGTCGGCGACCGTCGTGCTCGGCCTCGTGTACGGATACATCCCGTACCTGATCCTGGTGCTCTACGCCGGCCTTGACCGGATCGATCAGAGCCTGCTCGAGGCCGCCCGAGATCTCGGGCTCAGCAAGTGGCGGACCTTCTGGCGGGTGACCGTTCCGTTGAGCAAGCCGACCCTCATAGCGGGCGCGTTCATCACCGCGCTGCCGATGCTCGGCGACTACTTCACCAATCAGTTGCTGTCGGCGGCGCCGGGGACGACGATGATCGGCAACGCGATCGAGGGACAGCTCGACTCGCCCGGGGAGACCGGCCAGGGCGCCGTGCTGGCGCTGATGCTGCTCGTCGTGCTGCTGATCCCGATGATCTACTACGCCGTCAGCACCGCCCGCGCCTCGAGGCAGTTCGCCTGATGGCCAGCGCCCTCGGTGAGCCGGTAGCTGCCCCGTCGGGCCGCGAGACGCTCGCCTGGCGCGGCCGCCCGCGCGGAAACCCGTGGCGGCGGCCGTGGGCGATGGAGGGCTTCACCTGGCTGTACATCATTTGGTCGATCCTGCCGATCGCGATCGCGGTGCTGTTCTCGTTCAACCGGGGCGCCTCTCAGGCGACATGGCAGGGCTTCTCCACCAAGTGGTACGTCGGCAACCAGGTCACTTCGGTACTGCACAACCCCAGCCTGCATCATGCCGTCACCCAAACGCTGATCCTGGCGGTCCTGACCACGCTGATCACCGTCCCGATCGGGGTCGGCTTTGCCATCGGCATCGATCGCTGGCGTAGCCGGACCTCGAACGGATTGAGCCTCGTGATGATCTTCTCGTTCGTGATCCCGGAGCTGCTGCTCGCCGTGGCGCTGTTCCTGCTCGTCACGCAGGCGCTGACGTTCATCAAGCTCGGCACTCCGGCCGAGGTGGCCGGGCTGGTCGTGTGGAACATAAGCTGGCCCGCGATCATCGTGCGGGCTCGGTTGGTGACCATCGGACGGACGTATGAAGAGGCGGCGGCGGATCTCGGGGCATCCCGGATGGGGGCCATCCGCCGGGTGCTGCTACCGCTGCTGATGCCGGCCATCTTCGCCAGCGCGGTGCTCGTCTTTGCCAGCACCGTGGATGATTTCGTGATCGTGGAGCAGCTGTCCTCGACTGCGAACACCCAACCGATGTCGGTGCTGATCTACTCCAACGTCCATGGCGGGCTGAGCGGGCCGGCGCTCAACGCCCTGGCCACGATCATGCTGGCGGTCTCGCTCATCGCCGCTCTGGTCGGCTTCATCGCCTACCGGTGGATGACGCGAGGCGAACGCAGCAAAGGCGCTGATGCGCTCACCGGCATCGCCGGCATCTGAGAGGACTGAACATGAGTGGAGGCAATGTCAAGCTCGAGTCGCTGACCAAGCGGTTTGACGATGTCACCGCCGTCGATGAGATCTCGATCGAGATCCAGGCCGGCGAGTTCTTCTCGCTGCTGGGGCCCAGCGGCTGCGGAAAGACGACCACCCTGCGCATGGTCGCGGGCTTCGAGCCCCCGACCGGCGGACAGATTCTGCTCGACGGAGTTGACGTCGGCAACTGGCCGCCGCACCGCCGCAACGTCAACACGGTGTTCCAGAGCTACGCGCTGTTTCCGTTCCTGACGGTCGCCGAGAACGTCGCCTTTGGCATGAAATACAAGTCGGTGCGCAAGGCGGAGATGGGCGACCGGGTATCGGAGGCGCTCGCGCTCGTGCAGCTCTCGGGATTCGAGAAGCGACGTCCCAATCAGCTCTCGGGCGGTCAGCAGCAGCGCGTTGCGCTGGCCCGGGCGTTGGTGCTGCGGCCGTCGGTCCTGCTGCTCGACGAGCCGCTGGGGGCGCTGGACGCCAAGCTCCGCCGCACGCTCCAGGTCGAGCTGGGGGCGCTGCAGAAGCAGGTCGGAATCACCTTCCTGTATGTCACCCACGACCAGGAGGAGGCGCTGACGATGTCCGATCGCCTGGCCGTCATGAACCACGGGCGCATCGCCCAGCTCGGCACGCCGGAAGAGGTCTACAACGAACCGGTCGACGCCTACGTGGCCGACTTCCTGGGCGTGTCGAACTTGATGGACGCTGCCGTCGAGCCCGGCGGGGTCGGGGGGGCCTGCCGGCTGCGTCTCGGCGACTTCATCCTCCAGGCCGAGGCCGGCCAGCTCGACGCCACCGGCCCGGTGAAGGTCGCCATCCGGCCCGAGCGCGTCCAGCTGCACGCCTATGAGACGAGCGGTGCCAATCGGGTGCCGGGGATGGTCGAGCGCCTCGTCTTTCTCGGCTCGACCACGCACATCTACCTCCGCCTGGCCAACGGCTCGGCGCTGCAGACGCTCGTGCGCAACGACGGGGATGCGCTCCCGTATAGCCAGGGAACACCCGTCAGCGTCGGCCTTCCGCCCGACGCGCTGCGCGTCCTGCCCGATCCGGGCGTCAGCGTGGCCGAGATTCACGACGAGTCGCTCGGCGATCAGCTGCTCGATCTGACCGGCACCGCCTCGAGCGGATAGTCAGTCCGCGCGGCCCTCGAACAGCCGGGTGACGGGGATCGCCGGCACCGCCGCCACCAGCGCCGCGGCGACCGGCAGCTGAGCCACCAACGCCGATCCTAGACTCAGCGGCGATGAGCAGCCGGAGGGCGAGCCGATGCCAAGCGTGAGCGATCTGCTCCAGGGCAAGCGGGTGTGCGTCTGCGCCGGGTCCGGCGGCGTCGGCAAGACGACCACCTCGGCAGCGATCGCGCTGGGCATGGCAGCATGCGGAGCCAAGGTCGCGGTGGTCACGATCGATCCCGCCAAGCGGCTGGCCAACGCTCTCGGTCTGCAGGAGCTCGCCAATGAGCCGCGGCGAGTCGAGCCCGACCGCCTGGCCCGCGCGGGGTTTCAGTGCGACGGCGAGCTGTGGGCGATGATGCTCGATCCCAAGCGCACCTTCGACGAGCTGATCGAGCGGGTCGCGCCCGATCCGGAGCGGGCGAGCGAGATCAAGGCCAACCGGATCTACCGGGAGCTGTCGACCGCGGTCTCGGGGTCCCAGGAGTTCACCGCGGTGGCCAAGCTCTACGAGCTGGAGCGTGAGGGCGACTTCGACCTGCTGGTGCTCGACACGCCTCCGTCGCGTAACGCAGGGGACTTCCTCGACGCGCCCGGGCGGCTCACGTCGGTCCTGGAGGGACGGGCGTTGCGGGCCTTCGTCCGCCCCACCGGTCTGGGCATGCGGGTGATCGGAAAGGGGGCGGCGCCGCTGCTGAGCGCCCTGCGCCGCGTCACCGGGGTCGATCTGATCAGCGACCTGTCGACGTTCTTCGCCCTGCTGGGAGACATGACCGACGATTTCAACGAGCGGGCGGCCCAGGTGGAGCGGATGCTCAAGGCTCCGAGCACCGCCTTCGTGCTCGTCACCTCGGCGGCGCCGGAGGCGATCGCGGAGGCGATCTGGTTCCGTCGCACCCTGCGCGAGGGCCGGCTGCCGTTCGCCGGCGTGATCGTCAACCGCGTCCACCACGACATCCTCGGCGACGCCGAGGCCGACGACCTGCTCGACGAGCTCGTCGCCGTGATGGACCGCGATCTGGCGGAGCGCGTCGTCGCCAACTTCGCCGATTACCACCGTCTGGCTCGTCGCGACGCGCGCAACGTCACCCGGCTCCAGGACGAGCTGTCAGACCAACCGCTGCTGCTCGTCCCGCACCTCGATGACGACGTCCACGACGTGCAGGGGCTGCTGCGCGTGCACCGCTACCTGTTCGCGGCCGACGCCGAGCGCGAGCGGATGATCGCCGACGTGATCGCCTAGTGGTCGTCCCCGCAAGTACGGTCGCACCGACGGCGGGCTACCCGGGCTGAGGGTCGGCCGGGGCCTGGAGCCGAAACGCCTCCGGCGCTCCGTCGGTCCAGCTCGCCCAGCTGAGCACGATCGCCTGCCAGCGCTCGGGAGCGACTGCCTCCGAGCCGGCGAGCATCGTCAGGCGGTTCTGGTGCAGCATCTCCCACACCGCCTGCTCGGCGAGCGCCAGCTGCTCGCTGGCCCGCCACAGCGGATGTCCGGCGGCGGCGAGGGCGATGACGTCCTGAAACCCGATCGAGCCGCCGGCCACCTCCTGGACGGCGTGCTTGAGCGCCTCCACCTCCGGGCGGGCCTCGGCGCCCCTCCGCGCCTCGGCGAGCAGGGCGAGGGTGACATCTTCAGAGCTCTTGGTCGCCGCCGACCACCCACGCCCCATACTCAACTCGTCGGGGCGCAACTCCGGGCCGTGCAGGACGGTCAGCCGCGATCGCTCGGGCGACCACCGGCGCTCGGCGTGCTCGACCATCGCGCCGGCGGCCCACGGCCGGACGAAGCGGAGATCGAGCTCTTCGCGGTTCAGGTTGAACGTCCGGGCGACGTGCGGGAACTGGCGCAGCTCGAGGTGGTACATCGGGGGGCTCGCGCTCAGCGCGTGTCGGCTCGGAAGCGCTCCTGTGCGTCGGCGATCTCGTTCAGCGCCGCTTGACGACCCGACCAGCCCTGGGGCTCGGAGACGCGATCGGGATCGAGGTCCTTGTACACGGTGAAGAAGTGGAAGATCTCGTCGCGCAAGTGCTGGGGCAGGTCCTCGAGCTCGCGGTGGACGTTCCAGCGGGGATCGCTCACCGGCACGCACACGATCTTGTCGTCGTTGCCCTTCTCGTCGGTCATGTGAAACAGACCGACCGGCCGGACCGGCACCAGGCAGCCGGGAAAGGTTGGCTCCGATACGCAGACCAGCACATCGAGCTCGTCCCCGTCGGGCGCCCGCGTGTCCGGGATGAAGCCGTAATCGGTCGGATACACGACCGAGGCCGACACGAACCGGTCGAACTTGATCGCCTTCAGCGATTCGTCGTACTCGTACTTGTTGCGGCTTCCCATCGGGATCTCGACCATGCAGATGAGGGGATCGTCGGCCATCGCCCCCGAGAGCCTAACGTGCCACCGAATACAGAACGAGCGGGCCTGAGCCCGCTCGCCGCTGTGATCGCGCTCCCCCTGACTACTTACGAGCCCCAGGACTTACTTGTGTCGTGCCTGGCGGGCATAACACTCCCGGCCTCACGTCGAGACCGAGTAGGGAGCGGTCGTCGTCCAGCTTAGCGATCCGCGGGCGCTATCGCCGGCTGGCGGGCGCGGCCGCTGCCTCGGCGAGCAGGTCATCGGCGACGGCGACCAGATCGGCGTCCAGGTGCCCGCACAGCGCGTCACGAAGGATCGCGCGCAGATGCTCGGCCAGCTCGCCGACGACCGCATCGAGGCGGTCGTCGGAGGCCGTCACGCCGGCGATCACCGCCCGCTCCAGCGTCGCGGCGCGGGCGACGCGCTCCGCCAGCCTCGCCCGATCCTCGGGCCGGGCGCAGATCGCCGCCAGCCGCTGGGCCAGGCGGCCGCTCTCCGGACCCTCGGGCTCGAGCAGCGCGCGCAGGGCGAGCAGATAATCGGTCAGCGCCTCGCTGGACGCCAGGCGCTCGCAGCCCATCTCAAACCGGGCCAGGGCCCAGGCGAGCTCGCCGGCGGGACCGCTGCGAACCAGCAGACGGCAGAAGGCGCGCAGCTCCGGCACCTGCGCCGTCCGGACCAGCGTCAGCAGCCGCGGTCGGCCGCTGACACCGATGGCCACCGAGCGCCAACTGCCGGCGTCGGTTCGCGCCCAGCCCACGGGTCCGATCGAGTACGCCCCCCGCTCGAACAGGCGCAGGGCACTGAGAAGCTCGCGGAAGCGGGTTCGCGCGATCGACACCGGCGGCCGGCCCGACCGCTGCTCGTCGATCGCCAGCAGCGCCAAGAGATTGGGCTCCTGGCCAGCTCCCCAAACCGCCTCGGCCGGCGCATCGGCGATCGCGTCGCCGCGGATCAGCGACAGGCCGTCGCCGAGCGTCAGCTCGGTCGTGCCGGGATCCAGCGCCACGCCCAGCAGCGGCGTGATCACCGTGACCGTGCAATGCACCCCATACAGCGCCCGCTCCAGTTCGGCGTAGGCGGCCTCGAACAGCGCCGGCTCGAACCCGAACCCGGTTCGTTGCCCGAACATGGAGTCCAGGAACACGCAGAGCGCCACCTCGCAGCGGGCGCCGCCGTCCGCCGGCGCCTTCACGCCATGCTCGCTCAGATATACGTCGAGGGACTCGGTCTCCGCCAGGGCGCGGGCGGCCGGAGCGTGGCTGCGCAGCGTCCGCAGCGTGGCCATTCGTTGGCGGATGAACTCTCCGGTGAGCGGCCGGTAGCAGTACAGCGGCACCTGACCCGAGCCTCGCTCCTCGGCCAGCTCAAACGGCATCTCGGCCCCATCGGCCGTCTCCGCCGCCAAGCGGCTGGAGGCATCCACCGCGAATGCTTCGAGCAGCCGGTGAAGGTTGATGTTGCGCACGACGGCGGATTCTCCGCCGGGGACGCGGATCCTGCCGACGAGCGACTAAACGGCGGCGATCGCCGGCTCGCGGCTGCCGTCGACGACGAGCTCACCGGAGCAGTCGACGCCGAGCCACTCGCGCCCGTAGGCGCGCATGTCCTCGATCAACGGGACCAGCGCCCGTCCCTTCGTGGTGAGGACGTACTCCACGCGGGGCGGCACCTCGGGGAAGGTCTGGCGCTCGACGATGCCCTCCTCCTCCAACGCCCGCAGCCGCAGCGACAGCGTCCGGGGGCTGATCCCGGCCAGCGAGCGCTCGAGCTCGCAGAATCGTGAGCGGCCCTCGGCGAGATCGCGGATCACCAGCAATGTCCATTTCCCGCACACGATCTCAGCGGTCCGGCAGACCGGACACGTGTCTCTATCGACCATCAGGACTTCGATTCTAGCGCAATGCTTCACGAAGTGAAGCGATGATCCGTGCCGCGAGGCACCCGTCGGCGCTTGTCAGTGTGTGGCCAACGAGTCCTCCTGAGCGGACCGGTGGGCGTGAATCGCCGTCAGGGCGCCATCGACGATCCGATCGGCGAACTCCGCGCTGTCGTTGACCCGGGGAAACGGACCGTCGGGCACGGGGACCTCCAGGAACTCACACAGCGGCTCCCACCCGTCTGACGCCCTCCACACCAACAGGCGCTCCGGGGCGACGGCCCGCACGATCTCGTCATTGCGGCGGGCCATCGCCGCGCTCATCTGCTCCAGTCTCGGTCCGATGTCCGCGACCAGCCCGCTGCGCTGCCACAACTCGTTCATCATCTCCATGAAGCCGTTCCACTGCGGGTCGATCGCCCGGCGCGCATCCGAGAGGTGGCGGATGAAGATGTCGCCGTAGACGACTCCCCACACGGTCGCGCGCATGCTCCGCGCCCACGTGTCGCCGTCGCGAATGCTGAGCAGGACCTTGGCGTTGGGGTAGGCGTCGACCAGCTCGCGCCACAGGAACGATCCCGGCCAGTCGACCGTCGCCTCGAACCCATCGAGAATCTCGGCCACCGGCACCTCGCCATCCAGCGCCCCTCGCCAGCGCCTGGCCTGATCGAGATCGGCGAGCACGTTGACCATGTGGTAGCACGGCTTGAACCCCAGCATCTCCAGGGCGACCTTCTGCGAGAGCGTGGCCGTGCGCGGCAGGCCGGCCCCAATCACCTTCATCGGCAAGCTCCATTCGATTCGTGGTTCGATATGACCCCGCCTCGGAACGGCGCCCGGCCGTGCGGTCGCCGCTGCGCCCCACGGTCGGGCACTTCGTCCGGGGCGTTCAGGAGGGCGAGCATCGCGTCGACCGCGGCGCGCACGTCAAGCGCGGGTCCGAGCACCAGCTCCGGGCTCAAGGGCGGTTCGTAGGGATCGTCCACGCCCGTGAGACCGTGGATCTCGCCCGCCCGGGCGCGGGCGTACAGCGCCTTGGGGTCGCGGCGGGCGCAGACCTCGATGGGCGTGTTCACGAACACCTCGATGAACTTCAGCTTTAGATCGGCGTGCCGCGCCCTGACCTCGTCGCGAACGGTGGCCAGCGGCGAGACCAGCGCGACGATCGCCACCGCGCCGGCGTCGGCGAACAGCCGGGCGAGCTCGCCCGCGCGGAGGATGTTGCGAGCCCGGTCCTCGGCGCTGAAACCGAGATCGGCGCAGATGCCGTGACGCAGGTTGTCGCCGTCCAGCAGGTACGCGAAGCGCCCGGCGGCGACCAGCCGCTGCTCCAGCGCGGCTCCGATGGTGGACTTCCCGGCCGCGGGCAGCCCGGTGAGCCACACCGTCGCGCCGCGGGCCTCCAGCGCCTCCCACCGCTGGGCGCGAGAGAGGTTGCCCTCCTGCCAGATGACGTTGGGGCTGCAGGCGATCGCGTCCATCACGCGACCTCCGAGCGCCCCAGCTCGTTTCCCCGCGCGTCGACGGCGACCACCTGGAAGTAGGGGCCGACGGAGTTGACCGCGATCGCCGTCTCCAGGCCACTCCACCGTTGCGAGCCCACCCGGTCCAGCGCGGATCGCTTGGAGCCGGCCATCACCACCCAGGTGTCGATCTCGGTCGCCCCGTTCCAGCTGGCATACACGACGAAGCCGCCGGCCGGATTGGCCTGGGCGGCGACGCGCGGCGGATCGGCGGGGTGTCCGACCCAATTGGCGGTGTAGGCGCGGTAGGAGCGCACGCCGACCGGCAGCTGGCCGTCGAGCAAAAGCGTGCCGTCGGCGGCGAACTCGGAGAAGTAGGGCTGGTCGCCCCAGCCGATGACCACCCGACCGTCGGGCAGCCGCTGGATGCTGCCCTGGGTGTTGACCACGAACCGCGCCGGATGCTCGTAGGCCTGGGCGAGGTCGACGTGCCTGGCCGTGGTGTCGACCGACAGCAGCAGCCCCCGGGACTGCTTTTCCTTGTTGGGCCCCGCGTTGTCGAACACGGTGATCATCGAGTCGCCGTGGGCGCGCGAGTCGTGCTGCCAGTAAAAGTGTGCGGGCCCGGTGAGGCTGAAGTCCGACCGCTTGCCGTTCAGCCGCCACAGCACGGATCCGCTTACCCGGTCGATCTTGTACAGGGCCCAGGTGTTACGGGCGCCGACCAGCAGGTTGCCGTCGTCCATCTCCGACACCGAGTTGATGTGGAAGTAGTCGTAGGCGTCGCCTCGGTTGCCCGGCATCGGCGCGTAGCTCTCCCGCACGCCGACGTGCTGGAGGCTGTTCCAGTCCAACAGCACCTTCCCCGTCTGCAGATCGATCTCCAGGAGGTGGCCAACGAACGTGCGACCGCTGCGCGAGCCCCCGACCGCCGACAGATCGGTGGTCGTCGTCTCATAGGCGGTCATCAGGGCGGTTCCGGCCGAGGTCAGCACGAAGTCGTGCAGGTCGGCCATCAGCCCATCGCCGCCGGGGACCGACCTGATCACCTGATAGGAGTCGTCGGCGATCTGGGCGGCCCCGTCCCCGTGGGCGCCGGCCACCTGGCCCGCCCACCAGGTCAGCACGTCCCTGCCCTCATAGGACTGGATGTCCAGGTCGAAGGGCTTTTTCGTCGTCACCGGCGCAAACCACACCAGCCGGCCCTGGCGATCCAGCATCATCAGCCCCTGGGCGACGGGGCCGCCGGGCAGGTAGTTGGTGGGAGCGAGCACGAAGAACCGGGGCGTGGTCACCCCCGAGTCAGGGCTGGCGATGTTCGTGATCTTCACCGACGGCGGCCGGAGATCCGGGCGAGTGACGAAGCTCCGCGCCGCGCCAGAGGCGGCGCTCGGCGAGGGCGGCGCTGCCGACGTGGGTCGGTGGGACGTGGGTTTGGACGCATCCAAGCCGCGCGCCTCATAGCCGACCACCGCCCCCACGCCCGCGGCGGCGACCCCGGCGGCGGCGGGAAGGAACTGGCGGCGACTGAGACGCCGGTCGGGCTTGGTGGCGGTCACCGGCTACCCCTCATCCGGTCGCGGCGAAAGACTTGGAGGTGCCGAGCACTCTCCCCGAGGCGTCGAGCGCCTGCACCCGGTAGCGCGGCGCCGTCATCCGCACGGGGATCGCCGTCTCAAAGCCGGTGCGGGCGTGGCGGCCGACCACTGTGGTCTGGGCGGAGCCGTCGCCGGCGAGAACCTTCCACGCGGCCAGCTTGGTCGCTCCGTTCCAGCTCGCATACACCGTCGTCGCGCCGGAGGCGATCCGGGCGGCCCCGCTGGGCGGGTAGAGCGGCGACCCGACCCAGTGCTGCACGTAAGCCCGGTAGCTCATGTCGGGCGTGGGCATCGCCCCGTCGAAGATCAGCTTGCCCGTCCTGGTGTACTCGGAGACGAACGGAACCTCACCCCAGCCGACGATCACGTTTCCGTTGGGCAACGCCTGGACGTTGCCCATGTACTCGGAGTGAAACGTCGTCCCGTGGGAGTACGCGGCGACCGCGGTGGCGGTGTGCGAGGTGGAATTGAGCTTGAGCTCGAGCGCCCGCGACGGGCCGGTGGCCGGCAGGTACTGGTCGGCTCCGGTGATGTCGCAGCAGTGATCGTCGAACAGCGACACGACGTTGCCCGGGTGCAGCGTGACGTCGTGCTGCCACTTGAAGTCGTCTGAGGCGGGGACCTGGAAGCTGGATCGCTTGCCCCCGAGCGTCCACATGATCCTTCCGGTGCCGGCATCGACCTGGTAGGCGGCCCAGGTGTTGCGCATCGAGACCAGGAAGGTGCGGTGACCGCTCACCGCGATCGAGTTGATGTGGTAGGCGTCCCACGGAAATCCGTTGGCCGGGGGCTGCGTGTAGGAGTCGCCGGCCGGGATGTGTTTAGACGCGTCCCAGGTGTAGAGCAGCCTTCCCGTCCTCAGGTCGTACTCCTGCACCGCCGAATCGGTGAGCACTCCGTTGCTGACCCCGCCGTCGTCGGACAGGTTGGCCGGAAGGTTCTTGTTCGCCGTGACCCAGGCGTCGTGACCACGGATGATCATCGTGTGCAGGGTGAGGACCCAGCCGTCGCTGCCCTGGAGCGTGGCCACCCGCTGGTAGTGATCGTTGACGACGACATCTTCGCCGCTGTTGATCGCGCCGGTGGGGGTGATGTTGCCCTGCCACCAGCTGAGCACCGCCCGGCCATCGTAGGTCTGCGCCTCTAGATTGGCAGCCACGACGTTGGTCGGCAACGGCTCAAACCACACCGGGCGCAGCCGGCTGTCGGAGATCAACGGGCCGCTCTGTCCCACCAGCGGGGGATGGCTCAGGTCGTAGAAGTTGGCCATCATCAGGTAACCGGGGAGGTGCGCGCCGGCCGCGGTCTCGGTCTCGACCTGGAGCTTGGGCGGGTGCAGCCCTGGCGCGGAGGCGAAGCTGTAGGCCCCGTTGGTCGTGTAGGCCCCGATCGGGGGGGCCTGCGAACGCGGCACGGCGAACTCGATCACGGCGAAGCACGCGACCACCGCGACCGCGGTCCCGACCACGCGTCGGCCACCGATCGCGCTTGACCCGGCCTGTGCAGCGGGCACCAGGACGAAGGTCGACACCGCGGCCACCGCGGCCAGCCCGGCGCCGATCAGGTACGCCAGCCGGAAACCATCGGTCAGCGCCTGCGGCGTCGGATGCTGGGCGCCGATCAGGTGGCTCGTGTACTGGGTCGCGATCGAGATCAGCACCGCCAGCCCGAGGCCGCCGCCGATCTGGCGCGAGGTGTTGACCAGTCCGGACGCCAGTCCCGCGTCTCCGGGCAGGGCGCTCTGGGTCGCCGCGATCGTCGAGGGGACGATTGAGAAGCCGATCCCCATCGCCGTCAGCACTCCGGGGAGGACCACGTACTGGACGGCGCTCCCGCTGGGACCGATCCGAGCGAACATCGCCATCCCGCAGGCCATCAGGATCAGGCCCCCGCCGAGAGTGGGGCGCACCCCGGCCCGGCTCACCACCCGACCGGCCCGGGACGCGCAGGCGAAGATCGTCAGCGCCATCGGCGCGAACACCAGACCGGTGCTCAACGGCGTCAGCGAGAGTACCTGCTGCAGGTACAGCGAGCCCACGTACCACATCGGGAACAGGGCGGCGCTGAACAGCAGCACGATGAGGTTGATGTGGCGCAACGGCCGCGTGAATGACTTCGGCGCCACCAGCGGGTCCTTGGCCCATCGCGCCTCCACCAGCGGGAACACCGTAATCAGCAGCGCGCCGATGGCGATCGGGATCAGTGCGTCCGCCGATCCCCAGCCGTCGTTGCCCGCCGTCACCGCGCCGTATGCGGATATGAGCAGCCCGGCGGTGAGCACGAGCGCGCCGGCGAGGTCAAACGACCGGCGCTTGACCGCCATCCGGTTGACGACCACGGTGCGGGCCACGGCCACCGCGGCGAGCCCGATCGGGACGTTGATCAGCAGCACCCAGCGCCAGCTCAGCTCCTGGGTGATGACCCCGCCGAGCAGCACCCCGGCGGCGCCGCCGGCGCCGTTCATCGCGCCCCACAGCCCGACGGCGCGATGGCGGGCGGGACCGGCGGGGAACGAGGCGGTGATGATCGCCAGCGACGACGCGGCCATCAGCGCCCCGCCCAGCCCCTGCACGCCGCGAGCGATGATCAGCACGCCGCTGCTGGGCGCGGCGCCTCCCGCGAGCGATGCCAGCGAGAACAGCAGCAGCGCGGCGACGAACGTCCGCCGCTGCCCCCAGAGATCGCCGGCACGACCCGCGAGCATCAAAAAGCCGGCGAAGATGATCGCGTAGGCGTCAACCACCCACTGCAGATCCGCGGCCGAGAACTTGAGGCTCGACTGGATCGACGGCAGCGCGACGTTGACGATCGATAGATCGAGGATGACCATGAACTGCGCGACGCAGCAGACGCCGAGCAGCAGCCCAAGCCGGGGTTCCGGCGGCTGACCGGGAGCGTCGGGCGCCGGCGAGGGCATCGGGCTGCGGACGCTGACGCTCATCCTCGCGCACCCGCGGGTGAGTGACCGCGCCGCGACGCCGGCGGCTCACTGGTAGGCCGAACGGCCCCCGCTGGGGCAGATCGGGTCAATACCCGCCGCTGGCGGTTGACTTGACCGCGCCGCCCGACGGTGAGACGAGGTACCACACCCCGCCCTCGCCGGCCACGCCCGCGCCTGATGTGGCACCCGCTCCGGCGTGGGTGTAGAGCGCGTGCCCGTTGTAGGAGACCTGCTGCTTGCCGTCGCTGCGCTTGAACGTCGACAGCAGCGATCCCCGCGCCCCCGACCCTACCTCCGGAGCACCGCTCGCGATCAGCGGCGGCCACTGAGAGGTGCACGCTCCCGCACACTTGCTGCTCTTGGCCGGATCGCTGGAGAGCAGGTAGAGCGTCTGGCCGGACCCGGTGGTGAGCACCGATCCGTACCCGGGCAGCTTGGATACCTTCACGGTGGCGGCGGAGCCCGCCGCCGCGGACGCCGACGAGCTCGAGCTGCTGGTGGCGCTACCGCCGCCACAGCCTGCCAGGGCGAGGACGCCGATCGCGCCGGCTAGCCCGCCCAGCGCCGCGGCCTTCTGCCGGGCCTGAAAAGGAGTCATGACCGGAGCGCACGAAGGGGGGACATCGGCGGCGAAGCTAGCGACGAGCCAGTCAAGCTAACGTAAAGCTAACGTCAGAGCAATGTCAAGACAGCATACGGCGAGCGTCAGTGGAACCGCGTCGGACGCCGTACTCGCCGGTCTGACTCGCTATGGATACCGAGATGGACCAACCCGGGCGCCGGCGCGATGCCGGATCAACGCAGTCAGACGCAGGCGGACCGGCCGCGGTCGACGGGCCCGCACACGAGCGTCTCGCAGCGAGCGCCAGCCGCCGCGACTTCCTGCGGATCGCCGGGGGCACGATTGCGGTTGGGGCCGGCGCCGGACTGAACCTCACCGGCTGCTCTGACTCGCGGGCGACGGGACGCGGCAGGACGGCATCCCTGCCGGCGCTGCGCTCGCGGCCGGGCGGCGTCACCTTCAACGGCGTCCAGCATTTCCACTCGCGTCCGGATCTGCGGCCGCCGGAGATCATGATCGATGTCCCGGCCAAGCACGTCCAGCCCGGCTGGGTGTTCACCGACTGTCACGGCGGGCCGGCTCAGCAGGGACCGATGATCCTCTCCGAGACCGGACGGTTGGTCGGCTTCACGCCGCTGACGCCGCAGCCGACGCCGGCCCATCGCGCGTTCAACGTGCGCGTTCAGACCTACCGGGGAAAGCCGGTGATGACCTGGTTTGCGGGCGGCGTGGTATCCGCTCACGGGGAGGGCCATTACGAGATCTACGACGAGAGCTACCGCCCGGTGGCCCAGGTCCATGCCGGCAACGGTTATCAGGGAGACCTGCACGAGTTTCTGCTCACCGACCAGGGCACCGCGTTGTTCACCTGCTACGGGCGGGCGACCGGCACCTTTCCCGGCACCGGCCGGCGCGGCAGCTATTTCTACGGCGTCGTGCAGGAGGTCGACGTCGCCACCGGCCGGGTGCTCTTCCAGTGGCGCAGCGACCAGCACGTGGGCCTGGCCGAGTCCTACTCCCACCCGCCGGCCAAGCCCACGGGCACCTGGGACTACTTTCACGTCAACGCGATTGCGATCGATCCCACCGACGACAATCTCCTGATCTCGAGCCGGAACACATGCGCCTGCTACAAGGTCGACCGCAAGACGGGCAGGGTGATCTGGAAGCTGGGCGGCAAGGGCGGGAATTTCCGGATGGGACCGGGGAGCCGCTTCTACTTCCAGCACCACATCACCCTGCATCCCGGGGGCGTGATGACGATCTTCGACAACGAGGCGGGGCCGCCCCGGGAGGCCAGCCAGTCCCGGGGCCTGGTGCTGGCGATCGACGAGGGCTCACGACGGGCCCGGCTGGTGCAGCAGTTCCTCCACCGCCCCAAGGTGCTGTCCGACGCGCTGGGCAGTGTTCAGCAGCTGCCCGACGGCCACACCTTCATGGGCTGGGGCACCTCCAGCTATTTCTCCGAGTACGCCGCCAACGGCGCCGTCCGGTTCGACGGCCACCTGAGCCCGGGCACGCTTTCCTACCGAGCGTTCAAGCAGAGCTGGACCGGACGCCCCACGACCTCGCCGAGCCTGGCCGTATCCCGCACCGGCACCGGCACCGGAGCCGACGCCGGCGCCACGGTGCACGCGAGCTGGAACTTCGCCACCGAGCTGGCCGGCTGGGCCGTGCTCGCCGGACGCGACGCTGACCATCTGGAGGCGGTGGGCGTCGCCCGCCTCGCCGGCTTCGAGACCGACATCTCGCTCCCGCACGCACCGCGATACGTGGCGGTGGAGGCGATCGACGGGACCGGACAGATCCTCGGCCGGTCCCGGACGGTCAGGGTCTAGCGCTGAGGCGCCGGCGGACGTTTGCCGACGCTGACCCGGACAGGGCGCAGCTGCCGGCGCGGTCAGGCGACGTCGCGCAGCTTCTGCGCCTCGGCGAGCGACTGCAACTTCTTCAGCGACTGGTTCTCGATCTGGCGGATCCGCTCGCGCGTCACATTGAACGTCCGCCCCACCTCGTCGAGGGTCCGGGGATGCTCGCCGCCGAGTCCGTAGCGCAGCTCGAGCACGCGCCGCTCCCGATAGCTCAGGTTCTCCAGGGCCTCGCGGAGCGCTTCCTTGGTGAGGATCTCGGCGGCGCGCTCGTAGGGCGACTCGGCGCGCTCGTCGGCGATGAACTGGCCGAACTCCGACTCCTCCTCGTCGCCAACGGGCTTCTCCAGGGAGACCGGTGCTTGGGCGGAGCGCTTGATCGACTCCACCTCCTCGGGCTCGATCCCGGTCACCTCGGCGATCTCCTCGGCGGTCGGCTCACGACCCAGCTCGGTAACCAGCTTGCGCTCGGCACGCCCGATCTTGTTGAGCTTCTCGACCACGTGCACCGGGATTCGGATCGTTCGGGCCTTGTCGGCCAGCGCCCGGGCGATCGCCTGACGGATCCACCAGGTGGCGTAGGTGGAGAACTTGAAGCCCTTGCGATAGTCGAACTTCTCCGCCGCGCGGACCAGGCCGAGCGTGCCCTCCTGGATCAGGTCCAGGAAGGGGAGGCCCTGGTTGCGGTAGTTCTTGGCGATCGACACGACCAGCCGGAGGTTGGACTCCACCATCTTCTGCTTGGCGTCCAGGTCACCGCGCTCGATCCGCTTGGCGAGGTCGACCTCCTCCTGGGCGGTGAGCAGGCGGACCTTGCCGATGTCCTTTAGGAACAGCTGCAGCGAGTCGGTCGTCATGTCCGGCTTGAGGTCGAGCGTGGTCTTGGCCTTGCGCCGGCCGCGCTTGTCAGGCGCTCGCTCCACCTCGGTCGCGGCCAACGCCGGATCGACCTCCTCGACGAGCTCGATCTCGGCGCGCTCCAGGAAGCCGTGCAGCTCCTCCACGTCAGCTTCATCCAGATCGAGCTCAGAGACGGCCCCGGCGATCTCGGAGTAGGTGAGTACGCCCAGCTGCTGGCCGCGGTTGACGAGGCCCTTGATCTCTTCGAGTTCCTGCAGTTCCGCTACAGACATCTGAATCCGTTTCCGTCGTAGTCGACAGCACGATGGTGGTGCCGTCCCCTCAGTACAAAAAGACTGCTGAGGTGCCTGTGAGAGCGCACGACCGCTACTCCAACATAGGCACCAAATATAGTCACTATATTTTTTGAAGTCAATCGGCAGGGCGCGTGCCGGCCCGCGCACACGGACGCACTGACCGGTTGGCCTCGCGGCTGGCCGCTTCGGTCGGGAGCTCTATATATACGTACAACGGCCCGAGGCGTTTCAAGATTTCGGTTCGCAATCTCGTCGCCGTGCGCGATCATGAAGCCGTGAGCGACCCATCTGCGCCCGGAGTCATCGACTCGTTACCGCGTACGCGGCCGCACCGGCGCGGCGCCAAGCGGCCGGCCCCCGCAGCTCGTCACACCCCCCGACGCCGGCGCCGGGCCTGCTTGCGACCGCGGTGAACGCAGCCGCCGAGCTGACGGAGATCGGATTTCACCTCGGCGTCCGCGCCCTGCGCGGCGCGCTGTCTCGCCTCCCCCGACTTTGACACAGGTCGGATCCGCTCGGGCGCGGCGGCCGTCGAGGGCGGTCGCCCGGGGCCCGTCGACGTCATCGCTGCATCTCCTCTGTCAGCCATACATCCGTCTGCGGAGTCTGCGTATACTGCCGCCACCAGCCGAACGGCCCCCTCTCCGGAGCGGGTCGACGGGGGAACCACCTGCGGGTCACAGACCCGCTGGGGCGAATCGGTCCCGTAACGGACCGTAGCGCCGAACCGGCGCGAGCCCGTCAGCTCACCTCGTAGGCAAGACGACAAGGAAGGTCTCATTGATCGAGAGTCGACGCCACTGTGCCCATGCCGTGAGCGCCCTGGTCGGCGCGTTGCTCGCCCTACCGGCGAGCGCCATGGCGGCCGGTCCATCCGGAGGGTCGGGCCTGGCCCCCGCCGCGAGCGCTCCCGCCCCGAGCACCGGCCATCGGCCCGCCGCCAACCAAAGCGCACGCAGCCAGACGACCGGCATCTCGGTCGGCCGCGGGAACGTCACCGTCACCACCAGCGGCAACGGGATCACGCTCTCCACCAGCGCTTCGGCGATGCTGCGCGCGGGACTCAGCTTCACCGGCACCGCGTCCTCGAGGCTTGCCGGGGACACGATCGAGATCGAGCGCTCAGGTCACCAGACGGGCTGGACCTGGGCCCCCACCGCGTCGGCGATCGTCGGTGCCAACGGCTCGTTCTCGGCCGTCTGGACCACCAACCACATCGGCCGCTTCTCGGTCCGCGCCATCGTCTCCTCCAGGTCGGTCGCCCAGAGCGCCGCGGCGACGCCGGCGCTGACGACCACCATCTACCGCCCCTCGCTGGCCAGCTGGTACGGCGGCCCGAGCCTCTACGGGCATCACACCGCGTGCGGCGAGACGCTGAGCCGAACCACCCTCGGCGTCGCCAACAAGACCCTGAGGTGTGGAACCCAGGTTGCGTTCTATTACCACGGCCGGACGCTGACCGTCCCGGTGATCGACCGCGGTCCTTACATCGCGGGCCGCGACTGGGATCTGACTGCGGCGGCCGCCAGCGCACTCGGCCTCACGGCCGCGGGCGTCGCCCAGGTCGGCGCCGTCTCGTTGCCTGCGCGCTGACTGGCCCCACTGACGGCGCCGTCGCCGGCGGCCACCCGCGACGAGTCGGAATATGCTCAGAGCCACGAGCCGCGGGCAGGCCGCCGCCCCGTGGCCCGCCACCCGAGATGGCCGCTCCCCTGATCACGATCACCGCCGCCCGGCAGCTCGTGCTGGACTCGCTGCTGACGCTCCCCTCTGAGCTGGTCGAGATCGACGAGGCACTGGGACGAGCGCTCGTCCGGGAGGTGCGCGCCGCCGGTGACGTACCGCCGTTTTCCTGCTCGGCGATGGACGGCTACGCCGTGATCGCCGGGGTAGCCGGGCGCATCCTGAACGTCGTCGGCGAGTCCCGCGCCGGCTCGCCGTCGGACCGCCAGCTGAGCGACGGTCAGGCGATCCGCATCTCCACCGGGGGGGCGGTGCCGTCGGGGGCGACGGCGGTGATCCCGCAGGAGGACGTACGCGCGGACGGCGGCTCTCTAATCGAGACACAGGCGGACATCGCCGCCGGACAGAACATCCGCGCGCCGGGCGAGGACATGCGTGCCGCGACGACAGTGTTGGCGCCCGGTACGGTTCTCGGCCCGGTCGCGCTCGGCGCAGCCGTCGCCGCTGGAGTCGGCACTGTCACCGTCGCCCGCCGCCCTCGTGTGTCCGTCCTGTGCACCGGCGACGAGCTCCGGGCTCCCGGCGAGCCGCTGGGCCCGGGTGAGATCCACAACTCCAACGCCCCGATGCTCACCGCCCTGGCCCGGCGGGCGGGAGCTGCCACCGGTCCGGCGCAGCGGCTGCCCGACGACCGCGCCGCCACCGAGGCCGGGGTGGAGGCCGCGCTGGCGGGCTCGGACGTGGTGATCGTGTCCGGCGGGGTCTCGGTGGGCCCGCACGACCACGTCAAGCCGGTTCTGAGCGCGCTCGGGGTCACAGAGGTGTTCTGGGGCGTCGCGCTGCAACCCGGCAAGCCGACGTGGTTCGGCCTGGTGCCCGAGGGCCCGCGGGTATTCGGACTGCCCGGCAACCCGGTCTCGGCGGTGGTCACCTTCTCCTTGTTCGTGGCGCCCGCCCTGGCGGCGATGCAGGGAGCGCCCGCTCCTCGTCCACCCCGGCCCGAGGCCCGGCTCGGGACCGAGGTCGTCCGTAATCCCCGCCGCGAGCAGGCGCAGCGAGTCCGCCTGCAGAGCAATGGCACCACGGTGGTGGCGGTGCCCACCGGCGCTCAGGGCTCACACATCCTCACCTCGCTGCTGAACGCCGACGCCCTCGCGATGATCCCGGCGGGTGACGGTCGGCTGGCGGCGGGCGCGACGGTGGGGCTCGAGGCGCTCGCTGGCTGATCCTGTGCCAACGCCGGTCAACCGGTAACAATCAGCCCGTGCTGGCACCCCTCGCCCTGCTCGTGGTGGCGCTCTCGGGACTCGTCGCGGCGGCGCGGCGGCGGCGGCGCCGGCGGCTGCCGGCACACGCGGTGATCGTCTCGCCCCGTAAGTCCACGGTGATCGCGCGCGACGGCGCCGTCCGCTCGTTGCAGTCGGCAAAGCTCACCCTGGACGTGGCCGACCTGGACCGAATCTGGAACGCGGCGAACCTGGAGAACCTCGCGCGGACCTACTGGCGCTTTCTCTCGCGGGTGACTCTCAAGCTGATCCGCGTGATCTACACCGAGGAGAGCCGCCGCGTGGTGCTGCTGGCGCGCCCGCTGACTTTGTTGCGCTTCGACGCCCCCGAGTACACGATCGAGGGGGACCACGGCGCGGTCTGCTGGCGGATTCGCGACGGACTGCTGGTTGCGCGCACCGGCCAGGGCTGCGGCTTCTTGGCGCTCGACGTGCGGCGCGAGCCACCCGGGCGGGCGGGGGCGGGTTCGCGCGTGGACCTGCTGATCGAGGTGGAGGTCGCCAACTTCTATCCCTCGATCGCCGTCGGCTTCAGCATGCCGGTCTACGAGATGACCCAGTCGGCCGTGCATGTGCTGGTCACCAACGCATTCCTGCGCTCGCTCGCCAAGCTCAACCTGGCCCGCTCCAAGGTTGGACTGCTGGCCGATCAGCCGATCAGCCGTAGCTGGTGATCCCCATCGCTCGCATCTTGGTCCGGTCGTGGCGGGCGGAAATCCGCCGGACCGTGCCCGAGCGGGAGCGCATCACCATCGACTCGGTGCTGGCGCCTCGGTCGCTCTGATAGCGCACCCCCTGGAGCACGTCCCCGTCGGTGACCCCGGTGGCGGAGAAGAAGGCGTCGTCGCCGGCGACCAGGTCATCGCACGTGAGCACCTTGTGCAGGTCATAGCCGGCCTGCACCGCGGCATCGCGCTCCTCGTCACTGCGCGGCCACAGGCGCCCGAGCAGCTGACCGCCGATGCACTTGATCGCAGCGGCGGAGATGACGCCCTCGGGAGTTCCGCCGATCCCCCACAGCAGGTCGACGGGTGAGTTCTCGCTCACCGCCAGCAGCGACGCCGACACATCGCCGTCGGTGATCAAGCGCACCCGGGCGCCGGCCTCGCGCACCTGGCGCATCGCATCTTGATGGCGCTCACGATCGAGCATCACGACCATCACGTCGCGGATGTCGCGGCTCTTGCGCTCGGCGATCAGCGACAGCGTCTGCGCCAGCGGCCGGTCGAGATCGAGAAGATCGGCGATCTCCGGGCCGCCGGCGATCTTCTCCATGTAGACGCACGGACCCGGGTCGAACATCGAGCCGCGCTCCGACAGTGCGATCACCGCCAGCGCGCTCGGCATGCCGAGCGCCGTCAGCCGGGTTCCCTCCAGTGGATCCACGGCGATGTCGACCTTCGGTGGGCTGCCGTCGCCGATCCGCTCGCCGTTGTAGAGCATCGGCGCCTCGTCCTTCTCCCCCTCTCCGATCACGACCACGCCGTCCATGGACACCGAGTCGAGCACGTCGCGCATGGCGTCCACCGCCGCCTGATCGGCGCCCTCCTTGTCGCCACGTCCGACCATGCGCGCCGCCGCCAGCGCCGCCGCCTCGGTCACCCGAACCAGCTCGAGCGCCAGATTTCGGTCCGGCCTGCCGCCGGCCGGCGAGGAGCTCACCGCACCCTCACCCGCATATCGAGTCCTCAGGGCTCATCTGGGCTGCAGCCTAACTGCTCGAACGAGGTGGGAGTCGCTCGCGAGATGCAGATGCTCTGGTAGGTTCGCTGCCGTGAAGCCGGGGCGCCAGACCGCCAAGCGTGGGCGCCCGGAGCGGTGAGCGCCGTGCACCGACTGCTGCCGGCGCCGGGGCCGGTGGCGCCCGAGGAGCTGCTCGCCGATCTGAAGCTGGCGGAGCTGGCGCCGGTCGAACGCCCCTACACGCTCGTGAACTTCGTGGCCAGCGCCGACGGCCGCGCCACTCTGGCCGGGCGCTCGGGCGGACTCAGCGACCCGGGCGACCGCCAGATCTTCTGGGGGCTACGGGGCATCGCCGAGGCGCTGCTGGTCGGCACCGGAACGCTGCGCACGGAGAGCTACGGACGCGCGATCAAGAGCCCGGAGCTGCGCCGCGACCGGGAACGGCGCGGGCTGGCCCCCGAGCCGGTCCTCGCCACCGTCACCCGCGGCGGCGACCTGCCCACCGGCATCCCGCTGTTTGCGAATCGCGAGGCGCGGATCGTCGTCTACAGCACGGGCGAAGTCGCTCTGGATGGGGTGCGGGCGCAGGTGGAGATCGTTCGCCTCCCGTCCTGCGCGACCCCGATGGCGACGGCGCTCGCGCATCTGCGCCGCGAGCGCGGCATCCGCCTGCTGCTGTGCGAAGGTGGGCCGACGCTGTTTGCCAGCCTGCTGGCCGAACAGGTGGTAGACGAGCTCTTCCTGACCCAGTCAGGGGTGCTCGCCGGTGGCGACGAGCTCGCCATCACCGCCGAGCGAGCCCTGGCCCAGCCGCTGCCCCTGGACCTCAAGTGGGTGCTGGGAGAGGGAGACTCGCTCTACCTGCGCTACGGGATCCGAAGGTGAGGGTCCGACCGGCCTCAGGCTGACGGCGGGACGGTTCCCGGGCGAACGCAGCCGCTAGAGCCGCTCGATCAGCATCGCCTGGCCCATCCCCCCGGCGACGCACATCGCCTCGATCCCGTAGCGCCCGTCCACCGCGCGCAGTCCATTGAGCAGGGTGGTCATGATCCGCGCGCCGGTCATCCCGAACGGGTGCCCGAGCGCGATCGCCCCGCCGAACGGGTTCAGCTTGTCCTCTGGGATCCCAAGCTGTTGACGGCAGGGCACGATCTGGGCCGCGAACGCCTCGTTGATCTCGACGATGTCCACATCGTTGATCGTCATCCCGGTCTGCGCCAGCAGCGCCTTGATGGCGGGAATCGGGCCCAGCCCCATGATCTCGGGGCGGATGGCGGCCACCGTCGACGCCACGATCCGGGCGAGCGGTGCCAAACCGAGCCGGTTGGCCTTCTCGTCGGACATTACGAGCACCGCGGCGGCGCCATCGTTGAGCGGACACGAATTGCCGGCGGTGACGGTGCCGTCGGGCTTGAACGCCGGCTTGAGCTTGGCCAGCACGTCCAGCGTGGTTCCGGGACGGGGGCCGTCATCCCGGGCGACCACGGTTTCGGGAATCTCGGTCTGGTTGCCCTGTGGATCGGTCTCGGCGTGGGCAGGCACGGTGACGGGGACGATCTCGGCATCGAAGTGGCCGGAGTCGCGCGCCGCGACCGCCCGGTTCTGGGAGACGACCGCCCATTCGTCCTGCTGCTCCCGGGTCACGCGGCAGCGCTCCGCGACGTTCTCGGCGGTCATCCCCATCGGGATGTAGACGTCGTACAGCGACCCGTCGGAGCCGTCGAGCTTGGGGCTCTTGGCCTCCTCCATCATCCCGGCGCCAAGTCCGGCGCGGGAGACGGCCTCGACCCCAGCGGCGACGTACTGGTCACCCTCGCCGGCGCGAATCGAGTGCGCCGCCATCCGGATCGTCATCAGTGAGGAGGCGCAAAAGCGGTTGACGGTGCAGGCGGGCACGTGGTGGTCCAGCCCGGCTAGCAGCGCGGCGTTGCGCCCGACGTTGTACCCCTGCTCTCCGATCCCCGAGGCGGCGCCCATGAGGACGTCGGTTGTCTGCGTGAAATCAACCTCCGGGTTGCGGTCGATCAGAGAGCGAATCGGCAGCGCGGCCAGCTCGTCGGCGCGTACCGCCTTCAGCGATCCCTTCACCGCGCGACCGATCGGCGTGCGGATGGCGTCAACGATCACGGCTTCGGGCATCTTCGTCTCCTTTGACCGGTTCACAGACCGAGGCCGCGAACGCCCTTCTCGCCCCACCCGAGGTGGTGAGCGAGCTCGTGACGCACGGTGCGCGTCACCTGGGCCTTGAGCAGCTCGGGATTGCGCCCGAAGTCGCGCGTCAGCGTGTCCCGGAAGATCACGATGCGATCGTGAAAGAAGTCGCGGGCGACGGTGTCGCCCTCGTACAGGCCGTAGGCGCCGCGCCGGGCGCCACCGTCGGAGATGACGATCGCGACGTGCTCCAGGGCGCGGTGAAACTCGAGCGGCAGGTCATCGACCGCGGCGCGGACCAGCGCCCGGAACTCGTCCTCGTCGGGGGCGGGCGGGCCGGCCGGATCGGCGATGAAATAGTCGTCGGGGATGGTGGCGGGGTTGTACCCCTGGGCGGCGAGTCGCTCGGCTCGCTGCACGATCGCCTCGAATGCATCCTCGGATTGGAGCTCCCCGTCCTCCCCCCGCCAGCCCGCCAGGTGCACCAGCGCCAAGACCACGGCACCGCCGATGATCACGGCGCCGGCGGCGAAGATCGCGATCCCCTGCAGCAGGCGCACCGGGAACGAGTCACTGAAGCCGGTGGCCAGGCTGACCGCGCCGAAGCCGACGGTCAGCGCGCCCATGGCGGCGAGGAGGACGCGACGCGGGGTGGGCTCGCCTCCGGGCATCTGGCTAGCCCATCGCCCGGGCGATGACGAGCCGCTGAATCTCGTTCGTGCCCTCGTAGATCTGGGTGATCTTGGCGTCGCGCATCATCCGTTCCACCGGGTACTCCTTGACGTAGCCATAGCCGCCGAGCACCTGCACGGCGTCGACGGTCACACGCATCGCCACGTCGGAGCAGAACAGCTTGGCCATCGCCGAGTACTTGCCGACGTCGGCGTCACCCCGGTCGACCTTGGCGCATGCCTGATACAGCAGCTCGCGCCCAGCCGCGCACTGGGTCTCCATGTCGGCGAGCTTGAACTGGATCGCCTGAAACGAATTGATCGGCCGGCCGAACTGACGACGCTCGCGGGCGTAGCCAGCCGCGTAGTCGGTGGCCCCCTGGGCGATCCCCAGCGCCTGCGCGGCGACGCCGAGCCGTGAGCGGTCAAGCGTGCCCATCGCCACCTTGAACCCGTGGTTGACCTCGCCGATGACGTTTTCAGCGGGAACCCGGACGCCGTCGAAGATCGGCTGGCCGGTGGGCGAGCCTCGGATGCCGAGCTTGTGCTCGAGCTTGCCGACACTGAAGCCGGGCCGGTCGGCCTCGACGACGAATGCGGTGATGCCGCGGGAGTGCCCGGCGTCACGGTCGGTGACCGCGAACACCACGTAGAAGTCGGCGATGCCGAGATTGGTGATCCAGTTCTTGGTGCCGTCGATGACCCAGTCCTCGCCGTCCCTGACCGCCCGCGTGATCATCCCCCCGGGATCTGAGCCCGCCTCGGGCTCGGACAGCGCGAACGCAGGGGTCCACTCTCCCGCGGCGCAGCGCGGCAGGAAGCGATCGTTGAGCTCGGCGGAGCCGAACAGCTTTATCGGCAGCGTGCCGAGCTCCTGGATCATCAGGATCAGGGCCGTCGAGGCGCACGCCTTGGCGATCTCCTCGACCGCCATGTTGAGCATCAGCGTGCCCGTGCCGGTGCCGCCGTGCTGAGTGTCGAACGGGAGACCGAGAATGTCCTGCTCGGCGAGCAGCTGGCGCAGATCGTGCGGGTAGGCGGCCTGCTCGTCGATCTCGGCCGCCCGCGGGGCGATCCGCTGCCGGGCGATCTCGCGGATCGTCTCCCGGAACTCGAGGTGCTCATCCGGGACGGTGTAGAGCTCTGACAGCGCCGACATCCTTTGGTGGATGCTACGTCACTCGTGACGCGGCCACGGTCCGCTCGGTGACCGTCGAGGCGGGGTGGCGGAGTGTCTCCGCCACCCGCAAGACTCCCGACGCTAGCCTGAGCTCATGGCCGAGGACTACACCCCGCACGAGGTCTCGGAGCGCCTCGCCGACGGCTCTATCCAGCTGATCGACGTGCGCGAGCGCCACGAGCACGACGCGGGACGGATCGCCGGCGGCCGGCTGATCGAGCTCGCCCGCCTGACTGGCGAGGCGCACACGATCGACCCCTCCAAGCCGGTGGTCTTCTACTGCCGCAGCGGCGCCCGATCGGGAATGGCCACCCAGGCGTTCGCGCAGGCCGGGTACGCGGCGCACAACATGACCGGCGGGCTGCTGGCGTGGGATGCGGCGGGGCTGCCGCTGGAGCCCGCGGATGGCCGCGTCGCCGAGCCCTGAGCCGGGTCGGCGTCGTAGCCAAACAGGCCGGCGAAGCCGGCTCCCTGATCAGGTTGGCGGTGGCTAGGCCACGGTCCAGGTGTCGCCGGCCAGCAGCAGGTCAGACAGCTGAGGCTCGCTCGCGGGCTCGGTCGCCCCGCGGCGGAACACCGGCCGGTCGACATCGCGGAAGATCCCGATCGGGGTGGGTGCGGTCGGCGTCTCGGCCAGCTTGGCGAGCGAGAAGGCCAGGCCGGGATCGGCGCGTGACGGGTCGTGTATCAGCAGCTCGGACTCGTCCACGTCGGCGACATCGACGATCGCCAGGCAGCCATCCGCGCCGCGGATGACGCCACGCTCTGAGTCGAAGCCGAACCGGATCGGCTCTCCCGCCGACAACCGGATCTGATGGGCGACCCTGATCTCCTTGTCGGTCAGAGCGGCGAACGCGCCGTCGTTGAACACGGGGCAGTTCTGGTAGATCTCGACCAGCGCCGCACCCTCGTGGGCGGCCGCCGCGCGCAGCACCTCGGTCAGGTGCTGTCGATCGCGGTCGATCGTGCGCGCCACGAACGTCGCCTCTGCCCCCAGCGCCAGCGCGACCGGGTTGAACGGGTGATCGGCGACTCCGAACGGCGTCGACTTGGTGATCTTGCCGAGCTCGGAGGTCGGCGATGCCTGGCCCTTGGTGAGTCCGTAGATCTGGTTGTTGAAGAGCAGGATCTTGACCGGCACGTTGCGCCGCAGCGCATGGATGAGATGGTTGCCGCCGATCGACAGGGCGTCACCGTCGCCGCTCACCACCCAGATCGAGAGATCGTGACGTGACGTGGCCAGTCCGGTGGCCAGCGCCGGCGCCCGGCCGTGGATGCCGTGCATCCCGTAGGTGTCCATGTAGTAGGCGAACCGGCCGGCACACCCGATCCCGGTGATGAACACGATCCGCTCCGGAGGGATGCCGAGCTCGGGCATGAACTGCTGAACCGCCGACAACACCGCGTAGTCGCCACAGCCGGGGCACCAGCGGGTCTCCTGGTCTGACTGGAAGTCGGCCTTGCTGAGCGTGGTGCTCATTGTCGCTCGGCGATCTGATCGGCCACCTCGCCGGCGAACAGCGGCTGGCCCTGGATCTTGCAGTGGGATTCGACGTCGACGAGGAACCGGCTGCGCAGCAGCATCGCCAGCTGGCCGCTGTTGAGCTCGGGGACCAGCACGCGCTCGAACGAGCGCAGCACGTCTCCCGTGTTCGCCGGCAGTGGGTTGAGATGGTGCAGGTGGGCGCAGGCAACGCGGTGTCCGGCCTCGCGGGCGCGCCGGACGCCGGCACGGATCGAGCCTTCGGTGGAGCCCCAGCCCAGGACCAGCAGGTTGGCGCCGCGCTCGGAGTCGACCGCCAGCGGAGGCACCTCGGATCCGATCGCGGCGACCTTCGCGGCCCGCAGCTCGGTCATCCGCTCGTGGTTGGCGGCGTCGTAGGAGATGTTGCCGCTCCCGTGGGCCTTCTCGAGACCGCCGATGCGGTGCGCGAGGCCCGGGGTCCCGGGAATCGCCCACGGCCGCGCCAGCCGCTCGTCCCGGCTGTAGGGCGCAAAGGGGGCGGGTGAAGGTTGGTCGGGGGCGCCGGAATCGGTTGGCGCCGTGGCGAACCCGGGGTCGATCTCGGGCAGCGCGACCACCTCGGGCAGCAGCCACGGCTCCGAGGACGAGGCCAGGAACGTGTCCGATAGCAGGATCACCGGCGTCCGGTAGCGGATGGCGATCCGCACCGCCTCGAACGCAGCGTCGAAGCAGCCCCCGGCGGTGCTCGGCGCGATCACCGGAAGCGGCGACTCGCCATGGCGTCCGTACAGCGCCATCAGCAGGTCTGACTGCTCGGTCTTGGTCGGCATCCCGGTCGACGGGCCGGCCCGCTGGACGTCGATCACGATCAGTGGCAGCTCCAGCATCACGGCAAGGCCGATCGTCTCTGCCTTGAGGTCCATTCCCGGACCGCTGGTCGCGGTCACCCCCAAGCGCCCCCCGAACGAGGCGCCGAGCGCCATGCCGGCGGCGGCGATCTCGTCCTCGGCCTGGATCGTTGAGACGCCGATCGCGGCGTGGCGCGACAGCTCGTGCAACAGTTCGGACGCCGGCGTGATCGGATAGCTGGCCAGCACCAGCGGCAGCTTGCTGCGCACGCTGGCCGCGATCAACCCCAGCGACAGGGCGGTGGTGCCGTTGATGTTGCGATAGGTCCCGGGCGGTACGTCGGTGGCCGGAGCGACCCGGTACTGGACGTCGAGCAGCTCGGTGGTCTCCCCGAACGACCAACCGGCGTGCAAGGCGGTCAGGTTGGCCTGCGCGACGGCTGGGGTGCGGGCGAACTTGCGCTCGATCCAGGCCTTGGTCACGTCGGTGGGCCGACCGTACAGCCACGACAGGACTCCCAGCGCGAACAGATTCTTGGCCCGGCTGGCGTCGCGCGTGGAGACGCCCTCGATTACCTCCACGGCGCGGGTCGTGAGGGTGCTCATCGGGATGCGGTGGACGCGATACTCGCTCAGCGAGCCATCCTCGAGCGGGCTGGTGTCGTAGCCCGCCTTCTCCAGGTTGCGCTGGGTGAACGCGTCCTCGTTGACGATGATCGTGGCACCGCGTCCCAGCTCGGCGCGGTTCGCCTTCAGCGCGGCCGGGTTCATCGCCACCAGTACGTTGGGGTGGTCGCCCGGCGTGAGGATGTCGCTCGAGGCGAAATGGATCTGGAACGCCGATACCCCGGCGAGGGTTCCCGCCGGCGCTCTGATCTCGGCCGGGAAGTTCGGGAGCGTCGCCAAGTCGTTGCCGACGACGGCGGTCGCGTCGGTGAACCGGCTGCCGGTGAGCTGCATACCATCGCCGGAATCACCGGCAAACCGGATGATGACGCGGTCGAGCTCCTCGACCCCTTTGGTCATCGCTCCCCCGCCGTTAGTCCGCGCACCTGCCGTTTCACCTCTCTACTTACCAATGATAACCGTCGCGTCGGACGCTAAACCGGTTTGCGCGGTGCCGACCCGGGTGACTCTCTGGCCATGACCGAACAAGAGGATCCCGACCGGCTGGCCGACGAGCTGCAGGGCGAGGGCGACGAGATGGCGGCGCGGAGCGGCAAGCTGGACGAGGAGATCCAGGATGTCCACCACGATTGGGAACAGAAGCGTCGCGACGCCTCCGTCCCCGGCGCCAACCCCCCGCTCGGGAACTCAGACGAGGAGGCCGACGGGGACGAGGACGCCGAACCGCGACGAGGACGCCAACCGCGACGAGGACGCCAACCGCGACGAGGACGCCAACCGCGACGAGGACGCCAACCGCGACGAGGACGCCAACCGCGACGAGGACGCCGACCGGAACGAGAAGACGGACGACGACACGGGTTAGCGCGGGTCCTCGCGGTCGACGTTCCAGTACCGCAGCGCGTAGGCTCGCTCGCCGTCGGTGTCGGGCCACGGCGAGACGGCGAGCCGCACCACCGTCCGCTGGCCGCCCTCGTAATCGCCGTAGAGCAGATCGATCCACAGCCCGGAGTCCGCTGCGATCGCCTCCCGCACCTCGGCGTAGCCGGGCTCCTGCGGATCGCGCAGCGCGCCCTGCCAGTATCCGGTGTCCCCGGCGGGAATGTAGAGGTCCAGCTGCTGGCGGCGGAACTCGCTGAGCTCGGGGGGTTGGAGATCGCTCGGGCCGCCCGGGCCAGGCGCGGGCTCCTCGCGCAGCAGGGTGCCGTGGCTCACCGCTGGGTTGCGCGGCTGGGCGCTGGCCCGCCAGCCGTGCAGCACGGCGAGCCCGTTGCCGCCGTTGCGCAGAGCGAGCGCGAGGTAGACGACGGCGTTCTCGCTCTTGATTGCCGCTCCGTGGCCGGGCACGTTGAGGATCACGCCGTCGCCGAACCGGATCCGTTCCATGTCGTCGCTCTCTCGCGACGGGATCAGCACCGGTCGCACCCCGGCCAACAGCGACAGCTCGGCGACGCGAGCCGAGCGGTTCGCCGATTTGACGGAGCCGTAGGTGGCCACGGCGAGCACGAGCGTGCCCACCCCCGTGGCCAGTGATGAGATCGTCTGCCAGTCGGCCACCTGAGCCGGCCGCCTGCCTAACCCCCGGCCGGGCTCACCGGTGGGGGTGAACCCGGTCTGAGAGGGCGGTTGCTAGACCTTCTGGACGTTGATGGCCTTCGGCCCCTTGGGGCCCGCCTCCTCCTCGTAGGACACCTTGGCGCCCTCCGCGAGTGAGCGATAGCCGTCGGCCTGGATGCTCGAGTGGTGAACGAACAGGTCTCGGCTGCCCTCATCGGGCGTGATGAAGCCGAAGCCCTTCTCGTCGCTGAACCACTTGACTGTTCCGGTTGGCATGTGGGAGTTCCCCTCCGCGTGTCGAAGTGCTGCTACCGCGGAGGTTTTACTTCCCCGAGGCCTGCACCTGCTGTTTGCCGATCGAAACCTCGATCAGCCTTGTCAGGCGGGGAAGGTAGCACGGCGGCGGGAGAGATCCCCCGCCGACGGGCAAACGGTCACGCGCTGGACACAGGTCATCATCTCCGGTACATGAACGATCCCATCCACTTGCGTCCCGGTACCAGCATCCCGCGGCACGAGGTGACCATCCGCGCGTCGCGATCATCCGGCCCCGGTGGCCAGCATGCGAACAAGACTGCGTCGCGGATCGAAGCGTCGTTCGACGTCGCCGCTTCGACGGCGCTCAGCGACGACGAGAAACGCCGGATCACGGCCCGGTTGGGCCAGCGCGTCGTCGCCGTCGCCCAGGACGAGCGCAGCCAGACGCGAAATCGGGAACTGGCCGTGCAGCGGCTCGCCCATCGCCTTGGCGCAGCGCTGGCGCCGCGGCGCCAGCGGCGCCCCACCCGTCCCACCAGCGCGTCAGTGGCACGGCGCCAGTCCGCCAAGCGCCGCCAGTCGGCGCGCAAGCGGGACCGTCGGGCTGGGTGGGGCTCTGACCAGGAGGATTGATGCGCTGGTACGTCGACGGCATGAACGTGATCGGCACTCGGCCGGACGGCTGGTGGCGGGACCGGGACGGGGCAATGCTCCGTCTCGTCGACCTGCTCGAACGGTGGGCAGCGGTGGAGGGCGCGGATGTCGTGGTGGTATTCGAGCGCAAGCCATCGCCGCCGATTCGCTCGAGCGTCATCGAGGTGGCGCACGCTCCGCGCCCCAGACGCGATGCCGCCGACGACGAGATCGTGCGGCGCGTGGCGCTCGAACCGGCGCCGGCGCTGGTCCGGGTCGTCACCTCCGACCGGTGGCTCGCCGATCAGGCGCTCGCCCTCGGCGCCGGCGTCCACGGCGCCGAGATGTTCCGGGCCCTCCTCGAGGAGGCATGACCTCGCCGATCGACTCGAAGCCGCCCCGATTGACTCGACGCCTCGCCTCGCGCGCGCCCGCGCGTGACACCGGAGGCGGCCACAGCGGCGGGGGCGGTCACAGCGGCCGCCGTCCCCCGAAGCCGGCCTCCGGCTCGTGCCAGAAGCGGATCGAGTCCTCCTCGTCGAGCAGCCAGCACAGGTAGACCTCCTGGCCCTCGGGCGTGCCGCGCGCGGGACATCCGGCCCCGCCGCAATCATGCGCGACGCCCGACTCGTCCGGCGCGATCGCCGGGAAGTCGATCAGCCCGCGCTCGATGTCGCGCAGGACGATCTCGACCGCCGCCAGCTCGCCGGCGGCGCGGCTGAGGTCCACCAGCGACCGCGCCACCTCGCGGCCGGGATAGGCGCCCCCGGACTCCAGCTTCAGGCCGGCGACGGCGTCCCCCGCGCGCGGCCCGAGCGCGACCAGCCTCGCGCGGGCCTCCCTGACCCGACCCACGCGCTCGGCCACCCATCCCCGGACCGCCATCGCCTGCTCGAGCGTGTAATGGCGCTGATGGCGCACGGCCAGTGGGACGCCGCGCCGTCAGTCGCCCAGACGGGTCATCCGTGCCAGCGCCTCGTGGCACTCCACCACCCGGAGCTTGACCGGATCGTTGTCCGGGCGGTCGTGGACCAGGTCCCACGTCCGATCGGCGATCTCCCGCGCGTTGTCGGGCGTGGCGCCCTCCCACAGGCGATCGACGAGCCGCAGCTCGAAGCTCTGGAGCTGGTCGGCGGGGTCTCCCGGCGCCATCCGCGGGAGCGGCTCGCCGGTCGCCTCCTTCCACATCCCCGTCGCCACCAGAAGTCGATTTCGCAGCTGGATCTGGTCCATCGCAGAGGATCCTAGGGGACTAAACGCGGGGGATGTCCTGTCTGGTGAAGAGCAACGTCGCGAACGGATCGCCGTCACGCCGGACGCGGGCCAAGACCTCTTCGGTCTCAAAGCTGAGCAGCTCTGGATCGCCTGAATCATGGCAGGCCTGGACTTCGTCCCACGTGACCGGCGCCGACACCGTCGGCCGCTCCCGCGCCCTGACCGAATAGACGCTCACCGTGGTCTTGTGGTCGTCGTTCTGGCTCCAGTCGACCAGCACCTTGCCGCGCCGCAGCCGCTTGGTCATGCGGGAGACGACCAAGTCGGGAAGACGCTGCTCCAGCAGCTCGGCGATCCGGCGAGCGAATGGCTTGGTCTGGTCATAGTTGACCGCTGCACCCTGGCGAGCCCCCCCATTCAGCGCGACGTAGAGCTGCATTCCCTTCGATCCCGATGATTTGACGACGCTCTCCAGGCCGAGTGCCGCGAATAGCCCACGGAGGACCAGCGCCACCTCGGCGCACTCCAGGATCCCGGCCGGCTCGCCGGGATCGAGATCGAACACCAGCATCGTCGGCGCCTGCGGTGCCGGCGCGAGCGACAGCGACGTGTGGAGCTCGACGTCGGCCAGGTTGGCGAGCCAGATCAGCGTCGGACGGTCCTGGGCGAGGGTGTAGTCGACAGAGCCGATCCGCGCCGTCTGCACCCATTCGGGCCGATGCGCGGGTGACTGCTTCTCATAGAAGTAGGGCGCGTCGACGCCGTTGGGGTAGCGCTTGAGCGTCAGCGGGCGGTCGTGGAGGTGGGGCAGGACCGCCGGGGCGACGCGAGCGTAGTACGCGATGAGGTCGCCCTTGGTGAATCCGACAGCGGGGAAGAGCACCTTGTCCCAGTTGGACAGCTTCAGCCGGCGGCCGTCGGCGACCACCGCCAACCCGCCGTCGGGCAACCGCTCCACCTCCTCGAACAGCGCCTCGGGCGCGCTCGGATCCTCGCCCGCTTCCGGATCGGCGCTCGCCGGAGCGGCGCCCTCGCGCACCACCGCCACCGCATCCTTGTCTCCCCGCAGTCCCTTGAACGACGGAGCGCGCATGACCCCCTCCGTCGTCCACTCCCGGAACTCGATCTCGGCGACCAGCTCCGGCTCTACGAACTCCGCGTTGCGCGGGAGCTTGGGGGCAGCGTCAAACGGCGTGCTGTCGCGCCGCAGCGGCGCCAGCCGCCGGTGCAGCTCGGTGAGCGTGGCCTCGGTGAACCCGGTGCCGACACGACCGGCGTAGCGCAACAACAGACCCCCGTCGCCGCCGGATGGGCGAGTCCAGTACCCCATCAGCAGCGCTCCGATCCGATCGGTCCGGCGCCCCTCGCCCGGCAACCAGCCGCCGATCACCAGCTCCTGGCGGCGAGTGTGCTTGATCTTCAGCCAGGCGCCGGTTCGCCGCCCGGGCTCATAGCGGGAGTCCAGGCGCTTGGCGACGACACCCTCGAGCCCCTGCGTCTCGGTGGCGTCGAGCAGGCGCTGACCACGCCCGGGGTGGGCCGCGGGCACCCGCCAGGCGGGGCCGCCGAGACCGAGGTCGTCCAGACGGGCGCGCCGCTCCCGGTAGGGCAACGCCATCAGCGAGTGCCCGTCCAGATACAGCAGGTCGAAGATCGCGTACACGACCGGCGTGCTCGACGACAGGCGCCGGATCGCACTCGGCGAAGTGACATGCATCCTGCGCTGCAGGCGCTCGAAGCTCGGGCGGCCGGCGCTGTCGAAGGCGACGATCTCGCCGTCGAGCACCGCCTCGCGCATCCCGAGGTCGCGCAGGATCCCGCGCACCTCCGGATAGGCGTCGGTGATCTCGTTCAGGTTGCGGCTCTCCAGCCGCAACCTGCCCGGCTTTACGTAGGCGATCGCGCGCACGCCGTCCCACTTGACCTCGAAGGACCACCGCGCCTGGTCGCGAGGGAGGCTCCCGGCGCCGGCCAGCATCGGCAGGATCCCCTCCGGCATCGTCTCTCGCCCGGCATCGACGGGCGGATCCATGCGGTGGATCATCCAGTCCTTCTCGGACCCCTCGCGTCCCCGCGCGCCGATCGGAAACAGGCCGTAGCGGCCCTGCAGACGCTCTCCGTGGAACGTGACCTCCACCTTCCCCTCCTCCCAGAGATGGGTGTCGAACCTGCCGCGATCCCAGATTTGCATCGTGCCCGCGCCGTATTCCCCCGCGGGGATCTCGCCGTGGAAGTCCAGATACTCCAGGGGGTGGTCCTCGGTGTGGACAGCGAGCCGGTTGTCGGCGGGATCAGGCGGGATCCCATTGGGGATCGCCCACGACGCCAGGACGCCGTCGTGCTCGAGTCGCAGATCCCAGTGCAGCCGAGTGGCGTGATGCTCCTGGACAACGAACCGGCCGCTACCGCGCGCGGCCGACCCATCGCCCGCGGGCTCGGGCGTGGACTCAAAGGCGCGTTTGGCGCGGTAGGAATGCAGCTTGTCCGGGCTCATCGCCTGAGGGCTTCTTCAGCAACGTTTACGGGCAAGCGGCATGATTCCATCATGGCGCGCGTACTGGTGGTCGACGACGAGCCTGCCGTGCGGCGGGCGCTGGAGCGTGCGCTGAGGCTCGAGAATCACGACGTGACTCTCGCCACCGACGGTGAGGAGGCGCTCGACGTGCTCGCCGACGGCTCGGTCGACGCGGTGATCCTGGACATCCTGATGCCCAAGCTCGACGGGCTCGAGGTGTGTCGCCGGCTGCGCAAGGCGGGCGACCGGACCCCGGTGCTGATGCTGACCGCCCGTGACGCCGTCGATGACCGGGTCGAGGGGCTGGACGTCGGGGCGGACGATTATCTGGTCAAGCCGTTTGCGCTGCGCGAGCTTCAGGCGCGGCTGCGGGCCCTGCTGCGGCGCTCGGGGGACGGCGCCGATGGGGAGGTGCTGCGCTATGCCGACCTGGTGCTGGACCCGGTGGCCCACGAGGTGTACCGCGGTGACCGCCTGATCGAGCTCTCGCGAACCGAGTTCCTGCTGCTGGAGCTGTTCCTGCGCCATCCGCGTCAGGTGCTGACCCGCTCCACCATCTTCGAGAACGTGTGGGGCTATGACTTCGGCCCCACCTCCAACGCACTCGGCGTCTACATGGGCTACCTGCGCCGCAAGACCGAGGCCAGCGGCGAGCCGCGGCTGCTGCACACCGTGCGTGGCGTCGGCTACGTCCTGCGCGATTGAGCCTTGTCGCTGCGCCGGCGCCTCTCGCTGATCGCCGCCGCCTCGGTGGGAGTCGCGGTCCTGGCCGCCGTGGTGATCTGCTACCTGGTCGTCCGCAACCAGCTGAGAAGCCAGGTGGACACGGCACTGCGCGGCCAGGAGATCGCGGTGCTGGACAGCGGCCAGCTGAACGTCGGCGGCGGCTTCGGCAGCCTTCCGCCCAATTCCGGCGGCCCCGCCCCGTACGCCCAGCTGGTCGCGACCAACGGGTCGCTGGTCGGACCACCCCAGGGCGGGCTGACCATACCCGTCACCTCCGCCACCCTCGGGATCGCTGAGCATCGCGGCACCACACTGCAGGACGTCTTCGTCGCGGGCAGCCATCTCCGCGTGATCACGTTCCACGCGGCCCTGCAGGACGGCACCCCGGTCGCGGTGGAGATTGCCCGACCCCTCGGATCGGTCGACCGCATCCTCTCCAACCTCCGCCTCGTCCTCGTCCTGGTGCTGGCCGGCGGCATCGCCGTCGCCGCGTTCCTCGGCCGGGTGGCCGGCCGCCGGGTCCTGGCGCCGCTCGACGAGGTCGCGCTGGCGGCCCAGCACATCGCCGAGACCGACGACCTGAGCGGGCGGATCCGGGTTCACGCCGACGATGAGGTCGGCCGGCTCGCCACCCGCTTCAACACGATGCTGGACCGGTTGGAGGGCTCCCGTGCCGCCCTGGACAACTCGATGCGCGCCCAGCGCCAGCTGGTCGCCGACGCTTCGCACGAGCTGCGAACGCCGATCACGAGCCTGCGCACCAACATCGAGGTGCTGCTGGAGGGCGGCGACCTGGACTCCGAGGACCGGGAGCGGCTGCTCGCCGACGTCGTGGAGCAGAGCGAGGAGCTCAGCTCACTGGTCAACGACCTGATCGAGCTGGCCCGCGGCGACCAGCCGGGTGCCGAGACCGAGGAGACGAGGCTTGACGGTATCGCCGCCGAGTCGCTCGCCCGGGCCCGGCGCAATGCGCCGGGAATCCACTTCACGGCGGTCCTGTTGCCGACGGTCCTCGACGGCGTCCCCGAGCGCCTGGAGCGAGCGATCAACAACCTGCTCGACAACGCCGCCCGCCATTCGCCCGCCGGCGGCACCGTGGAGCTCCACGTCGGACCCGACGGGGTAACGGTCCGCGACCACGGGCCGGGCGTGGACGACGCCGATCAGCCATACGTGTTCGACCGCTTCTTCCGCGGTCGCAACTCGCGCGGGCGCCAGGGCAGCGGGCTGGGGCTGGCGATCGTTCGCCAGGTGACCGAGCAGCACGGTGGCAGCGTGTCGGTCACCAACGCGCGGGACGGCGGCGCCGTCTTCACCCTGCGGCTGCCGGGGGCGACCGCCCCACCCGGCGCCGAGGCCGAGCCCGCTCCGCAGACCGCGCCCGACCCCGAGCAGGCGCCCGCGCCGGCACCGGCGCGAACGAGCTGAGCCGCACCGGTTACATGGGGGTGCGGGGCGCCGGCGGGCGGGCCATCCGCGCCACTCGCGCCTGCCGCGCGGCCAGGAACTTGCGTCGCAGCAGCCAGAACAGGCCCGCGAACACCGGTACCACCGCCAGCAGGAGCAGGGCACGGTCGCGGGGCTCGCCGAGCGCCAGCACCAGCCCCACCTCCACCAGCACCGCCGGAATCGCCGACAGCAGCGCGGTGTGCGAGCGATAGCCCGAGAAATGCTCACGGGCGCAGATCTCCATCACGCCCAGCGCGCAGATGACGAGCCCGACGACCAGGGCCGGACCACCGCCGCGGATGAAGCCGACCACGGCGGCGATCAGCCCGAGCAGGATGGCCAACTCGGAGACCGGCAGTCCGCCGAACGGGCTCGCGGGCCGCTCTCCCTCCCGCCCCAGCTGTCGCCCGGCGCGCCGGCGCTGCTGCTCGGACTGCGCCTGACGCCGGGCGCGGTCCTCACGGCGGTCCGACGCGATCGCCCGCGGCGGATTTGCCGGGTTGCGCCGGCTGCGGGACTTGGTCGACTTCCGCGAGGCCACGAACGCTGAGGATAATGTCGGCGATGGCCCGCCGCCTCGCCAGTCTGCTGTCCGTCCTGCTGGTGACGGTGGCGCTGGCTCCGGCGGTGGCGCACGCCGACGGCGATCCGGCCAGTGATGTGCTGCTCGGCCAGAACGTGTTCTACCCGTACGTGCCGGCGGTCCCGCAGTCGCTTCAGGACAGGCTCAACGGGGCGACCGATGCCGCCCAGCGCGCGGGATTCGGGATCAAGGTGGCGCTGATCAATTCGCCGATCGATCTCGGCGCGATCCCCGAGCTGTTCGGCAAGCCGCAGGAGTACGCCGACTTTCTGGATCGGGAGATCAGCTTTGTCCGCAAGCAACCGGTGCTGGTGGTGATGCCCAACGGGTACGGCATCCAGGGCGTGAACCGCAGCGCCCAGCGCGCGCTGGGCTCGCTCGCCAAGCCCGCCGGAAAGGGCCGCTACCTGGCCGAGGCGGCGCTCGTCGCCGTTCCCAAGATCGCCGCAGCGGCCGGCCACCCGCTGAGCGCCTCGACTCCGGGCCGGGCGAGCGGGGGGGCAAGCTCGCGGACGCTCCTGCTGACGGTTCTGATCGCCGCCGCCGTCTTGGTGTCCCTGCTGCTGCTGCTCCTGCGCAGCCGCGACGTGCTGATGGCGCTGCGGACCGACCGCCAGTCGCGACGCACGCGGTAGCGGTCACGGTGCTGAGAACCCGCCGCTACTCCCAGCGGTGCCGGCCCGCCCGCAGCGCCCGCAGCTCGGAGATCGCGGACGGCTCGTCCGCGGGAGCGTCGAGCCTCAGCGAGCCCGGGAGCGCTCTGACCGCCAACGGCTCCTCGAGGGTGGCGCCGGACCCGTCGGCGCAGATCCGAATCACCCGGGCTCCCGGCCGCGAGCTCACGCACGAGCTCAACCTGGTGCCGTAGATGACCAGCGCCGCACCGTCGTCGACGGCATATCCCGCCGGCAGCTCACCGCTGGCGACCGCCGCGCGATAGGCGGGCAGTCGCTCGGGCTCGCCGTCCAGATGCACGGACAGGCTGCCCTCCAGCAGCCCGAGTCCGGCGGCGGGCGCCGGCGTCCCGCCGCTCATCGTGATCCCCCCGGCAAACCAGCACATCGCCCCCGCGCTGAGCCCCGCGAGCACGATCCCGCGCTTCCACGCAGTGCGCATCGCCACATCGACGCCGTGCTCTCTCCACACGGCCAGCAGGTTGCGCATCGACCCACCCCCGACGTAGACGACATCCTGACCCAGGAGATGCCGCGTCGGCTCGATCCGATCGCGCCCGAGCGCGAACAGCGACAGAACGCTGGGCTCGCACGGCCACCCGGAGAAACGTTCGAAGAACCGCGTCGTCTGCTCGCGCCCGTCGCCGCTGGCGGTCGGCAGAAAGCAGATCTTCGGCACCGGCTTCCCGGTCAGGCTCAGTGCGTAGCGGTCAAGCGCCGAGCTGGGCTCCTGCATCGTGAAGCCGCCGCCCCCCATGGCCAGGATCCGCCGGCGATCTTCGGAGGCTGGCTGTGGCACCGGCCTCCAGCATGACGCAGACGTCCGCGCCACGCACCACCGGCGTGCGCCGCGGCTCATGCGGCCAGGGCCGGCGCCCGCGGTCCGGAAGCGGTCAGCTCGGCCGCGGGTTCCCCGTCGCCGAGGTAGCGCACCGGCAGCTCGCGTTCGCTGGCGCCACCCATCCCGTCGCCGAACACGTAGCTCGCTCGCGCCTCCGGACGCGAGCAGACGACCTCGGCAAGCTCCGTGTCGATGAAGTGCAGCGCCGCGGCGTCCCCCACTCCATAGCCGGCCGGCATCCCGTCGGCGACGGCGTCCAGGTATGCCGATCGCCGGCCGGGCTCATCGGCGTAGTGAACGGCGTTTGACCACGGCAGGAACCCCAACCCCTCCAGGCGGCGAGCAGGCCCCTCGTGAAACGAGGACACGGCATGCGTGAACCAGCACAGGGAACCGGCCGAGCCGCCGCACAGCACCACTCCGGCCTGCCACGCTTCATAGAGGGCCAGGTGAAGCCCGTGGGCTTGCCAGGTGCCCATCAGCGACACGAGGCTGCCGCCCCCGACGTAGATCAGATCCTGACTGAGCAGATGCGCCCGGGCATCGCCGACGCCGGTCTCCCGACGGAACAGCGAGATGTGCGAGGGATCGCAGCGAGAGGCCGGGAACGCCCGGTAGAAACGGACGACGTAGTGATCGGCGTCGCCGCTGGCCGTCGGCAGGAAGCACACCTTGGGTCGGGGCACCCGGGTGAGCGCCAGGACGTGATCGTCGAGCAGCGGGTTGCTCCTTTCCATCGAGAAGCCACCACCGCCGAACGCCACGATCTGGGGCGGGCGTGCGCTCATGCGCGAAAAGTAAGGCGCATCCTCCAGGACCGTCATTGGCCCCGTGGACAAAGTTGCTAAGAGGTGCGCGTGGCCTCGGAGGTGGCGCCGATGTCGGCCATCTCGCGGAACAGACCGGTGACGATGAACACCACCTGCTCGGCGATCTCGACGGTGTTGTCACCGACCCGCTCCAGGCAGCGAGCGACGAGGATCATGTACATCCCCCATTCGCGCAGCTCGAGGTCATCGCCGATCTCCACCGCGCGGCGGAAGATCGCCCGGTTGAGGCGGTTGATCTCCATGTCCTGACGCACCAGATCCTGGGCGAGCTCGACATTGCGGTTCTTCAGCGCGTCCCGGGCCTCTGACACCTGGCTGCGGGCGAGTTGTCCCATCCGCTCGATCGAGTCCAGGATGTCCTTGTCCTTGGGGGACTCGTGGCCAGACAGCGGCACCAGCTTGGCGATGTTGACGCACTGATCGCCCATCCGCTCGATGCAGCGGATCGAGTGCAGGAGCGCGGCCACGATCCGTAGGTCGCCGGCCACCGGCGACTGCCGGGCGAGCAGCGACAGGATCCCCTGGTGCACCTCCAGATAGCGCCCGTCGATGCGGTCATCGTCGGCGACGACAATCGCCGCCAGCTCCACGTCCTGATAGCTGACCGACTCCAGCGCTCGGTCCAGCTGTCCGACCACCAGGTCCAGCCCTCCGAGGACCTGGTCCTCCAGCTCCTTGAGCGCCAGGCGATATTGGTGACGTGTCTCTTGCATCAGCGGTCGCCGCCGTCGGTCGCGGAGTCGTCCACTAGCCGAACTTCCCGGTCACGTAGCGCTCGGTGCGCTCGTCCTTGGGGTTGGTGAACATGTCGTTGGTCCGGGCGTGCTCCACCACCTCGCCGTCGAGCATGAACACCGTCGAGTTGGCGACCCGCGCCGCCTGCTGCATGTTGTGGGTGACGATCACGATCGTGTAGCGCTCCTTGAGCTCGTCGATCAGCTCCTCCACCTTCAGGGTGGCGATGGGGTCCAGCGCCGACGCCGGCTCATCCATCAGGATCACCTCGGGCTCGATCGCGACGGCGCGGGCGATGCACAGGCGCTGCTGCTGCCCTCCGGAGAGCCCGATGCCGGGCTCGTTGAGCCGGTTCTTGACCTCGCCCCACAGCCCGACGGCGCGCAGCGAGCGGTGCACCGTCTCGCGGAGGTTCTCGCTCTTGGTGCCGGTGAGCCGCAGCCCGGCCGCGACGTTGTCGAAGATCGACATCGTGGGGAACGGGTTGGGCTTTTGGAACACCATTCCGATCAGCCGCCGCACCGCCGTCAGATCGACGTTGGGCGCGTAGACGTCGAGGTCATCGAGCGTCACGCTGCCCTCCGCTCGGGCGCCGGGGATCTCCTCGTGCATCCGGTTGATGCAGCGCACCATCGTGGACTTGCCCGAGCCCGACGGCCCGATGATCGCGGTCACCTCGTTGGCCGGGAACGTGATGTCGCAGCTTTTGACGGCGTGCTGCTGGCCGTAGTAGGCGTTCAGGTCCTTGACGTTGATGCCGTGGCCGGCGCGGGCACGGTCCTCCAGCGAGGAGAGGTCGGGCGTCGTTCCCTCGCGCTCCGGCGGCTCCCCGGCGGTCGGCGTCTGGCTGGGTTCGTTGCTCGTGGCTTCCTCGCTCGTCGTGTCTCGAGTGCTCATGCCATGTTGCTCCTTCGCGCGACCGCCCGAGCGATCAGGTTGAGGATCAAGATTATTGCCACCAGCGTGAGTGCGGCTCCCCATGCGCGATCCACGATTACGTTACGGGGGTTGGTGATGTCCTGGTAGATCTGAACCGGCAGCGTGTTCATCTGCGCGTTGAGGTTGACGGTCTGGACCGACGCGACCGACACCGTGAACAGCAGCGGAGCGGTCTCGCCCATGCCCCGGGCGACGGCCAGCAGCGAGCCGGTGACGAGGCCGGTGCTGGCGGTCGGCAGCACCACGCGGGTCACGACGCGCCAGCGCGGCGCCCCCAGGGCAAGCGCCGCCTCGCGCAGGCTCGAGGGCACGAGCAACAGCACGACCTCGGCGGAGCGGACGACGATCGGAAGCATCAGCAGCGACAGCGCCAGCGCTCCCTTCCACCCGGCGAATCCAGAGCCTCCGACGTGGGCGACCACCAACACGATGTAGATGAACAAGCCGAACACGATCGACGGCACCCCGGTCATCACGTCGACGAAGTAGCGCACGACGTTCGCGAACAGCGACTCCTTTCCGTACTCGGTCAAGAACAGCGCCACCCCGATCCCCACCGGCACCGAGATCAGCGTCGCCAGCGCGACGATCTCCAGGGTGCCGAAGATCGCGCTCCGGATCCCGCCCGGGTTGCCGAAGAAGTTGCCGTTGGGGTCGGTGGTGAAGAAGCTCCCGCTCCACGAGCTCAGCCCCTTGTGCAGCAGGTAGTAGATGATCAGGATCAGGGGCACGAGCGCGAGCCCCGTGGCCGCGAGCAGCACCCCGCGCATGATCCTGTCCGTGCGGCGCCGGCGGGCGCTCGTCTCGCTGAGCGTCAGCCCGTTCACTGGGCGTCACCGATACCCGCGGTGCCGACGGTGCCGCCCTGTGCGGAGCGCATCCCGCGGGTCCCACGGGCGACGAACCAGCGGGCGATGACGTTCACCAGAAGGGTGAGGATGAACAGGACGAGGCCGGCCGCGAACAGGGCGGAGGCATGGATCGGCGTGTTGGCGGCTTCGCCGAACTCGTTGGCGATCACCGCCGCCAGCGAGTAGCCCTGACTGAACAGGTGGTGGCCGATCGTCGGCGCGTTGCCGATCACGAGCACGACCGCGATCGTCTCGCCGATCGCTCGGCCGAGTCCGAGCATCGCCCCGCCGGTGATCCCCGGCCGGGCATAGGGGAGAACCGCCATCCGGATCATCTCCCAGCGCGTCGCCCCGAGGGCCAGCGCCGCTTCCTTGTTCTCGGACGGCACGGTGGCAATGACCTCCCGGCTGATCGCGGAGACGATCGGCAGGATCATGATGGCCAGGATCAGACCGGCGATGAAGTAGTTGCCCGGCGTGATCGAGCTCCCGCCGCCGCCGATCCACGGGATGAACGAGAACGTGTCGGCAAACCACCGCTCCACCGGCTCGAGCTTGGGACCGAGCACGAACACCCCCCACAGTCCGTATACGACCGACGGCACCGCGGCGAGCAGGTCGACCAACAGACTGAGCGGGGCGCGGGCGCGCCGCGGGCACAGCTCGCTGAGGAACAGCGCCGTCGCCACCGCCACCGGGACGCCGATGAGCAGCGCGAGCGCCGACGTGATCAGGGTGCCGACCACGAGCGCCGCGCCGTGGTAGATGTTGCGGCTCACGTCCCAGTCGTTGCCGAGCACGAAGCTGGCCCCGAACTTGTTCAGCGCATCCGTCGACTGTCCGATCAGCCGGACGAAGAAGTACGCCAGCAGGGCGAGGATGAGGGCGGCGAGCGCACTCAGCCCCAGCTGCAGCGCCTGATCGGGGAGCCGCCCCAGCGGCGACCGCCCGAGAGCTGAGCGGCCGCCGGCGGCGGTGGCACTTGCCTCCATGTGTCTGTCCTTCGGGTCCTTACCTGCCCGGCACTACGAGATCGGCGAGCCGTTGCAGACCAGCGCCTTCAGCTGCGTGTTGTTCTTCGCCGCCAGCGACGAGGGCAACGGCGCATAGGGCAACTTGCTGCCCCCGGAGCCGAGCGTCTGCTGACCGGCGCCGAACGCGTACGCGAGGAACGACTTCAGCCCCTTGGCCGTCGACGAGCTCGCCTTGCCGTCCTTGCACGGGTCCTTATAGACGTCGAGGAACGTCTGCGAGACGATCGGGTAAGCGGCCTTGTTGGGGGAGTTGATCGTCGAGATGCCGAGGTCGGCCGGGACCTTGACTCCGTCGGCCGCCGCCGAGGTGTTGGCGATCGTCGGCAGCTCGTAGACGCCCCCCGAGTTCTTGACCGCGGCGTAGGTGAAGCCGTTCAGCAGCGCGTAGGCCTGCTCGATGTAGCCGACCGCGCCGGGGGTTTGCTTGACCGCGGCGGCGACGCCGGAGTTCTTCGCCGCGCCGGTTCCCACGGGCCACTTGACGTCCTTGCCGAAACCGATCGAGGACTTCCAGCTCGGGCTGACGGCCGACAGGTACTTGGTGAAGCCGTTGGTGGTGCCCGAGGAGTCCGAGCGGTGCACGACCGTGACCGCAGTGCTCGGGAGGCTCATTCCCGGGTTCAGTGCCTTGATCGCCGGATCGTTCCAGGTCTTGATCTTGCCGCTGAAGATATCGGCGATGGTCGGCCCGTCGAGCTTGAGTCCGCTTTTGATCCCTGGCAGGTTGTAGGAGACGGTGATCGCGCCGAACGCAACCGGGAACTGCAGGACCGGGCCCTTCATTCCCTTTACGTCGGTGGGCTTGAGCGCCGGGTCTGAGCCCGCGAAGTCAACGGTGGCCGTCTGCAGATCGGCGACCCCGGTTCCGGAGCCTACCCCGTTGTAGTTGATCGTCAGCCCCTGGGACTTGAGGTTCGAGCCCCACTGCTGGTAGATGGGCTGCGCCAGCGTCGATCCGGCGCCGTTGAGCGTGGCCGGCCCGCTTGAGCTCGATGAGGATCCGCCCGAGGCGGCTGCACCGCCGCCGCCACTGGTCGAAGAGCTGCTGGCGCTCGAGCCGCAGGCGGCGATGGCGATTGCCGCCACGAGTGACACCGCGACACCACCGATTGCACGTACAGGCACTATGTATCTCCCTTGTTCATATAGAGGCGGACAGAGTCTCGGCTTCTGCGGGCCTTCGGTTGTTAATGAGATGTGAATCGCATGTTTTTAGACTGCGTGTGCTCCGCGGCGAGGCGGTAACCGAGACCGAAATGGGTGTGGATGAACGACCACCCGGGCAACGCGATGGCGAGCTTGACCCTCAGCTTGCGGACGTACACGTCCACCGAGCGGTCCCGGACTCGCATCTCCCGGCCCCATACCAGCTCGAACAGCTCCTCGCGAGCGACGATGTGATCGGCCCGGCGCGCCAGCTCGGTGAGCAACCGGAGCTCGCGGATCGACAGCATCAATGCGCGCCCGTCGGCGCGGGCCAGGTGCTCCCCGGGCACGATCTGCAGCGGCCCGACGTCCAGGACCTCTCCGCGCGCCTGCGCCGACAGCACCTCCCCGCGCGCCTCCGTCGCCTGGATCATCCCCGCGAATCCTGATGTCGCGAGCTCACGCGGGCGTTACCAACTCGTGACGCGCGTGTGAACGCGTTGTGAACGCCGGGAGCGAGCGATCCGATGTGGCCGGCGCGAGCTAGCGGTAACCGCTGAGTGCCGGATCCAGCTCCTCCGGCTGGGCGTCACCGGCGAGCAGGTCCAGTTCGGCGTTGGCCGTGGCCGTCTCGGTCTCGGGAGCGAACCGGTAGCCGACCCCGAAGTGCGTGTGGATGTAGCTCCATCGGGGCGAGCCGGCGCGCAGCTTCTGGCGCAGCTTGCGGACGAACACGTCGACCGAGCGATCGCCGTGGGCCATCGCATAGCCCCACACGCGCTCGTAGATCTCCTCGCGGCGCAGGACCCGATCCGAGCCCGACAGCAAGTACAGGATCTCGAACTCCCGAGCGGTGAGCTCCAGGCTCGCCTCGTTGACATAGGCCTGGTACAGGTCCGGGCGAATCGTGATCTCACCGAAGCTCGTGGCCGCCTCCAGCGCCGGCATCTCGGCTCGGCGATGGCGGCGGACGGCGGCCTCGATCACGCAGATCAGCTCCTCGGCGTGACACGGCTTGGTGATCCAGGCATCGGCTCCCAGTCGCAGCCCGCGGACGCGCTGGGCGACCGACGACGGGCCGGTGCACACCACGATGGCCAAGCCGGGAAGCCGCGCGCACACCTGCTCCAGGTAGCTCCAGCCGGTTGGGCCGAGGACCGCCAAATCGAGCACGAGCGCGTTCAGCCGCATCGTGACCAGCGCATCGACGCTCAGCGGCGCCGACAGCAGGCGATACTCGCAGCCGAGCGCGTCAAGCCGCTTGGACAGGACTTGCATGAAGCCCGGATCACGGTCGAGCACCGCCAGTCGAAGGCGATTCTGCGGTCTCTGCGTCGATCCGGCGACTCCGGGCAGCGTCTCGCTGCGCTCCGTCGACATGGCCGCCACTCTAACCCACCCCCCGCCGGGCTCCGCCTCGCCGAGCCTGGGTCACAACATCTTTACATGCAAACAGCGCCTTTCCAGCGGGCGCCCGCCACTGCGACCCCGCGGTTCGCGTTCGCCCTGCTCAGACGGCGGTCCAAACCGGGGCGCGACTTCTCAAAACCATCGCCGGCGTTGATCGTCGACTAAGCAAGCCGCCGCTATCCTCACTGACAGCTGGAGCGCGCAGGCCCGCCGCGCCCGGCCAACATCGCAATGGCCTCACGCACGAAGCAAAAGGAAGCTGCCCGCGAGCGGCGTCTCGCCGAGGAACGGGCGCGGGCCGAGCGCGCGCGGCGCGACCGGCGGCTGAAGACGCTGGGCGGCGTGCTCGTCGGGGCGATCGCGGTGATCGTGGTCGCGATCATCGTCTCCAGTGGGGCCAGCAGCACCGCCGCACCGACGCCGACCAGCCCCGCCGCCAAGCACGCGGCGTCGACCGTTGACAGCCTGCTCGCCGGCATCCCGCAGAGCGGCAACCGGCTCGGCTCCCCCAACGCGAAGGTGACGGTGACCGAGTACGGCGATCTGGTCTGCCCGGTCTGCAAGGACTTCGCCCTCGGCGCCGAGCAGCAGCTGATCGCCAACGATGTCCGCAGCGGGAAGGTGAAGATCGTCTACCAACCGCTCGAGACCGCGTCCCAAACCGCCAACGGCTCGATGTTCGTGCCCAGCCAGGCAGCCGCGCTGGCCGCAGGCCAGCAGAAGCGAGCGTGGAACTACATCGAGCTGTTCTACCACGAGCAGGGCGACGAGACGAGCAGCTACGTGACCGACAACTACCTCGGCGGCCTGGCCCGGCAGATCCCGGGGCTCAACTACAGCCAGTGGAGCGCCGACCGGCAGGACTCCTCGCTCAGCAGCCAGGTCACCCAGAACCTGCAGGCGGCGCTCGCCAAGGGCTACAACTCCACGCCGACGCTGGTGGTCCAGGGCATCTCCCAGGCCAGGCCGATCGTCGGCGACACCGACTACGGCTCCTTGGAATCCGCGATCAAATCCGTGTCGTGAGACTCTCGCTGCGCAGGCTGATGCTGGCGCTGGCGGTGATCGGTCTCGGAGTGGCCACCTATCTCACCATCGTGCACTACGCGGGCCTCAATCCCGCCTGCACCGCGGGCACCTCCTGCGTCAAGGTCCAGACGTCGCAGTGGTCAAAGCTGGATGGCGTCCCGGTGGCGCTGCTCGGGCTGATCGGGTACGTCGGCATCGTCGCCTCGCTGATCCTGCCCGACCGGGAGGAGACCCGGCTGGCCACGCTCGGACTGACGCTGATCGGCTTCGGCTTCAGCGCCTATCTCACCTATCGCGAGCTGTTCTCGATCCACGCCATCTGCGAATGGTGTGTCTCCAGCGCGGTCATCCTGACCGTGCTGCTGATCGGCGCGATCATCCGGTACCTGACCGTTTCCGACCTGGCGCCGCCGCCGGCGGCGCCGGCTCCACTGCCGCCGAAGCGCAAGCGCGCCACCGCGGGCGGCTCCCGCGCCGCCTGAGCCGGGCATCCGCGCCCGGTCCTGGCACGACGTGGGGTAGTCGCGGTGGCGCCGTCCGCGCCGCGGCCCATGATGCAGTCGTGAGAACCGTGAGCTGCTCGTGAGCTGGCGAACGACTCGCGCCACGGCCCGGTCAGAACAGCGCACCTGTCAGGTGGCGGTCGTCGACCTCGGATCGAACTCGTGGCGCCTGGTGGTGTTCACGTACTCCGATGATGCCCCCCGCTGGTGGAAGCTGACCGACGAGCTGTACGAGACGGTGCGGATCGGCGCCGGCCTGGCCGCCTCGGGGCGGTTGAGCTACGAGGCGATCGGGCGCGGCCTGGAGACGCTCGGCGTGTTCGCCCGGTTCTGCCGGGCCAATCAGCTCGAGCCCGCGGACGTCCACGTCGTCGCCACGAGCGCGATCCGCGATGCCGCCAATGGGGCGCAGTTCCTGGCCGACGCGCAGCGCGCGACGGGGCTGACGATCGAGACGCTGTCGGCACAGGACGAGGCCCGCTTCGGGTACGTCGCCGCCGTCAACACCAGCACCCTCACCGACGGGGTGGTCCTCGATATCGGCGGCGGCAGCATGCAGCTGATCCACGTCGTCGATCGCCACGCCCGGGAGATGGTGTCCTTCCCCCTCGGCGCCGTCCGGATCACCGAGCAGTTCCTCCCCGGCGACGGCCCCGCTCGGAAAAAGGAGCTCGCCCGCCTCCGCGAGTTTGTCACCGACACCGTCTCCGGAGTCGATTGGCTGTCCTCGTCGGGCCGGCGGCTGGTCGGGATCGGCGGCGCGGTCCGGAACCTGGCCGCGGCCGCCCAGGCGACCCGCGCCTCGCTCGATCTCGGCGTCCAGGGCTTCGTGATCACACCGAAGATGCTGTCGGGTCTCGCCACCCAGCTGGCGGCCTTGTCGGTGGCGCAGCGCGGCGAGGTGCCCGGCATCAAGTTCGGCCGCGGCGACATCATCCTGGCCGCTGCCGTCGTGCTCGACACCGTCGTCTCACTCGGAGGGTTCGATGGGATCGAGGCCACCGAGGCGGGGCTGCGCGAGGGGGTCTTCTTCGCGCGGACGCTGCTCGACCCCGCCGAGCCGCTGTTGCCCGACGTGCGCGAGGCGGCGGTCGGCAACCTCGCGATCCAGTACGAGTCCGACATGACCCACGTCGAGCACGTCGCCAAGCTATCCCTGCAGATGTTCGACTCGATGGTGCACAGCGGCCTGTTCGAGCCGGCGGCCGGGGAGCGCGAGTTGTTGTGGGCGGCGTCGATGCTTCACGACGTCGGCATGACGATCTCCTACGACGACCACCACAAGCATTCGCGGTATTTGATCGAGACCGCCGGGCTGCCCGGGTTCGACCCGCGCGAGCGGGCGCTCATCGCCCAGATGACGCGCTATCACCGCAAGGGCGTCCCGAAGCTCGGGGTCATCGAGGACGTGACCCGGAAGGGAGACGAGGAGCTGCTGGAGCGCGGCGCGGTGATCCTGCGCCTCGCCGAGCACCTGGAGCGGGGCCGAGACCAGTCGGTCTCCGCGGCCCGGCTGGACACCAACGGCGACGGAGTCGACCTGCACCTGAAGGCCGGCGGCGACCTGACCCTGCCGCGGTGGAGCGTCGAGCGCTACGGCGACGATGAGGCGTTCGAGCGCGTCTTTGGACGCCATCTGCTGATCGGCTGAGCGGCGGTCATATCCCAGCGCTCTGCTGACCGACCACCGCCTGGCCAATGTCGCCCACACCCCACACGATCGGGCAATGTGTGGGCGATTGTGTCCGCCATCGGCGCAATATCGCCCCCGCCACGCTTCTTGCCACGCGGCCGGCCGTCGCCTACGGTTCATGGCAGTGGCTGACCTTCCTGATCTCGGAGAATTCGGGGCGGCGTTTGAAGACTTCATGCGGGCGATGTCGTTCGCGGCTGAGCACGCGGAGTCAGCGGTCACGGTGCGGGTGCGTGAGCATCTTGGCGCTGACCCCAAGGAGCTGCCGACCACCGCGGCTGAGTTTCCATTGGCCGAGCAGGCGAACCTGCAGCTGGCGCTCGACGCGGTCTTGGACGACGCAGAGATCCTCGGGTTCAGCACTCGCCATCCCGGCTTTGGCTCGATCGGGCTGGCCGAGATTCTTGCCGGCCAGGGGATGACCGGCCCGATCTCACTCGGTCCGGTTCAGTACACCGATGTCGAGGTCGGGGACGGCCGAGTGATTCAGTGCGTGGCCAGCGCCGTGTTTCTGGCCGAGCGCGAGGGGACGCCGCTGGTCCTGGTGCTCTCCAGCGGGACCGATCACCCGATGCGGCCGTCGTCGCTGAAGCTCGAGGGCGTCTCGGCCGAGCGCGGGGCAGTGTCGGGGCTGCTGCGGGCGCTGCGCGCGGCGATGCGCGAGCACAACGTGTTCCGCGGACGAATCATCTCGCTGCACCAAAGCGGCGGCGAGGGGGCCATCGGCGTGCAATTTCATGCCGTTCCGACGGTTAAGCGCGAGGGGGTGATCCTCCCGGAAGGGACGCTGGAGCGGCTCGAGCGCCACTCGATCGGCGTTGCGGAGAACGCGGACTGGCTCCGGTCCGCAGGCAGACACCTCAAGCGCGGTGTGCTGCTGCATGGACCGCCGGGCACCGGCAAGACGCTGTCGGTGATGTATCTGCTGCATGCGATGCCCGGGCGCACCACGATCCTCTTGACCGGCCGCGGCCTGGGCTTGATCGAGCAGGCGCTGGCGATTGGACGGGAGCTCGCGCCCGCGACATTCGTCTTCGAAGACATCGACCTGGTCGCGGCCGAGCGCACTATGGAATTCGGCAGCGAAGGCGTGCTGTTTGAGCTGCTCAACCAGATGGAGGGGCTCGCCGAGGACGACGACCTACTGTTCTTGCTGACCACCAACCGGCCCGACATCATCGAGCCCGCGCTCGCGGCGCGGCCAGGACGTGTCGACCTGGCGCTGGAGATCCCGCTGCCAGACGAGGACGGACGCCGCCGCCTACTCGCTCTCTACGGAGAGGGCATCGACATCGATCCGGCCACCCACGGCGACCTCGTGCAGCGCTCTGAGGGGGTCAGCGGCGCGTTCATCAAAGAGCTCACCCGCCAAGCCTGGCTTCGCGATGCGCTCGAGCGTCGCGACGGGCCCACCGCCGAGGACCTCCGCCGCGTCCTCGACGAGCTGCTGGAAGAACGCTCCACACTGACGAGACGGTTACTCGGCCAGCCGGGCGACGGCGACGGGGCCCCAGCCGGCGGCGGCGCCTTTCCAGAGATGGTGCACGCCCTCAACGCAGCCGGACTTCCCACCCCACTCTCCCCCTCAGCCGGCACCGATCCCCCGTAGCCGTCAGACCCCGGCGACGCAGTCGCTCATCAACTGCCCGAGTAGCTGCGGCGGGCCAGACGGCTGCCGGCGCAGCGCGGCACGGCCGGGACGTCCTGAGAGGTTTCGGCCGGGTCACCCCTGTCAGCGCGTAGAGTGTGCGCATGCTCTGGCTGCTACGCCATGCCGAGGCGGCGGATGGCACCCCAGACGACGAGCGTCCGCTGACCGAGCGCGGCGTAAACCAGGCCGACGCCGCCGGTCGCGCCCTGGAGCAGCTCGGGATCAACATCGACGTCTGCCTGTCGAGCCCGAAGCTGCGCGCGCTGCAAACCGCGCAGGCCGCGTGCGCTCGGCTCGGCCTCGGGGTGACCGTGGAGCCGCGGCTCGCCGGTGAGCCGTTCGACGCCTATGACCTCGTCGCCGGCCTCGGCGACGTGCTGCTGGTCGGACACGACCCGTCGTTCACGCTCACGCTGCACGACTTGACCGGCACCCAGGCGAGGATGAAGAAGGGAGGGCTGGCCGGGATCGCCAAGGGCGAGCTGATCGTGCTGATGCGGCCGTCGGAACTGAGCGCGATCGCCGGTCAGCGAGTCGCGTGACCGAGCTCGGCTCAGAGCTGGCGCGAACAACGGCGCTGACCGGCGGCGAGCCGCGGATGCGGCGGTCGAGCGCCGCGGTGGCTCCGGATCTCCGGGATCGCTCGCTGTACGTCAACCGGGAGCTGTCGTGGCTGGATTTCAACGACCGCGTCCTCCAGCTCGCCGAGGACGAGACGCTGCCGCTGATCGAGCGGCTGAAATTCCTGGCGATCTTCGTCACCAACCTCGACGAGTTCTTCATGGTCCGCGTCGCCGGCGTCCACGACCAGGTCGACGCCCGCATCGATGCGCGCGGGCCAGACGGCCTGTCGCCGACCGAGGTGCTGGCGCGGATTCACGATCAGGTCCGCGATCTGGACCGTCGCCACGCCGACCAGTTCCTGCGGATCGTGCGTCCCGCCCTCTGCGACGAGGGCATCCGGATCGTCAGCTGCGACGAGTCGGGCGCGCCGGCGGAGGCGATCCAACGTCACTTCCGCGAGCAGATCTTCCCCGTGCTGACCCCGCTCGCCGTCGGCGCCGGCCGGCCGTTCCCGTACATCTCCAACCTTTCGCTGAGCCTGATCGTGCGCCTGCACGACCCCGACTCCGAGCAGGACGCGTTCGCCCGGGTCAAGGTGCCCAAAGAGGTGGTGCCGCGGTTCGTGGAGATCGAGACGGACACGTTCATCCCGCTCGAGGACATCATCGCCCGCCACCTCGGCTCGCTGTTTCCGGGGATGAACATCCTCAGCTACGACCTGTTCCGGGTGACCCGCGATGCCGACTTCGAGGTCTCCGACGAGGCCGACGACCTGCTGCAGGCAGTCGAGGACGAGCTCCGGCGTCGCCGCTTCGGGGAGGTCGTCCGGCTCGAGGTCGGAGCCGGCATGGACCGGGCGCTGCGCACGCGGCTGATCGAGTGGCTCAACGTCGACGAGTTGCAGGTCTACGACGTCGAGGGTCTCCTCGATCTCGGCGACCTGTGGCAGATCGCGTCGATCAAGGACAAGCCGGACCTGCGCTGGCCGGGATGGTCGCCGGTCACCCAGCCGGGGCTGATGACCGCGCCCGCCGACGGCGATGTGGCGCCGGACATGTTCGCGATGATGCGGGCCTCCGACGTGCTCGTGCACTACCCGTATCAGTCGTTCACGTCCAGCGTGGAGCGGTTCGTCCAGCAGGCGGTCGACGACCCCAACGTGCTGGCGATCAAGATGACCGTGTATCGGACCTCCGACGATTCGGCGCTGGTCCCGTCACTGATCGAGGCCGCCGAGAAGGGCAAGCAGGCGGTATGCCTGGTCGAGCTCAAGGCACGGTTCGACGAGCGCCAGAACATCCGCTGGTCGCGGGCCCTGGAGGAGGTCGGCGCCCACGTCGTCCACGGCATTCCGGGACTGAAGACCCACGCCAAGGCGATCCTGATCGTGCGCCGCGAGCGCGGCGCGGTGCGCAACTACGTGATGATCGGGACCGGCAACTTCCACGCCAAGAACGCCCGTCTCTACGAGGACTTCGGCTTCTTCACCACCGATCGGCAGATCGGCGACGAGGTGGCCAACCTGTTCAACACGTTGACGGGCTACGGGCATCCCGAGCCGCAGCGCAAGACGCTGGTCGCGCCGACCTGGCTGCGCCAGCCACTGATCGACGAGATCGACCGGACGATCGCCGCCCACCGCGAGGGCCGGGAGACGCGGATCGCCATGAAATGCAACGCGCTCGTCGACCAGAAGATCATCGAGGCGCTGTACCGGGCATCGCAGGCCGGTGTCCCGATCGCCCTCAACGTGCGCGGAATCTGCTGCCTGCTTCCCGGCCTTCCCGGGGTCAGCGAGACGATCGAGGTCGTGTCGGTGGTCGGACGGTTCCTGGAGCACTCTCGGGTGTACTCCTTCCACCGGGGCGACGAGCACGTCTACTACATCGGCTCGGCCGACATGATGCCGCGCAACCTCGACACTCGGGTCGAGTTGCTGGCGCCGATCGAGCGTCCTGAGCTGCAGGCCGAGCTCGAGGACACGATGGAGCGGTGCCTCGCCGACGACACCTACGCCTGGACCCTTGCCTCCGACGGCAGCTGGACGCGGCGGGACGGACGCACCCGCAGCGTCCACACCGAACTGATGGAGCGCACGCTTGCGGTCGCGGCGAGCGCTAGCAGCTGACACAGCTCTCGGCGTCCGTGCACAGCGATCTCCTGCTCGTGATCGTCGTCATCGCGGCGACCGCGTTTGACTTCACCAACGGATTTCACGACACCGCCAACGTCGTCGCCTCATCGATCTCGACGCGGGCGTTGTCACCGCGGGCAGCGATCGGGCTGGCCTCGGTGCTGAACTTCGCCGGCGCCTTCATCTCCCTCAAGGTCGCCGCGACGATCGCCACCGGCATCATCGATGCCGCTCGGGTCACCGAGACGATCGCGTTCGCCGGCTTGATCGGGGCGATTGCCTGGAACCTCCTGACCTGGGCCTACGGCCTGCCCTCGAGCTCCTCCCACGCTCTGATCGGCGGCGTGATCGGAGCGATGCTCGCCGCCGTCGGCTGGAGCGGCATCGATGGCAGCGGGATCGTGACCAAGGTGATCCTCCCGGGGATCGTCGCCCCGGTGTCCGCGTTCGTGCTCGCCGGGCTGGTGATCGTGGTGGTCTACCGCCTGTTCGGCCAGCGCAGCCCGGGCCCGGTGACGCGCGGCTTTCGCGTCAGCCAGATCATCTCCAACTCAGCGCTGGCCCTCGCTCATGGCACCAACGACGCCCAGAAGACGATGGGGGTGATCACCCTGGCGCTGGTCGCCCACGGGACGCTGAGCCCCCAGCACGCGTCCGTTCCGACCTGGGTGGTGGTGCTGTCGGCGACGAGCATCTCGGCGGGGACCTATGCCGGTGGCTGGCGGATCATCCGGACCGTCGGCAGCCGCATCATCAAGATGGACTCGGCCCAGGCGTTCTCGGCTCAGGCATCGGGAGCGGTCGTGATCCTGCTGTCGTCTCACCTGGGCTACCCGCTGTCCTCCACCCACGTCATCTCGGGCGGCGTGATGGGAGCCGGCGCGGCCAAGCGCCTGTCCGCCGTCCGCTGGGGCGTGGCCGGGACGATCGCCATCGCCTGGGTCGTCACGCTGCCGATGGCGGGGCTGTTCGGCGCCGGAGCCTACGCGCTCGCCACCGCGTTCGGCCATGGCGTCCTGGGTCCGCTGGTGATCATCCTCGTCGTGATCGTTGGACCGATATCGGTGGCGCTGGCGACCCACCGCCGTCGTTTGGCGGGGGCCGCGAGCGCCTGACCCAGTCGCTTGCTTACCGTCAGCCGGCGTTGGGCGGCTGCGCCGGGCGGTCTCCGAGCTTGACCTGGATCTGCTTGGTCTGACCCTGGCGATCGACCGTCAGCTTCACCGTCTGGCCCGGGGTGTCGTTGTTGATCGCCGCGATGAATGCGTCGGTCGAGGCCACCGACCTGCCGTCGACGGCGGTGATCAGGTCGCCGACCTGCATCCCGGCCGCGGTGGCCGGAGAGTTCGGACTCACCTTGGTGACCTGGGCGCCACCGGAGGAGGTGCCGGACAGCTCGACGCCGACGTACGGGTGCTGGACCTTGTGACCGGCGATGATCTCGTTGGCGATCCGCGACACGGTGTTGGAAGGAATCGCAAACCCGACGCCCGAGCTCGAGCCCTCGCCGCCGGCGGTGGTGTTGTTGGTCTCGATCTGGTCGTTGAGGCCGAGCACGTGGCCCGATGCGTCGAGCAGCGGACCGCCCGAGTTACCCGGGTTGATCGCCGCGTCGGTCTGGATCGCGTTCGGGATCGTGTACTGGTTGGGGGCGGTGATGCTGCGCCCGGTCTGGCTGACGATGCCCGCCGTGGTCGTCTCGGGCAGGCTGAACGGGCTCCCGATCGCCACCACCGGGTCGCCGACCTGGGCGTTCGAGGAGTCGGCCAGCGCGATCGGATGCAGGTCGGAGGTCGGCACGTCGACATGGATCACGGCGACGTCGGTCGACGGATCGGTACCGAGGACCTTGGCCGACGCCGTCTTGCCGTCCTGGAAGGTCACCTTGACCGAGGTCGCGCCGGAGACGACGTGCTCGTCGGTCAGGATGTCTCCCTTGTCGTTGTAGACGACCCCGGCGCCCTCACCCTCCTGCTTTTGCGAGCTGCTGGGCCCGAACGGATTGAAGCCGGACTGCGTCTGGGAGATGACGCGGATGTCGACCACGCCGGGACTGTCCGCTTGGTAGATCTGGTTGATGCTCATCCCGCCCCCGCTCTTGAACGAGGTGGGCTCGGTGGAGGCGCTGGTCGCCCTGGCGGGTGCCACGACGGTCGTCGTCACGTGCGTGGCAGCGCTCGTGCCGGCGATGACCAGCGCGATCACACCCCCCGCGACGGCGCCGCCGATGACCGGGATCCATCGGCTGAGGCTGTTCATGGCGTGCGTGCTTTCTCCTTGATGAGGACTGTGGGTTTCCTACACGTATGGGACCACCCACCCGTGAGGAACCTTTCATAGTTCGGGAAGAAGTCCATAAGAGGAGCCTAGGAAGGACTTCCTGGGCGGGACCGGCCGCGCCGCCGCGCGGGGCTCACTCCCCGGCGAGCTCCACGAACACGTCCAGCGCCTCGGGGTTGGCCAGCGACTCGCGCGACGCCGCCTCGTCCACCGGCGTCCCCATCAGGATGCGCTTGACCGGGACCTCCAGCACCTTGCCCGACAGCGTCCGCGGCACCTCCGCGATCTGGCGGATCTCGTCGGGCACGTGACGCGGAGAGCAGTCTTCACGGACCCGGCGACGGATCGCGTCGACCAGCGAGTCATCCAGCGACACCCCTTCGCGCAGGACCACGAACAGTGGCATCCATCCGTCGGTCCCCTCCCGCGGCAGATCGACGACCAGCGCGTCGACGACGTCCTGTACCTCGAGCACGGCGCGGTAGATCTCGCTGGTGCCCATGCGGACGCCGCCGCGGTTGATCGTCGAGTCCGACCGTCCGGAGATCACGGCCGTCTCGCGGGGGGTGATCTGGATCCAATCTCCGTGGCGCCACACCCCCGGGTACATCGAGAAGTAGGACTCGCGCATCCGCGACCCGTCGTCGTCGCCCCAGAAGAAGATCGGCATCGAGGGCATCGGCTCGGTGATCACCAGCTCCCCGACCTCGTCGCGCAGCTCGTTGCCGTCCGGGTCCCACGCCTGCACCGAGGCGCCCAGCGACCGCGCCTGAAGCTCGCCGAGATACACCGGCAGTACCGGGACACCGCCGACGAAAGCGGTACACATGTCGGTGCCGCCCGATGTGGAGAACAGCCACGTGTCGGCGCCCAGCTGGTCATAGATCCAGGCAAAGCCCTCGGGAGAGAGCGGCGATCCGGTCGATCCCACGGCTTTCAGCGCGCTGAGATCGCGCCCCTGTCCGGGCACCACCTCGGCCTTCATGCACGCCGCGATGTACGCCGCGCTGGTTCCGAAGGTGGTGATCCCGGCTCTCTGCGCCAGATCCCAGAGGATGCCGAGATCCGGATAGCCCGGGTTGCCGTCGAAGAGCACGATCGAGGCGTCCGTCAGCAGCACCCCGACCAGGAAGTTCCACATCATCCACCCGGTCGTCGAGAACCAGAACACCCGGTCGCCCGCCTGCGCGTCCAGATGCAGGTTCATCTTCTTGACCTGCTCCACCAGGATCCCGCCCTGGCCGTGCACGATCGGCTTGGGCAGCCCCGTCGTCCCTGAGCTGTACAGGACCCACAGGGGGTGATCGAAGGCCAGTTGGGCGAACGACAGCTCGCCATCGCCGAGAAACCCTTCCTCCCAGCCCGACCCGTCGAGGTAGCCGAACCGCACCAACCGCTCCACGCCGGGGAGCTCCGCGACGATCCGATCGACGATCTCCCGGCGGTCGAAATCCTTGCCTCCGTACCGGTAGCCGTCGATCGCCAGCAGCACCTTGGGCTCGACCTGGGCAAAGCGGTCGATCACGCTGCGCGCGCCGAACTCGGGCGCCGCCGACGACCAGATCGCGCCCAGCGACGCGCACGCCAAGAACGCGGCCACCGTCTCGGGGATGTTGGGCATGTAGGCGACCACCCGGTCGCCCTCGCCCACGCCCAGCTCGCGCAGCCCCGCGGCGATCTGCGCCGTCTCCGATCGCAGCCGGCCCCACGTCCATTCCCCCAGCTCGGGCCGCACCTCGGAGGCGTGCCGGATCGCCACCTCGCTCGCCTCCTTGCCCCGGAACACGTGCTCGGCGTAGGAGGTTCGCGAGCCGGGAAACCATTCGGCGCCGGGCATCGAGCGATCGCGCAGGACCACCTCGCCGCCCTCGGCGAAGCGGACGTCGAAGAACCGCACCACCGCAGACCAGAATGCGTCGAGATCGCCGACCGACCACCGCCACAGCTCGCTGTAGTCCTCGAACCTCAGCCCGTGCTCGGCGCCGAGCCACTCCTGGAAGCGAGTCAGGGTCGCTCCCGCCACCCACTCCTCGGACGGTTTCCACAGCAGCTGCGGCTCGTCGCTCATCGGATGCAATCGTAGATGCCCTGAGCTCTGGCGGGAGGCCGGGCGCCCAGGACCGCGGCGGCGCTGCCCCCGCGGCCGGGGCGCCCAGGACCGCGGCGGCGCTGCCCCCGCGGCCGGCGTGGTCACTGCGGAGCGCGCACCGCCCCCGCCGGGTTCGGCTGGCCGGCGGGCGCCGCCCGCAGCCGCGGCAGCGTGACCCTGACCTGGAGACCTCCGCTGGGGGGTGCGGTCAGCGTCGTCGCCCCCTGGTGAGCCTGCGCGATCGACTGCACGATCGACAGGCCGAGCCCGAACCCCCCCACCGACCGGTCCAGGCGGCGAAACGGCTCGGTCAGCCCCTGGACCTGCTCGGTCGGGATCCGGGGGCCCGGGTTGGAGACGAGCAGCTCCACCGACTCGCCCACGGTCCGCGTCTTGACCTGGAGGTAGCCGCCCGGCCGGTTGTGGTGGAGGCCGTTGTCGACCAGGTTGGCGACGAGCCGCTCGAGCAGCCCGGGATCGCCCATCGTCCACGTCGGCTCCAGGTCGTCGCGCACCTCGATGTGGGCCTGCTGGGCGCGCGCCCACAGGTCGGTGATGCAGTCGGCGGCCAGAGCCGAGACGTCGACCGGCTCCGCGTGACCCGTCGCCGCCTCGCTGCGGGCGAGCAGCAGCAGGCTGGCGATCAGCCGCTCGCACCGATCCACCGTGTCCCGGATCGCCTCGCCCATCTCGCGCAGTTCCCGCGCGCTGGCGTCGGGGTCGGCGAGGGCCACGTCGACCTCGGTGCGGATGATCGCCAGCGGGGTGCGCAGCTCGTGGGAGGCGTTGGCAACGAAGTGGCGCTGGCTGGCGAACGCCCCATCGAGGCGGACGAGCATCCGATCGAACGTATCGGCCAGCTCCTTGAGCTCGTCCGCCGGGCCGCGCAGGGCGATCCGCTCGCCCAGGTTCTCGCTTGACACCCGCCGTGCGGTGGCGGTGATGTCGCGCAGGGGAGCCAGGGCGCGGCCCGCCAGCAGCCATCCGATCACCACCGAGATGGCGGTCATGACGACGAGCGCGACGCCGTACTCGATCAGGAGCCGATGCAGCGCGCCGTTGAGGACCTGGTTCTGCGCCGTGTGGATCAGCTTGCCGGTGGGCGACCCCGGCGGGAACCCGAACTCGCCCTTGACCGGGTGGATGCCCAGGCGCAGCAGCTCGGCGCGGAGGCTGTGGTGGGTGCGCAGGTTGCTGCGGACGAACAGATATCCGACAGTCAGCAGCGCGGCGCCGGTGAGCAGGAAGACGGTGCCGTAGAGCGCGGTCAGCCGCAGCCGGATCGTCCGGGCCGGCCAGCGCGGCGATCCCGGCTGCGGTCCGCCAGTCACGCCATCCGGTAGCCCACTCCGATCACCGTCTGGACGACCGGCGGATCGCCGAGCTTGCGGCGCAAAGTCATGATCGTCATCCGCACGACGTTGGTGAACGGATCGGTGTGCTCGTCCCATACGCGTTCGAGTAGCTGCTCGGCGGAAACGGTAGCGCCATCGGCAGCCATCAGAGCCTCCAGCACCGCGAACTCCTTGCGGGCGAGGTCGAGCTCGCGACCTGAGCGAGTCAGGCGTCGCCGTGCCGGATCGAGCTCCAGGTCACCGTGGCGCATGACCGGCGGGCGACTGGGCGACGTCCGGCGAGCCAGGGCATGGATTCGGGCCACGAGCTCGGCGAAGCGAAATGGCTTGGGCAGGTAGTCGTCGGCGCCGAGGGAGAGCCCTTCGATCACGTCCTCGAGAGCCCCGGCGGCGGTCAGCATCAGGATCCCCGTCTCGGGCCGCTCATCGCGCACGGCGCGGCAGACGTCGTCGCCGTGGACCCCCGGGAGGTCGCGGTCGAGCACCAGCACGTCGTAGCGAACGATGCGGGACTTGACCAGAGCCTGCTCGCCGTCGGGCGCCAGATCGACGGCGAAACCCTGCCGGCGCAGCCCGCGGGCAATCGCATCAGCGAGCCTCAGTTCGTCTTCGGCGATCAGGACACGCACCGCATGAGCATGACCGGCCCCCCGTAAGAACTCCATAAGAAGGGGAGCTCAAACGGCTGTTTCGGACGGCGCAGTCACCGTGGCGAAGCGGATCCCGGCACGTTGCAGCCGGCCGATCAGCGGCTCGCCCATGGCCACCGCCGGGGTCAACTGGCCCGCCCGGTCGGGCAGGTCGTCCTCGGCCAGGCACAATGCGGCCTCGGCGAGCATCTTCGATGTCTCCCCGTAGCCGGCATCCCCGCCGCTGACCTCGGTGACCACGCGGCGGCCGGCGGCTTGGCCAGCGAAGCGCACCCGAAACCACCCCTTCTCCCGCTGCTGCGCGTCCGGTCCGTCCCCGGGATCCTTGAGCATGAGCAGCGCTCGCCGCGTTGGCGGCAGCGCAGCCAGCACCGCGACGGTCCCGACTCCGGCGGCGAGGCCGGCGAACGTCCACGGCCGGCCGGCGACGAAGTAGTGCCCGTAACCGAAGTCGGGGCCGTAACGCGGCAGCGCCCGGGCCGAGCGCAGCACCACGATCGGGTCGATCGTCGGCATCGGCATGATCCAGCCGCCGGCGGTGCCATCGTGGCGCGGCGGTCCGGCGATCTGGTGGATGTGGCGGTTCACCGGTGGCGCCTCCCGCACGCGGCGCTGTCGCGCCACCCGCCGGGCTTGGCGCAGGCGACTCATGATGCTCACGGCGCTGTGATACGTGCCACCGGAGATTCCGCCGGCGACCCGCACGTACCCCTCGATCCTGGTCGGGGTGTCCTCGGGAAGCTGGGAGACGGTGTAGAGAACCCCGAGGTCGTGGGGGATCGAGTCAAAGCCGCAGCAGTGGACCAACCGGGCCCCGGAGCGCGTTGCCGGCTCGTGATGGCGCAGCCACATCTCATCGACGAACTCCGGCTCGGCGGTGAGGTCGACGTAGTCGGTGCCGGCGGCGGCACAAGCGGCGACGAGTGGCTCGCCATAGCGGCGGTAGGGGCCGACGGTGGAGATCGCCACCCGGGCCGACTCGGCCACGCGCCGGATCGAATCCGGGTCCTCGATGTCGGCGATCAGCAATGCCAGGCGGGCGGCCGCGGCATCGATCTGCGTGAGGCGCTCGCGCACTGCCTCCAGCTTGGCGGCGCTGCGGCCGGCCAGCGCCCACCGCGCCGCTCCCCGGGCCCGGGTCAGGTACTCGGCGGTGAGTCCGCCGGTGAAGCCGGTGGCACCGAACAGGACGAGGTCGTGCTCGGGCTCACCCGTCGGGGTTCACCTCACGCGCCAGCCGCATCGCCGTCTCGAGGTCGACGCCGGCTCGGGCGGCCAGCCAGCAGGCCACCGGAGCGGCGATCCGCTGCGATCGGTGGGCGGCCTCGCCGGCGAGGTCCAGGACTGCCTTGAGCTCGTCCTCGGTCGGTGCGGAGATGCCGAGCTTGTCGGCGTACGCGGCCAGCCAGTCGGGGGCGTTCATGGACGGCACCGTATCGTCACCGCGGGACCGGCGTTGGCAAGATCCCCCACCACAATCGACGAAAGGCAGTGCTCAGTGGCAATTCTTGACGACAAGGTCGCGATCGTCACCGGCTCGGCCCGGGGCATCGGCCGGGCCACGGCCGAGCTGCTCTCCGGGCAGGGGGCCAAGATCCTGATCAACGACCTGGATGGCGACATCGCCGAGCAGACGGCCGCCGAGATCGACGGCGAGACGGTCGTGTTCGGCGGCGACCTGACCAAGCCGGGGATGTGCGATCAGCTGGTGGCGAGGGTGATCGAGGAGTGGGGCAAGGTCGACATCCTCGTCAATAACGCCGGGTACACGATCGACGCCCCGATCCACAAGATGTCAGATGACCAGTTCCAGCGGATGATCGAGATCCACAACGTGGTCCCGTTCCGGATGTGCCGCGCCGTCGCCCCCCACATGCGCGAGCCGGCCAAGCGGGAGCGCGAGCAGGGCATCGAGGTGTTCCGCAAGATCGTCAACGTCTCCTCCATCTCGGGCATGATGGGTAACGCCGGGCAGGCCAACTACGCGTCCGGCAAGTCGGGGGTGGTCGGCCTCACCAAGACGCTGGCCAAGGAGTGGGGGCAGTTCAAGATCAACGTCAACGCGGTGGCGTTCGGGTTGATCGAGACGCGCCTGACCGCCGACAAGGTGGGCGACAACACGATGGAGATCGACGGGCAGACGGTGCAGCTCGGGATCCCGGCGCAGCTTCGCCAGCTGGCCCCGACCCTGATCGCCCTGGGGCGCCCCGGGACACCGGCCGAAGCGGCCGGGGGCGTGTTCCTGCTGTGCACGCCATGGGCCAACTACATCACCGGGCAGGTGCTCGGGATCACCGGCGGCCAGTTCGGGGGAATGACCTCGTAGGGTTCCGGACGGGCGACGCGCTGCCGGCTACTCGGGCACGCCGCTGTCCAGCCGGGCGCGCCGCTGCAGCTCGTAGAGGTCTTCGCGGTGGCGCACGTATCGGGTCGTGTCCGGCTGCGGGTGGTAGTCCCACGAGGCGTGACGGCCGTGCGCTAGCGCCCGCGAGATCAGACGGCGCTCGCGCTGACTCTCCCGCACGCGCCGGTCGATGTCCGCCAGATCCAGGCGACCCTCCAGCTCGGCGCGCAGCGCGGCGCCGACCCGCGCATAGCCGGGATCGCGGCTGCGGTCGCGCAGCTCGTGGGGGTCGTCGCGCAGGTCGTAGAGCAGGTCGGGATCCTCCCGCGAGACGATCAGCTTGTGCGATCCGGAGCGAACCATCGCCGCCGGCGCCTGGACCCCCTCGGCGTGGTACTCGGACACCACCGGATCGGACGGCGGCGCTCCGCCGGCGTCCAGCGCCGCGGTCAGGCTCCCCTGCGGACCAGCCAGCGCGTCGCCGGGCACGCCGGCGAGCTCCAGCAACGTCGGAGCGATGCCGAGCAACGACACGGGCGCGGTGACCCGGCGGGCGCCGCGGGTACCGGGGCGGCGCACGATCAGCGGCACCCGGACCGAGGGTTCCAGAAACGACATCTTGTACCACAGGCCCCGCTCGCCGAGCAGCTCTCCGTGGTCGGCGCAGAACAGCACCGTGGTGCGCTGCGCCAGGCCCGCCTCGCGCAGCGCGCCCAGCACCTCGCCGACCCGCTCGTCCAGGTAGCTGACGGCGGCGTAGTAGCCGTGGCGGGCGCGGCGGATCTGCTCGGCGGTGAGCCCGGCCTCGTCGACCCGGCACATCGCGCGCAGCCGGCGGCTGTGCGGGTCGACCGCCTCCAGCGGCAGCGCCGGTACCGCCGGATCGTCGATCTCGTTCCGGCGGTAGCGCTCCCAGAAGCGCGCCGGAATCTCCCATGGGTCGTGCGGATTGGTGAACGACACGAACAGGAGGAACGGCTGGTCGCTTCGATCCCGGGCGATGTCGTAGAGCTTGCGGACCGCCTGACAGCTGACCTCCCGGTCGTAGTCGGTCTGCATCGCGGCGGCGCAGATCCCGGGATTGAGCACGCTCTCCATCGTGTGGTACCACGGCAGCGGCCGGTTCAGCGGGCGGCTCCAGTCCGGGGTCCAATCGACGTCGGCGGGATAGATATCGGTGGTCAGGCGGTCCTCGAAGCCGTGCAGCTGGTCGGGGCCGACGAAGTGCATCTTGCCGGCGACGGCGGTGTGATAGCCGGCGGCGCGGAGGGCGTGAGCGACGGTGGGTGCCCCGGCACGGAGCTCGGCGGCGTTGTCGTAGACGCCGACATCGGACGCATACCGGCCAGTCAGCATCGCCGCCCGCGCCGGTGCGCACAGCGGATAAGGCGTGTAGGCACTGTCGAAGACGGTCGCGTCCGCGGCCAGCCCGCTCAGGTTCGGGGCCTGGACCACCGGGTGGCCGTACATGGGCAGCCACGATGCGGCCAGCTGATCGGCCATCAGCACCAGGAAGCAGGGACGTGGGTCGGCGGCCATCGGGCTCGCGAGCATACGGGTGCCGGCTGTTTGCCGCCGGGGGCGGCGTTACTGTGAGCGGCAATGCGGCCCGGAGCGACTGCGGCTGTCGTGACATCCGAAGAATCCGCTCCCCTGGTCGTCGCGCATCGTGGGGCCTGGGGAACGGCCCCGCAGAACTCGCTCGACGCGGTTGCCGACGCGGTCGCACTCGGCTGTGACGCGATCGAAATCGACGTCCGCCGCACCGTCGACGGCCGGCTGGTGATCGTGCACGACGCGTGGGTCCGCCTGCGCCCGGTCGGCCGGTTGGAGCACAGTCAGGTGCAGGCGCGGATGAAGGTCGGCCAGGCGCCGCTCCTCGACGACGTGCTCCAGGCCGCCGCCGGCCGGATCATGGTCGACGTCGAGCTCAAGGAGCGCGGCTGTGTCGGCGAGGCGATGGCGGCGGTGACGCGCCACCTGGGACCCGAGCAGTACGTGCTCACCTCGTTTCGCGAGGAGGTCCTGGCGCAAGCCAGACGCTGTGCGCCTGAGGCCCGGACGGGACTGCTGGTCGCCCCGCGGCGGATCTTCGACCTGGACGGCCGGGTCCGCGCGGCTCGGGCGGACTTCGTCGCCCCCCACGTCAGCCTCGCCCGCCGGGGCGCGCTCACCTGGGCGGCGAAGCGGGGGCTTGACACCTGGGTGTGGACGGTCAACGACCGGCGCGCGCTGCACCAGCTGACGGCGGACCCGCGCGTCACCGCGGTGATCACCGATCGGCCGGAGCGGGCACTGTCGGGGCGATGAGGCGGTTTGAGCTCAGTGGCCATTTTGGTCGATCGCGCCGTCCTCCCGACCGCCGGTGGGGCCGGCGCTCGGGCGCCGAGAAGGTTCACAAGTTGTTGACACGGATGACAGCCGGGAGTAGGTTGTCGACAACTTGCCTGGCAAGACCGCTTGGGGATTGGGTAGGGTGGTTCGGCGCTCCACCACCGATCAGGTGCTGCAGGAGCTGCGGGCGGCGATCCTCGCTGGCCGGATCAAGCCCGAGGAGCAGCTGCCGGAGGCGGCGCTTGCCCAGTCGTTCGGGACCGGCCGCAGCGCGATTCGCGAGGCCTTGCGCCACCTGGTCCAGGAGGGCCTGGTGGTCACCGAGATCAACCGCGGCGCGCGGGTACGGGGGATCTCGGTGGACGACGTGATCGACGTCTACCGCGCCCGGTCAGCGCTCGAGGTCGCCGCGGTCGGGGTGCTGTTGGAGGACCCCGACGAGCTCGACGTGGCTCCCCTCCGGAACGCCCAGCAGCGGATCCGGGACGCATGCCCGACCGACTGCAGCCAGGCGCCGACGCGCGTTCTGATCGAGGCCGACATCGACTTTCACCGGGCCCTGGTCGCCCTCGCCGGCAGCCCGCGGCTGAGCCGGGCCCACGAGCCCCTGGCCGCCGAGTCCCAGATGCTGCTGCACTGGCATCCGGTCTATCCCGTGTCGGACTACGTGGAGGACCACCAGGCGCTGCTGGCGGCGATCGAGACACGCGATCCGGCCGCCGGCGAGCTGGTGCGAGAGCACCTGCAACTGACCGTCGACCTGATCGTCGACGAGGCGACGGGCTACGCGAACCGGCTCGCCGGCACGGAGAGCCTTGTCTGAAGACAACATCCAAACGAGGAGAGACTGGGGTGACTGAGCACAACACGTCCGACGACGGTCTCACCCGTCGCCAGGTTCTGCATGGCGCGGTGGCCACAGGCGCCGCCCTCTCGGCCGGCGGCCTGCTGGCTGCCTGCGGCGGCTCGAGCAGCGGTGGATCGAGCAGCACCGCCGGCTCCAGCCCGGCGAGCACGGCCACGATCAAGCCCGGGGGCTCGTTGAGCATCGGCGCCACCGGCGGCGGCGCCAAGGACACGATCGACGCCCAGACGCCGACGGCGGACACCGACATCATGCGCGTCTGGAACCTGTACGAGCCGCTGGCGGTGCGCCCGCCGAGCTTCGGCCCGCTGGAGATGATGGTCGCCGAGTCGATCGAGGCCGAGCACGGCAAAGCCGACTCGTGGGTCGTCAAGCTCCGCCCGGGGATCGAGTTCCACAACGGCAAATCGGTCACCGCCGATGATGTGATCTTCTCGCTGCAACGGATCCTGGATCCGAAGAACCCGAAGGTCGGCGCCGCCTCGATCGGCTACATAGATCTCAAGGGCGTCAAGAAGCTGTCGAACTCCAGCCTGCGGATCCCGCTCAAGTTCGCCAACGCCGGGTTCCTCGACGACCTCGGGCAGTACTTCAACGCGATCGTGCCCGTCGGCTATGACCCATCCAAGCCGGTGGGCACCGGCGCGTTCATGTACGAGAGCTTCACTCCGGGCCAGCAGAGCGTGTTCAAGAAGTTCCCCAACTACTGGCAGCACGGCAAGCCGTACGTGGACAGCGTGACGATCATCGACTTCACCGATGACACCGCGCGAGTCAACGCGCTGCTCGGCGGTCAGGTCGACGCGATCGACAACCTGCCCACGGGACAGATCTCCCAGGTCCAGGGCAACTCGGCGCTGAAGGTGCTGATCTCCCACACCGGCCAGTGGCAGCCGTTCACGATGCGCGTCGACCAGGCGCCGTTCTCCGACGTCCGGGTTCGGCAGGCGATGCGGCTGATCGTCAACCGGCCGCAGATGGTCGAGCAGGTGCTGTCGGGTCAGGGACGGGTCGCCAACGACATGTACTCGCCGTTCGACCCAGCCTACGACAGCACCCTGCCCCAGCGCACGCAGGACATCGAGCAGGCCAAGTCGCTGCTCAAGGCCGCCGGCCACTCCGGCCTGTCGGTCCAGCTGGTGACCGCGCCGGTGTTCCAGGGCGTCGTCCAGGCCGCCGAGGTGTTCGCCCAGCAGGCGTCATCGGCCGGGGTCAACGTGTCGCTGCGCAAGCTCGACACCGGGACCTTCTACGGACCCAACTACCTCAAGTGGACGTTCGCCCAGGACTTCTGGGCCACCCGCGAGTACCTGCCGCAGGTCGCCCAGGGCAGCCTGCCGAGCTCGCCGTTCAACGAGACCCACTGGGGGGCCGGCAAGTTCGAGCAGCTGATCAACCAGGCCCGGGCAGAGCTGGACGAGACCAAGCGCATCTCGATCCTGCACCAGGCGCAGCAGATGGAGTACACCCAGGGCGGCTACATCATCCCCTACTTCTCCAACCAGATCGACGCCTACAGCTCCAAGCTGACCGGCTTCGTGGAGGCCAGGTCCGGCTTCCCGCTGGGCAACTACTGGTTCAAGAACGTGGGGTTCACGGCCTAGGCCGGCAGCGCGGAGACGAGGCCATGAGCCGATTCCTGCTGCGACGGATCCTCCTCGGGCTGCTGACGCTGCTGCTGGTCTCGATCGTCGTGTTCGCGGCGACTCAGGCCCTGCCGGGCAATGCCGCCCGGGCGATCCTCGGCCGCAACGCCACCCCGGCGCGGCTCGCCGCCCTCAGCCGCCAGTTGCACCTCAACCAGTCGGTGGTGTCTCAGTACTTCCACTGGCTGGGCGGCATCGTCGCCGGTAACCTCGGCACCTCGGCGGCGACCCAGCAGCCCGTGTCGCAGCTGATCAGCGGGCGGATCGCCAACTCGGCGTTCCTGGTGCTCGTGTCGGCGATCGTCGCCATCCCGCTGTCGATCTTCCTCGGCGTGGTGATGGCGGTGCGGCGCGACAAGCCGGCCGATCACGTCCTCTCGGTCGGCACCCTGGCGCTGGCGGCGCTGCCCGAGTTCGTGATCGGGATCGGGCTGGTGCTGCTGTTCGCCACCAACCTGTCGCACGTCCTGCCGGCGGTGTCGATCGTGCCCCCCGGCGAGCACGCCTGGAACGTGCCCAAGGTGGTGATCCTGCCCGCGGCGACGCTGATCATCGCGGTAACGCCGTACATCAGCCGCATCATGCGCGCGTCGATGGTTGAGGTGCTGGAGTCCGACTACGTGACGATGGCCCGGCTCAAGGGCCTGTCCAACCGGACCGTGATCTGGCGCCACGCCGTCCCCAACGCGATCGTGCCGGCGATCCAGGTCTCGGCGCTGCAGCTGGCCTACATGGCGGGCGGCGTGGTCGTGGTCGAGTTCGTGTTCTCCTACCCGGGGATCGGCGCGGCGCTCGTCGATGCCGTCGGCAACCGAGACGTTCCGGTGGTGCAGGCGCTGGCGATCATCATCGCCGCCGTGTACGTGGTGGTGAACCTGTTCGCCGATGTGTTGACGATCCTCGTCACCCCGCGACTGAGGACGGCTGGACGATGAGCACCCCGGCATTGACCATCGACGGGGCCGCCGCCGCGGTTCCGGAGATGCGCCAGCGGCAGTGGGCGATGCTGCTGCGGGCGACGCTGCGTCAGTGGCGGGCCCGGATCGGGCTCGCGATCTTCGTCGTCATGCTCCTCGTGGCGCTCGCCGGCCCGCTGATCGCTCCCCACTCGCCGACCCAGTTCGTCTCGGCCCCCAACAGCCCGGCGGGTCAGAACGGGCTGCTGTTCGGCTCCGACGCGCTCGGCCGCGACGTGTGGAGCCGCTTTCTCTACGGCGGGCGCTCCGTGCTGGGGATGTCGGTCGCGGCCACCGTGATCGGCGTCGGCCTGGGACTGGTGGTGGGGCTGTCCGCCGCCTATCTCGGCGGCTTCCTCGACGAGGTCCTGATGCGAATCGCCGACGTGTTCATGGCGTTCCCCCAGATCGTGCTCGCGCTCCTGCTGCTGGCCGCCTTCGGACCGAGCGTGCCGCTGATCATCCTGATCGTCGGCCTGTCGCATGCGCCGCGGGTGGCCCGGGTGATCCGCGGCGCCGCCCAGCAGGTGGTGGAGCGCGACTTCGTCAAGTCGGCCGAGGCTGTCGGCGAGTCCCGAAGACGGATCATCTTCGGTGAGCTTCTGCCCAACGTGACCAGCCCGCTGCTGGTGGAGCTGGGGCTGCGGCTGACCTACTCGATCGGCCTGATCGCCGCGATCAACTTCATCGGCCTGGGACTGCAGCCACCGACCGCCGACTGGGGCCTGATGATCAACGAGAACCGCCTGGCGGTGACAGTCCAGCCGTGGGGCGTCCTGCTGCCCGTGCTGGCGATTGCCCTGTTGACGATCGGGACCAACCTGCTGACCGACGGTTTCGCCCGTGCCGCGATCGGAATCGACCGAGGAGAGTGAGATGAGCGTCGTCGACAGAGTCTCTGCGGTCACGGTGCGTGACCTGAAGATCGATCTCGTGTCCAGCGGCGTCGACATCGTCGACGGGATCGCTCTCGATGTCTACGCCGGTCAGGTGCTGGGGCTGGTGGGGGAGTCGGGGTCGGGCAAGACCACGGTCGGCATGGCGCTGCTGGGCTACACCCGCCCCGGCGGCCGGGTCACCGGCGGAGAGATCCTGATCGACGGCCGCCCTCTGGCCGGGATGGGCGCCGGCGATCTGCGCCGGCTGCGCGGCGGGACCGTGTCCTACATCCCCCAGGACCCCGGAACGGCGCTGAACCCGGCGCTGCGGATCAGCCGGCAGCTGTCGGAGATGCTGGAGGCCCACCCCGGCGCGACCAGCGCCGATGAGCAACGGGCGCGGGTACGGGAGACGCTCGGAGAGGTGGCCCTCCCCACCGACGACGAGTTCCTGCGCCGCTACCCGCATCAGCTGTCGGGCGGCCAGCAGCAACGCGTGGCGATCGCGATGGCGTTCGCCTGTCGCCCGCACGTGATCGTCTGCGACGAGCCGACCACCGGTCTGGACGTGACCACCCAGGCACGGGTGCTGGAGACGGTGCGCGATCTGTGCCGCAGCCATCACGTCGCGGCGGTCTACGTCAGCCACGACCTCGCCGTCGTCGCCGAGCTCGCCGACCACGTCGCGGTCATGTACGCGGGGCGGATCGTCGAGCGGGGGCCGCGCGACGCGATCTTCTCCCAGCCACGCCACCCGTACACGCGCAAGTTGCTGCGCGCCGTCCCCGACCTCGAGGGCAAGCGGGCGGTCATCGGCATCGCCGGGCGCGCGCCGCTGCCGGGTGACCGGCCATCGGGATGCTTCTTTCATCCGCGGTGCGATCTGGCGATCGATCGCTGTGTGCAGACGTTCCCGGAGGCGACCGAGATCGAGCCCGGTCACCTGGTGTGCTGCTACCGGGCGCAGGATGCGCCGCAGGAGCTTCCCACCGTGGGCGAGACCGCGCCGCCGGCGCACGCGGGCGAGCTCGTCGTCGCGGTGGAGAATGTCAATGCCAAGTACGGCTCCAACCAGGTGCTGTTCGACATCGACGCGACGGTGCGACGCAACGAGTGCGTCGCGCTGGTCGGCGAGTCCGGGAGTGGCAAGACGACGCTGGCCCGCTGCATCGCCGGCTTGCATAGCGACTACACCGGCGACATCAAGCTGTCTGACCAGCGCCTGGCCCAGAGCGCCCGCGGGCGCAGCGCGGAGGCGCGCAAGCAGATCCAGTACGTGTTCCAGAACCCGTACGCGTCGCTGAACCCGCGGCGCACGGTCGGCCAGACGATCGCCCGCCAGCTGCAGCTGTTCTTTCCGCGCAACCGGCGCGAGACCGGCCGGCGGGTGGCGGAGTGCCTGGAGCGGGTGGCGCTGTCGTCGGGGGCCGCCAACCGCTATCCGGACCAGCTCTCCGGCGGCGAGCGCCAGCGGGTGGCGATCGCGCGGGCGCTCGCGGCCGAGCCGTCGCTGCTGGTCTGCGATGAGATCACCTCGGCGCTCGACGTCTCGGTACAGGCGGCGATCGTCGAGCTGTTGCGCGGGTTGCGCGCGCAGACCGGGCTGAGCATGCTGTTCATCACCCACAACCTCGCCCTGATTCGCACGATCGCCGACCGCGTCGTGGTGATGACCGACGGACGGATCGTCGAGGCGGGCGAGACCCTGGATGTGTTCGACCATCCCAGCGCCGAGTACACCGGCCGGCTGCTGGCCAACACGCCGACGGTGGAAGCCGCGCTCGAGCGTGAACGCTGAGGCGTTCATCACCTGCGCCGTGACCGGCGCCGGCGATACCACCTCGCGCAGCCCCCACGTCCCGGTCACCCCCGAGCAGATCGCCGCGTCCGTGATCGACGCGGCGCGCGCCGGCGCGGCCATCGCACACCTCCACGTCCGTGATCCGGCCACGGGGCGGGGATCGCGCGATCTGGCGCTCTATCGCCGTGCCGTGGAGCTGATCCGGGCTGCCGACGTCGATGTGGTGATCAACCTGACCTCGGGGATGGGCGGGGACCTGGTGCTCGGCGGCTCAGACGCCCCGCTGCCGCCCGACGCGTCGGAGACCGACATGGCGGGGGCGGATGAGCGACTCGCTCACGTGGCCGAGCTGGCGCCCGAGATCTGCACGCTGGACTGCGGGACGATGAACTTCGCCGCCGGCGGCGACTACGTGATGGTCAACACCCCCGAGATGCTGCGCGCGATGGCGCAGCGCGTGCGAGAGCTCGGCGTACGGCCCGAGCTGGAGGTGTTCGACACCGGCCAGCTGGTGATGGTCAAGGATCTGATCGCCGAGGGGCTGATCGAGGATCCCGTGCTGATCCAGCTGTGTATGGGGATCCGGTTCGGCGCCCCCGACGACCCGGCGACGCTGCTCACGCTGGTCGGGTCGCTGCCCCCGGGAGCGATATTCTCGGCGTTCGCAATCGGCCGGATGCAGCTGCCCTATGTCGCGATGGCGGTCCTGGCCGGCGGCAACGTCCGGGTCGGCCTGGAGGACAACCTGTACCTCGGCCCCAGTGAGCAGGCGACCAATGCCCAGCTGGTGCAGCGCGCGACGGCGATCCTGGGCGCCATGAACGTCCGCGTGCTGCGCCCGGACGAGGTACGCGACCGCTTGGCGCTGCGCGGCGGTGGCTGAGATAGCACCGGGAACCGTGGGGCTGCTCGGCGCCGGCGTGATCGGCGGCGGCTGGGCGGCGCGATTCCTGCTCGCCGGCTCAGACGTCCGGCTGTTCGATCCTTCGCCGGCGGCGGTGGCGGCAGTGGACGAGACGGTGGCCCAGGCCCGCCGCGCGTGGCGGCGGCTGACGCTGGCGCCGCTGCCGGCGGAGGGCTCGCTGACGCTCGTCGACACCGTCGAGGCGGCGGTCGCAGGGGTCGACCTGGTCCAAGAGTCAGCACCCGAGCGCGAGGCGCTCAAGGTGTCGCTGCTGGCTGCCGCCGACCGGGCGGCGCCGGCCGACGCGATCATTGCCACGTCCACCTCGGGACTTCTGCCGACGCGGCTGGCGGTCGACATCCGGGGCGCCGAGCGGTTCGTCGTCGGCCATCCGTTCAACCCCGTGTACCTGTTGCCGCTGGTCGAGGTGTGCGGCTCAGAGCGCACCTCGATACAGACGATCGAGCGCGCGGCCGCCATGTACCGGTCGGTGGGGATGCGCCCGCTGATCGTCCGCCGTGAGATCGACGGGTTCATCGCCGACCGTCTGTTGGAGGCTCTGTGGCGCGAGGCGCTGTGGCTGGTCGCCGACGACGCGGCGACGGTGGAGGAGATCGACGATGCGATTCGCTTCGGCGCCGGCCTGCGCTGGTCGGCGATGGGAACCTTTCTCACGTACCGTCTGGCCGGGGGCGAGGCGGGCATGCGCCACTTCATGGCCCACTTCGGACCGGCCCTCCAGTTGCCGTGGACCCGGCTGACCGACGTGCCCGCGCTGGACGACGAGCTGCTGGACAAGCTCGTCGCCGAGTCCGACGCCCAGGCCGCCGGACGCTCGATCGCCGAGCTGGAGCGGATCCGCGACGACAGCCTGGTCGCCGTGCTGCGCGGGTTGGCCGGAGTCGGCTGGGGCGCCGGCGAGGTGGTGGCGCGGGCGGAGCGCGCGCTGTACGAACGCGCCGGCGAGACGATCGTCGATCGACCGCTCGCCGACGGCCGGCTGGTGGCCCACGAGACGCTGGTCGCGCCCGACTGGATCGACTACAACGGCCACATGACCGAGAGCCGGTACCTGGAGGTACTGGCCGACGCGACCGATGCGTTCCTGCGCGACATCGGGGTCGTCGGGCGTTATATCGACAGCGGCCGCTCGTACTACACGGTGGAGACCCACATCCGCCATCTCGGCGAGGCGCGCGCCGGGGATCGGCTGCGCGTGGCCACTCGGCTGCTCGGATTCGACGCCAAGCGGCTGCATCTCTTCCACGAGCTGCTCCGCGCCGGCGACGGGACCGGCGCCGGCGACGGGACCGGCGCCGGCGCCGGCGAGGGTGACGGTGAGGCGGTCATCGCCACCGGCGAGCACATGCTCCTGCACGTCGATCGCGAGGCGAGCCGGACCGCCGCCGCCGGGTCGGAGATCCTGGCGGCGCTGGATCAGGTCGCGGCCACCCAACGCGCCCTGCCGTGGCCCGAGGCCGCCGGCGCCAGCGTCCAGCCCGCCCGGAGGGCCGGCCGCGCTTGAGCGATGCTCGCACGAGCGCGCGTCGGGTCACCTGTCGTCGAGAGCTCGGTCATGCGGCGCGCCAGCCGGCGTCGCTCCGCACCCTCGATGAACAGGTCAAGCGCGCGGACGTAAGCCTCGCGTGAGCGTCCCACAGGGAGCGATCCTGGTCGGCCAGCAGCACCCGCTCCCCGTCCCGCAGGCGCGCCGCGCGCCCGGAAGGGAATCCCCGCGGCTTTGACCTTGCGCTTGGCGCGGACCGGCCGCTGGGCCATCGTGGCCTCAGCGACCAGAAACGCGCGAGCGATCTCCTCGGTGGTCAGGCCACCGAGGGTGCGGAGGGTAAGTGCCACCTGGGCGTCGGTGGCGAGCGCCGGGTGACAGCAGGTGAACACCAGCTCGAGTCGCTCGTCGGGGAACGTCACGGTGTCCGGGATTTCCGGCGGGTCTTCCGCGGGCTCGGGCAGCTCCAGCAGCTGCGTCTTGGTCTCCAATGTTCGCTGCGGGTGCGCGCAACCGAGCGATCGACCGGATCCGCCTGAGCAACTGGCGCCTTGCTGACGTCTGTACAAATTGTTGCATTCGATTTGGGACGGTGATAAGTTCACTGTCTCTTCGTGTCCGCCGAGAGGGAGGGAGGAATCCGGGCTGTGGTGTATCTGACAGCCTGTTTCAGATCCGACTCCGCATCGCGACGACCGTCACCTTGAGTCGCGCGCGGTCAGATCTGTCATAACCACAACACACGTTGTCTCGTGTATTGCTGGCGTGCACGCGGGAAGGCTCACCAGCGATGCAGTCATTTGGGTGGTTAACCCCAGCTCGGCGGACCTGAGTGTCTCAGGTCCGGCTCGTGGCGCTGCGGGCCGCTTCAAGGCTGCTGGAGCTCCGCTTGCACCTGAGGACCGGGAGGTGACGTCCGACGTAATAGGAGCTCACTTGTACATTCGCCCGAGGCGCACCTTGACTTTCGGCGTGGCCGTTGTCGCCTGCGCGGTGGCCTTCGTCTTCCTAACGGCATCGGCCTCAGCGTACACTTCGATCACACCGAGTGACGCCAACCAGACGTACACCCTCAACGGTCACAACCTGACCATCGACAAGCTGGTGGCGATCGCGCGCTACGGCGCGAAAGTGCGGCTGTCGCGAGCGGCCCGCCAGCGATCGCTGAACGCCTACTACCTCCTCCTCGAAGGATCCCGCGAGGGCGTCCCGATCTACTGGTTCAACCGCGCACCCGGAGCAGGTCGCCAGGACGTGATTTTCCAGGGCGATCCGCTGTCGACGCAGGTGACAGCGAACTCCCCCACGTGTCCTGATACCGGCAATCCGTGCTCTAACCGTGACTACCTGCTCCAGAGCGGGCTGCAGACGTTCCAGGCGGGCGCTCGCGGCGGCGTCGGCCCCGAAGTCCCCGACGAGGAGATCGTCCGCGCCATGATGGCCGAGCGCGTCAACACGATGTCCTATGAGGCGGCCACGCCGCAACTGACGCAGATGCTGATCGACCTGCTCAACAGGGGCGTGACGCCGGTCGTCGAGTCGCGCGGATCCCCCGGCGAGGGCGACCTCCCGCAGATGGGCAACGTCGAGGCCACCATGGTCGGGGCGGGCGACGCCTATTACCACGGCGTGAGGAGGTCCGCGGCCGCTGCCCTGGCCAGGGCCGGCCTGCGGCCGTTGCAGGATCAGCCCGCCCAGACGGAGGCCCCAGGGGCGCCGTTTGCCGCTGATGACGCGGCGCTGACCAGCACGAACGCGTTCACGATGGGCCAGGCCGGGCTGCTCGCCTATGACGCCGAGCACATGCTCAACTGGCAGGACCTGATCTATGCCATGGATTTGGAGGGCATGAACAGCAGCGTGACCCCGATCTCGGCGCCGGTGCAGTTCAACCGTCCGTTCTCGTGGCTCAACGGCGACGCAGCACGGGTGATGGACGAGATCAGCGGCAGCTATCTGTTCAACATCGACCAGACATCGAGCACCGGGGTACCGACGCGGATCATCCAGGACCCGGAGAGCTTGCGGGCGCTCAGCGAGCGCGATGGTTCTGCCTGGGAGGCGTGGGCGAACCTGAAGAGCGACCTCGACATCCAGATGAACTCCTCAGACCACAATCCCGCGGTGACGCCGGGTTGGTCTCCGCGCGGTGACGCCGGGTTGGTCTCCGCGCTCGTCGCCGGAGCTCAGCACGCCGTGGTTCATGCAGTACTACGTCAAGGGGGGACCCGACGACAGTGCCTGCGTCGGCGGTGGCGTCGGACCGGCGACAGGGTGTCGGCACGGCTACATCATGTCTAACGCCAACTGGGACCCGTACCCGGTCGACAACGACATCGAGGCGCTTACCAACGCACTCGCGAACATCGCCGTCAACGACGACATGGTTCCGCTGCGATTCGAGAACACGTTCTTCACCGTGATCTCCCCCAACGATCCGACGCTGCCGTCCGGTCCGCTGACCAACGCCGCGGGCGGCGCCGACGATTACACGCTGGCGGACCTCATGGCCGAGATCCAGACGCTGCAGAACCCGGTCCCAGCCCAGGGCAACTCGATCGTGTCGACGGTCGAGGACCTCCAGGCCGAGGGCCGGATCAAGGTTGCCAAGGCGCGGCTCATGGTGGACGACCTGACCTGGCTGCAGGGACAGGATCTCCTCAGCGCCTCCCAGTGGATGAACATCCGCCAGATCCAGGGACAGGCCCTCGGCATCCCGCGCAGCTTCGGCGCCGCGCCGACGGCGGCGTGGCAGGCGTTCCGGCAGGTGGTGCCGTGGCAGGCAGCAAACCCGCCTGATATTCCGGCGGGCACATTGGCCTACGACTTCCTGCAGGGCAATCCGGCGACGCAGTTCTATCCGCCGGCCGTGAATCCTCCCAGCAGCAACCGCAACCCAGTCGTCTCCATGAGCAGGCTGCTACCCGCGATTCGCGCCGCTCGGGCGCGCACGAATCGCTACCGCACGAGCCGTAACCGAGTCAACGGCGGCTCGCTCCAGAGCCTCGCCTTCCTGCCGGAGCTCAAGAAGCGCGGCTAGCCGGACCCGCACCGCGGTGGCCCCGGACGCGCTCCGGGGCCACCCGGAGCACCTCCGGGGGGCCGCCGACACACCCGCCCGGCGCTCAGCTGACCGCGCCGAGGGCGACCACGCCGGCAACCACGAGCCCGACGCCCAGCCATTGCGTTCTCGTCGGCCGCTCCCGGAGCATCCACACCCCCATGATGATGGGCACCACCGCGTACGGCGCGGAAGCTGCGGCCACGATCGCGGTCGTGGCGTGCCCGACGCCGACGTTGAAGCACACATAGCCGCCCGTGTCCACCAGCGCGAGCAGCACGATGATCGGCGCCAGTCTCAGCCCGCGACGAGACTCGGCGGCGCCGGGCGCGGGCGGATCGCCGCGGACGAGCCATCGCGGCCCCTTGTCGGCGAGCACGTGGCCGAGCAGGAACACGGTCGCGAACCCGCGGGCGAGGAAGATCGGGGCCAGCCACCCGATCCGGCCGCGGTAGTACGAGACACCGAACACGAATCCCCCGAGCAGCGCCATCGCGCACAGCGCGAGCACCAGCCCGAGGGCCGACGGTCGCTGAATCCTCGTCCGCATGAGCTCGCGGACGTCCGCCGAGGCGAACATCGCGCCGAGGATCGTGAGCGTGACGGCGAGCGCCTGCCAGAGCGAGAGGCGACTGCCGGCGAAGGCGACGGCCAGGAGCACGGTTACCGCGGCGTAGCCCGAGACGATCGGGCTCAGCACCGAGATCGGCCCGATCGCCAGCGCCCGGTAGAACACGAGATACGACAGCCACCCCACCGCCCCGACCGCCACCAGCACCCACACCTGCGTGAGGTCCGGACGGGCCAGCGCTCCTGTCGTCAGCACCAGAGCCGTCAGGGGAATCAACGCGGCCAGGTGAAACCCCAATACGACGCGCAGAGCGCCGATGCTCCGGGAGGCGATCGCCGCGAAGTAATCCGCCAGCCCCCAGCAGAGGGCGGCGCCCAGGCCGAGGGCAATGCCCATCAGGGCGACGTGCGCGCGCCGGTGCGCGGAGATGATCCGTGGCTGCGGATGACGCGCGTCAGGTTAGACGCCCGCCCGTTGACGGATCCTGTGCGCGGGCCGGGCATGCGATATAAATCCGCGGCGGTTTGAACAAATTCATCAAATGAGGGGTGAGTAGATGTCGACCGGAGACCTGCACCGCACTGCGTTCGACACGGTGGCGCGAGAGGCGGGCGCGACCTGGACCGACTGGGAGGGCTGGGCGTGGGCCGCGGACTTCGGGGACGCGGTGGCCGAGCACCAGGCGACCCGGACGGCGTGCAACATGTGGGACGAGTCGCCGCTGCGCAAGTGGGATCTGCACGGCCCCGATGCGGTGGCGCTGGCCGACGCTCTGTTCACCAACGACATGGCCGCGCTCGAGGTCGGTCAGGTTCGCTACGGAGCGCTGTGCGACGAGCAGGGCAAGATGATCATGGACGGCACCGTCTTCCGGCTGGCCGATGACCACTGCCTGTCGATCACCAGCTACGACTCCGACCTGGATTGGTTTCAGAAAGTCGCCGCCGATCGCGGGCTCGACGTGCAGGTCCAGGATCGCACCGCCGAGATGCCGCATCTGCAGGTTCAGGGCCCGAAGGCGCGTGAGGTGCTGGGGCCGATCACCGAGGGCGCCGACGTCGACGCGCTGCGCTACTTCCGTTTCGTGTCCGACGGCGTGCGCGTCGGTGGCGTCCCCTGCTGGCTGTCGCGCACGGGATATTCGGGGGAGCTCGGCTTCGAGGTGTACTGCGCGGTCGATGACGCCCCCGAGCTGTGGCGGGCGGTGCTGCGGGCCGGCGAGCCTCACGGCGTTCGCCCGATCGGCCTGTCGGCGATCGAGACGCTGCGGATCGAATCGGGGCTGCTGTTCCCGGACATCGACTACTTCCCCCATGACACCGACCCGTTCGAGGTCCGTCTGGACAAGGTGGTCAAGCTGGACAAGGCCGGGGATTTCGTGGGTCGCGATGCGCTGGCGAGGATCGCCGACCAGGGCACGCCCCGCCTGCTGACGACGCTGCGGATCGAGGGCGGCGACGTTCCGGAGTACGGCGCGGCGGTGTCAGACGACGGGCGCGAGGTCGGGATCGTGCGCAGTCCGTGCCAGAGCCCGACGTTCGACATGCAGGTGATCGCCATGGCGGCGGTCGATCGCGAGCTCGTGCAGGACGGCCAGCGGCTGGAGGTGGCGGTGGGCGACGGCACGGTCGGCGCCACCGTGGCCCCGTTTCCGATCTACGACACCGAGAAGCGCCGCCCGCGCAGCTGAGACCAGCGCGCTGGCGAGAGCGCGCGTCTCAGGCGGTCACCAGCGCCGGGCTGTCGACCACCGCCTCGGCCACCAGCTCGGTCAGCTCGCGCAGCTCGATCCGGTCGGCGTTGCCCGAGGTCTTGATCGCGTCCTCGTACATGGTCACGTCCTTGGGACAGGCGACGACGAACAGCTTCACGTCAGGCAGCGTCAGGGCCTCGCGGATGCGGTTCTCCGATGGGCGTTCCTGTCCCGGCTGGTCGGGAATCCAGATGCGACCGCCGCCGGCGCCGCAGCAGAACGAGTTGTCCCGGTTGCGGGGCATCTCGTCGAGGGCGCATCCGAGCAGCTGAAGGATCCGGCGGGGGGCGTCGTACTCGCCCTGGAAGCGTCCCAGGTGGCAGGGATCGTGATAGGTGACCCGGTACCCGAGCGGCGCCCCGAGCTCCAGCCGGCCGCTCTCGATCAGCTCGAGCAGCAGCGCGGTGTGGTGCATGACCGTCCAGTCGCCACCCAGGTCGGGGTACTCGTGACGAAGCGTGTTGAGCGAGTGGGGGTCTGAGGTGACGATGCGTTGAAAGTCGCAGTCGGCGAGGGTGGCGATATTCTGCTCGGCCAGCGATTCGAACAGCCCCTCCTCGCCGACGCGCCGCACGTCGTTGCCCGAGTTGCGCTCGCCGTCGTAGAGGATCCCGAAGCTCACCCCGGCGCGCTGCAGGAGCCGAGCCAGCGCGCGCGTGATCTGCTGGGAGCGCGGGTCGAACGAGGCGTAGTCGCCGACGAACCAGAGCACGTCGACCGCCTGCTTGCGCGCGTCGGGCACCTCGAAGTCCAGCTCCCGGGTCCAGCGCCCGCGCTTGCGCCGGTTCTCGCCGAACGAGTTGCCGGACTTGTGGATGACCTCCAGCGTCGACTGCAGATTGGAGTCCAGCTCCCCGTCCTCCACCAACCGCCGCCGCATCTGGTTGATGATCGGGGCCTGCTCGATCCCGACCGGACAGATCTCCACGCAGGCGTTGCACTGCATGCACGACCACAGGGTCTCGACGCGGACGCCGTCGGGGCCGATCACGCTGGCGGCAAAGCCGTCGCCGTTGGCGCGGCCATCGACCAGCGCGCCGAGCACGCCGCCGATTCCGGCGCCGGCGGCGGCGTGGTTTGACTGCTCCCGCAGCTCCAGGATCACGTCGCGCGGGGAGAGCGGGCGCCCGGTGGCGTTCGCCGGACACGCCTGGTGGCACTTGCCGCACTTGGTGCAGGCGTCGAGCTGAAGCAGGTGCAACGGACTGAAGTCGTCGAGCGCCCCGTAGCCGGCGGGCTGGGCGGCGCGGTCGGCCGGGATCGGCGCCAACCGGCGACCGGCCAGCGGATCGCGCAGCGACAGGCTCGCGTAGCTGCTCAGCATGTGAGCCGCCTTGGTGTAGGGGATGCTGGCCACGAAGCTGATCGCCAAAAGGCCGTGAAACCACCACAGGCCGTGCCGGAGCCCGGCCAGCGTCGGCTGACTCAATCCGGTCAGCGCCTGGGCCACGATCCAGCCGCCGAACTGGGTCCCGCCGTAACCGGGGTGAGACATCGCGATCCGCACGCCCTCGAGCAGGAACCCGGTGAGCGCGATGACCAGCAGCACGATCACGAACCACCAGTCGCCGATGCGGTAGGTGCGGCGGTCGTACTGCGGGTCCTCCGGCGCCCGATCCGGCCGCGCGTAGTCCAGCTTGGGCGGCCGCAGGATGGCGCGGCGAACCATCATCACCAGCACCCCCGCGATCAGCGCGGTGCCGAACAGGTTCAGGATCTCCTTGTAGATCAGATAGAAGTTGCCGTGGAAGTAGCTGTAGCCGAACACGGGCGTGGTGAAGTCGGTGTCAAAGCCGAGCACCACCGTGCCGGCGAACAGCACGACGAAGCCGTAGAAGATGGCGCGATGCGCCAGCCCCGCCGTGTGGTCGCGGCGCCCGATCGTGGTGTGGGTGACCAGCAGCCTCCCCCCGCCGAGCAGCCGCCGCGGCAGCTCGCGCCATGGGACCGGCGGCCACGGACCGCCCTGGCCGCGGCGGTATTTGACCACCGGCCGCAGCACGCCGTAGACGAACACGACCACCGAGGCGACCGCCAGCACGTACCACAGGACCTTCAGCCCGACCGTGAAATGCCAGAAGACCGGACGGGTCTTGACGGCCGCGAGCAGGAGCGCCACGGCGTCTATTCCAGCACCTGCTCCAACTCGTCGGCGACCTCGAACAGGTCGGCGACGGCCCCGTAGTGGGCGACGCCGAAGATCGGTGCCTCCGGATCGGTGTTCACGGCGATGATCGTCTCCGCGGTGCGCATCCCCGCCAGATGCTGGACGGCGCCGGAGATCCCCAGCGCCAGGTACACGCGCGGCTTGACCGTCTTGCCCGACTGACCGACCTGGCGGGCGCTCGGCATCCAGCCCGCGTCCACCAGCGGCCGCGAGACGCTCAGCGTCGCCCCGAATCGCTCGGCGAGCGCTTCGAAGCGGGGGAGCTCGTCCTTGTCCTCGACGCCGCGGCCGATCGACATCAAAAACGGCGCCTTGGTGATGTCGACACCGGTGTCCGCCACCTCCTCGAAGCCGACGTGCTCGGTCGCCGCCGCTCCGTCGAGCGCCAGCTCCACTACCCGCGTCGGCGCCGGGTCCGATTCCGCCGAGGCGGGCTCGAACGCGCCGGAGCGGAGCATCAGCAGCACGCACTCCTTGCCCGGGAAGTCCAGCTCGGCGACCAGCTTGTCGCCATAAGCGCCCCGCTGCGCGGCCGGTCCCTCGTCCCACGAGACCCCGATGACGTCTGAGGCGAAGCCGAGACCGGCCCGCGCCGCCACCGCGGGGGCGAAGCCGAGCGAGTCGATCGTGTGACCCAGCAGCACCAGCGCGGGTTGCTCGGCTGCGATCAGCTCCGTCACCGCCTGCTGGGACACGTGGGCTTCGAAGTGCTCGCTCGGCGTGGTCACCAGCAACAGCTCGTCGACCTCGTCGGCCGACAGCGCCGCCACGAACCGCTCCGGCTCGTGATCGATCACCGCCACTTGGAGGCGGCCCTGAGCCGACGGCTTCAATGCGCGTCCGGCGGCGATCAGCTCCAGCGAGATGTCCCGCAGCTCGCCCCGTCGCGTCTCGGCGATCACCAGCACATCGCTCATCCGCTCATCCTCTCACTCACGATCGCCACGATCCGGGCCGCGACCTCCGAGGAGGGGCCGCTCAGCATCTCGGCGCCGGCGCCGCGATCGGGCGGCCGCAACCCCCGCCGCCGGGCGCCGGCGACCGCCGACAGGGCATCGTCGTCGACGCCGAGCTGCTCCGGCGTGGTCACCTCCAGCGGCTTCTCCCGGGCCTGCTTGATCGCGCGCAGGTTCGCGTACCGCGGCTCGTTGATCCCGGTCTGGATCGTCAACAGCGCCGGAGTGCGCACTCGCAGGACCTCCACCAGTCCCCCCTCGAGCTCGCGCTTGACGGTGACCGACCCCTCCGAATCGAGCTCCAGCGCCTTGACCACCGCGACGTGCGGCATCTCCAGATAGCCCGCCAGCGCCACCCCGGTGGCTCCGTTGACCGCGTCGGATGACTGCACCCCGCACAGCACCAGGTCCGGCGACTCGCCGGCGACTGCGGCGCACAGCACCCGGGCGATGACCAGCGGATCGCCGTCCTGCAGCGGGTCGGCCCAGATCCGCAGCGCCCGGTCGGCGCCGCGGGCCAGGCAGCCGAGCAGGGCCTCCTCCGCCTCCTCGTCGCCGACGGTGACGACGACGACCTCGCCGTCGCCGTCGTCCTCGCGAAGCGCCAACGCCGCCTCCAGCGAGAACGCGTCCCACTCGTTGAGATCACGTTGCAGGAAGTCGGGGTCGACCCCGGAGCCGTCGTCGAGCAGCTCGAAATCGTCGTCGAGCGCGACGACCTGCTTGACGGGAACGACGATCTTCATGCTGACAACCCGTTGTCAGCCGTCAAGCGGCTACCCCACATCGACGGTGTTCAGCAGCTGGGCGCGATAGTCCTCGTTGCTGCTGTCTCCCCAGAGCCGCCGCTCGCGGATGAACGGGAGTGGCATCTCGGGGTGTGGCGAATCGATCTCCCGGGCGAGCCGGTGGCCGTCGAAGATCGAGTCGACGATCATCCGCGGGGCGGCGGCGTCGCCGATCACGTAGACGGACTCGATGCCCTCCTGCGCCAGGCGCGCCGGATCTGACTTCAGCTCGCGGTACAGCTCGTCGTCGGAGATCCGGGCCGTGCACAGCACCACGGTGTCGACCTCGAACTGCTCCTTGTGGGCGGGGTTCCACACGTTGTAGGCGTGGCACACGCCGGGCTCGATGCGCTCCAGCATCGTGTAGGTGTGGATGCCGACGCCGAGCCGGTGCAGGTCACGATGGAGCATCGGCGCCTCCAGCGTGTACTCCATGTAGCTGGCGATGTCGCCGGCCTGGGTGACCAGCTGGACCTCGTGTCCCTGGCCGGCCAGCTTCTGCGCCACCGAGGCGCCCATGAAGTACGCCTCGTTCTCGAGCACCAGGACGCGCTGGCCGATCTGCTTCTCGCCGGCCACGACCTGGTCGGGCGTGAGTTGCCAGTCCAGCGATGTGTCGGCGCCCGGAATCGGCTCGTGAGTGGCCGCGTTGAGTCCATTGGTGGCGTAGTGACAGCCGGTGGCGACGATCACGATCTCGGCGCCGTAGCCGAGCACCTCCTCGGTGCTCAGCCGCGACTTCGGATGCACCTCGACGTTTGACAGCTTGTCCAGCTGGATCTGGCGGTAGTTCACCAGCCGGCTCCACTCGCCCAATCCGCGGGCGGTTCCCCGGAACAGGTTCTCCTGGCCGTCCGAGTGCCCGAGCTTGGAGATCCAGTTGACGCAGCCGCCGATCTCCGCGGCCCCGTCCACCAGGTGCACGGCTGACATCTCGCGCTTGCCGAGGATCATCGCGCACTCCATCCCGGCCGGACCCGCGCCCACGACGAGGACGCCCTTCTCGCGGTTGGCCGCCGGGTGAAAGAGCTCGGGATGCCAGCCGCGGCGGTACTCCTCGCCCGCGGTGGCGTTCTGGGTGCAGACCATCGGCGGGCCGCCGATCTCCCAGCGGGAGATGCACTGGTTGCACCCGATGCACTCGCGGATGTCCTCCAGCCGGCCCTCGTCGATCTTGTTGGGCAGGAACGGGTCGGAGATCGACGGGCGGGCGGCGCCGATGATGTCGTACTGGCCCGAGTTGATGATCGCGATCATCGTGTCCGGGCTGGTGATCCGCCCGACGCCGACGACCGGCTTGTTGGTGTGGTTGCCGGCCTTGACCTGGCCGGTGTACGGCTTCTCGTGGTTCTCCTCGAAGAACCGCGACGGTCCCGCGTTCTGGCCCCACTCGGCGATGTCGCCGACGGTGAAGTCCCAGAGATCGACCAGGTCGTCGCAGTACTCGACGAACCGGATGCCGTCCTCGCCGACCTCGATCGAGGTCGGTCCGAGCAGGTGGTCGACCGCGAACCGGGAGGCGATGGCGCAGTCGTCGCCTACCGCCTCGCGCACCTTGAACAGCGACTCGCGCCAGAACCGGGCGCGATTCTCAAACGAGCCGCCGTACTCATCGGTGCGCCGGTTGTAGAACGGCGACAGGAACTGGAACGGCAGATAGGCGTGCGCGCCGTAGACGTAGATGATGTCGAAGCCGGCGTCCCGCGCCCGCAGCGCGGCATCGACGTACATCTGCTGGACGGTGTCGATGTCGTCCTTGTCCATGTGGCGCGGGAAGATGTTCAGCTCGAAGTCCGAAGCGATCTGGGAGGGACCGCGCGGCGTCGCCCGGGTCTCCATGCAGGGGGCATGGGGACCGCCGTACCACAGCTCGATCCCCGCCAGCGCGCCGAACTCGTGGAGGCGATCGCACATGGCCGCCAGGTTGCGCACGTCGCCCTCATCCCAGATCCGGGCCGAGACGCGCGAGGTGTCGTCGGACTCGGGGTGGATCGAGCAGTACTCGGTGCAGCAGGCGCCCCAGCCGCCCTCCGCCTTCATGCCGCGATGGTAGGCCTGAAATCCGGGCTTCTCCGAGCCCGCGCCGATGCAGTGGGGAACCTGGTAGAAGCGGTTCTTGAGCGTCTTCGGGCCGAGCTGGATGGGCTCGAACAGGATGTCGTACTTGGGATCGCGCGGCATGGATCTCTCTTCCCTAATCGACGGTTCGGACAAATTCGTCCAGACGTGCGTGTTCTACAGCTTTTGGCTGGCGATGTCCACAGAATTGAACCCGATCCGGCGCCCGGCCGTGGCCGCGAGCTCAATGGCCCACCCAGGGGGCGCTCAGCCGTCGGGGGCCACCCAGACCAGGCACGGCGCGTGCTTGCGCACCGCGCGCGCGGCGATCGCAAAGCGGACCCGGGAGGTCCGCCGCGGGTCGGGCCCGAATACGAGCAGCCCGGCCTCGCGCTCGCTCACCAGCTCGAGCAGCGCCGTGACCGGACGCTTGCTCGACACGCGCAGAAGCTCGGTGGCGATCCCGAGCGCGGCCGCGCGGGCGGCCGTGGCGCGCACCGCGTCCAGATCCTCCTCGTGGGGGAGCGTCGCGTACTCGCGGGCGAGGATCATGGTCGTCGGGAAGGACGGCAGGTTGATCATGTTCGCGACGATCAACCCCACCCCCGCCTCCAGGGCGCTCTCGAGCGCCACACGCTCCGCGTTGGCGTCCACTCGTACCGAAAGCGTGCCGAGCACCACCGGTCCAGTCCGACCTCGGGCCGCGCTGCGCAGCGTCGCGCCGTCGCGAGGGCGATCGATTGTCTCTGCCATCGCTCCAAGGCGATTCTAGGCCCCGGAATTCCCGCTTGGTGCGCGAAAGTACGAAATTGACCCCCCTTGTACAAAATGGTATAACGCTCGACACGCCGGGTTCCGAGAGCCTGGAACGACACGCCGCTGCCGGGAACGACTCACCGACTCAACCGAGGAGAGGATTGAGCTATGGCCACTGCAGTCGTCGAGGAACGACAGCTCCTGAAGTCCCTGCGGTGGTGGGACGGCTTCACGATCGCCCTCGCCAATCCGGGCTTCCTCCTGGCCTCGCTGCTCGGCGCCTACGGTGCGCTGGGGGTGATCGGCGCCACCGTGCTCTGGGGGATCGCGGCGGTGGTCGCTCTGCTGTCGGTCTGGGTCTACTCCGAGCCGGCGATGATGTTCCCGGGCCGGTCGGGCGGGATCTCGCTGTATGCCAACGAGGGCTGGCGCCGGTACACCACGCTGGTCGGCCCGGTCGCCACGTTCGGCTACTGGATCGGCTGGTCGGTGGTGCTCTCGATCTTCGGCAACATCATCGGATCCCTGATCCAGGCGCAGTGGTTCCCGAACTCCAACTGGACCGTCTACGACGGCGTCGTCCACCTGCAGCTGTTCAACTTCATCGGCATCGGCTGCATCGTGGTCGTCTGGGTGTTCAACATCTTCGGGGTACGGCCGTTCGCGTGGTTCACCTACATCACCGGGGCGCTGATGATGATTCCGCTGGCCGTGCTCATGTTCGGGCCGTGGGCGAGTGGTCACTGGCACTCCTCGAACGTCCACTGGGCGCTGGCCAGCACGCAGTGGGGCGGCGTCAAGATCGCGCTGGTGTGGCTGTTCATCATGGCCTGGTCGGCTGACGGGGTCGAGGTCTGCGCGACGTTCACCCCCGAGTACAAGTCCCGCCGCGACAGCACGATCGCGCTGCGCAGCGCGGGGACGTTCTCGCTGCTGGTCTTCATCCTGCTGCCGCTCGGCCTCGGCGGCTTCACCGGGGTACCGTCGTCCGCGGGGATCCTCTCCTACGCCCCCTACGTGCATGCGTTCCACGTCATCATCGGCAAGGGCGCGACCGACTTCCTGCTCGTCTGCTTGATCCTGTCGCTGCTGCTGTCGATGGCCAGCTCGACCGCCGACGCCGGGCGTGCGCTCTACGGGATCTCCAAGGTCGGCCTCACCATCAAGCAGCTCGGGGTGCTCAACCGCTACCACGTCCCCGGACGGGCGATGACCGTCGACCTGGTCGTCAACACGTGCCTGATCCTGTTCATCTCCAGCAACCTGGCGATCCTGTACATGAGCAACATCGGCTACGTGCTCTGCCACGTGCTGGCGCTCAGCGGGTTCCTGCTCTTGCGCAAGGACCGGCCGAACTGGCCACGACCGCTGAAGGTCGGCCGCGGCTGGGTGGCGATGGCCGCAATCCTGATGGTCTACAACGCCGTGATCCTGGTCGTCGGCGCTGGCGCGCCGAAGCTCAACGGCTACGGGGATTGGACGGACTTCGGCATCGGCGTCGGCATCCTGGTCGTCTCCGTGGTGTTGTTCTTCTACCGGCGGGTGGTCCAGGACAAGGAGCGCATCCACTGGAAGGAGGAGATCCCGGCGATGCCCGAGGGCCCGGATCGGGACGCGCTGATGCAGGTCGGCTGGACCCCCGAGGGCGCATCCGAAGCCGTCCCGGTGGCCTGAGCGACAGATGAAGAAGATCGTCGTCGGCTACGAGGAGTCAGACCCCTCCAAGCGCGCGCTGCAGCGAGCCGCTCAGCTCGCCAAGGCCTTCGATTCGGAGCTGATCGTCACCAGCGTCGCGCCGATCATGACGAACATCGGGCGCTCGGCGGGCCCGATCGACCCGACTGACACTCCCGCCGAGCACGTCGAGGAGCTCAAGCACGCGCAGTCGTATCTTCAGGGCGAGGGCTTGCAGGCGGACTACGTCCCGGCGATCGGGCGTCCGGCCGACACGATCGCGCAACTCGCCCGTGACCGGGATGCCGACCTGATCGTTCTCGGAACCCGTCAACCTGGCGTGATTGGGCGACTGCTCGGGCAGAGCGTGACCGACTCGGTGGCGCACAAGGTCCACTGCGATGTGCTGATCGTGCACTGACCCCGCGCCGGGCGGCGGCGTCGGGCCGGATCGATTGCGTGACCCCGAGAGCCAAATCGCCAGCACCAACGGCCGATGAGGTCGTGTTGACGACCTGCCCGCGCGACTGTTATGACGCGTGCGGCGTCGCGGTCGTCAAGCGCGACGGCAAGATCCGTCACGTGCGCGGCGACCGCGGCCACGCGGTCAGTCGTGGACGGCTGTGCGTGAAGTGCGCCACGGCGTACAACGGCGTGCTGCGCGACCCGGAGGCGCGGCTGGTGACGCCCCTGCGGCGCAGCGGACCCAAGGGCAGTGGGCGCTTTGCAGCAGTCTCGTGGGAGTCGGCGATCGCCGAGATCGGGCAGCGCCTACGGGCGATCGCCGCCGATCCGGGCCCCGACACGATCCTCAACGCCCACTACACCGGGACCTTCGCGCTGCTCGGCTACTTCTTCGGGATGCGCTTCTTCAACCGCCTGGGCGCGACCGAGGTCGATCCGGACACGATCTGCAACAAGGCCGGGCACGTGGCGCTGGAATACGTCTACGGCACTTCGCTGGACGGTTTCGACCCACGGACGGCGCGCGACTCCGCATGCATCCTGGTCTGGGGAGCCAACCCATCGGCGTCGGCGCCGCACCAGCACGAGCATTGGCTGCCAGAGTCTCCTGCCCGGGTGATCGTCGTGGACCCCGTGCGCACGCCGACCGCGCGCGATGCCGACCTGCATCTGCAGCCGTTCCCGGGAAGCGACGCCGCGCTCGCCTTCGCCCTGCTCGGCACGATCTATCGCGCGGGGCTGTGGGATGCCGAAATGGTCGAGCGCTGCACGATCGGCTTCGAGGAGCTGGCCGGGCTGCTGGGCGACTGCACCGCCAGCTGGGGCGAGCGGGTCACCGGCGTACCCGCGCCGTTGATCGAGGAGGCCGCGCGCATTTATGCCGCCGGTCCGTCGCTGCTGTGGATCGGCCAGGGCTTCCAGCGCCAGCCGCGGGGCGGCAACGCGGTTCGCGCAGTTGCGCTGCTGCCGGCGGTCACCGGCAATCTGGGTAAACCCGGCAGCGGTCTGCTGTATCTGAATGGGACGGCCAGCCGGGGAATCGACGAGGATTACCTGGCGGCTGCCCATATTTCAGACGCGAGCCCCGCCGCGGTCAGCCACATGGAGCTGGCCTCGCGGCTGCAAGACGCCGATCGCACCCGCGGGCTGTTCTGCTGGAACATAAACATCGCCGCCTCCAACCCCGACCAGGCCCGCCTGCGTCGCGCCCTGGCTCGCGAGGACCTGTTCACGGTCGTCGTCGACCTGTTCGCCACCGATACCGCCGACTTCGCCGACTTCGTGCTACCGGCGACGAGCTTCCTCGAGAGCGACGACCTCGTCGTCTCCTATTTCCACCATAGTCTTTCCGCCCAGGTCAAAGCCACCGAGCCGCTTGGGCAGGCGCTGCCCAACTCCGAGATCTTCCGCCGCCTCGCCGCCGCGTGTGGCTACGAGGAGCCGGAACTGCGGGAGACCGACACCGATGTGATCGCCGAAGTCCTGCGGCGCGCCGACGTCGGTCTCGACTTCGCCGAGCTGGCGGCACGAGGCACCGTGTGGATCGGCGATGAGCCGCGCGTGCAGTTCGCCGACCTCCGGTTCCCAACGCCGAGCGGACGCGTGGAGATCGCCTCGGCGACCGCCGCCGCGGACGGCCACCCGCGCGTTCCGGTGCCCGAGAGCGACGCGCGACCGACGAGCGGTCGCCTGCGATTGCTGACCCCGGCCTCGCCGTGGATCCTCAATGACAGCTTCGCCAACGACCCGAAGATCGCCCGCCGGATCGGCGTGGCGACGGTGGCGATGCATCCCGCCGACGCCGCGCAGCGCGGCCTGCACGATGGCGACGAGGCGATCCTCGAAAGCTCCGTAGGGAGACTGACGCTTGCCGTCGCCCTGTCCGCCGACCTGCCTCGCGGGGTCGTCTACTCGCCCAAGGGCCGGTGGCCCAAGCGAGCGGCCGAACACGCGAACGTCAACGCGCTCAATCCCGGCACCCCGAGCGACATGGGCGCGAGCACGACGGTCCACGGCGTCGAGGTGACCGTGCGACCACCCGGCGCAGGACGCCCGAGGACTGCTAATCCGACTTGATCTCCCAGGTCGGCAGGTTCTTGCCGAGCGCCGCGCGGTAGCGCGAGCGAAAGAACGGACGGCCGAACATGGCCCACGAAGCCACGAGGAACGGCACCGCGATCAGCGCGGCGAACGCCCTGCCCTCGGCGAAGAAGACGACGACCGCCGCCAACAGGACAAGGCCTGAGATCAGCGGGAACATGCGGTAACGCACCTGAGTGCGCCGGATCGCGGCGTATTCCTGCACCGGGATCTTGTTCGTGTCGAACCGCCGACCGCAGCTCTCGCAGCGCCAACGCTCGCCGTAGTGCAGCTTTCGGCTCTCCCCGCACTCGCACGTGACCGTGATCAACGGGCCCTTGCGGACTGAGCGGGGAAGCTCGGTCTGGTGCGCCGCCATCGCGGTCAGTGTACCGGCGCGGTAACGCTCAGATCACCGTCCGGCCGCCGTCGACCAGCAGGTTGTGGCCCACCACCATGTCCGAGGCGCGCGATGCCAGGAACACCACGGCGCCGACGATCTCATCGGGTCGGCCCACCCGCCCGGCCGGGATCGCGTCCAAGATCCACTCGCGGTACTCCGGCTGATCGAGAAATGGCGCGATCATCGGCGTCGCGAAGTCGCACGGCGCGACCGCGTTGACGTTGACCCCGTGGCGGATCCACTCCGCCCCGAGCGTGCGGGTGAGCGCCACGATCGCCCCTTTGCTCACGTTGTAGGCGAGTTGCTCGGGAACACCGAGAAAGCCGTCGGTGGACGAGAAGTTGACGATCTTGCCCCGGCCGCGCTCGATCATCGCCCGCCCGAAGCGCTGGCAGAGCAGAAATGTGCTGGTCACGTTGCACCGCGCCAGCGCCTCCCACTCCTCCAGCGCGATTTGCACGGCGTCGCCGCGGTGAAACGCCCCCGCGGCGTTGACCAGGATGTCCACCGGCCCGTGGCGCTGGAGCACGCGATCGGCCAGCCCGACCGCCGCCTCGGCGTCCGAGACGTCGGCGAGCTCGAGCTCGGCGCTCCCAGCCGCCGCCGCGATCTTTGAGACGACCTCCAGGCCGCGCTCGCGATCGCGGCCGCTGACGATCACCTTCGCCCCGGCGCGCGCCAGGGCGACCGCGCTCGCCGCTCCCAGGCCGCTCGTCGCTCCGGTCACCAGCGCCGTCGTGCCGTCCAGCCCGAACAAGGAATCGAGGTAGGTCATCCGCCCGCGGCGACCATCCGCTACTCCTCGGGACCCCCGCCGAAGCCGGTCTCTGACTCCAGGCCGGCCAACAGCACCTCGTCGGCGAAGTGCTTGTGCATCCAGTCCAGGTACTCCCAACGGCTGTCGACGATCCGCCGGGAATCCCAGGCGGGCACGTCCTGCTGGGGGAAGTGCTCCATCAGGCTGGGCTCAACTTCATAGATGTGGTCGAGCCGCATCACCACCTCATCGGTGATCTTGCGCGGCTCGGGCGGCCGCTGGTCGCCCAGGCGCCAGATGCTCATCCATTTCCCTCCTCGTAGGCCTCGTCGAGCGACTGCTTGCCCGGGTTCATGATGTTGTTGGGGTCCAGGGTGCGCTTGATCGCCTTGACCACCGGCCACGCCGACCCCATCTCGGTCGGGACCAGCTCGGCGTCGCCGGCACGGGTGGCCCCGTGACAGGCGGTGATCGAACCGCCGTGCTTGATCGACACCTCGGCGATCTCGCGCTTGAGATCGACCCAGGCGGCCCAGTTCTCGTCGTTGAGCTCCTGCTCCCAGATCCCAACGTCGAGCTCGACCAGGTAGTCCCCCCACGGCTTGAACGAGCCGTTGGTGTAGGCGAACATCCCCCAGTCGTCGAAGATGTCCCAGCGCTCCATGTACCGGGCGACGAGCGCGTGCCATTCCTCGCGTACTTGCGGCAGCGCCGAGTACGGGATCGCGGCGTCCTCGCAGTGCCAGCACATCGGCACCACCTGGCCGTCGCGCCGGCGCCCGTGCAGCGGCGTCGCGTAGCGGTCGTGGCGCGACGCCCAGTCGCCGCCGGAGATCTCGTCGCCGAGGTAGCGGCCACCCTCGCTGCGCCCCAGCTCCATCATCAGCCGGCTGGCCGGCTGCACCTCGAACCGCTTGCCGTACAGCGCGACCGCGACCGCCGCCCTCACATCCTCGGGCTGTTCGATGTACGCCTCGTCGTCACGCCGCAGATAGCGGAGCTTCCATTCGTCGAACAGGACGACGCCGGCGAGCGTGGCGACCCCCGAGCGGGCCAGCCGCGCGATCGTGCGGTACGCCTTCATGTAGTCGTCGTAGGCGAAGAACGCCGAGAACTCGCACTCGGGCCGCGTCACCAGCTCGAGCGTCGCCTCGGTCGCGATCCCCAATGTCCCCTGATGGCCCATGAACAGCTGCTTGAGCATGAGCCCGGTCGAGGACTTGCGCAGCTTGCGCCCGCCGCCATCGCCGACCTCGATGATCTCGCCGGTCGGGAGCACCAGCTGCATCGAGATCACCAGGTCGCGCGTGTGCCCGAAGCGGCCCCCGAGCAGCGACCAGCCGCCGGTCCCGATCCGCCCGCCGACGATCGAGCACGGATAGGAGGCGGGATCGTCGGGATAGAAGACGCCGTGGGGCCGCAGCTCCTCGTTGAGCTTGAGCATGTTGATCCCGGTGCCGACCGTCACCGTGCGGTCGGCCAGGTCGATCTCCTTGATCTGGTTCATCAGCTTGACGTCGACGACGATTCCGCCGCGCAACGGCACGGCCCCGTCGGCCAGTCCCGTCCCCCCGGCGCGGGGAACGACCGGAATGCCCAGCCGGTTGGCCAGCTTGACCACGCCGGACACCTGCTCCGCGGTGGTCGGCAGGACCGCCACGTCAGGGAGGAACTCCGCCCACCGATGGACCGGAAATGGAGCCGGAGTCCGCGTTCGGTTCACGCGCGAGCTGATGTTCGGCAGTACCCGGTTTGAGTCGCCGATGATCTCGGTGAGCGCGTCGATGACGCCGTCGTCGATGGCGGCCTTGGTGGCGACGCTCATCGTGCCCCCTCGGGCATCGCCGCTGCGGCTCCGGTGTGGCCGCCCACCTCGATCCCGGCGGCCTCGGCGACCAGCTCGAACAGGTCCATCACCGCGATCCCCTGATCGCTCCCGGCGGCCGACAGCGGCCGCTCGGACCATGGGCAGGCGCTGACCAGGGTGTCGACATCGAGCTCGGCCGCGCGGGCGACGCGCCGGCGGCTGATCTCCGCCGTCAGCTCTGGCTTCTCGATCGGGAGTCCTCCCCCCGCCCCCGAGCAATAGGACCACTGGGTGACGTGATCGACGTCGATGAAGTTCAGCCCCGGCACCGCCCGCAACAGCTCGCGCGGCGCCGCGTGCACGCCCTTGCGTTTGTTCAGCCGGCACGGGTCGTGGTAGGTGACGGTGCGATCGACGGGGCGATCCAACGTCAGGCGTCCGTCGCGCACCAGCTCGGCGACGAGGTCGATCGCGAGCACGATCTCGAACTCGTAGGCGTCGCCGAAGTAGCTCGGGTAGTCCTCGGTGAACGCGATGTAGTCGTGCGGATCGGCGGCGATGATCCGCCGCGCCCCGACGGCGCGCCAGTCGGCCACGTTGTGCTCGGCGAACGATCGCGCCCGCTCGACGTAGCCCATCTCCGCGGCCGGGCCACCGCAGCACCACTGCTCGCGCATCAGCCCGAACTGCACGTCACCGGCCTTGAGCAGCTGGGCGATCGCGCGCGCGTACGAGGTGCGATAGAACGCCGCCTCGCAGTCCACGAACAGCAGCGTCTCGCCGCCGACCGGCAGATCCAGCCCGGCCGCCCAGTCGGCGACATGCTCCTGCTCGATCGGTATCTCCCCGAGCACCGGTTCGCTGCCCGCCGCCACCAGGCGCTCGATCCATCGCTTCCACTCCGGTTGCTCGTGTCCCGACTGCACCATCAGTGCTCGCATCGCCTTGACGACCTCCACCGTGCGCGTGCGGTAGCGATAGAAGTCGCCGGTGAACAGCGTGTTCGGGCATCGCAGCTCGCAGGCGCCGCACTGGGTGCAGTGGACGTAGTCCTCGGCGACGTCTGAGACGTCGAGCAGGCCCTGCTCCATCGCCACGACGTTGGCGTGAAACGCCGTCGGGCTGTGGTTCTCGTTCCGGGTGACCTGCGTGACCGGACACACCTCGCGACAGAACTTGTGCCCCGACGAGTAGCAGCTGTAGGCCGCGTCTCGCCAGTGCGCCACGAACTCCGTCTGGGCCTCTCCGTTCGCGTCCGACGCCCTCATACCGGCGCCGTCACCGAGATTCTCTGCCATGTGCCGTCCTTCCTCTGATTCGGGATCCTATTCTCGCTCAGACGTCGGTCCGCGGGCGTCTTCCTCGTGGGTGCGCCACGCCCGGCGGCCCTCGACTCGCTTGACCGCCGCTCTATGCTGCGGCCCCGGGCCGCCCGGTGCTGCCCGTTTCCCGCGATCGAAGGAGAGCCGATGAGGCGGATCAAGGCAATCGTGTACGGCGTCGGGGCGATGAACTCGGTCGCCACCCGGTTGATGCTGGAGAAGGGGGTCGACATCGTCGGCGCGCTCGCCCGCAGTCCCGAGAAGGTGGGTCGCGACCTCGGCGAGGTCGCCGGACTCGGCCACCAAACCGGCGTGCTGATCGAGGACGACCCCGAGCGCGTGCTCTCCACGCGCCAGGCCGACATCGCCGTGATCGCGATCGCCAGCTACATGACCGACATGTACGAGCACCTGCATCGCTGCGCCGAGCACGGCGTCAACGCGATCACACTCTCCGAGGAGGCGCTGTATCCGTGGAACACGTCGCCGATGCAGAGCGCCGAGCTGGATCGGCTGGCCCGCCGTAACGGGGTCACGATCACCGGCACCGGCCACCAGGACGTCTACTGGGTCAACCTCGTCAGCATGGTCCTGGCGACCGCGCACCGGATCGAGACGGTCACCGGGAGGGCGAGCTGGAACGTGGACGACTTCGGACCCGAGGTGGTCTCCGATCAGCGTGTCGACACGACCGTCGAGGACTTCGACAAGTGGCTGGCCGAGACCGCTCGTCCGCCGAGCTTCGGCCGCAACACGCTCGGGGCGCTGGTGGAGGATCTGGGCGTGACAGTCGCCGAGCAGTCGACCACCACCCGACCCGAGGTCGCCGAGCAGCCGGTGCAGTCAAAGGCGCTCGGCGTCACCGTGGCCTCCGGCAAGGTGATCGGCTTCACCGACATCGACACGGTGCGCACCGACCAGGGAATGACGCTCACGTTCGAGATGACCGGGCGCCTGTATCTGGAGGGCGAAGCCGACGTCAACGATTGGACGGTCACCGGCGAGCCCGAGCTCCACCTCTCAAACCCGGCCGTGCCGACGGGCATGACCACGTGCACGCAACTCGTCAATCGGATTCCCGACGTGATCAATGCCCCGCCGGGCTTCATCACGGTGGAGAAGCTGCCCCGCCCGCGATATCGAACCTACCCGCTCGGCGCCTATGTGCATGACCGCAGGGGTCCCCGCCGGCGTGGCCGGATGAGCTCGGGGCCCACGCAGGAATGATCAGGGGCTATCGAGCGCGGCGCGGGGGCCTAGGATGATCCGCCGGACGACCCGCCGGCCCCGGACAGGTTGGCCATCGCGGTGCGCATCGCCGTCATCGCGGCGTCTCGTTGCTCGACGGGCATTCCGGCGAACAGCTCGTCGTGGAGGGCCTGAATCGCGGGTTCGGCCACCCTCAGGCAGTCGCGCCCCTTCGGTGTGAGCGTGGCGGGCAGGACCCGGGCGTTGCTGGGACCGAGCTCGCGTTTGACGAGACTTCGTCTTTCCAGCTGGGCGAGTATCTCGAGCATCGACTGCGGGGTGACCAGCGCCCGCCGTGCCAGCTGCGCGTTGGACAGCCGCGGGCGTGTGTTGAGCACCGACAGCGTCGTGTACTGCGCGACGCTGAGATCCAACTGGGCCAGACGTGCTCGCATCTCGCGGCGGATGCCCTGATTGACGCGGCCCACCATATAGATCATCGAAGCGTCCCCGGGACGTCCGTTGCGCGCCGGCTGCTTCATACCTCAGAAGTTACACAGCCCCTGTCCCGAGCGTGGGCGCTCACGACGGTGGCGCAGAGCGCCTCTTGACGCGCACGATTCAGTTGACGCGGCGCTCGTGGCCGGCCCAGAAGGGGTCGCGCAGCTGGTTCTTGAGCAGCTTGCCAGCGGCCGATCTCGGTAACGCCGAGGTGCGGATGTCGATCGTGCGCGGGATCTTGTAGCCGGCGATCAGCGGGCGACAGTGCGCCACCAGCTCCTCTGCGGTCACCGCGCGGTCGGGCGCCAGGGTGACGACGGCGTGGACCGACTCGCCCCACCGTGGATGCGGAATGCCGAACACGGCGGCTTCCTGCACCGCTCGGTGCTCGACGAGGGCCGCTTCAACCTCGATGGAGTAGACGTTCTCAGCACCCGTGATGATCATGTCCTTGAGGCGATCGACGAGGTACAGATAGCCGTCTTCATCGGTGCGGGCGGCGTCACCCGTGCGATACCAACCGCCGACCAGTGCCGCCTCGGTCGCCTCGGGCCGATTCCAGTACCCGAGCATCACGTTTGGCCCCCGCACCCAGAGCTCGCCAATCGCTCCCGGCGCCAGCCGCGAGCCGTCGGGGGCGCGCACCTCGGCCTGGACACCCACCACCGGCGTGCCGATCGACCGCAGCCGGCTCGCTGCGAGCTCGGGGCCCAGATCGTCGCGCCGGTGGTCGGCGGGCGGCAGGTGGGTGACCGTCGGCGCGGCCTCGGTCATGCCGTAGAACTGAGCAACATCGCAATCAAAGCGCTCGAGCACCGCACGTTGCACGTCGGGCGTGATCGGCGATGCCGCGTACTGCAGGTGGCGAAGGGACGGCAGGTGCTCACCGGGACGCTGGTCGAGCTCGTCGAGCAGCATGGCGAACATCGTCGGCACCACGACGGTGTGGGTGACCTGCTCGCGGATGACCGTCTCGACGACGGCGGCGGCGGCGAACCTCGGCAGCACGACCTGCTTCGCGCCGACCCAGGTGCAGGCGAACAGGTTGGCCGTCCCGGCGACGTGGAACATCGGGCAGACGTGAAGCCAGCAGTCGTCGCGCGTGTGCCCGGTGGCGATCAGGTTGTGGCGCGCGTTGGCGAGTAGGTTGGCGTGACTGAGCATGACCCCCTTGGGGGCCCCGGTCGTGCCCCCGGTGTAGGAGATGGCCGCCAGCGCATGCTCCGGGACGGGCGCGGCCGGCACTGGATCTCGGTCGATCAGCTCTTCATACGGGAGGCAGTCATCGGGGCAGGACCCTTCGGCGTCGAGCACCAGCTCGCGCAGGCTCGGGCACTGCGCCCGTACTCCGCGCGCCACCTCCAGCTGGTCACGGTCGGTCACCAGAACACCGATCTCGCAGTCGTCGACCATGAACGCGAGCTCCGCCGGGGCGAGGCGGAAGTTGAGATCGACCAGCACACGCCCGAACGCCGGGATGCCCATGACGCACTCGACGTGGGCGAGTGAGTTGGCACCGAGAAATCCCACCCGACCACCGGCTGGGACGCGCAGCGCGCCGAGCGCCGCGCCCAGCGCGCCCACCCGCCGAGCGAGTTGACCATAGGTGACCGTCCGCTCACCGTCGAGGATGGCGGGAGAATTGGGGTAGAGGTTGGCCGAGCGTTGCAGTGGCCAGCCCAGGTCGCCCGCCGGGCCGCGCTGGATGACCGATGCTTCGGCGCTCACTTGACAGCACGATAACATTCGGAAACCTGATATTCAAGAGCGGTCTCCGGAGGCCGCTGGGAGAGCGACCGAGGGAGCATGAGGAACGTGACGGCAGACGCGCTGGCCATCGATATGGCCGGCCTGCGGCAGGCCGCGGGCCGCCATCTCGGGCACACCGAGTGGATCGAGATGACCCAGGAGCAGGTCGACCAGTTCGCCGACCTGACGGGCGATCACAACCTTCTTCACGTCGACCCCGACCGCGCCACGCAGACGCCGTTTGGCACAACGATCGCTCACGGCTTCCTGTCGCTGTCGCTGGTGGCTCCGGTCACCCAGCGGCTGCAGGTCAGCGATGCGGCGACCACCGTCAACTATGGCCTGGACAAGGTGCGGTTCCCAGCGCCGCTGCCCGTCGGCGGCCGGTGGCGCGGGAGTGCGGAGATCATCGACGTGAGCGAGATCAAGGGGGGTCTGCAGGCGAAGATGGTGGCAACGATCGAAGTGCAAGGCTCCGAGCGTCCGGCGGTGGTGGCTGAATCTCTGATCCGGTATTACGCATGAGCGCTCTGCGCGTCGACGGCAAGGTGGCCGTGGTCACGGGCAGCGGGCGCGGCCTGGGCCGCGCGTACGCGGTCGCGCTGGCCGGCGCCGGCGCCGCCGTCGTCGTCAATGATCTCGATGAGTCGGCGGCCGCCGAGACGGTCCAGCGGATCGCCGCCCACGGCGGCCGCGCGGTGAGCGAGGTCGCCGCGGTCGGCGACAGCGATACGGCGCAGGCGCTGGTCGATCGCGCGGTCAGCGAGTTCGGCCGGCTCGACGTGATGGTCACCAACGCGGGCGTGCTGCGCGACCGGGTTCTCTGGAAGATGACCGACGAGGACTTCGATCTGGTGGTCCACACCCATCTGCGCGGGACGTTCACATGCGCGCGCGCCGGCGCCATCCAGATGCGCAGCCAGGGCGACGGTGGGCGAATCATCGTGGTCGGCTCCCCCGCCGGGCAGTTCGGGAACTTCGGCCAGACAAACTACGCCGCCGCCAAGGCCGGGGTCGTGGCGTTTGCCCGTACGTGGGCGCTCGAGCTCGCCCGCAGCCAGATCGCCGTCAATGCGATCGTGCCGACGGCATGGACGCAGATGACTGAAAGCATCCCCATCTACGCGCCGCTGATCGAGCGCGTCGACGCCGGGCAGCCGCTTCCCCGGGAGGTTCGGCGCGAGCACGCCATCGGTATGCCGGACGAATGTGCACCGCTGGTGATCTTCTTGGCCAGCGATGCCGGCGCTGGGATCACGGGCCAGGCGATCGGCATCGGCGGCGACAAGCTGACGCTGTATTCACATCCCGCGGAGGTCGCCTTCGCCTACCAGGAGGGGGGGTGGGACGCCGAGCAGATCGCCGCCCAATGGTCGGCGCACTTCGCGGACAAGCTGGCGCCCTATGGCATCGAACTGCCGCCCCTGCAACTCGATGCCGCCCCCCGCGCATGAGCGTGAACGTCGACAGTCTGGTCGCGATCGACGTGCACGTTCACGCCGAGCGCAACGAACAGGAGCCTCAGGATCCGATCACCACCGAGGTGCTCTCAGCGGCCGCCAAGTACTTCGGTGGGAGCCCCCCGCAACCGACGGCGATGGAGGTGGCCGACTACTACCGCGAGCGGAACATGCTCGCAGTCGTCTTCAACGTCGATGACGAGGCCGGCATGGGACGCCGCAGGCTGGGCAACGGCGAGGTCCTCGCCGCTGCGCGTGAGAACCCTGACGTATTGATCCCGTTCGCCAGCATTGATCCCCACAAGGGCAAGCTCGGCGTGCGCGAGGCGCGCGAGCTCGTGAAGGCCGGCGTCCGCGGCTTCAAGTTCCATCCCAACATTCAGGCGTTCTGGCCCAACGACCGCGACCACTACCCGTTGTACGAGGTGATCGCGCAAGCGGGCCTGATCGCGCTGTTTCACTCGGGGACGACCGGGATAGGAGCCGGCATGCCCGGCGGCGGAGGAGTCAGGCTCAAGTACTCGAACCCGATGTGCGTCGACGACGTTGCGGCGGATTTCCCGGAACTGGACATCATCCTCGCGCATCCCTCGTTCCCATGGCAGGACGAGGCCCTGGCCATCGCCGTACACAAGCCCAACGTCTACATCGACCTCTCGGGGTGGTCCCCGAAGTACTTCCCGGAGAACCTCATCCGCTACACCAACACCCAGCTCAAACGCAAGATGCTGTTTGGGTCGGACTACCCGCTGATCACACCCGATCGCTGGTTGGCGGACTTCGAAAAGCTGCCCATCAAGGACGAGGTCCGTCCACTGGTACTGAAAGACAACGCCGCTCGCTTGTTGGGACTCGCCCACGACGGCGACGCACCCACCGCAAAAGGGGGTCACCAATGACGTCTGCACCTTTGTCCGCCAAGTCTTCAATGCCATCGGCGAACGGCTCGTTCTTCGTCGGGGACCTGACCACGGGGACCCTGATCGCCTCCGCCATCGCCGTCGCCGTGGGACAGGTCGCGCTGGCGATCCCGGCCGTGCTCAACGGCCTGTTCCAGCTGGACCTCGGCACGAGCTCCTCCCAGCTCACCTGGATCTCCGACGCGTTCCTGGTCCCGGTGGTGCTGTTCGAGCTGACCTTCGGCGTGCTCGGAGACCTGTTCGGGCGCAAGCGGCTGCTCGTCGGGGGCGCGCTGATCCTGGCGGCCGGGGAGCTCATCTCCGTTCTCACTCCGGGGGCGTCGACCTCGACGAGTACGCGCGTGCTCGTCCTGTGGATCGGGCAGGCGATGGCGGGCGTCGGCGCCGCCGCCTTGTTTCCCACCTCGCTGGCGATGGTCGCCGCCGGCACCCATAATGCGCGAGACCGAGGCCGCGTGATCGCCATCTACGCCGCCGCCCTGTCCACGGGAGGATTTATCTCGCCGGTGCTCGGCGGAGCCCTCGCGAAGGTCAAATGGGGCTCAGATCCGAATGCCAGCTGGCGCTGGGCGTTCCTTGCGGTGATGGTGCTGGCGCTGGCGAGCGCCGCGATCTCGGCGCTGATGGCCCGCAACTCCTCCTCGCCGGAAGGCCGATCGCTGGACTGGCCGGGCCAGATCACGGTCGCCATCGGGCTGTTTGCTCTCCTGTTCGCGGTCATCCAGGCGGCGACGGCCGGCTGGGGAAGCACTCAGGTGATCGTCGGGTTTGTCCTTGCCGCGGCGTTCATCGCACTGTTCATCATGATCGAGCACCGGACCCCGTCCCCGCTGCTGCGATTGGAGCTGTTCGCCAACCGGGCGTTTTCGATCACCGCCTTCGTCACCGTCGTCGGCATGTTCGCCTTCCTGGGCACCGCCTATGCCACGAGCATCCGGCTCTCTTCGATTCAGGGGTTCAGTCCGCTGAAGACCTCGATCGCGTTCGTGCTGATCCAGGGCTTCACGCTCGTGCTCCTTCCGCTCATCTCCTATGCGATGCCCCGCGTGAACCCGAGGTGGCTGCTCGGCGGCGGGTTCGCCCTGATCGCCGTCGGCGACATCTGGATCTCGACCCTCTCGGTCGCTCACCTCTCGATCGTGCCGATGATCGCTCCGCTGGCCGTGGTCGGGATCGGGTTTGCCTTCGCGGTGTCGTCGGTGACCGCCGTGGCGGTAAACGCGGTCCGGATTCATCTGGCCGGCATGGCCAGTGCGACCACGAGCATGTTCCGGGATCTGGGGTTCACCCTGGGCCCGGCGATCATCGGCGCGATCGCTCTCAGCCGGGCGGCGTCGACCATCCATGCCAAGGTCGCGTCCAGCCCAGCCCTGGCGCACGGACTGAACGCGTTCTACAACTCGCCGGCGCACGCGCCGGCCGCGCAGCGCGAGAAGCTCTCGGCTGCCGTGGCCGCGGTCAAATCGGGGCCGCTGGGAGCCAACGGCGTGCCCGCCACAGCCAAGCTGCCCACCGGCCACACCGTCCCCCTGAACCCCCTCAAGGACACCGCCTTCCACGCGCTCGGCAACGCATACTCGTTCGGCTATGTGGTATGCGCCGCCGCGGCCGCGGTGTCAGCTGTCCTCGTGCTGCTGGTGTTGCGCGTCGACCCCCACCACGACGCCGATGAGCTCGCCGAGGCCGAACGCAACCAGTACGGCTCGCTGGAACCTCAGCACGCGTCATGACCTGAGGACGACGACGATACGTTGGAAAAGCGCCGTCGGGCTATCCCGGGACGCCGTCGCTCACCAGCCGCTCGGCGGCGGCGGCGAGCTGCTCGGCCGTGCGCACCACCTCGACCCGGTCACAGATCGGCTCATACAGCGGCATGTCACAGCTCCCGAGCGTCCAGCCCCAGCGGGGCTCGGGCGTGATCCAGATCAGCCGCCGGGCGTGGCGGCGGATCTCCTCCAGCGCGTCCGCGGCCGGCGCCCGGCCGTTGTTGCGCCCGTCGCCGAGGACCACCACCGTGCTGCGCTTGCTGACGGCGTGAAGCTCGTCGGCCACGAACCGCTCCGCCGCCTTGCCGAAATCGCTGGACACGTCGGTGTCGAACAGCCGCCCCGAGAAGATCTGCGCCACCGCGCGATCGAGCGGCTCCTCCTCCAGGAGCCGGCTGACCTCGACGATGTCCGCCACGAACACGAACGTCCGGACCTTCGAGAACAGGCTCTGCAGCTGGTAGACGAGGTGCAGCCAGAAGCGGGCCAGGTTACGCGTCGACAGGCTCAGGTCGCACAGCAGCACCAGCCGCGGGCGCTCCTCGCGACGGCGCCGCAGCACGGGATCGAACGGGATGCCGTCATAGCGCAGATTCGAGCGCAAGGTGTGGGCGACCGAGATCCGGCCGGTGCGGTCACGCCGCAGCCGGCGCGAATGGGCGCCGTGGATCCGCCGCCCGAGCCGCCGGATGGCCGCCTCGAGCTCGCGCTGCTCGCCGGCCGAGAAGCTCATCAGCTTCGACAGCGAGCGGCTGTGCAGCAGCTCCGGATCGTGGTCACCGGGAGCGGCCAACCGGCGCCGGCGCTCGGACATCGCCCGCACCAGCTCGGGCAGCCCCCGCAGGATCTCCTCGCTGGCGGCGGTCAGCTCCCGGATCAGCTCGGGCTCGACCTCGAGCTCCTCCAAGTGGTCGACGAGCGCCTCCAGGTCACCCGCCGACAGGTCGATCGGGAGCTCCTCGGCGCCGGTGTGGGCCACCAATCCTCCGGGCGCGAACACGCCGCGGGCCCGGCGCACCTTGAGATGGTGGCTGATCTTCTGCAGCGCCTGGTCAAGCGCCCCCGGAGTGCGCTGCAGGACCAGGTCCTGGGCCAGGAACGACATGCGCATCTTGTCGGTGGCGCCGTGCAGATCGGGCGAGGAGCGCAGTTTGTCCGGGGGCAGGAAGCGCCGCAGGTCGGTGGCCTCGTCATCGGCGTGTGAGTGCTCGTGCGGGTTCTCGGGCGGCGGCTCGCCCTCCGGGTCCTCGCCGAACTCGAACCGGCTGACCGGGTTCTCGCCCGCGCGTACGGGATGGTGATGGTGGTGGTGGTGATCGTGGACGTGTCCGCGCAAGTCGAAGAAGAGCTCGAAGACGTGCTCGAACGTGTCCACGTCGTCGGAGCGCTTGACCAGCGTCGCCCGCAGCGTGTCCCTGACCGTCTCCCGGTCGCCCACTCCCACACTCCGCAGACCGCCCAGCGCGTCCAGCGTCTCTGACGGGGAGACGCGCACGTGGTGGGCGCGCAGCGCGCCGACGAACTCGTTGACCATCCGGTCCATGACTGGGGCGGGTGTGCCTACAGGTTACGGACGCGCTCGTGGATCCCCTGATGCGTGTGGGGCTCCGCTTGCCCGCCGAGCGGCCGGCGGCGGATCACCGGCGGCTGCCCCTGGCCGACGTACTCGAGGATCTTCACGGCGTCACGGTCGTACTTGGCGATCACGCTGATCGTCTCTTCGATCAGCTCCTTGGTCAGCTCCTGAGCATTGAGCGCCACCAGCGCCTGCGCCCAGTCGAGCGTCTCGCCGATGCTCGGCGCCTTGCGCAGATCGAGCTCGCGGATCCCCTGGATCACGGCGACCAGCTCGGTGGCGAGCTCGTCGCGGAGCTCGGGCGCCTTCAGGCGCACGATCTCCAGTTCGGCTTCGGCGGCCGGATAGCCGAGCTCCAGGTGCAGGCAGCGGCGCTTGATCGCCTCGGAGAGCTCGCGCGTGCGGTTGGAGGTGAGGATGACCGTCGGCGCGTGCTGGGCGACGATCGTCCCCACCTCCGGGATCGACACCTGGTACTCGGACAGGAACTCGAGCAGGAACGCCTCGAACTCCTCGTCGGCGCGGTCGATCTCATCGACGAGCAGCACCACCGGCTCGGGCGCGCGCAGCGCCCGCAGGATCGGCCGCGCCACCAGGAACTCCTCGGAGAAGAACACGTCCTCCTGGCCGCGCAGCGCCTCGGCGGCCTCGCGGAGGTTCCTCGCCGGCGCGAGCACCTGACCGATCTTCTCGCGCAGCACCTGGGTGTAGAGCATCTGCTTGCCGTACTCCCATTCGTACAGCGCCTTGGCCTCATCGAGGCCCTCGTAGCACTGCAGACGGATCAGCGGCGCCCTCAGCGCCCGTGAGATCACATGCGCGAGCTCGGTCTTGCCGACGCCGGCCGGACCTTCGACGAGCACCGGCTTGGAGAGCTTGCCGGCCAGAAAGGCGACGGTGGCGGCCCGCCGGTCGCAGACATAGGACTGCTCCCGCAGCCGGGTCAGCACGTCCTCGATGCTTGAGAACATCTCAGCGGGCGCCGGTGGCGGCCGCCTCGTGGACCTCCCCCTCGAAGACCGCCCCGCGCTTCGCCGCGCCGTCGCTACCGCCGTTGGCCCGTCCGGGTTGCTTGCGAACGTTGGGGTCATAGACGCAGTCGCGCAGGATCTCCTTGGCGGCCTGCACCGTCAGGTCCCGCGGATTGCCGGGCGTGCACGCGTCCTGCATCATGTGCTCGGCCATCTTCTGCAGCTCGGCGTCGTCGGATCCGACCTGCGCCGGCCGATCCTTGTACCAGCCGGTGCCGCGGCGGTCCTTGGCGTAGGGCACCGCCGACTGGAAGTTCGGCGGGATCCCGCAGTCCTGGCAGAGCCGGATCACCGCGTCGATCGCCACGTCGGAGGCCTGGATCGGTGACAGGCCCGTCGTGTCCTCGCCCAGCGCCCGCGCGATCTCGGCGTAGCGCGCAACCGCGGCCGGCTGGTTGTAGGTCCACACCCGGGAGATCCCGACGCCGTTGTTGAGCCCGTGGTGGATGTCGTAGTAGGCACAGACGGCATGCGAGAGCGAGTGCAGGATCCCCAGAAACGACGAGCTGAACGCCTGGGCGGCGATGTACTGCGCCCAGGTCATCCCCAGCATCGCGTCGTAGTTGTGGGGGTTGGTGTACGCCTCGCGCAGGTTCTGGCCGACCAGCTCGATCGCCTTCAGCGCCACCGGCGTGCAGGACAGATGCTGGACCCGTCCGGCGTACGCCTCCGAGGCATGGGCCAGCGTGTCGAAGCCCGTGTAGGCGATGTACTCGGGCGGCTGGGTCATCATCAGCACGGGATCGTTGATCGCCAACGTCGTCGTGCACGCGCCGTCGACGCCGACCCACTTGTGCGGGGCCTTGGGCGAGGTCGTGTCGGTGATCACGTAGAACGGCGTCGTCTCAGACCCGGTGCCGACGGTCGTGTTGATCGCGATCTGGGGCGGGTTGACGGTGTTCTCGGATTGATTGGGGTACTGGAACTCGTTCGTGTTGCGGCCGTCGTGGGCGGTGACGATCCGGGCGCCCTTGGCGGTGTCGTGCGAGCTGCCGCCCCCGAGCGACACGTAGGCGTCGCACTGGGCCTCGGTGAACGCCTTGTAGGCGTCCATCACGTTGTAGTCCTTGGGGTTTGACTCGACCCTGTCGTACACCGTGACCGACACGCCGGCGTTCTCGATGTTCTGTGAGACCTCGTCGACGATCCCCGTGCCCCGGAGGCCCGAGGTGACGATCAGCACGTGCCGGAGGCCCATCGCCTTGGCCTCGGGACCGGCGCTCTCCCAGGCGCCGGGGCCGAGCAGGCTGCGAGGCTGCCTGAAGAACTCCTGAACCGGAAACTCGAACACCTGCGAAACATCCATATCGTCTCTCCCTTGTTCCGACAGCTGGAGGCCGGCCCGAGACCGCCATCCTAGGTGACGCTGTCCGGGCCGCGCCCAGGGGCCACCGGCGGCATCGCCCCCGGGCGGGGGCATCGCACCCTGACGGGGGCATCGCACCCTGACGGGGGCATCGCACCCTGACGGATAAGTCTCACGCGTGGGACGCCACGCGGCGAGTTCCCGCCCTAATTTCAAGGATGTTGCAAAACGCCCTGTCGCCGCCGAGCACGTCAGCTCGGCCGGACTAATGCTCCGGCGGCTCCCATCCTTCCAGCACCGGCGGCCGGTAGTCGCCGCCAACCGTCGCCGAGTCCGGTACCCACGGGCCCAGAGACGGCTGGAGGAACTTGGCGTGACGGTCCTTCAGCGCGATCCCGTAGGAGTTGCCACTCTGGAGATGCTTGATCAGCACCTTGCGGGCGATCTCGTCCTCGCGTCCCGCGGGGATCTCGAAGTAGATCTTGATGAACGAGTTGGAGTAGCGGTCGAACACCGCGGGCACCCCGTCCTCGGACAGCAGCGTGATGTCCTCCAGCCAGTTGATGTCCTCGCCGGGGGTGGCGGCGATCAGATCGATGTCCGCCACCAGGCTCATGTCCTCCTGATACTCGAACCGCCGTCCCGACAGGTACTCGGCGTCGATCGCGTAGACCTTCTCGGGCTCGTCGGGAACGCGCCGGATCTGTCCCGCATCGGGCAGCGAGGCCAGGTCGGCGCCACCGTCGCGGTCGACCGTGGGGGTGATGTCATCGCTCATGACGGGTCACCTCCGGGCGCCGCGGCGGACTCCGACACCGGATCGAGATAGTCGATCGGATTGGCGACGTGGCGCTCGAGCAGGCGCTCGATTCGAGCCAGCGTCCGCTCCTCGGAGACGCCGGGGATGTAGTCGGTGCCGGCCAGCGGGACGCGCGCCATCGCCGACGCCTCCACGGTCAGCGCACAGAGATCCTCGGGCTCCAGCGAATGGACGTCGGTCTTGCCGCACGCCCGGGCCAGCATCTGGCACTCCAGCGTCAGCGTGTGCAGGAAGTTGTAGACGCGGTTGGCGGCCTCGTCGACCACCAGTCGCTTGCGCAGCTCGGGATCCTGAGTGGTGATCCCGACCGGGCAGCGCCCGGTGTGGCAGTGATAGCAGCGGCCGGCGGGCACCCCGACGGTGCCCTCGTAGTCGGTGACGCCGGGAATCTCCTTGTTGCAGTTCAGCGCCATCAGCGCGGAATGGCCGATGGCGATCGCGTCGGCCCCGAGCGCCAGGCACTTGGCCACGTCACCGCCGTTGCGGATCCCGCCGGCGACGACGAGGTCGATGTCATCGGCCAGGCCGACGTCCTCCAGCGCCCGCCGCGCCTCGGGGATCGCGGCCATCAGCGGGATCCCGGTCTCCTCGGAGGCGGTGTGGGGACCGGCCCCGGTGCCGCCCTCGGCGCCGTCCAGGTAGATGATGTCGGGACCGCACTTGGCGGCCATGCGGACGTCGTCGTAGACGCGGGCCGCGCCCAGCTTCAGCTGGATCGGGATCTCGTAGTTGGTGGCCTCGCGGACCTCCTGGATCTTCAGCGACAGGTCGTCGGGGCCCAGCCAGTCGGGGTGGCGCGCCGGCGAGCGCTGGTCGATCCCGGCCGGCAGCGAGCGCATCTCGGCCACCTGCTCGGTCACCTTCTGGCCCATCAGGTGGCCGCCGAGCCCGACCTTGCAGCCCTGGCCGATGAAGAACTCGCAGGCGTCGGCCAGCATCAGGTGATGCGGGTTGAAGCCGTAGCGGCTCTGGATCACCTGGTAGTACCACTTGGTCGACAGCTCGCGCTCGGGCGGGATCATCCCGCCCTCGCCGCTGCAGGTGGCGGTGCCGGCCATCGAGGCGCCCTTGGCCAGCGCCATCTTGGCCTCCAGGGAGAGGGCGCCGAACGACATGCCGGTGATGTAGACCGGGATGTCGAGCGTGATCGGCTTGGACGCGAACCGCGCGCCGAGCACGGTCTTGGTCAGGCACTTCTCCCGGTAGCCCTCGATCACGAACCGGGTCAGCGTTCCCGGCATGAACATGAGCTCGTCCCAGTGGGGGATCTTCTTGAACATCGAGAAGCCGCGCATCCGGTAGCGACCGAGCTCGGACTTGACGTGGATGTCATCGATGACCTCAGGGGTGAAGATGCTCGAGTGCCCGAGGACGTTGCGGGCGGTGGGGGCGTTTTCGTCAGCGGTGGCCATGTCCGTCACCTCCTTCTAGAGGACGAGCTTGCGCTCGGATGGCTCGAGCGAGTCGTAGTTGTAGAGCTTCTTGCCGCACACGAACTTCTGGAAGTGCGGCGGCGCGCCGAGGTCGTAGATGCGGAACTTGCGCTCGATCAGCTCGGTATCGGCATCGGTCCATGTACCGGGAACGCAGTCGATTCCCAGGGACTTGACCTTGCCCGCGACGTACAGCTCGCCGTCGTACATCGAGTCACCCAGGCCGGGGCCGACGTTGCCGCAGATGATCTGACGGCCGCGCTGCATCATGAAGCCGGTCATCGATCCGGCGTCGCCGAGCGCGATGATCGTCCCCCCTTTCTGGTCGATGCCGGTGCGGGCGCCGACCTGGCCCTTGACGACCAGATCGCCCCCGCGGATCGCCGCGCCGGTCAGCGAGCCCGCGTTGGACTGGATCACGACCACGCCGGACATCATGTTCTCGCACGCCGACCACCCCACCCGGCCGGCGATGTGAACCTCGGGTCCGTCGATCATCCCCAGCGCGAAGTAGCCCAGGCTGCCCTCGAAGCGCAGCTTGCAGCGCGTCAGCAGCCCGGCACCGAGCGAGTGACGCGCGGCCGGATTGAGGATCGTCACCTCCCGCACGCCCTCCTCGTAAATCAGCCAGCGCAGCTCGAGGTTGATCTGGCGAGTCGTCAGCGGGCCGGCGTCGAAGGTGGCCCGGCCGCCGTCGATCTCGGCCACCCGCGGGACGCGGGCGTTGAGCTCGACCAGCCCGCGCGGGTCGAACTGCGGCTCCTCCCGCTGGCCTGCCGTCACCGTGTCCATACCATCACCGCACTCTCATAAGGATCGTAGGTTTCGATCTCCCTGTCGATTACCGCCCGGATCGCCATCTCCTCGGATGCCAGCGCCACCATGTCGTCGCCCTCGTAGAGCACGAGCGGCTTGGCCGCGAGCTCGTCCTTGGCCATCCCGAGCGCATCCTCGGACACGCAGATGTAGGTGAAGACGCCATCGAGATCCTCCAGGGAATGGTGCATGGCGTCCTGGAGCGAGTCCCCGTTGGCCATCCGGTCGGCCAGGTAGACGGCGATGATCTCGGAGTCGCACATCGAGGCGAACCGGTGGCCCGAGGCCTCCAGACGCCGGCGCCACTGGTGGTAGTTGGTCAGCTGCCCGTTGTGGACGACGGCGACGTCGGAGAACGGGTACGCCCAGTAGGGATGGGCGTTGGCGATGTCGACGTCCGATTCGGTCGCCATTCGGACGTGGCCGATCCCGTGCGAGCCGAAGTACTCATCGAGGCCGTACGACGAGGCGACCGTCCTGGCGTCCCCCAGGTCCTTGACGATCTCCAGCGAGTGACCCAGCGACAGCACCTCGGTGTGCGGCACCGACTCGATGTGGTCGGCCAGCCGCTTGAGGTCCCCGTCGTAGGCGATCGTGGCGGTGAACGTGTACTCGTTGACGTCCTCGGTGCCCTTGATCATGGCGCCGGCCGCGCGCAGCCGCGCCTCCACTTCCCGGCGCCGGCGCCGGACGTCGTCGGCGAAGTCGAGATCCCGGGGAGCGGTCGACTCGGCCAGGTTGATGCGGACCGTCAGCTCCTGGGTCGGAACGTGGTACAGCGCGTAGCCGGTCGAGTCCGGCCCGCGGTGCTTCATCGACTGCAGCATGCTCGTCATGTCGCGGCCGATGCGGTGCGCGCCGTTGCCGTTCTTGTAGATGATCCCTGCGATTCCGCACATGTCGTCTCTCCTGTAGAGCGCCGTCGGGCCTCTCGGCTACGGCAGGACCTCGAGGTACTCGTTGCGCTCCCAGTCGGTGACCGCGGCCAGGTAGCGCTCCCACTCGTCGCGCTTGTAATGGTTGAACACCGTGTACAGGCGCCCCGGCATGGCCGAGCGGACCACCCCGTCGTCGGCCAGCGCCTCCAGCGCGGCGCCGAGGCTGTCGGGCACCTTCTCGATCTGCGCGCCCTCCTGCAGCAGGTCGTAGGTGTTGCCCTGCTGGGGCGGCCCCGGATCGAGCTCGCGGCGCACGCCGTCCAGCCCGGCGCGCAGCAGCGTCGCCACCGTCAGGTACGGGTTGCACGAGGAGTCCACGCCGCGGTACTCGAACCGGCCGCCGGACGCCACCCGCACCGTGGTCGTCCGGTTCTGCCAGCCCCAGTTCTTGTAGATCGGAGCCCAGAATCCGGTGTCCCACATGCGGCAGTAGGAGTTGACCGTGGGGTTGCCGACGCACATCAGGGCGGGGAAGTGCTCCAGCATCCCGCCGAGGAAGTGGCGCGCGAACTGCGACAGCTGGGCGGGGCCGTCCGGGTCGTAGAAGATGTTCGTCCCCTGATCATCCATCAGCGTGAAGTGGTGATGGTGCCCGTTGGCCGAGACTCCGGTGAACGGCTTGGGCATGAACGACGGCAGCAGGTCGTGCTTGCGCCCGACCGCGGCGCACACCTGACGGTAGGTGGTGATGTTGTCGGCGGTGCGCACCGGCCGGTCGAAACGGAAGTTGAGCTCGAGCTGTCCCGGGGCGTCCTCGTGGTCGCCGTAGCTCATGTCCAGGCCGAGGCGCTGCCCGAAGTCGACGACGTCGAGCAGCACCGGACGCAGCTCCTCGAACTGGTGGATGTGGTAGCAGTAGGGCTTGGTGACCCCCTGGGGCTCCTCGCCCTCGCGAGGCTTGCGCAGCCACATCATCTCGGGCTCGATCCCGATCAGGAACTGATAGCCGAGCTCCTGCTCGAACTCGTGGGCGATCGCCTTCAGGTTCTGGCGCGGGTCGGCGTCGAGCAGCTCGCCGCTCTCGGTGTCGTAGCAGTCGCAGTACACGCGGGCGACGCGGTCGTCCCACGGCAGCACCGCGAACGTGTCCAGGTCGGCGACGGCGGCGAGCTCCGATTCCTCGGGACCGAACCCGATGTAGTTGCCGTAGCGGTCGGTGAACAGGTTGGCGGTGGCGCCGTAGACGAGCTGGTAGCCCTTCTCGGCGACCTGAGCGAAGAACGAGGAGACGACGCCCTTGCCCATCACGCGGCCGGTGACCGACACCTGCTGGAAGAAGACGTACTTGATCCCCTCGGCCTCGATCCGCCGCGTCAGCTGCTCGATCTTCTCGGCGCGGCCGGGGGCATGGCGCGCCTGCACCAGCGTCTCGGGCGCCGGCGCGATCCGCGGGCTGGAGAGCACGGACTCCACGTTGCCGCCGAACTGCGGCTCCTGGACTGCTGTCGCCATCACCACTCCTTCCCGGGGCCGCCGCAACGACCGGCAGCCGTTTCGCTTGAGATCAGCGGCGCCCGCGCGCGGCTGCGCCGCGGCAGCGGCGCCGGGTGACGGCGCCGGGTCGACGGCGGTCTCGCCGACGGTCCCCGCCCTGCCGGCCCTGATGCCCACCACGGCACGACTGGACAAATTGGTACACGGCGCGTTTATACCAAGCGCTCGGGCCGACCGCAAGCGCCGCGCTTGACGCGCGCCGGGTGCGCGCGATATTCTCTGTTGCGTATTTCCCAATTATATTGCGCTCTAGGCAACAGGTCAAGGAGAATCAGTGTCCGACCGCCTTCCCTCCTCCACCCCGACGCTCGTCATCGGCGCCGGCGTCCACGGCCTCTCGACGGCGTGGCACCTCGCCCGCCAGGGCGACAGCGTGCTCGTCGTCGACAAGACCGACGTCGCCGCCGGGGCTTCCGGAATCGCCTGCGGAGTCATCCGCAACAACTACTTCCAGCCGGCGATGCAGGAGCTGATGGCCGCGTGCGTGGAGGTGTGGGAGTCAGAGCCCGAGCTGCTGCACTACCACCCCAACGGGTACGTCGCGTTGGGTCCGGCGGCTCAGGCGGAGGATTTGACCGCCGTCTACGAGCGCCAGCAGCGGATCGGCTATCCCTCGGAGCTGCACGTCGGCACGGCGGCGGTGACCGACCACATGCGCTCGCTCTATCACGACTGGCGCGCCCCCGGCCTCAGCGTCTGCCTGCACGAGCGCGCCGGAGGGTACGCGTTCAATCGCGAGTCGATGCTGGGGCTCGCCGACCTCGCCCGCCGCGCCGGGGCGCGGATCGAGACCGGGGTCGAGGTCCTCGGCCTTGCCACTGACCAGTCGGGCGCGGTGACGACGGTTCAGACCGACGCCGGCGACGTGGCCGTCGAGCAGGTGGTGGTGGCGGTCGGCCCATGGATCGCCTCGCTGTGGTCGATGCTGGGCCTCCCCGATCGGCTCGACGTCCGCCAGCCCGACGGCGCGGTGGCCACCGACCAGCCGATGTGGACCTACTGGTATCTGCAGGAGGGCGAGGCCGGCTTTGACCCGTCGATCTTCGTCACCGACGACGGCCGCTCCTCCCCGGTCCTGCACGTCGACTCCGACTCGCCGCTGCAGGCCGACGACGGCACCGTGATCACCGAGGAGCCGTGGGGGGTCTACTTCAAGCCCGATCGCGACAGCGTCCAGGGCGGCGCCCAGCCGCTCACCGTCGGTCCCGAGTTCCAGGTCGACCCCTATCCGACCGGCAGCGTCGAGCCCGGATTCCCGGACATGTGGTCGGCGTCGCTGTCGCACTGCCTGGCTCGGTTTCAAGGCGCCCGCGGCAAATACCGCCAGGTCCGCTCCGGTGGGGTCGGCGCGTTCACCGTCGACAACTTCCCGGTGTTCGACTACATGCGCCCGAACGTGTTCGTCGCCGCCGACTCCAACCACGGCTACAAGATGATCGCCGTCGGCAAGGAGATCGCCCGGGTGATCGGCGGCGAGCACTCCTCGCTGCTGCACCCGTTCCGCTACGAGCGCTTCGCCTCCGGCGACCTGCATCCGGTCTCGCACAGCCCCTATCCCTGGAGCTGACGCGCCTTCGAATCGACGCCTGGTCGGTTCATTTTGATCCATCGCCCCGGCCCGCCGAGCGTCTCGCCCGCGGATCGGCGATCATTGGCGGCGTGACCGAGGCGACCCGAGACGTTGCCTACCCGGCGGCGGGATCGCGCCCGCGAGGCCCCGGGCAGCAGATCGCCCCTCACGTGGTGGTGCTGTTCGGAGCAAGCGGCGATCTGGCCCGCCGCAAGCTCCTCCCCGGCCTGACCCGGCTGTCGCTGTCCGCGCTCGCGCCGGAGCTGGAGGTGATCGGAACCTCGCTCGAGGACTACGACGACGATTCGTTCCGGACGTTCGCCAGCGACGCGGTCCGCGAGTTCGCCGCACAGCCGGTGACCGACGAACAGTGGGCGAGCTTCACCGGCCGGCTGCACTACGTCCGCCAGAGTGACGGGCCCGAGGCGCTGGCCCGGGCGGTCGGCGCCGCCGAGGATCGGCTGGGCGAGGGCGTGCAGCGCCTTCACTACCTCAGCGTTCCGCCCAGAGCGGCCCCGGGGGTGATCGAGACGCTCCGGGCGGCCGACCTCGTGGATCGTTGCCGGGTGGTGATGGAGAAGCCGTTCGGCAATGACCTGTACAGCGCCATGGCGCTCAACGACCAGCTGCACCGGACCTTCTCCGAGCGACAGATCTTCCGCATCGACCATTTCCTGGGCAAGGAGCCGGCGCAGAACATCCTCGCCTTTCGATTTGCCAATGGGCTGTTCGAGCCGATCTGGAACCGCAACTTCATCGATCACGTCCAGATCGACGTTCCCGAGACGCTCGGGCTCGACCGACGGCTGGATTTCTACGAGGCCACCGGGGCGTTCAAGGACATGGTGGTGACCCACCTGCTGCAGGTGCTGGCGTTCATCGCCATCGAACCGCCGACCGCGCTGGAGCCGGACGCGATCAGCGAGGAGAAGAACAAGGTGTTCCGTTCGCTGCTGCCGATCGACCCCGCCCACGTCGTGCGTGGTCAGTACGACGGCTACCGCGACCAGGAGGGCGTCGCCCCGCACTCGGACACCGAGACCTTCATCGCGCTCAAGTGCGAGCTGGGGAACTGGCGGTGGGCGGGCGTGCCGTTCTACCTGCGCACCGGCAAGCGGATGGCGGAGGGGCAGCGCATCGTCTCGATCGCGTTCCGCCAGGCGCCGCGGAGCATGTTCCCGCCGGGCTCGGGAGTCGGAGCCCAGGGGCCCGACCACCTCACCTTCGACCTCGCCGACTCCTCGCGGATGTCACTCTCGTTCTATGGCAAGCGCCCGGGTCCGGGCATGCGCCTCGACAAGCTCAGCATGCAGTTCGCGACCAACGAGACCGAGGAGGCCAGCGACGTGCTGGAGGCCTACGAGCGGCTGCTGCTCGATGCGCTGCGCGGCGACCACACCCTGTTCACCACGTCCGAGGGCATCGAGAGCCTGTGGGAACGCTCCGCGGCGCTGCTCGCGCAGCCCCCGGTGGTCAAGCCCTACGCGCCCGGGAGCTGGGGCCCGAACGCGATCCATCAGCTCATCGCCCCCCACGCCTGGCGCCTGCCGTTCGAACGGCGCTGGCGCGAGAAGCGGTGACCGGCCAGCCCACGCGTTACCCGGCGCCCGATGACCGAAGCCCCCGCGTACCGCATCACCGGCGTCGATTTCGTCGCGGTCCCGGCTCAGGATTTCGAGGCCTCAGTCCACTTCTACGGCACCGTGCTCGCCCTGCCGCCCGGCAAGCGGTGGGGCGAGATGCCGGGTGCGGAGTTCCAGGCCGGCAACCTCACGCTCGCGGTCATGGAGCCCACCGCGTTCGGTCAAGAGTTCCGCCCGCACAGTCTGCCGATCGCGCTGCAGGTCCCAGACGTCGCTGCCGCGCGCAGGCACCTCGAGGCCCAGGGGGTTCGCTTCGTCACTGACATGATCGACAGTGGCGTGTGCCACCAGGCGATCTTCCTTGACCCGGCGGGCAACGCGCTGGGCCTTCACCACCGATACGCGCCCAACCCTGACTGACGGCCTCGGCTGAGCACGAGGCCGCCTTCGCCCCGCTCGTGCACTATCCGGTCTGAGTGGACGGTCGCGCCGGACCACCCCCGGTGGTCGTTGCCGCGCGGACGGCGGTCGCGTAGTAAAACCGCCAGCCGACAGGATGCACTTGCGCCTCCCAGCCCAACGCCGCGAGCTGGTCGGAGAGCATCTGCGGCTCATAGAAGACCTTGACCGCTCGAAAGCGATCACCGGTGGTCAGCCGGCGCTGCACCGCGGGCGCGACCGCATCCGGAAGCGGTCGCTCGAGTCGCGCGACCGCGGGCAGCTCGTCGATCACGAACACCCGACCGCGATCGTTCAGGCAGCTACCGACCAGCTCCCAGAACTGGGCGAACCGCTGCGGGGGTACATGCGACAGCCAGGCGGAGAAGAACACCACGTCGTAGCGCTCCGACGATGACCACGTGAACAGATCGGCCGCCACGTAACTGACGTCAGCGTCGGCGAGCCGAGCCCGGTTGAGGGCCAGCATCTCGTCCGAGGCGTCGACCGCGGTCAACCGCGTGGCATACCTGGCCAGCTCCTCGGTCCACCGGCCGGTGCCACACGCCAGCTCAAGGACGCTGCCGCGAGGTTCAAATCGCTGCAGCGCCGCCCGAAGCGCGGGACCGTCATCACCCTCTGCCAACGGCTCGGTGCCGTCGTATTCGTTGGCACGGGCCCGGTAGTAGGCGATCTGCTCGCCAAGCAGCTGCGTGAGCTCTTCATCGGCCACGGCCAAACCGTACCCATCCGCGCACGGCCATCTCGCAATGGCTCTCCAGTGTCCCGTCAGGCAGGCTTGACGTCGTGATCCACAATGGCTCTCCAGTGTCCCGTCAGACAGGCTTGAACGTCGTGATCCACATTGCGCAAACCAACCACTACTTGGTCGTCAGAGAGTCGAGGACTTGGCGCGCGAGCTCGGGGAGGAGCGGCATTTTCCTCTCGGCGGCAAGGCGCTCGCGCAGTCGCAGATAGGTCTGAATTGCGGCGGTGAGCGCCCGGCGAAGCTCATCGGCTCGTGGAGCGTTCGGAAGTGCCGACTTCAGTTGCACCTGGGCCTTATGCGGCAGACGTTCTTCGACGGTTGACGCTCCTCGCCATGGCTGCGGCGAAAGACCGTTGTAGCCGGTCAGGAGCACCGTCTCGACGAATTTGACGAGTTCGACGTAGACCAGCCACAGCTCCACTCCGCGAGTGAGCTTGACGTCCATCCACCACAGCCAGTCCCAAGCGTGGGCATCAAAATCGCCTAGATCGATGGTGGGCGGCTCGTCGGAGAGCTTCATGCGCAGCGCAACGGCGAGTTCGTCGGGGTCAACCAGTGCGAGAAATCCGTCCCGCAGCCACGGATCCAAAGACGGTTCGCCGTCTTGATAGAAGAAATCGACCTTGACCGGGCCGTCATAGAACCCGATGAAGGTGTGCGGGGCCTGCCAGGGCACTTCGTCGAAGCCGCCGAGCCAACGACCGAGCCGTTCGGCTACGTCGCGGCGACGCGCCCACAATTCACGAAGCTGGCCCGGCATCGCGACGATCACCAGGTCCACGTCCGAGCGCTCGTCCCCTTGTCCACGGCCCAGCGAGCCCTTCAACAGCAACGCGCGGACTCGGTCGTCTCCCCTGGCCCAGTCGCGGGCCGCCGAGATAAGTGCAGCGTGTCGATCAGTTGACACCGGACGCCGATGGGTCAACCGTCGGCGAGGTCCGACGAGCCCCCGAGCGATCGACTGAGCTCGGCCGCGGCGGCGAGCAGGGGCTCGCGGAGCGCCCGCCGGGTCGCCGGCGGCAGCCGGGCGGCCGGACCCTGGACGCCGAGGATCGCCACCAGCTCGCCGGCGCGGCCGAACGCCGGCGCGGCCACCGCCGCCAGATCGGCCTCGCGCTCCCCCACCGCCTCGGCCCAGCCATGCTCGCGGACGGTCTGAAGCTCACGCGCCAGCGCCGCGGGGTCGGTGATCGTGGAGCTGGTGAAGGCGGGCAGAACGGAGGCCGCGGGAGCGCCCGTGAACGCCAGCATCACCTTCCCGGTGGCGGTGGCATGGGGAACGCTCGGCCGCCCGACGAACGCCATGCTGACCACGCTGGACGGCGACGGCACGAAATCGGCGGTTATCGCCTCGCCCTCTCCCGGCAGCGACAGGGTTGCCGTCTCGCCGGTGTGGGCGACCAGGCGGGCCAGCAGCGGCCGGGCCAGCTGACGCACGTCGAGCTGCTCGAGCACCCGTTCGGACAGGGTCACGAGCTTGAGCCCCAGCCGGTAGGGGCCGCTCTCGTCGGCGCGGGTCACCAGCCCGGCCGCCTGCAGGGTCGACAGCAGGCGCGACGCAGTGCTCGCGTTGACCCCGATCCGCCGTGCCAGCTCGTTGACGCCGAGCCCGTCGCTGGTGGCGAGCTCATCGAGCAGCTGGGTGGCCCGCATGACCGAGCCCACCCCCCGGCGCGACGAGCCCGCGGCGCGGCTCACCGTCGGCTAGCGGCCGGGGCCACCGGCCGCCCGCCCGGGGCGGCGCGCGCGAGCACCGCGCCCCCCGTTGGTGTCGATGCCGGCGACGGTGTCATCGCCCGCGATCCGCGCCGGCCGGGGCGAGTCCAGGGAGCGCATCACCATCACCTCGATCCCGCCGGGAGCGAACAGATCCCGGGAGTAGGCGACGCGCTGGTCGCGACCGGCGAAGATCAGCTCCTCGAGCTCGAGGCCGGCGGTCGCCCCGCGGATCCCGAGCAGCTTCCCGGCCCGCTCGCGCCCGGTGAGCAGCGCCGGCATCACCCGGGTGCGCGCGTAGGTGACCGGTACGCCGATGTCGATCAGCACGTCGAGCACCATCTGTCCGCGCTCCAGCTCGCCGCGCAGGACGTCGGAGTCGGGGAGTGCGATCGACGGGTGCACGACGTCGAACATCACCGCCACCGCGGATCCGCCGGCCACCAGCGTGCGCCAGGCGACCATCGTCCTGGCGTCGGGCGCCAGGCCGAGCGCTTCCCGGGCCTCGCCGTCGACGGTCCGCCGCTCGAGCTTGAGGTCGACGGCCGACAGCTTCAGCCCGCGCCGCGCCGCCACCGACGAATACGGCTCCAGCCGCTCCAGTCGCTCCCCGAAGGTGGTCGGCACCGCCACCCGGCCGACGAACGTCCCACTCCCCTGGCGGCGGACGATCTCGCCACTCTCCTCCAGGCGCTGGAGCGCGCTGCGCAAAGTTCCCCGGGAGACGCCGAGCATCGACGCCACCTCGTGCTCGGGCGGCAGCCGGTCCCCCGAGCGGTGGCGTCCGGGCGCGAGCCAGTTGCGCAGGGCGCGCTCGGCGCCATCCACCAGCGAGGGGCGAGTGGCGCCACCGGTCTCCACCGCGCCGTCGGACACGCTCCCGCTGCCCGTTCGGGGTGATCCTCCGCGTGCTATCTCACCGGCTCCTCACTGGCTCTGAGGAGCAATCGTATTTGCCGGGGCGGGCGGGCCGCCAGCCGCCGGTCAGCGAGGGAGCTTGTGAGCGGCCTCGTTGAGGCTGCGCTTGCGCGCCGGCTTGTCCGCCGTGACGCGTTCCGGCTGCCCGGCGAGTCGATTGGAGGCCGGCCTGGCGGCCGGCTGTTTGAATGGCGTGAGCGGCGGTATGGGCGGTCGCATCGAACCTCGATCCTTCCTCATTGGCGGGCTCATCGGCTTTCCTGCGCCCGCTGCAGGGCGTGCTGGCGAGCGACGGTTGCGGCGTGGACGAATTCTGCCGCTCGGTCCGGACGGGAATCTCCGGCGCCGCGCAGGTTGAGCGTCACCAGCGCTCCCGCCGCCTGGCACGCGCTCTCGGCCAGCACCGCCGCCGCGACCGCATCGCCGTTCACGTGGCGGCCCGCCCGCTGGCCCAGCCGACCGGCCAGCGTCGCCACCTCGGCTCCGATCTGCGCCACCTCCAGAGGCACTTCGGCGGCGTTGGACAGAGCCATCGCCACCGCCGGCGCCCGCCGATCGTCGTCGGCGGGGAGTCGCAGCGCCTCCAGCACCGGCCGATACGAGCTCAGGTCGCGCTCGGCGAGCTCCAGCGCACGCTCGCGCAGCTCACCCGCCCGGCCGCGCGCGGCGCCGGCCGCCTCGCCGTCAGCGAAGCCGGCCACCATCTCGGTCAGCGCCGCCGCCAGCGCGCAGGTGATCGCGGCGGCGCTTCCGCCCCCGGGCGCCGGCGTCCGTGCCGCGACCCGCGCCAGCACCTCGCGTACCGGATCGCTGCCGAGTGATCGCGTCCGCGAGTCCCGCGTCATTCGAGCGGCCCCTGGTGGCGCTGGGCTATGTCCTCGGATCCTCGCGTAGCGCTGCTACGCGTCGGATCCTGCGTCCTCGCCCAGCATCCACCAGTGACCACTCTCGGTGCCGCACGACTCGCGGACGCGACCACTAGAACAGCCCCACCGTCCGACCCTGATCGTCGATGTCGATGTTCAGCGCCGCCGGCGTCTTGCCCAGGCCCGGCATCTGGGTGATGTCACCGCACAGCGGCACCAGCCATCCCGCCCCGGTGTAGGCCCGGATGTCGCGAACCGGCAGCGTGAAGTTCTCCGGCGCGTTGAGCAGCGTCGGGTCAGACGACAGCGACAGATGCGTCTTGGCCATGCACACCGGGAAGTGGCCGAGCCCCTCGCGGGTGAACTGGCCGATCTTGGCCTCGGCCTCGGGATAGAAGTACACGTCGCGGGCGCCGTAGACGCGTTTGGCCACCGCCTCGATCTTGTCCTGGATCGGCTCGTCGTCCTGGTAGAGCTGGTGAAACGTGTTCGGCTGCTCGCACGCCTCCACGACGGCGCCGGCCAGATCGGCGGCGCCGGCGCCTCCCTTGGTGAAGCCCTCGTTGGCCTCGGCGGCGAACGCGCCGGCCTCGAGCGACAGGCGCTTGACCAGCTCCACCTCCTCGTTGGTGTCGCCCGGGCGGCGGTTGACCGCCACCACGGCGGGCACTCCGAAGGTACGGATCGTGTTCAGGTGGCGGCGGACGTTGGCGAACCCGACCTCGATCGCGTTCAGGCTGGCCGCCCGGTCCACGCGTGGATCGTCCTCGACGCCGGAGTGATGCTTGATCGCTCGCACGGTGGTCACCAGCACCGCCGCGGACGGGGTCAGCTTCCCGAACCGGCAGACGATGTCGAAGAACTTCTCCATCCCCATGTCCGAGCCGAAGCCCGACTCGGTGACGACGTAGTCGCCGAGCTTCATGCCGATCAGATCGGCGACCAGCGAATTGTTGCCGTGAGCGATGTTGGCGAACGGCCCGCAGTGCATCAGGACCGGCTGGCCCTCCAGCGTCTGGACCAGGTTGGGTTTGATCGCGTCCTTGAGCAGCACCGTCATCGCCCCGGCGGCGCCGAGGTCCTCAGCGGTGATCGCCTTGGCGCCGTCGAAGCTGTAGGCGGCGGTGATGTTGGCGATCCGCTTGCGCAGATCCTGCAGATCCCGGGCGACGGCCATGATCGCCATCACCTCGGAGGCGGCGGTGATGTCGAAGCCGGTCTCGCGGGGATAGCCGTTGGCCCGCCCACCGAGCCCGACCGCGATCTGGCGCAGGGCCCGGTCGTTCATGTCCACCGCCCGGCGCCAGCCGATGCGCAGGGCGTCGATCTTGTGCGGGTTGCCGTGCAGGATCGAGGCGTCGATCATCGCCGCCAGCAGATTGTTGGCCGCGCCGATGGCGTGGATGTCACCGGTGAAGTGCAGGTTGAGGTCCTCCATCGGCACCACCTGGGTCAGCCCGCCGCCGGCGGCGCCACCCTTGATCCCGAACACGGGGCCGACCGACGCCTCACGCAGGCACGCCACCGGATTGCGGCCGATGACCCCCAGCCCCTGAGTGAGCCCGACCAGCGTCGTCGTCTTGCCCTCTCCGGCTTTCGTCGGGGTCATCCCGGTTACGCAGACCAGCTTGCCGTCGGGCCGGTCGGCGAGCCGGTCGAGCACCGACAGCGAGATCTTGGCCTTGTGGCGGCCGTAGGGCTCCATCTCGTCGGACTCCAGCCCGGCGTCGGAGGCGATCGTCTCGATCGGTTGCAGGACCGCTTCCTGGGCGATCTCGAGGCTTGACTTCATCTCATCCCTCTCCTGGTGGCGACTGGCTGGGCTGGGCTAGTGGCTGACGGCGGCGGCGGCGAGCTCGGACACGAGCTCGTCCTTGTAGAACCGCTCCAGCTTGAACGGCTCGATCAGGTCGGGCTGCCGTCCGGTGGCGACCAGCTCGGCCAGCGTCTTGCCGACGATCGGGGCGGCCTTGAAGCCGTACGTTCCCCAGCCGGCCGATATGTGGAAGTTCTCGACCTCGGTCTGACCGAGAATCGGGCTGTAGTCCGGGCTGAGGTCGCACAGCCCGGCCCAGCTGCGCAGCAGGCGGGCCCGCTCGAGCTGGGGGAACAGCTCAAGCGTGTGCCGGCACACGTCCTGCAGGAAGTTCAGCGTCCCGTTCATCCGGTAGGTCGTCCACGGCTCGATCTCGGCCCCCATCAGGAACTCCCCGCGATCGGTCTGGCTGATGTAGACGTGCATCTGGGAAGAGACGATGACGACGTCGAGCAGCGGCTTCATCGGTTCGGTCACGCACGCCTGCAGGATGTGGGTGGTGATCGGGAGCGGGACGCCCGCCATGTCGGAGATGAGCGTGCTCCAGCCGGCGGTGCAGTTGAGCACCTGGCCGGCGTTGATCGTGCCCCGGTTGGTCTTCACGCGCGTGATCCGTCCGTTGGAGCGCTCCATCCCCAGCACCTCGGTGTTCTGGTGGATCTCGGCCCCGCCCTGATCGGCGGAGCGGGCCAGACCCCAGACGACGGCGTCGTGGCGGATGATCCCGCCCGGCGGGTGATACAGCGCGCCCATGATCGGGAATGCCGATTTGGGATTGTCGACCTGCATCGCGGGCGCCAGTCGCTTGATCTCGTCGGGATAGATGAGCCGGCTGTCGATTCCGTTCAGACGGTTGACCTCGGCCCGGTTGGCCATCACGAACATCGCCCGGTCGGCGTGGGCGAGGGTCAGGTGGCCGCACTGCGAGAACAGCAGGTTGAAGTTCAGGTCCTGCGACAGACCCTCGTAGAGCTTGACGCTGGCGTCGTAGAAGCGCGCGCCCTCCGGGGTCTTGTAGTTGGAGCGGAGAATCGTGGTGTTGCGCCCGGCGGCGCCGGAGCCGATGTAGCGCTTCTCCAGGATCGCGACGTCCTTGATGCCGTGGTCGCGCAGGTAATGCGCCGTGGCCAGGCCGTGGGAGCCGCCGCCGACGATGACGACGTCGTAGGAGCCCTTGAGCTCGGCTTGCCGGCGCCACATCCGCCGCCGGCGGAAGATGTCAAGCACGCGCCGCCTCCGCTGCCGGTCCGTGGACCGGCCCCACCCGCCCCAGGGCGTCCGCGCCGATCGGAACTCCCCCGAGATGGGCGCCGGCGTCGGCCACCACCGACCACATGTACTCGGCCGTCGCCCACCCGAACAGGATCAGGTAGCGCTCCTCGTCCTCACGGATCACGATCCCCGGCTGACGGCCGATCGATCCCGGCCGCAGCGCGGCGACGGGGGTCGTCGCGGGCCGGAGGTCGAGCGCGCAGAAGCGGGCGAGCGTCTCGCGGGCCAGCGGCCCGGTGAGCGTCAGCGAGGCGAAGTTGGACGTCACGTCGACCACGCTGAGGCCGCCACCGACGACGTCATCGGCCACGCCGACCCGCTCCTGCACCGCCACCGCCGTCGCCGCCGCCGAGGCGCCGATAATCAGTGCGCGCCCCGCCGTCAGCCGGCACCACCACGCACCCTCTTGGCGCACGGCCGTCCCCAGGCTCAGCGGGGTTGCTGCCGCCGCATCGATGGCTTCGCTCGAGCCCTGCAGCTCGAGCTTGGCCAGATGCGACGTATCGCTCCAACAAACTCGGTCAGACCCACCGGACGCAAACCCCACCGCGACGTTCCAGCCATCGCGCACCTCGAACCGCGCTCCGGCGGTGCGGGCCATCGCCTCCATCGGCGAGCGGGCGACGGCTCCGCCGGCCGCCTCGCCGACGCTCAGGAAATCGAGGTTCACGAGCGCAGCACCTCGCCCTCGGGGTCGTAGAAGGGCTGGGTCTGGATCTCCGCGCTCAGCCGCCGGCCCTCGTCGGAGATGGTGATCCGGGCGCCGTCGTGGGCCAGCGGCTCCGGCACCCAGGCCATCCCGATCGTCTGACCGAGCACCGGGGAGTGGCGCGAGCTGGTCACCTGTCCCGCGGGCACGCCGGCTTCATCGACGACCACCGCGCCCTCGGTGGGAACGCTGCCGTTGGCCATCGTAAACCCGACCAGCGCGGTCGCGGGAGTCTGCCGGGAGTAGTGCTCGAGCGCCCACTTGCCGATGAAGTCCTGCTCCTTGTCGAGCTTGACGATCCACGGCATCGCCGCCGCGAACGGCGTCGACTCGGAGTCGGTGTCCTGGCCGACCAGGATGTGCAGCTTCTGCAGGCGGAGGATCCGCTGGGGCTCGAGGCCGAACGGGCGCAGCCCGTGCGGCGAGCCCGCCGCCGTCAGCGCGTCCCAGACGTGCTCGCCGTAGGCCGACGGGAAGTGGATCTCGTAGCCGACCTCGCCGACGAAGCCGATCCGCAGGATCAGGCACTCCACACCGGCGATCCGCGCTTGCTTGCCGTCCAGGTAGGCGAACGCCTCGTTGGAGCAGTCGAGATCGGTGACCTGGGCCATGATCTGCCGCGCCTTGGGTCCGGCGAGGTTGACCGCGGCCAGGCCCTGGGTGACGTCGGTGAGCGAGACGCGGTCGCCCCAGTCGGCCAGCCACCACGAGAACCACTCCTCCACCGCGCCGGCGCCGCTGGAGGTGGTGGTCACGTAGAACGTCTCGTCGTCGATCCGGCAGACGGTGCCGTCGTCGACGATCCGGCCGGCGTCGGAGCTGATCACGCCGTAGCGGATCCGGCCGGGCTTGAGGTTGGAGAAGCGGTTGGGGTACAGCCGGTCCAGGAACTCGCCGGCGTCGGGGCCGCGGACGATCAGCTTGCCGAGCGTGGACACGTCGATCAGCCCGGCGGCGCGGTTGACGGCCAGCGCCTCGCCCTCGGGATCTCCGTAGTCATAAGCGCGCCGCCAGTCCCCGGCCCACTTGACGGTGGCCCCGAGCTGACGGTGGCGGTTGTGGATCGCCGAGCGCTTGGCCGGCTCCGCCGGCCGGCCGCCGAGGATCCCCATCGGCACCGACACCCACGGCGGACGCGCCGTGGTGGTGCCGACGTCGGCCAGGCTGTGGCCGGTCTCCTGGGCCATCAGCCGCACCGCCGGCAGCTGGCACATCCGGCCCTGGCACGGGCCCATGGTGACCGTCGTATAGCGCTTGGAGAGCTCGATCGAGTCATACCCCTCCTCGATCGAGAGGTGGACGTCCTTGCTGGTGACGTCCTCGCAGAAGCAGGCAAAGCACTTCCCGCGGCCGGTTCCGCTCACCGCCGGCGCGACCACGACATCGGCGGCCGGCCGCTCTGAGAGCTGGGCGCGGATCTCGGTGATCCGCTCGTCGGACCGCTCGTCGCCGTGTCCCAGGGCGTGCGCCGCCTCGCGCCCGGCCAGCTCCCCGGAGATCGCCGCCGCCTCGTCGCCGTCGGCGCCGTCCAGCTCGCCGGCGACATAGACGTGGTCGGGCAGCCGGGTGATCGAGAAGTGACCGCGGGCGGCGTCGTAGGCACTCTGCCCGCCCGCCTGGAGCGCCAGCGAGCTCGCCGGGATCGCCCCGCCGGACATGATCACCAGGTCGCAGTCGAATCCGTGCTCGTCGCCGCCGCCCACCGGAGCGATGATCGCCCGTTCGACCCCCTTGCCTCCCTTGGCCTCGATCACCGTATGGCCAGCGAACACGGGGACGCCGGCGCGGCGCAGCTCGGTCGCCAGCGGACCCGGGTCGGGGCGCAGATCGGCGACCACGACGATCTCCACGCCGCTCGCGCGCAGGGCCGCCGCCGCGTGCAGGCCACGATCCGACGTGGTGGCGATCACGGCTCGGTGACCGGGTTTGACGGCGTACAGCGAAGCCAGCCGGCGGGCGCCGCCCGACAGCATCACGCCCGGCAGATCGTTGCCGGCGAACACCAGCGGCTGCTCGATGGTGCCGGTGGCGAACACGTGCTTGGCGGCGCGCACCTGATGCATCGTGTCGCCCTGCCAGACGGCGACGAGCCCGTCGAAGTAGCCCAGCGCCGAGGCTCGCTCCAGGATCTCCACACCCGCCTCCCGTGCCCGCCGGGCAAGCTCGCGGACGGGCTGCGGATCTGACTCGATCAGCTGCTGGCCGCCGACCTCGGCGCCCTCGTCGGCGAGCACCACGTCGGCCCCGAGCTCAGCGGCGGCGATCGCCGCGTGCAGGCCGGCGAGGCCGCCACCGGTGACCAGCACGTCGGCGTGGCGGCGGCGGTACTCGGTGCGCCACTCGCGCTCGGGCTGCTCGCGACGGAGCTTGCCCAGGCCGGCGGCGTTGCGCAGGATCTTCTCGTAGAGCGGCCACAGCCGGCGGGGCCTGATGAACGTCTTGTAGTAGAAGCCGGGCGGGGTGAACGGCCCCCCGAGGAGGTCGGTGGCCCGCATCGCGTCGACCTCGAGCGAGGGCAGCGCGTTGACGTGGGTCACCTCGATCCCGTCACGCGCCGGCTCGACGCAGGCCCGCGTCCCGGGGGCGCCGTCGACGGCGCAGATGCAGTTGGGGCACTGGCCGGCGACACACATGAGGCCGCGGCGGCGGTGGTACTTGAACGAGCGGCCGAACGTGCGCCGGCCGGCGGCATACAGTGCCGAGCCGATCGTGTCGCCCTCGTAGGCCTCCACCGGCTTGCCGTCGAAGGTGAAGCTGATCCTCCGGTCGCGGACGATGCGCTCGCCCGGCTGCTCGCCGAGACGGCTCACAGCAGATCGCCCCCGGTCTGGGCGGGGACGACGGCCGCCTCGCCCCCCGGCTCGCCCGCCGGCGCCTCGCCCGGGAGCGCCGTGAACAACACCTGGTTGGTGCGGGTGTCGCGCTCGGCGACGAACCAGGCGCGGCAGCCGGAGCGGTGAAACCACCACTCGCGCTGGACGCCGGCCACGTTGCGGCGGAAGTAGTTGTAGGCATTCAGCTCGCGGAAGCTCGGCCGCTGCTTCGGGCGCGCCGACACCTCCCCGCCGAAGCCGAAGTCCGTCACCTCCCGCACCCCGCAGTTGGGGCACTGCAGCACAAACGACATGACGGGGAAGCTAGGCCGGACGGTTGATTCTGTCCAATATCGAATTAGGATGTATTGATTTGAAGATCGGATCAGAGATGTGACATGGAGCTCCGCCAGCTGCGTTACTTCGTCGCCGTCGCCGAGGAGCTTCACTTCCGCCGCGCGGCCGCCCGCCTGCACATCTCCCAGCCGCCGCTCAGCCAGCAGATCTCCGCGCTCGAGTCAGAGCTCGGCGCCCGGTTGCTGGAGCGCACCCGCCGCCGGGTCGAGCTCACCCCGGCCGGGGAGGCGTTCCTGCGTGACGCCCGGGCGATGCTGGCCGAGCTGGACGTCGCCGCCGCCACCGCGCGCGCGATCGACTCCGGCCAGGCCGGCCGCCTGCGCGTCGGCTTCGTCGGCTCGGCGCTGCTGTCGATCGTGCCGGCGGCGGTGCAGCGGTTTCGCCGCGCCCGTCCCGACGTCGAGGTCGAGCTGCGCGAGCGCTCCACCGTGGAGGCGCTGCGCGCCCTGGAGACCGGCGGCATCGACGTCGCCCTCGTCCGCCCGCCGATCGACGCCGGCGCCGACCTGCGCACCGAGATCGTCATCCGCGAACGGACGATCGCCGCCGTCCCCGCCGGCCACGAGCTCGCCAAGCTGCGGCGGATCCCGCTCGCCCGGCTGGCCGGCGAGCCGCTCGTGCTCTTCCCCCGCAGCCAGGCACCGGGCTTTCACGACCTGCTGACGGACCGGCTGGCGGCGACCGGCACCTCCCCCCACGTGGTCCAGTACGCGCCGGAGATGCTGACGATCATCGGACTGGTGGCGGCCGGCATCGGGGTCTCCCCGGTACCGGCGTCGGTCGCCCACTTAGCGCTGGACGGCGTCACCTACCGCCCGCTGTACCGCGCCCCGGATACCGAGCTGGTGGCCGTCACCCGGGCGGGGCGAGAGTCCCGGCTGGCGGAGGCCTTCGTCGCCGACGCGCGGGCTCACGCCCGCCGTGGTCAGTCCTGAGCGCCCGCGCTGGCGGAGGCGTTCGTCGCCGACGCGCGGGCTCACGCCCGCCGTGGTCAGGCCTGAGCGCCCGCGCCGCCGGCGGCGCGCGCCCGGAGCGGCGGACCCGTCTGGTCCCGGGCCTCGATCTGCTCGAGCTTGGCCAGCAGGTTCTGCGCCATCCGGATCGAGGCGGCGTCGATCAGGCGGCCGTCGAGCGACACCGCTCCCTGGCCGCGGGCGGCGGCCTCCTCCATCGCCGCGATGATCCGCCGGGTCTTCTCGGCGATGTGGTCTGAGGGGGTGAAGACGTCGTTGGCGAGCTCGATCTGCGCCGGGTGGATCGCCCACTTGCCCTCGTAGCCGAGCACCGCGGCGCGCCGCGCCGAGGCCAGATACCCCTCGGGGTCGGTGAAGTCGCCGAACGGCCCATCGATCGGGCGCAGCCCGTAGGCGCGGCACACGACCGCGATCCGGCTCAATGCGTAGTGCCACTGATCGCCGAGGTGCAGTGCCCGCTGGCTCGAAGCATCGTGGTCGCCGTCGGCGACGTCCGCCAGCATCGCGTAATCGGGGTTGGTGCCGCCGATCGAGGTCGTGTGGCTCTGCAGCGAGGCGGCGTAGTCGGCGACGCCGAACACCATCGCCTCCATCCGCTCCGGGCAGGCGGCGGCGATCTCGTCGCACTTGACCATGCCGATCGCGGTTTCGATCAGCACGCAGATGGCGATCCGCCGCTCCAGTCCCATCGCGTCCTCGATCTGGGTCAGCAGGGTCGCCACCATGTGCACGTCGCCGGCTCCGGACGCCTTGGGGATCATCACCGAGTCAAGATGGCGCCCCGCCCCCTCCACCACATCGACGATGTCCCGGTAGCAGTAGAACGTGTCCAGCCCGTTGATGCGCAGCGACACCGAGCACCCGGACCAGTCGAGCTCCCGCAGCGCGTCGATCACATTGCGCCGCGCCTGCGCCTTGTCGTCGGGCGCGACGGCGTCCTCCAGATCGAGCATCACGATGTCGGCGCCGAGCGTCGGCGCCTTCTCCAGCATCCGGGTGTTGCTGCCCGGCACGGCCAGCTCGGAGCGGTGCAGTCGAGTGCGGGTCGGTCCCATCCCAGCGCGAAGTAGAGCGGGTCCGCGTCGCCGATGCAAGTTATTTGTGCAAATTTGTCCAGTCGCTTAGAGTGCCGACATGACCGACACCGCCCCGCCCCTGAACCCACCCGAGCGCCTGCTCTGCGGCCCCGGCCCCTGCAACGCTTCGGCGGCCGCGCTGGCCGCCATGCAGCGCCCGCTGCTCGGCCATCTGGATCCCGATCTGGCCGACATTCTCGAGGAAGTCGTCTCGCTGCTGCGCGGCGTCTACCAGGCCTCCGGCGGGCTGGTGCTGCCGCTGTCGGCGACCGGCACATCGGGGATGGAGGCGGGACTGGCGCACCTGCTGGAGCCCGGCGAGGTGGCGATCATCGGCGTCAACGGCTTCTTCGGTCGCCGGATCGTGGACATCGCTCAGCGGCTGGGCGCCCAGGTGGTGACGGTGCAGGCCGACTGGGGTGAGCACGTGTCCAACGACCGCCTGCTCGAGGCCCTGGAGCAGCATCCAGATGCACGCCTGATGTGCGTCGTGCACGCCGAGACCTCCACCGGGGTTGCCCATCCGCTGGCGCAGCTCGGCGAGGCACTGCGCGACTCAGACGTCCTGCTGATGGCCGACTGCGTGACCTCGCTGGGCGGCATCGAGCTGGACTTCGACGGCTGGGGGATCGACTTCGCCTACTCGTGCTCGCAGAAGTGCCTGGGCGCGCCGCCCGGCATGTCGCCCGTGGCAGCCTCCGACCGCGCGCTGGAGCGGATCGAGGCCCGGACCCACGCGGTGCCCTACTCGTTCGATCTGCACCTGCTGCGCGACTACTGGGTCACGCGCCCGGTCGTCTATCACCACACCGTGCCGGTGCTCCACATCTACGCATTGCACGCGGCGCTGAGCGAGGTCGCCACCGAGGGGCTCGCCGCCCGCTGGGCCCGGCACCGTGAGGCCGGGCGCTTCCTCCAGGACGAGCTGCGCCACCGCGGTCTGGAGCTGCTCGCCGAGCCAGACCACCAGCTGCCTCAGCTGACCGCGGTCCGGGTGCCAGACGGCATCGACGCCAAGGCGGTGCAGACGCGGATGCTGCGCGAGCACGGGATCGAGATCGGCGGCGGGCTCGGGCCGAGTGCCCCGGCGATGTGGCGCATCGGACTGATGGGAGAAAACGCCTCGGTCACGGTGGCCGAGCGGGTGCTGGCGGCGCTCGATGTGGTGCTGGCCGACGAGCCGGCCGTCGCCGTGAGCCCCTGACGGGAGGCGGCGACCTCTGGCCGGTCCCGGGGCGTGAATTTTGCGCCAAACTCGGGAGCTGCCCCGGGATTTGTTGCGTTACCCACGGTGAGCGGCAGGCTGGTGACAAATTCGCTGCCGCCGTCCGAATTTGGCGCCTTTTCACCCCCCGGCTTCAGAGGGTCGACTGCCGCGAAGGAACTACGCCCGGGCGACTGCGGCTCGCGCGTCCTGTGCCTGGGCCTGGGCCTGGGCCTGGGCCGCCAGCAGCGTGTTGCGCAGCAGCATGGCGATCGTCATCGGTCCGACGCCCCCCGGAACCGGGGTGATCAATCCGGCCACCTCGGCCGCGGACGCGAACTCGACATCTCCGACCAGGCCCGCCTCGGTGCGGTTGATCCCGACGTCGATCACGGTCGCGCCCGGCTTGACCCAATCGCCGGTGATCATCTCGGGGTGCCCTACCGCCGCGATCAGGACGTCGGCGCGGCGGCATACCTCCGGCAGGTCGCGCGTCCGCGAATGACACACGGTCACCGTCGCGTTCTCGGCCAGCAGCAGGGCGGCGACCGGCTTGCCGACCAGGTCCGAGCGGCCGACCACCACCGCGTGTCCGCCCTCCAGGCCGACGTCGTGGCGGTGCAGCAGCTCGATCACTCCCGCCGGCGTGCACGGCCGTAGGCCCGGCAGCCCCTTGGCCAGCCGCCCGGCGGAGACAGGCGTCAACCCGTCGACGTCCTTGGCGGCCTCGATCAGCGTGGTCAGCCGCGAGCCGTCGATGTGCTTCGGCGTGGGAAGCTGCAGCAGGATCCCGGACACGTGGTCGTCGGCGTTGAGCTGGATGAGCAGCGCCTCCACCTCGGCCTCGGATGTGCCGGCGGGGAGGTCGTGGCGAAACCCCTCGATCCCGACCTCCACCGAGGCGCGCTGCTTACCGCCCACGTACACCGCCGAGGCGGAGTCGTCGCCGACGAGCACGGTCGCCAGCCCCGGCCGGCGACCGCCGCCGGCGACCCAGTCTGCGATCGCGCTTCGCAATTCGCCGCGAACCTGCTGAGCTATGGCCTTGCCGTCAATCAGTGTTGCGGTCATCGAACCAATTCGTACAGTACTTGTGACGTGTCGGTCAAGCGGACCTTAGCGGCGCCGGGCTCCCCGCCGTCGGAAGCGGCCAGTCTGATTCGCGTGCCGCTGCGCTGCCGGCTGGCACCCGCCCGCGTGCTTGACCGGTGCAGCGCGCAGTCGCTGCCGTTCGCGCTCATCGGCGCCTGGGGGGGCGGCGGCGCGATCGTCGGCTGCGATCCGATCCGCGTCGCGCAGGATGGCGATGACCCGTTCGCGCTGCTCGATCAGGTGCCGGCGATCGCCGACCCGCGCGCCACCGCCGAGAACGCGATCGGCGGCGGCTGGTTCGGTTGGCTCGGGTATCGCCTGGCCGCCCGCGTCGAGCGGGTTGCGCTGACCGCGTGCCGGCCGGTGGCGCTGCCCGACTTCCACCTCGCGTACTACGACAACGTGCTCCACCTCGACCGCCAGGGCCAGTGGTGGTTCGAGGCACTCGCCGGCGACGACCGCCACGACGCGCTGAGCGAGCGCCTGGAGCGGCTGCGGGCGCTGCTGGCGACCGAGCCCGCGGTGACCGGCTCCCCCTCGCCCGGGCCACTGCGGCTGGGCGGCGACGCCGCCGACCACCATCTCTGGGCGGTGGCCGAATGCGGGCGGCGGATCGCCGCCGGCGAGATCTTTCAGGCCAACATCTGCCTGCGCCTCCAGACCGACTGGGACGGCCGCGCGACCGACCTGCTGAGCGCCGCGCTGAACCACGTCCATCCGCCGTACGCGGCCGCCTTCGACACGCCGGGAGGCGGTATCGCCTCCCTCTCCCCCGAGCTGTTCCTGCGCCGCCGCGGCCGCCAGATCATCACCGGTCCGATCAAGGGCACGATCGCGCGGGACCGGGATCCGGAACTCGCCGCCGAGGCGCTGCAGCGCCTGCGCGGCTCGGCCAAGGACGCCGCCGAGCACGTGATGATCGTCGACCTGATGCGCAACGACCTCGGTCGCGTGGCCGAGTACGGCAGCATCGTCGCCCCCCGCCGCCCCACCGCCGAGGCTCACCCCGGACTCTGGCATCTCGTCTCCTATGTGCGCGGGGCGCTGCGCCCCGAGGCCCGCGACGCCGATGTCCTGCGCGCCACCTTTCCACCGGGCTCGGTGACCGGCGCGCCCAAGGTCCAGTCGCTGCGGGTGATTGCCGAGCTCGAACGTACCGGCCGCGAGGTCTACACCGGCGCGATCGGCTTCACCAGTCCGCTCGCCGGGCTGGAGTTAAACGTGGCCATCCGGACCCTGGAGGTCGGCGCCGGCCGGCTGTGGCTCGGCGCCGGTGGCGGAATCGTCGCCGACTCGGCACCGGCCCGCGAGCTGGAGGAGGCGCTGACCAAAGCGCGTCCGATCGCCGCGGCGGTCGGCAGCTCGGTACGCGTGGACGGCCGACCGGGACGACCCTCGCATGTCCGCCGCGCCGCCTGACCGGCCCGACCCCGCCCACGGGGTGTTCGAGACTCTGCGGGTGCGCGACGGGGTCGCCCAGGCCGCGGCCGCCCACCTGCAGCGCCTCGCCCGATCCGTCGGCGCGCTGTACGGACTGCCGCTGCCCGTGGAGCTGGAGGCGCAGCTGAGAGCGCGGGCCACCGCGCTCACCGGAGAGCACCGGCTGCGGATCGACGCCGCGCCGGCGGCGAGCGGCCTCGAGTTCAGCTTCTCGACGTCCGCGGTGACCCCGGCCGCCGGGACGCCGGTGGCGCTCGCCCCGCTGGTCGTCCCCGGTGGTCTCGGCGCCCACAAGTGGCGCGATCGCCGGTTGCTCGGCCGCCCGGACTCCAATCCGGTGGCGCTGGTCGTCGACGGCGACGGCACCGTGCTGGAGGCGGCATGGGCGAACTTCTGGATCCTTGACGGCGATCGCCTGACCACCCCGCCCGCCGACGGGCGGATCCTGCCGGGGGTGACGCGGGCGAGGCTGCTGGCGCTCTGCAGCGGCCTCGGCCTGCGGGCGAGCGAGGCGCCGGTCACGCTGTCGCGGGCGCGAGTCGCGTCCGCGACGATGCTCACCTCGTCGCTGCGGCTGGCGGTCCCTGCCCGGCTGGCCGGGGCGCCGGCGCCGCCGGCGGCGGCCATCGCAACGATCGATCGAATCCGTGCCGCGCTGGCCGGTTCATAGAGTGCCCCGCCGATGCTGATCCGTCACGCCGACCCCGACCGCGACGCCGCCGGCTGCGCCGCCATCTACGCCCCGTCGGTCAGCCAGGGGGTCGCGTCGCTGGAGGAGCGAGCGCCGGCGCCGAACGAGTTCGCGCAGCGGATCGCGATCGTTTCACGCGACCATCCCTGGCTGGTGGCCGAGATCGATGACGTGCTCGTCGGCTACGCGTACGGGTCACGGCATCGCGAGCGGGCGTCCTATCGCTGGTCGGCCGACGTCACCGTCTACGTCTCGGCCGATCATCATCGTCGCGGGGTCGCCCGCGCGCTCTACGTCGCGTTGTTCGGGTTGCTCGGGCGCCAGGGTTACTACGAGCTGTGCGCCGGGGTGACGCTGCCCAATGACGCCAGCGTCGCCCTGCACGAATCGCTCGGGTTTCACCCCGTCGGCGTGTACCGGGACATCGCTTACAAGCGCGGCGCCTGGCGCAGCGTCGGCTGGTGGCAGAAGACGCTGCGCGCGCACTGCGCCCAGCGGCCGGCCGAGATCGGCCCGCCGCCCCGGCTTCAGGACGCGACCGGCAGCTCCAGGGTGAACGTCGATCCCTGAACCTCAATGCGGCCGCCGTGGCGGTCAGCGATCGCCGCCACGATCGACAGGCCAAGGCCGGCGCCGGGGCGCTCGGACGCGTCCTCGCCGCGCCAGAAGCGCTCGAACAGGCGCTCGCGCTGGGCCGGATCAGGGCCGGGGCCCTCGTCGGTGACCGCCAGCCGCGCGAGCGTCCCGGCGCGGAGCACCGAGACGGTGACGGCGCCGCCGGCGGGGCCGTGGACGAGCCCGTTCTCGATCAGGTTGTCGACGGCGCGGCGCAGCGCCTCCTCCTCGCCGCGGACCGTCACCGCGTCGGCGTGCCCGAGCCGCACCCGGCGGGCGTCGTGGCCGCCGGTCACCGACCGCGCCAGCTCGTCCAGCGCCACCGGCTCGGCCGTCGCCGGGATCGTCGCCGAGGCCGCGCCGGCGCGCTCGAGCGCCAGCAGCGCATCCACCAGCGCCGCCAGGCGGGCCGCGTCGTGGCGCAGCTCCGCCACCACCTCGGCGTCGGCGCCGTGGCGCGCGGCGTACTCGGCATTGCCGAGCAGCGACGTGACCGGGGTGCGCAGTTCGTGCGAGGCGTCCGCCAAAAAGCGCCGTTCGCCGGCCTGAGCCCGCTCCAGGGAGGACAGCATCCGGTTCAGCACACCGGTCAATTGGCCGATCTCGTCGGCAGCGGGCGAGTCGGGCAGGCGGCGCGACGAGTCGGCGGTGCGCTCGATCTCCCCCGCCGCGTCCGCCAATCGCTGCAGCGGCCGCAGCCCGCGGCGGACCAGGAGGGCGGCCGCGATCGCCGCCAGCACCGCCACCGCGGCACCGCACAGCGCCACCAGGACGCCGAGCCGGCCGGTGATGTGGGCGATGTCGCTGGTGTCGGACGCCACCAGCACCGCGCCCCCTGCGGCCACCCCGCCGGCGTCGGCGATCGGGGCGGCATACATCCGCATCGGCCGGCCGCCCACGGTGATGTCCTGCGCCCCGGTGCGGCCTTGGCTCCACGCGGCGCGGGCGACCGCGTCATCGGGCAGGAGCTGGGACCCCAGCGTGAGCGACCGGGCGACGATGCGACCGTGAGCGTCGAGCACCTCGACCGAGATCTGGCGGCCGGACACCGGGCTCTCCAGCGCGCCGGGATCGGTCAGCACCCCCGGCGCCGACACCGCCAGCTGGGCGACCTCCCCGGCGCGCTGGCGCAGCGCTGACTCGAGCGATGACCGCAGCTCATGATCGACCAGCACCACCGTGACCACGCCGAACACCACGACCGCGGTGAGGATCGAAGCGGCCGCCGCGACGGCGATCCGCGCCCGCAGCGAGCGCGGCGTCGGCCCCCTAGGCAAGCTCGGACCACCCCGGTGGTGACGGTGGCGTCATCTGGCGGCTAGAGTCTTCGCCAGACGCAACACGGAGGTTGGCCAGGTGGCGAAGGAGCTGGACGGATCCGGCACGCCCGCGAGGGTCCTGCTGGTGCGCGACGACACGCGCACCGCGACGATGATCACAGAGGTGCTGGGCGCGGCCTGCACCGGCGGGTTGATGGTCACCCAGCCGACGGCCGTCGCCGAGGCGACGTTGGAGCTGGCCGCCCACGGGGCCACCTGCGTGCTGCTCGACGCGTCCACGGGAGCGCATCCCAGCGCCGCGCTGACGACGCTCGCCGCTGCCGCTCCCGAGATCCCGATCATCGTCCTGTCCGACGATCCCGCCGAGGAGCTCGGCATCGCCGCGATCCGGGCCGGGGCGCAGGACCACCTGTGCAAGGCCGAGCTCACCGCTGCGGGGCTGCGCCGGGCGATCCGCTACGCGATCGAGCGCAAGCGCGGCGAGGTCGCCCTGGCGAGGCAGGCCCTGCACGATCCCCTGACCCGGCTGCCGAACCGGGTGCTGTTCGTCGATCGGCTGCGCGGTGCGCTGGACCGGTCGCGCCGGACCGGCGACCCGGTGGTGGTCATGTTCCTCGACGTCGACTGCTTCAAGCAGATCAACGACACGCTCGGCCACGCGGCCGGGGATCGGCTGCTGATCGTGCTCGCCGAGCGTTTCGGCCAGCTGCTGCGGCCGATGGACACGGTGGCGCGGTTCGGTGGAGACGAGTTCACATTCCTGTTCGAGGGACTCGGCGGTCGTCGGGCGGCGGCGCAGGTGGCGGCGCGGATCACCGCCTCGGCGAGCCGGCCGGCGCTGCTCGCGGGGCGGCGGCGGGCGGTCACGGTGAGCACCGGCGTGGCGATCGTGACCGATCCCGAGGCGGCGACCGAGGCGGTGATTTGCCGCGCCGACCGCGCGATGTACCGTGCCAAGGAGCTGGGCGGGGCCCGCTTTGAGCTGTCCGGCGGCGGCATCGCCGTGACCGTGGTGGACAAGCGCTGACACGCTCGCATTCAAGCGCGCAGGACGAACCCGGCGCCTCGCAACGTCCGGATCAGCGGCGGCTCGCCGAGCTTGCGGCGCAGCCGGGTGACGTAGCGGTCGACGACGTTGGGCTCGGCGGCGTCGTCCCAGATCTCCGCCAGCGCGCGATCGCGAGTGACGGTCTGACCGGGGGCGCGCAGCAGCAGCTCCAGCAGCGCCGTCTCGCGGCCGGTCAGCTCCAGCTGACGGCCGGACCGCGCCGCCATCCGGGCGCCGACGTCCAGCGTCAGGTCGGCGTAGGCGAGCATCGACTCCGAGGGGCGGCCGCGGCGGGTGAGCGCCCGCACCCGGGCGACCAGCTCCTGGATCGCGAACGGCTTGACCAGGTAGTCGTCGGCGCCGGCCTCCAGCCCGGCGACGCGATCGGCGACCGCGTCCCGCGCGGTCAGCATCAGAATCGGGGTCGCCAACCCCTTGGCCCGCAGCCGGCGGCACACGGCGAGGCCATCCAGGGTCGGCATCGCCACGTCGAGCACGATCACGTCGGGGGCGAACCGCTCGGCGTCCGCCAGCGCGCGGCCCCCGTCGCCGGCCACCGTCACCTCGAATCCCTCGGCGGTCAGCGTGCGCTTGAGCATCCGCTGCAGGGGCGGGTCGTCGTCGACCACCAGCACCCGTTCGCAGTCGCCGTCGGCCATCGGCCCCCGGGCGGTCAGATCAGCCGCCGGCGACGTCGCGCCGGATGAACACCAGGAACGCCGCCGCCAGCGCGGGGATCCCGTACAGGGCGCACACCCACGCCGCCTGCACGATCGGGCTCCAGTCGATGGGGGTGCGCAGCAGTCCCTGCCAGGCGTTGAACTGGGTGCTGAGCAGGTACGGCTGCAGCCCACCGAGGCCCGGCAGGATCCCGATCAGCTGGATCAGCAAAGAGATCATCAAGGTTCCAACCACGGCGGCGGCGCTGTTGCGCGTGATCGAGGAAAGCAGCAGTCCGATGCAGACGATCGCCGCGATCGGGATCAGGTAGATCAGGAGGCTGACGTAGACCAGCTCGAGCGCCTTCGGCGCCGAGACGATCGTCCCCGAGAGGCTCTGCAGGGAGTTGAACCCCGACTGGATGCTTCCGGCGACCACGGCGACGGTGCCGCACAGCAGGATCGCGGTCACCGCGTACGTGCTGGCGGCGAACAGCTTTCCGCAGAACAGCTGCCAGCGCTCCAGCGACCGGGTGAAGATCGTCTTCAGGGTCCCGTTGTGGTCCTCGGAGGCGAAGATGTCACCCGCCACCAGGGCGGTGATCAGCGGGAACATCCACACCGCCCCGAACAGCAGGATCACCAGCGGAACGGCGAGCCCACTGCGATCCAGATAGTCCGAGAACGCGAACCCGCCGTGGTTTTGGGAATGGCGCAGATGCAGCGCGATCACAAACAGGATGGGGACGATGAACGACGCGCCGAGGCCGATGTAGGTGCGTTTCTGGTGTCGGAGCTTGAACAGCTCCCAGCGGTAGACGGTGGCGACGCCCGGCATCAACCGGTCCTCTCCGCGGCGGCCGCCGGCTCCGGCGGGTCCGGATCGATCGAGGTCGGAGCCCCGTCGCCCTCGGTGTAGGAGAAGAACAGGTCCTCGAGCGTCACCGTCTGGGGCGCCAGCGATGTGATCAGGGCACCGGACTCGACCAGCGCCTGGGAGAGCAGGCCGACGGCGGTCTCGTCGGCGGCGAACGAGATCCTCCCGTGGTCGATGCGGACCTCGATGATCCCGGGCTGGGCCCGGCACACCGCCAGCGCGCGCTCGTCGTCGGTGCTCTGCAGCCAGTACCGGGTGCCCGCCCCGCGCTTGAGCGCGGCGATGTCGCCTTCGTAGACGATCTGACCCGAGCGCACGATCGCCACCCGGTTGCACACGTCCTCGACCTCGTTGAGCAGGTGGCTGGAGAGCAGCACCGTCATCCCCTGCTCGGCCAGGCGGCGGATCAGCAGGCGCATGTCGCGCATGCCCGCCGGGTCAAGACCGGTTGCGGGCTCGTCGAGCAGCAGCAGCTTGGGGTCGCGGAGCAGCGCGGCGGCGATGCCGAGCCGCTGGCGCATGCCGTGCGAATAGGCGCCGACCCGGTCGTGCTGGCGATTGGTCAGCTCGACGGTCTCCAGCGCGCGGTCGATTCGATCGCAGGCGCCGTTGCCGTCGTAGGCGGCGAGCATCTCCAGGTTGCGGCGAGCGTTGATGTAGGGATAGAAGGTGGGCGCCTCCACGAATCCGGCCACCCCCTCCAGAGCGCGGACGCTCTCCATCGGGTCACGGCCGAACAGGCGCACGCTGCCCTCGGTCGGCCGGATCAGCCCGAGCATCATTCGCAGCGAGGTGGTCTTCCCGGCGCCGTTGGGCCCGAGATACCCGTACACGTCGCCGCTTCGAACCGTGAGATCGACACCGCCGACCGCGGTCAGATCTCCGTAGCGCTTGACCAGGCCGCGGACCTCCACGGGCGGCGCGGCGGCCGGGAGCGAAGTCCCCCTTGCCGCCGCCGCGCCGTCCACCGAACTGTCGGGCGCCGCGGTCACGGAGCCGGCGTCAACCCCCGCGCCGCCCGATCGATGGCGTACGGCGGCATCGAGCCGAGCAGCGTGTACGCCACCCCGTTGTGGGTGAAGCGAACGACCGAGCCCAACGCCGTGTCGAGCTCCTGGGCGGTGGCGCCGTTGATCGACACCGACGGCAGCGACAGGCCACCCTCGCCGCTGCTCTGGCTGGCCGTGGCGCCCTGAGCGCTCTGCTCGATCACGACCAGCCCGCCCAGGTTGCGCCCGTAGCTGACCATCGCGGCCGGAGTGCCACCCCAACTCAGCAGCGACGTGCTCTGGCGCGCCAGCCCGACCAGCGAAGCCGGGGCGGCGAGCTTGAACGGCACGGCGGCGGCCACCGCGGAGACGCCGTGCACATCGGCATGCCTGCCGTGCTGCTTGGGCGCGAGGCTCGTCGGGGACGACATCTTCACGACCTTGTCGCCGGCGGGCGGCGACACCGCGAAGTCCGAGGTCGGGGCCGAGCCGTACGAGATGTCGGTCGCCTTGAGCTCGAGCACCGGGGTCGAGTTGCCGCGGGCGTAGACGGCGATGTCCAGCGGAGTGCCGTTGACGGCATCCCAGGCGAGGCCCAACGAGCCGAGCAGGCCGCCCGAGTGCTTGGGCGAGATCGACACCGAGTACGCCGGCCGGCCGGCGACATCGGTGGGGTGGGCCGTGCCGGCGCCGCTCACCGTCACCCGCGCCATCAGGCGGTTGAGCTCTGACTGGATCTGCGCCAGCGTCGGCGGCGCATTGCCCGACCCCGCATCCGACTTGCTCTTGTCGGCCGGCAGCGTTCCCTCATACACCGTCTGCGACGAGGGATCGGAGATCCAGAACGAGTTGTTGTCGACGACCACCTGGGCGTCGCCGTTGTCGGACTGCAGCTCCAAGCGCAGCCGATGGTCACCGAGCCACAGCCGCCCGGTCGCGCCCTGCAGGATCGGGTTGGCCGTGTCGCCGGTGAAGTCCGAGGAGGCGATCAGGTTGTTGGTGAACTTGATACGGGCGCTGATCCCCGTGACCGATCGTGCGGTGGCCGCGGTGTGGAGCGCCTTGGCCAGCGGCTCCGCCTTGGGCACGGGGCCGTTGTTGGTAGCTGCGACCGCGATCGCTGTCCCGCCGGCGATGGCGATCACCAGCCCGGCGATCGTCGCCGCGAGCCGGCCGGTGGAGCTTGTGCGCAGGAATTTCATTTAGGGATCCGCCTTTCTCGTGACGAGATCGAGGATCGCAGACGAGCTTGAAATTACTTTGACAGACCGAGGATCCCGGCGAGGAGGCTGCCGCGGGCGCTACGGTGGCGACTCACCATGTGCCGCCTGTTTGCGATGAGCGGAGGCCGTGAACCGGTCCAGGCGACCTTCTGGCTGCTCGAGGCGCCGGACTCGCTGGCGCAGCAGAGCCGCCGTGAGCCGGACGGGACCGGCCTGGGCAGCTACGGCCCGGACGGCCGGCCGCGGGTGCGCAAGCAGCCGCTGGCCGCATACCAGGATCAGGAGTTCGCGCGGGAGGCCAAGTCTGAGCGCTCGCCGACGTTCGTCGCTCACGTCCGCTACGCCTCGACCGGCGGTCTGGTCGCGCGCAACACGCACCCGTTCGAGCAGGACGGGCGCCTGTTCGCCCACAACGGGGTGATCGAGGACCTGCCACGGCTCGAGCGCGAGCTCGGCGCCGACATGTCGCTGGTCGCGGGCGACACCGACTCCGAGCGACTGTTCGCGCTGATCACCCGCGAGGCACGGCGCTCCGGCGACATCGCCGAGGCGATCGCCGCCGCCGCCCGCTGGGTGGCCGCCAACCTCCCGGTGTTCGCGATCAACCTGGTGCTGATCACGCCGACCGACCTGTGGGCCCTGCGCTATCCCGACACCCACGATCTGTTCGTGCTCAGCCGCGCTGCCGGCGGCCCCAGCGGCACCCGCCACCTCGAGCACTCCAGCCCGCGCGCCAGCATCCGGGTCCGATCGGGCGACCTGTCCCGACGCCCCGCGGTGGTGGTGGCCACCGAGCGGATGGACGAGGACGCCGGTTGGCGGCCGCTGCAGTCGGGCGAGCTCCTGCACGTCGATGCGCAGCTGCAGGTGACCAGCCGGCAGGTGCTCGATGCGCCACCCGCCCACCCGCTGTCGCTCGCCGACCTCGGCGAACGGGCCGCCGCCTCGCAGCGTCCCCAGGGTCGCTGAGCCCGGGAGCCCAGCGGGCGGTTGTGGCACGATCGCTGTGCGATGACCGCCACCCTGCCCCCCGGACCGAGGCTGCCCCGCGTTCTGCAGACCGTCGGCTTCATGGTCGGCGGCGCACGCTTTCTGGAGGCGTGCCGGCGCCGCTACGGCGACGCGGTCACCCTGGGCACGCTGTTTGACCAGCGGTTCGTCATGGTCTTCGATCCCGAGCTGCTCAAGGATCTCTTCCAGGGCACGAACGACCGGCTCCACGCCGGGGAGGCCAACGCCCTGCTCGGTCCGATCCTTGGCCAGCGCTCGGTGCTGCTGCTGGACGGAACCGAGCACCTTCGCCACCGCCGCCTGCTGACGCCGCCGTTTCACGGCCGCCGGATGCTCGCCCACGTCGAGACGATGCGCGACTGCACCGACCTCGAGATCGACCGCTGGCCGGTCGGCGAGCCGTTCTCGCTGTTGACCAGCCTCCAATCGCTGACGCTGCGGGTGATCCTGCGGGCGGTCTTCGGTTATGCGCGAGGAGCGGGGGAGGACGAGCTCGCCCTTCGGCTGCGCGCGATGGTGGAGCCGCTGTCACGCCCGCGCGGGATGATGATGCTGTCGGCGGTGATCCGCGGTCGCGACGAGCGCCGGTCGGCGCGCGAGTTCCAGGCCCGCAAGCGGGCCGTCGACGAGATCCTGTTCGCGGAGATCGCCCGCCGCCGCGAGGACCCGCGGCTCGCCGACCGCGACGATGTGTTCTCAGCGCTGTTGCTGGCGCGCGATGAGGACGGCGTCGGACTCAGTGATGAGGAGGTTCGCGATGAGCTGCTGACGCTGCTGCTCGCCGGACACGAGACGACCGCGACCGGGCTGGCGTGGACGCTCGACCTCCTCCTCCACGACGACCGGGTCCGGCAACGCGCCCAGGAGCGAGACGACGACTACCTGGACGCGATCGTCAAGGAGGCGCTGCGGATCCGCCCGGTGATCCCGGGCGTGGGCCGGGTGGTTCGCGAGCGGCCGTTCCCGCTCGCCGGCTACGAGGTTCCGGTGGGGGTGGAGATCAACCCGTCGATCCGGACGATTCACCGCCGCGCCGATCTGTTCCCCGATCCCCAGCGCTTTGAGCCGGAGCGCTTTCTCTCCTCGGCCCCGCCCGACACCTACACGTGGGTGCCGTTCGGCGGCGGCACCCGGCGCTGCCTGGGGGCGAGCTTCGCGACCACCGAGATGCGGGTCGTGCTCGCGCGGGTGCTCGAGCGGACCGAGCTGCGAGCGGTCGACCGCCGGCCGGCCAAGGCCCAGTTCCGGACGATCACGCTCGCCCCCAAGGGCGGCGTGCGCGTCCTCCAGGAGCGGGCCCCGACGCCGGCGAGCCCGCCGCCGGTGCCGGTGCGGTCACCCCTCGCCTCCGGGCGCTAGCCGATGCTGCTCTACAACGCGATGGTCTCGGGCAACTGCTACAAGGTCCGGCTGATCCTCGCCAGGCTGGGGATCGAGTACGAGCGCCGGGAGCTGAGCGTGTTCGATCGCTCCGATCGACCGGATGTCCTCGGCGGGCGCAACCCGTCGCTGCGGGTGCCGACGCTGGTGTTCGACGACAGCCGCACCCTGGGCGAATCCAACGCCATCCTGCACTACTTCGCCCATGACACCGACTGGTGGCCCGCGGAACGGTTCGCCCAGGCCGAGGTGCTCCAGTGGATGTTCTTCGAGCAGTACGACCTGGAGCCGAACATCGCGGTCCTCCGCTTCTGGGAGCTGGCGGGCTTGCATCCGCCGGCCGCCGAACTGGAGGCCAAGCGCGCCGGTGGGGAGCGGACGCTCGCGGCCCTGCAGCGCCACCTGTCCGACCACGACTTCCTGGCCGCCGGCGGGTACACGATCGCCGACATGTGCGTATACGCGTATACCCACGTCGCGCCCGAGGGCGGCTTCTCGCTCGAGCCCTACCCGGCGGTCCGCGACTGGATCGCCCGGGTCGCCGCCCAGCCCGGCCACATCTCCATCACCGACTGAAGCGTCCGCCACGGGGCGAGCTTGGAGGGTTGGCTTTTGGTTAAGCTGGCCGCCTCATGCGCGATGCCCTGATCTGCGAGCCGCTGCGGACTCCGGTCGGCCGCTTCGGCGGGATGTTCCGGGACGTCGCGGTGACCGAGCTGGCCACCACGGTGATCAAGGCCGTGCTGGATCGCACCGGGGTGCCGCGCGACCAGGTCGACGACGTGCTGCTCGGGCAGGCCTACGCCAACGGCGAGGCGCCGGCCCTGGGCCGGGTGGCCGCGCTCGACGCCGGGCTCCCGGTCCAGGTTCCCGGGCTCCAGATCGACCGCCGCTGCGGATCCGGGCTCCAGGCGGTGCTGGAGGCGAGCATGCAGGTGCAGACCGGGGTCGCCGACCTGGTGCTCGCCGGTGGCGCCGAGAGCATGAGCCAGACCGAGCTGTACTCGACCCACCTGCGCTGGGGTGCGCGGTCGGGCGGGACGATGCTGGAGGATCGGCTGGTCCGGGGTCGCGTCACCGCCGGCGGCGAGAACCACCCCGTGCCCGGCGGCATGATCGAAACGGCGGAGAACCTCCGCCGCCAGTATTCGATCCCCCGCTCAGAGCAGGACGAGCTCGCCCTGCGCTCCCACCAGCGCGCCGTCGCCGCTCACGAGCGTGGCGCCTTCGCGCAGGAGATCGTCCCCGTCGAGGTCAAGGAGCGCAAGACGGGCTCGCGGCTGATCGACCGCGACGAACATCCCCGGGCCGACGCCACTCTGGAGAGCCTGGCCGGGCTGCGCCCGGTGATGGCCCGCAAGGATCCGGAGGCGACGGTGACCGCCGGCAACGCCTCCGGCCAGAACGACGGCGCCGCGGTCTGCATCGTCACTCACGCTGAGAAGGCCGCGGAGCTGGGGCTCGAGCCGATGGCCCGGCTGGTGAGCTGGGCGGTGGCCGGCGTCCCGCCCAAGACGATGGGGATCGGCCCGGTGCCGTCGGTCGCCAAGGCCATGCAGCGAGCCGGCCTGTCGCTGGACGAGATGGATCTGATCGAGCTCAACGAGGCATTCGCCGCCCAGGCCCTGGCCGTCCTGCACGAGTGGAACCTGCGCGACGGCCTGGAGCGCGTCAACGTCAACGGGTCGGGGATCTCGCTCGGCCATCCGATCGGGGCCACCGGCGGGAGGATCCTCGCCACGCTGGTCCGCGAGCTGCACCGCCGCGGCGGCCGCTACGGGGTGGAGACGATGTGCATCGGCGGCGGCCAGGGGCTGGCCGCGATCTTCGAGAACGCCCAGGTCAGCTAGCGGCGCGCCACAGGGCGTCGTCGCCCACCGGCCGCCGCGTCGCCCGGCCGTCGGCGACCAGACCGAGCAGCGCCGTCTCGGCGGCCCGCCGGTCCGGCGCGTCGTTGCCCCGGGTCATCAGCGCCGCCACCTCCTGGGTGGTGAGGCCGCCGGGGAAGTGATCCAGCAGCGCCGCCGGGTCCTCGGGTGCAAGGCGCCGCTCCAGCGATGGATCGAGGTTGGCGATCAGGATGTCATAGGCCTCGACCGGCTGAAAGCCGCCGGCCACCAGCCGGGTCCCATTGCTGGAGAAGACGACCGACGGAGCGGTGAAGCGCACCGGGCCGTCGGTGGTGGCGGTCTTGCCCTGCAGCTCGGCCGCGGAACCCGCCGCCGTCCGCGTGTCCTGCTTGTCGGACTCGTAGGCCGCGGTCACCTCGGGGGAATCGAGCGCCGCCACGATCGCGGCCGCGTCGACGCCGGGCACGTCGGTCAGCGCGTCGCGCAGCTGTTCGTCGTCCTCGAGCACCAGCGGGGTGTTGAAGTTGGCCAGCTGGAGCGCGCGAAACACCGACCACTCGCTGCCGGGGTTCTCGAGGCGGGCGGCGACGACAGCCCGGCAGGCGCGAGCGGTGGCGCTGAGACGCGGCTTGGGGGCGGGCGAGAACGGCATCCCGTAACGCCGGAACGAGAGCTGGCCGAGCGCGCCCCGCAACGTCGTGATACCACGCGCGGCGTACTGCTCCGAGCTCTCGGTGAGGCCGATCAGGATCAGCTTCCAGTCCAGCTGGTCGCCGTAGCGCCACTCGATCACCCTCAGGGCCGGGCTTTCGGAGTAGGCCCAAGGGCAGGCGGGGTCGGAATAGAGCGTCGCGGTGATCATCTCGGGACACGCCTCGGCAGGTCAGGTGGTTGATGTCTCAAGTATAAGGACCACCACGCTTTGCCCGATCGCCCGGATCATCGGCAGGCCGGCGGGCCTGTCCCACAGGCCCGCCTCGCGGCCTCACGACTGCAGGCTCTGCTCCAATCGATCGATCAGCGCCGCCTGGGCCGGATTGATCTTGGCGCGCGCCTGTCCGAGCCCGAACCACTCCGCTCGGTCGACCTCGGGGAACTCGAGCATCTGTCCCGACCGCGGCGGCCACTGCATCGTGAACGTGTTGCTGTGGATGCGGGTGACGTCCAGGTCGCCCGCGATCGCCCAGGCGCTCACCAGCTTGCCGGACTTCTGGCGAATCTCACCGAGGTCGCGCACCTGACCGTCCGGCGCCGGGGTCCCCAGCTCTTCGGCGAACTCGCGGCGGGCCGCCGCCAGCGGCTCCTCGTCGTCGGCGTACTCGCCCTTGGGAATCGACCACGCGCCCAGGTCGCGGCGCGCCCACACCGGGCCGCCGGGATGCACGAGCAGGACCTCGGGCGCCTGACCGGCGTACCGAAACAGGACGATGCCCGCGCTGCGCGGGCGGGAGCGGCGGGTGCTGGGACTCAGATCAACTCCGGCATCAGCTTCAAATCAAGGCGGCCGATTGCGTGTTCTATCGCGCCGACGGTGGGCGCGGCCGCAGACCGCGCAGCTCAGCTTGCACTGACGAGAATGATCGCTGCGAGCGAGGTGAGGAGCCCGGTGGCCTGCGCGCGGGTCCAGCGTTCGGCCAGTAAGGCGCGGGCGAGCAGGACGGTCGCCGCGGGATACAGGGAGGTGAGGACGGCGACGATCGGGAGCGCTCCGCGTCCGGTGGCGGCGAGGAACAGCAGGTTGGCGATCCCGCTGAGCACCCCGGCACCGAGAGTGAGCGCGATCGCTGACCGCGCCGGGGTTCGGGAGGTGTCCAGACCGCGGTAGGCAAACGGCGCGATCACCAGCATGGCGACCAGCTGGCCGGGAATCACCGGCCACGCACCGGCGTGGGTGCCGGCGCGGTCTAGCGCGATGAACAGCAGCGCGAATCCCAGCCCGGCGAGCAGCCCGTACAGCAGCCCCGAGCGGGCCGCGCCGCGAGCCTGCGCGTCGGATTGCCACGAGATCAGTCCGATCGCGGGGACCGCGATCGCGATCCCCGCTGCGGCACCGAGGGTCAGACGGCTCCCGAGCGCCACGCCGACGATGACCGGGATGACGGCGGTCAGCACCGCGGAGAGGGTGGCGACCACACTCATGCGGGCGACCGAGAAGCCGTGATAGAGCGACAGCGTTCCGACCGCGGTACCGAGCCCGCTGACGGCACCCCAGACGAGCGCGGTCGGGCTGGGGCCGCCACCGGGAAACACGACCACGGCCGCCGCGGCCGTCAACAGCGTGATGACCTCGACCGCTCCGGTGACCGGCGCGGCCGCGAACCGGCGGCTGGCCAGCCCGGCGGCGAAGTCAGACGTGCCGTAGGCGCCGGCGGCCATCAGACCCAGCACGACCGCGATCATGACCTTCCCCGTAGCGGTGTCACCCGCTGCTCACGGTCGATCATGGGTCGCGCCGTCGCAGCGCCTGCACGCGCAGTCTCACGGCACCGGCCGTTTTGATCGACACCGAGGCAGCCGTCGAGGCGATCGAAGCGGCCGCTGACCGCCATCAGCCCCCAGAAGTGAGGGACGCGGAATTCGGCGTTCGATCGGGTGCGGTCAAGCCCGCCGGCGCGTGGCGGCCGGCGCGCCATCGGCGCGGTGTGGGATCGGATGGTGGGCATCTGTGCCTCCTCGAGGCTCGTGGGTGCGACCTGGTCGAACCTACGCTTCGGGTGGCTCGCCGATAAGGGCCAATTCCGTGTTGGCTCAGTGAACCGGTTGGCCTCGGGGTGGGCCTGCACCCATGACCGCGACCTGGCCGGAATCCCCAAGCCGCGTCGCGAAGAGATCGTCTCAGCCCGGACCGGCCTGCGACAGGTCGCTCAGCCCGGACCGGCCTGCAACAGGTCGCTGACCGACGCGACGCCGCGCTCGATCGCCGCTTCGCTCAGGTTGCCGAAGCCGAGAACGAGCTTGGGCGGACGTGTGCTGCGACCGGCGCGGTACATGCTCATGCCGTACAGACCGACCGAGCGCTCGCGAGCCTGGGCAACGACCGCTTGTTCGTCGCACGACGGCGGCAGCTGAGCGACCGCATGAAACCCGGCCGCGAGGCCGTGCAGCTCAACGTCGGGGGCCAGCGCCGCGAGCGTGCCGAGCAGCGTGTCACGCCGGCGGGCATACACCGTCCGCATGTGACGCAGGTGCCGGTCATATCGCCCGGACTCGATCAGCGCTGCGAGCGCCAGCTGCTCCAGTGCGGGCGAGCCGCGGTCCATCAGCGCTTTCTCGTGGGCGATCTCCTCCACGAGTGCGGGTGGACAGAGGATCCAACCGATGCGGAGCGCCGGGGCGAGCGATTTGCTGACCGTGCCCAGCAGCGCCACGCGGTTGGGAGCAAGTCCCTGAAGAGCGCCGACCGGTTCGCGGTCATACCGAAACTCGGCGTCGTAGTCATCCTCGATGATCATCGCGTCGTGCTCGACGGCCCACGCGACCAGCGCCTGCCGACGCCCGGGCGCGAGCGCGACGCCGGTCGGGAACTGGTGGGTCGGGGTAAGGATCACGGCCCGGCTCGGAGTTGCCGCCAATGCTGCGACGTCGATGCCCTGGTCGTCAACCGCGACCGAAATCGCCTCGATGCCGCTGCGCTCGCAGATGGCTCGATAGTCGTCGTCTCCGGGATCCTCGATCGCCACACGCCGGACCCCCGCACGCGCCATCGTGCGCAGGACGAGATCAACTGCCTGCGCAAACCCGACGCAGACGACGATCTGGTCCGGATCGACCACCGCGCGGCGGACCCGGCGCAGGTAGCCGGCCAGCACCTCGCGCAACGCCGCCACCCCACGCGGGTCCCCATAGTCAAGCTCGGCGACCGACGCGCGGCGGCAACCCTCACGCAACGCCCACGCCCAGTCACGCCTGGGAAAGCTGGTCAGGTCGGGCACTGCCGTCCGGAAGTCGACCCGCAGGCCGGGTGACGGGTGCGGGGTCGGGGGCAGCGCAACCGGCTGCTGCGCGCCCGCCGCGACCCGAGTGGCCGAGCCGGTCCGCGTGGTCAAGAAGCCCTCCGCCCTCAGCTGGGAGTAGCACTCGCTCACCAGCCCCCGCGAAACACCGAGCTCGCGAGCCAGCGCCCGCGATGACGGAAGGCGCTCGCCGGCGGCTAGCTGTCCGCACCGGATCGCTTCACGCAGCTCGCGCTCCAGCTGGACATGGAGCGGCTGGGCGCCGGTGCGATCCAGTGCCAGCAGCAGCTCCGGCCCCAAACCGGTCCACTGAATCGACACTCAGCTCGATCGTATCGACGAGCCGCCTGTATCGGCGTGGGCTGCGGGCTAGCTGGCTGTGGGTAGGCGTGAGGTCTCGACCTCGGCGATCACTCCCCTGCCATCTCCCGCGGGTTTCGACGCGCGGTCCATCGGCGATCAAGAGCTCCACGCCGGGGGCGTCATCCTCCACGGTCTCATCAGGCCGCCTCAGCCCCGCGGCGGGATCTCCTGGAGTGCCCAGCGGTTCCCGTCGGGGTCGCTGAAGAAGACGAATTTTCCCCAGGGGAACTCCTGCACATCGGAGACGTCGACGCCGCGCTTGGCAAGCTCACCGCGCGCGTCGGCCGCACTGCCCACGGTCAGCTGCAGGCCGGCGACGCTACCCGGGGCCGAGTCGACGATGCCCTTGCCGATCGCTATCGAGCAGGCGGATCCGGGCGGGGTCAGCTGCACGAAGCGGATCTCCTCGCCGACGGTGTGGTCGTGGTCGGCGGCGAAGCCGACCTGGTCGGCGTAAAACGCCTTGGCGCGATCGACGTCGGTGACGGGGACCGCGATCAGTTCCAATTTCATGTCCATTCCGAGCTCCTCACAGGTGGTTGACGACACCCGAGACGCTACGGGCAATCGCGGTCAGGTCTGGTCCTGATCGGCCGTGAGCGGGCCGGGCAGCGGCCATCCCTACGCGGCGAGTCGGGCGTCGCCGGACTCCACCGCGGGCACCGCGGGCATCTCGACCTCCGCCACTTCGTCCTCGGCGATCCCGTCCTGGGCGACCGCGGCCGTCGGCCGCAGCGATACCGCGGCGATCGCGGCCGCGACGACGGCGAACCCGACCGCCACCGTGAACGCTACGTCGAAGCCGTCGGTGAGCGCCCGGGCGGCGCTGACACCGGCATCATGGCGCGTCTGGGTCGACGCGATCGTGCTCAGGATGGCCAGTCCGAGCGCGCCCCCCATCAGCCGCGAGGTGTTCAGCAGACCGGACGCGACGCCGCTCTCGCTCCCCGCCACGCCCTGCATGGCGACGATCGTCGCCGGGACGAGCGAGAAGCCCATACCGATCGCGACCAGCACCGAGCCGGCGAGCACGTCGCCCACGTAGCTGCCGCCGGGAGCCACTCCGCTGAGCATGAGCATGCCGGCCGACATCGCCAGCATCGCGATCACGATCACCGGACGTGCTCCGAATCGGGCGACCACTCGGGGCGCCAGCGTCGAGCCGGTGAAGATCGACAGCGTCATCGGCAAGAAGGCGAGCCCGGCCTCGATCGCGTCGAAGTGCAGCACCTGCTGCAGGTAGAGCGTGATGAAGAACCATGCGGGGAAGTTCGCGCCGTACATCAACAGCACGATCAGGTTGGCGGCGCGCAGCCGGCGGATGCGGAAGATCGACAGCGGGACCAGCGGCGAGCGGGCGACCTTGGCCTCGACGAATGCGAACGCGCCGAGCAGGAGGACGCCGGCGGCCAGCGGGGCGAGCACAGCGGTCGAGCCCCAGCCGAGCGTGTCGGTGCGCACGATCCCGAAGGCAATGCCGATCAGGCTGGCCGTGATCAGCGTCGCCCCGAGCGCGTCGAAGTGCCTTCCGCGGTCCTTGACGGGCGCGATCGCCGGGATCGCGGCCAGGCCGAGGCCGACGACGACCGCTCCCAGCGGAATGTTCACCGCGAAGATCGCCTGCCAGCCCAGCCACTGGGTGAGCACGCCGCCGAGCAGCGCCCCCGAAGAGGCGCCGAGCGCTCCCATCGCGCCCCACAGCGCCAGGCCGCGGTTGCGCTGCCGGCCTTCGGGGAGGGTGCTGGTGATGATCGAGAGGGTCGCGGGCGAGGTGATCGCGCCGGCGATGCCCTGGATGCCGCGGGCGCCGATGAGCAGCCCGCGCGAGCTGGCCACGGCGCAGGCCAGCGAGCTCAGCGCGAACATCGCGGTTCCCGCCAGGAACACGCGCCGACGCCCCAGCAGGTCGGCCGCGCGACCGCCGAGCATCAGCAGTCCGGCAAAGGTGAGCGTGTAGGCGTTGACCACCCACTGCAGTCCGGTCGTGGAGAAGCCAAGGCCGTTGCGGATCGACGGCAGCGCGATGTTGACGATCGATACGTCGAGAATGACCATGAACTGGGCGAGGCAGACCACCGCCAGGAGGGCGTTGGTCGAGGCCAGTCGCCGCCGCAGGAGATTTCTGGTTGCGATCATGGAGCCATGATGCAAACATGCTTATCCGGGTACAAGAGAAGGAGTTATCCTGGTAGTAGAGATTCCCCCCATCGCAGCTGACGCCGCGGTCCTGCCCGCGTCGCAGGTGATTGGCGCCACCGACGATCGTCGCCGGGCGGAGCTGGCCGACTTCCTGCGCAAGCGCCGCGCCCATCTCAAGCCCGAGGAAGTGGGGCTTCCCGGCGGTGGCCGCCGCCGTACTCCCGGGTTGCGCCGCGAGGAGGTCGCGCATCTCGCGGGCGTCGGCGCCACCTGGTACACGTGGCTGGAACAGGGTCGCGACGTCCGCGCGTCGCTGGACGTGCTCGAGGCGCTGGCCCGAGCGCTGCGGCTGACCCCGGCGGAGCGCACCCACCTGGTGCTGCTGGGGCGCGGCGAGGAGCCGCCGCCGTGCAAGTCCGACGAGCGCGTGGCGCCGACCATCCGGCGGCTGATCGAGAACCTCGGCCCGAATCCCGCCTACGTGATCGGCCGCCGCTGGGACTATCTGGCGTACAACTCGGCCGCATGTGCCCTGCTCGGCGACTTCGACGCGGTCCCCAAGGCGGCCCGCAACCACGTGTGGATGCACTTCATGGATCCCGCCCGCCGCGAGCTGTTCCCCGACTGGGAGCGCAGCGGCCGGCTGCTCGTGGCCAAGTTCCGCGCCGACAGCGCCCGTCACATCGGAGACCCGCAGTTCGACCAGTTGATCAACACGCTGCGCAAGTCAAGCCCGGAGTTCTGCCGCGCCTGGAAGCGCCACGAGGTCGCCCACACCGCGGTGGGCCGCAAGACCGTGCTGCATCCAGCGGTCGGGACGATGGTGTTCGAGCACGCGGTCTTCAACCCGCAGGAGGCTCCCGAGCAGCGCATGGTCCTGTACTCGCCGCTCCCCGACGAAGACACGCCGGCGAAGCTGGCGCGGCTGCTCGCCGGCTGAGCGGGCCGCCACCAGCGTCTTGCCCTGCCTGATCCGGGGCTGGCGCGCGAGCGCGAACGCCGCGTCGACATCGGCCACCGCCGATGTCGGCCGGCGGCGGCAAATTGGTACATTTGTACAGAAAAGTGGTACACTTGTACCGATGGCGACCACGACATCCACCCACGGCGCCGGCTCCGCTCGCCCCCGCGGCATCGCGCGGCGCGAGGCGCTGCTCGAGGCGGTGTTGCGGATCGTCGCCGAGGTGGGACCGGACGCCGTCACCCATCGCCGGGTGGCCGAGGTGGCCGAGCTCCCGCTGGCCTCGACGACGTACTGGTTTGAGTCCAAGGAGCATCTGCTGACGGCGGCGCTGGAGCTGGCCGCCGAGCGTGACACCGCCCGGCTGCTCGGCTATGTCGCCGAGGCCGGTGCCGGCGACTCGCCGGACTCACTCGATCCGCTCGACGCGGTCGTGGCCGCGATCTCGGAGTCGTGCACCGACGGCTCACAGGCAAGCCGCAGCTCGCTGATGGCGAGCTACGCCCTATTGCTGGAGGCCGCCCGTCGTCCCGCGCTGCGGGAGATCGCCCAACGTTGGACCGAGGCATACGTGCGCACGCTGGAGCGCCTGCTTCAGGCGGCCGGCTCGGCCACACCCCGCGAGGACGCCGAGCTGCTGCTCGCCGCCGCCGACGGGCTTCTGATCGGGCAGCTGGCCGCCGGCGTCGACGGCGATCTGCGGCCGCGGCTACGGCGGTTGGCCGCCGCCCTGGTGGCGAGCCGATGACCACCGTGCTCAACATCCTGCGCTCCCGGCGCGAGGCGCTCACCGGCGCCGACGGCGGCTCCGAGCGGCCGATCGTGCTGCTGATCAGCACGTTGCTGCTGTTCGAGTCCGCGATGTACTCGGCGGTCACGCCGGTGCTGCCGCACTACGCCCACGCCCTGCATGCGTCAAAGCCGGCGGTGGGGCTGCTCGCCGCCGCCTATCCCGCCGGCATCATTCCCGGCTCGCTGCTCGGCGCGTGGATCGCTTCCCGTGCCGGCGTCCGGCGCACCACGCTGATCGGCCTGCTCCTGTTCGCGGTCTCGATCGCCGCCTTCGGCTTCGCCACCCAGATCGGCACCCTCGACGCGCTGCGCTTCGTCCAGGGCACGGGCTGCGGCTTCATCTGGGGCGGTGGCCTCACCTGGGTGATCGCCGTCGCTCCGCGGGAGAACCGCGGCGCCGTTCTGGGCGGGGTGTTCGCCGCCGCCATCTTCGGCACGCTACTGGGCCCGATCCTCGGCACGCTGGCCGTGACCGTCGGCACCGGCCCGGTGTTCTCGGTGGTCGGGGCGGTCTCGCTCGGGTTGGCCGCCTGGACCGCGCGCCACCCGGAACCGCCGGCGTGGCAGTCGGATGCGGGCTGGGCGGCTTCGCTGCGCAAGGTACGCAGCAGTCCGCGGATCCTCCTCGGCTCCTGGCTGGTCGTGCTCGAGGCGGGGACGCTGGGCGCCACCGGCACGCTGCTGCCGCTGCGCCTCTCGCGGCTGGGGGGCTCGAGCATCCTGATCGGCGCCACCTTCCTCGTCGCCTCCCTGGTGAGCACCGGGATAGCCAGTCCGATCGGACGCCTCGTCGACCGCCGCGGGCCTGGCCTGCCACTGTGCCTGGGGCTCTCGTCGACGGCCGTGCTCATGGCCACGCTGCCGCTGCCCACGTCTGCCATCGGGCTGGCGATCATCAGCGTGATCGTTCTCGGCGGACCGCTGACCGCTCACACCATCCCCGCGATGGCGATCATCACCGACACGTCTGAGCGGATCGGCGTCCCGCTCGTGGTGGCGACGATGATGCTCAACCTGGCATGGGCGGTGGGCGAGACCGTCGGCGCGCCGGTGGCGGCAAACCTCTCCCAGGCGACCAGCGACGCGGTGCCGCTGCTGCTGTTGGCGGGGATCATGGCGCTGACGCTGATACCGGTGATCCGAGCGCGGCTGACCCCGGCGAGCGCGGCCGCCCGCGAACCACCCAGTGAGCCGGCCGCCCCTGACCAGCCGGCCGCCACCGACCCGCAGGCGTCCCGGTGCGGGACGGCTGGCCCGAGGCGGAGCAGATCCCCGCCACCAGCCGATGAGCCGGCTTCCCGAGCTGCTGTCGTCGATCCAGGTGGGACCGGTGACCCTGCGCAACCGGGTCGTCTCCACGTCGCACCAGACTGGCCTGGTCCAGAATCATCTCCCCACCGACGACCTGCTGGCCTACCACGAGGCGCGGGCCCGCGGCGGCGTCGGCGCCGTGTTCCTGGAGGCGACGGCGATCCACGCGACCGGGCTGCTCACGGCGCACACGATCGGTGGCTTCACGCCGGCGATCGTCCCCGTCTACCGCCGCCTCTCGGGCCGGCTGCGCGACCACGGCTGCCGGCTGTTCGTCCAGCTGTTCCACGGCGGCCGCGAGCAGATCTCGAGTGCCCCCAAGCCGCCCGCCGTGGCCCCATCGGCGATCCCCAGCCTGCGGTTCAAGTCCGAGCCCCGCGCGTTGACGAGCCGTGAGATCGCAGAGCTGATCGAGGGCTATGGCACGGCCGCCCGGCATGCCGCGGACGGCGGCGTCGACGGCGTCGAGGTGTCGATGTCGCACGGCTATCTACCGGCCCAGTTCCTCTCGCCGCTGAGCAATCGCCGCGACGATGCCTACGCCGGCGCGCTGGACGCGCGGATGCGATTCGCGATCGAGATCCTGGAGGCGGTCCGCGACGGGGGCGCCGGGCGCATGGCGGTGGGCGTGCGGCTGTCGGCCGACGAACTGGTGCCCGGAGGGCTCGGCCCGGCGCAGTGCGGCGAGATCGCCCGCCGGCTGTACGACGCCGGGCTGGTCGACTTCATCTCGCTGGTGCTCGGCCACTCCGCCTATCCGGCGGCGTCGACGTGGATCGCCCCTCCCCCGCCCGTGCCCGCCGGCGCGATCGTCGAGCCCGCGGCGGTGATCCGGAACGCCGTGCCCGACGCCACGATCGTCGCGGCCACCCGAGTGGTCGACCTGAACGCCGCTGAGCAGATCGTCGCTGCGGGCATCGCCGACCTGATCGGAATGACCCGGGCGCTGATCGCCGACCCGGCGCTGATCGCCAAGACGCTTGACGGACGCGCCGACGACGTGGTGGAGTGCGTCGGCTGCAACCAGTCGTGTATCGGCCACTACCACGCCGGGGTGCCGATCGGGTGCGCCGTCAACGCCCGCACCGGACGCGAGCGCACCCTGGGTCAGCGCCCGGCGGCGAGGCGGACTCGCCCACGACGCACTCTGGTCATCGGGGGCGGACCCGCCGGAGCGGCCGCCGCGCTCGAGGCCGCGGACGCCGGCGACACGGTGACGCTGATCGAGCGCGAGCCCGAGCTGGGCGGACAGCTGCGGCTCGCCGGCCGCGCCCCCGCCCACGTCGAGCTGTGGGAGCGATACCGGCGGTCCACGACCGCCCGGCTGCGTGCCGCCGGCGTCAGTTGTGAGCTGGGGGCGGCCGTCGAGCCGGCGGTGGCGGGCGACTACGAGCTGGTGGTGGTGGCTACGGGGGCTCGGCCCTACCTGCCCGAGCTGCCCCCGCTGTCGATCCCGGCGATGCCCGCGTGGACGGCGATCTCCTCTCCGGAGGACGTCGACGGGACCGCGCTGATCGCCGACTGGGGTGGCGGCTGGGATGGGCTCGACGCCGCCGAGTGCCTGGCGAGGGCGGGAGCCGCGGTCACGTTGGCGTGTGCCGCGCCGGTCCCGGGAGAGACCCTGCACCAGTACCAGCGCAACCTGTACCTGTCGCGGCTCGACGACCTCGGCGTGGAGATCCTGCACCACCACGAGCTCGGCGTCGACGGCGACGAGGTGATCCTGCGCCATGTCTTCTCGGGCCGTCGGCAGCCGCTGCCCGATGTCGGCCGGCTCGTGCTGGCGCAGGGCCGGATCCCCGACGACGAGCTGTGGGCCGCGCTGGAGACTCATCCCGGAGCGGTCCGAGCGGGGGATGTGCTCGGCCCCCGCACGCTCGAGGAGGCGGTCCTGGAGGGAACCACCGCCGCCCTTCGACCGTGACGTCCGCCGCCCTTCGGCGGTGACGTCCGCCGCCCCTCGGCGGTGACGTCCGGAGTGGGCGGCGCCCGCGGCCGCCCGTTGACTTTAACTGACGCGTCAGTTAAGGTCGCTGACCGGATGTCCGCCGGCGCCGCCCCCGCCAAGCTTCGTCGCGCTGCCGGTCCCCTGCGCCACCCGGCGCGCCCGGACGAGATCCTCGCCGCCGCCTGCCAGGCGATTGTCCAGCGCGGGCTCTCCGACACTCGTGTGAGCGACATCGCGGCCGCCGCCGGAACCTCCACCGGCACGGTCCATTACTACTACGACTCCAAGCAGGAAGTGCTGGTGGCGGCGCTGCGGTGGGCCACCGACCGGCTGTTCGCACGCCTGCAGGCGGCCGCCGGCGCCGATCCCACCGCGCGGCTGGCGGCTCTGCTGGATCTCGCCATCCCGTACAGCCAGCCACCGGCGCGGCGCGATGAGTACGTGCTGTGGATCGAGATGTGGACCCTGGTGCTGCGCTCCCCGGAACAGTTGCCCGCGCTCGAGGATCTGTCGGTGCGGTGGCGGTCGTTCTTCTTCGACGCGATCCGGGAGGGGGCGGCCGGCGGCGAGTTCTCGCCCGTGGCGCCGGCCGAGGTGGTCGCCGAGCGGCTGATCGCGCTCGTCGACGGGCTCGGGTTCGAGACCGTCGTCGGGTATCGCTGGAGCACGCCCGAGCGGATGCGCGGCCTGCTGGTGTCGTTCGCCGCCGAACAGCTCGGCGTCGATGCGCGGCGGCTGAACCGGCTGATGCCGGCGGGCGGCCGATGACCGCCACGCGATCACCCACTTCGCGGATCGGCGGCCATCTCGTGGCCGAGACGCTGGCGGCGCTCGGCGCCGACGCGGCCTTCGGGGTGCCCGGCGTCCACGCCCTGGCGATGTGGGAGGCGCTGCGCACCGGCCCGGTGCGCGCCTACGGGACCCGCACCGAGCTCTGTGCCGGGTTCGCCGCCGACGGTTATGCCCGCAGCTGCGGCCGTCCCGCTCCGCTGCTGCTGTCGACCGGGCCGGGAGCGCTGAACTCCCTCACCGCGATCATGGAGGCCGGCAGCGCGCACGTCCCGGTGGTCGCCATCTCCAGCCAGATTCCGCGGGACATGGTGGGTCGCGGCCGCGGCTACCTGCATGAGCTGACCGATCAGCTCGCGTCGTTTGCGCCGCTGGTCAAGCACGCGGTTCGCGCCGAGAGCGCCGAGGCGATCCCGGGGCTGCTCGCCGAGGCGTGGCGGATCGCGCTGACTGCACCGAGCGGACCGGTCTACCTGGAGATTCCGGTCGACCTGCTCACTGCGCCGGCCGGCGACGCCCCCGCACCGGGTCGGCTGCTCGCGGATCCCGAGCTGCGCGCCGCCCCCTCCGATGCCGTGGACCGCGCCGCCGACCTGCTTCAGAGCGCCGAGCGACCGGTGCTCTGGGCCGGGGGCGGCGTGATCCGCTCCGGCGCACAGCCGGAGCTGCGCGAGCTGGCGGAGCGATTGCAGGCCCCGGTGGCCACCACCTACATGGGCAAGGGCGCGCTGCCCGAGGATCACCCGCTGTCGGCCGGCAGCGGGTGCGACGAGTCCGCTTTCCAGGAGCTGCTGACCGACGCCGATGTCGTCCTCGGCGTCGGCACCGAACTCGGCGCCGAGACGACCGGGCAGTACTCGCTGGTGCTCGGCGGTCAGCTGATCCACCTCGATGCCGCCGCGGGCCGCGCCGGCGCCACCTACCCGGCGCTGCCCCTGGTGGGAGACGCTCAGCTGACGCTGCGGGCGCTGAACAGCCGGCTGTCGCCGAGGTCGGACGGGGATGCCGCCGCCCGCGTCGCCGGGCTGCGACAGCGGATCCGCGACGGTCTTCGGTCCCAGGACCGCGACATCGAGCTCGGCCTGCTGGGAACGATCGAGCGGGCGCTGCCCGCCGACGCGATCACCGCCTGGGACATGACGATCCTCGCCTACTGGGCGGCGCCGCATCTGCGGCTCGCCGCCGGACAGCAGTTCATGTATCCACTCGGGTCAGGCACGCTCGGATACGCCTGGCCGGCGGCGCTCGGCGCCGGCATCGCCAATCCCGGCCGCGCCACGCTGGCGGTGGTCGGCGACGGTGGGCTGCAGTACGCCCTGGCCGAGCTCGGCACCGCCGCCGCGCAGCGGCTCAGCGCCAAGCTGCTGGTGGTCGACGACGCCGGCTACGGGATCCTGCGCGAGTACCAGCACGATGCCTTCGGCGAGACGACAGCGGTCGAGCTCCCCGGCGTGGACCTGGCCGCCATCGCCGCCGGGTTCGGGGTGCCGGTGCGAGTGGCCACTCCCGAGAATCTCGGCGAGCACCTGGAATGGGCGCTGGGACAGCCGGGGCCGGCGGCGGTCATCCTGCGCCAGCGGATCGCGGCCGCGATCCCGACACGATGAGCGCCACCGGGTTCGATCGTTTGCTGCGCCCGTCGGTGATCGACGTTGGGCCCTATGTCCCCGGAGTCAGCGCGGCCCAGATCGAGGCGCGGTTCGGCCGCCAGGACCTGATCCGCCTGAACTGGAACGAGAATCTGTTCGGGCCACTGCCCGGAGTGCTTGACGACGTCGCCGCCGAGCTGCCCACCGTGTGGACGTACCCGGTGGCGGCTTACGAGGAGCTCCGCCAGGCGATCGCCCGATGGGACGGGGCCGACCCCGAGCAGGTGATCCCGGGCCATGGGATCCAGGGGCTGACCCTGGCGCTGATCAGCGCCTTCGTCGAGACCGGCGACGCCGTCGTCATCCCCCGGCCGACGTACGGGCTCTACGCCCAGGCGTGCGCCGTCGCCGGAGCGCGGATCGTGCGGGTGCAGTCCCCCGACCTGGCGCTCGACCTGCCGGCGATCGCCGCGGCGGCGCGCGTCGAGCACGCGAAGCTGGTCTGGATCTGCGATCCCAACAACCCCACCGGGCTGCGGCTGAACACCGCCCAGTGGAGGGAGTTTCTCGCGGCGCTGCCCGAAGGCTGCCTCGCGGTCGCCGACGAGGCCTACGGCGACTACGTGGATCCCGGCGACCGGATCGACCGGCTCGTCGACATCCGCGCCGGTGAGCCCGTGGTCGTGCTGCGCACCTTCTCCAAGATCTTCGGCCTGGCCGGACTGCGGCTCGGCTACCTGCTCGTGCCCGCCTCGCTGGGCCCGCGCCTGAACGCCGTGCAGGAGCCGTTCAATGTCAACCGCGCCGCGCTGTCGGCCGGGATCTCCAGCCTGAAGCGGACCGATCAGCTGCCCGCCCGGCGCGATCAGGTCCGCCGCGCCCGGGAACGGCTGGTGGCGCCGCTCGCCGGATCAGATGTCCATGCCCTGGCCTCCGACGCCAACTTCGTCCTGTTCGAGCTGGGCGACGACGACCTGGCAATCGCCGAGACACTGGCCCGCGAGGGGATCCTGATCCGCGCCGGAACCGAGTTCGGCCTGCCCGGCTACGTCCGCGTCACCACCGGCGAGGAGGCGCTGATGGACACGGTCGCCGAGCGGATCGCGCGGGCGCTGCGGCGATGAGCCGGGTGGTGCTGCTCGATCCCGCCGGAGAGCTCGAGACGGTGTCTCAGGTCCTGTCCAACCACCCCGATGTCCAGGTGGAGCGCGCGACCGCGCTTCCCACCGCCAACGCCTCCGATGTGGTTGCCGTGCTCGTGGCGCCGGAGATCCCGGTGGGTCCGGTCGAGCTGGAGCGGCTTCCCGGGATCCGCATCGTCGCCGCCACCGCCACCGGTTTCGATCACCTCGATCTGACGGCGATCGCCGCCGCGGGCGCGTGGGCGACCCACTGCCCCGGGTACTGCGATCACGAGGTCGCCGAGCACGCGATCGCGTTCGCGCTGGGGCTGTTGCGCGGCGCCATGCTGCTCGATCGCGCGGTTCGCGACGGGATCTGGGACCAGGCGCCCGCCCCGCCTCGGCGAGTCGCGGGGGCCACGCTGGGGATCGTCGGATTGGGCCGGATCGGCCGCGAGGTCAGCCGCCGGGGGCGCGCGCTTCAGATGCGCGTGGTCGGATCCGACCCCGGGGTGGCCGCGGTGCCGGGCGTGGAGATGGTCAGCCTCCAGGAGCTGCTCGCGAGCGCCGACGTGGTCACGCTGCACGCGCTCCTGACCCCGGCGACGCGCGGCATGATCGGCGCTCCCGAGCTGGCGCTGATGGCGCCCGGCGCCTACCTGGTCAACTGCGCCCGAGCGGATCTGATCGATCACCGCGCCCTCGGCGACGCGCTGCGGTCCGGCCATCTCGGCGGCTGCGCGCTCGACGTGCTGCCGGTGGAGCCGCCGCCCGCCGGCGAACCCGCGCTCGCCTGGCCGCGTACCGTGATCAATCCCCACTCCGCCTGGTACTCGCCCGAGTCGGCGACCGCGCCCTACCGGATGGCCGCCGAGGCCGTGCTCGCCGTGCTGGAGGGCCGCGAGCCCTATGGTGCCGTGGCGCCTCCTATGGCGCGCGGCTGCCGCCGCCCAGGAACGACTCGACGAACTCAGAGCTGGTCGTAAGCTCAGCCGGGGTGCCCTCCATCTGCAGCTCGCCGCCGCCGAGCACGTAGGTGCGGTCCGAGATCTCCAGCACGGCGCGGGCTCGCTGCTCGACGATCAGCACCGACGCGCCGGTCGTCGCGAGCTGGCGGACGTGCTCCTGAAGAACCGAGTGGGCGATGATCGGAGCCAGGTTGGCGGTCGGCTCATCGAGAACGACCAGCGCCGGAGCCAACATGAGGGCGCGGCCCATCGCCAGCATCTTGCGTTCGCCGCCGCTGAGCTTGCCGGCCCGGCGCCCGGCCATCTGGCTCAGCGCCGGGAAGACCGACATCACGTGCTCGATGCGCCCCGCCACCTGTCGGGACTTGAGCAGGTAGCCGCCCATCTCCAGGTTCTCGCGCACGGTCAGGGGTCCGAACACGTCGTCTGTCTGAGGCACGTAGCCGACCCCGATGCGGGCGATGTTCTCAGAGGGCCAGCCGGTGGTGTCGCGCCCGTCGATCAGCACCTTCCCCGCGAGCACCTCGACGACGCCGACGATGCTCTTGAGCAGCGTGCTCTTGCCGGATCCGTTGGGCCCCACGATCGACACGATCTCGCCCGGGGCCACCGAGATTGAGACACCGTGGATTACCGGGCTGCCGCCGTAGCCCGCGCTCAGCGCCTCGGTCCGGAGCTCGATGCCGTTCACCTCGTCCGCCGTCAGAGATTGCGTACTGACCGGTTCAACCGACAAGGTAGGCCTCCACGACCTCTTCCTTGGCACGCAGCATCGCCATCGTTCCCTCGGCGAGCACCTTGCCGTCGGCGAGCACGAACACCGGATCGCAGAACTCGTCCATGATCGAGAGCTCGTGCTCGACCATGACCACGGTCATGCCGTCCTCGCACAAGCGCACAAGCGCCATTCCCAGCTGGTGCGCCAGCCTGGGGTGCACGCCGGCCATCGGCTCGTCGAGCAGCAGCACCTCGGGCTGGGCCATCAGCGAGCGCATGATCTCGACGAGTCGCCGCTGGCCGCCGCTGAGGTCCCCGGCGTAACGATCGGCCAGCGCCAGCAGCCCGAACCGCTCCAGCATGTCCTGAGCCCGCTCGATCGCCGCCCGATCCTGCGCGCCCCAGAAGCGGCGGCCCATGAGCGCTCCACGAAACGTCTCCCCGCGCTGATCGGGAACTGCCGTCACCAGGTTCTCCAGGACCGTGAGCCGCTTGAACTCGCTGGCCAGCTGGAAGGTTCGGATGAGTCCTTTGCGCGCCCGGCGGTATGCCGGTAGGCCGGAGACGTCCTCGCCGTTGAGGAAGACCTGGCCGCCGGTGGCAGGCAGCGTCCCGGCCAGCATGGCCAGGACCGTCGATTTGCCGGCGCCGTTAGGGCCGATGATGCCGGTGAGGTGGCCGCGCGCAAACGCCATCGAGACGTCGTCGACCGCGGGCACCCCCTGAAACGTCCGCACCAGATCACGGCACTCGAGGACCAATTCCCGATCGGTCGACCTCCTGCCGGCGACCGCCGCGGACACGTCGTGGACGGCTGCCAGCGAGGTCGCCTCCCCCGGCAGCGACATCGTCTCCGCCGCCGGGTCGTGGGTACTCGTCGCACCTGAAACGGCGCCGTTTGCATCTGCCATGACTGCACCCGGCGTCGTGTCCGTCGGAAGCGGCCGCGTGGACAGCTTGCGCCGGCGCTCGGGAAAGATGCCCTGGGGCCGAAACCAGAGGAAGATCAGGATCAGGCAGCCGATCACCACCCACTGCAGGGCCGGGATCAGGTTCGGATTCCCGGACACCGGCGGGATGTAGCGTGTCGCCTCCTCAAAGGCAACCGGAACCAGGATCGCCCCCAGGATCGCGCCTCGGTGGTTGCCGAGACCTCCGATGATGACCGCCGCGAACAGCACCACCGTCTCGGCATAGCCCCACGCCTGCGGATCCCACAGATTGATGAAGCCGACGAGAACGCCGCCGGAAAGTCCGGCGATGGCCCCTCCGATGACGAGCGACGAAGTCCGCAGCGAGCGCAGGTTCTTCCCGAGCGAGTCGGCTACCAGATCGTTGTCGCGCATCGCCCGCTGTGTCCGGCCGTACGGTGACTGAGTGATCCGCTGGACGAACCAGTAGATGGCGAGTGCCAGCGCGATCGCCACGATCCCGTAGCCCCACTGGTAGGTGCTCGACAGCGGATTGAACGAGTTCTGAAGCGGCGACGGCACCAGCGAGAGTCCGGCAGCGCCATTGAAGAGATGGGTGTAGTTGTTGACCAGCAGGTTGAACATCACGGCGGTGACAAGCAGGCCGACGGCGGCGAAATCTCCGCGTAGCCGGCGCCCGACGATCGACGCGAACGGGATCGCCAGCAGTCCGCCCACCAGGGCCGCACCGATCCACGGCAACGGGAACGGAAGGCTCCAGCCCAGGACGTAGCTCTGGAAGCCCCCGTTGGCGCTGGCGGATGGGAGCGACAGCACAGCGGCGGTGTAGGCGCCGGCGGCCTGGAAGATGATGAAGCCGAAGTTGGTGACCCCGCCGACGCCGAACTGCTGGCTCAGTCCTAGGCACGCGATCGCATCGACGCCCGCGTAGACGAGCAGCGTGGTGATGTAGTAGACCACGCGCTCAGACCCGTCCGGCCTCGGCGGGCGCCCCCAAAAGGCCGTTGGGACGCACCGCCAGCATCGCCAGGAGGATCACGAACGCGATCACGTCCTTGTAATCGGACACGACCACCGCGGCGCTGACCTCGGTTGCGAGGCCGATCACCAGCGCCCCGAGCATCGCGCCATAGGGCTGGCCGGGACCCCCGAGGAACACTGCCGCCAGGATCAGGACCAGGAAGATGTCAGTGCTGGTGGCGCCGAACGTGCCGGAGTTGATCGCGAAAGTCGCTCCGGCCAGCCCGCACAGCGCGCCGCTGATGAGCCAGGTCAGCATCACGACGCGACTCGTCCTGATTCCGCAGTTGCGAGCCAGGTTGCGGTTGGCCGCCGTGGCACGCATGGCCTTGCCCAGCTTGGTGTAGCGGATCAGCCCATGGACGAGCAGCATCACGACCACGCTCAGCCCGACCAGCACGAGCTGAACGACGGTGAGCTCGATCGAACCCACCTTGACGGTCGCTCCCTGACTCATGTTGTAGGAGACATTGGTCGCGCCCGCCACCGCCTGTGTACCGAACTCGAGGATCAGGGTCATTCCCAGTGACACGATCACCATCGCGATCGGCGAGCTGCCGCGGCGCTGGAAAGGCGTATAGATGATGTTGTTGAGGAACACCGACAGCAGCGCGCCGACGGCGATCGCTCCCAGAGTCGCGATCCAGATGTTCACCCCTGCGTTGTTGAGCGCGTAGGCGCCGTACGCGGCCACGATCATGACACCGCCGTAAGCAAGGTTGAGCACGTTCGTGACCGCAAACTGCAAGGTGAAACCCACCGCCGCCAAGGCCAGGACGGCAGCGGTTACGAAGCCGAACCCGACCGAGGTGACGACGATGCTGGCGCCAACGTCCACGCGCGCTCAGAGGCCGAGGGACCGCAGCTGGCTGGTCGAGAGGTTCCCGGCCACGTTCACCGCACCGCTGGGAGAGTACTTGTCGACCTGGAACAGGCCGGCCGAGTCGTGATAGGCGTCAAAGCTGGTGGGGCCGCCCGGCCCCACATACCGGATTTGTTTGCCTTGCTTGAGCGCCGCAGCCCCCGCGGCGAACGAGTAGACCGTAGTGGCGCCTGCCACGCCGTTGCCGATCTTCAGGATGTACGGCGTGAACGCCGAGGGCGAGGTGCTATGGGCGGCGATCATCGACAGTGCCGCCAGGTTGATTCCGTCATACAGGTGAACCGCTCCGGGCGCAGTCAGGTAGGTGGTGAAGTCGCCCGTGCTCCCCACCTTCCCCTTTTCGGCGAGCATCGCCTTCGAGAACGCCTGGAAGGCGGGCCCGCTCGTCTCGGTCACCAGGTTGTCAGCTGAGAAGTTGGAAGCCAGTGTGCCGGCACCGACCGCGGCCGCCACCGACTTGTACCAATCGGGTGAGATCGTCGCCGAGGTACCGATAACGGGGATCATCTTGCCGCCGTTGAGCTGCTTGAGCTCCGACAGGAAGGAGGCCTCGGTTGGCCCCAGCGCCTCGGTCAGGACGACGTCTGGCTTGGCGGCAACGATCGCCGCCGCCTCCGTCCGGAATGTCGTCGCGTTGAGATCGAGCGTCTCGTTGGCGACGAGCGACATCCCGGCTCGCTTGATGGCGGCCATCGCCGGTCCGACGAACGTCTGCGAGCCGATGTCGTTACCAAAAGCCAGCGCTACGCGCTTGTAGCCCTTGTTCTTGGCGATCGCGACCATCGCGTAGGACTCCGACAGGTCCGGAGGAACGAGCCGGTAGAAATACGGGAACCTGACGTGGTCGAACTCGGACTGGCCAGTCATGCAGAACGAGACGGTCTTGTTCTGACCAAAGATCGGGACCACCGACGCGGCCTCGTCTGAGGTGCAACCGATGACCAGACCGACGCTGGAGGTCGACGCGTACAGCTGGCGTACCGCGGGCACCGCGTCGGCGGGGTCGCCGCGGGTGTCGACCGCCTTGCAGCTCAGGTGATGGCCGAGCACGCCGCCGGCGGCGTTGATGGCGCTGGTGGCGGCATCGCAGGCCACCAGATAGGTCGGGCCGAGCGCGCCGTCGGTCCCGGTGAACGGCGCCACGTCTGCGATCGTCAGGTTAGAGCCTCCGCTCGCGCTGCTGGAGCTGCTCGAGCCGCCCGCCGCCGAGCTGGAGCTGGAGCTGCTCCCACACCCGGCCGCGACCAGCGCCAGCACCGCCAGACTCACCGCCGGCAGCAAGGCGCGGTGTGATCTCGCTGATGATTTGCGTGCCTCCATAGTGCTCTCCTCTTGCGCTTCGGTTCGCCTTAAAGCGTGGCCTTGTCTTGAGTCGGGGGTATCCACGGCCAGTCGCCGAGGCCGCCGTTTTCGGCGACGACTCGATTGGCGATGCGACCCAGCCCATCGATGGCAACCTCGATCAGGTCACCTGGTTGCAACCACACCGGCGGCGTGCGGGCAAACCCCACCCCACCGGGGGTGCCGGTAGCGATCACGTCGCCGGGACGCAAGGTCGTGAAGGACGACACGTATTCGACCGCTCGGTGGATGTCGAAGATCATCTGCGCCGTGCTGGCCGACTGCATCACCTCGCCGTTGAGCGTGGTCGTCAGCTGCAGATCAGAGGCATCCAGCTCGTCGATGGTCACCAGCTCGGGACCGATCGGCATCGTGCCATCGAAGTTCTTCCCTGGAGTCCACTGGGTGGATGCCCGCTGCCACTCGCGAGCGGTCCCGTCCATCACGATCGTGTAGCCGGCGACCGCCGACAGGGCATCCTCGGCGCGGATATAGCGTCCTCCACGCCCGATCACGAGACCGAGCTCCCCCTCGTAGTCAAATCGTGACGTCAGCGCAGGCTTGACCAGCTCGCCATAGGGCGCGGCGACAGAGTCGGCCCCGCGGACGAACACCTCCGGCCATTTGGTCGCCGGGCGGCCACCTTCCAGCGCGTGCTCGAGGTAGTTGACACCGAAGCACAGGATCCGGAGCGGTGACGGGACGGCCGGCCCGTATTCGGCCTCCGAAAGGATCCTGCCTTCCTGCTCCGAGGCCCGTCGCACCAGCTCCAGAACCTCGGGACCGCCCGACAGGAAGGCGTTCAGGCCCGACAGCCGATCGTCGCCGGTGGCACCGGCCACATCCACGTAGCCGCTGCGTCCGCGAACGTGGAGGCGCAGTCCTCCGTCCGAGATCACGGTGGCAAGTCGCACGACCGGATACCTCTCCTCTCCTCGGAGACCCGCTTCGCGAACCGGTTCGGTCCGATACGTCGGATTGGTTGCAAGCTACAGAAGCCCTGATTTCAAGTCAAATAGTTGCGGTTAAGGGTTCGTGATTTTCTTCAACGGTCTGATTGGTTGCCGAGATTTGGGCATTTCAGCTTTAATGTCGGTGCCGGACGGGAGCGCGTGCCGGCCGTGACCAACCATGACCGTCTCCTCCCTTCCCCCGCAGCCACAGCCACCGGCCTACGGTCGTGACCTGGCCGGGCTCATCCTTGCTCGCTGTGAGGATCCGGCCTTCGCGCCGACGGGCAGGCTTCCCACCGAACGGAGCCTGGCCGCAGAGTTCGCGGTCACACGGACCCTGGTCCGCCACGCTCTGGCGGTGCTCGAGGCGGAGGGAAGAATCTCCCGCGAGGTGGGTCGGGGGACGTTCCTGCGGCCCCAGAGCGCGCAAGTCGCCCCCGGATTGCTCGCCCGGGCCCGAGATGTCACGGAGGTGGGGCCGGCCGACGTGATGGCGGCACGGAGGCTGATCGAGCCGCAGGTGCTGCCCTTGGTGATCGCGTGGGCAACTCAGCGCGACTTCGACGAGCTGCGTCGCTGCCTGGACGGCGGCAGGGGGGCCGAGAATGCCTCGGAGTTCGAGGCGTGGGATTTCGCCCTTCACCACGCGATCGTCGTCGCCAGTCGCAACCAGCTGCTGCTGGCCATGTACGAGGTCGTCGAGCACGCGCGTCAGGGTGAGATCTGGGGCAATCTCAAGCTGCGCAACGACTCGCGCGAGCGCCGGGCGGCGTACCAGGCCGACCATGTCGAACTGGTCGACGCGCTGAGCGCTCGCGACGTCGACCAGGCCGTGCGGGTGATGGAAGCCCACCTCGCTCGAGTGCAAGCCAATCTGCTCACCGGCGGGCCGGCGCCGGCCACGCGGTAACGCTCGCGGACATCCGAGCCCGGGTTCCTCGGCGACGAGCCCGGGTTCCTGGGCACCGAGCCCGGCTCGCTGGGCCAGCCGGCTACGGCGCCCGGGCGATCAGCGACCGCAGCGTGCGGCGCGTCGCCCCAGGGCCGTTGATCTCCAGCCAGGTGACGGTTCCAGGCCCAGCGACCGCGGCTAGGAAGGCGGGGTTTGCGAGATGACACTGGCACTCCTGACCGGTGGCCAGGAACCCGGCGCGTCCGTTGGACGAGAAGCGGCGGACCTGCGGGTAGGACCCGACGTAGGCATTCAGGTGGCCGCGCATGAAGTCCACGTAGGCGGTGGCGCCCGACCCGGTGCGGAAGCGCAGCGTGCGCGAGTCGACGAGCTGCAGCTTACGCGACTCGCCCTGGAAGTACCGGTCCTCGCCGGCGTAAAAGCCCCAGCGGGCGAGGGACGCGGCGAGCCCCGGAGCCTGCGCCTCGCGGGCCAGGAAGGCGCCGTCCAGCGCCTTGCGCCGGCTGGGGAGGTAGGCGACGGCCTCGGCCGGGAGAGTCGGGGCTGGCGCATCGGACCGGGACGAGGCCGGGACCGGGGACGAGGCTGGGCGAGAAGCTGTGGACGAGCCGCAGCCGGCCATGGCCAGCGCCAGCACGACGCCCAGCGCCGCGGGATGCAGATGGGAACCGGCTCGGCTCATCCCGCGGTCAACGGCGGCGCCTGGCTGAGGGCTTCGATGCGTCGCTCCGACCACCGCCGCGCCACCTCGGCGAAGACGACCAATCCCAGCGAAACGACGATCACGATCGACCCGATGGCGATCACCTCGGGCAGCAGCGCCGGGGTACGGCTGCTCGAGTACAGCACCACCGGGTAGGTGGGCGAGCCGGGCGGCGCCAGGAACGAGGCGATCGCGAACTCGTCGAAGCTGATCGTGAACGCGATCAGGAAGCTGGAGAACAACGCCGGCGCCAGCAACGGCAGCGTGACCAGTCCGAATGCCTTGAGCTCAGAGGCGCCGAGATCGCAGGCGGCTTCGGTGATCGACGCGTCCAGGGTACGCAGCCGCGGCAGGATGACGAGCACGCTGTAAGGCAGCGAGATCACTACGTGGCCCGCCAGCACCGCCACCAGCGAGGTGGTGATCCCGAGCTCGTGGAGCAGGACCACCAGGCCGACGGCGAGCACGATGTAGGGCACCACCAGCGGGATCAGGATCAGGACCACGACCACCCGCCGCAGGGCGAGCCGGCGCCGAGCCAGGCTGACCGCCGCCATCACCCCCAGCAGAGTCGCGGCCAGTCCGTTGACCAGCGCGATCAGCAGGCTGCGCAGCAGCGCCGAGGTCAGCGTGGTATCCGAGAAGGCAGTGCCGAACCACTTCGTCGAGAAGCTCTTGATCGGCAGCGAGGGGATGTTGCCGGCGTTGAACGCGAACACCATCAGCACGATCAGCGGGGCGTACAGGAACACCACGAGCAGCCCGAAGTAGGTCGACAGCGCGCCGCGCCCCAGCCGCCCGACCGGTTTCATGCCGCTTCCCCCTGGGTCAGGTCAGCGCTGATGAAGCGGCCGAACAGCGCCAGCAGGATGAGCACCACCGCGACCAGCGTGAGCGCCAGTACGGAGCCGTAGTTCCAGTCCGGGGTGTCGGAGAAGAACGCCTGGATCGAGTTGCCGAACAGCTGGCTCGAGGGGCCGCCGACCAGCAGCGGGGCGATGAACTCGCCGGTGGTGGGGATCAGGACGAACACGAACCCGGCGGCGACCCCCGGCAAGCTCATCGGCAGCGTGATCCGGGTGAACGTGGTGAAGCGATTGGCCCCGAGATCGTGGGCGGCGTCCAGCAGCCGCCGATCGAGGTTGTCCAGCACCACGAAGATCGGCAGCGCCACAAACGGGACCCAGGCGTAGAAGAGCACCAGCGCGACCGAGAACTTCGAGTAGATCAGCCACGAGATCGCGTGACCGTTGGCCCGCAGGCCGAGTTGCCACAGGGCGGTGTTGATCACCCCGTTGTTGTTGAGGATCACCTGCCAGGCGATCACCCGGAGCAGATAGGACGTGAAGAACGGGGCCAGGACCGCTAGCAGCACCGTGTACCGGTGGCGCCCGGCCACGAACGCCAGGAAGTACGCCAATGGGTAAGCGCCGAGCACGGCCGCGCCCGAGACGATCAGGGTCACGATCAGCGAGGTGAAGAAGCGGCTGCGAAACGGGTTCCCGGCACCGGTCAGGAAGTCAGACCAGTCGCTGGTGGAGAACGCCGTGTGCACACCGACTACGTTGGTCATCAGGCCGAAGCTGTAGAGCCCGATGAGCACGACCGGGACGATCAGGACGGCGACCACATACAGGCTCGGCGCCGCCGCCGTCAGCATGCGGGCGAGCGACCGCGAGCTCAACCACCCCAGCCGCCGCCGGACCTGGGTGATCGCCTGGGTTGAGTGGGTAGCGCTCAGGCCGCCAGCACCTCCTGCCACGCCAGCTCGTACTGAGGACGGTTCGGCTGATAGCTCTGCAGGTGCACGTCGGAGGCCTCAATCGCCGTCGGGTTGCCGATGTTCAGCTGCTTGGCCAGCTTCGGGTCCTGGATCTCTGACGGCTTGATCGTCTTGTCGGCGGTGCCGTAATAGAACAGGTTGGTCATTTGCACGCAGGCGTGGTGGTTGATGAACGACTCCACGTACTTGTGGGCGTGAAAGAAGTTCTTGGTCTGGCTGCCGAGGGTGTAGCCGCAGAACCAGCTCAGCTTCCCCTGGCTGGGATTCAGGTAGGCAACCTTCAGCCCCGCCTTGGACATCGCCACGTAGGCGTCCTGCCAGGAATAGGTGATCCAGATGTCACCCGACTTGAACGCCGGCTGCATCTGGCCATACTCGCTCGTCCAGTAGAACTTGTTCAGCGGCTTCTGCTTGATCAGTTCGTTCTTGGCCTGCTGGATCTGGCTCGGCGACATCTTGTCCATCGCGCCGGGCTGCGTGAGGCCCAACTTCAGCGCCGCCACCTCCATGTTGGAGCCGCTGCCGTTCCACAGCGAGATCTTGCCCTTGTACTTGGGGTTCCAGGCGAGCTCCCACCCACTGGCGTCGGCCGGGGCGATCTTGTCGGAGCGATACAGGAGGCTGGCATAGCCCCAATCCCAAGGGATCATGTACTGCTTCCCGTCGATCTGGCCCTTCTGGACCAGGAACGGGTTCAGGTTCTGAAAGCTCGGCAGCAGGCCGGTGTCCCACGGCTGGATCAACCCCTGCGAGACGAAGCTCTGGAGCATCTCGTTGCAGGGATGCATGATGTCGAAAGGGCCGCTGGTCCCGGCCTTGCTCAAAGACTGGTCGTCGTTGACGATGTAGGTGTAGACGACCGAGTGCTTTCCGAACTCCTTCGTGTACGGGGTCCCGGCCCACAGGCCCGAGGTCTGCGCCGACGTGCCGCCGGCCTCATAGCCGCCCCACTCCAGGATCGACAGCTTGCCGGGCTCCTTGGCGATTGGCGGGCGCTTGCTCAGTGGAGTCGTCTTGGCCGCAGAGCTGCTGCCGCCGCCGCCGGACGAGCCGCATCCGCCGAGCAGGGCGGCGCCGCCCAGGGCGGCTCCCGCCCCCAAGAAATCACGTCGATTCACTTCCAGCATGTGAGGTCTCCTCCTCCGTTTGACCAACTGTCTCGGGGTCACCGATCGGCCCCGCCGCCTGTGAGCCGTTGCCCATCTCCGGCGCGCCCGTGTCGGCGAGCACGCGCAGCGCGTCCGCCGGCAGGTGCAGCGCAACCGCATCCCCCACCCCCGGCGCCATCTCCCCATCCGTGTTCTGGACCAGCGCCTGCACCTGATCGCCCCCGGGAAGCCGGATGAACACCTGATCGGCGTTGCCGCGGTACACGACCCGCTCGACTATCCCCGGGATCCGGTTCTCTCCCGTCGCCGCGTGCGGTCCCAGGCGCACCCGCTCAGGCCGGATCATCAGCCTGGTCTCGCCGCGCGTACCCGCACTGCGCGGCGGACCATGCAGCTCGAAGTCTCCGATGCTGACGACGCAGCGATCGGCGCCGGCCCCACGAGCAACCCCGTGAAGCATGTTGGAGATCCCCAGAAACGAGGCGACGAACGTGGTGTCGGGCTGCTCGTAGACGGCCTTGGGCGCTCCCAGCTGCTCGATCCGGCCGTCGTGCATCACCGCCAGGCGATCGCTCATCGTCAGCGCCTCCTCCTGGTCGTGGGTGACGTAGATGAACGTCAACCCAACCTGCTCCTGCAGCGCCTTGAGCTCCACCTGCAGGGTGCGCCGGATCTGGGCGTCCAGCGCCCCGAGCGGCTCGTCCAGCAGCACCACCGCCGGGCGCAGGACGAGCGCCCGGGCCAGCGCCACCCGCTGCTGCTGGCCGCCGGATAGCTGAGCGGGCTTGCGCCGTTCAAACCCGGTCAGCTGCACCTGCTCGAGCGCCGCCGCCACCCGGCTGCGCACCTCGCGCTTGGCCACGCCGGCGCGCCGCAGCCCGAACGCGACGTTGTCGTAGACGCGCAGGTGCGGGAACAGCGCGTAGCTCTGGAACACCGTGTTGACGTTGCGCTTGTACGGGGGCCGGTCGGCGACGTCGACGCCGTCGAGCAGGATCTGACCGCAGGACGGCTCCTCGAAGCCCGCCACCATTCGCAGCGTGGTCGTCTTGCCGCAGCCGGAGGGGCCGAGCAGCGAGAAGAACTCGCCTCCGTTGACGTGCAGGTCCACCGCATCCACCGCCACGACGTCGGCAAAGCGCTTGGTCAGCGCCACCAGGGTCACCTCACCAGCCATCGTTGCGCCTGCCTTCGAAATGGTGATCGACACCGGGATCACGACGGCGCATTGACGTCTCGGCTATGAACCCGGCGGCCTCCTCGCGGGCCCGCTCCAGCAGCACGCGGCCCTTGTCAGCGGTGGCGACGGTGGGATCGCCGATCACCCCTGACTGGGTCAGCCCGCTCCAGTTGGGCATGTAGGACAGCGGCCCTGACCCGGGCCAGTCACTCCAGACGTTCTCGCTCCAGGCGGGAATCTCGCGGATCGCCTTGTCCATCTGCACCAGCTCAGGCTCCAGCGCCAGATACAACGAGGTTTCCAGCTCGCAGGCGTGAGTCATCCCCCCGGGTCCGCTGTCGCGCTGGCGCGCGAGCAGCTCGGTCGACTCGGGGGTGGTCAGGTACAGGGTGGAGGCCATCGCCACGGCACCGCGGTGCTCGAGGTTGATCAGCCGCGCTGCCATCTCCACCAGCGGCGCGTTGGAGCCGTGGCCGTTGAGGAACAGGATCCGGTCAAAGCCGTGACGGCAGAGGCTGCGAGCGCTGTCCAGCAGCGACTCCACGAACACGTTCCAGCGCAGCGTGACTGTCCCCGGGAAGTCCATGTGATGCGGTGTGTAGCCGTGCACCGCGGTCGGGAACAGCATCGCCGCCCCAGCTCCGCGCCGGTTAAACCGCTCCACCGCACCCTGGGCGATGGCCTCGATCAACCGGACATCGGTGTCGATCGGTAGGTGGTAGCCGTGATCCTCGAGCGTGGCGGTTGGGATCACCACGACCAGGTCGGACCGGCGCGACAGCTCCCGCAGCTCCAGCCAGGTGTGCTCGCCGTAGGCGGTCCGCGGCAGGCCGGCCATCGACGGCGCGGGCTCCTGCGCCGGCGCGGCGGTAGCCGGGGCGGCGTCGCTCACGAGCTCCCTCCTTTGCGAAATGCCTCCCGCAGCGCCGGCAGCTCACGCAGCAGCGCCAACGCGTACTCGCCGCGGTCATCGGTCAACCCCGTCGGGATCAGCAGCCGGGCTTGGCTGCCGACCGCGTCCGCGCCGAGCGCCGCCGCCGCAAATCGCGTCGCCGTGGAGAAGAAGATCACCGTTCCCCGGCGCGCCGTGGCCAGGATCGCCGTCCCCTCGGCTCCGGTCACGCTGGTGCACAGCAGGGTGAGGTCGGCCGGGCCGGCGTCGTGCTCGGCCAGCGCGGCGGTGACCTGAAGCGGATCGGTGACATCGGCGGCGACCGCGGTCACCCCGGGCTCGACCGCCCGCGCCCGGTGCAGCGCGTCGGCGGACACGTCGACGGCGGTCACCGCGCCGCCGCGGCCGACCGCGGCGCGAGCCGCGACCATGGCCAGCAGGCCGGCGTGGCCCGCGCCCAGCACCAGCACGTGGCAACCGGGCGCGGCGAGCTCACGGACGTGGGAAGCCACCGGGTAGACGTCGAACGCGGTCAGCGCCACGTCGCGCGGCAGGTCGGCGGGGACCCGCCCGCACAGCATGCCCCCGGTCACGATCGCCCGTCCGCGGACGGGCACATGCGGGCTGTCGGGATTGACCGGCCCGACCTCGGCCAGCACCAACGGAAGCGCGATCAGCGACGCCAGCGGGACGACGAGCTCGCCGATCGCGAGGTCGTCGCCGCGGCGCTCGGTCCCGACCGTGGTCACCCGCCCCATCACCACGCCCCCGGACTCGGTCCAGGGATTCTGGAGCTTGCCGTGCTCGGCGACGATCTCGGCGATCGTCTGGGCCATGCGGGCCGGGTCGCCGCTGGCCCGCCGGCGGATCTCGGCGAAGCTGGTGGCGTCGACGGCCAGCATCTCCGCCGCGATCTCGGCCTCGTGCTCGTTGGCCGGGCTGGTGGAGTCGAGCACGTGGGCGATGTGAGGCAGCGCGCCGACCGGCGCCCGCGAGCGGTGGACGCCGAGCCGGAAGCCGTCGGCCGGGCTGATCGTCAGGCCGGTCACGAGCTCACCTCCATCACGCCGGCCACGATGTCATCTCCGTCAGACGGGTCACGGGCTCGCCTCCGGATCCGGACACGCTCCCGCGGCGCGCCGGAGCGCGGCCGGATCACATCCGAGCTCGAGTGCCGCGGCGACCAGGGTCATCTCGACGTAGCGCTCGCGCGTGTGGTCGGGCTCGCCCAGGACCATGTGGACGGCCAGCCCGTCGGTCAACGCCGACAGCCGCTGGGCGACGGCGGCCGGGTCGGAAACGCTCCACTCGCCGGTCTGCACCCCGTAGACGACGACGTCCTGGATCGTCTGGCGCCAGCGGCGGTGGAAGCGGCGCTGGGCGACCGCGGTGCCGGGATGGTGGCGGGCGTAGACCCACAGCTCCATCCACAGCAGCCAGTCGCTGGTGCTGGAGCGGACGATCAGCCAGGCGATTCGCTCAGTAGCCTCCGGCAGCGCCGCCAGCTCGCCCAGCACCGGCGCGTAGAACGCGTCATCGGCGCCGGTGATCGCATCCGCCAGCAGCTGGTCCTTGGTCCCGAAGTAATAGACGACGCTCGTCGGGCTCATCCCGGCGCGCTTGGCGATGTCCGAGATGCGGACGCTCCACAGTCCCTTCTCGCGGACCAGCTCCACCGCGGTGGCCAGGATGTGAGGACGGCGAACCGCGTCGAGCCGGCGCTTCGGTCGGGTGCTTACTTCGCTGGTCAAGATGAAACCGTGACTCCAAACGGCGATTTCAGGCTGCGGTTATATTCCGGCGGGCCATGGAAGTCAACCGGGACCGCGGGGGCGATCGATCCATAGCTCCACTGTTTCGCCCGGCCTCGGTCGCCGTCGTCGGCGCCTCCGAGGATCCCCGCAAGTGGGGCAACTGGCTGGCGCGCGGCGCCCTGCGCGGCGAGTCGCGCCGCCCCGCATACCTGGTCAACCACCGGGTCGCCGAGCTGCTCGGCCGCCGCGCCTTCCCGTCGCTGGCCGCGCTCCCCGACCGACCCGACATGGTGGTGATCGCGGTGCCGGCGATGGCGCTGCCGGCCACCGTGGACGATGCGCTCGCGGTGGGGGCGCGGGCGATCGTGGCGATCACCGCCGCCGACGGCGACCCCGCCGAGGCGGCGGCGCTCGACGCCACGCTGGCGCAGCGGGTCCGCGACGCCGGGGCGGTCCTGCTCGGTCCCAACTGCCTCGGCGTGCTCGACTCCGCCGAGCAGCTCGAGCTGATTCCCAACCCGCTGCCCGCCGGGTCGATCGGACTGATCTCGCAGAGCGGCAACCTCGCCCTGGAGCTGGGGCTGCTGGCCGCGCCCGTCGGGCTCGGGTTCTCGCGGTTCGTGTCGCTGGGCAACCAGGCCGACGTCGGCGCCACCGAGATCGTCGCCGAGCTGACCGCGCACGAGGCCACGGCGCTGATCGCCCTCTATGTCGAGGACTTCAGGGACGGGCGGGCGTTTGCGGCGGCGGCCGCCGCCGCCGCCGCGGCGGGCAAGCCGGTGGTCGCGCTGGCCATCGAGCGGGGCGGGGCCACCAGCCGCGCGGTGCGTTCGCACACCGGCGCGCTGGCCTCAGACGGCGCCGCCATCGACGCCGCCTGCCGCGCCGCCGGCATCGAGCGGGTCCACACACCGCGGGAGATGATCGACGCCGCCCAGGCGCTGCTGCGCTGCCGCCCGGCCCCGGGCCGGCGAGTCGCGGTCATCGCCGACGGCGGCGGCCACGGCGGGATCGCGGCCGGCGTCGCCGCCGGCCTGGGGCTGGAGCTTCCCGAGCTGTCGCCGGCGACCGCGGCGTCGCTGCGGACCTGGCTGCCCGCCGCCGCCGCCGTGTCCAACCCGGTGGACCTGGCCGGCGGCGCCGAGCGCGACGTGCACGCGTTCGACCGCATCGCGCTCGGGCTGCTGCGTGACGACGAAGCCGACGCGCTGCTGATCACCGGCTACTTCGGGGGCTATGCCGAGTACGGGCCCGAGGTCGCGGTCCAGGAGCGGCGGGCCGCCGAGCTGATCGGCGCGGCCGCGAGCGCCACCGAGCGGCCGATCGTCGTGCACACGATGTACCCCAATGGTCCGGCGGCGGCGGCGCTGCGCGCGGCCGGGGTGCCCGTCTATGAGTCGGTTGAGCAGGCGGCCGGCGCGCTGGGGCGACTGGTGGCCCAGGGCGTCCGCGGGCCTGCCGAAATACCCGTGCTCCCCCCGCCGGCGCCGCCCGTGATCGGCGACGGCTACGAGGCGGCGCGGTCGCTGCTCGCCGCGGCCGGCGTTCCCTTCGTCCGCCAGCGTACCGTCGCCGGCCTGGCGCAGGCGCTGGCCGCCGGCCGCGAGATCGGCTATCCGGTGGTGGTCAAGGCGCTGGGCGCCCTGCACAAGTCCGACGCCGGCGGGGTGGTGATCGGGATCGGCGACGCCGCCGCTCTGGAGCGGGCCTACGTCGACGTGCAGCGGCGGCTGGCGCCGGCGGAGTGCTCGGTGCAGAGCATGGCACCGCTGGGCGATGGCATCGAGCTGCTGATCGGCACGCGCTGGGACCCCCGCTTCGGGCCGGTGGCGCTGGCCGGGAGCGGCGGCGTCTACGCCGAGATCCTGGATGACACCGCGGTCGCGCTGGCGCCCGTCGACGTCGCCGGCGCCGAGGCGATGCTTCACCGCCTGCGCGCCGCCCCGCTGCTGCGCGGCACCCGGGGCCGGGCAGCGGTCGACATCGCGTCGGCGGCGGCGGCGCTGTCCGCCCTCTCCCACGTCGCCGCCGCCCACCCCGAGCTGGCGGAGCTGGAGGTCAACCCGCTGCTGGTCACGCCCGCCGGAGCCCTGGCCCTCGACGCGCGCTTTGTCCGTGTAGCCAACCACTCCACACAGGAGCCGAGACAGTGCAGTTCACCTACAGCCCTGAGCAGCTTGCCCTCCGCGACCGCGCCGCCCGCCTGACCGAGGCGATCATCCCCTACGAGGAGCCGTGCGAGGCCGGGCACGGCCTACCTCCCGAGTCGCTGGCGCAGATCCGCCGCCTGACCCTGGAGCACGAGCTCAACGCGATCAACATGCCCGTGGAGTGGGGCGGCCAGGGACTGTCGGTGCTCGATCAGGTGATCGTCCAGGAGCGGCTCGGTCAGCTGACCAACGCCCTGTGGGACGCCGTCTGGCGCCCGGCCAACGCGTTGCGCCACTGCACCCCGGAGCAGCGCGAGCGGTTCCTGATCCCGGCGATCCGCGGCGAGCGGCGTGACTGCTTCGCCGTCACCGAGGAGAGGGCGGGCTCGGATCCGTCGCTGATCGAGACGGTGGCGGCGCCCGATGGCGACGGCTTTCGGCTCACCGGGGAGAAGTGGTTCGTCACCGTCGGCGACGTCGCCGACTTCCTGATCGTCCAGGCGCTGGCCGGGCCGGAGCGGGCGCCGACGCTGTTCCTGGTCGACAAGGACGCCCCGGGCGTGTCGGTCAAGCGCACGCCCGCCTACATGCACACGTTCGTGTTCGAGCACCCCGAGTTCGTCTTCGACGGCGTCCGGATCGAGCCCGACCAGGTGCTCGGCGAGATCGGCGGCGGATACGAGCTGACCCGGGAATGGTTCGTGGAGGAGCGACTGATGATCGCCGCCCGGGCCACCGGCGCGGCCGAGCGGGCGCTGACCCTGGCCTCGGACTGGGCCAATCAGCGCGTCCAGTCCGGCGGCCCGATCGCCGCCCATCAATTGATCGGCGCGATGATCGCCGACAGCGTGTGCGACATCGCGTTGTGCCGGACGCTGACCCATCAGGTGGCGGGCGAGGCCGATGCCGGCCTGCCCCGCAAGCTGGCGCACGCCAAGGCGGCGATGGTCAAGCTGACCGCGTCCGAGGCAGCCGGCCGGGTGATCGACCGGGCCCTGCAGATCTTCGGCGGCCGCGGCTACATGCGCGAGAACCCGGTGGAGCGCCTGTACCGCGACATCCGGGTCGACCGGATCTGGGAGGGCACATCGGAGATCCAGCGGATGATCATCGCCAACGAGGTGCGCAAGCGCGGGGCGCAGTCGCTGCTGAGCTACGGCGTGGCGGAGACCGCCGTCCATGCTTGAGCTCACCGACGAGCAGCGCGACATCCAGCGCGTCTGCCGGGACTTCGCCGCCCGCGAGATCCGGCCGATCTCGCTGGCCGTCGACGAGGCCGACACCGAGGTGCCACGCGAGATCTGGCGAAAGGCGGCGGGGCTGGGGCTGACCTCGTTCATGCTGCCCGAGGCCTACGGCGGCGCGGGGATGACCGACTGCCTGACCTCGTGCATCGTCCAGGAGGAGCTGTCGCACGGCTGCAGCGGGATCGGCAACCTGATCACCTCGGGGGGGTTCTTCGCCGAGCCGGTGCTGGTGCTCGGCTCAGAGGAGCAGAAGCGGCGGTGGCTATCTCCGCTGGCCGCCGCCGATCCGCCGATGACCGCGCTGGCGATCACCGAGCCCCAGAGCGGCTCCGATGCCGGCTCGATCCGGACCCGGGCCCGCCGCGTCGACGGCGGCTACGTGCTGTCGGGTCAGAAGGCGTGGATCTCGGGCGGCGGGGTGGCGGAGCTTTACGTGATCTTCGCCACCGTGACCCCGGGCAGCGGCCATCGCGGGATCACCGCGTTCCTGGTCGCCGGCGACGATGCGGGGCTGCGCTGCGGCCCGCCGATGCGCAAGATGGGCCAGCGCGCGATCCCCAACGCCGAGCTGTTCCTCGATGACCTGTTCGTCGCCGAGGATCGCCGGCTGGGCGCCGAGGGACAGGGGTTCTCCGGGTTGATGCAGACGTTCGACCGCTCGCGGGTGACCCTCGCCGCCTCGGCCACCGGATTGGCCCGCGCCGCGCTCGAGTACGCCGTGCAGTACGCCAAGGAGCGCGAGCAGTTCGGCAAGCCGATCGCCGAGCACCAGGCGGTCGCCTTCCGCCTCGCCGACATGGCGCTGCGGGTCGACGCCTCCCGCTTGCTCACCTGGCGCGCCGCCCAGATGCTCGACCGCGGCGAGCGGGTCACGTCGGAGGCGGCGATGGCCAAGCTCCATGCCTCCGAGACCGCGATGTGGTGCACCTGGGCCGCGGTCCAGACCCTCGGCGGGTGGGGCTACTCGCGGGAGTACCCGGTGGAGAAGTGGATGCGCGACGCCAAGCTGGAGGAGATCGAGGAGGGCACCTCGGACATCCAGCGGCTGGTGATCTCCCGCGGCCTGCTGCGCTGAGTGCTCAGCCCTCCACCGCCTGCTCGGTGACGTCACGCGCCACCAGCGAGGCATAGGCGCCGCCCTGCTCGAGCAGCTCCTCGTGGGTGCCGCGCTCGACGATCGAGCCGTTGTCGAGGACGACGATCTGCTCGGCGTCGCGGACGGTGGAGAGACGGTGGGCGATGGTGATCGTGGTCCGCCCCTCGGCGAGACGCTCGAGCTCGGCCTGCACCGCGTATTCGGTCTGGGTGTCCAGAGAGCTGGTCGCCTCGTCCAGCACCAGCACCGGCGGGTTGCGCAGCACCGTGCGGGCGATCGCCATCCGCTGCTTCTCGCCTCCGGAGAACCGGTAGCCGCGCTCGCCGACGACGGTGTCGTAGCCCTGGGGCAGCGAGGCGATGAGGTCGTGGATCCGGGCCGTCCGGGCCGCCTCCTCGATCTCGGCGTCGGTCGCGTCCGGCCGGGCGAAGCGCAGGTTCTCGCGCACGCTGGCGTGAAACAGGTAGGTCTCCTGGGAAACGACCCCGACGGTCGCCGCCAGCGACGCCAGCGACACCCGGCGGATGTCGACGCCGTCGATCGTCACCCGGCCCTCCTGGGGCTCGTACAGCCGCGCCACCAGGTAGCCGAGCGTCGTCTTTCCCGACCCCGTCTCGCCGACGATCGCCGTCCGGGTGCCCGCCGGGACCACGAGGTCGACGTGACGCAGCGTCCAGTCCGAGCCCTCGCCGCCGGCGGCCGTCCCATAGCGGAAGGAGACATTTTCGAGCCTGACCTCGCCGAGGACCTCCGCGGGGCGCAGCGTCACCGGCTGCTCTGACTCGACGATGTCGATCGGCAGATCCAGGTACTCGAAGATGCGGTCGAACAGCGCCAGCGAGGACTCCATGTCGGCTTGGACGCCGAGCAGCGAGTTGATCGGGAACAGCAGCCGCGTCTGCAGGGTGGTGAAGGCCACGACGGTGCCGATCGAGATCGAGCTGCCGATGAACGACTGCCCGGCCAGCCAGTAGATGACCGCCGGCTGGGCGGCGAAGATGAACTGGATCGTCGCCATCATCCAGCGGCCCGCCATCCGGCTGCGGACCTCGAGGTCGGCGATCCCCTTCGACTCCCCGGTGAAGCGGCCGGCCAGGTCCTCGCCGCGGCCCATCGTCTTGCCGAGCATGATCCCGGACACCGACAGCGACTCGGCCACCAGGGCCGACATGTCGGCCAGGCGCTTCTGCTGCTCGGTGGTGATCCGGCGGCGGATCCTGCCGACCCGGCGGGTCATCCACACCGACGGCGGGACGAACGCCAGCGAGAAGATGGCCAGGCGCCAATCGAGCAGGCACATCGCCACCAGCGACGCCAACACGGTGGTGGCGTTGGCGGCGATGGTCGTCGCGGTGGTGGTGACGACACTGTCCAGGCCGCCGATGTCGTTGGCGATGCGCGACTGGATCTCGCCGGTGCGCGTGCGGGTGAAGAAGGCCAGCGACATCCTCTGCAGGTGCTGGTAGACGGCGGCACGGAGGTCGTGCATCACCCTCTGGCCGACGACGTTTGAGATGTAGGTCTGCCAGACGCTGGTGGCGTTGGAGAACAGGGCGACGACGATCATCCCCGCCACCGTCAGGGTCAGCACCGTCGCATCGTGCTTGAGCAGACCGGTGTCGAGCGCGGCGCGCAGCAGGAATGGGCTGAGCATGCTGACCCCGGCGGAGATGACGATGAGCACCAGGACCGCGGTCAGCCGGAAGCGGTACGGCGCAAACAGCGCCAGGATCCGGTGGCGGTCACGCTGCCGCGTCGGGTCCATCAACGGTGGCGGCTTCTTGGACCCGCCGCCGCCCAGCGCGTGCCTGCCGCCCGTCCCGCCGGACCCGAGCGACGCCGCAAATCCTCGGTTGCCTGAACTCATGGTCAGCCTCATCCTACGCACGCCGATCCGCCGGTCAGCCGGCAACCACATGACACGGGCCGCTAGGCCCGACCCAATAATGTTCGGGCGATGAACGACGACTGGCGCCTGACGATCGACCTGCGCGAGGGCGGTAATGCACGCAGGCTGGGCGAGCTGCTCTCCGGCGAGGAGCTGGAGCACGACCTGGAGAGCACGTTTCACGATCGGGTCGTCGTATCCGTGGACGGTCCCGAGGTGTTCTGCTACACCGGGACCCGGGAGCAGGCGGAGCGCGCCGACCAGCTGGTCCGGCGGCTGGCCGAGCAGCACGGGTGGCCGCTTGCGGTCACACTCGCGCACTGGCACCCCACGGCCGAGGAGTGGGAGGACCCGGACGCGCCGCTGCCGACCGACGCCGCCGGCGTGCAGGCCGAGCGCGAGGAACGCGTGGTTCAAGAGCGCGAGGAATCCACCGAGCAGGGCTATCCCGAGTTCGAGGTGCGCGTGGAGTGCGCCTCCCGGCGCGAGGCGGGCAAGCTGTCAGACCGGCTCAGCGCCGAGGGCCTGCCCAACATCCACCGCTGGAACTGGGTGATGATCGGCGCCACCGACGAGGACAGCGCCAACGCGCTGGCGCAGCGGATCCGGGGCGAGGTTCCCGCCGGCAGCAAGATCGACGTCGAGACCAACATGCGCGAGATCTACGACAACGCTCCGCGCAGTCCGTTCGCGGTGCTCGGAGGCCTGTTCGGTTAAACGCGCGGCGCCCGGGGCTTTCGGTTCGCCGCGCCAACAGCGATACTGCACGCTTGCGCGAGGACACCGCCCGAACCGAGCCCGGTAACCGCCGGGGACCGAAGCCGGGGCCGAAGGCGCCGTCACGGGAGCGCGAGCACGACCCCCGGCTGGGGACCAGCTCGTTCCCGCCGATCGCCGAGTACGCGTTCCTGTCGGACTGTGAGACGCTGGCCCTGGTCGCGCCCTCCGGCGCGGTGGAATGGATGTGCCTGCCGCGGGTGGACTCGGGCAGCGTGTTCGGCGCGATCCTCGATCGCGACGCCGGCTGGTTTCGGTTGGCGCCCGATGGGGTGTCGGTCCCGGCGGCTCGCCGCTACCTGCCGGGCACGATGGTGCTGGAGACCAGCTGGGGCACCGGCTCGGGCTGGATCGTCGTCTCCGACGTGCTGCTGATCGGCAACTGGCATCACGAGCACGACCGCTCGCACACCCATCGCCGCGCCCCCACCGACTACGACGCCGACCACGTCCTGCTGCGGATCGTCCGCTGCGTCAACGGCGACGTCCAGCTGCTGCTCGACTGCGAGCCCAAGTTCGACTACGGCCGCGATCCGGCGCAATGGCGCTACACCGGCGATGGCTACAACCAGGGCGTGGCCACCAGTCGCGACGGGAACGTCCGGCTGACCCTGACCACCGACCTGCGGCTTGGATTCGAGGGCTCGCGGGCGACCGCCCGTCACCTGCTCAAGGAGGGCGAACTGGTCTACTGCGCCCTGTCCTGGTCAGAGCACGCCCCGCCCCGGAACATCGACGAGGCGTATGACCGGATGGTGTGGACCGCCCACCACTGGCAGCACTGGCTTGACCGCGGCAACTTCCCCGACCATCCGTGGCGGACGTTCCTGCAGCGCTCAGCGCTCACGTTGAAGGGCCTCACCTACGCGCCCAGCGGCGCGCTGCTCGCCGCCGCCACCACCTCGCTGCCCGAGACCCCGCAGGGCGAGCGCAACTGGGACTACCGCTACAGCTGGATCCGCGACTCCACGTTCATGCTGTGGGCGCTGTTGTCGCTCGGGTTCGAGTGGGAGGCCAACGACTTCTTCTACTTCATCGCCGACGTCGCCGCCGGCGAGGAGAAGCTGCAGGTGCTGTACGGCCTCGACGGCGAGCGCCAGCTCGACGAGCACGTGCTCGACCATCTCGAGGGCTACGAGCGGGCCCAGCCGGTTCGGGTCGGCAACGCCGCCTACGAGCAGGAGCAGCACGATGTGTGGGGCGCGCTGCTCGACTCCGTCTACCTGCACACCCGCAGCCGTGATTCGCTGGACGACCGCACGTGGCGGATCCTGTCGCGCCAAGTCGAGCAGGCGATCGAGCACTGGCGCGAGCCCGACCGCGGCATCTGGGAGAGCCGGGGCGAGCCCAAGCACTTCACCTCGTCGAAGGTGTTCTGCTGGGTCGCCTGCGACCGGGGCTCCCGCCTGGCCGAGCTGCGCGAGGACTTCGGACGCGCCAGCCGGTGGCGCGAGGCGGCCGAGGCGATCAAGGCCGACGTACTGGCGCACGGCGTCGACGAACGCGGCGTCTTCGTCCAGCACTACGAGACCGATGCACTCGACGCCGCGTTGTTGCTGCTCCCGCTGATGCGCTTCCTGACGCCCGACGACGAGCGGATCCGGGCCACGGTGTTCGCGATCGCCGACGAGCTCACCGAGGGCGGTCTGGTGCTGCGCTACCGGACCGAGGAGACCGACGACGGCCTGGAGGGCAAGGAGGGCACGTTCTTGATCTGCTCGTTCTGGCTGGTCTCGGCCCTGTGCGAGATCGGCGAGCTGGACCGGGCGCGGTCGCTGTGCGAGCGGCTGCTCGGGTTCGCCAGCCCGCTCGGGTTGTATGCCGAGGAGATCGATCCCTTGACCGGCCGCCACCTGGGCAACTTCCCGCAGGCGTTCACCCACCTGGCGCTGGTCAACGCGGTCATGCACGTGATCCGCGCCGACGAGGAAGCGGCTGCCGCGCTGTCGCCCTGGTCGGACTGGCGCTGAGAGAAGGTCGCCGGCGGTCGCAGGCCGTCGCTTCAAAGCCGAGGCCGTCGCCCGCCTACCGCCGGGGGCCGAGCCGGACGGGAAGCGTCTTGAGCTGGTTGAGGAAGGCCGACACGACCGATGTCGGCCGGCCCGCCGGCGCCATCTCCGGGTAACGGGCGAGCGTCTCCTCGAACAGCACCCGCAGCTCCAGCCGGGCCAGCGCCGCCCCGAGGCAGAAGTGCCGACCGCCGGCGCCGAAGGCCTGATGCTCACCGCCACGGCGCACGTCGAAGTGGTCGGGCGCCTCGTAGCGACCCTCGTCGCGGTTGGACGACACGTACCACATCACCACCTTCTCTCCTTCACGGATCGGCTGCCCGGCGAGCTCGGTGTCGCAGGTGGCGGTGCGACGGAAATGGGCGAACGCCGGAAACATCCGCAGCGACTCCTGCACCGCGCCCGGGATCAGCGCCGGGTCTGCGAGCAGCGCGGCGCGCTGGTCGGGATGCTCCATGAGAGCGCGCATCCCGCTGCAGTAGGTGGCCTTGGTGCTGTCGTTGCCGGCGGCGACCAGCAGGAAGAAGCCCATCACGATCTCGTGCTCCTCCAGCCGCTGGCCGTCGATCTCGGCGTGCACCAGCACCGACGTGAGATCCTCGGTGGGGTGGTCGCGGCGCTGCGCGATCATCTCCGAGCAGCGGCGGAAGATCTCAGGTATCTCGTTGGCGAGGATGCTCTGCATCCCCTCGGGATTCAGATCCGGATCGCCGACCGACAGGGCGGTGTTCATCAGTCGCGCCCACACCGCGTCCTCCGCCTCGGGGATCCCCATGAAGCTGCCGATCACCCGCGAGACGACGGGCTGAGCCACGTCGCCGACCAGCTCGCAGGTGTCGCGGCCGTCCAGGCGGTCAAGCACGTCGCAGACGATGTGGCGGACCGCCGGTTCGTGCGCCGCGATCCGCCGCGGCGTGAACCCGGCCTGAAACAGCATCTTCAGGCGATCGTGCTTGGGCGGGTCCATGCCGATGAACATCGCCCGGATCAACTCGACGGGAAACACGTCGGTCGTCGCCGTCACACCGCCGACCTCGGACGAATAGGTCCGCCAGTCGCGGCTCACGGTGTGGATGTCCTGCGCCCGGGTCACCGACCAGAAACCGGCCTCGTCCGGATAATCGGTCAGCCCGGCGGTCCAGTGCACGGGGCACTCGCGGCGCAGGCGCGCAAACAGCGCGTGGGGCGGGCCATCCACCCAGTGCTCGCGCTCGGCGACCATCACCTGATCCAGGTCGTTGCGGGTTGATGTCACGACTCGTCCTCGACTCCGGCGCGTCCGCCACGCCTGCGCGCTCGGCGCCGCGCAGCCGGGCATGTACACGGGAGCCGATAATACTGGCTGGCTGGCCAGCACAGAATGGACCGGCGATCCCGGATCGCGGAACGCGCCGGGTCGCTCCACCACCGATCCGGCGGCGGTGCAGACGCCGGTCAGCCGGTGACCCGCGCGCCGGAGGGCGGCTGCGCGTGGGTGCGCGTGTGGCGCGCGGGGGCGCCCTCGACCGGCTCGCCGCCCGGCCTATCGGTCCGGGCGGTCTGTCCACCCCGAAACCACGAGGCCGCCGCCGCCACCAGGCAGGCGCCGATTGCGAATGCGAACGCCTCGTGCAGCCCGGTGTGGAACGGCGCCGAGATCAGGTGCGGGAAAAAGGAGCGGCCGACCACGGTGGCATGCTGGTGGGCGCTCAGCTGGGAGAGCGCGTGTGACCCGAGCAGGTGCTGGATCGGGTTGTAGCCGAGGAAGGCGGCGAACAGGATCGATACCGGCGGCAGGCCGGCGGCAGCATGAGCGGCGCCGGCGCCGACGCCGTTGGCCCGCAGGCCGGTCGACAGCGCGTGGGGCAGCGTCGACGCCAGGCCGAGGATCATCAGCGTGAAGAAGATCCCGATCGACAGCACCTGCGCCGAGTTCTGGAACGTCTGGTTCATGCCGCCGCCGGCGCCGCGATCGCCCGGCGGCAGGCTGTTCATCACGCCGGCGCGATTGGGCGACGCGAACATCCCCATCGAGACGCCGTTGAGGAACAGGATCGCCGCGAACGCCGGATAGGAGAAGTCAACCGGCAGCAGGATGAGCGCGACGAAGCTGGCCGCCGCGCCGATCATGCCGCCGGTGGCGAACGGACGCGACCCGAAGTGGTCGGAGAGAAAGCCCGACGTGGGCCCGGCCAACAGCATCCCGAAGGTCAGGGGAAGGATGTAGATCCCGGCGTACAGCGGGGTCTGGGTGAAGTCGTAGCCGTGCAGAGGCAGCCAGATCCCCTGCAGCCAGATGATCAGCATGAACATCAGGCCGCCGCGGGCGACCGCCGACAGGAACGTGGACAGGGTCCCGAACGTGAACGCGCGGATCTTGAACAGCGGCAACTTGAACATGGGGTCACGGACCCGGCTCTCGACGATCGCGAACGCGATCAGAGAGGCCACGCCGGACCCGATCAGGATCAGCACCCGGGGGCTACCCCACCCGGTCGCAGAGGCGCCGTAGGGACGGATCCCGTAGGTGACGGCGATCATGATCAGGATCAACCCGAGCGCGAACGTGATGTTGCCGGCCCAGTCGATCCGGGCCCGCTTGGGCTTGGACAGCTCCTGGAGCTTGAGGTAGGCCCACACCGTGCCGAACAAACCGACCGGCACCGAGATCAGGAACACCAGCCGCCAGCTGATCGGCGCCAGCAACCCGCCGAGCACCAGGCCGACGAACATGCCGCTGACGCCGACGATGTTGTTGATCCCGAGCGCCATCCCCCGCTGGTTGGAGGGGAACGCGTCGGTGATGATCGCCGCCGAGTTGGCGAGCAGGCAAGCGGCGCCGATTCCCTGGACGATCCGGAACACGATCAGGAACAGAGCGCCGTCCCTGCCGGTCATCCAGTCGATCGTGAGCAGCAGCGACGCGGCCGTGTAGATGACGAACCCGAGGTTGTAGATCCGTACCCGGCCGTACATGTCGCCCAGCCGGCCGAGTGAGACGATCAGGACGCTGGACACGACCAGGAAGCCGAGGATCATCCACAGCAGGTAGAAGCTGTTACCGGGAACGAGCGGGTCGAGCTTGATGCCGCGGAAGATGGCGGGCATCGCGATCAGCGTGATCGACGCGTCGAGCGTCGCCAGCAGCACTCCGAGCGTGCAGTTCGACAGCGCGATCCACTTGTAGTTGGGGCCGCGGGGATCGCTCCCGGTGCCTCGGCGGGGCGCTCTGGGCATCGCCTAGCCGGCCTCCTGCGCGCGGGCGAAATCCGCAGTTGCGGCCGGAGCCGGCCGCCTTCCGGGGACGAGCAGGCCGGCGAGCACCGCCACTGCCAGGAACGCCGCCTCGAGCACGAAGGACGCGGTGAAGCCGGTCACCGTCGGGAGACCACTGGGAGCGATGTTGTTTGCGATCAAGGTGGCGACGATCTGGCCACCGAGCGCGCCGCCGAGCGTCCGCATCACCGTGTTCATCCCGGTCGCCACCCCCGTCTGCTCCGGCGGGACCGCCTCGACGATCAGGTTGCCGAGCGCGGCGAACGCCAACCCGACCCCGATGCCCAGCAGCAGCGCGCTGATCAGCATGTCGTACGGATGTGCGTGGGCGAGCGCGAGATAGGCAAACGCCACGCAGGTGATGGCGCTGCCGACGATCACCGCCGCCTTGGAGCCGTAGCGGCGGGCGACGCGGCCGGCAGCCGAGCCGAGCAGACTCATCCCGAGGGCCGCGGGCAGCAGATACAGCCCCGCGGTCACGACCGACGCCCCGAAGCCGAATCCGGTGCTCTTCGGCAGCTGGGCGAACTGGGGGTAAATGAGGAACGACGCGTACATGCCGGCGCCGAGCAGGAACGCAACCAGGTTGGTGGTCCAGACGCCGCGGATCCGCATCATCGTCATGTCGATCAGCGGCTCGTCGCTGCGGACCTCGACGGTCACCCAGGCGACACAGGTGATCAGCCCCACTGCGAGCAGACTGAGCGTCTTGGGCGAGCCCCAGCCCCAGGTGATCGTCTCCGAGATGGCGATGAGCACACACACGAAACCGATCGACATCAGCGCCGCCGCCAGCCAGTTGACCCGGCCGGGCACCCTCACCGGAGACTCGGGCACGAATCGCCAGGTGCAGATCGCCGCCGCGACGCTGGCGACGAGCGGAATCCAGAAGAGCCAGTGATAGTCGAGATGCTCGACGATCAACCCGCCGAGCACGACGCCGATTCCCCCGCCGATCCCGAGGATCGACGACAGGATGCCGATGCTCCCGGCGACGCGGTCACGGGGGAACTCGTCGCGGACGATGCCGAACGCGAGCGGGAAGATGCCGCCGCCGGCGCCCTGGATGACCCGGCCGATGATCATCGGCAGCAGGGTCGTCGCCAGCGCCGAGATCACGGTGCCGACAGCGAGGATGATCAGGGTGATCAGGAGGAGCCGCTCCTTGCCGTACATGTCGCCGAGGCGGCCGAGGATCGACGTGGCCACCGACGCCGACAGCAGGTAGCCGGTCAACAGCCAGGTCACCCCGGTCTCGCTCGTGTGCAGGCTGTGCTCGATCGACGTCAGCGCGGGGATCACCGCCGAGCTCAGCATCGCGTAGGCGAGGCCCGCCAGCGCCGTCACCGCCAGGATCAGTGTCGGGTTGACGCCGTGGTCGCGGTGGCTCGTGGCGGACACCGCGGCTACTCTAGCGGAATGATCATTCCGCCCCAGGACGAAGAGCTCGCACCGGCAACCGGGAGCTGCGGGTGGCCGCGCCTGGCGCCCGAGGCCAAGCGCGAGCGCCTGCTCCAGGCCGCGACCGAGGTGTTCGCTCGCGACGGTCTGGAGGCGCCGATGAGCGCGGTGGCCGACGCGGCCGGCGCCGGCGTGGCCAGCGTTTATCGAGTGTTCGAATCCAAGCGGGAACTGCTCGCGGCGCTGGTCACCCGCCGCCAGGACGAGATCGCCGCCGCCGCCGAGGCGGCTCGTCAGCGCGCCGGGACCCGCTGGGAGGCGCTGACCGAGCTGCTGACCACGTTGGTGTCAGGCCAGCGGGCCGACTGGCTGATGAGCGAGGCGCGGATCGCGGTCGCCGACCATCCCGACGTGGTGGCGGCGGCGGCGCGTTCGGCGACCGCCCTGGAGGTGCTTCTCGCCGAAGCCCGCGCCGAGGGCCGCCTCCGATCCGACGCCACCACGCTCGATCTCCGCCTGCTGTTCGCGGCCACCCGGGCCGCCCGGCGAGTCGAGCCCGACCAGTGGCCGCGGATGCTGGAGCTGATGATCGACTCGCTCGATTCCGGCCGGGCGGGCCGGCTCTAGTGGCCGCCCCCGCAAATACGGGGACGACCACTAGTCGCTGAGCCGGCCCGACGCGGTCTTGTCAGAAGTGATCGCCCGATGGGGCGATCACATGTTGGGGCAGTGATGGCCACCGCTTGGCCGAGCCTTGGCGCCCGGCGCGCCCGGCCGGGGCGTCGTGCTGCCGGCGCCCGGACCGGTCTTGGCCGGCGGCGTCGCGCTGCTCGTCGCCGGCGTCGCGCTGCTCGTCGCCGGCGTCGTGCTGCTGGTCGACGAGGCGGCGCTTGCGATCGCGGCACCGCCGCCCGCCAGGGCGCCGGTTACCGCCAGTGCCGTCAGCAGCGATCTGAGCCTGTGGGTCACGAATTTCACCTCCTTGGATCGTGATGAGACCCAGAGCTTCGCTTTCTCGCGTCGGAAATTCGTAGGAGGAGCCGAAGAGTTCCCGGCCGGGATCCCTCATCCGTGGGGTAATCGACGCCGTGGCCGTCGGGCCGGAAACGGCGCGGCCGAGCTTCCGGTCCGTGACGTAGGGCGGCGTGTGTCATCTGGCGCTGGCTACAGCCGCCTCAGATGAAGGTCCAATCGGCCGACGGCGGCGACTCGCCGGCTCCAATGCGGGATTCGGCCAGCCGGCGTCGGCGGCGCTGATGTTGACACCCGGCGCGACGATCTCGTCGATCTGGTCCAGTAGCTCGTCGGACAGCTCCACGTCGGCGGCGGTCAGCTGCGACTCCAGGTGGTCCATCGTCCGCGGGCCGATGATCGCCGCGGTGACCCCGGGGTGGTTGATGACGAACGCCAGCGCCATCTCGATCAGCGTCATTCCCGCCTCATCGGCGAGGCCGGCGAGCGCGTCGGCGGCGTCGAGCTTGCGCTGGTTCTCGGGCCGCGACAGGTCGTAGCGATCCGGGAGGCGCTGCGCCCGGGTCGAGCTCGGTGCGTCGGCGTCCTTGCGGTAGCGACCCGACAGCCAGCCGCCGGCCAGCGGGCTCCACGGGATCACGCCCATGCCGTACCGCTGCGCGGTCGGGAGCACGTCTGACTCGATCCCGCGAACCAGCAGCGAGTAGGGCGGCTGCTCACACACGAACCGCTCGCGACCGCGCTTCTCCGCCACCCACTGTGCCTCGACGATCTGCGACGCCGGAAAGGTGGAGGAGCCGATGTAGCGGACCTTGCCGGCGCGGACCAGGTCGGTCAGCGCCCCCAGGGTCTCGTCGATGTCGGTGTCGGCCTCGGGCCGGTGGATCTGGTACAGGTCGATCCAGTCGGTGCCCAGCCGCCTCAGGCTGGCGTCGATCTCCTTCACGATCCAACGTCGTGAGTTGCCGAACTGGTTGGGGTCGTCGCCCATGTTGCCATGGACCTTGGTGGCGAGCACGACGTCGTCGCGCTTGCCGCCTGACAGCGCCTTGCCGACGATCTCCTCGGACTCACCGCGGGAGTAGACGTCGGCGGTGTCGATGAAATTGATCCCGGCGTCCAGCGCGCGATGGATGATGCGGATGCTCTCGTCGTGGTCCTGGTTGCCCCAGTCGCCGAACATCATCGCGCCGAGACAGAGCGGAGTCACCTTGGTCCCAGTGGTTCCTAGCGTGCGGTAGTTCATGCGTCTCACGCTACCCGCTCGCCTCGCGATCTCCCACTGCGCTCGTCCTCCGGGGCCGGGCAGGGCGGCGGACCTCCGAAGCGGGCTCCCCCGGTCGCCCCGGCGGGTGGCATCTGCCCGGGAGCGGGCGGGCGCTAAGTTCCGGGCATGACCTCCTCCGCCACCGCCGACCGCCACTTCGGCCTCACCGGCCTGGCCACGATGGGCGCCAACCTGGCGCGCAACGTCGCCCACCACGACATCCCGGTCGCGGTCCACAACCGCACCACCAGCCGCATGACGACGTTTGTCGACGAGCACGGCTCCGAGGGACCGATCAGCGGCTTTGAGAGCACCGAGGAGTGGGTGGCGGCGCTGGCCCCGCCGCGGGTGCTGATGAGCATGGTGCAGGCCGGCCCGGCGACCGACGCCGTGATCGACGAGATCGCGCCCCACCTACAGCGCGACGACATCCTCATCGACGGCGGCAACGCGAACTACCGGGATACCCAGCGGCGCCACCACGAGCTCGCCGAGCGGGGAATTCGCTTTCTCGGGGTCGGCGTCTCGGGCGGCGAGGAGGGCGCGCTCAATGGTCCGAGCATCATGCCCGGTGGCGACCGCGAGCCGTACGACGAGTCGGTCAAGCCGATCTTCGAGGCGATCGCCGCCAACGTCGATGGGACGCCTTGCTGCACCTATGTGGGCGCCGACGGGGCTGGGCACTACGTGAAGATGGTTCACAACGGGATCGAATACGCCGACATGCAGCTGATCGCCGAGAGCTATGACCTGCTGCGCCACGGCGTCGGCTGGGAGGTCCCGCAGATCGCTGAGCGCTTCCAGAGGTGGAACGAGTCCGAGCTCGAGTCGTTCCTGATCGAGATCTCCGCCCGGGTGCTGGCCAAGATCGACGACGGCACCGGCAAGCCCCTGGTGGACGTGATCCTCGACGCCGCCGAGCAGAAGGGCACCGGTCGCTGGACGGCGCAGGACGCGCTGGAGCTCGGGGTCCCCCTCACCGGGATCACCGAGGCGGTGTTCGCGCGGACGCTGAGCGCGCTCAAGGAGCAGCGCGTGCACGCCGCCGACGTCCTGGCGGGCCCCAGCGACGCGGCGCCGAGCGGGGACGAGTCGCTGGCCGATGACCTCGAGCACGCGCTCTACGCGTCCAAGATCGTCTCCTACGCGCAGGGCTTCGCCCAGATGGCGGCCGCCGCCGACACCGAGGGTTGGGACGTCGACCTCGGCTCGATGGCGACGATCTGGCGCGGCGGCTGCATCATCCGGGCTCGCTTTCTGGACCGCATCCGCGAGGCCTATGACGCGGAGCCGTCGCTGGCCAACCTGATGCTGGCCGACTTCTTCGCCACAGCGCTGCAGGAGGCGCAGGACCCGTGGCGCCGAGTGGTCGGCCGCGCCGCCGAGCTCGGCATCCCGACCCCGGCGTTCTCATCTTCATTGGCCTACTACGACGGGTACCGGCGGGCCCGCGGGCCGGCCAGCCTGATCCAGGGACTGCGAGACCTGTTCGGCGCCCACACCTACAAGCGTGACGACCGCGACGGCACCTTTCACACGATGTGGGGCGAGGACGGGCGCGAGGTGAAGGCCTAACTGGTGTTGACACGGCGGGAGTCGCGCCGTTAGTGTGAGGTTAAGAAGGCGTTGCAGGCAGCACCGCCATCGAGGGGCGGTGCGCACGCCGGGGTTCACACCAGATAGGAGAGCACTGATGACCGGGTTCCGCTGTCCGAGGCTGCGCATCAATCGATTGCTGTTGGCATTTACAACCTGCGCGGTGGTTGCGGTCGCCCAGTGCGGTGTCGCCGCGGCCGCGGGACGCGGCCACCATGGTTGGGCGCATCCGGGCGACGGAGCCCGCGGCGGGGCTCTCTTCGTTTCCCCGTCCGGCGGCTCGGCAGGTGCCGGCTATTCCTGCGCGACTGCCGCCTACTCGACGATCCAGTCCGCCGTGAATGCTGCGCGTGGGGACGGGACGGTCATCGTCTGTCCGGGGACGTACACCGAGGACGTGATCATCTCCCAGCCGCTGAAGCTGCGAGGTCTCGGCGCCACGATCCAGGGGTCCTCGACGGCCAATGGCATGTGCGACCAGCTCGGCCCGTCAGGCCCGGGCAGCGCGCCCTGCCTGGCGGCGATCACCATCAAGTCGGGCAGGGTGCAGGTCAGCGGCTTCACCGTCACCGGCGCCATCGGCGAGGGCATTCTCGCCACCGGCTCGCTCGCGGGCGGCTCCATCCGCGACGTGTCGATCACCGGCAACCGCGTCACCGGCAACGACACGGGTGGCGCCCTGTCGCCTAACTCGCCGTATCCGCAGTGCAACCCCGCGGGCCCGGTGCCGGGCGACTGCGGCGAGGGCATCCACCTCATGGGCGTGTACGACTCGATCGTGAGCGGCAACTACGTCAGCGCCAACAGCGGCGGCGTCCTGCTCACCGACGAGTTCGGGCCCACGCATGACAATGTCGTCGCCCACAACGTCATCACCAACAACCTGTTCGACTGTGGCGTGACGGTTCCGGGCCATAACCCATTCGCCCTCGACGCCAACGGCAATCGCCAGCCGGCGAAGGGCGGGGACTACGACAACGTCATCGCCGACAACTGGATCACCGGCAACGGCGTCAAGGGCGAGGGCGCCGGGGTGGTGTTCGCCAACGCGTCGGCCGGCAGCGCGTCCTACGACAACCTCGTCATTCACAACTACATCGCCGAGAACGGACTGGGCGGGGTGACGTTGCACGCCCACCCGATCGCGCCCGGAACATTTGAGGATCTGAGCGGCAACCGCATCATCCGGAACGTGATCGGCCGAAACAACCTCGATCCCGACATGGACCCAGGACCGAACTCGCCACTGAGCACGGTCGGCGTCCTGGTCTACGGAGCGGTTCCGGTGACGATCAACATCGCCGGCAACCGGATCTTCGACAACAGCATCGGGATCTGGCTCGGCACCGGCGGCAACGTGACCGCGAGGATCAGGCACAACCGGTTCTTCGGCGTCGGCACGCCGGTGTTCGTTCAGCCGTAGGCTCATGCGGGTCACCTGGTGGCGCGCCGCGGGCGTGCTACCAGGGTGAGCCCGACTACGTGACCGGCGAGAGACCCGGGATCCAGCTCGTCCCCGCCAGCGGCACCCGGGCCATCGCCGACGCCTCGATCGTCAGCGCCACCAGATCCTCGGGCTCGAGCGCGTGGACGTGCGACTTGCCGCAGGCCCGGGCCAGCGTCTGGGTCTCCAGCGTGAGCGTGCGCAGGTAGTTGGCCAGCCGCCGCCCGCCGAGCACCGGGTCCAGGCGCGCCGCCAGCTCGGGCTCCTGGGTCGATATACCGGCCGGATCGCGACCGGCCTGCCAATCGTCGTAGTAGCCCGCGGCGGAGCCGATCTCGGCGTACTGCGCGTCGTACTCGGGCGCGTTGTCACCGAGGGCGATGAGCGCCGCCACCCCGATCGAGACGGCGTCGGCGCCGAGCGCCAGCGCCTTGGCGACATCGGCCCCGGTGCGGATCCCACCGGAGACGATCAGCGCAACCTTGCGGTGCATGTCCAGCTCCATCAGCGACTCCACCGCCTGCGGGATCGCCGCCAGGATCGGGATCCCGACGTGCTCGATGAACACCTCCTGGGTGGCCGCGGTGCCGCCCTGCATACCGTCGAGCACGATCGCATCCGCGCCGGCCTTGACGGCAAGCGCGACGTCGAAATAGGTGCGACTCGCCCCCACCTTGACATAGATCGGAATCCGCCAGTCGGTGATCTCGCGCAGCTCCTCGATCTTGATCTCCAGATCGTCGGGCCCCGTCCAATCGGGATGCCGGCTGGCGCTGCGCTGGTCGATCCCCGGCGGCAGATCGCGCATCGCGGCGACGCGGTCGGAGATCTTGTGGCCCAGCAGCATCCCCCCGCCCCCCGGCTTCGCGCCCTGACCGATCACGACCTCGATCGCGTCGGCCCGGCGCAGGTCGTCCGGGTTCATCCCGTAGCGCGAGGGCAGCAGCTGGTAGACGAGCTTGTCGGAATGCTCGCGTTCCTCGGGGGTCATCCCCCCGTCGCCGGTGGTCGTGGAGGTCCCGACCTCGCTGGCGCCGCGACCGAGCGCCTCCTTGGCGTTGCCCGAGAGGGCGCCGAAGCTCATCCCGGCGATCGTGATCGGGATGTCGAGCTTCACCGGCTCGGCAGCGAACCGGGTGCCGATGGTCACATCGGTGGCGCAGCGCTCGCGGTAGCCCTCCAGGGGGTAGCGCGACACGCTGGCCCCCAGGAACAGCAGGTCGTCGAAATGAGGCACGCGGCGCTTGGCACCGAAGCCGCGGATGTCGTACGTGCCCTCGCGAGCGGCGCGCTGGATCTCGGCGATCGTGTGGCGATCGAACGTGGCCGACTCGCGCAGCTGGGGTCGCTCGTCGTCACGAACGCTCACCGGTCAATACACCCCGACGTTGTCGACCTTGAAGTTGTAGAGCCGGCGGGCGGAGCCGTAGCGACGAAACCGCGACGGCTCCAGGTCGACGTCGGCGCGGGCGAGCAGCTCGGCGAGCTGCTCGCGGTGCTCGGCGCGCATCTCCTTCTCCACGCAATCGGCACCGAGCCCGGCCACCGCTCCGCCGACATAGAGCCGCGCCTCGTACAGCGAGTCGCCGAGCGCTTCGCCGGCGTCCCCGCACACCACCAGGCAGCCCTTCTGAGCCATGAACGCGCTCATGTGACCCACCGATCCGCGCACCACGACGTCCGCGCCCTTGAGCGAGATCGCGCACCGCGCCGAGGCGTCGCCGTGGATGACCAGCAGGCCGCCCCGGGCGGTCGCTCCGGCCGCCTGGCTGGCCGACCCCTCGACGATCACCGTCCCCGACATCATGTTCTCGGCCACCCCGACGCCGCAGTTGCCCCGAACCCGGATCGCGGCGCGCTGGTTCATGCCGGCGCAGTAGTAGCCGGCGTGGCCGGCGATCTCCACCTCGTGGTCGGCGTCGAGACCGACCGCGATGCTATGGCGCCCGTCAGGATGGGTGATCAGCACACGGGCCGGCTCCCGGGCGGAGTGCAGACGTCGGTTCAGCGCCCGCACCGAGTCCGCGCGCAGGTCGAAGCGCAGCGCCTCGGCGGGCGTGGCCTGGGTGGCGGCCATCACCCCACCAGGGCGGTGCCCCAGCTGTACACCCGGCCGGGCTCGGGCTCCCACGTGACCGCGTCCTGCGCACCGGGAAGCAAGGCGATCGCCCGGTACTCGGATGCGATCGCCACCCACTCGTCGGTCTCGGCCATCACCGCCGGCTTGCAGGCGATCGGATCGCGCAGCACGGCGAAGCCGTCCGCGGTGCCGACGGCGAACGTGAAGAAGCCCTCGAGATCGTCCAGGCTGGCCTCGAGCGCCTGCTCGAGCGTGGCGCCTTCGCGCAGCTGCCAGGTCAGGTAGCCGGCGGCCACCTCGGTGTCGTTGTCGGTCTGGAAGTGGATCCCCTCGCGGCGCAGCGAGCGCCGGAGCCGGTTGTGGTTCGACAGCGACCCGTTGTGCACCAGGCACAGGTCCAGGCCGGTGGAGAACGGATGCGAGTGCTCGGTGCTGACCCGGCTCTCGGTCGCCATCCGAGTGTGGCCGAGGGCGTGGCTGCCCGTGAGCTCGTCCAGCCCGAAGCGGCGCACGAACTGCGACGGTGAGCCGGCCTCCTTGTAGATCTCGATCGTCGTGCCGGCGCTCATCAGCGTCAGCTCCGGATGGCACTCCAGCAGCCACGTCTGGACCGCGTCGGGGTCGGCGTCGACGATGAACGTGGCGTGGCTGGCGCGGCTCCCGCTCATCGACGCGTCGCCGAACCGGTCGGCCAGCTCGCCGGCGAGCTCGGGGCCGAGCCCGGCCCACCCGGCCGCGGCCGTGGTGCGGAGCGACAGCTTGCACCAGCCGTCGGGCGCGGGATCGCGATAGAAGGCGGCGCCGGCGCTGTCGGGCCCGCGGAACGAAAGCTGGTCCAGCATCCGCGCCAGATGTGCCCCCAGCTGCGAGCGCAGCGCCTCGTTCTTGGTGTAGAGGCCGGCGATACCGCACATGGGTCCAGCGTAGAACCTGATTCGCTTTGCTCCAATGGCGGCCGCGGGCACACTTTCCGGTGCAAATGTGGCATTCCGCGCCACACGGAGCACCGGAACCTCACCGCCCTCCTCGGCACCCATGAACCTCACGTGGATGGCGATTCGGTTCGCCACGACCCGAATTGCCATCCACGTCGCAGGGATGCGACCCGGACCGGGGACGCCGAGCCGCGAGACCAGCGGGGGCCCTAGACCGGGAGTCGTCTCTGGGCCCGTTTGACCGCCAGCAGGGCCTCGCGCAGATCGGACCGCGCGATCGGGGCCATCGCCCCCGGATCGATCCGGTTGTCCGCCGGCCGCCCGGCGGCGACCAGCTGCGCGTGATGCTCGAAGCGGACCCGGGTGATCACCTCGAACGCCTCGCGCAGGGCGTCGGCGGCCGCCGCCTCCAGTCCCCCGGCGGCGCCCACCGCCTCGATCCGATCGAGCGTCGAGGAGATCGTGACTCCGGAGGCGAGGGCGTAGTAGCGGACCAGGTTGACCAGCGGGATGATCCCTGACTGCTTGACGTCGAGGCGGCCGTCGCGAGCGGTGGCGAGCTGGCCCCGGAAGCCGAGGGCGACGGGAAACCCGGCCGCCGATCGCGCCAGCAGACGCATGAACTGGGGGTGCTCGCGGGCCGACCGCATCCTCGCGGTCAGATCGAAGCCGATGGCCAGGCCTCCCGCGCCGGGACGGAAGTCAAACGACACCGTAGCCCGGACCAGGTGGGATTCGTCGGGCTCGGCCAGGCACTCGTCGAAGGTCTTCAGCCATTCCGGCTTGGTCATCCGCCACAGGCTGTTGGCCGCCAGGACGCCGTTGTTGTCGACCCCGATCCCACACCGCGCGAGCCCGGAGTTGACATCGGCGCCGAGGCGCTGGAAGTAGGCGTCGGCCGGCGCGCGGTCGTCCGGCTGCGGGGTGGCGTAGGCCAGCGCGTTGTCCTGATCGGAGGCCAGCGTGAGCTCCCGGCGCGCGGCGCTGCCCAGATCCAGCCACGCCCACGGCAGCGGCGCCGGGCCGTTGCTCTGAATGGAGAAGTCGATCAGCCGCGTCACCACCGCGTCGTGAGCGAGGCTGAGCACCCGGCCGAGATCCGAGGAGGGCACGCCGGCGCGGGCGAGTGCCAGGAACAGCTGCGGGAGGTGCGAGACGGCGCGCTCCAGCGCCTGGAGATGTGGCGCGCGGAGGATCGTGTGACGCAGTCCGATCGGGCTCGACGCCTCCAGTCCGAGCAGATCGGCGGCGGAGAGGACGCCGCGCACCCGCCCCGAGTCGATCACGACCAGCTGCTCCACCCCGGCGGCGAGCATGTCGACGGTCGCCTCGATGGCCAGCTGGCCGGCGGGCACGACCGGCGCTGGGAACCGGGCGACCTCGCGCAGCCGGGCGTCCGGAGCGACGCCGTCGCCCGCCATCGCGGTGCGAATGTCGGCGTCGGTGACGATTCCGAGGGCATCGTCGCCCAGCGAGACGAGCAGCGCCTGCACCCCATCGCTGCCCAACCGTGACGCCGCCGCGGCGACCGTGTCGTCGGGCGAGGCGAAGACTGCCGGGCGCATGATCGATGACACCGGGGTGGTGCCCACCTCGTGCAGGCCGTGCACGACGTCGCCGGCGCGGGTCAGGCGCTGGCGCATCGTCCGGGCGACGTAGGCGACTCCCGGCCCGGTGGCCAGCAGGCGCCGCGCCACCGAGGGGGGCAGTTGCGCGCAGCGGGACGGCTCTCGGGCACGGACGGTGAACGCGGGCGCCATGCCCGTCAGCAGCGACGGGTGGCCGAAGCACTCCCCGGGCTCGAGCACCTGGATCACCTCACCCTCGTGGACGACGTCCGCCGATCCGGTCAGAATCACCCAGATGCCGGCCGCCGGCGGGCCATCCTCCACGAGCAGCACCGCACCCGCGGCGTGCTCCTGCACGACCGCCTCGGCGGCCAGCTCTCGCAGGTGCTCGGACGGTAGCTCGTCGAACGGCGGGTGGCCCGCCAGAAATGTGTCCAGGTGCTCCATGTCAAACGCCGCAATTGTGTTCGCATCTCGCCTTGCAGGCCACCGACGACATGTCAGGGTAAGGCCACCATCAACAAGCGGACCAGGGAGGCCACATGCCGGATGAAATGACCTCGCCCGGACCATTCGAAGACGAGCTCGTCTACGAATCGGCCGGCCTGGCGAAGACCACCAACTGGTGGGGAGCCTTCGTCATCGGCCTGGCGGGGACGATCCTCGTCACGGGGATCGCGCCGGTCATGGTCACCGAGCTGGGGGCCGCCTCGGTGCCCGTGATCGTGATCATCACGATCACCGGCTATCTCGTCTGCCTGCTGCTGGCCGAGCTGTCGGCGATGATGCCCGATCGCTCCGGCGGCCTTCCCGCCTACGCCTACCCCGCCTACAAGGATCGGTGGCCGCGGTTCGCCGAGCACGTGAACGGGTTCACCGCGTGGGCCTACTGGCTCGGCTGGTTCCCGGTGGCGCCGCTGAACATGATCCTGGCCTCGTTCTACATCGCCGATCGCTTCAACCTGACCGGCGGCTCGATCTCCCCGCTCGGAACGACGATCACCTGGTGGACGCTGGGGATCTCGATCTTCGGGTTGATCGTGCTGGCCGTGCCGGCGGTGCGAGGGCTGCGCTTCGGCACCTTCTTCGCGACGGCGCTGGCGATCCTGTCGATGATTCCGCTGACCTTCCTGGCCATCTCGTGGATCTTCCACCCGTCGGTGGTCGATTTCGGCCAGCTGTGGCACTTCCGTCACACCAACGGGACCGGCTTCTTCAGCTCTCTGTTCGGTCACAACTGGCTGACGCTGTACATCGCGTTCTCGTTCCTGCTCACCTGGAACGTGATCGCCATGGAGGCGGCCGCCTGTTACATCGGCGAGACCCGCAACCCCGATCGCGACGCCAAGATCGCGATGAACCTGGAGGGCCTGTACGGCCTTTTCATCTACACCATGATTCCGGTGGCGTTCATCATCGTGCTCGGGCTGAGCGCGCTCGGCAACGCCTCGCTCGTCGATCCCAAGACGATCTTCGTCCACTTCGCCTCGAAGGTGTTCGGCGCCGGCGTCGGCTCCAGCATCCTCAACTGGCTGATCGCGGTCATGCTCATCCTGGCGCTGATCCTGTCGGCGCTGAACGCGATCACCGGCACCGCCCGCTCGCTGCACCAGATGTCGACCGACGGGCAGTTCCCGAAGTTCTTCCAGCGCACCAACCATCATGGAGTGCCGCACCGGGCGATGATCTTCAACGTGGTGTGCTCGATCCTGGTCGTCTTCGCCGGGGGCGCGGTGCAGATCTACACGTTGTCCAACGTGGGCTACCTGGCGTCGTTCATCCCGGTGCTGGTCGGCTACTTCCTGCTTCGCCGCAACCGCCCCAACGTTCGCCGGCCGTTCAAGCTGCCCGGATTCATGAAATACGTGGCGCTGGGGATCGCGCTGCTGTACGCGGTGATCTACTTCTACGGCGGCCCGGTGTACGCCTCGTGCAAATGCAACGCCGCCGGCAAGACGACGTTGCCCTACTACTTCATCGGCTGGGGCGTGTTGCTGCTGTATCTGCCGCTGTACTACTGGCGCAAGCGCTTCGAGGATCGGCGCGCGGCGCGACAGGAGCCGGTGGCGCGGACGACCGGGATGGCGCCGGGTGGCGCCGGCCCGTGAGCGCCACCGTACCGGTGACCGACTCGGAATCGGAGCCCGCCCGCCCGCGCCGCTTCCGGCGGATCCTGATCGCCTCGGAGGGACGGCCGATCCCGCCGGCCGCCGTAGCTCGCGCGGTGGAGCTCGCGGCCCCGGAGGGCGCCACCGTGCACGTGTTCACGGTCGCGCGTGTGCACGGCACCGCGTTCGGCATGCCGTCGCCCGGCCTGCTGCCGACCAAGCGGGAATGGGCGGAGCAGCGTGAGATCGTCACCAAGACGATCCGGCGGCTCGAGCGCCGTGGGATCAAGGCGGACGGGCACGTTCTCGGAACCCGCAACGCCACCAAGAAGATCCTGGCCGAGGCGGCCAAGGAGAGCTGCGAGGCGATCGTGATGGCGGCCGACCCCGATCGCAACCGGGTATCGGGAAACATGATGTGGACCCAGGAGCCCCAGCGGGTGCGCCGCAAGGCCAAGCTGCCGGTGTTCCTCGTCGCCGACGAGCCCCGCCCGGGACGCTAGCCGTCCGGCCGGCCGCCGTCGGGCCAGAGCCCGGGACGCTAGCCGTCCGGCGGGCCGCCATCGGGGCCGGAGCCCGGGACGCTAGGCGTCCGGCCGGCCGTGCAGCCGGGCCAACTTGATCGCCAGCTCCAGCGACAGCAGGTCGTCCTCGTTGAGATCGAGCCCGGTCAGCTCCTCGATCCGGCCCAGCCGCTGGCGCAGCGTATTGGGGTGGATGTAGAGCGCGCGGGCTGACTCGATCACGCTGCGGCGCTCTGAGAGGTAGCGCTCGAGGGTGTCCAGCAGCGCGGTGCGCCGGCGGCGGTCATAGCCGATCAGCAGGTCGACGGCGGCGCGCATCCGATCCCGGGGCGCGTCCTGCGCGCCGATCTGGACCAGGTACCGGTAGGCGCCGACCTGGGAGTAGGCGATCGCCCCGCCGTCGCGGAGCAGCGCGTGGGCGATGGTCGCCGCATCGCGCGCCTCGCGATAGGCGCCGGCCGCATCCGCCGGCGACTCGCGACGCTCACTGACGCCGATCACCGCCCCGGTGCGCTGCCCCAGCTCCCGAGCCTGGCGGAGCAGCTCGTCGGTCGCCATCCGCTGCGCTGACCCGAACGCCAGCAGGGCCCGGACCGGCCCGGGCCCAGCCTCGATCGCCGACCGCGGCGCCAGCTGCGCGAGACCGCGACCGAGCTCTTCGGCGGCGGTCCGCCACTCGCCGGAGGACTGGTCGCGATCGCCGGCGGGCTCGGCGCGCAGCAGCAGGTAAGGGGCGGTGAGCTCGCAGCGGATCTCGGCGGCCTTGGCGGCGGCGAAGCTGGTGGCGCCGGCCGCCAGCGCCTCGAAAAGGTCCTTGATCGTGTTGGCCTTGGTCAGGCCCTCGATCAGCTCGGCGCGCCGGAGCGCCACCGCGCCGAGATGGGCCACCGCCCGCGCGATCTCGGCGTCCTCGTCGCTGAACGTCCGGTTTGCCGACGATCCCGAGCAGAGCACGCCAACCCGCTCCTCGCCCACCGCCAGGGGAGTGACGAGCACGTCGGCGAACGGCTCGCCGGGCCACAGCGCTTGCCGGCTGGGCCGGCGTCCGGACCGCTGCTCCAGACCGGCCAGGACGATCTTTGCCGCCGAGGTCAGTGCCGGAGCGGGCGCGCCCTCCGGGAAGGAGGCCAACATCATCACGCTGTCGTCGTCGTCGGACCGCAGCAGCTGGCAGACGCCGGCTCCGAGCAGCGCCGCGGTGCCCCGCACCAGCGCGGCACCGAGCTCGGTGAGACCGGATGCGGCGGCGACCTGCTGGCCCAGCTGCGCCAGACCGGTGAGGGCGTCGACGCGGCGGCGCTCGCGGTCATAGAGCTGCGCGTTCTCGATCGCGCCCGAGACCAACGAGGCGATGTGAATGAGCAGATTGAGCGTGTCCTCGCCGAACTCGTGGGGCGCTGCGGTGTGGAGCACGATGACCCCGATCGTCTCTCCGGCGCGCGACAGGATCGGAACCGCTGCCATCGACTGAAAGCTCTCCTCCTCGAGCAGCGGCACGTACTTCATGCGCGGGTCGGCCATCGCCTTGTCGCGGATGAACTCGGGCGCGCGGTGCCGCGCCACCCAACCGGTCAGCCCCTCCTGGACCGAGAAGCCGACGTTGCCGACGGCCTCGCCGAAGACCGGCGAGGCGGCCCGAATGGTCAGCTGCCCCTGCTCGAGCAGGTAGATGAAGCAGGCGTGGCAGCCGGTGGCCTCGGTGGCGAGGTCGACCACGCCCTGGAGCATCGGCGCCATCTCCAGCGGTGAGGACACCAGCTTGATCACCCCGTACAGCGTCCGGTTCTCCTCGCGGAGTCCGTGGAGCTCGTCGATGATCGGGGTGGGGGACGATCCGGCGCTCAATGCCATGGTTTCGAACTGTCTGCTATGTGCGGCTCGCACATGCGTGGAGGCGCTAATGGGGCGCGCAGACCATTGTGCAGCACCACCGCCGCCGGATATACCTCGGGCCATGACCGACGCCCCGCAGAACGAAGACGACGTCCGGCGAATCGTCACGGACAACGGGATCGAGTTCCTGTTCGCCCAATTCGTCGACATGCACGGGAAGCCGAGCGCGAAGCTGGTTCCCGCCCATCACCTGGACGACCTGCTGACGGAGGGCGCCGGGTTCGCCGGGTTCGCCGCCGGCGACATCGGCCAGGGTCCCGACGATCCCGACATGATCGCGATGCCCGACCCGACGACGTTGACGATCCTGCCATGGCGCCCGACCGTTGCCCGCTTCGCCTGCGACGTCACCGTCGAAGGGCAGGCGTGGCCCTACTGCCCGCGGACGATCCTGCGTAATGCCCTGAGCACCGCTGCAGAGCAGGGCTTTGAGCTGAAGATCGGCGCGGAGCTGGAGTACTTCCTGCTGCGGCGCGCCGGCGATGGAAGCCTGCAGCTGGCCGATCCGCTGGACACGCTGGAGCAGCCCTGCTACGACATGCGCGCGCTGACCCGCAACCTGGACTTCGTCTCCGAGGTGTCACAGGCGGTGACGGGCCTCGGCTGGGACAACTACGCCACCGATCACGAGGACGCCAACGGGCAGTTCGAGCAGAACTTCCAGTTCGCCGACGCGCTGACCACGTGTGACCGGGCCATCTTCTTCCGGTACATGGTCGAGTCGCTGGCCCAGCAGCGGGGGCTGATCGCCACGTTCATGCCCAAGCCGTTCGCTCACCTGACCGGCAACGGCTGCCACTTTCACGTCTCCCTGTGGAAGGACGGCGAGAACGTCTTCGAGCGCGACCCGTCGAATGACCCGCGTGGCCTGGGCCTGAGCGAGCTCGGCTACAACTTCATCGGTGGGCTGAAGGCCAACGCCCAGGCGTACATCGCGATCACCGCGCCGACGGTGAACTCGTACAAGCGGCTGGTGGTGGGCGCGCCGACCAGCGGCGCGACGTGGGCGCCGGCCTATGTCAGCTACGGCTACAACAACCGCACCCAGATGCTCCGGGTCCCGGCGGCGGGGCGGATCGAGGATCGAACCGTCGACGGCTCCTGCAATCCCTACCTGGCGGCGACGGCGATGCTGGCGGCCGGCCTGGACGGGATCTCCCGCGGCCTGGACGCCGGCGATCCCAACGGGGCCAACCTGTACAAGCTGACCGCCGCCGAGCGCGAGGCCCAGGGCATCGCGACGCTGCCCGCCAACCTGCTGGACGCTACCCGTGAGCTGGAGTCAAACGAGCCGCTGCGGGCCGCGTTCGGCAGGACCCGGGACGGCGATTACCTGGACTACTTCGTCGAGGTCAAGCGCCGCGAGGCCCAGACCGCCCACGAGCAGATCACGCAGTGGGAGCTGGACCGGTACCTGCAGCTTTACTGAGGCCTGCGACGCAACGGACGGCACAAGAGCGAACTCATGACTAGGATCGCCCGCCTCTGGGGCCGGGCATAACCTTGAGAAGCGGGGGCTTGGGTTGATGACGATGGAGTTGCGCTTTGGCGAGAACGGTGGGTTCGCGTTCGGGCGCGGTGGTTGGGCGAGGGCGCGGCGTTGCGTCGTTGCGGTGCTTGTCGTGGCCGGGTTGGTGGTGTGGGCCGCGCCGGCGCGGGCGGCGACCGCTGACACGGCGTATGTCGCCAACTCGGGCTCGGACTCGGTGACCCCGATCGACACCGCGACCAACACGGCGGACCCGGCGATCGCGGTGGGCGACTACCCGATCGCAGTCGCGATCACCCCGGACGGGAAGACGGCGTATGTCGTCAACTACTCGTCCAACTCGGTGACGCCGATCGATACTGCGACGGACACGGCGGGCCGGCGATCGCGGTCGGCGCCAGCCCGATCGCGGTCGCGATCACCCCGGACGGCAGGACGGCGTACGTCGTCAATTCGGACTCGGATTCGGTGACGCCGATCGACACGGCGACCAACACGGTGGGCGCGGCGATCGCGGTCGGCAGCAACCCGCGCGGGGTTGCGATCACCCCGGACGGCACGACGGCGTACGTCACAACGGCGACGCCGACAACCACCCGGTGACCAGCGCCCGCGGCAAGGAGCCGGTGACGCTGCACGCCGTCGCGTCGGCGGCCCGGGTGCGGATCGCCACCCTGCGCCCCGCTCCACTCGGGCATGGGTGCGTTGTTGAGACCGGCCGCGATGAGCGGGAGATCGCCCCGATCACCGCCGACGCCACCTGCCGAAGGCTGCGCCTGACCTTGACCGGAACGATCCAGACCAGCAGAGGCCGGCTCGCCGCCTCGGCCGCCGGCACGATCCACGTCAGCTACCAGGCCAGGCTGCCACGCGGGCCCGCGGCCGGTGGCGCCCGCGCCCGCGTGGGCCACGGCCACTGGCAGATCTCGCTGGTGCTCCCCGCAATCAACCTCGACCCCACACCCCCGCTCTACCGGATCACCGTCCACTACACCGGGGACCGCACCCACGGCCCAGCCAGCGACACCCGCCGAATCCGGCTCGAAAGCGAGCGCGCCGGCCTCTAACTAAGTGGACCCGAGACGCACTGCACGGCTCCGGCGCAACGACGACTCGGCCTGCTGCAGGGACCCGACGGTCTGTGGCGAGGTCGCGTCCAAGTGGCTGGCCAGCGCGATGAACGCCTTCGCCGTGGTCAGCGCGTCGCCGAGCGCGTGGTGGGGATCCTCGCCCGGCTGTCCGAGCACCGCGGCCAGCCGCGCCAGCGACAGCCCGCCGGGAACGAGCCCGTCGCGTTCACGCAGCCACAACCGACCCAGTACCTCGGTGTCGGCGTCGGCGGGCAGGCGCAGCCGGCGGCGCTGCAGCTCGCGACCGAGGAAGCTGCGCTCGACGATCGCGGTGTGAAACACCGGCACGCGTCCGGCCAGCGCCTGGAGCAGTAGATCGATCGCCCGATCGAGCGAGGGCGCCTGCTCCAGGTCGGCGGACCGCAGCTTGTGCACGAGCACCGCGGCGTGCTTGGGTGCGCTGCGGGGCCGGGACAGGGTGTAGATGGACTCGCCGAGCATGAGCGCGCCGCCCCGGATCGGAACCGCGCCGATGGCGATGATCTCGTCGGAGCGATGCAGGCCGGTCAGCTCCAGGTCGATCGCGCACCATTCGGCCTGGCGCCAGGGGGTGCCGGGATCGGGAGGGGGCGTCTGCGCGAACCGCGCCGCGGCCGGGCTGCGTCTGCGTCTGCCACCGACGCCACCCACCAGGCCGGCGAAGCCGGCCTTCAAGTTGGGACGTCTGTCCCGGCTCACGGCGCCAGCTCCCGGGCGACCGCGCTGACCGCCCGGAACACGTCGCGTAGGCGCCCCCGCGTCAGCGGCCGCAGCTGCGCGGCGTCGAGCAGGTCGTCCGGCTGCGCACCGGCGGCGATTCGCTCCAAATGGTGGACGATGCGCAACTCCAGCGCCAGTTCGAACGCCTCGATCAGCGTCTGCGCCTGCTCGTCGCCGATCACCCCTGCCGCAGCGGCAGCGCGCAGCCGCTCCGGGGTCGAGCCCTCGCCGGCTCCGGCCACCGCGGCCGCCCACCGGGCGATGGCCGCGATCGGCACAATCGCCGCCTCGCGGATGTTCAGCCGCGCGTGCCGGCCCTCCCGGGTCAGCACGGCGTCGGCGTCAAAACCGGTGGGGAGCGTGTGCGTGAACGCGCTGGCGGCCAGCGCATCGAGCAGCTGGGCTCGATGCGCGCCGTCGGTGCCGGGCAGCGGCTCCCGCGGCGTCCCCCACAGGACCCGCCGATCGGCGAGCACCCACAGAGCCAGCGCCCGATCGGGCCCCGGCTCTCCTGCACCGCTCGCCGCCAGCGCCGTCCACGCCTGCGCATCGCGCGCCACCATCGGCCGCTGCACGCCGCACTGCGCCAGCGCTGTCTCCAGCGCGGCCAACCACTCCGGCGAGGGCGGCGCCTGCGCCGGGTAGATCAGCGCGCCCCGGCGCATGGAGACCGGGGTCAGCTCGCGCCGCGCCTGGCTTCCGATCGACACCCACACGCTTCCCGCCGGCGGGGGCCCGCCGGCGGCCGACGCGAGCTCGATCGCGCGGCGGGTGAGGGCGTCGACGAGCGCCGAGAGCACCGGGGCGAGCTCCAGCGCCGCCACGCTGGAATGGTGCAGGTCGAGCATCAGCCCCGGCAGTCGCGCCCCGGCCTGGGCCAGCGCCTCGAGGTTGCGGGCGCGTTCGATCGCCCGCCGGACACCGAACCAGGCCCGCGGCTGGGCGGCGACCAGGTCCCCATCCTCGACCACCCCGATCAGCCGGCCCCGCTCGGACACCACCGGGGCGTGCCGAATCCCCCGCTCCAGCATTTCGTAGAGGACCTCGCCGGCGAGCCGATCGGGCGAGACGACGTAGGCGGGCGCGGTCATCGCCGAGTCGACCCGGACGGCGCCCGAGCGTCCGACGGCCAGCACCCGCGCCCGAAGATCTCGATCGGTGAGGATCCCGATGCCGCCATCGTCCAGCGCCACCACAGCGGCGCTCGCTCCCACGGCGGTCATCCGCTCGGCGACGAAGCCGATGTTCTCCGATGGCTTGCAGGTGACCGTGGCGGCGCGGATCATCTTCACCACCGGCTGGTAGGCGGGGTCGGTGGCACCTGACCGGAGCTCTCGGCGGCGCGCCCGGTCCAGCAGCGGCCGGGCCACCTGCACCGGGATGCGGTACACGAGGGTGTCCTCCGCCGCTCGGGCCTCGAACCCGGGAGGCAACCCCGAGAGCATCGCCTCATGGCCGAAAGCGTCGCCTGGGCCGAGCAGGTCCAGCAGCCTGCCGTCGTGGGTGATGTCCACGCCGCCGCTGTGGATCACCTGCAGGAAGACGACCGGCCCCCCCTCCTCGGACAGGATCACCGTCCCGCGAAGGTGGAACTCGATCGCCGCCTGCGCGGCCACCGCGGCCAGCTCATCGGGAGCGAGCCCGTCGAACGGCGGACGCTGGGACAGAAACCGGGCGATCTCGCTCAGCCCTGCGTCCAGCGCGACCTCCTGGGGCTATCGCTGCAGCGCATCTGACAACCGTAGCCGTCGCGGGCTCAGTGCAGCAGGCCCAGCCGTTGGGCGCGCTGGACCGCCTCGGTGCGATTGCGCACCCCCAGCTTGCGGTACACGGAGCTGGAGTGCTCCTTGACGGTGTGGCGCGACAGGTGCAGCGCGGCGCCGATCTCGGGATTGGTGGCCCCGGAGGCCATCAGCTCCAGCACCGCCCGTTCCCGATCGGACAGGCCGAGCGCCCCCTGGCGCTCCTGGGGCTCGAACACCATCTTGCCCAGCCCGACGAGGCGGACGGCGCCGGCGATCTTGCGCGCCGGCCAGTCCTTGTAAGCGAACCCGGACGCGCCGGCGGCGCGGGCCGCCTGCGGGGAGATCTCGCCCGCGCCGGAGAACAGCAGGACGCGCGTCGCCGGCTCGGCGGCCCGGAGGCGCTCACACACCTCCGCTCCGGACTCCTCGCCGATGAACAGATCCACGAGCGCGACGTGCGGGCGGTACCGGGTGACCAGCTTGACGGCCTCGGCTCCGGTGTGGGCGCTCACGCAGCGCTCCACCCAGGGCTGCTGGGTGAGCATCAGCCGAAACCCCCAGTGCACGACATCGTGGTCGTCAACGACCAGCACCCGCAGCCGCTCCGGGCTGCGCTGGGGCTCATTCATCGCTGTCATGGGGCACGACGAGCCGCACCTGCCAGATCCCCGGCTCGCGCTCACCGAACTCCACGACCCCGCCCGACTGCAGCGCCTCGAGCGCGGCCAGGCGCAACCCCATCCCGGCGTGCCGACGCGGCGACTCGAGCCCGTCGTTGACCACGTCCATCGAGAACGCCCCATCGGACCGTCCCAGCCGGACGCTCACCCGAGTCGGCCGGGCGTGCTTGTCAGCGTTGCGGACCGCCTCGATGAGGATCGATTGGGCCAGCGGCTCGAGCGCCGGCGGCACGTCATCGGGACCTCCCGCGTCGAGGGTCAGTCCGAGGTGGGGATGAGACCCGGAGAGCCGCTCGATCTCGGCGATGAGCGTCGTCCGCGTCGCCCGCGGCGCCCGCCCGAGGGGGCGTTGCAGCGCGGCCCGAAGGTCGGTCAGCGCCGCCTGGGTCTCTGAGGCGCAGCGTTGCCGGGCCGGCTCGGGCAGCGCGCCATCCCCGTCCAGCGCCATCGAGACCCCGAACAGGCGCTGGATCACGCCCTCGTGGATCTCGCGGGCGAGATCGATGCGTTGCTCCAGCTGGCCGGCCTTCTCGATCTGAGAGGAGGCGATGCCGGCCACCGAAGCCAGCGCCGCCGCCTTGCCCAGCGTCCACAGCAGGCTGCGGTCGGCGTCATCGAGGGGCGGCTCGGACATCAGCCGGTCGGCGAGGATCACCCCGAACGCCCGACTCGCCGCCGCCATCGGCGCGCACACCAGCCGCGCGGGCTCGGACACCAGCGCCGCGTACTCGTCGGGCACCTGACCGCTGAGGTCGCCGACGACCTCCACCACCCGGTCCTCGCGGATCGCTCGCGCGGCAATCGGTGCCGAATCGACACCGACGTGGGCGTGGGCGAACTGGTCGATGTCCATCCCGTGCGCCCCCACCGCCCGGACCCGGCGGCCGGCGCTGTCGTAGCGGAAGATGAGCGCCCGACGCATCCGGGCCAGCCGGCAGACGGCGTCGCACAGCCGCGCGTAGAAGCCGTCGACGTTGGCCGTCGGCTCCGATTGAGAGAGCACCTCCACGAACAGCTCGAGGGCCTCGATTCCGAGACCATCCCGCCGGCCGGTTGACGCGTCCACGCTCAACGCCCGCCCGCCTCGTCGGGGATCGAGCCCGGACCCCGGGTTAGGCGTGCATCAGGCCGAGCCGCAGCGCCTGGTGGGGCGCCAGGTACACGCGCCACCGCGCCTGACAGGAGGGACATCGGCATTGAACCGACGGATCGTAGCCCTCCAGATCGGGCTCGGACTCCACGTCGGCGCGCAGGCACCACGGACACGCGAACGCGGCCAGCACCAGCACGTCGGGGTCATCGGGACGAAATCGCGCGATGTCGGCGAACGAGGTGATCGAGGGAATATGGCGGCGCCCGCCGCGGGCGGGCAAGCCCGTCCCGGGGACAACCCCCCGGCTGGAGGGCCGAGCCAAGCCGCACCTCGGGCGCTCGGAACGATTGCCCACAACGACCGGGAAAAGGTGACAAATCGCAACCGGGTCGGCGGATTTGTCACCAGACTGCCGCTCAGCGTGGGTAACGCAACAAACCCCGGACGCATCCCCGGCTTTGGCGCAAAAACACCCTCAGATCGCGGTCCTGAACGATTCCGTGCCCCCGCCGCTCCGGGCTGGCCGCCAGAGCGTGGCGGCGCCGGCTCAGGATGCGGCGCGCAGCGGGTATGCGTCCACTCGAGCGATCGGCCGCTTGCCCCAGCGGCTGCGAGTGGCGAAATCCAGGAGGCGATCCATGTAGTCGCGCAGCGGGGCGGCGGTGATCCCGTCGGGCTCGAGCCGGGCCCGCGTCGCGGCGTCGTCGAACACCGCTCCCATCGACAGATACGGGAAGTACTCGCTGCCCACGGTCAGCGCCGACCGCTCGGCGCTGGCCAGCACGAGCTGAGCGAACTCGGCGGGAGGCATCACCCGGGGCATCGGCCGGCGGAAGTAGCGGCTGGCCAGCCGGGCGATCTCACCGATCGTGCAGGCGTGGGGACCGGCGGTGAGGTGGTAGGTGACGCCCGTGTCGCAGCCCGGCTCGCACAGCGCGAACGTGGCGTCGGCGACGTAATCGATGGAGACGACGTCGCATGGCGCCGACGGGACCGCCGGCAACGCCGTGAACAGGCCCCGGCCAAATGCCCGCAGCGGCCAGTAGAGGACGTTGAACGCGGCCGTCCAGCCGCTGGTGCTGTCGCCGACGACGATGCTGGGACGCAGGACCGTGAAGGGCAGGTTCCGGCGCGAGCGGACGAGCTGCTCGGCCTCGAACTTGGAGCGCTCGTAGGAGTTGTGAAACGACTGGCCGACGTCGAGGTCGCTTTCGGCGAAGCCGCCCCGATGCGTGCCGGCGACGAACGCGGTGGAGATGTGGCCGTAGCAATCCAGCCCGCCGCGGGCCTGGGCCAGCTCGGCCAGGTCCAGCATCCGGCGGGTGCCCTCGAGGTTGATCTCGCGCGCCTCGTCGAGCGACAGCGTGAACGACACCGACGCCGCGCTGTGGATGATCGTCGTCACCCGCTCGGCGATCCGCTCGCGCTGCATCGGATCCAGGCCCAGATCCGGGCGGGTCATGTCGCCGGCGACGGCCTCGACGCGATCACGCCGCACGTGCGCGCCGGCGCCGAACAGGTTCTCCAGGACCGCGTCGATCCGAGCGCGAGCGGTGGCGGCGTCGTCGGCGCGGACGAGGGCGACGATCTGCCGGTCGGTGCGCTCCAGGTAGCGCTCGAGCAGCTCCATGCCGACGAACCCGGTCGCGCCCGTCAGCAGCACGTCATCGGACCGAGCGCTCATCGCGCCCCGGCCAGCGAGTTGTACGCCCACATCAGCCGCCCGCGCGTGTCCCGCGGCGCGATCAGCTCGTCGACGAATCCGCGGGCGGCGGCGACTTCGGGACGCAGCTGGGACTCGGCGTAGTCCGCCGCCAGGCGCGCGCGCTCGGCCTCGGGGTCCGGCGCGGCGGCGAGCTCGCGACGGTGGATCACCCCCACCGCGGGGCTGGCCCCCATGACTCCGATCTCGGCCTGCGGCCAGGCGAACACGTAGTCGGCTCCCAGATCCTTGGAGTTCATCGTGATGAAAGCTCCCCCGAACGCCTTGCGCAGAATCACGGTGATCCGGGGCACCGTGGCCTGCGCGAACGCGTGCACAAAGCCCGCACCCCGGCGGATCACCCCGGCCGCCTCCTGGCGCATCCCCGGCATGTAGCCGGGGGTGTCGACGAGCACGAGCAGCCCGATTCCCAGCGAGTCGCACTTGGAGACGAAGCGCGCCCCCTTCTCGGAGCTGGCGGCGTCGAGCACGCCGCCGAGGTGGCGCGGCTGGTTGGCGACCACGCCGACCGTCCGGCCGTCGATCCGCGCGAAGCCGGTCACCAGGTTGCGCGCCCAACCGGCCGAGAGCTCGAGCAGGTCCCCGCCGTCGACCAGCGATCCGATCACGTCGCGGACGTCGTAGACCCGGCGCGGCTGCGTGGGCACGAGCTCCCCCGGGTCGGCTCCACTCGGCGGGCGCCGCTCGATCACGGGCGCGGCCGCGTCGCGGTGGCTGGGGAGGTAGCCGAGCAGCTCCCGGGCGAGGCGGGCGGCCTCGAGGTCGTCGTGGGCCACGAGATGGCAGACGCCGTTGCGCTCGTGCACCCGCGGGCCCCCGAGCTGCTCAGCGTCGACGACCTCGCCCAGCGCCTCCCGGACGACGCGAGGCCCGGTCAGGAACATGCTCGAGGCCTGGGTCATCATCACCCAGTCGGTCAGCGCCGGCGAGTACGCTCCCCCGCCGGCCGAGAGCCCGGTGACGATCGAGATCTGCGGGACGCGGCCGGAGAGCGCCACCGTACGCCTGAAGATCCGCCCGTAGCCGCCCAGGGCCGCGATCCCCTCCTGCATCCGGGCGCCCCCCGAAGAGACAAAACCGACGACCGGCGCGCGACCGCGGTCGGCTAGCTCCAGCACGCGGGCGATCGTGTCGGCATGCGCCTCGCCCAGGGAACCGCCGGAGTATCCGGAGTCCTGGGCGTAGCAGAAGACGGGGCGGCCACCGACGGTCGCCGAGCCGCCGAGCACGCCATCGCCGGCGCGGGCCTTGGCGCCCATGGCGGCGGAGATCACCTCGCTGCGGATCAGATGCAGCGACCCGTGGTCGCACAGCGACTCCAAACGCTCCAGTGGCGACAGTGTCTCGGCGGTGCGGGCGGTGGCGAGAACCGCGGTCACGGACGACCCCACTCCACGACGGTCGCCCCCCAGGTGAAGCCGGCGCCGAAGGCGCCGAGCAACACCCGGTCGCCCGCGGAGAGGATCCCCTCGCGCTCGCTGAAGGCCAGCGCCAGCGGCAGGGTCGCCGCCGAGGTGTTGCCGTACTCGCCGATGCAATCGACCACGCGCCCGGGCGGCAGGCCGAGCCGTTCGCCGACGGCCGCGAGGATCCGGCCGTTGGCCTGGTGGTAGACGAACAGATCGATGTCGTCGAGGCTCACGCCGGCGGCGCGAACCGCCTGATGGGTGCACAGCGTCAGCCGGGCGACCGCCTCGCGGAACGTCTCGTGGCCGCGCATCTGGATCTTTCCGTCACCGCGCCCGGCATAGATGTGACCCGCGCCGGCGCCGTCGCAGCCGAGGATGACCGGACCGATCCGCCCCTGCCCGGTGGTCTGCTCCAGCACCACCGCGCCGGCGCCGTCGGCGAACACGGAGGCCGTGGCCCGGTCCATGGGATCGGTGATCCGAGACATGAAGTCGGCGCCGATGACCACGGCGCGGCGGGACCGCCCGGCCTCGACCTGGGCGGCTCCGACCGCCAGCGCCGACAGAAAGCCGGTGCAGGCCGAGCCCACGTCAAAGGCGCCGGCGGCGGTGGCGCCCAGAGCGTGGGCGACCACCGGGGCGGTGTTCGGCATCACCTCATCGGCGGTGGTGGTGGCGACGATTACGAGGTCGACATCGAGCGGGTCCACGCCGGCGCGAGCGAGGGCCGCGCGGGCGCAGTCGGTGGCGTGCGTCGACAGGCGCTCGTCGGGGCGCGCCACGCGGCGCGACTGGATCCCGGTGCGCCGGGCGATCCAATCCTCTCCGACGCCGAGGCGCGCGCCGATCTCGGCGCTGGTGACGACCGTCTCCGGGATGCTGACCGCGACCGCGGCGGCGACGGCACCGCAGCGGGCCGCGACCGGCGGGGCGGCGATCTCCGGCTCCAGGGGCAAGGTCCAGGTCATTGTGAAGAAAATCGGCGATTTGCGCGCCGGATACCACCCGCAGCCGCCCAGAAACGGACAGCCGGGGGGTTTGCCTAACACCGCGTTTCCTCGTCCGCCCCCGCTCGCCGGGCGCCCGAGGAGGTAGGCGCCCGGCGAGTGACACCACCGTTTATACGGGGCCGGCCCCGAGCGGTGGTTGCCCAGTTGTGAAGACCGCGCGGCGGCCGCCGGCCCGGCGCCGGCTACCCGCTCCGGTTGGCCAGCGCGGCCAGGGCGATGGCGCCCAGCACCCCGGCATCGTCGCCGAGCTCGGGCGTCACGACATAGCTGTCGAGCTTTCGCCCGAGCAGCGGGGTCTCCAGATAGCCGCCGTTGAGCTCGTGCAGGCGGTCGCGGATCATCCCCAGCAGACCAGGTCGCTCGGCCACCCCACCGCCGACGATGACCCGGTGGGGCGAGACGACCGAGACGATGCTGAAGATCCCGAGCGCGATGTACTCGGCCTCCAGCGCCCAAGCCGGATGGTCGTCTCCGAGCTCCTCGGGCGGGGTGCGCCACCGCTGCGCCACCGCCTCGCCCGAGGCGAGTCCCTCCCAGCAGTCACCGTGGACGGGGCAGCTGCCGGCGAACGGGTCGCGCTCGTGGTCGTGGGGGATGCGCAGGTGCCCGACCTCGGGGTGGACCAGCCCGTGCCACGGGCGTCCGTCGATCACCAGCCCCGCCCCCACCCCGGTGCCGATCGTCAGATAGCACACGCTGTCCAGGCCGCGCCCGGCGCCCCACCGCTGCTCACCCAGCGCGGCCGCGCCGACGTCGGTGTCGAAGCCGACGGCCACGCCCAGGCGTGCCTGGATCACAGTGGCGACCGGCGTGTGCTGCCAGCCCGGCTTCGGCGTGGTGCTCACCTGGCCCCAGCTCGGCGAGTCACGGTCTACGACCACCGGGCCGAATGATCCAATGCCGATCGCCGCCGGGCGCCGGCGGCCGGCGAAGAACTCGACGACGCGCTCCAGCGTCTCGGACGGAGAGGTGGTCGGGAACTGCACACGGTCGTCGATCTCCTCCGGCCCGGCGCCCAGCGCGCAGACGCACCACGTCCCTCCCGTCTCCACGCCGCCGTACAGCTCAGCCACGGCCCCATCATGACGGTTGGATTGACCGGTGCGCAGAACGGGCAGGACGCCCCGTGGAGGGAGGAACGATGGCTTCATCATCAGTAGACGAGCCGGAAGGCTCGCGATCGCTCAACGACGACTCCGGCGACCGCCACGTGGCCCGGACGGTCGCGCGCATCACCGTCATCGCGGCGCTCGGCGGCTTTCTGTTCGGCTACGACACCGGCGTCATCTCGGGGGCGCTGCTCTACATCACGTCCCAGTTTCACCTCGGCTCCTTCGGCCAGCAGGCGGTGGTCGCCTCACTGCTGCTGGGTGCCGTCTGCGGCGCTCTGATCGGGGGCGCGATCAGCGACCGGCTCGGGCGCAAGCGCACGCTGCTCGCGGCCGCCACCGTGTTCGCGCTCGGCGCGCTGGCGTCGGCGGCGGCGCCGAGCGCGGTCGCCCTCGTCATCGCGCGCTTCGTGATCGGCCTCGGACTCGGCACCTCGTCGATGTCGGTTCCGCCCTACCTGGCCGAGATGAGCCCCAAGGAGAAACGCGGCCGCCTGGTCTCGATGAACCAGTTCCTGATCACCGTCGGCATCCTCTGCGCCTACGGCGTGGGCTACGCCTTCGCGAGCTCGCACGGCTGGAGATGGATGCTGGGGCTCGCCGCCGTGCCCGCGCTGCTGATGTTCGCCGGCCTGCTGACCGTGCCCGAGAGCCCCCGCTGGCTGTTGAGCGCCGGCCGCGAGGATGAGGCGCGTGAAGTGCTCGAGCGAACCCGGCCCGCCGACGAGGTCGACGACGAGGTCAGCGAGATCAAGCAGACGATCGAGGCGGAGTCCACCAGCACGTTTCGCGACCTGCTGGCGCCGATCCTGAGGCCGGCGGTGCGCGTCGGCGTCGGCGTGCCCGCGATCAACCAGCTGGTGGGCGTCAACGCGGTCATCTACTACACGCCCACGATCCTTCACCAGACCGGCTTTGGCGCCAGCGCGTCGATCCTCGGCTCGGTGGGCGTGGGGACGATGAACGTGCTGCTGACGCTGATCGCGCTGCTGGTGATCGACCGCGTCGGCCGCCGCCCTCTGGTGCTGATCGGCGTCGGCGTGCTCACGGTCGCGCTCGCCGCGCTGGGCGCTCTCTACCTGCTTCCCTCCCAGCACGGCGCGGTGGGTGCCCTGATCGTGGTCGGTCTGTGCGTCTACATATCGGCGTTTGCCGCGAGTCTGGGGATCGCGATCTGGCTGTTCACGTCCGAGGTCTATCCCAACGAGGTTCGCGGCAAAGGCTCGAGCCTGGGCGTGCTGACCCATTGGAGCCTTGACTTCGTGATCTCTCTGACCGTGCTGACGCTGATCAACACCATCACCACCACCGGCATGTTCTGGCTCTACGGCGCCTTTGCCCTGGCCGGCTTCTTCTATCTGCGGCGTTTCCTGCCCGAGACCAAGGGCCGCAGCCTGGAGGAGATCGACCAGCAGATGCAGGAGGAAGCCGAGGTCGGCTAGCGCTGGTCGGCTAGCGCTCCACCGGTGCCACCAGGCGCGCGAACAGCGACTCCAGTGTCGCCTCGGCGTCTTCGGTCAGCCCGGTGTGAACCTCCGAAGCCTGCACGATCGTGCTCGACGGCGCGGCCAGCCAGCCGAACCGCTCGGATTGAGGGAGGGTGGCGATCGGCCCCGCGTCCCCGGCGCCCTGCGCGACCCGGACCAGCGCCGACAGATGCTCGCCGACCTCGCGCACGTCGACCTCCGGCGCCAGGGCCGCGAGGCGGCCGGCATCGAGCGCCACCCGCGCGCCGAGAAAGCCCCGCTGGCGGCAGAACACGATCACGCCGACGTTGAACCGTTCGCCGCGCTCCACGCTGGGGACGACTCGCAGGATGAGATAGGTGAAAGGGCTAGCGGCGGGTGGGGTCAAACCGGACATGCTCGGCCTCCTCGGCGAAGCCCCCGTCGGCCAGACGCCGGGACAGGTATTCCACGTAGATCCGGGGAGCGTCGGCGCCACTGAACCAGTCATCGGGGACGAGCCCGACCACCGACTCGGCCGCGTCCTCCCCAAGCCGCGCTCGCATCCGCTCGCCCGCCTCGAGGATCGATCCAGCCCGGGGCAGGAGCACGTGCTCGGCGATCAGCGGGAACGGCCGACCCGCGTCGGCCGGGTCCAGGCCGCCGTGCTGGAGGTAGAGCCCGGCTCCGTGATCGATCAGCCACAGACGCTCGTGCCACAGCAGCAGGTTGGGGTTTCGCGCCGTACGGTCGACGTTGGTGGCCAGCGCGTCCAGCCAGACGATCTCGGCCGCGAGCTCCGGCGCCGGTTGCCACGCCCCCGCCGGCGTGTAGGCGAGCGCGCCGGGAAGGAAGTCGACGCCCAGGTTGGCACCCGCGCTGGCGGTGATCAGATCCTGGATCTCGGGATCCGGTTCGGCGGCCCCCAGCCGCGGGTCGATCGCCACCGTGACCAGCTCGGGGACGAGCAGCTGGGCCTGGCGGGCCAGTTCGCCGACGATGACCTCGGCGACCAGCGCTCGCAGCCCCTGTCCGGCGCCGCGGAACTTGGCGACGTAGAGCCCGTCGTCGTCGGCCTCCACCAGCCCCGGGAGCGACCCACCCTCGCGCAGCGCGGTCACGTAGCGCGTGGCGACCACCTCCCGAAGCTCACGCGTGGTCACCGGCATGCGCGGCTTTCTACCATCAAAGCCATGCTCCTCTCGGTCCTCGATCAGTCTCCGATCGCCGAGGGCTCGACCGGAGCCCAGGCGCTGCGCAACACGATCGACCTGGCTCGGCTGACCGACCGGCTCGGCTACAGCCGCTACTGGGTGGCCGAGCACCACGGCGGACCGATGCTGGCCGGGCCGAGCCCCGAGGTGCTGATCGGGCCGATCGCCGCCGCCACCGAGACGATCCGGGTCGGCAGCGGCGGGGTGATGCTGCCCCACTACAGCCCGCTGAAGGTGGCCGAGTCGTTCACCATCCTCGCCGCCCTGTTCCCGGACCGGATCGATCTCGGCCTCGGCCGGGCCGCCGGCACCGACCCGCTGACCACCTTTGCGCTCCAGCGCGACCGCCGGCAGGCCGCTCCGGACGACTTCCCGCAGCAGCTGGCCGAGCTGCTCGCCTACTTCGAGGACGACCTGCCGCAGGAGCATCCCTTCCGGCACTTGGCCGCGACCCTTCCCGGGCTGCCCGAACTGCCGGTGCCGTGGCTGCTGGGCTCCTCCGAGCAGAGCGCGATCTGGGCCGGCGAGCTGGGGCTGCGCTACGCGTTCGCGGACTTCATCAATCCGCGCGGGGCCGAGATCGCCAGGCTCTACCGGGAGCGGTTTGCACCGGTGCGCGACCTGAAGGCGCATCGCACAGCGGTCGCGATCTGGACGCTGGTCGCGCCCACCGACGAAGAGGCCGAGTTTCTCGCCGCGAGCAGCCGGATGACGTTCACGCTCCTGCGCCGCGGCCAGCTGATCGCCGTCCCGCCGCCCGACGTGGCCTCTGATTTCCTCGCCCGCGAGGCCCGGCTGAGCGCCTCCGGAGATCCCCCGGGGCGGCGCGGCGTCGTCGGATCACCGGAGAAGGTCCGGGCGGGAATCGAGGAGGTGGCGTCGGCCTACCAGGCGGATGAGGTGATCGCGGTGACGATCACCCATGACCACGGCGTGCGTCGGCGCTCCTACGAACTGCTGGCGGAGATGTTCGACCTGGCGCCACGCGAGCTGGCAACCGCCGCCGCGTAGAGCAGCCACTCGCTTGCCCGACGGCCATCCCGGGTAGGATCGGACGCCTGGTGCCTAAGTGGGTGTATGACTTCGCCGAGGGCGCGAAGGACATGCGGGAACTGCTCGGTGGCAAGGGAGCGAATGTCGCCGAGATGACGCGCGTGCTCGGCCCCGAGCGGGTGCCCGCCGGGTTCACGATCACCACCGAGGCGTGCGTGGAGTACATGCGCGCCGAGCGCGAGGAGCCGGAGGGCATGGCGGACGAGGTCGCCAACGCGCTGGATCGGCTCCAGGAGACGGCCGGCAAGCGGCTCGGCGACCGCGACGATCCGCTGTTGGTGTCGGTCCGCTCGGGGGCCCGCGAATCGATGCCGGGCATGCTCGACACGGTGCTCAACCTGGGCCTCAACGACGAGTCAGTGGTGGGGCTGAGCCGCGCGACCGAGAACGAGCGCTTCGCCTGGGACTCCTACCGCCGCTTCGTGCAGATGTTCGGCAACGTCTCGCGCGGGATTCCGGGCGAGCGGTTCGAGGACGCGATCAAGGCGGCCAAGTCCGAGCGCGGCGTCTCCGACGACACCGAGCTTGACGTCGACGCGCTGCGCGAGCTGACCGACGCGTTCAAGGACATCTACCACGACCAGACCGGCGACGAGTTCCCCCAGGATCCCGAGGAGCAGTTGCGGCTGGCGATCCGGGCGGTGTTCGACTCATGGCTGGGCAAACGGGCGGTCGCCTACCGGCGCCAGAACCGGATCCCCGACGACTGGGGCACGGCGGTCAACGTCCAGCAGATGGTGTTCGGCAACAAGGGCGACACGTCGGGGTCCGGGGTCGCGTTCTCCCGTGACGAGGTGACCGGCGCGCCCGAGCCCTCGGGTGATTTCCTGCCCAACGCGCAGGGGGAGGACGTGGTCTCGGGTGTGCGCACCCCCCGTGACATCGCCGACATGCAGGAATGGATGCCCGACGTCCACGAGCAGCTGATGGAGATACTGCGCACGCTGGAGGCCCACTACGAGGACATGCAGGACACGGAGTTCACCGTGGAGGAGGGCACGCTGTACATGCTCCAGACCCGCAACGCCAAGCGGCCCGCCCAGGCCGCGGTCAGGTTTGCGGTGGACGCGGTCTCCGAGGAGCTGCTCTCCCGGGAACGGGCCCTTGAGACGATCGATCCGGACTCGCTCGACGCCCTGCTTCACCCCACCTTCGACCCCGAGGCCGAGTTCGATGTCCTCGCCCGCGGCGTCAACGCGTCGCCGGGCGCCGCCAAGGGCGAGATCGTGTTCACCGCCGCCGATGCCGTCGCCGCCGCCGATCAGGGGCGCGACGTGATCCTCGTGCGCCCGTTCACGGAGGCCGAGGACGTGGCCGGCTTCTTTGCCGCCAAGGGGATCCTGACCAGCGAAGGCGGCAAGGCCTCGCACGCGGCGCTGGTCGCCCGCGGCATGGGCCTTCCGGCGGTGGTCGGGGCCCAGGCGCTGGCGATCGATCTCAACGCCAAGACGGTCAGCGTCGACGGTGCGCAGCTGCACGAGGGTGACGCGATCGCCATCGACGGTACCGAGGGGTGCGTCACCACCGACGACGTGCCGCTGGTGGAGGCGCGGGTGGATGAGAACTTCCAGCAGGTGCTGGAGTGGGCCGACGAGCTGCGGCGGATGGGCGTGCGCGCCAACGCCGACACGCCGCAGGACGCGACGCGCGCCCGGGAGCTGGGCGCGCAGGGGATCGGGCTGTGCCGCACCGAGCACATGTTCATGGCCGAGGATCGCCAACCCAAGATGCGGGCGATGATCATGGCCGATGATGCCGACCAGCGCCGCGCCGCCCTCGCGGAGCTGCTGCCCCTCCAGCAGGAGGACTTCGAGGGGATCTTCCAAGCGATGGCGGGCCTGCCGGTGACGGTCCGCCTGCTCGACCCGCCGCTGCACGAGTTTCTACCCAACGCGGAGGATCTGGCCGCCCAGCTCGAGCGCGCAAAGATGGAGGGCTCGGATGAGCTGCCGCAGCTGGAACGGCTGCTGGAGCGCGTCCACGAGATCTCGGAGGAGAACCCGATGCTCGGGACGCGCGGTTGCCGGCTCGGGATCCTGTATCCCGAGATCTACGAGATGCAGGTCCACGCCATCCTGCGCGCGGCCAAAGCGGCCTCCGGGGCGGACGGCGGCCGGTGTCCGGAGATCATGATCCCGCTCGTCGACTACGAGCAGGAGATCGAGATCATGCGCGAGCTGGTGCGGCGCGTCGGCGAAGAGGAGGGGCTGAAGATCGGCGAGGACTTCACGGTGGGAACGATGATCGAGCTGCCGCGGGCGTGCTTCGTCGCCGACCGGATCGCTCGCTTCGCCGACTTCTTCTCGTTCGGCACCAACGACCTGACGCAGACGGCGCTCGGCTTCTCCCGCGACGACGTCGAGTCCAAGTTCGTCCCCGTCTACCTGGAGCGCAGGATCATCGACCGCAGCCCGTTCGAGACGATCGACGAGCCCGGGGTCGGATGGCTGGTCCGGCTCGGCGCCTGGGTTGGCCGCGAGGCCGACCCGGAACTGAAGCTGGGCATCTGCGGCGAGCACGGCGGTGACCCGAGATCGGTCGAGTTCTTCCACAAGGCCGGCCTTGACTACGTCTCCTGCTCGCCCTACCGCGTCCCGATCGCGCGGATCGCCGCGGCGCAGGCGGCGATCAGGTTCCCGCTCGGGGGCTGGGTCTGACCGGCGCCGTCCGCCGGACGAGGACGCTTGGCGTACTCCCGCCGGGGATCTAGATCTCGTTCATTGCGCGGGGGTCGAGCCCGACCGGCGTTAGCCCGAAGTTAGCTTCGGGTTCGGGGTGGTTAGGTATCGGGTGCCGGGGTCGCCGGGAGGCGCGAACGGCCCGTATCGTCGCCTGCGATGCGCGCGATCAAAAGAGCGTTCCGGCCGGTTCGGTCGGGAGGCCGGGGACTGCGCGTGTCCGGACTCATCGTCGTGGTGGCGGCGCTGGTCGGAGCCTTCGTAGCCACCTCGGGCCACGCCTCGGGACGCGCGCATGGCCAGCCGGCGACGACAGTCCCGTCACCCGCGGGCACTGCGGCCACCCCCAGTTCGACCGGGCCCGGACCGGTCAGCGGATCGTCGGGGGCGCCGACCGCATCGACCAAGCCCAACATCGTGTTCGTACTTACCGATGACCTGTCCACCGACCTCGTCCGGTACATGCCGCAGGTGCAGGCACTGCAACGACGCGGGCTCACATTCGGCAATTACTTCGTCTCGGACTCGCTGTGCTGCCCGTCGCGGGCCTCGATCTTCACCGGCGACTACCCGCACGACACCGGCGTGTTCACCAACGCCGGCGCCCACGGCGGGATCGACGCGTTCTACGCTCATCGCGACGAGCGCGACACCTTCAACCTGGCGCTCCAGCGCGCCGGCTACCGCACGGCGATGATGGGCAAGTACCTCAACGGCTACCTGGAAGGGCACGGCCGATCGCCGATCCCGCCGTCCGAGATCCCGCCGGGATGGAATCGCTGGGACGTGGCGGGCTGGGGCTACAACGAATTCGACTATCCGATGGACGAGAACGGCACCGTCCACTACTACGGCCACCGTCCCGAGGACTACCTCACCGGCGTGCTCGCCCGCAAGGGCGAGCGGTTCATCGACAGCTCGGTCGCGTCGGACAAGCCGTTCTTTTTGGAGCTGGCCACGTTCGCCCCGCACACGCCGTACGTGCCGGCGCCTCGCGACGCCCACGACTTCCCCGGACTCACCGCGCCCGAGCCGCCCAGCTTTGATCAGATGCCGACCGATGCCCCCGACTGGCTGGCTGATCACCCGCCGCTGCGCCAGCGCCAGATCGACCGGATCAACCACGTCTTCCGGCGGCGCGCCCAGGACGTGCAGTCGGTGGACCGGATGATCGCCGGCATCGAGGCCACGTTGTCCGCCGATCATCAGCTCAACAACACCTACATCGTGTTCAGCTCCGACAACGGCCTGCACACCGGCGAATACCGGCTGATGCCTGGCAAGCTGACGGCGTTTGACACCGACATCCACGTGCCCCTGGTGGTGGCCGGACCGGGCGTGCCGGCGGGCCAGACCACCGACGCGATGGCCGAGAACATCGATCTCGCCAAGACGTTCGCGGCGATGGGCGGGACCCGCTTTGACTGCGACGGCCACAGCCTGATGCCGCTGCTGGACGGCGCCATCCCCGCGGACTGGCGCAACGCGATCCTGGTGGAGCATCACGGTCCGGCGACCGACCGCAACGACCCCGACGCTCAGGACCACGCCAGTGGCAATCCACCGTCCTACGAGGCGATCCGCGGCAAGCAGTTCCTGTACGTCGAATACAACGACGGCGCGCGCGAGTACTACGACCTGCGCGCCGATCCCTACGAGCTCCACAATCTGGCGGCCCGCCTGGCTCCCGCGCAGCTGTCGGTGCTGCACCGCGAGCTGCTGGCCCTTGAGAACTGCCACAGCGGCGCCTCCTGCTGGGCGGCCTCCCACATCGCCAACGCCGCCTGACGTGCGGCGCTCCGGCGACGCCCGCAGCCACACCTTGGCGATCACGGTCCGCCCACGCCCACGCTCGATCCTCTCGTGGCTCGCGATCGCGCTCGCTGTCGCCACCGGGTTGTCACTGCCGGGGAGCTCGCGGGCGGCGACGGGCCCGGTTGACGTGTTTCCGGTGCCGGGCGGCCGGGTGGCGGCGCCGACCACCCAGATCAGCTTCCGGGGAATTCCGGCGAGCCAGCTCGGGCCGATCGTCGTCACCGGATCGGAAAGCGGCGGCCACGGCGGCCGGGTCCTCTCCGACTCCGACGGGATGGGCGCCAGCTTCGTGCCCACCCGGCCGTTCGATCCCGGCGAACAGGTCACCGTCAACACCGACCTGCCGATTGCCGGCGCCGCCGCCGGCACGTTTCGCTTCACCGTCGCCACGCCGGCCGGCGCCATCCACGGCACCGCGCCCGCCGGCGCCCGCCGCGTCGCGGGCGATGTCAGCCGCTTTGTCTCCGCCCCTCAGCTGGCCCCGGCGGCGGTCAAGGTGACTCGGCAGCCCCGCCGCGCCGCCGCCTCCGGAGATCTGTTCCTCGCCCCCGAGCGGGGACCCGTGCAGTATGGCCCGGAGATCCTGGGGCCGCGTGGCGGACTGATCTGGTCAAAGGCGGTGCCTCGCAACCAGACGGCGACCGACTTCCGCGCCCAGCGCTACGAGGGCCAGCCGGTTCTGACCTGGTGGCAGGGAACCGCCACCGGCGGTGGCCTCGGCGTCGGCCAGGACGAGATCTACGACAGCGCCTACGAGCCGATCGCGACGGTAGCGGCCGGCAACGGCCTCCGAGCCGACCGCCACGAGTTCCAGCTCACCCCGCAGAGCACGGCGCTGATCACCGCCTACTACCCGGTCTACTGGGACGCCTCCGCTGTCAAGCACGGCTTCACGCGGGAGATCGTGCTCGACTCCGTCGTCCAGGAGATCGACATCCCCACCGGCCTGGTGCTCTACCAGTGGGACAGCCTGGACCACGTTCCCGTAAGCGCCAGCCACCAGCCCGCGCCCACCCGACCCGGCCAGCGCTACGACTACTTCCACATCGACTCCGTTCATCTCGCCCCGGACGGAAGCCTGATCGTGTCGGGGCGCAACACCTGGTCGGTCTATGACGTCTCGCATCAGACGGGCGCCGTCGTGTGGACGCTCGGCGGGAAGGCGTCCAGCTTCAAACTGGGACGCAACGCGTCCTTCGCATTCCAGCACGACGCCGAGATGCAGCCCGACGGTCAGATCACGCTGCTGGACAACGGCGGCGGACCGCCGACGGCGCGCCGGCAGTCACGCACGATCGTGCTCTCGCTGAATACGGACGACCACACGGCGAGCCTCGTCCGCCAGGATCGCCACCGCCCGGCGCTGCGCGCGGCGGCGGAGGGCGATGTCCAGGCGCAACCCAACGGCGACGAGCTCGTCGGCTGGGGCGTGCAGCCGTTCGTGACGGAGTTCGACTCGGGGGGCCGGACGGTGTTCGACGCCCGCTTCGTCGGCCCCAATGCCAGTTATCGGGCCTACCGGTTGAAGTGGCACGGGATGCCCGACACCGAGCCGTCGGTGGGCGTCCGCGCCGCCGGCCTGGGCAAGCTGACCGTCTACGCCAGCTGGAACGGCGCCACTCAGGTGGCCCGCTGGCGCGTGCTCGGCGGCACCAGCCCGACCGGGCTGCGGCCGGTGGCCAGCGCCCGCGTGTCCGGGTTTGAGACGGCCATCAGGCTCGAGCACCGCCAACCATACGTGGCGACCCAGGCGCTCGACGGCCGCGGCCGCTCGCTCGGGGTCTCCACCCCGGTCGCCACGTCCTGATCACCAGTCGCGGTGGGCCGCTCGCTCGGGGTCTCCACCCCGGTCGCCACGTCCTGATCACCCGTGGCGGTGGGCCGTCGCCGGGGTCGGCACCTGAGGACCTGACGCCGCCGGCCTCAGCCACGGACCGTGTTGCCCAGCTGCGCCAGCACGCGGGAGTAGATCCGTTTGAGCCCCATTGGGGCGAACAGCCCCTCGAAGATCCCGCCGATCCCGCCGGCGCCGTCCCAGGAGCTCTCGAGCGTGACCTCGCTGCCGTTCGGCGACGGCTGCACCTTCCACGTCGAGACGAACGACGACAGCTGGTCTGACTCCTGCAGCCCTCCCGGGGTGGCGCGCACCTGCAGGCGGTAGTCTCGCTCGCGACCGCCGGCGGCGAAGTGGTATGCGTACACCGTGCCTTCGCCCTTACCGCCCTGCTCGACCCGGTAGGCGGTGTAGTTGTCGGTGAGGATGCGCTGCCGGTTCTCGCGGTAGTCGCTGAGGAACTCGACCACCCGCTCGGGGGCGGCCGCGACCTGGGCGCTGGCGCGGGCGACGACTCTGGACATGGCCCCGATTGTGGCAGCGCGGCACGACGAGGGGGTCGCGGCCCGGCGCGGGCATTCGCCGGGGCGCGGTTCCGGGTACCGTGCCGGGCAGAGCATGCTCGCCGTCTATGCCTCACAGATCAATCCCGAGGACCCGCTGAGCGGCCTGGAGGTGGGCGAGCGCCCGGATCCCGAGCCGCGCGATGGCTGGACCACGGTGACCGTCAAGGCGGCCGCGCTCAACCACCACGACCTCTGGTCTCTGCGCGGCGTCGGCCTCAAAGCCGATGCCCTGCCGATGATCCTGGGCTGCGACGCCGCCGGGCTGGACCCGGACGGCAACGAGGTCGTCGTGCACTCCGTCATCACCACCGACTCGTGGCGGGGGGATGAGACGCTCGACCCGCGCCGCTCGCTGCTGTCCGAGCGCCATCCCGGCGCGCTCGCCGAGCGCGTGGCGGTCCCGGTGCGCAACGTGCTGCCCAAGCCGTCAGAGCTGTCCTTCGAGCACGCCGCGTGCCTGCCGACCGCGTGGCTGACCGCCTACCGGATGCTGTTCACGCGGGGTGGCGTGACCCCGGGCATGACCGTGCTGGTCCAGGGCGCGGGCGGCGGAGTGGCCACCGGGCTGATCGCGATCGGGAGCGCCGCCGGGATCCGGATCTGGGTGACCGGTCGCTCCGAGAGCAAGCGGACGGAGGCGCTCCGGCTCGGCGCCGACCAGGCGTTTGAGCCCGGCGCCCGGCTCCCCGAGCGGGTCGACGCGGTGATGGAGACCGTCGGTGAGGCGACCTGGGCCCATTCGGTCAGGTCGCTGAAGCCCGGCGGCAAGATCGTGGTCTGCGGCGCCACCTCCGGCGACACCCCGGCCGCCGAGCTGACCCGCCTGTTCTTCCTGCAGCTGTCGGTGATCGGCTCGACGATGGGCACCCGCGACGAGCTCGAGCGCCTGATCCGCTTCTGCTTGGAGCGCGACATCCGGCCCACCCTCCATCAGACCCTGCCACTGCCGGAGGCGCGCGAGGGATTTCGCGAGCTGCTCGACGGCGAGGTCGTGGGCAAGATCGTCTTCACGACCTGAGGCGCTGGGAGATCAAGGAAGCAGTTCTTCCCTGATCTCTGCACACCATTAGTGGCCGTCCTCGCAAGTACGGTCGCACCGAGAGTGGTCTCCGGTGGATGCCTGGCGCGGACGCAGGATGCGACGTGCAGCAGCGCTGCACGAGCATCCGAGGACAAAGCCAGGCGCCGCCGGAGGCCGCTCGAATGCGAGCGTATTTGCGGGGGCGGCCACTAGCCCGGGGCCGCGTCACGCTCCAGGTCGAGCTCGGTGCGCACGCCGAGCTCGTGCAGCGCGTCGTTGGCCGCCTCGAGGCTGAGGGCGCCAGTCACCGCTCGCGCCAACCGGCCGGCGGCGGCGATCGTCACCGGCACGTCGAGGAACCACGTCTGCGCCGCCAGGCTGGTCAGCTCCAGGCGGCGCTCGCCACCGCGGATGGTGACGATTCCGCTCACGCCCCGGAAGGCGCGGACCGCCTGGGCGCTGGCCTCGGTCGGCACCAGCGCCATCGCCTCCTCCAGCCGCTGGGCGACCGGCTCGGTCAGTCCCCGCGCGCCGCCCAGACCGCCGTCCCGGGCCACCCAGGAGATCCGTTCCAGCACCTCGGCGGCGGTCAGCTCGGAGTCGCATCCGATCCCGAAGATGCCGAGCAGCATCGGCTGCCCGGCGGCGGCGAGCATCCCACCGGCGGCGAGCATCACGGCGTCGCAGAGCGGGCTGCGCAGGCCCGGCTCCCCGCCCTGAGCTAGCACGTCGCCGCCGACGTCGATCAGCACGATCAGATCACGGTCCAGCCCTGCCGCCGCCCGCTGTAGCCCCTCGGCGACGGCGGCCGCGCCCCGGGCGATATCGATCAGCACCGTCGGACGGTCCAGGTACGCCGCCATCCGCGCCTCGGCGAAGTAGACATCGCGCCCCCGGACCTTGGTCCGCGGACCCGCCAGCAGAATTCCCGGCACCAGCTCGCAGGCTCCCTCGATCTCATCGCTGCAGCGCGGGCCCGGCACCGGATCGATGGGTCGCCGCTCCCAGGCGATCCCGCCGACCACCGGCTCGGCGTCGTCGTAGAGGCGCTGGGCCTCGGCGGTGGCGAGTGCGCCCACCACGTCTCCCCCGCCGCCCATGCCGATCACCAGCGGCCGGCGGGCGCCGCGCAGGATCGCCTCGGCGTCAGCGGCCATCCGGCCCGCCCAGCCGCAGCGAGGCATGCAGCTCGTCGTCGGCGCCGACGATCCAGCGATAGCTGCCGTCGCGCAGGACGCGCTTCGCCCCCGGCTGGGCGGGCGCCCGGTACTCGATCTCGACGTCGAGACGCGCCGGGTCGGGGTCGGGTCCGCACAGTAGCTCCTCCTCCAAGGGCTGCCAGTAGGCCGCGTTGTTGACGTGGTCGGCGATGTCGCACTCGGTGGCGCGGAAGGTCCAGGCGACACCCCCATCAGAGCGGCCGGGCACCGGATGACGCAGCCGCGCCCTCACCCGCCGCGGCGGACCGGTGCCGGTGTAGGTCCGGAGCTCGGCCTCGGTCAGCGGCCACGGCCGGCCCTCCGCGGCATCGAGGTGGACCCAGAGCGAGACCGCCTCGACGTCGGGGCGATCCCGATCGCCACCGGCGATGTCGGTGCGACGCTCGGCCCACATGCGCCCCACGCCGCTGCAGAACGTGGTCACCGCGAAGTGTTCACCGAAGCGCGGGAACCGGTTGACGACGATGCGCGTCCGCCGCACCACCCAGACCGCGACATCCTCGAGCCCGGCGTCCTGGATGTCGGCGAAGGCGACGTCCTGCAGCCAGCACGCCAGCGCGTCCAGGCGCACCCGGCCCGAGGGCGCGCACTCGGCAAAGCCCGGCCGGCGCTCGTGGCTGTAGGCCCGAACCTCGGGGTCGCGCGGCCGCAGGTGGTGGTCGCGACTCACGCGCGCATTGCGCTCAGCACCCAGACCACGAACACGCCCTGGAAGGGAAGGCGCGCCCACAGCGTCGCGGCGCCGCCGGGAATCTCCGGGTACTCGCCGGGATGAAGCGCCATGTGCAGATTCGCGGGGAAGACCGCGGCCAGCGTCGCGATCAGCCACCACCCGGCCGGCCGCCTCAGGCGGCGCACCATCAGGCCGGTTCCGCCGGCCATCTCGGCGGCGCCGCTGGCATAGACCATCGTCCTCGCCGCGGGAACGTAGGGCGGCATGATCCGGTGGTAGACCCGGGGGGCGATGAAGTGCATCGCGCCGGCAAACACGAAAAAGGGGCCGGCCAACCGGCGGTGCCAGGACATCGACGCGGACGCTATCGAACTATCTCGTCCCCGCACCGGGCGCTCGCCGGCGCGCTGATCGCAGAGGTCCGGGGGGCAGGCGAGAATCCGGCGATGCCCAACCTTGCCGGCCTGGTCTACGGGACGATCCTGGCGGCCACGCTGCTGTCGGCGGAGAGCGCGGTCCGCGAGACCTACCCGCGGACGATGGGCGCGGTGCTGGTAGCGCTGGCCGCCTACTGGCTGAGCCTGTCCTATGCGCGATTCACCGGCGGGCGCCTGGAGCGCGGCGAGCCCTTCGACTACCGTGCGCTGGCCCGGTCGGCCGGACACGAGCTGACCGTGCTGCTTGGCGCGGCCGTCCCCGTTGTCGCGCTGCTCGTCTCGTGGATCGCCGGCGCCAGCCTGAGCACCGGCGTCACCGTGGCGGTGTGGTGCTCGGTGGCGGCGATCATCGCGATCGAGATCGTGATCGGTGTCCGCTCCGAGCTGACCGGCAGGCTCCTGGTGGTCCAGTCCGCGCTCGGATGCGTGCTCGGCCTGATGGTGATCGCAATCCGGGTACTGCTGCACTGAACCCGGCTGTCCCGCACTGAACCCGGCTGTCCCCCGCGGCGAAGCGGGGGCAGCCGGGAGTCCAGCACGCTTGGTGGGTCACTTAGGCGGTCACCGCCGGGATCGTCACCTGCATCTCGCGCGCCTCGGCGCCGCGCAGCACGCTCAGCGTGAGCCCCCCGTCGGCGCGGCGGACGGCGCGCTCCAGGTCGCCCACCGAACGCACGGCGCAATCGCCGGCGCGGATCACGAGATCGCCGCGGGAAACCCCGGCGGCGTCGGCGGGGCCGTCCCGGCGAACGCGGACGACGAGCACTCCTGGCTCATCGGACAGGCCGACCGCGCGCCGCATCCGCTTGGCCACCGCCGCGGTGGCGACCGCGATACCGAGCCGCGGGGTCTCCCCCTCGCCGGCGGGCTCGAAGAACGCCAGCCATGCGTTCAGTTGCTGCGCGAGCGGGGCCGCCGCTCCGTCGTCGAGCCCCGCGACCAGCCGCTGGGCCCGCTCGACGTACGCCGGGCGCGCCGCCCGGACCAGTGCCTGGCCACGCTCGGTGAGCGTCACGGTGACGCTGCGCCGGTTGTCGGGATCCGGTTCCCGCTCGATCAGGCGGGCTCGCTCCAGCCGCCCGAGGCGGACCGAGAGGGTCCCGGATGTCCGCCGGACTCGCCGGACGAGATCACGCTGGTTCAGCGTGTGCCCGTCGGCGCCTTCCAGCGCGTCGAGCACCAGGAAGCTCGGCCGGGTGAGGCGGTGCTCGGCCAGCGCCTCCTCGAGCTCGGCCTCGAGATGGGCGGCGACGCTGATCGCGGTGTCGGCCAGTGAGGCCGGATTGAAATCATCAGACATGCTCTACTCCAAATGCTTGAATCGAAACAGTTGTTGTACGATTATTGCATGCCAAGTAATAACGGTAGTCTCCCTCTCGAGGGGCCGACCGCGGCGCAGGCCTCCGCCGCCGCCCTCGATGCCTACTCGCGCACCGTGATCGCGGTCGCCGACGCGCTCGCCGGCACCGTCGCCAACCTCCAGGTCCGCCGCCGCACCCGCCGCGGTCCCGCAATGGGCGCCGGGAGCGGCGTCGCCATTTCCGCTGACGGCTTCATCGTCACCTCAGCCCACGTGATCGAAGGCTCCCGCCGGGGCGAGGCCAGCTTCAGCGACGGTCACAAGACGCCGGTTTCCCTGGTCGGCGCCGATCCGCTCTCTGACCTAGCCGTGCTGCGCGCCGACGACGGCGACCTGGCGCCGGCCACGCTCGGCGATGCCGACGACCTGCGCGTCGGCCAGCTCGTGGTCGCGATCGGCAACCCCAACGGCTTCGCCAGCTCGGTGACCGCAGGCGTGATCAGCGGCTTGGGTCGCTCCCTCCCCGTCGGCGCCCGCGGCGGACCGCGCCGGATGGTCGAGAACGTGATCCAGACCGACGCTGCCCTGAACCCGGGCAACTCGGGCGGGGCGCTCGTCGACGGCGCCGGTCACGTGATCGGAATCAACACGGCTCTGGCCGGCATCGGCCTCGGTCTGGCGGTGCCGATCAACGACGCCACACGCGTGATCATCTCCACTCTGATCCGCGACGGACGCGTGCGCCGAGCTCACCTGGGCGTGGCGGTCGCCCCGCGTCCGCTGCCGGCGGCGATCGCCGAACGCGTCGGCCGCCGCGCGGGAGTCCAGATCGTGCAGGTGGTGCAGGGCGGCCCGGCGGAGAGAGCCGGGCTACGCCAGGGCGACCTGATCCTGGAGCTCGACGGAGAGCCGGTCAGGGACGCCAGCGATCTGCAGCGTCTGATGGTTCACGAGCGGATCGGCCGCAGCGTCGCCGCCACCGTGCTCCGCGACGGCGCTGAGCGCAAGCGGACGCTGGTGCTCGACGAGCTGGACGGCCACCCTCAGTAGTCGTCCTGGACCTGCATCGACCACCCGGCATGATCGCCACCGGGGGTGATCTCGATCTCGTAGCGGCCGGGGCCGGTGGTGACGGTGCGCGACCGCTGGCCGCCGTCGGTCATGCCGAAGCTGGTGACGGTGGCGCCGGTCGCGGCGTTACGCACATGCGCTGAGGGGCCGGAGCAGAACAGGATCCACGTGCAGGTTCCCTCAAACGCCATCCGGTAGACGATCCGCCAGCGTTCCCCGATGATCTGGAACGGCCCGGAGTCAAAGCCCTGGAACGTGGTCGCCGGGCGCCATTGCGGGGTCTCGGCCAGCGACAGCGTCACGATGGAGCCGACCGCCGCGGTTTCACCCGCCGGCGGAGTCTGGCCGACGACAGTGCCCGGCGTGCGCCCGGGCGCGGGCACTTCGCGCGTTACCGGTCGCAGTTGGAGGCTGCGCAGCCACTGCTCGGCGTCGGCGGCGCGCTCGCGGCCAACCGCCGGCACCTTCACCGGCGCCGGCCCACGGCTGAGGACCACCTGGACTCGGGTGCCGCGAGTAACCCGTGTGCCCGCACCGGGGTGCTGGGTGAACAGGACGCCGGCGGCCGCCCTCCGGTCGTAGCGCCGGCTGAAGGCGAGGCGGACGTGGGCGCGTCGCGCCGCGGCCATCGCGCTGCTGTGGCTGCGCCCGGTGAGCCGGGGAACCCGGGTGTAGTTGACCGAACCCAGGATCACCGCCGCCGCCGCCATCGCCACCAGCAGCGCCACCACCAGCCCGAGCGCGGCCGCCGCCCGGCGGCGACCCGACGGATTGACGTTGCGGCGCGGCGAGAGCCTCGGGGCGGCGCGAGTCGCGTCCGGCTGCTGTGGCGGGGTGGCGCCGGTGCGTGGGCGAGCCGGCTGGCGCGACGGCGGCGCCAGAGCGAGCCTCGCCGTCGGGTGATCGGCGTCGGCCGGCCGCTCGGATTCGCTCTTCCCGCCGCCGGTCGCGGTGTCGGCGCCAGCCGGGACGAGGGCCCGCCGAGCGGCGTGGGGAGTGCTGCGGGTGCGACCGGGGGCCAGCCGGGCGCGCCGCCCCCCGGTGAACTGCCGGCGGGCATCGAGCAGCGCCTGCGCCATCTCGGCGCCATTGGCGTAGCGCTCGCCGGGATCCTTGGTCAGCGCTCGGTCGATGATTGCGATCAACGGCGCCGGCAACCGGTCCGGGAGCCGCGGCGGCGGGTCCTGGAGGTGGGCGAGCGCGAGCTCCACCGCGGTGCCGTGACTGAAGGGGGGCTCTCCCGCGAGCATCTCGTACAGCACCACGCCGACGCTGTAGACGTCGGTGGCCGGGGTCGTCGGCAGCCCGCGGCCCTGCTCGGGCGCCATGTACTTGGGGGTCCCGACGATCGTCGGAGGGTGGGTCCCGTTCGGATCGGTGCTGCCCTCGGCAAGCCGGGCCACGCCGAAGTCGCCGACCTTCACCCGCCCCTGCGCAGACAGCAGGATGTTGGCCGGCTTGACGTCGCGGTGCACCACGCGCTGGGCGTGGGCCCGCGCCAGGGCGCGACACAGCTGGGCGGCGAGGCCGCAGGCCTCCCACGGTGGGAGCGGCCCCCGGCGCAGCCGGCTGGCGAGATTCTCGCCGTCGACCAGCTCGGATACGTAGTACAGCCCCTCGGGCGCATGACCGACGTCGAAGATCTGCACGATCCCCGGGTCGTTGACCGAAGCCAGCAGCTGCGCCTCACGCTGAAACGTGGCCGCCCACTCGGGATCATCGGTCCACCACGGCTTGATCACCTTTACCGCCACTGGTCGTGCCAGCCGGCGGTCCCGACCGCGATAGACGCGGCCGAACGCTCCCTCGCCGATCACGGCGTGGAGCTCGTAGCGGTCGTCCAGGGCGGTGCCGGACAGGTCGGGCGCGGAGGGCACTTGGCTTTTTCTTAGATGGGCGAGATGCAGCTGCCGCGTTGCTGAAAGAGCGCCGATCGGCGGTCCCGGCCGGCCGGCAAGGCATGCAATCTAGTGGTTCCGGCCGTAAGTCGTGCGGCACCGAGAGTGGTGACTGGGGGATGCTGCGCAAGGACGCAGTCGCCGTGGCGTAGCGGAGCTACGCAAGGCGACGAGGACGCCGCGCAGCGCGCCCAGCCGCCGCTCGAATGGCGCAGGACTTGCGGACGGGGCCACTAGTGCCTGGAGGCGGCCAGCAGGGCACTACACCCACGCCAGGAGCGCTTACCCCGCGTTGCGCGGGCCGCCCGCGACCCGGTCCTTCTCCGGCCAGGTGTGCAATACTGAACTCGATGGTTCAGTATCCACCCACCGTCGACCGAGCGTTCGCGGCCCTCGCCGACCCAACCCGACGCGCCGTGCTGGACCGGCTCGGCGCCGGCAGCGCGACGATCAGCGAGCTTGCCGAGCCCTTTGGCATGTCGCTGACCGGGATGAAGAAGCACATCCAGCTGCTGGAGGAGGCAAACCTCGTCGCCACGGAGAAGGTCGGCCGTGCCCGCAGATGCACACTCGTGCCCTATGCCTTCGAGGGCATCAGCACGTGGCTGGCGCGGCTTGACCGCTTCGCTCAGGTTCTGCAACGCACGAAAGGAACACAATGAGCACCACCGTCACGACCCCGAACGAGCTCGAGATCCGCGTCGAGCGGATCTTCGACGCAGCGCGCCCACACGTCTACTCCATCTGGACGGATCCGAAGCTGATCCCCGAATGGTGGGGCGACGGCACCGTCGTCGAGGAGATGGACGTCCGTCCCGGCGGCAGCTACCGGTTCCGAACCGCCCGCGGTGTCGTCGAGGGAGAGTTTCGCGAGGTGCAGCCACCCGAGCGCCTGGTGCAGACGTTCATGAACCATCTGCAGACGCTCGAGTTCGAGGAACTCGGCGAGCAGACGAAACTCACGCAGACGATGCGCTTCGAGACGACCGAACAGCGCGACACCACGATGCAGTACGGAGTCGAGGAGGGCGCAAAGGCGGGCTTCGAGCGCATCGACGCGGTCTTGGAGAAGATCGCGACGTGAGTCCGGCGTCGCGCGAAGGCGCCGCCGCCTGACCGGCCGGAACACGATGAGGATGGCGACGAGGACGATCATGGTCGACCAGCAGAGAATGGGTGCCGACACGCGTTCCACGGTCGGCACCGCCACCCGCTCGGGCGCCATGCTGCGCATCCTGTTCAGTCGGCTCGGGCGGCCCCGCATCGCCTCGCCGAACCCGTTCTGCCGCCTGGGCTGACCGGGGTCGACCTGCCGCGGCTGGTTCATCGCAACTTCTCCTCCTCCACGGCAAAGCCCACCGCGAACTCCAGCTCCAGGTAGGCCTGGTGATCCGCGTAGCCGCGCATGCTCGGCACGGGCTCTGGAGGTGGGCTGGCGACGGGCGCCGCCGACCGCAGCCGGGCCAGGACCCGCCGCAGGCTCCCGCCACGGTCGCGCCGCCGACTCAGGTCCTGCTCGTAGGCGCCCACGCGGCGGCGACGGCCAGGGCCGTCCCGCGTCGCGGGCGGGAATCGGCCGGTGCGGCTGAACAGCATGAGCTCGTCTCGGTTGCAATACATGTGAGGATTCCGTGTGTGTGTCAGTTTTGCCAGGGGCAGTCGCCGGCGCGCAACTGTGACAGTCGCGGCGCAGGTGTCGTTGACGCACCCGAGTCCGGGTGCGGTGTCACTCATCCGCGGGACGGTGCCCGCACTGGGGTGGTCGCGGCGGTTTAGGCCTGACCAGATGTTGAGTTGAGCGTCATTGCGAGCTCCTTTCCGTACGTGACGGGCACAAAAAAAGCGACCCTGGGGTCGCCCTTGCTTCGAGTCGGTGCGCGGGGTGCTTGATCAGCCTGCGCCCCTCGTCGCAAGGGCAGTCGTGAGCCGGGCGTTGTCGATCCGGGTCACCTCGACGTCGAATCCGGCGCCGACCAGCATCGGGTCGCCCACACGGGATGTGCACGCGGGGGCGATGGCGAAGCTCGGCTGCGGCGGATTCGTGAGGAAGTGGGTAACGGGGCGTGCCATAGATGTGACTCCAAACAGGACGTCGCCAGGGTAACCCAGGTCAGCGCCGATTGCAAGCTAAATACACAAACAATTGTCGTTTCGCCGGCAGTCACCCCCCCGCCGGGGCGCCGCCCCGAGGCGTACGCTCTGAAGGATGCTGCACATCCACCGAGCCGTCAGAGCCGACGTTCTCGCCGACGACCTCGCCGAGCTGCTCGCGGATCCGCCACCGGACCCGTTGGCGCCCGAGGTAGTCGCCGTGCCCACGCGCGGCATGGAGCGGTGGCTGACACAGCGGATGTCGACGATCCTCGGCGCCCGCGCCGGCCGCGGCGACGGCGTCTGCGCCAACGTCCGGTTCCCGTCTCCGCACCGACTCGTCGCCGAGTCGGTGGCCACGGCGGCGGAGATCGATCCGGCCCGGGACCCGTGGCTTCCCGAACGATCGACCTGGCGGCTGCTCGGAGTGGTCGACGAATCCCTGGGTCAGGCGTGGCTGGCGGTGCTGGCGGTCTATCTCGGCGCCGGCGAGTCGGGCGAGGATCCCGTCCGGCGGGCGCGGCGGCTGACCGCGGTCCGCCACCTGGCGGCGTTGTTCGACCGCTACGCCCTGCACCGCCCCGAGATGCTCGCCGCGTGGGCGCGCGGCCTGGACACCGATGACCGGGGCGTCGCCCTTCCCGCCGCCTGCGCCTGGCAGGCGGAATTGTGGCGGCGCCTGCGGGCGCGAATCGGTGCGCCGGATCTCGCGCAGCGCGCGGGACGCGCCTGCGATCGGATCGCCTCCCAGCCCGGCGTGCTCGACCTCCCCGAGCGGCTGTCCCTGTTCGGCCTGACCAGGCTCCCGACCGGGCACCTGCGAGTCCTCCGCGCCCTCGCCGTGGGTCGTGAGGTGCACCTCTTCCTGCTGCATCCCTCGCCCGCGCTGTGGCTGCAGATGAGCGCGCGGCTGGCCGGCGGTGCGGACCCCGTCCGGCGGCGCTCCGACGACGACACCGCGACGCTGCCGGGCAATCGGCTGTTGGCCTCGTGGGGGCGCGACGCGCGGGAGATGCAGCTCGTCCTGGGCGCGGCGGCGGAGACGGCGGTCGAACACCTGTGTGCAGCGCCCGCCACCTCCGACACGCTCCTGGGCGAGATCCAGGCCGGGGTTCGCTGCGATGCGCCCGCCCCCGGGGCGCCGCTGCCGGGCGCCGGCGATCAGCGCCGGCAGCTGCGCGATGAGGACCGGAGCATCGAGATCCACTCCTGCCACGGCCGGGCCCGTCAGGTGGAGGTGGTCCGCGACGCGATCCTCCACGCGCTGGCACGGGATCCGACGCTCGAGCCCCGCGACGTGATCGTGATGTGCCCGGATATCGAGACGTTCGCGCCGCTGATCGCAGCCACGTTCGGCGCCGGGGAGACGGCGGCCGAGAGCGACGGCGACCTACCGGCGCCGGCTCAGACGATCGACCTTCACGTCCGTCTCGCCGATCGCTCGCTACGCCAGACCAACCCGGTGCTCGGGGTGGTGGCCCAGCTGCTGGAGCTGGCCGAGCAGCGATTGACCGCTTCCCAGATGCTCGACCTGGCCGATCGCGAGCCCGTCCGGCGCCGCTTCCGGCTCGACGATGACGACGTCACCCGGCTGCAGTCCTGGATCGCCCAGGCAGGAATCCGCTGGGGCCTGGACGCGCCGCATCGGGCTCCGTTCAAGCTGCAGGGGGTCGCCGGCGGCACCTGGCAGATCGGGCTTGACCGGCTACTGCTGGGGGTGACGATGACCGAGGACGGCCAGCGCCGGTTCGCGGACACGCTCCCGCTCGACGACGTCGACAGCCGGTCCATCGATCTGGCGGGCCGCTTCGCCGAGCTCGTCGAGCGCGTCGGGGCCGCGATCGGGTCGCTGGAAGCGCCCCAGCCGCTCGCCGACTGGGCCGAGTCGATCGCCGACGCGGCCGATTCACTGACCGCCACCAGCCACCGGGACCGGTGGCAGCGGGCCGAGCTCCAGCGCGTGCTCGACGAGATCGTGCTGGAGTCCGGCGACACCGCCGCGCCGGATCTGGCGCCGGCCGAGATCCGCGGCCTGCTCGCCAACCGCCTGGCGGGGCGGCCCACGCGAGCCAACTTCCGCACCGGCCACCTGACGGTGTGCACGCTGATGCCGATGCGCTCGGTGCCCCATCGCATCGTGTGCCTGCTCGGTCTCGACGACGGCGCGTTTCCGCGCAAGGCGCCGCGGGACGGAGATGACCTGATGCTGCGAGACCCCCAGGTCGGCGAGCGCGACCCGCGCAGCGAGGATCGCCAGTTGCTGCTCGACGCCGTGATGGCAGCGACCGAGCGGCTGATCATCACGTACACCGGCAACGACGAGCGCACCAACACGCCCCGGCCCGCCGCGGTCCCGGTCGGCGAGCTCCTGGACATCATCGATGCCACCGCCCGCACGCAGACCGGTCCGGCGCGGGAGCAGGTCCTCGTCCGCCACCCGCTGCAGCCGTTCGATCCGCGCAATTTCATCGCCGGCGCGGTCAGCGGCAGCGATCCCTGGAGCTTTGACGCGACAGCGCTGGCCGGAGCCGACGCGCTCCGTCGCCCCCGCGCCGTTCCGCGGCCGTTTTTGACCGCTCCGCTCGCCCCTGCGCCCAGTCAGATCGTCGAGCTCGCTGATCTGGTTGCGTTTCTGGAGCACCCGGCGCGGGCGTTCCTGCGCCAGCGGCTCGGGGTGAGCCTGCGCACCCGCGGCGATGAGGTCGAGGACTCCCTCTCGGTGGAGCTGGACGGGCTCAAGCGTTGGGGAGTCGGCCAGCGGCTGCTGGAGGCCAGGCTCGTCGGCGTGCCGGAACGCACGGCGATCCTCGCCGAGATCGCGCGCGGCACGCTGCCCCCGGGCGTCCTCGGGCGACCGGTGATCGAGCGCCTCGGTCCGATCGTGAGCGCGATCGTCGACGAGGCGGGCGCGCTGGCCCCCGGTGGGCCGGGGGCCGATCCGGTCGACGTGCGGATAGACCTCGGCGATGGCCGGCTGCTGACCGGCACCGTCGCGGGGATCAGTGGCGACGTGTTGCTGGGAGCGACCTTCTCCCGGGTATCGGCCCGGCACCGCCTCGGCGCCTGGGCGCGTCTGCTCGCGCTCAGCGCCACCTGGCCGCAGCGCGCGTTCGCGGCGGCGACGGTCGGTCGCGCGACGGGCCGCGACGACGTGCGCGTGGCGCGGATCCCGCCGCTGGCCGCGGATGCGACCCAGCGCGCCACGGTGGCGGCCGATCGTCTGCGGGTGCTGGTGGATCTCTATGACCGCGGGATGCGCGAGCCACTGCCGCTGTTCTGCCTGACCTCCGCCGCGTACGCCGCCGCGGCGCGCAGCGGCCAGGATCCGCTCGCCGCCGGCGCCCGGGAGTGGGAGTCGGAGTGGAATTTCGAGCACGAGGATCGCGACCCCGAGCACCAGTTGGCGCTCGGCGGCGTGCTCGCCTTCGCGGAGCTGCTGGAGCCGGTGCCGAGAGCCGACGAGGGCGGCGCGGGCTGGAACCCGGCGGAACGCTCGCGGTTCGGGCGCTACGCCGTCCGGCTGTGGGACGACCTGCTGGCCGTGGAGGAGGTCAGCTCGCGGTGACCGGCGCTCTGATGCTGGCGCCGCTGGAGTTCGACATCTGCGGCCCGCTCCCCACCGGAGTCACCGTCCTGGAGGCCAGTGCCGGCACCGGGAAGACGTACACGATCGCCGCGCTCGCCGCCCGCTACGTCGCCGAGGGGACCCCGCTCGAGCGGCTGCTGCTGGTGACGTTCACCAGGATGGCGACCGGAGAGCTGCGTGAGCGTGTCCGCGAGCGGCTCGTCGGCGTGGAGCGGGGCCTGGAGCGCCGGCTCGCCGGCGCCACTGAGACCGCCACTGACGATCCCGTGGTGACGCTTCTCGCCCGGGCCGACGCCGCCGAGCGGCGCGAGCGGCTGGCGCGGGCGATCGCCAGCTTCGACGCGGCCACGATCGCGACCACGCACGGCTTCTGCCAGGAGGTCCTCGGCGGTCTCGGCGTGGCCGGTGATCTCGAGCCCGACGTGACGTTCGCCGAGGATCTGTCCGAGGTTGTCGCCGACGTGGTCGACGACCTGTACGTGCGCCGCTTCAGTCGCGGTGACCCGCCGCCGTTCGATCGAGCCGAGGCGGCCGCGATCGCCCGGGCGGCGATCGACAACCCGTCGGCTCAGATCACCAGCGCCACTGGAGCCGTCCCCGAGATGCGCGAGCGTCTGGCCCACACCGCTCGCAGCGAGCTCGACGAGCGCAAGCGGGTGATGCGGGTGATGACCTACGACGATCTCGTCACCCGCCTGCAGGCGACGCTCACCGGCCGCAGCGGGTCCGCCGCCGCCGACGCCCTGGGCGGCCGGTTCGACGTCGTGCTCGTCGACGAGTTCCAGGACACCGATCCGGCGCAGTGGCAGATCATGCAGCTCGCCTTCGGCCGGGGCGACACCACCCTGGTGTTGATCGCCGATCCCAAGCAGGCGATCTATGCCTTCCGGGGCGCTGACGTGTACGCCTACCTCGAGGCGGCGCGGGCCGCCGACAACCAGGCGACCCTGCAGATCAACTGGCGCAGCGACCAGCGCCTGATCGACGCACACGACGCGCTGTTCGCCGGCGCCAGCCTCGGCCACCCCGGGATCGCCTACCGGCAGGTCCGCGCCGCCCCCGGGCACCAGGAGTCGCGGCTGACCGGCGCACCCGCCGGCGCGGCCTTGCGGTTCCGGGTCGCGCTGCGCGACGAGCTGCCGCAAACCCCGCGAGGATTCTCGCGAGCCGCGGAGGCACGCCGGCACGTCGTCTGCGACGTCGCCGCCGACATCGTCAGGCTGCTGAGCTCGGGCGCCCGAGTCGCTTCCGGCGGGCCGGCTGACCCGGTCTCCGAGGCGATCCGTCCGGCGCACCTGGCGGTGCTGGTGCGCACCAACCGCCAGGCGGCGATGGTCCGCGAGGCGCTCGACGACGCCGGAGTGCCGGCGGTGATCAACGGCGCGGGCAGCGTGTTCGCCACCGACTCCGCGCGCGAATGGCTGCGGTTGCTGGAGGCGCTCGAGCGGCCCGCCTCGATCGCCCGGGCGCACTCGGCGGCGCTGACCAGCTTCGTCGGCTGGTCCGCCGAGCGCCTGGCGGCCGCCGACGAGGACTCCTGGGCGTGGGAACAGGTCCATCGCCGGCTGCACGACTGGGCGCGGATCCTGCGCATGCGCGGGGTGGCGGCACTGCTGGAGGCGGTGACCCGTGACGGGAGCCCGCCGGCGCTGGCGGCACGCATCCTGGGCGAGCGCGACGGCGAACGCCGTCTGACCGATCTGCGCCACCTCGGGCAGTTGCTGCACGCCGCTGCCCTGGCCGAGCAGCTCGGGCCCACGTCGCTCACGGCATGGTTGCGCACGCGGATCCTCGAGGCGCAGACCGATACCGCCGACGAGGAACGCAGCCGGCGGCTGGAGTCAGACGCCGAGGCGGTGCAGGTCCTCACCATTCACCGCAGCAAGGGCCTGGAGTTCCCGATCGTCTACCTGCCGTTCCTGTGGGAGCCCGGGTACATCCCCGAGAGGCCGGCGCGGCCCGTGTTCTTCCACGATCCAGCGGCCAACGATGAGCGGACCATCGACGTGGCCCTGCAGGGCCACGAGTACGACCACCACCGGCAGCAGTTCATCACCGAGCAGCGGGGCGAGGACCTCCGGCTCGCGTACGTGGCGCTGACCCGGGGCCGCCACCAGGCCGTCGTCTGGTGGGCGGGTTCGTATGAGAGCCGCAACTCCCCCCTGGGGCGACTGCTGTTCGCCCGCGACGCCAACGGAGATGTTGCGCCGAGCGGATCATCCACGCCGGCCGACGCCACCGTGCTCGCTCGGTTGCGCAAGCTGGCGCAGGCCGCCGGCGGCCGGGATCGCGTCAGCGTCGAGCACTCGGCGCTGGCCGTCACCGCGGCGCACTGGCGTGCAGCGCCGCCTGAATCCGCGAAGCTCGCCGTGTCGCAGTTTCTTCGCACGCTGGACCTGCGCTGGCGGCGCACCTCCTACAGCGACATCACCGCCGCCAGCCACGACGCCTGGGTCACCAGCGAGCCCGAGCAGCCCCTGCTCGCCGATGAGCCGGCCGGGCAGATCCCTCCCGCCCCGGCGGGGGAGATGCTCGGACGGGCGGCGCCAATGACCGCACCGGCATCCTACGCAGATGCCCCGCTGGCCGGTCAGGCGACTCCGTCGCCGCTGGCCGGGCTGCCGCCCGGGGTAGACGTTGGGACGTTCGTGCACCGCGTCTTGGAGGCCACCGATTTCGCCGCGCCCGACATCGACGCCGAGCTGATGACCCGGATCGACGAGGTCCAGGGCCGCCGCGCGGTCGACATCGGTTCTCCACAGGCGCTGGCAAGCGGACTGCGGGCGGTGATCGACACGCCGCTCGGACCGATTGTGAACGGCGCCCGGCTGCGCGACGTGGAGCGCGGCGACCGCCTCGACGAGCTCGGCTTCGAGCTCCCCCTGGCCGGCGGCGACCACCCCGGCGGGTGGGTCACGCTGAGCCGGATCGCGAGCGTGTTGCGCGCGCACATGCGCCCCGACGACCCGCTGGCCGGCTACGCCGAGCGCCTCGGCGACGCCACGCTGCGCCAGAGCGTGCGCGGCTTTTTGACCGGCAGCCTGGACCTCGTCGTACGCGTACCGCGCCAGGCCGGCGCCGACGCCCGCGCCGATCCGGCGTCGGCGAGGTTCGCGGTCCTCGACTACAAGACCAACTGGCTGGGCGGGCCCGATGAGCCATTGACCACCCACCACTACCGGCCGGAGGCGGTCACTTCGGAGATGCTCCGCCACCACTACGCGCTCCAGGCGCTGCTCTACGCGGTCGCGCTGCATCGATTCCTGCGCTGGCGGTTGCCGCACTATCAGCCCGAGCGCAATCTCGCCGGCGTGGTCTACCTGTTCGTCCGCGGGATGGCCGGCGCCGACGGGATCGCCGGCGCCGACGGGATCGCCGGCGCCGACGGGATCGCCGGCGCCGACGGGATCGCCGGCGCCGACGGGATGGCGGGCGCCGATGCGCCTCGCCCGGGTGGCGCGCCCTGCGGCGTGTTCGGCTGGCCGGCCCCCCCGGGACTGGTGCCGGCGCTGAGCGACGTCCTGGATGACGGAGGGCAGGGAGCATGACCGAGCCGCCGGCGACCAGCTCGGCAGTGATCCAGCCGCGGGTTACCGAAGCGCCGGCGGCCGCGGAGCGCGACCCGTTCGAGGTCCGGTTGGTGCGGCGCGCCGCGGGACTGCTGCGCCAGTTCAATCACGCGGGGGTGATCGCCGGCGCTGACGTGCACGTCGCCCGGCAGCTGGCGCGCCTGACCGGCGAGTCCGACGAGGCGGTGCTGCTGGCGGTCGCTCTGGCGGTGCGCGGCCCCCGGCTCGGCCACGTGCACGTGGACCTGTCGCAGATCCGTGAGACGGCAGCGGTCGACGCTGACGAGCCCGTCGACCTGGCGGCGCTGGACTGGCCAGAGCCGGAGGCCTGGATCCGGAAGGTCGCGTCCAGTCCGCTCGTCAACGCGCAGCCCGCGGTCACCGAGCCGGCGCGCCCGCTGCGCCTGGACGGGGCGTGGCTGTACCTGGATCGTTACTGGGCCGAGGAGGTCCAGGTCGCGCGATCCCTGCGCGCGATGGCTGACCGGCCAGCGCCGCGGATCGACCGCGAGCTGCTGCGGGACGGTGTCGGCCGCCTGTTCGCCGACGATCCCGATGGGCGCCAGTCCCAGGCCGCCGAGGCCGCGGTCCGGCGCCGGTTCGCCGTCATCGCCGGTGGCCCGGGCACCGGCAAGACGACCACGGTGGCCGGGATCGTGGCGCTGCTGGGCGAGCAGGCCCACGCCGCGAGGCAGCGCTTCCCGCTGGTCGCGCTCGCGGCGCCGACCGGCAAGGCGGCCGCGCGCCTGGCGCAGGCCGTCCACGACGAGGCCGGTCGGCTGGACGTCACGCCTGAGATCCGCGACCAGTTGCGAGCGCTCCCGGCCACCACCGTCCACCGGCTGCTCGGGTGGCGTCCCGGCAGCAACAGCCGGTTTCGCCACGACCGCAACCGGCGCCTGCCGCACGACGTCGTGATCGTCGACGAGACCTCGATGGTGTCGCTGTCGCTGATGGCGCGGCTGATCGAGGCGCTGCGCAGCGGCGCGCGGCTGGTCCTGGTCGGCGACCCGGGTCAGCTTGCCTCGATCGAGGCCGGCGCCGTCCTCGGCGACATCGTCGGTCCGGCTGCCCGGGAGGGCCAACCGGGGATCGTCGTCCTTGACCGCGTGCACCGCTTCGGGGGCGGAATCGCCCGGCTGGCGTCGGCGATCCGATCCGGGGACGGCGACCGCGTGATCGCGCTCCTGCGCGATCCGCCGGAAGGCATCAGCTGGTTGGAGGGCGACGTCGCGGCGGCGCCGGCACTCGGCGAGCCCCGCGAGCCGGCGCGCGGCGGCCTCCCTGCGCCCACGCCGAGCGAGGTCCCTGCGCCGGGGCTGAGCGAGCTCCGCGAGCCGGCGCTGAGCGAGATCCGCGAGCCGGGGCTGAGCGAGATCCGCGAGCCGGCGCTGAGCGAGATCCGCGAGCCGGCGCTGAGCGCCGCGCGGACGATGCTCGCCGCCGCGCGGGACGGGCAGCCGCAGCACGCGCTGGAGGCGCTCGGCGGCTTCCGGATCCTGTGCGCCCACCGGAGGGGACCGTACGGGGTATCGACCTGGACGGCGAGGATCGAGAGCTGGCTGGCGGCCGAGGTCGAGGACTTCGATCCCAGCGATCGCTGGTATCCCGGCCGCCCGCTGCTGATCAACGAGAACGACTACGAGCTACGGCTCAACAACGGGGACACCGGCGTCGTCGTCCGTGCCGGGGAGGATCGGGTGGCGGCGGCGTTCCTGCGCGGCGCGGAGATCATCGAGCACAGTCCGGCCCGGCTGGGGCCGGTCGACACCGTGTATGCGATGACGATCCACAAGAGCCAGGGCTCCCAGTTCGACGCGGCCGCCGTGCTGCTCCCCGAGCCGGGCTCGCGGATCCTGACTCGCGAGCTGCTGTACACCGCCGCCACCCGCGCGCGGCGGCGGCTGATCCTCGCCGGCACCGAGGAGGCCGTTCGGGCGGCTGTCGCCCGGCCGGTGGCGCGCGCATCGGGGCTCGGCCGGCGGCTATGGGGTGATCAGCCGGAGCCGAGCCCGGAGGCCAGCCCGTCGCCGTCGGGCGAGCCGAGACCGGTGCACGCGTCCCATCCCGGTCCGGCGTCGTAGGCACCGTTGCTGCCCTGGCTGACGTCGTGGTATGCCGCCGTGCCCAGCAGGGGATACAGCCGGGGCTGGGCGAAGCCCAGCGGCGCGCCGAGCGCCTGGTTGAGCAGTGCGGTCAGCCCGGCCCACAGGGGCGCGACCGCGCTGGTGCCGCCGACCGTCTGGTCGGAGCCGTCGACGCGGATGCGGTAACCCGTGCCCGGGTCGGCGTCGCCGCTCACGTCGGGGACGCCGCGCCCGGCGGCATTGGTGTCGACGTTGTTGGGCACCTGGGCCGCGGACTGGTAGCTGGGCGGCGGGAACTGCCGGCTGACGCCGCCCCCGGTGGCACCGTCGCCTGGGGTGTTCCACACCGTCTCCGCGGCGATCTGCTCTCCTGACAGATCGAGCGTGGTGCCTCCGCAGGCCAGCGCGTGCGGCGCCGAGGCCGGGAAGTCCACGTGCTGCTGGCCGTCGCTGACCCCGTCGGTGGATCCGTTGTCGCCGGCCGCCACCGTCACGGTCACGCCCAGCCCGCCCGCCGTCGTCAGCGACTGCTCCATCTCTGTGCGAGCCTGGGCGGTCCAGGCATCCTCTGACTGGCCCCAGCTGATCGAGATCACCGAGGGCCTGTGGGTGGTGTCGTGGACTGCGGTCGACACCGCATCCAGGAAGCCCTGATCGGTGTTGGGAGCGAAGTAGACGACGATGCCGACGCCGGATGCCACCGCACCGATGATCTCGATATCGAGCATCACCTCGCCATCGGCGTTCTGGTCGGCGCCCGGCGAGTTGCTCGCGCCGTCGACGCTGACCGCGGTCACCGTCGGCGCCGGCAGCCCGAGACCGGCGAAGTAGGTGGTCAGATCGCTGGTGCTGTACCCGCCGCCCAGCTCGATGATCCCAACGGTTTCGCCCGCGCCCGTGGCCGACGCCGGAAACGCGTAGGCCTGCGCCACCTGCACCGGGGTAAACGACGTTTGTGCATTCGGGTCAAAGCGGATCCGCGCCCTGGCCTGCGGCCGGTCATCGATCCCGAACACGCCGGTGACGATCTCGCCCAGCTCGCTTGGCACGGTCAAGCCGCCGGTACGGCCGCGGTAGCTCTGATCGCTGCCCGGCGACGCATACCGACCCATGATCTGCGCCTCGAAGGCCTCGACCGCGGCCCGCACAGACCCCTGCAGGCTCACCGTCCGCCGCGCCGGGTCGACGTCGGTGACGCTCAGACCGAAGCTCTCGGCGAACGACCGCACCGAAGCCACGTCCGCGTCACTCGCGCCATGGGCGGCCGCCCAGTCCTCGCGCGCGAGGCGTCGGCGTTCTGACGGCGGGCGCTCGGCCTCCGCGTCGACCCAGTCGGCCGGCGCCCGCGGGCGCAGGTACACGGTCACCTCGAGTGTGGCGTCCGGATCCACATCGCCGACGCGGTTGTCGCCGGCCACCAGCGAGCGTTCGCTGCCGACGACGGGAACGCGGTCTCCCGCTGCCATGACTCTCCTCTTTGACGAGGTCCCTGTCTGTCTGGCCGCGAGTCTACCCCGGCCCTAGAGGGCTCCCGCTCCCCGGGGTGGATGACCAGACACGGAAGCCGCGGCCTGTGGTGAGCCGGTGGCCGGCAGGACAAACCGCTGAAGCCGACTTTCAATCGACCCGCAGACCTCCGGTCCCTTCCGGTCCGATCCACCGGGATCCGGAAGTCGCTGTCGGTAGCGTGAGCTCGTGCTGCCGCCTGTCGACCCACGCCGCAACGTCGAGCTGAAGGCGCGAGATGACGACCTCGACCGGGCGGTGGAGGTGTGTCGAGCGCTGGGCGCCGCCGATCACGGCACGATCCAGCAGCGCGACACCTACTTCAACGTGACCAGCGGTGGTCTGAAATTGCGCGAAGAGACCCCTGGCCAGGCTCATCTGATCCAGTTTGAGCGCGCGGACGAGCCCCAGCCGCGCGAGAGCCGCTACCGCGTTGTGGAGATCGAGGACGGGCCGCAGTTACGCACCGCGCTGCAGGCGACCCTCGGCGTCAGCGTGGTCGTCGTCAAGCGCCGACGACTTCACATCTGGCGCGACGTCCGCATCCACCTTGACGAGGTCGACGGGTTGGGCACGTTCATCGAGTTCGAGGCGGTGGCAGCGCCCGAGTCTGACCTGACGCGAGAGCACGGTCTACTTCACGAACTTCGAGCCGCCTTTGGCATCACCGACGCGCGTCTGGTTTCACGCGGCTACGCCGCACAGCTGCTGGACTCCTCCCAAGCCCGCGCCATCGCCGATCAGTGCCGCGGTGTCGCGCCGCACCGGCCATGACGCACCCGTTGCCGCTCTGTTCGGCGGCCCGACCGGAGCGCAGGTCCTGCGCCGGCGTGGCGCAGCGCTTTCAGATCACTGGTCGTTCGTGGGTGCGCAGGGTCCCGGCGGCCCAGGAGGGTTTGTGAACTAGTGCCTACCCGATCGTTTCCGTCGGACGATTTCCGTGGTTGGGCGCAGATCACCGGTCGCCAACCCGCCCGAGAACCCGGCGTGGTTCACCGAAAACCCCGGCCGGCGGTCCACGCCGTCGCGGTCCGCGACGACGCCTTCCGCCCCGGCGACCCGGGAAACGTGACAAATCGCGACCCCGCCCGCGGATTTGTCACCAGCCGGCCGCTCAGCGTGGGTAACGCAACAAATCTCACGGCGCGAGCCGGATTTGGCACAAAAACCCGCCCCCGGATCGCGAGCGGCGAGGCTCGGCACCCGGTCTCTGCCCGCTTGACCACCCCGGATCCTCCACCGATGAAACCCCCCGCGCCCACAACGGTGCAGGGCCGCTCCCCCGGGGCAGCGCCGGGAGCGCTGCGAACAAGCCCCGGGCGGGAACGACCGGGGATGCAAATGTGAACTAATGCACGCGTGGGCGGGTGCTCCCAGCGATTGCCGGCGTGGGCGGGTGCTCCCAGCGATTGCCGGCGTGGGCGGGTGCTCCCAGCGATTGCCGGCGGGTGCTCCCGAGACCTTTGTTGACAAACTTGATAGAGTCGATGAGGTTAGTTCCCGCGCCTTTCAACCGATCGACGGTGCGTACCGACCTCCACCAACACGTCTGGACCGAGCCTCTGCTCGATGCGCTCGCCGCGCGCCGTGTTCCGCCGTTCGTGCGCCGCAGCGATGGGCTCACCGTTCTGCACTGCCCGGGCGAGCTGCCGTGCGTAATCGATGAGGCGGCCGAGTCCGCGGCGTCTCGCCACCGCCTGCTGGAGGCCGACCGGCTCGAGCAGGCGGTGGTGGCGATCTCGACGCCGACCGGAATCGAGATGCTCGTGCCCGAGGTGGCCGCCGAGTTGATCGCCGCTCACCTCGACGGCGCGCTGGCGCTCGGGGAGCCGTTCCGCGCGTGGGGGCCGATCCCGGCCCGCCCGCCCGAGCGGGCGGCCGTCGACGCCGTGCTGGCGCGCGGCTGCGTAGGCGTCTCGCTCCCGGCCGGAGCCCTGGCCGACCGCTTGGCCCTGGAGGAGACCCTGCCGGTGCTCGAGCACGTGCAGGCCTGCGGTGTGCCGCTGTTCGTGCACCCCGGCGGCTGCGCCGCCCGAGAGGCCTGCCTGAAGGACCCGCTGTGGTGGACGGCTCTCACCGACTACGTGTCGCAGATGCAGGCCGCATGGCTGACCTTCGGCGCCTTCGGACGGCGCGAGCTGCCGCGGCTGCGGGTGGTGTTCGCGATGCTCGCCGGCGGCGCTCCGCTGTTCGCCGAGCGCCTCATCGCGCGCGGCGGCCCGGCCATCGAGCCGCGCGACCCCCTTACCTTCTACGACACGTCGAGCTACGGACCGAGGATGGTCGAGACCATGGCGCGCTGGGTGGGTCCCGCTCAGCTCGTCTACGGTTCTGACCGTCCGGTGATCGAGCCGGTCCCGACCGGTTGGGAGGCGGAGCTGATGACCAACGCCGCGCAGTTGGTGGCGCCGGCGAGGGCATTCGCATGACCCTGTCGATCGCAGCGCTCGAGAGCTTCGCCGCCGGCTTGGCGGCCACGCCCGAGCGCTGGCAGCACCTGGTCCGGCACGACACGACCCGCGTTTACGAGCAGATCTGGGGCGACGAGGACGTCAACGCCTGGGTGATCTGCTGGAGCCAGGATTCCGACACCGGCTTTCACGACCACGACGACTCCGCCGCCGGCATCACCGTCGTCTCGGGCAGCGTGCGTGAGGACCGGCTGACTCTCGCCGGCCCGCCGCGCTCGCGCCGGCTGAACGCCGGAACCACGTTCACGGTGCCGCCGAGCGCGATCCATCGCGTACTGCACGCCGGGCAGGCCCCGGCGGTGACAATCCACGCGTACTCGCCCCCGCTGCGGCGCGTGGGCGCCTACCGACTGGGCGTGAACGGCGAACTGGAGCGCGAGTCCCAGCCGTTTGAGCAGGAACTGCGCGGCGAACCAGCGCTCGTCTAGACCTCGGCCCGGCGGAGAACATGGGCGGCGCGATCGGCGACCGCGCCGTCCGCTCTGCGCAGACGGGCGAGCCGCAAGCCGCCGAGGTGGGCGCTCCTAACCGGTCAAACCGCCACGGCCCCGACCGACCTCGGCCAGGAACCGGATCAGGTTGTCGAAGAAGGCGTTGCGCGGATAGGCCGCGGCGGGATCGTTGTGGGCGTAGGTGGCGTGGCGAGTGATCAGCAGCAGTTGGCGGCGCGGTATCCGCGACTGCTTGGCCAGCGCCGCCGCATCCGCGGTCACCGCCGATCCGCCGTAGGCGCCGAACGCGTAGATCCGCAGCCGGCGAGGCAGCTCGTGGCCGAGTGTGGCCCGGAGGCCGAGGATCTTCTGGGCGGGATTGGCGTTGCCCTGGTCCACCGCTGCGGCGTCGTCGGTGAGCCGCTGCGGGAAGTACCACTCGCTGCCGTCGACCCCGGTCAGGCCGGTTCCCGACAGCATCGCCGCCCAGCGGCGGATCGGGGTCAGGGCCCCGTCTCCAGACCAGCCGGCGGGGCTGACGCTGGTGTTCAGCGTTCCGACGTGGGCCTGGGAGGCGAACACCAGCTTCGAGGTCGCAGGATCGGTGTCGTAGCCGAACGTGGCCAGATTGGTCGCTGGCACCGGCGGCTTGAGCGTGGTGGGCGTGAACGGGAACGCTTGCGCCAGCGAAGGCTGGTCGGGGGCGATCAGCGCCTCGGTGGACCCGACCGCCGCAAACAGCCCCAGCTCGGGCGCCGGGACGCCGCTGAACGCCAGCCACGGGGGGCTCGCTCGCAGCGCGCCCAACTCCTGCTCGGCGGCGGCCGCGGTCATCGCCGTGTCGGCGCTGCCGCCGTCGTCGTAGACCAGTCCCGCCAGGGCGTCGGCCCCCGGCCGGCCGCCGAAGTCCCAGCTGGCGTACGCGGTCACGATCGCGCCGCCGAGCGAATGGCCGCCGAGCACGACCTTCCCGCCGAGCCTGCGGGCGGCGGCGATCACCGTGTGCAGGTCCCCCACCGCCACCTTCATCCCCCATTGGCGGGCGAAGCCCACTCGGGAGTCGGGCACCGGGTGGATGTGGCGCTTGATGCTCGGATCGGCGAGATATCCGAGGTAGTAGTCAAACAGCGCGGTCGGGCTGGCCCTGCCCGCCTTGGCGCGGTTGAGCATCGACTGGTCCTCGAGCAGATTCTCGCGCCGCTCCACCGACCACACCTGCCATCCCGGCGCGCGGGAGACGACCCATCTCGCCAGGGGGACGAAGTAGGCGCTGCCGGCCGAGGTGCCGGGCTCGAGCACGAGCACGTTGCGGGCTCGGCGAGCGCCCACCTTGAGCACCCCGACCCGGTCGTATCGGGCCGGCGTTCCCGACGCGGCGTAGCTCTTTGACCAGGTGACGCGTAGCTGGGCGCTCGCCGTCGCCGTGGCCAGCAGGAACATCAGGACGGTGGCGAGCGCCAGGCCGCGCAACCAAGCGAGATTGCGAGCGATCGATCTCTCCTCTTGCCGCGGGGACGGTGCGGCGGCAGTCTACGCGGTCCTCACCGCTGGCAGACGGGGCACCAGTAGGTGGTCCGGCCCCCGACGACGCCGCGCGACAGCGCGTGGCGGCAGCGCGGGCAGACTCCCTGGCGCCCGCGCGCCGGGACGAACTTCCCGGTGTGCGCGCCGCCCTTGCGAATCGCCGAGCGGACGGCCGAGCGCAGCTCCCGGCGCAGGCGATCCAGCTCGCCGTCAGACAGCGACGAGGTGCGCCGCTGCGGGGCGATCCGCGCCTGCCACAGCGCCTGGTCGGCGAGCAGGTTGCCGATCCCGGAGATCGCGTGCTGGTTGAGCAGCCGGGCCTTGATCGCGGTGTCGCCCGAGCCGATCCGCCGGCGAAACTCGTCGCGCCCGATGCCGGCGGCGTCGGGGCCGACGTGGCTGTAGTCGGGGTTCAGCACCGCCCGGCCGAGGCGCCGCTTGTCGCGCAGGGCCATCCGCGTCCCGTCCTCGAACTCGATCGCGAACCGGTCGTAGGGCGACGTGTCGTTACGGCCGTCGACGACGATCCGGCCGGCCATTCCCAGGTGCAGGCCCAGCACCGGGCCGTCCTCGGTCTCCAGCCACATGAACTTGCCGCGGCGGTGGACGCTGGCGAACTCGTGACCGATCAGTGCACCGGCGATCTCGCCCGGAGAATGTGGCCGCGACACGTAGGTGTCAGAGTCGTCGACCCGGGCGATCCGCCGCCCCAGGACGGCCTCCAGGACGCCGCGGGCGCGTTCGGCTTCGGGCAGCTCAGGCATACGTGTGGAGCCTAGTGGTCGCCGTCCACGAACCCCGGCGCAAGCCGGGGTATCTGCTTTGCGATCATCCTCGGTACATGCCTGAACTTAAGATCACCGAATACACCGATCCCGCCTGCCCGTTCGCCTGGTCCGCGGAGCCGTCGCGTCGCCGGCTGGACTGGCTCTACGGCGATCAGCTGCAGTGGGAGCTGCGGATGGTCGGCCTCGCCGAGGACTCGAGTGTCTATGCCGACCGTGGCTTGACGCCGGAGCGCTTGTCGGCCTCGTTGCGCCACATGGCGCACGAGCATCACATGCCGATGGACACCGGCCTGCGAGCGCGCGCGGCCGGGACTGTCCCCGCCTGCCGCGCCGTCGTCGCCGTCCGCCGTCATCGTCCCGAACGCGAGCGGGCGATGCTGCGAGCGCTCCGGGTGCTGCACTTCTCGGGCTGGATGCTGGACGAGCCCGAGACGCTCCGGGCGGCCGCGCACCGCGCCGGGGTCGATCCCGACGCACTGGAGCGATGGCTGGCCGAGCCCGAGACCGAGGCGCTGCTGCGTGAGGATCTGGCCGCGTCCCGTCGGCCGGGGCGCCGAGCGGTGGCGCTCGCCCACAAGCTCGCCCGGACCGACGAGGGCTATCGCTACACGTGTCCGTCGTATGAGATCGAGGCCGACGGCGCTGACGGGCTCGCCGTCCCCGGTTTCCAGCCGCTCGCCGCCTACGAGGTGGCAATCGCCAACCTCGCGCCCGACGCGGCGCGGCGACCCGACCCCGAGGACGTCCGCGACGTGCTGGAGTGGGCCGGCGAGTCGCTGGCCACGGTGGAGGTGGCGACGATCTGCGGGATCGGCCTGGATGAGGCGCGGGAGCAGCTGGGCCGGGTGGCTGCGGAGGAGCACGTCGGCTTCGACGGCCTCTGGCACCTCAATGGCGCCGCTGCCGCGTAGCTCAGTCGCCGGCGAGGCGGAGCAGCGCCTCTCGCACCTGCTCGTCGCGCGAGCGCGCCTGCGCATCGGTCCAGCGCCAGCCGATGCCGGACTCGATGGCGAACGTCGGGCGGTTGTGATCCTGAACGTGCGCCACCTCCAGCTCGACGGCGGCGACCCCGTCGGCGGCCGGCTCGGGGCGCACCTGCGCACGTCCGTAGGCGGTGACCGTCACGTCGCCGCCGGCGTTGATCACCAGGGCCACCCGCGGATCCTGCCGCAGACGCCGCAGCGAGTCACGGCCCTGGCCGAGTCCCAGCAGCACGCGCCGGTCGTCGGCACGCACCGCGGCCGAGACCGGGATCGCGTGCGGTGGCTCCCCGGCGGTAACCAGGATCAGCACCGTGCCCGGCGGCCAGTGCGGGAGGATCGGGTTGTCTGGGAGCGGCCCATTCACCGAGGATTGGATCCTACGTCCCGATCATGACCAGCTCGATCCAACGCCATTGCGCCGGTCTGACCTGGGTCGAGAGCAGCGCCATGGGCCGCGCCGCTCACGCGCTGCACGAGCGTGGCCGGGTGTGGTTGATCGATCCTTTCACCGACGAGGTCGCGCTCAGCGCCGCCGCCGAGCTCGGCCGGCCGGCGGGGGTGATCCAGCTGCTGGACCGCCACGACCGAGACTGTGCCGAGATCGCCCGGCAGCTCGAGGTGCCGCGGCTGCGGACACCGGCGGCGGTCCCCGACAGCCCGTTCGCGGTCGTGCCGGTCGTCTCGCAGCGGTGGTGGCGGGAAGTGGCGCTGTGGTGGGCGGCGGAGCGGACGCTGGTCGTGGCCGAGGCGGTCGGCACCGCCCCCGCATTCGGGGTCGGACGCCGGGTGGGCGTCCATCCCCTCCTGCGCCTCACCCCACCGCGGGCGGCGCTGGGCTCACGATCGCCGGAGCGGCTCCTCGTCGGGCACGGCCCGGCGATCGAATCCAGCGCGGCCCCCGCGCTGAGTGAGGCGCTGTCGGCGTCGCGGTCCGACATCCCGCACCTGGTGCTCAAGCTGCCGTCGCTGATCCGGGAGGCCCGGAGCGGCGGCTGATCGAATCGGTGAGGCCCCGGGAATCGCGGGTAGGGCACCAGCCATGCTCGCGATTCTCGATATCGACGGAACTCTCGTCGACACCAACTACCAGCACGCCCTCGCGTGGTACCGCGCCTTTCGTCAACAGGGGCTGGTGCTGCCGATCTGGCGGATCCACCGTCACATCGGGATGGGAGGCGACCAGCTGATCTCGGCGCTGACCAGCGAAGAGACCGAACGCCGTGACGGCGAGGTGATCCGCACCGCCGAGGAGATCCTCTACCGGGAGCTGATCGGCGAGGTGGAGACGATGCAGGGGGCTCGTGAGCTGATCTCAGAGCTCAAGCGCCGCGGCCATCAGATCGTCTTCGCCTCCTCGGCCAAGGCCGGCGAGGTCGACCACTATCTGGAGCTGCTCGGCGCCCGCGAGATCGCCGACGGCTGGACCACCTCGGCCGACGTGGAAGCGACCAAACCGGCGCCGGACCTCGTCCGCGCCGCCCTTTCCAGCGTCGATGCTGCTCCGCGGAGCGCGGTGATGATCGGTGACACTCCGTGGGACGCCGAGGCCGCCCGCAAGGCGAAGGTGCCGATGGTGGCGGTCATGACCGGAGGCTTCAGCGCCGCCGAGCTCGAAGACGCCGGTGTTGCCGAGGTGTACGAGTCGGTGGCCGAACTGACCGCGCAGCTGGACGAGACGCCGCTGGCTTGACCCGCGTGTTTGGTCGCCGCGGGCGCCGGGCCGAGTGGTCGTCCGCGTAAGTACGGTCGCACCGAGAGTGGTCTCCGGTGGATGCCTGGCGCGGACGCAGGAGGCGACGTGCAGCAGCGCCGCACGAGCATCCGAGGACAGCCGGATGAACCGGATCCCGCCCGCCCGACCCAGGCGAGGCTGGATGCCGAGCGGGCCGCAAGCCCGAGCAGGCGCCGCCGGAGGCCGCTCGAATGCGAGCGTATTTGCGGGGGCGGCCATTAGGATCACCGGGATGGACGCGGCGCTCAATCCCGCCCTGGCCGAGGCCCGATTCTGCCCGCGGTGCGGCCAACTGGCCAAGGTCGAGTTCCCGCAACGGATCACCTGCTCGCACTGCGGCTACGCCGCCTATTACAACCCGAAGCCGGTCGCCGCCGCGATCCCACTCGATGACCGGGGACGAGTCATCCTGCTGCGCCGGGGCTTTGATCCGGGGCGGGGGCGGTGGACGTTCCCCGGCGGATTCGTCGATCTCGGCGAGTCGGTGCCGGATGCGGCGCACCGGGAGACCGAAGAGGAGCTGGGCATCGCCATCGAGCTCGGCGATCTCGTCGGCGTCTACTCGCGCCCCGACGACCGCGTGGTCCTGATCGTCTACCTGGCTCGCGCCCTCGGCGATCCACACACGACGCCGGAGGCGGTGGAGATCCGCCGGTTCTCCCCACCAGAGATCCCGTGGGGCGAGCTCGCGTTCTGGTCGACCGAGCTGGCGCTGCGCGCCGCATTTCCCGGCATCCGGGCCACTCCTTAACCTTGCCGCCGATGCCACGACGGGTGTCGGCCTCCGATCCGCGGGTTGGCCATGGCGAGTTCGCGATCAGGGTCGCTTCGATCGACGCGCTGTTCTCCGAATTCGATGCTCGGCCGGTGGCGGAGCGAACGCTCGCCGACGAGGTCCGCGGCTATCTCGTCGACAGGTGGGAGCTGGTTCGCGACGATCCGCCGGCCTCGCTGACGATCTACGCACCGGACGGCGACCGGGCCGGCACCGACCCAGCCGCGATCGTCATGGCCGTTCGCTCCAGTATCAGGGTGTTCGCCGGGCCCTACCGCCATGCCGTGCACTTCTCGCGCCGGCAACGGGTCACCGCGTGGGTGGGAACGGTCGTGTTTCTGGCGACGATCATCGTCTCGACGGCGCTCGAACGCCTCACCGACGAAGTGTTCGTCGCCGGAGTCAGCCAGGCGATCGTCGTCATCGGGTGGGTGGCCCTGTGGGCGCCGGCGCAATACGTCGTGGTCGACGCCATCCCGCACTGGCTGACCCGCAACCGGTACGCCGAGTTCGCCGACATCGACGTCCGGATCAGCTGGGAGCCGTAGCCGGCGGCGCTCCGGGCGCCTGATCCGGCGCACGCCGCGATTCGCGGCGTCGAGCTGACACCGTTTTTACATCGCGCCGCGGATCGGCGGCGTCCGCCGGGCGCGGGCGACGTTCCGCCCGTCGGGCTGCCATCATCGGTGGGATGAGGGCACGCGAGCCGGTTGGATCCGGACCCCCAGTCGGCGCGCTCGAGCGCAGCGTGCAGGAGACGCGTACCCACGGGCGCCTGTCCTCGCCGACGGGCCTGATCGGCCTCGGCGGGCTGCTGATCACCGCGTTGATGATCTCGCTGTCGGCCGCGCACACCCAGGTGTTGCTGCCGCAATCCCTGCGCCCCGTGGAATGGTTGGGCGGAGCCCTCTCGCACGTCGGCCTCGACGGGATCTTCTCCCACGTGGAAATCAACATCGGGTTCGTCGGCATGGTCGCCGCCCTGATCCTGATGTTCGTCTTCTACGCCGTGGCGCTGTGGGCCTCCAGCCACCTCTCGCGGCGCGCGGTGCTGATCAGCATCGCCGTCCTCAATGCGCTCGTCCTGCTCGCCCCGCCGCTGCTCTCGACCGACCTGTTCAGCTACATCGCCTACGGCCGGCTCGGATCGATCTACAACATCAACCCCTACCTGCACGGGCCGCACGCGATCGCCTTCGACCCGCTGTACCAGCTCGTCGGGGTGCAGTGGACCCACACTCCGACCACCTACGGACCGCTGTTCACGGCGCTCAGCTATCCGCTGGCGGGCCTGACCATCGCAGCCAATGTGTTCGCCTACAAGGCGATCGCCGCGCTGTCGTGCCTGGCGATCGTGGTGCTGGTCTGGCACGCGGCGCAGCTGCGCGGCCTCGATCCGGTCAAGGCGGTCGCCCTCGTCGGACTCAATCCGGTGATCGTGATCTACGGGGTCGGCGGTGGCCACAACGACCTGCTCATGCTGGCGCTCCTGGTCGCCGGGATCTACGTGCTGCTGCGCCAGCGGGAGGGCACCGGCGGTGCGATGATCATCGCCGCCACCGCGGTCAAGCTCACCGCGGGCGTTCTGCTGCCGTTCGCGATCGCCGCCAGTGCCGGCAGGCGCGTGGCGACCGTCGGCCGAGCACGGATCGTGGCCGGCGCGGCGGCGTCGATGCTGCTGTTCGGGGGACTCGGGCTGGTCCTGTTCGGCTCCGGGCAGCTGCACCTGGTCGGCACCCTGCAGCACATCCAGAACGACGGCGGCTTCCACAGCATCCCCGGCTTCATCCTCAACGCCCTGGGGCTGAGCCAACTCGACGGCACCGTTGGGCTCGTCCTCCACCTCGGCTACGTCGCCGGCCTGGTGTGGCTCCTGCGCCGCGTGTGGATCGGCGAGCTGGACTGGATCACCGCGGCCGGCTGGGCGACCGTCGGTCTGCTCGTCTGCGCCGGCATGCTGATGCCGTGGTACATCGCTTGGCTGATCCCGCTGGCGGCGCTGAGCAGTGACCGGCGGCTGTGGGTGACGGCGATCCTGCTGACCAGCCTCGGGCTCACCTCGCTCTAGCGGTCCTCCGCCCGCAAGTACGATCGCAGCTCAGACTCACGAGGCTCCCGGCACCGGCCGCAGCCGTCACGATCCACGCCCCCCACAACGCCCGTCATCATCCACGCATGCGACCATCGGGGGGTGGCGCCGGGGACTGGCAAGAGCGAGGCGGTGGAGCTGACCGTCGGCGAGCGCACGGTGCGGATCTCCAATCCGGACCGGGTGTACTTCTCCGCCCGCGGCGAGACCAAGCTGGACCTGGCCCGCTACTACGTGAGCGTCGGCGACGGGATCGTCCGGGCGCTGCGTGAGCGGCCGTGCATGTTGCACCGCTTCCCCAGCGGCGTCGACGGCGAGAAGGTGCACCAGAAACGGCTGCCTCGAGGCGCGCCGGAGTGGGTGCAGACCGTCCGGGTGAGCTTCCCTCGGTATGGCCGGCACGCCGACGAGCTGTGCGTGACCGAGCTGGGCAGCGTGATCTGGGCGGTGCAGATGTCGACCGTCGAGTTTCATCCCTGGAACTCCCGCCGCGCCGACGTGGAGCATCCCGACGAGTGGCGGATCGACCTCGATCCGATGCCGCAGTGCGACCTGGACTGCGTGCGCCGCGTGGCCCATGTCGCGGAGGAGGTGCTGCACGAGCTCGGCGCCGTCGGCTGGCCGAAGACCTCTGGCGGCTCCGGCATCCACATCTACGTGCGGATCGAGCCCCGGTGGAGCTTCGGCGAGGTTCGGCGGGCGGCCCTGGCATTCGCCCGGGAGGTGGAGCGGCGCGCGCCCGCGGACGCGACCACCACCTGGTGGCGCAAGGATCGCGAGGCCGACAAGGTGTTCGTCGACTACAACCAGAACGCTCGCGACCACACGATCGCATCCGCCTATTCGGCCCGGGGAGTGGTCGACGGGACGGTCTCGGCGCCGTTGCACTGGGATGAGATCGACGACGTGCAGCCGCGCGAACTGACGATCGCGACCATGCCCGCGCGATTCGCGCAGCGGGGTGACCTTCAGGCCGGCATCGACGACGCCGTGTTCTCGCTGGAGCCGCTGCTGGAATGGGCGGCGCGCGACGAGCGCGACCGGCTGGGCGATCCCGGCGGCGCGGACTAATGCACTGACCGGCAAAGGGGTGACGCGATGGTTACCGCGCCGACCAGCCGCTCCAGCGCTCGACGTCGACCGCCAGCACGGCGCCGACCGCCTCCTGCTGGGGATAACGCTCACGCAGCAGCGCCACGGCACGGCGAGCCTCCGGGCGCGAGGGCGCGAGCACCCGCCCGCGGCCGTCGGCCCGCACCCACCAGAGCGCGTCCCAGTCGGCGTCGTCGTAGTGATCGACGAGCAGCGCCACCGCCGGGTTCTCGGCGACGTTGGCCAACCGCCGCAGCGAGGTGGTGCGCTTGGGCTTGGCGTCGACGGCGCTGTAGACATGGTCGGCGTCGACCGCGAACACCACCGGCACCACGTGCGGACGGCGATCGGCGCCCGCCGTGGCCAGCCGGGCCACCCGGGCCGCGGCGAACCGTTCTCGCGCCTGCGCGGAGGTCACGCCTCGCCGTTGGGTCCTGGAGGTGAGAAATCCAGACTCGCCGTTGGGTCCTGGAGTGAGAAATCCAACCGGGATCGGCCTGCCCTGGCGCACCATCGGCGCACCCTACGTGGTTTGTGGAACAGTTGACCCCGATGGCGAGACCTCAAGCCAGCCCCCGGGTCCTGGCGGTGGCGCGCGGCGACGCCCCCGCGGACCTGCTCATCACCGGCGGTCGCGTGTTCGCCGACGCCACCCGCGAGTGGATCGACACCTCGCTCGCGATCGCCGACGGAGTGATCGCCGGCTGGGGCGAGCGCGACGCGGTTGAGGTGGTCGATGTCGACGGCGCCGCGATCACGCCCGGGTTCGTCGACGCCCACATGCATCTGGAGTCCACCAAGCTGTGGATCGACGAGTTCGTGCGGACGGTGCTGCCGCTGGGAACCACCGCCGTCGCCGCCGATCCCCACGAGCTCGCCAACGTGCTCGGCGTGCCCGGGATCCTTGAGTTGATGCGGGCGGCCGAGCCGCTGCCGTTCACGTTCGCCGTCTACGCCTCCAGTTGTGTCCCCGCCTCGCCGTTCGAAAGCTCGGGGGCGACGCTGGATGCCGCGGACGTGCGCGAGCTGGTGGCGCGCCACGGCGCGATCGGCGTCGCCGAGGTGATGAACTTCCCGGGGGTGATCGCCGGCGAGCCCGAGATGCTCGCGCGAGTCGCCGCCGCCGGCGCACGGCGGGTCGACGGCCACAGCCCCGGTGTGTCCGGCCGGATGCTCGACGCCTATCTGGCGGCGGGGGTGGAGTCAGACCACGAGAGCACACTGCTGGCGGAGGCCGAGGAGAAGCGCCGGAAGGGCATGTGGGTGTTCCTGCGCGAAGGCTCGGCGAGTCAGAACCTGCTGGAGCTGGCGCCGAGCGTCGTCGTTCACGGGACCGACCTGGCGGCGTTCTGCACCGATGACCGCGAGCCCGACACGCTGCGCGACCTGGGGCACATCAACGACTGCGCCCGCTTGGCGGTCCGCGCCGGCATCAGCGAGATCGACGCGATCCTGCTGGCCAGCACCAACCCGGCGCGCTACCACGGCCTGTCTCACCTGGGCAGCCTCGGACCCGGCCATCAGGCCGACATCGTCGCGTTTGCGCAGCTCGCCTCGTGGGCGCCGAGCCGTGTGTGGCAGGCGGGCCGCGCGGTCGCCGCCGACGGGCAGATCCTCCCCGGCTCGGTTCCCGACTCGCCGCCGCCGGCGCTGCTGCGCGACACGGTCAACATCGGCCCGCTGCCGGACGCCGACGCGCTGGTCCTACCGGCGCCGCCCGGCCGTCGGGTCCGGGCCGTGGGGGTGCGCAGCCGCGCGCTGACCACGGAGCACCGGGAGCTGGAGATCTGGCCGGGCGAGGATGTGGTGCACGCGGCGGTGGTCGAGCGTCATCGCCAGACGGGGCGGATCGGGCGCGGCTTCGTCACCGGCTTCGGCATCCGGCGGGGCGCGATCGCGTCCACCGTCGCCCACGATGCTCACAACGTGGTCGTCGTCGGCACCTCCGGGGAGGACATGGCGGTGGCGGTGGAGCGGCTGGCGCAGCTCGCCGGGGGCCAGGTGGCGATCCTCGACGGCGTCGTCCTGGCCGAGGTACCGCTGCCGCTGGCCGGACTGATGAGCGACCGCAGCGCCTCCGTGGTGGCCGAGCAGATCGGCGTCCTGGGCCGGGTGGCGTCCGAGCGCCTCGGAGTGACGATCGAGCAGCCGTTCATGCAGCTGTCGTTCATCGCGCTGTCGGTGATCCCGCAGCTGCGGCTGACCGACGGCGGGTTGGTGGACGTCGACCGCTTCGCGTACGTGCCGGTGGAGGTGGGCTAAGGGCCCCTAGAGCCGGGTATCAGCGTGACTGTGACCTCCACGGTGCTCGATGAACCCCGGGGCGCGCCCGGTGGCTCGGTCGCCGAGGAGCCGGCGTTCGAGTCGCGCGGGATCGGCTACATACCGGTCGGGGAGCGTCGCGGGCGACCGGCCGACCTGCTCTGGATGTGGGCGGGAGCGTTGTTCAACGTCGAGTACGTCGTCTACGGCGCGCTGATCATCTCGTTTGGGCTGAAGTTCTGGCAGGCGGCGCTGGTGATCGTCGTCGGCAACCTGTCGTATCTGATCACCGGCGTCGGCAGCCTCCAGGGACCGGCGGCCGGAACGTCGGTGTTCGCCATCGCGCGGGCGCCATTCGGACCCCGCGGCGCGCGCTCTGTCTCGGTGTTCAATTGGATGACTCAGGTCGGCTACGAGACCGAGGGGCTGGCGCTGGTGGTCCTGGCCGGGCTGGCACTGGCGGCGAAGGCGGGGGTGCATTCCTCCACCGGCCTGAAGGTGATCCTGATCGTTGGCGCCGCGGCGATCCAGCTCCTGCTGCCGCTGTTCGGCCACCGGGCGATGCTGCGCGTGCTGCGACTGCTGGTGGTGCCGTTCGTGGTGCTGTTCATCCTGCTGGCGATCTTCGCGTTGCCCAAGGCCCATCTCGGCGCCGGCGCGAGCGGCAGCTGGGAGACGATGTTGGTCGCGCTGGCGTTGACCCTATCCGCGGGCGGTTACGGGTGGGTGATGAACGCCAGTGATTACTCGCGGTATCTACCGCCGGGCGCCAGCAGGACCCGGATCGTCTGGTCGGTCGCCCTCGGCGGCTATATCCCGTCCACGCTGCTGAGCCTGCTGGGGGCCGCGGTGGCAACGGCGGTCGCGTCGGCCAGCGATCCCATTTCGGGTCTGCCCCAGGCATTTCACGGCTGGTTCCTGGTCCCCTACCTGATCTTCGTGATCTTCCAGCTGTTCGCGATCAACAGCGTCGACCTGTACTCCTCCGGCCTCACACTGCAGGCGATCATCCCGGGCATCAGGCGCTGGCAGACGGTGGTGATCGACACCGTCGTCGCCGGCGGGTTGACCGCCTTCACCGTGTTCAGTTCGTCGTTCAACACGTTCATCGAGGACTTCCTGCTGTTCATGATCATCTGGATCGCGCCGTGGGTCGCGATCTTCCTGACTGACTGGGCGCTGCGACGCGGTCGGTATGACTCCCGGGCGCTGCTGAGCGCCCGCGCCGGCGTCTACTGGAGGAGCGGCGGCGTGCACATCCCCGGCGTCGTCGCCCAGGCGGTCGGGATGCTGGCCGCCGCATCCTGGCTGGACACGACGGTCTGGCAGGGGCCCCTGGCGCACGCCACCGGTGGCGCCGACCTCAGCGTGTTCATGGGCGCCCTGTTCGGCGGCGGCGTCTATTTCCTGCTCGCCCGCCGCTCGCTGCCCGGCGAGGCGGCCCGAGTAGATGAGCCGGAGGCGGTGGCGGCCGACTGAGCTGCGGGTCGCGGGCGAACCCGCCAACCTCCCGTCTGGCCGGCCAGCCAGCCCGCTGGCTCCCGGATACCCGGCCGATCTCCACCCGGTCGTCCCCCGGCCCGGGCGAAATCAACCACCCGTCGACCACACCGGCGAAGCGTGGTCGATTCGGCCCGCGATCCGGGCGACAGCAACCCCGCTCGGCCCGATCGACGACGCGTGGTCGATTTGATCCGCGATCGGGAGCCCGCCCACCCCACCACCGTCCCGTGAGGGCGACGGGTTTGCGCTGGGCGCGTCGAGCAGCATCGTGCCCCGCCGCCGACGAGCGCCCGCCGTCAGTCCGCCCGCGCCACCCGGTGCTCGATCAGGAACCGCGCGATCGACACCGGCGGGGGCAGCTGGAAGCCGACGTCATCGCCCGCGATGGCGCGGCGGATCACCTCGATCGCCAGCCAGCGCACCTCCTCGAGCTCTCCGTCGGTCGGCACGGGGTCGCCACCATCTGACTCGGCATGGAAGCCGAGCATCAGCGACGCCGGGAAAGGCCATGGCTGGGAGGCGACGAACGCCGGGTCGCGGACGACGATGCCCGACTCCTCCTGGACCTCGCGCACGACCGCCTCCTCGGCCGACTCGCCGGGGGCCACGAATCCGGCCAGCACCGACAACCGGCCGGCGGGCCAGCCGGCGCGGCGCCCGAGCAGCAGCCGGCCGTCGTGCTCGACGGTCATGATCACCACCGGGTCGGTCCGCGGGAAGTGGTGCGCCCCGCAGCGGGGGCACAGCCGCTCATAGCCGCCTTCGGTGATCGCCGTCGCGGCTCCGCAGTTGGCGCAGAAGTGATGACGGCGATGCCAGTTGAGCAGCGCCATCACGTAGGCGGCGAGGCCCGCCTCCGCGGGCGGGAGGACCGCGCCGGCGTCGCGCAGCCCCACCAGCTCGGCGCCATCGATCGCCGCCGCTCGCTGCCGCGGTGCCAGGGAGTCCAGGTCGACGGCGAACACCGCGCCGACGCGATCGAGGCCGAGCAGGATCGGCGCGGAGCCGGACACCGGTCGGGTCTGCACCAGCTCGGGCGCGTCGCCGACGCGCATCAGCACCCCGTCGTGCCCGGCGGCCACCGCCCGGGTGGAGGGGTCCTCCAGCAGCCCCGCCACCCAGTCAGGATCCTTGCGCTCGATCGCAGCACGATCCAGCACCATCCCGGTGAACGCAGGGTCGTCGGCGAGCATCCCGATTGAGATTAGAAGGCGCCTGTCGGCGCCAGGTTTGGCGATCGGGGACATGACGCGTATCCTGGGCGCGCGGAGCCCGGGCATCCAGGTGCCACCGACCCTGAGGCATGAGGAGGAATAGGTCTTGAAACGTCGCTTTCTGTTGCTGGCGGTGCTCGCGGGCATGCTCGGCGCATGCGTCTCGTCTGCTCCCGCATGGGCAAAGTCACACGCCGTCGCGGCGGATCAAACCCCGGGCTTCCCCGGATCTGAGAGCTACTACGACCTCGCCCGCAAGGACTGCGTCGGGACGGCCCGCAACACCACCTCCAAGGTCTGGTTCACCGTCGCCGACGGCGTCCTGTCCGACGTGTACTGGCCGACCGTCGACGCCACCAACGTCCACACGCTGCAGTACCTGGTCACCGACGGGAGCAGCTTCACCGACCTGCAGACCCGCGACATGACCTACCAAATCGTCCCCGACCCGAGCGGGATGTCGTGCACGGTGATCGCCTCCGACGCCGCGCACGGCTATCGCATCACCACCACCTACATCGCCGACCCGTCCCACGACACCGTCCTGATGCGCACCCGATTCGCCGGCCCCGCCACAGATCAGCTGTACGTACGGCTCGATCCGCTGGCCGGCGGCACCGGCGGCGGCGGCGCACAGAACGCGGGCGGCAACAGCGCCACGCTTGCCGACTGGCTCGGCGGCACGGCGCCGGTGGCCTACAACACCAACACCACCACCGATGCCACCAACCGCGACTACGCGGTCCCGACCTACGAGGCGCTGGAGTCCTCGCGCGGCTTCTCCAGCGCCAGCGTCGGCTACGCCGGCTCGGCGAGCGATGGCCTGACGATGCTGGACTCGGCGCACCAGCTGACGACATATGACTCGGCGACGAACGGCCACGTCGCTTTGACCGCCGGCGTCCCGATCAGCCCCGGTGGGGCCACCGAGCTGGCGCTCGGCTTCGGCACGACCCAAGCCGCGGCACTGCGGGTGGCGGGCGACTCGCTGGCGGAGCGCTTCGGCGCGGTCCGGCGAAGCTATGAGGCAGGGTGGGCGCACTACGACGCCCGGCTGCGCCGGCCTTCGCCGCGGCTCGGGCGCTCGGTGGTGCAGCGCTACTACGAGTCGGTGAACGTGGTCAAGGCCTCCGAGGACAAGACGTACCCCGGAGCGATCGCCGCCGGGCTGGCCTCGCCGTGGGGACAGTCGGTTCCGGCGGGCAATCCGACCAACGGGCAGCCCACCTATTTCGGCTCCTATCGCGAGGTGTTCGCGCGTGACCTGTACGAGGCGTTCACCGGGCTGCTGGTCGCCGGGGATCTGCGCACGGCGCGCGCCGCCACGCGCTTCCTGTTCGAGCGCCAGCAGCAGCCGGACGGGTCGATGCCCCGCAACTCACTGGAGAACGGGCGTCCGGCGCCCGACACCGGCGGCCTGCAGCTCGACGAGACCTCCTACCCGATCCTGATGGACTGGCAGTCGGGACTCGCCGGCAACGCCAGCCTGTATGTGAACCACGTGATCCCGGCCGCCGACTTCCTGGTCGCGCACGGCCCGTCCGATGGCGTCGAGCGCTGGGAGGAGCAATCCGGATACTCGCCCTCGACGATCGCTGCCGAGATCGCCGGGCTGACGGCGGCGGCGCACATCGCCACCGTCAACGGCGACGCCGGCCGGGCGCGGTTGTATCAGGCGACCGCCGACGACTTCGCCCGCAACATCAAGGCCTGGACGGTGACCACCACCGGGCCCGACGCGCGCCGCTACTTCATCCGCCTGTCCAAGACCGGCGATCCCAACGCGGCGATCTCCTACAGCCTCGGCAACGGAGGCCCGACCCTGGATCAGCGCAGCGTGATCGATGCCGGCTTCCTGGAGCTGGTGCGCCTCGGGATCCTGCCCGCCTCCGATCGCGACATCCGGGCGTCGGTGAACGTGGTCGACAAGGAGATCTCGGTGCTTACCCCGAGCGGCCGCGGCTACTACCGCTACGGCAACGACGCGGCGAAAGGATCCGCCGACGGCTACGGCGACTGCTACCAGCCCAGCCAGACCAGCTGCACGGTCACGGGTGCCCCGTGGCCGCCGACCGACACGGGAACCGGCCATCTCTGGCCGGTGCTCAGCGGCGAGCACGGCGAGTACGACGTGGCCGCGGGCGACGCCAGCGCGGCTCGGAGCCTGCTGGCGTCGATGCAGAACATGCAGTCGGGACAGGGACTCGAGCCCGAGCAGGCGTGGGAGGACCCCGATCTGGCCGCCTCCCCGTTCGGCAGCGATCCCGCGACGGCATCGATCGGCTTCCAGGACGGCAAGCCGGCGGGCTCGGCCAGCCCGCTCACCTGGGCCCAGGCGCAGTACGCGCGGCTGGCTCTGGACCTGAGCGCGGGCCGCGACCTGGAGACGCCGCGGATCGTCACCGCGCGCTACGTCAAGCGCGGCATGCCCGGCTCGCTGCCGCTGTCGATCACCGCCCCGGCGGCCGGGTCGAGCGTCACCCAGTCGACCGTGACGGTGACCGGCACCACCGCACCGGGCGCCACCGTGGACGCCGAGTCCGTCGGCTCGGCCGGTGGGACGGCGGCCGTCGCCTCGACGACCGCGGACGGCGCGGGCAACTGGTCGCTGTCGCTGGCCACCAGCTTCGGCGCCAACACGATCACGGTGACCGCCACCAGCGGTGCCAGCACCGGGTACGCGCAGGTGTCGGTGAGCGACCTGCAGCTGCCGGGGACGACGGCGCTCACCGCTCCCGACCCGGCCGGTGACGACAACGGCCCGGGGACGTACCAGTACCCGACGGCGGCGGACTTCCAGCGGGGCGCGTTCGATCTGCTCGGCCTCCAGGTCAACCAGACCGCCAGCGACGTGTACATCGAGGTCAAGATCGCCAACCTGGCGAGCACCTTCGGCAACGCGTTCGGCGCCCAGCTGCTCGACGTCTACGTCCGCGACCCCGCGGCCACCGCGACCTCGACCGCCGCGGCGTACCCGCAACGCAACTACTCGCTGGCCGCCAACTCGGCGTGGAGCGAGCGGATCGAGGCGCAGGGATTCGCGTCGCCGGTGTGGGTCAACGCGGCCGGTGGGTCGCTCGGCAGCGTCCAGATGGTCGAGGACCAGCCCGACGGCACCGTAACGCTGGTGCTACCCACCTCGGCGTTCGGCACGGTCACATCGGGCTGGGTGTTCACCGTCACCCTGACCGGCCAGGACGGCTTCAGCGCCGACCAGGCACGGGCGTTCACGGCGACGCCGGGGCCGTACACCTTCGGCGTGTGCGCCAGCGGGAACACGAGCCCGATCTGCTCGGTCGCCCCGACCACGGTGCCCAAGGTGATGGACACGATCACCCCGCCCGGGGTGTCGCAGGCCAAGGAGCTGGACCCGACGCTGGGGCCGGTGACGCTGCAGGGCGTTTCCGTGCCCTGAGACGCGGACCGGGGCGAGGGCGACCAGCGGACCCTGCGTCCGGAGCTCGCCCTCCCCCCTCGCGCTCCGGTAGCTTGACGGCGTGCTGATCGACGGCAGGGCCTACGCCGACGAGCTCCGCGACACCCTGCGCGGCGAGCTGTCCCAGCTCGCCGGCGGGGCGGGGATCGCCACCATCCTCGTCGGCGACGACACGGCGGCGCAGGTGTACCAGCGCCGGATCGACCGGGGCGCGCGGGCGGCGGGGATCGCGTCGCGCCCGGTGGCGCTGGCGGCCGACGCGACGCTGGGCCAGGTGGTCGGCAAGATCGCCGAGCTCGACGTCGATCCCGAGATCACCGGGATCCTCGTGCTCCGCCCGCTGCCGTCGCACCTACCGGAGTCACGGGTGTTCGCCGCGCTGCCGCCGCTCAAGGACGTCGAGGCGGTGCATCCGCTCAACGCCGGGCTGCTGTCGCTGGGCATGCCCCGGTTCGTGCCGTCGACGCCGGCGGCGGCGTTCCACATGCTGGATCGCTACACCGCTTCGGTCGGGCGCGACCCCACCACCGCCTACGACGGCCTGGACCTGGTGCTCGTCGGCCGCTCCAACAACGTCGGCAAGCCGGCGGCGATCCTCGGGCTCCAGCGCAACGCGACGGTGATCTCGGCCCACCGGCACACCTACGACGCCGGGCGCCTGGGCGAGCACACCCGCGGCGCCGACATCCTGATCGTGGCCGTCGGCGTGCCCGGGCTGATCACCGGGGATCTGGTGCGGGAGGGCGCCCTGGTGATCGACATCGGCATCAACGCGCTGACCGCCGCCGACGGCAGGGTGCGGCTGGTCGGCGATGTCGACACCGCCTCGGTGGAGCCGGTCGCCGAGGCGGTCTCCCCCGTGCCGGGCGGGGTCGGGCCGATCACCGACATCTGGGTGCTGCGTAACACCGTCACCGCCGCGTGGCTGCAGACCGAAGCCCCGCGGCGGGATCGGGCTATGCCGGGGGCGCGGCCGTTGCTTCCTCGCTGAGCGGGAACCTGACGCCGGTGAGCTGCTCCGAGACGTCCCACAGGCGCTGGGCCACCTCCATGTCGCGCGCGGCGCCGCTGCACCCCACCAGCTTGGGGGCGCCCCGCTGCCCCATGAACCCGCCCGGGCCGGCGAAGCTGTTGCCGGGAACCTTGGCCACGGCGGCGTACAGCGTGGGCAGCGCCCCGCCATTCTCGTCCTGGGCGATCACGCGGTTGCCGATCTGCATGATCACTTCGGCCACCCGACGCTGGCTGTGGGACTGCAGGTTGGTGGCGGCGTAGCCGGGATGGGCGGCATTGGCCTCCACGCGCGAGCCCACCTCGGTCAGCCGGCGCTGCAGCTCGGCGGTGAACAGCAGGTTGGCGAGCTTTGACTGGCCATAGGCTCGTCCCGCTTTGTAGGGCCTGCGCTCCCAGTTGAGGTCGTCGAAGTCGATCTTGCCCTGCCGATGGGCAGTTGACGACACGGTGACGACGCGGCCGGTGACGTGGGGCAACAGCCGGTTGGTGAGCGCGAAGTGGCCGAGATGGTTGGTGCCGAACTGCAGCTCGAACCCGTCCGCGGTGCGTGACAGCGGCGGGATCATGATCCCGGCGTTGTTGATCAGGAGGCTGATCTCGCCATCCCATGCGTCGGCGAACTCCCGGATGGAGTGAAGGCTCGCCAGGTCGAGCCGGCGCACCTCGGTGGTGCCGGGCATGGCGGCGGCGGCCGCCTGACCCTTGTCGGTGTCGCGCACGGCGAGGACGACGCGGGCGTTGTGGGCGGCCAGCGCGGTGGCGGCGGCCCGGCCGATGCCGCTGTTGGCGCCGGTGACGACGGCCGTCTGCCCGGTCAAGTCGGGAATCTGTGTCGTGGTGAAGGTAGTCATGGACGACAAGGTAGACGGCGACGGCCCTCAGGTGCGGGTAGGGCTCTGTTCCCGATCCGCGGCCCCGTCGATCGCCGCCAGCTGGCTGTCCAGCCCCTCGGCCTCGGCGGAGTGCCCCTCGATGTTGACCCGGGGAAGTCGCATGTCGAGCCAGTGGGGAAGGCGCCAGGTGGCCGGTCCGAGGATCTCGAGAATGGCGGGCAGCATCACGCAGCGGATGACGAGCGCGTCGAGCAATACGGCGGCCGCCAGCCCGAACCCGAATTCCTTGATCGTGCGTTCGTCGCCGAGCATGAACGAGAGAAACACGCAGACCATGATCGCCGCGGCGGCGCTGATCACCTTGCCGGTGAACGCGATCCCGTCGGCGACGGCTTGGGTGGCGTCGCGCCGGCGGACCCATTCCTCGCGGATGCGCGAGATGAGAAACACCTCGTAGTCCATCGACAGGCCGAACACGACCGCGAACATGAGCACCGGGATCCACGGTTCGATCGGGCCTTTGGAGATCCCGAGCACCCCGGCGAAGACCCCGTCTTGAAAGACGAGCACGGTGACCCCGAGCGCCGCGCCGATGCTCAGCAGGTTCATGATGGCGGCCTGGATGGGGATCACCAGCGAGCGGAAGATGACCAGCAGCAGCAGCGCCGAGAGGACGACGACGATCCCGATGAACAGCGGCAGCTTGCCCGACAGCACCCCGGAGAAGTCGATCGACCCGGCGGTGAACCCGCCGACCAACGGCCGCGCCTGGAACTTGGAGGCGAACGGCGGCAGCACATCGTCTCGCAGGTGATGCACGAGATTGGTCGTCGCCACGGCCTGGGGGGCGGAGTGCGGGTAGGCCTCCATGACCGCGACCCGCCCCGACGGCGACACCCGCGGCGGGGTGACCGCGGCGATGTCCGGGGTGCGCTCCAGCTCGCTGCGCAGCGCCGGCAGCGACGCCGTCTGAGCCGGATGCGACAGCTCGGTGGCGATCAGCATCGGTCCGTTGAAGCCGGCACCGAAGCCGTCGGCGAGCAGGTTGAACGCGTGATATGTACTGGTACTCGTGGGGTCGTTGCCGGCGTCTGAGGTGTCCAGGCGCATCCCGAAGAACGGGATCAGGAAGGCCACCATCACCGCCACCGACACGGCGGCCAGGGGCCAGGGGCGGCCCTGGACGGTGATGCTCCACCGCCGCCACGCCGAGGCGCGCGGCGCCTGTCCCTTCGCCTCGCGCCGCCGGGCGGACCGGCTGGGCCGCGTCACCTTCTCACCGAAGAAGGCCAGCAACGCCGGCAGCACCGTCAACGACGCGGCGAGCACCAGCAGCACCGCCAGCACCGACGCGATCGCCAGGCCGTACATGAACGTCACCCCGGTGGCGAACATCCCCAGCAGGGCGATGACGACCGTCGTCCCCGCGAGCAGGATCGCCCTCCCCGACGTATCCATCGCGCCCATGATCGAGGCGGCGACGTCGGGGTTGCGGGCGTAGTTCTCCTTGAATCGGGTGAGGATGAACAGCGCGTAGTCGATCCCCACGCCCAACCCGATCATGATCGCCAGCTCCGGGGAGATGTTCGACATGCTCGTGACGTGCGTCGCCAGCCCGACGAGCGCGATCCCGGTGATCAGCCCGAGACCGGCCGTGATCAGCGGCATCCCGGCCGCGAGCAACGACCCGAACGTCAGCAGCAGGATCACCATTGCGGCGATCACCCCCACCGAGGTCGCCGGCCCGACGCTGAACCCCTCGGCCTGCTCCATCACTTGCCCCCCGGCCGCCACCTGCAACCCCGGCACGTGAATCTGCTTGACGGCGTTGAGGACCGGCTTCCCCGTGGTGTCGGGCAGCAGGTTCGCGCGCTTGGAGTAGTTGACGGTCGCAAACGCCGTGCGCCCGTCCTTGGATATCTCCGCCGCCCCTCGCGCGCTGTACGGGCTGAGCACGCTGACCACGTGGGGCATTGCCGAGACCTTCTGGAGCAGCGGCGTGATCGCGGCACGCACCCGCGGATCGAGGACGCTGCCGGCCGCGGTGTGGAACACGATCGTGTCGACATCCCCGCCCTGCGCCGGAAACTCCTTGGTGAGGAGATCGGTCACGTGCTGGGACTCGGTCCCGGGCAGGGTGAAGTTGGTGGCGTACTGGCGCCCGACCGCGCCGGCGATCACCGTGGTCATGATCGCGACCAGAACCCAGCCGACTACCACCCAGCGGCGATGTGCGATGCACCAACGCGTCATTCCAATCATCACGCGACTCCTGAGGAGAGAGAAGGATCGTGTGTCGTCCCCAAAGATAGAGATCGCCGCCTGCCGGGTGCGATCCCGGGCGAGCTGGCGGCCGTCGTTCAGCCCAGCCGGGCGCGGATGTAGTCCTGGAAGTGCCCGATCAGCGTCTCGGCGCCGCCGAGCACCCACCCGTGATCGATCATCCCGGAGGTGGTGCCGCGCTGGGCGGCCTCCACGAGCGCGGTGTCCTCGGCGCCGATCTGCTCGTCGAGCACCAACAGCTCGTCGATCCAGCCGGCGTCGGCGCTATTGGCAAACCAGTAGTCGAGATAGCCCGCGCACGTGTCCGGACCGGTGGGCCACAGCGGTCCGATCGACAGGTTGGGGTGGCCGGGCAGGACGTTGAACTTGAGCGTGGGGAACCAGAGGTGGTTCTGGGCCGCCCCCACCTCGCCGCGCGCCTCGATCGGTCCGCGGCCCTCCAGCGCCGCGGGATGGATCGGGGCGAACTGGCTGGTCCGCAACCCGTCGGCGACGAGCTGGAGCCGGCGGTCGTCGATCACCCTGACCAGGCCCGGGTGGTTGACCGGGCAGTGGTAGCACTCGAGATAGTTTTCGAGCGCGATCTTCCAGTTGGCGTTGATCTCGTAATGAACGCGACGGTTGATGCGCAGCTCGCCGACGTCCAGCCCATGCTCGGCGACGACGCCGGGAAGGTCGCCCAGCGCCTGGTGCAGAGGCTCCGCTCCGGGATCGGGATTGGCGAACAGGAACGGTCCCCAGCTCCCGACCGCCACCGGCACCAGCCCCAGCCGGCTGGCGTCGAAGGCGGGATCGTCGCCGGCGCGCGGCGCCGCCCGCAGGCAGCCGTCCAACCCGTAAGTCCAGGCGTGATAGGGGCACTGCAGCGTTCCCCGCTGCCGCGCGTCGGTGGCGACGAGGGCTCCGCGGTGACGGCAGACGTTGACGAAGCCACGCAGGGTCTCGTCGCCGTCCAGCGTGATCACGATCGGGACCGGGCCAGTGGCCGAGGCGAAGTAGCTGCCGGGCCCGCGTAGCTCGCCGAGGTGGCCGGCGTACTGCCAGGAGCGGCGGAAGATGCCGTCCAGCTCGCGGGCGAGGATCGCCGGATCCGAATACCAGGACCAGGGGAGGGTGTCCCGGCCGGCGGAGTGGGTGGGTGGCCGAGTCAGGGTCATCAGACTCCGTCGCGGGGAAAGTGGTGGGTGTGGGTGCGAGCGTGGACGCGGACGTTGTCCTGGAAGGCGTCCAGGCTGGTGGTGACGATGAACCGGTCACGCTCACAGGTGATCGTGCTCGCCGCCTCGCAGCGGATGTTCCAGCCCGGGCGGGCCAGGCTCACGACCACCCGGCAGTCGACCCTCGCCGACAGCGGGTCACCCTCGAAGATCCGGTAGGTGCTCACGTTCTCCTCGCCCATCTCGGTGTCGGTGGCGAGGATCCGGGTGCGCGAGGGGCGCCAGTCGAATTCGATCTCGCTTTCGCCGGTGGACAGCGAGCGGCGCAGGCTGCGCCCCCCGGGCCGCAGCATCGTCGTCTCGTTGGCCGCCGGGGTGCCGTGCTCGGGCGCTGCGAACGGGCGCAATGCCGCGTCCAGCGGGCTCGGATGGCGCCGCGGAAGGCTGAGCCAGCCGCCGTGGACGGTCAGCGTGACCGCCTCGGGGCTGGGCCACGCCCACGGCCAGTACGTGTCCGAGACCGCGAGCCGCAGCCGATGGCCGGCGGGGATCGCAGAGCCGGTTGACTGCAGCCGCACGCCCACCTCCACCGCCTCGCCGACCGGCATCGGCACGCTGCGGTCATGGCCCTGGCGGCGGCTGAGGTTGAGCAGGCCGCGGGCGATCAGCGCCGAGCTTCCGTCGGGCGAGACGTCGCATACCCGCACCGCGATCAGCGCCTGCGGCCGGTCGACGCTCACTTGCAGCGTCGCCTCGCCGCGGCCGAGCAGCTCGATGCGCTCGGTCAGGGGTTCGCTGTCCCAGCACAGCGAGGCGCCGTCGTCGGCGCGCTGGTCAAGCGGGAAATCGGCAGGGCTGCCGTCCCCGCACCACACCCCGCCGTCGCCACCGGTGCTCTGGCGCCCGCACAGCGACCGGGACGGCCCAGCCGGGGCCACGCCATCCGCCGCCAGCCGCCCGCCGGCGGCGAGGCCCAGGCGCCACGGGTCGATCGCCGGCGACGGCCACGCCGGGTCGGCGACCCAGCGGCCCGGCCGCACGGCGTAGCCGCCGGCGGGGGTGACCGGCTCCTGGACGTAGCTGATCAGGCGGGGCTCGTCGAAGAACCCGTTATCGGCATCGTCCAGCGCCGCCGCGAAGAAGCGCACGCATTCCTGGAGGAAGCCGATCGCGGGTCCGGGCGCGCCGCGCTCGGGCGCGGTGTGGCCCCACGGCCCGATCAGCCCGCGGGCCGGCCCGGTCACGTGCTCGACGACCCGGAGCACCATGTCGCGGTAACCGTCGCTCCAACCGCCCACCGCGAACACGGGACAGCGGATCGCGGCGTAATCCTCGCAGGCCGAACCCTGCCTCCAGTAGGCGTCGCGGCGCTGATGGCTCAGCCACGGCTCGATGAACGGCCGCGCGTGCTCCAGGCGCTCCAGCCAGGCGGCGCGCCAGCCCTCGCCGACGACGGCGGGGTCGGGGGGCTGGCCCAGATAGGCCAGCATCGAAGTCGCCCACTGGGTCATGTCCATCGCCGAGACGCATCCGCCGAGGTAGTGGACGTCGTCGGCGTAGCGGTCGTCGCTGGCGTGGATGGCCACCACCCCGCGCAGCTGCGGCGGGTGGCGGGCCGCCATCTGCAGCGCGGCGAAGCCGCCCCAGGACACGCCGATCATCCCCACCGCGCCCGTGCACCAGGGCTGGTGCGCGATCCATTCCAGCACCCGCTCGCAGTCGCGCTGCTCCTGGTCTAGGTACTCGTCGGTGAGCACGCCGGTGGAGTCGCCGCTGCCGCGAATGTCCACCCGCACGAACGCGAACCTGTGGCCGGCGAAGTACGTGCCCCAGTCGGCGTCCCCGATCGCCGTCCCGTCGCTGCGGCGATACGGCACCGAATCGAGGATCGCCGCCACCGGATGGACCTCCGCGTCCTCGGGTAACCACACCCGGACGGCCAGCCGGACGGCGTCGGGAAGCTGCACCCAGTCGGTGTCGATCACCCGGACGGGCGCAGCGGTGACGTCCGGGCGGGGAGCCTGAGATTGACGCGGGCTCATGGGGACCGTAGAGTAACTGCTACCGATATGCGGAAGCAAGTTTCGATGAATGAGGGTTCGGTGGGCACCCTCGCGCGTGGGCTCGACGTGCTGGCGTTGTTTGCCACCACGGGTCCCGAGCTCTCCCAGAAGCAGATCTCCGATGCCCTGAAGTTGCCGATGCCGACCGTGCACCGGCTGACCGCCCTCCTCACCGAGCGCGGCTGGCTGGATCGCGACCCGGTGACCCGGCGGCTGCGGCTCGGCCTGGAGATGGCTCGCCTGGTCCCCGCGCTGCTCGCCGGGCTGCGGCTGCCCGAGCTGGCCCGGCCGCACCTGCTGGCGATGGCCGCGAGCGTGCACGAGACGGTGAACGTGGCGATCCTGGACGGCGCCGACATCGTCTACCTGCTCAGCGAGTCGGGCGACCGGGTGCTCACGTCGCAGGCGACCGTCGGCATGCGCCTGCCCGCGCACTGCACCGCGCTGGGCAAGTGCCTGCTCTCCCAGCTGCCGCCCGATGTCGCCCGCGGCGCGCTCGGTGCGGAGCCATACGAGCGCCGCACCGAGCACACGCTGACCACGTGGAAGCAGCTCGCCCCCGATCTCGCCGCCACCGGCAACGCCGGGGTGGCCGTCTCCGTGGAGGAATACGAGGTCGGACTGGTCTCGCTAGCCGTGCCGGTGCGCTGGATCGACGGGCCCGGCACCGGAGCGATCAACGTGTCGCTGCCCACGGCAAGGGCGACGCCGGAGTTCCGCGAGGAGCTGACGCGGGGGCTGCGCGACGCGGCGGCGGCGATCGACCGGGGGATGAGCCTCACCGGAGCGCATCGGTGACGCCGGCGGCGGGGCCGGCTGCCGCGGTCGACGTGGCGGCATTGGCGGCGGCCGCCGATGAGTTCGCCGGCTCGCTTGGCGACGTCGTCGCCGGCGAGCCGCAGCTGCGCTACCAGGGCATGCCCTCCGACGGCGACTCACCGGCGGTCTACCGCGCGCTCGGCGAGGCCGGCTGGATCGGCGTTCACTGGCCGCCGGAGCTCGGCGGCCTGGGGCTGAGCTCGCTGCACACGCTCGCGTGCGAGGAGCGGTTCGGATACCACTGGCTTCCACTCTCCGGCTACCTGCTGTCGGTCAAGACGATCGGCAACGCCCTGCTCGCGTTCGGCAGCCGGCAGCTACAGGAGCGACTGGTGCCCGAGGTGGCGGCCGGGCGGCTGCTGTTCTGCCAGGGCTTCTCCGAGCCCGACGCCGGATCGGATCTGGCGTCGCTGCGCACCCGGGCCCGCGCCGCCGACGGCGGCTTCATCGTCAGCGGCCGCAAGATCTGGACCTCCAGCGCCGAGTACGCGGACTGGGTGTATCTCGCCGTGCGCACCGACCCGCAGGCCGAGCCTCATCGCGGGATCTCGGTGCTCGTCGCCGACATGAACACGCCCGGCATCACGGTCAGTACCCATCGGACGCTGGGTGGGGGCACGATCGGCGAGCTCGAGCTCGATGAGGTCGCGATCCCGGCCAACCAGCTGGTGGGCGAGCTGCACGGCGGCTGGCGGGTGCTGATGGGCACACTGGACTACGAGCGGGTGACGAGCGAGAAGGTGGGTACCGTGCTCTGGCTGCTGGATGCGCTGGCGCCGCTGGCCGGCGACCCGGCCCGCCGGCGTGCCCTGAGCCGGCTGCGGGGCGCCGCCGAGGCGGCGCGGCTGCACGGACGACGGGCGGCGCGGCTGCTGGAGGAGGGCCGGCCGGCGAGCGCCCAGAGCTCGATGGCCAAGCTGTCGGTCGCCGAGCTGATGCAGCGCGTCGCCGCCTTTGCCGTGGAGCTGCTGGGGCCGGAGGGGCTGCTGGAGCAGGGAACCGGCACGCTTGCCCGGCCGCGTGGCCGCGTTCCGGCGGGCCGCGGTGGCCACGACCATCTCCGGAGGCGCCGCCGAGATCCAGCGTTCGGTGATCGCCCGGCGCGAGCTCGGCTGCCCGCCGCGATGAACGCCGCGCTTCACACCGCCGAGCTTCCGCTGCACGGGATCCGCGTGCTGGAGTACGCCCAGTACGTCGCCGGGCCGTTCGCCGGGATGCTGCTCGCCGACCTCGGCGCCGACGTGATCAAGATCGAGCCGCCGGCGGGTGATGCCTGGCGCCGGTATGAACCGTTCGCCGAGGGCGAGAGCCGCTACTTCTACGCGCTGAACCGTAACAAGCGCTCGGTCGTGCTTGACCTCAAGGACGGCGAGGGCCGCCAGGCCAGCCAGAGCCTGATCCGCACCGCCGACGTGGTGCTCCACAACCTGCCGCCGGTCCGGGCGCAGCAGTTCGGGCTTGACCGCGAGACGGTCCGCGAGACCAATCCCGAGGCGGTGTGGTGCTGCGTCTCGGCGCTGGGCAGCGACGGCCCCGAATCGAGCCTGACCGCGTTCGACCTCGTCGCCCAGGCGCTGTCCGGGCTGATGCTGTCCAACGCGCATGCGGCGGATCGTGTCCCTCAGCGCGCGGGCGGCATCGCGATGGCCGACTTCACCGCCGGCCTGCTCGCGGCGATCGCGGCGCTGGCGGGACTGCTCGCCCGTCACCGTGACCCCGCCCCCGGACTCGAGATCTCGCTGCTGGGAGCGTCGCTCGCCGTCCAGGCCCAGCGGTTCGTCTCAGTGGAGCAGGTGGACGGGATCGACCGCCGGCCGAGCGGCGTGCGGCCGGCGCTGGCCACCGCCGACGATCACCAGGACCAAATTCACGCCACGCGTGCCGCCGACGAGCTCGAGCCCTACTACCGCGCGTATGCCGCCGCCGATGGCTTCTTCGTCCTCGCCTGCCTGCACGAGCGCCAGCGCGCCGCCGCCGCCGCCGTGCTCGGGCTCGATGACCCGTGGGTGGCCAATCCGCAGGCGCCCCCGGCCAGCCTCGCCGAGCGTCAGCAGCGACTGGCTCTGGCGGCGGAGTTCGAACGCCGCCTGGCCGCCGAGCCGGCCGATGTGTGGGTCCGGCGGTTCCGAGCCGCCGGGGTTCCGGCGGCGGAGGTCCGCGTCCTCGATCAGCTGTTCGAGCACGACCAGGTTCGGGCCAACGGCCTGGTGCAGACCGTTCACCGCGACGGGGTCGGCGACGTCAGGCTGCTCGGTTCGCTGTTCAAGATCGATGGCGTGGTCACCGCGGCGCAGCGCTCCGTCCCCACGCTCGGCGAGCACACCGAGGAGGTGCTGGCGCAATGCCGAGAACCCCGGAGCTGAGCGGCGAGGCCGAGGCGCAGGCGTTTGCCGAGAGCGTGGCCGGCGTCGTCGATCGCCACCTGCCGGCCGGAGCGGCCGACTGGAATCCCGGCAGCCTCGGCGCCGACCGCTCGCCACAGCTCACTGCCGCGCTCGACGAGATCGGGTGGGCGACGGTGGCGGGGGACCCGGAGCTCGTCGGCTGTGCCGGGCGGGGCGGCGTGGAGCTCGGCCGCCGCCTGGCGCCGCTGCACGAGCTCGACCGTCTGCTCGGGGGCGCCCCCGTCGCCGGCGACCTCGTCCGCTGCCTCGGTCCGGATGAAACGGTCGTCACGCGCGATGGCGGCGGCCCGGCCCGTCGACCGGTCGTCCGGGCGCAGCCGTGCTCGTCGGCCGACGGCCTGGACGTGCACCGGCTGCGGGCGCTGGGCGTCGCCGCGCCGATCGATGAGCGGGTATGGGAGATCGCGCTGGACGCGTGGCTGGCCGCGTCGGTCGGGTATCTGGCCGGGGTCGGCGCCGGCGCCACCGGGCTCACCGTTGACTACGTGCGCCAACGCCGGGCGTTCGGGAGCACCCTGGCCGGGCTGGCGCCGGTGCAGCAGCTGCTCGCCGGAGCGGCGACCGCGGTGAGGGGCGTGGCCCTGCTGGCGGCGCAGGCCCCGGATGCCGACGCGCTGGCTCACGCCGGCCCGGCGGTGGCCCAGGCGTGCGCCGCTTGCCAGCAGGTCACCGGCGCGGTCGGCTACACCCTCGAGTACCCGCTGCACCGCTTCACCCAGCGGGCGAACGCGCTCAGCGTCTGGAACGACGCGCTGCTCGACGCGCTCATCGACTGACGGGCCGGGTCAGCCCGGTCCGCCGACCGAGGCCGGGGCCGCCGGCGACTGCGCGATCTCCGCGCGGTCGTTGACCGGGAAGTGACAGGCGGCCACGCGGCCGCCCCGCGGCGCCCCGCAACATAGTGTCGATTATTGAAATATATTTTCGGTCTGTAACAGCGTAGCCTTGGTCGCGCCGCGATGCCAGGGTCTGCGCGTCGGTGCGCAGACACGGACCGGCGGCCGGCGGCGGACGCGCGGGTATCGTCGGTGCGGTGCGAAGACTGCTCCGCGAGCGGCCGTTCGTGGCCTCGGCGCTCGCCACCGTGATCGCCGCCGTCGCCGTGCTGGCGATCGCCCGGGTCACCGGGGCGGATGCCGTGGGCCGCGCCTTTGACGATCTCGATGCAGCGTGGATCGCGGTGGTCGCGGCCGCCGCGCTGCTCACCTATCCCGCCTACATGCTCGCCTACCGCTCGATCGCGCGGGTGCACGGCCACGTGCCGCTCGCGCTGCCGACGGTCGCGCGGATCGTGGTCGCCGGATTCGGTCCGTTCTCGCTCGCCGGTGGCTTCGGCATCGACAAGCAGGCGCTGCATGCCATCAACGAGGACGAGCGCAGCGCCCGGGTGCGGGTGCTGGCGCTGGGCGTGCTGGAGTGGGCGGTGCTCGCGCCGACCACATCCGTTGTGGCGATCGTCCTGCTGGCGACCGGCGCCGACATCATGCCGTCGCTGCTCTGGCCGTGGGCGCTGGCGGCGCCGGCGGGCCTTGCCCTGGCGGTGTGGGCGAGCGTTCCGGCCCGGGCGCACCGACTCGCTCGGATCAGGGGCAAGCAGCGCGATCTGGTGGCGCAGGCGCTGGAGGCGGTGGCTGTGCTGCGCAAGCTGATCAGCCACCCGCGCAGCTACGCCGGCGCCTGGTGCGGGACGATTCTCTACTGGGCGGCCGACATCTGCGCCTTCTATGCGGCCCTGCAGACGTTCGGCCTGGACCCGGGGGCGGGGAAGGTGATCGTCGCCTACGCCACTGGCTACGCAGCGACCCGGCGTTCACTCCCGCTCGGGGGCGCCGGGTTGACCGAGGTGCTGATGACCTATTCGCTCTATTGGGTTCGCCAGCCACTCGCCCCCGCACTGGCGGCGGTGCTCGTCTACCGCGTCTTCAACTTCCTGCTCGTCGCCGCCCCCGCGATCATCGCCCACCGCCAGCTGCGGCCGTTGTTCCGCAGCGCGGGCCGCCCCCATCGAACCGCCCGCCCCGATCCTGAGAACTAAGATTTGCATCCCGGTCGTTTCCGCCGGGGATTGTCCGCAGCGCTCCCGGGCTGCCCGGGGAGCGGTCCTGCACTGTTGTGGCGCGGGGGGTTTCATCGGTGGAGGATCCCGGCAGGGGGTTAGCGAACCGAGACCGGGCGCCAAGTCACGCCGCCCGTGATCCGGGGGGCGAGTTTTGCGCCAAATCCGGCTCGCGCCGGGAGATTTGTCGCGTTACCCACGCTGAGCGGCCGGCTGGTGACAAATCCGCAGGCGGAGTCACGATTTGTCACGTTTCCCGGGTCGTCGGGCGGACGTTAGGCGCGGGCGAGCGCCTGGACAGCCGGCTGGGTTTTCGGCGGCGACCACGCGCGGCGTCGGCTCCGGGGTCGCGTCGGCGCCCCGCGTCGGAGCCCCGCGGCTGCGCCCCGCCGCGGCGCCCCGCGTCGGCGCCCGGCGAGGGGCGTACTCAAGCGTCGCGTCTGAGCATGGTGATGCAGGCGCCGACGACCACCGCCGCGGTGTAGCCGCAGAACAGGGCGAACCCGCCCCAGTTGCTCAGATGATGAGGAGTGTCGAAGCGGTGGGACGCCACCGTGGTGCCCGCGTTGAGCGGCAGGTACGGTGACACCGAGTCGTTGACGCTGGTGGGCAGAATCGCGCTGATCCCGGGCAGGACGAACAGCAGCCCGGCGAAGGCGGCGAGCCCGCCGGCGCTGTTGCGCAACAGTCCGCCGAGCCCGACGCACATGATGCTCAGCGCGGCCAGGAACAGCGCGCTGCCGACCACCGTGCGCACCGCGCCGGGGTCGCCGAGTGAGCGCTGGACGTGGTGCTGGGTGACGATCGCCTGCACGACGTAGAAGGAGATCAGGGTGGCGACCAGCATCAGCACGAACGTCACTACGGCGAACACCAGGATCTTCGCTCCCAGTACCGGCAGCCGCCGCGGCACCGCCATGAGGCTGGAGCGGATCATCCCGGTGGTGTACTCGCCGCTGATCACCAGTACGCCGAGCACGCCGATGCCGAGCTGGGCCAGGTGAAAGCCGCCGACGCCGGTATTGATGGCATCGTAGGTCGCGCGATCGTGGAGGCTGAGCTGACCCCAGCGTGACATCTGGACGGCCGCGACCAGCGGACCCAGGCCGGCCATCGCGATGAACGACAGCAGCAGCGTCCAGCGAGTGGAACGTAACGACCACAGCTTGGTCCACTCGGACCTGAGGACCCGCGGGAAGGTCACACCGGGCGTGGCCACCGAGGCGCTGCCGGCCGGGCGGGAGGCGATGGCGGTCACACCGGCTCCGCGATGGGCTCGCCGGCGGTCTCGCCGAACACACCCGTCTGGTACTCCACCGAGGTTCCGGTGAGGCTCATGAACGCCTGCTCCAGCGACGCCGTCTGCGGGGTCAGCTCGTACAGGACGATGCCCTGGCGGGCGGCGGCCATCCCGATCTGGGCGCTGCTGAGGCCGTGCACCTCCAGCCGCTCCGGCTCTGGTTCGAGCACGGTCACGTCGTCGCTGAGCAGGAACCGACGCAGCTCGGCGGCCTGGGGCGAGCGCACCGTCACCGCGGAATCCTGAGACGCCCGGTTGAGGATCTCGGTGACGGTGGTGTTGGCGATCAGCCGGCCGCGGCCGATGACCACCAGGCGCTCGGCCGTCTGGGCGATCTCGGCCATCAGGTGAGAGGACAAGAAGACGGTGCGCCCTTCGGCCGCCAGGCCCTTGAGCAGGTTGCGAATCCACAGGATGCCCTCGGGATCGAGCCCGTTGGCGGGCTCGTCGAGGATCAGGGTGGCGGGATCACCGAGCAGGGCCGCCGCGATACCGAGCCGCTGTCCCATGCCCAACGAGAATCCACCGGCTCGCTTGTGGGCGACCTCGGAGAGGCCGACCAGATCGATCACCTCGCGGACGCGACCGCGTCCGATGCCGTGGGTCTGGGCCATGGCCATCAGGTGGTGGTAGGCCGAGCGTCCGGTGTGGATGGCCCTGGCCTCCAGCATCGCGCCGATCTCGTGCAGCGGGGCGGGAAGATCACGGTAGGCCCGGCCGTTGACGGTGGCGTGGCCCCCCGAGGGGGCGTCCAGGCCGAGGATCACCCGCATCGTGGTCGACTTGCCGGCGCCGTTGGGGCCGAGGAAGCCAGTGACGATCCCGGGCTTGACATCGAAGGTCAGGTCGTCGACGGCAACCCGGTCGCCGTAACGCTTGGTGACGTGGTCGACCTCGATCATGTAGGCATTGTCCAAGCTGCCCGGGACAGGAGCAATCGGGCGCAGGAATGAACTTGCGCGCGCCTCAGGTCTGAGTCCATCCGCCTCAGGTAGGACGGCTGGCGGCCGCGGCGGCGCCAATTCGGGCCCGGGATGACCGGCGCGGCGGCGCGCGAGCCGCTCGGGTCAGCTCTGGCTGGGGGTGATCAACCCGGTCTCGTAGGCGAACACGACGATCTGCACGCGATCCCGCAGCTCAAGCTTGGCGAGGATGCGTCCCACGTGGGTCTTGACCGTCGCCTCGGAGAGCACGAGACGATCGGCGATCTCGGCGTTGGAGAGGCTGCGGGCCACCTGGAGGAGCACCTCGTGCTCGCGCGCGGTCAGCCGGCTCAACCGGTCCTCGTCGTCGGACGCGGTCGCGGTGGGCGTCGGCAGCCGGTGTGAGAACGCGGACAGCAGTCGTCGGGTGACCCGGGGGGCGACCACGGCATCCCCGTTGGCGACTGCCCGAATGGCCGACAGCAGCTCGGCCGGCGGGCTGTCCTTGAGGAGAAACCCGCTGGCCCCGCCGCGCAGCGCGGCGTAGACGTATTCGTCCAGGTCAAAGGTGGTGAGGATGATGATCCTGGCGTCGTCTGGCCCGGTGGTGATCTGCCGGGTGGCCTGCACTCCGTCCATCTCGGGCATGCGGACGTCCATCAGCACGACGTCGGGGGCCGTCCGCCCCACCGCGGCGACTGCTTCTCGCCCGGTCGCGGCCTCTCCGACCACCGCCATGTCCGGCTGGCTCTCGATGACCATGCGAAAGCCCAACCGCATCAGCTCCTGGTCATCGGCGAGCAGGACACCGATGGTCATCTCAGCGCTCCGCTACGCCGGCATCCAGCTTCAAGTGCACGCGCCAGCCGCCGTGTGACATCGGCCCCGCCTGGAGCTCGCCGCCGTAGGCGGCAGCTCGCTCGCGCATGCCGCGCAGCCCACGGCCGCCGACGGTGACGGCTTCTGACCTGACGCCGTCGCCGCCGTTGCCTCCGGTATCGATCACCTCCAGCTCCACCTGGTCGCAATCGCAGCGCAGCCGCAGCTGCGCCCGGGTGGGCCGGCCGGCGTGCCTGAGGGTGTTGGTCAGCGCCTCTTGAGCGACCCGGAAGACGGCCAGCTGCACCCCGTCGGCCAGCTGTCGGGAGGCGCCATCGATCTGCATCGACACCGGGATCCCCGCGGCGTTGACCCGGGCGACGAGATCGTCGAGCCGCTCCAGACTGGGTTGCGGCTCCAGCGGGTGCTCGTCCGGCTCCTCCTTGAGCACGCCGAGCAGGCGCCGCATCTCCACCAGCGCCTGGCGTCCGGTGGCCGAAATGCGTTGAATCGCCGGCAGGGCGCGCTCGGGTGACGCGTCCATGGCATAGGTCGCGCCGTCGGCCAGCGAGATCATCACGGTGAGGTTGTGGGAGACGATGTCGTGCATCTCGCGGGCGATGCGGGCGCGTTCGCTGGCCGCGCCGAGCCGCCCCTCCTGGTCGCGTTCGAACTCGAGCCGCGCCGCCCGCTCGTGCAGTGACGCCACCAGCGCGCGCCGCTGGCGGATGGTGACCCCGAGCACCGCCGCTGCCACCGCCAGTGCGGTGAGGCCGACCCACGTTTTCAGCGGCGCGGGGTGCGACCAGCGCAGCGCGGCCATGATCGCGCCGGCCTCCACCACGACGGCGGCGGCCACCACCGCCGCCGGCTCACCGTCCAGGGCGACCCGATACAGGGCGACGAGCACCGCCGCGTCGGCGAGCTGCGGGACCGACACCAGCCACTGCAGGAAGCACACCGCCGCGATCACGGCGAACGCGAGCAAGCGGTTGCGACGTAACGCGAGCGGGGCGCACAGGCACAGGCAGAAGACGATCACGGCGGGCCGGCCGAGCCGGTGCTGGGCCGCGAGGGCGCTGATGCTCAGCGCGGCGACGGCCAGCGCGATCGCGATGTCCCGCAGCCGCGGATGGGCAGCCGCCAGGCGCCGCATCCGCTTCCACGGCCCGAGCGCCAGCGGCTGAAGGTGGTCGACCATCCCCCTATATTGGCGGCTCGGCGGCCGCGACCGAGACGGGTGCGACTTGACGGAGAGACCCTGCTCAGACGGCATCGCGACGCCTCGGCTCTCGCCCGTGGGCTTACTCGGACTCGGGGGCGAGCGCCGGCACCGGCGGGGCGGGACGGTGGATCCGGCGGACCGGCTGGACGTCGGGCTTGGTGATCGTCACGTAGGCCACCAAGCCGATGAAGATGATCAAGGCGATTGCGCTGACCATCCCATCCCCGAGTCCCAGCCCACCGTTGGTCGGCTTGCTGAACCAGTCAGCGAACGACGCTCCCAAGGGGCGGGTGGTGACGTAAGCCAGCCAGAACGCGAGGATCGGGTTCCACTGCCACCGCCACCACCCGATCGCGGGGATGGCGATGAGCGCCGCGAACAGCCAGATCGAGGCGAAGAATCCGAGGTGCAGCGCGATCGCGGTGAGATCGCCGGCGGCGGTCCCGAGCGCGAAGGTCGCCAGCACCGCTGCCCAGTAGTAGCACTCGCGGCGCCGGGTGGTGACGCTGTGAATCGAGAGCGTTCCCTCGCTGCGGTACCAGAGGTAGAAGATCGCCGCGGTGATCAGGGCAAACACCGGCGTGGTCACGGTGTAACCGATCCCGGCGCCGTCACGAACGCCGTCGGCGGCCATCGTCCCGAAGATGGCGACCATCATCACCGCGAACCAGTAGTAGGGGGCCCGGTACCGGGTCTGACGCAACTGCAGGCGCAGGGCCAGCCAGACCCCGAGGATGCCGATGCAGCCGGCGATCGGCACGCTCTTGTGGCCGAGGAAGTCCGACATCGCCTCGCCCATTCCAGTGGTGAGGAGCTTGAGCACCCAGAAGATGATCGTGATCTCGGGAACCTTGGTCGCCGCATGGGCGATCCGGCGGCGGGCGGGCCCGTTCGCGGCCGGGCTCGTGGTTGTCCGATGGGGGGTGTGTTGGTTCATGTCCTCGGCGGGTCGAGTTGTCTACTGAGACGCGAGCGCGCCGGCTCCCGCCCCCGGCGAGCCGTGGGCCGATCCGCGGCCGGCAGGTTACGCAGGCCGCCCCGTCCCAACAACGGCCTGCGGAGCGATCTTTTACGACCGCGGGTACGCCGCGATGTGGATGAAGCTTGCGACCTGAGACCGACCCGGGGGGAATGGCGGTCCGCGGGTGGTGCTTGGGAACTGAGGCGCCCTCCGCGGTACACAGCTTCCGTACCCCGCGGCAGGGCGGGGAGCGGCGCGGGCGCGTCTATCACCTCTACGCCGGGGCGACCTCCAGCACGAGCTTGCCGGTGTTCTCGCCTCGAAACAGTCGCAGGAGCGTGTCCGGGAAGCTCTGGACGCCACCGGTGGCCACGTCCTCGAACGTCTTGAGCTTGCCCGCGGCCAGCCATTGCGCCATCTCGGCCGCCGCTTCGCGGTAGCGATCGGCGAAGTCGAACACGAGAAAGCCGGTCATGCTCGCCCGGTTGACCAGCAGCGACATGTAGTTGGCGGGGCCGCGCATGCCCTCGGTGGCGTTGTACTGGGAGATCGCGCCGCAGAGCACGACCCGCGCGCCGCGGGCGAGGTTGGCCAGCGCGGCGTCGAGGATCTCGCCGCCGACGTTGTCGAAGTAGACGTCGATCCCGTCCGGGCAGCGCTGGCGCAGCGACTGGGTGACGTCGTCGGACTTGTAATCGATCGTCGCGTCGAACCCGAGCTGCGCCACCGCGTGGCTGCACTTTGCCTCGCCGCCGGCGATCCCGACGACCTGGCAGCCCTTGAGCTTGGCGATCTGGCCGACGATGCCGCCGACCGCACCGGCGGCGCCGGAGACGACGACGGTGTCGCCCGGCTGCGGCCGGCCGATCTCCAGCAGCCCGAAGTAGGCGGTCATACCGGGCATTCCGAGCGTCCCGATGTGTACGGGCAAAGGCGCGACGTCGGGGTCGACCTTGATCAGGTTCTCGCCGGATATCGCGGCGTACTCCTGGACCCCGGTGACGCCGGTGACGTGATCACCGGGAGCAAATCGGGAGTGGCGCGACTCGATCACCTCGCCCGCTCCGCCGGCCCGCATGACCTCGCCGATCCCCACCGGCGGAACGTACGACCGGCCCTCGTTCATCCAACCCCGCATCGCGGGGTCTAGCGACAGGTACTTGATCGCGATCAGCACCTCACCGTCGTCTGGCTGCGGGATCGCGTCCTCGGTGTGGTCCCAGTCCGTGGGCTTGGGGAGGCCGACCGGACGGGCGGCCAGCCGAACCTGATGATTGACCGCATCCATTTCGCGTTCCTCCGTTTCGTGCAAGGGCGGAGGGCGGCAGCGTATCGTGCCCGCGATGGCCAAGCTCGATGCGATCGTCGTCGGCGCCGGGCACAACGGCCTGGTGGCGGCGACGATGCTGGCCCGTCGCGGCAGGCGCGTGCTCGTGCTGGAGCGGGCGGCGGCGGCCGGCGGCGCCACCGTCTCCGCGTCGCCCTTCCGCGGGGTCGACGCCCGGATCTCCAGATACTCATACCTCGTCAGCCTGTTTCCGCGATGGCTGCTGGCCGACCTCGGCGTACGCGGCCAGTTACGTCGCCGGCACGTCTCCTCCTACACCCCGTGGGGCGATGCCGGCGTGCTGATCAGCGATGACGCGCAGCGCAGCCGTGCGTCGTTTGCCCGGACCGTGGGCGACGACGCGGATTTCGAGGCACTCGCGCGCTTCGGTGAGTTGACGGCAGGCGTCGCCGAGCGGGTGTTCGCCACGCTGACCGAGCCACTGCTCTCCCGGGAGGAGTTTCGGCGCCGCGTCGGCGACCCGCGCGCGTGGTCTGCGTTGTTCGAGCGGCCACTGTCCGAGGCGCTGCAGGAACGCTTTGCCAGCGACGTCGTGCGCGGGATGGTCGCCACCGACGCACTGATCGGTACGTTCGCGCCGCTCGATGACCCGGGGCTGCTCCAGAACCGCTGCTTCCTTTACCACGTGATCGGGAACGGGACGGGCCGTTGGGACGTGCCGGTCGGGGGCATGGGCGCGCTCTCGGAAGCGCTGATCGCTGCCGCAGCCCGGGCGGGGGCGTCGCTGCGGCTGGGCGCGCCGGCGGTGGCTATCGATGCACAGGACGGGCGGGTGAAGGTGACGGCCGCGGACGGGAGCGTTCACGAGGCCCGCCACCTGTTGGCCGGCGTCGCGCCGGCGGTCCTCGCCGAGCTGCTCGGCGATCCTCCGCCGGCCTCGGAGCCTGCTCCCGAGGGATCCCAGCTGAAGCTCAACCTGCTGCTGTCGCGGCTCCCGCGGCTGCGGGATGGGGCGGTGTCCGCGGAGGAGGCGTTTGCGGGGACCTTCCACGTCAACGAGAGCAGTGCCCAGCTGGCGGCGGCGTTCGCCCGGTCCGCGGGCGGCGACATACCTGAGCCTGCGCCGTGCGAGGCCTACTGTCACTCGCTCACCGATGCGAGCATCCTCGGCCCGGAGCTGCGGACGGCCGGGGCGCAGACGCTGACCGTCTTCGGGCTGCACATGCCGGCGCGGTTGTTCGCCTCAGACCACGCGACCGCCAAGCGCGCGGCGGTCGCGGCGACGCTGCGCTCGCTCGATTCGGTGCTGGCCGAGCCGATCCTGGATTGCGTGCTCCGCGCGCCGGACGGCGAGCTCTGCCTGGAGGCTCGCACGCCGGTGGAGATCGCGGCCGAGCTCGGGATGCCCGGCGGCCACATCTTCCACCGTGACCTCAGCTGGCCGTTCGCCGAGTCCCCCGACCAGATCGGACGGTGGGGCGTGGAGACCGAGCGGCCCAACGTGTGGATCTGCGGCGCCGGAGCGCGCCGCGGCGGTGGCGTCAGCGGCATCCCCGGCCACAACGCCGCGCGTGCGGTGATCGCCGCCGACGGATAGCGGGGCCACTTAGGCGTCGAAGTGGGCGCGCAGCCGCCGCGACCGCTGCGAGATCTCGGCCAGCTGCGACGCGTCGATCCGGTCCAGGTTTCGCAGCATCATCCGCATCCGCGGGTTGCCCGCAAACCGTTGGCGGTGACGCGCCAGGAAATCCCAGTACAGGGTCGTGAACGGGCACGCCCGGGCGCCGGTTCGGGCACCGGGCTCGTACGCGCACGCTCCGCAGTGATCTGACATCCGGTCGACGTAGCGTCCGCTGGCGGCGTACGGCTTGGTCATCATCCGCCCGCCGTCCGCCCACGTCGCCATCCCGAGCACGTTGGGGGCCATCACCCAGTCATACCCGTCGATGAACGCCCGGTGGTACCAGTCAAGCGCTTGCGCCGGCTCTGTCCCGCACAGGAGCACCAGGTTGCCGAACAGCATCAGGCGCTCGATGTGGTGAGCGTAGGCCGTCCGGCGCAGGCCGCCGACGGCCTCGGACAGGCACCGCATCTCGGTCTCGCCGTCTTCCAGCACCGTCGGGAGCGGGGCCTGGGCGCGCAGCGCGTTCATCTGCGGCCAGGCGTCCTGCAGGTGCCAGTACATGCACCAGACGAACTCCCGCCAGCCGATCAGCTGCCGGACGAAGCCCTCGACGCTGGCCAGCGGCGCCCGCCGCTCGCGGTAGGCGTCCTCGGCCGCGCGCGCACATTCCAGCGGCGACAACAGCCCCAGGTTCAGGGACGAAGACAGCAGCGAATGCCACATCGTCGGCTGCCCGCCGAGCATTGCGTCCTGGTAGGGACCGAACTCGGGCAGCGCCCGCGTGATGAATCGCAGCAGCGCCCGCTGCGCCTGCGCTCGGTCGGCGGGCCACCGTCGCGGCCCATCCTCCCCCCACGTCGGCACGCCCGAGGCATCCAGCTCGGCGCGAACCGCCGCGTCGTGCTCGTCCTCGCGCGGGCGATACGGGCGCGGCGGACACGCCGCTGCCGGTGGCGACTTCCGGTTCTCGGGGTCGAAGTTCCAGCGCCCGCCGGCCGGCGCGTCGCCGTCCATCAGCATCCCCAGCCGGCGCCGCTGCTCGCGATAGAAGTCCTCCATGACCAGACGGCGTCTCGGTTGCGCCCAGCGAGCAAACTGCACCGGATCGGTGAGGAACATGGTGTCTGCGAGCAGCTGCACCCGCGGCAGCTGCGCCAGAGCCTGCCTGCCTCGCGCGCTCTTGGGCGCCATCAGCCGTACCCGGTCGGGATGGTGGCGCTCGATGTGTTGAGCGAGCCCCGCCGGCAAGGTGTCCGCCCTGACCAGCTCCACCGCCAGCCCGCGGCGGCGCAGATCGTCGGCGAAGTGGCGCATCGCGACCAGCACCAGGTGCAGCTTCTGGCGGTGAAACCGCTTGGCCCGCATCGCGGCGGTGCTCTGCACCAACAGGACGCGGTCGGCGCCGTCCAGCGCCGGATTGGAAAGCGTCAGCTGATCACCCAGAACCCACGCGGTCGTGCCCGGCATTGGGGGATACTTCCCGTGGTCGCTGGTTTAGCATCAACCGTGCCAGTGTGGGCGGGTGAGTTCGGCGGGAGGTGGAACAGATAATTCGGGCGGTGGATAGTCGTTGCATCTGGCTCCGCGAGTGGCGTCTGGCTCGCGCGGCGCTGTTCCTGAGCGTGCTCGGCGTACTCGCGATCCTGATGTTCGGCGTGGCGATGGCGCGCGCGGCGACCACGACGACGGCGTTCGCCTCGCCCGGGGAGTACTCGTTCACCGTTCCGGCCGGCGTGTCGAACCTGACCGCGGTCATCGTCGGCGCTCCCGGCGGCGCCTGCCCGGGGGCCCACACCACCGGCGGCCGTGCCGCGGCGGTGACGGTGTCGGTGGCGGTCAATTCCGGCGAGCAGTTCTTCGCCGGCGTCGGCGGCCCGGGAGGTAACTGCGCGCCGGCAGCGGCGGGGGCGGGCGGCATCGGCGGCGGCGCCAACGGCGGCGGCGCCCCCACCGGCTACACGGGCGGCGCTGGGGGTGGCGGCGCCTCGGTGGTCGGCGTCGCCTCTCCGTCACCTGGATTCCCGGGGCTGCTGGTGGTCGCCGGCGCCGGAGGTGGCGCCGCCAACCTCAACTCTGGTCCCTACGTCGCCAACGGGGGCGCCTCGGGCTCGCCCGGGGGAGCCGCCGGCGGTCGCCCTGGGACGCTCACCGCCGGCGGCGCCGCCGGCGGCGGTTGTGGTTGCCAGTACGACGGACATCCCGGATCGTACGGCACCGGGGGGGCCGGAGCCAGTGGCACCTGTACCCCTGGGCCTTACACCGACCCGGATGGGGCCGGCGGCGGCGGCGGCGGCTACTACGGTGGCGGCGGCGGCGCCTTCTGCGTGCTCGCCAACGGCGGCGGCGGCGGCGGCTCGAGCTTCGTCAGCTCGACCGTGACCACGGTGATCGCCCCCAACCTGACCACCGCTCCGCCCGGAGTGTCCTTCACCTACGCGGCGCCCACCGCCGATGAGAGCACCACCGGGCTCAACTTCGGGGTGGGCACCGTCGGATCCGCGGACGCCGAGCAGACCCTCACCGTGACCAACAACGGCTCTGCCCCGCTGCTCGTCTCGGGCGTTCTGCTCGGCGGCGCCAACCCCGGCGACTTTTTGATCGGTAATCGCTGCCAGGCGGCGGTAGCGCCCGGCGCGAGCTGTCAGGTCGGCGTGCGCTTCAATCCGCAGGCCACCGGCGCGCGAAGCGCCACGCTGTCGCTCCTGACCAACACGGCGATCGCGCCGCCCGCGGTGAAGCTCACCGGCGGTCAGGCCGGCGCGTTGCGGGGTGCCGGAAGCAAGCGGGCGGGCAAGGTGGCGGTGCTCAGCTGCAAGACCGCCGCGCGGCGGTCGGGATTGGGCTTCACCGCCCGAGCGCCGACGTGCACCGCTCGGGTGCGGTCAGGGTCGCTGAAGCTGACCCGAACCGGCGTCACCACCCGGGCCACGCTGGCCCGCGGGCGGGTCACCTACGCGACCGGCACCAGGCTGACCACGGCTCATGGGCAGTTGCGGCTGGTCCTGAACGAGCGCAGGAGCCTGAAGCCCGGTACCTATACGTTGACGATCCGCCAGCGCCACGGCCGCCGCTGGCGGACTCGGCGCGAGCTGGTGGACCTCGTCTGACCCGGTCGCTGAACCCGGACAGGCAGGAGCTGGTGGACCTCGTCTGCCCGGTCGCTGAACCCGGCGGACCCGTGATCCGCATCCGCCGGATCGCACCGTCAGCGAACCACGACCTTGATCCGGCGGACCCCGATCCGGCGGTGTCGCCGATGCGTGCGCAGCGTCAGCGTGTACCGCCCCCGTCGCAGTCGCCGCACCTCGATGAGCGCCAGGCGCAGCTGACGGCGTCCGCGGACGACGCCGCTACCGGTGGCGTAGATGACCCGGCCGCGCGAGATCGTGGCCAGGACGAGCACGCCCTTCGCTCGCCTGACTGCACCTAACAGGCGGCTGCGGGTGCACCTGACGGGTTGCCCGCGGCGGTCTCGCCCCCGCCTGGCGCTACCCGCCGCCGCGAGGCTGACCTGGCAGGTCACCGGGGCGGGTCGGCCGAGCGACCGGGAGGCCAGCAGCGGACTCGGCCCGAGCTGGCGAATCCGGCGATTGCCGCTGTCGGCGATCACGTATAGGGAGCCGCTGACCACCGCCACCCCCAGTGGGCGATTCAGCTCGGTTTGATCGCCCCAGTGCCCGTCACCGTTGAAGCCCTGCTGCGGAGCGCCGTTGCTGACCAGCCCGGCGAGAACATCGATTACGTGGCCGGAGCTCGGGACGTAGGCGCGGATCAGGTTGTTAGCGGTGTCGGCGAAGACGACGTCGCCGTTCCGGGCGATCGACAGGCTCTGCGGATGATTGATCTGTACCGACGTGCCCGGCGACAGCAGGCCGAGCGAGTCCGTGTTGCCGTTGTAGCCGCTGGTCCCGGTCCCGACCACCTTGGTCACCTCCCCGCCCGTGGGAATCTCGATCAGATAGTCCGGCTTGCTGGTCGCGGCGTACAGGTCACCGTTGGGTTCGCCGACGACGCTCTGCACGTCGAAGTTGGCAGCCCCGATCGTGGTGATGGTGCCGTTGGGCGCCACCTCGCGGATGCCGCGCGGGCCATCCGCGATGTAGAGATCGCCCGCGGGACTGATCCACACCCCGTCGGGACCCGCCAGCGACGCGTCGGTGGCCGGACCACCGTCCCCGCAGTCACCCGCCGCCCCGGTGCATCGCACACCGTCTCCCGCGACCGTGGTGATGTTCCCCGCGGGATCGATCCGCCGCACCCGATGCAGCGCCGGATCGGCCACGTACAGTGCTCCGTCCAGTCCCACCGCCAGCCCCGCCGGAGTCCCCAGCAGCGCCTTGCCGGCGGGCCCTCCGTCGCCGCACGCGGCGGTCGGCACACTGCAGTGCTTTCCCGCCTGCCCGGCGACGATCCGGGCCGCCCCGGCGCCGACCAGCCGGATCGTGCCGTCGTCAAAGCCGGCGTAGTCCCCCCGGCCGGTGAGAAGCGTCGCCCACGTGGGCGGGGTGGCGGGCACCACCGCCAACGGCGAGCCGACCGACGTGGCGTCGAACAAGGTTGAGGTGGCCGTCGGGCAGGCTTCCGGCCCCGCCGCCGAGCACGCCGCCGGAATCGCCGGGGCGTGGTTGGGGTCAGGCAGCAGGTGCCCGGCGCAGCCGGCCGGATTGGCCGAGCCGTCCTTGCCGTCCGGACAGACGGCCACGTCGCCGAGCGACACCCCGGTCAGGTTGGTCGCGGCAAACGGAACCGGACCGTACGCCTCGCGTGACCCGAGGGCGAGTGGCCAGCTCCAGCGCGGCGGCGAACCGGGAACGCTGGGACACGAGCTGTTGTTCTGGTCCCCGCAGTACAGCCAGGCGTCGACCAGGTTGGCGTCGGTCAAGCTGAGCACCCCGGAGAAGACGGCCCCGGGCAGATAGGCGCCCCCGAAGTTGACCTGCCCCAGCTTTGACCCGGTGAAGTTGCAGCCGATGCACTGGGCTCCATCGAACTTTGCACCGGTGAGGTCGGTATGGGTGAAGTCAAATCCGCCCGTGAGCGAGACGGCGCCGGCCAGCACGGCGCCGCCGAAGTCCGCCCCCCGTAGATCCGTCGCGCTGTCGAACGCCTGACCGTCACCGTAGATGTGGGCGCCGTTGAACACGGTGTTCTCGGCGCGCACCCCGTTGAAGTCGGTGTCGACGGCGAGGGCCCGAGACAACACCGCGCCCGAGATGTCGACGCCGATGAAGCTGGCACCGCTGACATCGGCGCCGACGAAATCCGCCCCCTGGAGATTGGTCTTCGGCCCTGAGAAGTTGGCCCCCTTTTCCTGGCCGCTGGCAGCGAGATCGGCTTCCTCAAACGAGGCTCCGGCGGCGTTGGCGTTGGTGAACGTCGCCCCCGAGAGGGTCGCCAGCGTAAACGTGGCGTGCTGCAGTGACGCGTTGTTGAACTTCACGCCTGCCAGATTCGCCGGATAGCCGGTGAAGCTGGCACCGGTCAGGTTGACCCCGCTCAGGTCGTCGCCGGCCAGTGCCGACCGATCAGCCGATGTCGCGACGAGCTGGGCGTTGGCGAAGTCAACCGGGGCGTGCTCGGCGATGACCAGCGAATGGAGCAGGCCCAGACGCACGGAGCTGTTGGGAAACAGCGGGCTGGTCTCACAGCCCGGATCCGGTTTCAGCGGGTCAAACGTCCCGCGCGCCAGGTCGGTGTTCCTGAAAGTCGTACACGCACCGTTGTACGGGCCGAGGCGCACGCCGGCGAAGCTGGGAGGCACCCCGTATTGCAGCGCCGTCAGCTGGGTGCCCCGCAGGTCGGTGCCGGCGAACGTCGTACCGTCGACGATCGTATGGTCCAGCCGCGATCCCACCACCGCACCATTGATGACGGCGCCGCTCAGGTTGGTCTGAGTGAAGTTCCAGCCCTGAAAGGTTCCGCTCAGGGTCGCCCCGCGCAGATCGGCTCCGGTGAGATCGCCGCTGTAGGCGATCAGGTTGGGAAAGATCCCCTGGACGGGTGTGAAGTTGCTCCGCGCCAGGGCGCAGGCGCGACACGAGTTATAGACGTTGAGCAGGTAGGACTGATCGACGACGTCGGCTTCGGTCGTGGTCCAGTCATTGCGCCCCGGGAACAGGACCGGAGCCGGATCATCAGCGGTGACATCCTGCGCTCCCCAGGCCGAGCTCAGTCCGGCCGGCTGATCCTTGAGCAGCACCGCCGCGCCGGATCCGACCATGATCGAGGTGGGATGGGTCATCACCTGGGCGGCCGCCGCGCTGCCGGCGCACGACCCGCTCGCGGTCCAGCTCGCGCTGGCGGGGATGACCACAACGTTCGGGTCTGACCCGCCGCCGGTGATCGGGCGAGCGAACACCGCGCCTCCGGGAGCGGGCGTCGGCGGAGTCTGCTGACGCAGGCACTGAACGCCGCCGCCCGCGGCGCCGGCCGGCGAAGCCGCGGCCAGGCTCCCGACCAGCATCGCCAGCAGGATCAGATACCGAAAAGGGTTCCGGCGTGAACTCATCCGAGTCCGACCGGCGGCGGCTTGGGATGGTGGTGCGTCTTGGGCTTGTGGTGGCGCTTGCTGGGGCGAGGTTTGCCCAGCGCGGGCTGGCGGGGATCAAACCGGCTGACCGACGGCTCGGCGACGCCGAGCGCGGGATCGATGTGGGGGTCGGTGGTGCCCTGCTTGGTCAGCGGGTCGTAGTTGGCGGCAAAGATGCTTCGCCAGTAGTCCACCGCGAGATGGGGGATGTTCACGCCGGGGCTGTGCGTGTCCAGCGTCGCTCCGGTAGGGGTGTACACGTCCACGTGGTAGTCACTGACGGCACTGCCGTCGCCGGTGTAGTAGGGGACGTAGGTCTGTCCGGCCCCGTCCACCGCGCCTTGAACAACCCGCCCTTGGCCTTCAGCGCCCGCCGTGATGCCTCGGTGTGGCGCTTGAGCTTGTATCGCGAGCCGTCGGCGACCAGCTCCAGGTTCGTCACCTGGCGGGCGGAACCGAGCGCGAACTGCAGGTCGGCGGGGGTCGTCCGCCGGCTGCTGCGCTTCGCCGGGGCGGCGACCGACCGGCGTCTCCCACAGCTCCTCCAGCAGCGACCGGTCGTCGTCCCTGTGTCCCTCGTCCACGTCCCCTCCCAAGCACAAGAGTTGATCAATCCGACACTTAATCGTCAGCGCCCGTGTCGAGGATCATCCCGTGCCTCACCCCGTCCGACCCGCGCCCACAGCCTAAGGGTCGGACGCGGCGCGATCAAGCCGTGACCGGCGCGGTTTGCGGCGAGGACCGCGGCGGCTTCAGGCTCGGGTCGACCGGGTCAGGCGCCGGAGGCAGACCGAACGCGACCCTCGTCCTGGCGGTCGACGCCGTCCTCGCCCTGGGCCGCGTCGTCGCTGCGGGCGCTGATCTGACCGAGCGCGACGGCAGCCTTGGCGGTCACCAGGTGATACAGGATCAGCAGCTGCACGAGCGCCAGCGAGTCTGAGCGAAACAGCTCGGTGCCGATCGTGAACTCGCCGAGGCGCCGCGCCCGCAGGTGGGTGGCGAAGTGCAGTCGGGCCCAGATCGCCTCCTCGATCGCCGCCGCGTGATCTGGGTCGATCCCGCCGGGGATGTGCAGGATCCTGTCCGCGCCGTGGTGCGCCATGGTGAGGCCGTCCCGGCGGCCGTTGATGAACGGGCCCAGGTCCGGGTGATGCAGCCCGTCGGAGAGGGTCAGCTCGGCGTCGAGGTGCAGCTGATCCTGGGCGGCGTCGCCGCCGGGCGGCTTGAATGACACGAGGATGTCGGCGTAACGGCGCTGCGGGCGGATGAACGCCTCGGAATCGGGCTCCCGCCGGTCGAGCTCGGCCAGCACCTGGTCGGTGGTGTAGCCCCGCCGGGAGCAGTCGCGCTGCACCTTCCAGCGGCGCCGGAGCTCTTCGGGCGGGTTGAGGAACACCCGCACGTCGTAGACGTCGCACATCTCCGGCAGGTAGTAGCCGAGCAGCCCCTCGATCAGCGTGAAGCGCTCGGGGACGACGTAGACCGGGGGTCCGAACGTCCCGTCGTGATGACGGTAGGTCGGCTTGAGGATCGCCTCACCGTCGCGCAGATGCGCAAGGTCCTGGGCCATGATGTCCAGGTAGTTGCAGTCGGGATGCAACGCCGTGATCCCGGACTCGGATCGCTGGCGGCGATCGTAGCGGTGATAGTCGTCGGTGCATATGTGGGCGACGTGGTCCTCGCCGAGGATCCGCACCAGGCCGCGGGTGATCGTCGTCTTGCCCGCGGCGGAGTCGCCGACGACGCCGAGGATGATGGGGCGCGGGTTCACGCGGCCGCCTCGCCGAAGACCGAGCTCTGGAGGATGTCGTCGGCTTCGATCATCACCAGATCGTGGCGGGTCAGCCTGCGGCGGGCTTCGAACAGGCGCGTGGCCTGCCGCATGCGCGCCCGCTCGACCGCGTTGCGAATGCTGCGTCCGTGGGCAAACCGGGGCTGGCGCACCCGCCGCTCGATGTACTCGCGAAGCGCGAGCCCGGCATCGCCGCTGAGCTTGTAACCCTGGCGCGCGACCATCAGCTGCGCGATCGCCAACAGCTCGTCGACGTCGTAGTCGGGAAACCGGATGTGATGGGCCACCCGCGACCCCATTCCCGGGTTGGCGCGGAAGAACTCCTCCATCCGGTCCTCGTAACCGGCCATCACGACCACCAGGTTCTGGCGCTCGGACTCCATCACCGCCAGCAGGACCTCGATCGCCTCCTGCCCGTAGTCGCGTTCGTTCTCCTGCCGGTGCAGGTAGTACGCCTCGTCGATGAACAAGACGCCGCCCAGCGCGCGCTTGATCACGTCCTTGGTCTTGGGCGCGGTGTGCCCCACGTACTGACCGACGAGGTCGTCGCGCGTGACCGACACCATGTGTCCATGCTCGATGTAGCCGAGGCGGTGAAGGATCCCCGCCATCCGGAAGGCGACAGTGGTCTTGCCGGTGCCCGGGTTGCCGGTGAGGCTCATGTGCAGCGTCGGCGGCTGTGACCCGAGCTCCATCTGGTCGCGCAGCCGGTCGATCACCAAGAGCGCCGCGATCTCGCGGACGCGGGCTTTCACCGGTGCCATCGCGACGAGGTCGCGATCGAGCTCTTCCAGCACCTCGTGCACGTGCGAGCTCCGAACCACGGACTGCACATCCGCCTCACCGTCACGGACTGCCGCCGAGAAATCCACTGACGCGATCGCCGATCCAGACCGGGCGTCGCGGGCGGGACGGACCACGAGACCAGCGAACTCATCGGCGAACGCGGGGGAGCCACGGTCACCGCGATGCAGCCCCCGGGCGCGGCCGGGGGCCACGCTCTCGGCCTGCGGATCGAGCGGACGGCCGGTGGTGTCGAGACCGCGGGGTGCCATCACGACTCTCCGATACCGTCGTCGGTGGAGATCGCGATCCCGTTCTGGGACGGCTGCGCGGCGCCCGCCCGGGGCGAGTCCCGGCCCGGCGTCGCGTTCTGGACGCCCGCCGGGTCCCGGCTTGAGGCGAGATCGCCGGGGTTCCCGAAGCGTCGGCCCACCGGCTGCTCGGTCGCATAGGAGTGGATGCTGTAGCGGATCTGGCGGTCGGCCTTGTCCTGACGCTCGAGGCGGAAGCCGGGCTCTTGCGACGGACGGTTGACGATGAAGCTGAGCCGCGAGCTCTGGCGGCCAAGCGAGTTGTCGTAGCAGACCACCTTGATGTAGTGGTTGGGGTAAGCCTGGCGACACGACCTGACCTCCCGCATGGCAACGGCGACCTCATCGGGGGTCAGGTCGAACTCGGGCTGGTTCCACATGTCCCAGTAGCTGTTGCGGGGGTGCGGGTCGTCGGTGTACTCGAGCATGATCGCCCAGCCGTGCTCCAGCCCGTAACGAATCTGGGCCGCGATCTCATCGTCGGTCAAGTCGTCCAGGAACGAGAACGTCCCTTGCGTGATCCTCATGGTTCTCCCTTTCGGCCGCGCTAGCGGCTGACGGTGGCGGTGGCGACGATGTCCGGGGTGTCAGTGGACTCGAAATTGAAGGTGATGTCCTTCCACACCTCCAGCGCCGCGTCGAGCTCGGGACAGCCGCGCGCCGCGTTGCGGAGGATGTCGGGGCCTTCGGAGTAGTAGTCCCTGCCCTCGTTGCGGGCCTTGATCATCGCTTCGACCGCGACCCGGTTGGCGGTGGCCCCCGCGGCGATCCCCATCGGGTGCCCGATCGTGCCGCCGCCGAACTGGAGCACCACGTCTTCGCCCAGGTAGTGCAGCAGCTGGTGCATCTGACCGGCATGGATCCCTCCGGAGGCGACCGGCATCACCGGAGCCAGCGACGCCCAATCCTGGTCGAAGTAGATCCCCGTCTGCGGGTTGGCCGGATTGAAGCGCTCGCGGCATACGTCGTAGTAGCCCTTGATCATGTTCGGGTCACCCTCGAGCTTGCCGACGACGGTCCCGGCGTGAATGTGGTCGACGCCGATCATCCGACACCACTTGGCGATGACCCGGAAGCTGACGCCGTGGTACTTCTGCCGCGTGTAGGTGCCGTGGCCGGCGCGATGCAGGTGCAGGATCATGCCGTTGCGTCGCGCCCACTTGGACATCGACTGCATCGCGGTGTAGCCGACGGTCAGGTCCATCATGATGATCACGCTGCCGATCTCCTTGGCGAACTCGGCGCGCTCGTACATGTCCTCCATCGTCGCTCCGGTCACGTTCATGTAGTGACCCTTGACTTCGCCGGTGGCGGCCGAGGCGCGGTTGACGGCTTCGATCGCGTGCAGGTACCGGTCGCGCCAGCGCATGAACGGCTGCGAGTTGATGTTCTCGTCGTCCTTGGTGAAATCGAGACCTCCGCGCAGCGCCTCGTAGACGACCCGTCCGTAGTTCTTCGCCGACAAGCCGAGCTTCGGCTTGGTCGTGGCGCCGAGCAGCGGGCGGCCGAACTTGTCCAGGTACTCGCGCTCCATGACGATCCCGTGGGGCGGCCCCTGGAACGTCTTCAGGTAGTGCGCTGGGATCCGCATGTCCTCCAGGCGCAGCGCCTTCAGTGCCTTGAAGCCGAACACGTTGCCGATGATCGACGAGGTCAGGTTGGCGACCGAGCCTTCCTCGAACAGGTCGATGTCGTAGGCGATCCGGGCGATGTACTGGCCTTCGAAGCCGGGCACCGGATCGAGCTGATAGGCCTTGGCCTGGTAGTGCTCGTGCGGAGTGAGCCGGTCGGTCCAGACCACCGTCCAAGTGGCGGTAGAGGACTCGCCGGCAACCGCCGCGGCCGCCTCGATCGGATCGACCCCCGGCTGCGGGGTGATCCGAAACGCGCACAGGATGTCGGTGTCCCTCGGCTGGTAGTCGGCGTCCCAGTAGCCCATTTCGGCGTAGGGGGTCACCCCTGCGGCCCAGCGATCGCGGTGGTGGCTGGTGTGTACGTCGCTCGTCAGCGTCATGTCAGGGCTGAGCCTTTCAGTCGAGATCCCGCCCCAAGCTAATCCGGAGATGCATAACCGTCAAGCAATAATAAAGCGGTCCTAGACGAGTTTTGTCTATGTAATCCGGCTAAGCAAGGACCTGGTCCATAGCCAAAGGTCGATGGATGCGATGCATCTTCTGCTGGTTGGAGGCACCGCGCCGGGTTAGCGTCGATCGGCATGGCCGTCATCCGGGCGCTTACCGCCGCGTGATCGATGTCGCGTTCACCCCCGCCGAGCTGCGCCGTTGCGACGTCGCGGTCGTCATCGACGTGCTGCGGGCGACCTCCGTCGTCACCCAGGCGCTGACCGCCGGCTACGAACGGGTGCTGTGCACCGAGACCGTGGAGCACGCCGAGACGCTGCACGGCTACGGGCGGGTGCTCGCCGGCGAGCGGCATTGCCGCAAGCCGCCGGGATTCGATCAGGGAAACTCGCCGCGCGCGGCGGCCCATCGCCACGGCGACGAGCTGGTGCTCGCCACCACCAACGGCGCCCCGACGATCGTGGCGGCGGCGCGGCTGGTGCCCGAGGTGTTGCTCGCCTGTCTGCGCAATCTCGCGGCGGTGGTGGATGCGCTGCGTGGCGACGATCGTCCGCAAGCCGACGTGCAGCTCGTCTGCGCGGGGACCGACGGCGCCGCGGCCCTGGAGGACACCTATGTCGCCGGGCGCCTGAGCGCGGCGCTGAGCGGGCCGCGGACCGACGCCGCGCAGGTAGCCGAGGCGGTGGCGCGAGGCTTCGCCGCGCCGCTGCAGGCGCTGAGCCGGAGTGCGGACGCCCGCATTCTGCGGTCGTCCGGGCAAGGCGCCGACGTACCCTACTGCGCCACGGAATCGGTGCTCGATGTCGTGCCGCGGGTGATGTCCGTGCATGCCGGAGTGGCAACGATCACCGGCGCCAGCGCGGCGGCGGGGCCCGCCGGCTCCAGCGCGGCGGCGGGACCCGCCGCGCCGGTTGACGGCGCCGCTACCGTCCAGGTCTGATGCCCCGTCCCATCCTGCTCGGCATCGTCGGAGATTCGGCCGCCGGAAAGACCACCCTTACCCGCGGCCTGGTCAGGATCCTGGGCGAAGCCCAGGTGACGCACGTCTCCGCCGACCACTACCACCGCTATGACCGCCGTCAGCGGGCGCAGCAGGGACTCACCCCGCTGCACCCCGACTGCAACCACCTCGATGTGCTGACCCAGCACCTCAAGCACCTGCGCGCCGGCGATGCGATCCTCAAGCCGACCTACAGCCATCGGGACGGCACGTTCGGGGCGGCGGAATACGTGGCGCCGGCGCAGTTCACGATCGTCGAAGGGCTGCTCGGGTTTCACACTCAGGCGATGCGCGACGTCTACGACGTTCGCGTCTATCTCGACCCGCCGGAGGACCTGCGCCGGAGATGGAAGGTGCAGCGCGACTGCTCGCGGCGTGGCTACACCACCGACCAGGTGCTCGAGGAACTGGACCGCCGCGAGGCCGATGCCGAGGCGTACATCCGCCCGCAGCGGCGCTCCGCCGACCTGGTGATCTCGTTCATGCCCGGCGACCGGGGCGATCAGGAGCACCTCGACGCCCGCGTGGTGATGCGACCCGGGCTCGTCCATCCCGACCTTTCACCGCTGGCCGACCGCGGCTCAGACGGGATCACGCTGCACGAGCGGGGTTGTGAGCTGTCACTGTGGATTCCCGGCACGATCGACCCCGCGCTGGGCGCGACGATCCAGGAGACGGTCTGGGATCGGATGCATTTCGCCAGCCATCTGCGCACCGAGCGACTCGGGGAGTTCACCGTCGGCACCGAGCTGCACCGATCCGAATCGCTCGCGCTCACCCAGCTGCTCGTCCTGTATCAGGTGGTCACCGCCCGCGCCGCGGTCGCCGTCGGAGCCGCAGGCACCCGCACCGACCGCGAGCACGATGCGGTCGTCACGCTTCCCGACGCATAGACCACCGTCACGTCGCCGCCGCACGGGACGCGAACTGGATGAACAGGTCGACGGTGGGCCTTGGCGGGCCGACCGCGGAGCGCAGCACGAACCACGGCCGGGTGGCGGGGCCATCCGTGAGGCCGATCTCGCCGAGCCGGCCGGTGGCCAGCTCCGCCTCGACGGCGCCACGAGACAGCAGCGAGATACCCAGCCCGACGCGAGCCGCCTGCTTGATCGCCCCGTTCGAGCCCAGCGTGAGCGTATCGGGGCGCAGCCCGCGTAGCTCCAGGAACTGTTCGTTGAGCGTGCGCGTGCCCGACCCGGGCTCGCGCAGCAGCCACACCCGGTCGGCGAGATCGCCGGCCGCCATCGGGCCGGCGCCAACCGCCGGATCGTCAGGCGCCGTGATACAGGCGATCTGATTGTCGCTGAGGGGCTCGGCCCGGAGCCGTGGGTCGGCCGGTGGCTTGCCGGAGATCGCGACATCGGCCGTGTGCGCGCGAACGCGATCCAGGACATCTTGGCGGTTGCCGACGTCCAGCGTCAGCTCGATCTCGGGATGGTGCGTGGAGAAGCTGCGCATCAGCGGTGGGACGAACGACTCGGCCGCGGTGGTGACGGCCGCGATCTGCAGCCGGCGCGCCCCGAGCTGGGCGGCCTCCAGCGCGGCTTGACGACCACTGCCGAGCAGGCCGATGACGTCGGCGGCGAACGGGGCAAACGCCTGACCGGCCTCGGTCAGCCTGATCCCCCGGCCGGCCCGCTCGAACATGTCGCAGCCGAGCTCGCGCCCCAATGAGGCGATCGCCGACGACACGGAGGGTTGGGTGACGATGAGCTCGTCCGCCGCCGCGGTCACCGAGCCGCCGCGCACGACCGCGAGAAAGCAGGTGAGCTGCGTCACCGTTATAGCCATCCGCCTAATGGTAATCGCGATGGAATAGAAAGCAGATTGACCGGGCTCGGCTGCGTCGCCGACCCGTTCAGCTACAGACCGGCGGGAACGGTCCAGCGCGGGCGAGCAGGCTGGGCAGCTCGCGGCCCATGACCTCGGCCAGCCACCGCGAGATCCCGAGCAGCGCCACCAGGTCGATCCCGGTGGTCACTCCCTCGCCGTCGAGCAGGTAGATGAGGTCTTCGGTGGCGATGTTGCCGGTCGCCCGGGGCGCAAACGGGCATCCGCCGAGCCCGCCGATCGAGGCATCGAGCACGGTGGCGCCGTGCTCGAGCCCGGTGACCGCGTTGGCGTAGCCGGTATTGCGCGTGTTGTGCAGGTGCAGGCCGACGGGCCGGCCGGCGAACGCGCGCACCGCGTCCGGCAGCAGCCGGCGAACCTGGGCGGGCACGCCGACGCCGATCGTGTCGGCCAGCATCAGCTCGTCGGCCCCGGCGCGGGCCATCCGGCGGGCATGCTCGCCGACCACACCCGGGTCCACCGGGCCCTCGAACGGGCAGCCGAACGCGGCGGCGAGGGTGACCGTCACCCGGACGCCGGCGTCATGGGCGGTGGCGATCATCGCCCCCGCCACGTCGCTGGCCGTCTCCACGGTCATGCCCTGGTTTCGCTGCGCGAAGCTGTCGGTGAGCGGATACGCGAGATGGATCTCGGCCACCGCCGCGGCGACCGCCCGCTCTACGCCACGCGGGTTCAGCGCCAGGGCGGCGTAGACGGTGTCGTCGCCGGGATCCAGAGCGCCGAGCACGTCCTCGGCGCCCGCCATCTGAGGCACCCGTGCCGGATTGACGAAGCTCGCCGACTCGACTCGCGGCAGCCCCGCCGCGGCCAGGCGGCGGCACAACTGCGCTCGCGTCGCCGGCTCCAGGGTGATCGACTCGTTCTGGAGGCCATCGCGCGGCCCGACGTCGCAGACGACGACCCCCGCGCTCACGTCTGGTCCCGACCTGGCTCCGGAGTCGCCTCCCGGCTGTCCGCCGCCAGCCAGGCGTCGAAGTCGCGCCGTTCGTCGGCGATCCGGCGGGCCAGCTCGGCGCGATCGGGCAGGGGTCCGAAGTCGAACTGCTCCCCCGTCGCCGCCGCGGCGCCGGCCGGCTGCCGCGCGGCGGCGGTGGCCGCCGCGTCGACCTCGCCGGTCGCGGAGACCACCACGCCGTAGTGCTCCCGCGCGGCCGCCACCGTGACCAGGCCGGCGCGGACGTCGGTGGCCACGCGCTCCGGCTCCCGGGTGACCGGATCGCCGAGGCCGCCGGCGCCGGCGGTACAGAACTCCAGCCGGTCGCCCCGGGCCACCGGGAGGTTCTCGACCTTGGAGGGGAGCTCGACGCGGGTGCCGTCGGCGGCGCGGATCAGGGTCTTGTCGGACGGGGCGCCGTGGCGCCCGCCCTGCAGACCCCACGGATATGTCTGGGCGCGGTCGTCCTGATAGGAGACGAGCCCGTCGGCGAGGAACTCGTATGTCTTGGCCACGCCGTGGCCGCCGCGGTGATAGCCGGCGCCGCCAGAATCGGGGCGGGCCTCGTAGCGCAGCACGCGCAGCGGGTAGTACTTCTCCAGGTACTCGGTCGGGACCGCCTTGAACAGCGGCCACCAGGAGTGGCCGTCGAGGCCGTCGGCAAACGGCCGCGCCGGGATGCCGCCGTACAGGATCTCCAGGATCTGGTAGTCGTTGCCCTTCTTGTCGGTGCCCGAGTAAACGAAGTTCGGGCTGGTTCCGTAGCCGCCGGTGACCGCGAACTGCTCAAGCGCCTTGGAGAAGACCGCGTCGACGACGTCGAACTGGCGCGCCATCAGGCTCAGCCGGTTGCCGAGCGGCGCCGGGAACCGCGGCCGCAGCGCGCAGCCGTCGGGGATCGTCACCTCGATCAGGTCGTAGTAGCCGTCGTTGAACACCAGGTCGGGCGCGAACGCCATGATCAGAAAGACGCCGGCGAACATCTTGAACATCTCGATGTTGAGCAGGAAGTTGACCGAGCCGGGAACCTGCGGGTCGGTGCCGGTCCAGTCGACGTGCAGCCGGTCGCCGTCACGCCACAGCGCGAGCTTGAGCTTGATCGGCCCGTTGCCGAGCCCATCGTCGTCGGCGTAGTCCTCGAACTCGAACCGCTCGCCGTCCGGCAGGTGCGTGCGGATCAGCTCGATCAGGCCGCGCCGGGTGCGGTCCAGGATCGCATCGCAGGCCTCGATATAGGTCTCCTTGCCAAACCGCTGGCACAGCTCGGTCACCCGCGCCGCCCCGGCGGCGGTGCCGGCGGCAATCGCCTTGATGTCGGCCTCCACCTCCCGGGGCATCCGGGTGTTGTGGCAGAACAGCGCCAGCAGCTCGCGGTTGAGCACGCCGCCGTCGTAGAGCTTGAGCGGCGGCATCCGGATCCCCTCGTGGTAGATGCTGCGCGCGGTGATCGGCATCGATCCCGGCGCGGTGCCGCCGACATCCATCAGGTTGCCCCACTGGGAGGCGTAGCCGACGAGCTCGCCCTCGTAGAAGATCGGGCGCAGGATCAGCAGGTCAGGGGTGTGCGAGATCGAGCCCTCGCACATGTACGGGTCGTTGAGCGCGATCACGTCGCCGTCGCGCAGCTGCGCCGGTTGATAGGGCGAGTGCTCGAGGATGGTGTTGATCGCGCTCCCGAACTGGCCGATGACCATCCGGCCGTGGCGGTCGGCGATCAGCGGGAACTGGTCTGACTGCTCGCGGATCACGGGACTCACCGCGGTGGTCTCGAGCACCCGGTCCATCTCGTAGCGGGCGTTGGCCAGCGTGTTCTCGATGATGTCCAGCGTGATCGGATCGATCTCGTGCTCGCGGACGAAGTCCGGAAGCTGCGGCTGCGTAACGCCCATGGTCAGTTGTCCTGCGCTTTGCGAATGATGATGTTGCCGTAGCCGTCGATGACGCCGGCGTAGCCGGGCTCGATCACGGTGGTGGTGTCCTGCTGCTCGACGATCGCCGGGCCGCTGAGCTGCTGTCCGGCCTGGAGGCGGTCGCGCTCGTAGATCGCCGCGGCACACCATTCGCCGGCGAAGAACACCTGCTCGCAGCGATCGGGTTCCGGGGGTCGGCGGTCGCCGTGCCCGTTCTGGGTGGCCACCTCCTCGCCGGCAGCTCCGGAGCCGACAACGCGCAGCGTGGCGATTTCGATCGGCGCGTCCAGGTCGAAGCCGTAGCGTCGCCGGTGCTCGGTCTCAAACCGCTCCCGCACGAGCGTCGCGTAGCCGTCGGTCAGCTCGTGGAGCTCCAGCGAACATGGAACCTGGATGTCCTGCATGTAGTAGCGACAGTCGGCGTAGAAGCTGAACGAGTGCTGCTGCGCGGGCACCGCCTCCCGAGTCAGCCAGTCGGCGGCCTCGGCCTGGAGCTCGGTCAGCGCCCGGTGCAGGTTCGCCGCCGGCGTGTCCTGCGTGACCTGCAGGAACGTCCGCGCGAACTCGTTCTGCACCTCGGCGACCAGGAATCCGAACGCGCTCAGCACGCCGGGAGTGGCCGGGATCACCACCGGGTCGGCGTGGATCAGGCGGCCGAGGGCATTGGCGTGCAGCGGCCCCGCGCCGCCGAAGGCGAGCAGCCCGAACTCGCGCGGATCAAAACCGCGCTCGATGCTGACCACGCGCAGCGCGGCGTGCATGTTCTCGTTGGCGATGTCGATGATCGCCTGCGCCGCCCTGGTCACGTCGACGCCGAGACCGTCGGCGATCTTCTGCACGGCCGACCGCGCCGCGGCCTCGTCGATCGCCAGCGAACCGGCGAGCTTCGTCTGAGGCGGAATCCGATGCAGGACGACGTTCGCGTCGGTCACCGTCGGCTCGGTGCCGCCGCGGCCGTAGGCGGCTGGCCCGGGCTCGGCGCCCGCGCTCTGCGGCCCGACCCGCAACGCGCCGACCGGGGTCAGATAGGCGATCGAGCCGCCGCCGGCCCCGACGCTGTGGACGTCCACCCCGCGAGACTGGAACTGGTAATAGCCCAGCTGGGCGTCGCGGCGGATGGTGACCGAGCCATCCACGCAGACCGAGACGTCGGTCGACGTGCCGCCGACGTCGAGCGTCAGCACGTTGGGCGCTCCGATCCGCCGCGCCAGCCACGCCGCTCCGACCACGCCGCCCGACGGTCCGGAGAAGGCGGTGTCGACGGGCCGCTCCTTGGCGGCCAGCGTGCTCATCGTGCCTCCATCGGAGCGGACCACGTTGAGCCGGCCGGCGAACCCCTCGTCGTGGAGCAGCCGCTCGAGGCCATCGACGTATCTGATCACCTGCGGCTGCACGTAGGCGTTGAGCACCGCGGTGAGGGTCCGCTCGTACTCGCGGTACTCGGAGACGAGGTCTGAGGAGATCGAGACCGGCAGGTCGGGATGAGCGTCCCGGGCGATGTCCCGGGCACGCCGTTCGTGAGCCGGGTTGACGTAGGAGTTGAGCAGCCCGATCGTCACCGATTGCACGCCGGCGGCCACGAGCTCGTCCAGGGCGGTTCGCACGCCGTCCTCGTCCAGCGCCGCGATCTCGGCGCCGTCCGCGGCCATCCGGCCGCCGATACCACGCGTGTTCCACAACGCGGCCAGCGGCTCGGGCTTGATCATTCCCATCCAGCCGTAGAGCGGACCCGGCGTCCAGGCCCGTGCCAGATGGAGGATGTGCTCGTTACCGGGAGTGGTGAGAAGGCCGCACGGCGCGCCCTTGCCCTCCAGGATCAGGTTCGTCACCACGGTGGAGCCATGCAGGATCAGCTCCAGCTCCCGCGGCGACACCCCCACCCGGCGGCAGGCCTCGCGCACGCCATCGAGAACCCCGACCGACTGATCCGCCGGAGTGGACAGCACCTTGACCAGTGTCACGTCACCCCCGTCGGTGTCCTGCATCTGCACGTCGGTGAACGTTCCTCCTACGTCTACTCCCAGCCTGTAGCCCATCGCGCTCCTGTCTCTTGCCGAGCCTTAGTGGCCCCGTTCGTAAACACGACCGAAACCACTCAAATCACTCCGTCATCGCGCAACCCGGGGATACGAGACGACTCCACGCCGAGCTCGTGCAACACCGCCACCGTGTCGGCGCCCACCGTCCAGCGCGCCGGGTGGCGTACCCGTCCCGGGGTCAACGTCAGCCGCGGCACGACGCCGGGTCCACTGATCGCGCCGTGAACCTCGTCCTCGTATGACACCAGCAGGCCGCGCTCCCGGAAGTAGGGATCGTTGTACACATCGGCGGCGTCGTAGACAGGCGCGCACACCACGCCGGCCCCGTTGACCAGCTCGTCGAGCTCCTGCGCGGTGTGCTGCTGCGCCCAGTCGCCGATCAGCTCGTCGAGCAGGTCCTCGTTCTCGCCGCGGGCGTGGTGGTCGATGAACCGGGGGTCCTGCGCCAGCTCCGGCCGGCCGATCAGCTCGGCCAGCCGGCGCCACAGCGTGTCGTGGTTGGCGGCGATGACCACCCACTTGCCGTCGCTTGACCGGTACACGTTGCTGGGAGCGATCCGCGGCAGGCGCGGACCGGTGGGCTGCCGGACCGTCTCGGTCTGCTCGTACTCCAGCACCGCCGACTCGGTCACCGCGAAGCACGCGTCCACGATCGACGCATCCACCACCTGCCCCTCGGCGCCGCGGACATCGCGCGCGTACAGCGACATCAGGATCCCCTGGAAGGCGGACTGCGCGGCCAGGGTGTCACCCAGCGAGATGCCGAACCGGGGCGGAGCCTGATCCGGGTAGCCGTTGATGTAGCGCAGGCCGGCCAGGGCCTCGCCGGCCGCGGCAAACCCCGGCCGGTCTCGGTAGCGGCCGGTCTGGCCGTAGCCACTGACCCGGGCGTAGACGACCCCGGGGTTGACCGCATGCACGTCGTCGGGTCCGAGCCCCCAGCGCTCCATCGTCCCGGGACGGAAGTTCTCAAGCACCACGTCGGCGCCGGCGGCCAGCTCGGCGGCGATTCGCTGCCCCTCGCCGGTGCGCAGGTTGAGCGTGATCGAGCGCTTGTTGCGGGCCAGGATCGACCACCACAGCGAGTGCTCGCGGTGGCGCAGGCGCCCCCAGTCACGCATTGCGTCGCCCCCCGGGGGTGGCTCCACCTTGACGACGTCGGCGCCGAAGTCGCCGAGCAGGGTACCGACGAACGGTCCGGCGAGAAGCTGTCCGAACTCCACCACGCGCAGACCCTGGAGCGGCCCATCGCCCAGGGGGGCGGCGCCAGTTGGCGGCGGCTGCGCCGTCACCGAGCCATCACCTCCGACAGGAACGCGCCGGCCCCCTGGATGTGCATTCGCATCACCGTTTCGGCCAGCTCGTCACGGCCGGCACGGATGGCGCCGACCAGCTCCCGGTGGCAGAACAGCGATTGCTCGCGCTGCTCGGGATCGCGCCAGAACGAGGAGCGGAACACGCGCGGCACCCCGCTGACCGCGCTCATCGCGGCGGTCAGCCGCGGCGAGCGCGCGGCCTCGACGACGATCTGGTGAAACTCATCGTTGAGCGCCAGCAGCGCCGACACGCTGACGTCATCGCCGGCGTCGTGGGTGACCGACCGCGCCTGGTTCTCCAGCAGGCGGCCGAGCTGCGAGGGGTCGATGCGCTGGGCGGCGAGCGCCGCGGCGTGGGGCTCGATCAGGGCGCGGACCTCGTACAGGTCGGCCAGGTCGGCGGCGTCGAACGGGCGCACCGATGCGCCCCGGCGAGGCTCGATCTCCACCAGTCCCTCGCGCGCCAGCACCAGCAGCGCCTCGCGCACCGGTGTCCGCGACGAGCGCAGGCGCTCGGCGAGGGTCTCGGCGCGCAGCCGTGACCCGGGAGCCAGACGCCCCGCCAGGATCGCCTCGCGCAACTCCTCGGCAACGCGAGTGGTATGCGTCTGGGTCGCCTCTCCTGCACCCATTTTGCATACGCTACTTGCTGAGGGACGCCCTGTCGAGCCGGCCGGTTGGTAGGAGTGCCGGCTTATTGCATGCAATCTGACTAGCGATAGGATCGGCGGGTGGATGCAGCGTCAGCCCGGCGGTACGCCGAACGCGGGCTCGGTGGGCGCTCGGGCGTCGGCGATCGCCCGGCGCTGGTGGTGGTCGATCTCAACTACGCGTTCACCGATCCGGCGTCGCCGCTGCACTGCGACGCCGACGCCGCGGTCGCCGCCAACGTGCGGCTGCTGAACGCGGCCCGGCGAGCCGGCTGCCCGGTGGCGTTCACGACGGTGCGCTACGACGAAGCCGCCGCCCGGGTGGCCGCCGCGTTCCTGGCCAAGGTGCCGGCGCTGCGCCAGCTGGCGCCGGGCACGCGCTGGCCGGAGATCGACCGGCGCGTCGCGCCCGTGGACGGGGAGCCGGTCCTCGTCAAGCTGTTCGCTTCGGCGTTCTTCGGGACTCCGCTGTCGGCGCTGCTGGCCTCGCACCGGTGCGACACGGTGATCGTGACCGGAGCCTCGACGTCGGGATGCGTGCGGGCGACGGCGGTCGACGCGATCCAGCACGGCTACCGCGTGGTCGTGCCGCGGGAGGCAGTCGCCGACCGCGCGGAGGCGCCGCACGAGGCCAGTCTGCTCGACATCGACAGCAAATACGGTGACGTGGTGACCGTCACCGAGGCCGAGGATCTGCTTCGCCGCGCCCGCTCCGCGCCTGCTGCGTGACGGGCGGCAGTACCGGTAGGATCGGGTCGTGAGCCCTGACGAGGTCTCTGTCTCGGACCCGTCGGAGGGCCTGGAGCCGGCGCCGGGTCAGCCGACGTCTCCGGCCCTCGACGGGCGGCCGTCGGCCAGCTACAGCATCACGATGCGGGTGCACCTACAGCAGCGGCCGGGAGCGTTCGCGAGGGTCGCCGGCGCCATCGGCGAGACGGGCGCGATCCTGGGGGCGATCGATCTCGTGCGTGTCGAGGCTGGCGAGGTGGTGCGCGACGTCACCGTTGCCTGCGTGGACGCGGCGCATAGCGAGGCGGTGGTGGCGGCGGTGGGCGACCTCGATGGCATCTCGGTGGAGAGCTTCTCTGACCGCACCTTCCTCATGCACCTCGGCGGCAAGATCCAGGTCACCGGCAGCATCCCGGTGAGAACTCGGGATGACCTCTCGATGGCCTACACGCCCGGCGTGGCCCGCGTGAGCCGCGCGATCCACGACGACATCGAGAAGGCGTGGTCGTTGACCATCAAGGGCAACGCCGTGGCGATCGTCTCCGACGGAACCGCGGTGCTCGGGTTGGGCGACATCGGCCCTGAGGCGGCGATGCCGGTGATGGAGGGCAAGGCGCTGCTGTTCAAGGAGTTCGCCCGCATCGACGCGTTCCCGCTGTGCCTGGCGACCAAGGATCCCGACGCCATCGTCGCGCTCGTGCAGGCGATCGCTCCCACGTTCGGCGCGATCAACCTCGAGGACATCTCGGCGCCGCGGTGCTTCGAGATCGAGCGGCGGCTCCGCGCCGAGCTGGCCATACCGGTGTTCCACGACGACCAGCACGGAACCGCGATCGTGCTGCTGGCGGCGCTGACGAACGCGCTGCGGGTCGTGGACAAACGCGCCGAGGACATCAAGGTGGTCGTGGTCGGCGCCGGCGCCGCCGGCGTGGCGTGCGCCGAGATCATGCTCGCCGACGGTGTCCGCAACATCGTGGTCTGCGACATCGACGGCGCGCTGTACGCCGACCGACCCGGCCTGGACCCTGCCCGCCAAGCGCTCGCGCAGCGGACCAATCCCAACGATGAACGGGGTATGGCCAGTGACGTGCTGGCGGGCGCCGACGTGCTCGTCGGCGTATCCGGGCCGGGGGCGGTGTCCGCAGCCGCCGTGCGCAGCATGGCGAAGCGCCCGGTGGTGTTCGCGTTGGCCAACCCGGAGCCCGAGGTGCGGGTCGAGGCGGTCGGCCACCACGTCGCCATCATGGCCACCGGGCGATCCGACTATCCCAACCAGATCAACAACGTCCTGGCCTTCCCCGGCGTCTTTCGCGGTGCCCTGGACGTTCGCGCCCGGTCGATCAACGAGGAGATGAAGCTCGCCGCGGCGCAGGCCATCGCCGGGGTGGTCACCGACGACGTGCTCGACGCCGACTACATCATCCCGAGCGTGTTCAACCGTCAGGTTGTCGCCGCCGTCGCCGGTGCCGTCGCCGAGGCGGCGAGGGCCAGCGGCGTGGCCGGCGACTAGCTACAGCGGGTCAGATCGGCGGTAGCTGCCTCTGCAGCGAGCATCGCTCCGCGTCGCTGCTCCCTCGCACGGCTCGGGATTGCCCGATGAGCGCCCCGGGCGTGCGCCATCAGCGCCTCGGGGGCGTGCGCCATCAGCGCCTCGGGACGTGCGCTACCAGCGCCTCGGGACGTGCGCCATCAGCGCCTCGGGACGTGCGCGATGCCGATACCGTGTCAAGAAAGTTGTGCTAGTAATTAGCATAAATATTTCGCTAATATTGCTAGCATGCTCATCAGTCCGCTCGCCCGATCGCGCGCCGCCCAGCGGCGCTTCGTCAACCGCACGCCGGAGACGCGGCAGATCAGGCGATCGGTGGCGGCTGGCGAGCCGGTGCTGCTGCTCGGCGAACCCGGCAGCGGACGCACCTCGCTGCTCAACCATGTGGCCTGGCTCCTCGAGCGCGGATCTCGGCGGCGCGACGCGTTGGTGGTCGGCGGTGAGCTCGCGCGCGACCCCGCGCAGCTGCTGGGGGTGCTGGTGGCGCGGTTGCAGCGCCTCGCCGACCCAGGGAGCCCGCGGGCGCGCTGGATCGAGGATTTGCGCGCCCTGTCGATGCCGGACGGACCGTTCGGCCAGGTCGTGCAACCCGCGATTCTGATGGAGCTGGTGGATCTGCTGGCGGAGCGGCTCCGCGCGTTGGACCGCGACGTGTGCCTGATGATCGACGGCATCGCGCCCGTGGTCGCCCACGGCGTGTTCGGCAGCCTGCGCGACGAGCTCTGGACCCTGGAGGGCGCGAGCTGGATCGTCGCCGGCGATACCGCCGCCGGGCCGCTGTACCGCGAACCGCCCGCCGATGCGTTCTTCCAGCGCGTCATCGAGCTGCGCCCGCTGCCCGCGCCCGACTCGGCCAAGCTTTTGCGGTCCCACCTGCCGGACCTCTCCGCCGCGCAGATCGAAGCCGCAGTCGCGGCCGGCGACGGGAACCCGCGTCGGCTGCTGCGAGCCGCATCCGACATCCAGGCCGGGCGCCCGACCGCCGGCCCGGCGACCAACGAGCTTGCCGACAGGGCCGCCGGCGTGGGCGGACCACTGGCAAGGGCCCTGGTCGAGTATCTGGCCGCACACGGACCCGCCGGTGCGTCGGATGCACGACTGCTGAGTCAGCTGGGCGCGAGCCGCCAGCGGGCCAGCCAACTCATGCACAAGCTCGAGTCCGCCGGGCTGCTTGAGACGATCGAGCCGCACGAGTCCGGCCGACGCGGCCGGCCCGCGCGCCTCTTCGCGGTGACAACGTCGACGTGAGCAACCGAGTCCTCAGCCAGCTCCTGGACGCGCACGCCTTTGATGGCAGCCCCCTGCACGTCGACATGCGCGCCTACCACGTCGCGTTCGATGATCGCGGACGCAGCGGCTGCGAGGGCGCGGTGGTACGCGCTGCGCAGAGCAGCGAGCGCGTCGGCGTCCAGGGACCGATCGGATGCGGCAAGACGAGCGTGCTCCGCTACGCCCTTGACGATCCCAACGGCACGCTCGCGCCCATCTGGGTCTCGGTCGCGTTCGACGACGACCAGGTCGTGCTCGACGTGCGCCGGTTCGCCGCCCACCTGATCCAGAGCATCGTGCGCGACGCCGAGCGGGCGGGCGCGCTCGTCGCGCGCGAGCGCGACGCCATCCTGACCGCGTCCGCCGCGCGGCGGCCCCTCCCGGGCCGTGAGCGACGGCTGGCGGCGAGGCTGGCGGCCACCTTCTGGGTGGCAACGGGCGGTCTCTCCCGGGAGGTCTCCTCGACCCTGGAGGGGGTTGACCTGCAACGGCCGGCCAGCGAGGTGCTGGAGAACGTCAACCGTGCGCTGGAGGCAATCAGCGCCGCCGATCGTCACCCGGTGATCGTTGTCGATGACTCCGACAGCTTCACCCGCCGGCTGGGCAGCTCCCACGCGCGCGACGAGCTCGTCGGTGCCTTCTTCGGCCCCATCCTCCGGTCGCTCACCGAGTTGCACGCCGGTCTGATCGTCGCCGTGCACGCCGACTACCTGCGGATGCCGTCCTTTGACCGGGCGCGACGTGAGCACGGAGCGCTCGAGCGCCTGATCGCCGTCCCGCCGGTGGTCAGCGGCCAGCTCGCCCGGATCCTTGACCGCCGCATCCGCCTGGCCGTGGACGCCGGACGCAAGCAGGCGGTCACCGACGCCGCGGTCGACTCGCTCGCCGAGCTCAACCGCATGGGCACCGGGCGCAACCTGCGCACCACCCTGGGCATCGCGCACGCGGCGCTCGTCGCCGCCGTCGATCGTGGCGGGGAGCTGATCGAGGCCCAGGACGTGGCGCGCGCGGCCGTCGAGCAGCTCGGGACCTAGGCTCAGCGATTGCGAGGCGAGTCGCGCGCCCGCACGCAGATCCCTTAGGGACGGATCAGTGACACCCAGTTGGTGGCGATTGCGTGTTGGGCGGCGCGGAGCGACATCTCCCCATCGCACACCTCGCGTCGCAGGTCGTCTTCGACTGCGTCCTTTGGATTGGGTGAGGCTCCCGGCTCGGGCCAGAGGTTGCGAGGGTCATTGGTCGCGCCACCCAGTTCCAGCGGCACCAGATGGTCGTACTCATAGGCACCCGGCGATCCGGTGTCGCCGTAGGCCGCCATGGCCGCCGCCTTCTCCTGCTCGGTAACGCCCTCCGGCGGTCGCACGGTCGCCGTCCACCCTTCGACGCAGATGGTGCGCCGGATCGTCGCCGGAGTGACCTCGGGATCGAGCGCGCCCGGCGTGCACGCCGGATCCGGCCGAGCGTACAGGCCGGAGCCGACCTGGTGGCAGGAGTCGCGCGCGGGCTGGGGCTGAACAACGTCATCCGCGACCGTGGAGACACGCAGCCGTCCGGTTTCACGCCGCGTAACAGTCTGGTTGGTCATACCCGCCCCGGTGCCCCAGCCCACGAGAACGACCGTCGCGCCGGTCACGATCGCCGCGATCAGCGTCCGCATCGGGCAGCCCCCTTGGTGGGACTCAGGTGGGGCGTCGCGACCGGGAGACCTGCCGGCGGGCCGGCGCCGTCATTGCTCGGCATCGCCGGGGTCAGCCACGGCGCCGTAGCGAAGTGGGCCTCCGAGCTGCCGGTGAGCCACCACCAGCCCTGCATCCACGAGCACCGTCAGATCGGCGATGAGCTGCTCCGCCTGTTCGAGCGCGGGGGGTGACGGTCCGTCCGCGCTGGAGTAACCGGACAGATCCGGCGCCGTTAGGTGGTCGACGAACGTCATACGCATTCCTCCATAGAGCCACGTGGCATGTCCTACCGCAGGATGACGGCGCCGTCGGACGGAACCGGGAGACGCCGTAAACGTCGCAATTTGGACGCAACGCGGTTGTCAACAGCCCGTCCATGTGGAGATCACGCTGCTATCTGCGAAGAAAACCGGCGCTCGTCCACAGGGTTGTCACCAGCTACGTGGCGCACTTCTCTCTACGCAGCCATGGTTATGAACATCCGCGGCACATTGGACACTCGGCGTCCCCGGTAGAAACGGGTTCGATATGAGCATCCCTCTCCCCCAGCCCTCGAGCCGTCTCCTCCGCGCCGCCGCGGCCGAGCAGGCGGATCTGGCCCGTCAGCGCCAGCGGCTCACCCGTCGCCGGGACGCGCTGATCGGCGAACTGGGTCAGGTCGACGCGGCTCTGACCGTCGTCGACGAGAGGCTGGGGGTGCTGGGCCGCCTGACCGATGCACCGCGGGCGGGCGGCGCGGCCGTTGACGTCCGACAGCCGCCGGCCCCCGCGCTTGCCACCCCGGAGGCGACCGCCGGTCCGCCGTCGGATACGACGCTGGAGATTCTGCGCGGTCCCGCAATTCGCGAGGCCGCCGTCAAGGTGGTGGTCGCGCAGCCCCAGCGCCTCGAGGCCCTCCACTATCGCCGCTGGTATGCGCTGCTGCAGGCGGCGGGCTACGCGGTGGCCGGTAAGGATCCCCTCGCCGTGTTCCTGACCCAGGTGAGCCGATCGCCGGTCGTTCGCAAGACGACCAAGCCGGGGGTTTACGAAGTCGACCGCCAGGCGCCGCTGCGAATCCGCCAGCGCCTCGAACGCCTGCAGGGCGAGCTGCGCGAGCTGGCCGCCGCCACCCCGTCGGCGGCGACCGACCTGGCCGCCGTCCGCGGCCATCGCCATGAGCTCGACCTCGCCATCAGCCAGCATGAGCGCGCGCTCGAGGAGGCGCTCAGAGTGCTCAGCCCAGATGGCCATGCGGCCTCACGGCTGGACGTTCGACGCGCGCGATAACCGGCATCGGCTATTGCGGTGGCTTTGCCGGCTGCTACCCCCTCTGCTCTCCCCCGGGCGTCGGCAAAGTCCGCCGGCGCTGACGCCGCCCGGAGAGACGGACGCTTGCGTCCCCAGCGTCGGCAATCGTCCGTCTGCGCTGAGGCCACCTGGCGAGACGGACGTTTGCGTCCCCAGCGTCGGCAAAAACCAGGAGACCGACTAGGGTCTTCAGGGATGGAGCGCCGCCGATTCGGACGTACCGGCTGGGAGGTGCCGGTCGTGGGGCTGGGAACCTGGCAAACCTTCGATGTCGGTCCGAGCGAGGAGAGGATGGCGCGCGAGGTCGTCGATGCCGTCTGGGAGGGCGGCACGCGGTTGTTTGACTCCTCGCCGATGTACGGGAGGGCCGAGGCCGTCCTAGGTCGGGCGCTGCGCGAGCGTCGCGCGGATGCCCTGGTGGCGACGAAGATCTGGACTGGCTCAGCGGTCGAGGCGAGAAGCCAGCTCCAGGCTCAGCTCGAGTTCTTTGGCGGGCGTGTCGACCTGGAGCAGGTGCACAACCTGGTCGCGTGGCGGGAGCGTCTCGACTGGCTCGAGGAGGAACGGGCGGCGGGGAAGGTCGGGTTTCTCGGCGCGACCCACTATGCGGCCAGCGCGTTTGACGAACTGGAGAGGGTCATGCGCACCGGACGCATCGACGCGATCCAGGTGCCGTACAACCCGCTTGAGCGCGCTGCCGAGCGACGCATCCTGCCGCTCGCCGCCGACCTGGACCTCGGCGTCGTCGCCATGCGTCCGCTGGGCGGCGGCTCGCTGGCCAGGCGGTTTGACGCGACCGAGCTGTTGAAGTGGACGCTCGCGGATGAACGGGTCCACGTCGCGATCCCCGCGACCTCGAGCACCGCGCACGCTGCAATCAACACCGCCGCCGGCGCCGCGCCATGGCCCTCGCCGGCCCAGCGGCAGGCGCTGGTCAGCGGAGGTGCGCCAGCCGATAAGGACTACCGGTAAGCGGTCTGCAGTTCGTCTGGCCGGCGTTGAGCTTCACCGTCGGCGGTCTCGGTCCCCTCGAGGCTCTGGCCGCGGGTGCTGGGGGCAAAGGCGATCCCGATCACACCGGATACGAGGAGCAGGGCGGCGAGGACGACCGCCAGGGTGCTGAAGCCCGCCTTCTCCACGGTCGGCAGCAACAGGATCCACCCACCGAGGCCGATGCGGACTACCCCGAACATGAATCCCTGGGCGGTGGAGCGCAGCAGGGTGGGGAACATCTCGCCGCTCCACAGCTGGAACAGCGACTGCTGACCGATTCCGGCACCGACCCCGAACAGCAGGACGTTGAACAGCGCGATGACGAAGGTCACGTGCAGGAAGATGAAGGGGATGAAGGCGATGATCTGCAAGATGCTGCTCCAGAAGAGCATCTTGCGGCGGCTGACGTGGTCGACGAGGGGCATGTAGATACCGCCGACTGCCAGAGCGGTGGAGGCAAACCAGATCGCCTGGAGCCCGTAGGTGGCACGTGGGGTGGTGGAGCCGACGGCGTCGAGGATGTAGGGAAAGAAGAAGCCGTAGGTGCCGGCCACGAAGTTCCACAGGCCGTACATCAGGATGAGGAACGCCAGCGCCCGTACATTCCGGCGGGTGAACAGCTCAGTGAATGCGCTGGCCGCGCCGGCGGCCCTTTCCTGAGCTTGGGTCCACATCGCGGACTCGACGATGCTCTGACGGAAAGCCCAGGTGATCAGGGCGACGACGAAGAGCTGTGCGAACAGGAGTCGCGGCATGGTGTCGCCCAGGCCGAGCAGGGCGATGCCCATGACCAGCGGGGTGAGGGTGCCCACGTACCAGAACACCTGAGCCAGGCCGGCGAGGCGACCGCGGGCTTCGTTCGGTGCCGTCTCGGTGATCAGGGTCCAGGAGGCGGGTACGTCGGCGCCGACGGTCAGTCCGACGACGAAGTAGCCGAAGATCAGCATCCACGAGGCTTGGGCGAAGACGATCCACAGCACGCCGAAGGCGTAGAGCAGCAGATCCCACTGGTAGATCTTCTTGCGACCGAGACGGTCGCAGATCCGGCCGCCGATCAGCGCTCCCAGCCCAGCCGAGATCGCGTTGGAGCTGAAAGCTCCGAGCAGCGACACAAAGCTCGAGCCAAATCCGAACTGCTTGGTCCAGATTGGAAGCGACACCGCTCCGGCGACGATCGAGCCGGAGTCGATGTAATTGGCCATCGCCGCCAGCACGGTCTTGCGCCACTGCTCGCGGCTGACGCCGCGCTGCTCATCCCTCATGTAGGGCCTATACCCCGGCTGTGTGATGATCTACGCGACCGTGTTAGAGGTCTTGAGTCTTGACTGAGTACGCGGCGATCGACCTCGGGGCCTCCAACGGCCGGGTCTACTGCGGTCGCCTGGCCGACGGGGTGATGGCCGTGGAGGAGATCCACCGCTTCGCCAACCGCCCGATCCGCCTGCCCGACGGTCTGCGCTGGGATGTGGTGCACCTGTTCTCCGAGGCGGTGTCAGCGCTGGAAGGGCGCACCCTCGACGGGATCGGGGTCGACAGTTGGGGCGTCGACTACGCGCTGCTGGACGACCGCCATCGAGTCCTGGGGCTGCCCTTCCACTACCGCGACGAGCGGACCCACGAGGTTCCGCAGGGGTACCCGCGCCAGGATGCCTATGCCATCACCGGAATCCAGACCCTGCCGATCAACACCGTCTTCCAGCTTCTGGCAGAGCGCGATTCGCCCGCCCTGCGCGCGGCTCATCGGATCGCCCTCATACCCGATCTGCTCGCCTACTGGCTGAGCGGGGAGCTGGTCAACGAGCTCACCAACGCGTCGACCACCGGGCTTCTCGACGCGCGCACGAGCGAATGGTCCTGGGAGCTGATCGAGCGTCTGGGATTGCCGGTGGGGCCCTTCGGCGAGCTGGCCGAGCCGGGGACTCGGCTGGGCCCGGTGCTCGATCACCACCAGATCGAGGCGCCGGTGTTCACGGTGGCCTCCCACGACACAGCGTCGGCATATGTCGGCACGCCGTTGCGCGACCCGCAGTCGGCGATCCTCTCCTCCGGTACGTGGTCGCTGCTCGGGCTGGAGCTCGATGAGCCGGTGTTCATCGATCCCGAGCTGACCAACGAGCGCGGCCTGGATGGCACCACTCGGTTGCTCAAGAACGTGATGGGGCTGTGGCTGGAGCAGGAGTGCGCGCGCGTCTGGGCCGCGGACCCGGCGGATCTGCAGCGCGCCGCCCAGGCGGCGTCCAACCACGTTGCGCTGTTCGATCCCGATCGCGATGAGTTCCTCGCCCCCGGTGACATGCCGGCGCGAATCGCGTCTGCCTGCGCGCGCCCCGACATGACGCGGGGGGAGATCGTCCGCGCGATCTATCTTTCCCTGGCCTGCCGCTACCGGGCGGTGGTGGAGCGGTTGGAGGCCGCCAGCGGACGCTCGATCGACTCGCTCCATGTCATCGGGGGCGGCACGCGTAACCCGTTGCTGTGTCAACTCACGGCTGATCTGTGCGGTCGCGAGGTGCTGGCCGGTCCCACCGAAGCGGCGGCACTCGGCAACCTCCTCGTCCAGGCTCGGGCGACCGGTGAGCTTGGTTCGCTGGCCGAGATGCGCTCGGTGAGCGCCGCGTCGACGCGACTCAGCGTCTATGAGCCGTCGATGTCGCGCGGCGAGGCCGAGAGCATGTTCGCGCGTTTTCTCCAGGACGGGTACGAGGAGGCTGTGCATGCCTGACCTGACCGCCGCCTTCCGCCAGCTGGTGATCGAGACGCCATCCTGGGGGTACGGCGACTCCGGCACCCGCTTCGGAGTCTTCCCCCAGCCGGGCCGCCCGCGCGATGTCTACGACAAGCTCGATGACGCCGCCGAGGTGCACCGCTTGACCGGCACCGCCGGAGCCGTCGCCCTGCACTTCCCGTGGGACGAGGTCGGCGACTACGACGAGCTGCGGGCACAGATCGAGTCGCGCGGACTTCGCGTCGGCGCCGTCAATCCGAATCTCTTCCAGGACCCCGACTACAAGCTCGGATCGCTGACGCATCCAGTCCCTCGGGTGCGCGACAAGGCCGTCGCGCAGATGCTCGATTGCGTTCGCATCGCCAGCACGCTCGGCGCCCAGGCGCAGTCGCTGTGGCTTGCCGACGGGACCAACTACGCGGGGCAGGACGACCTCCGCGCGCGACGTCACCGCCTGCTGGATTCGCTTCAGCGCGTCTACGCCGAGCTTCCACTCGACCAGCAGCTGCTGGTCGAGTACAAGTTCTTCGAGCCCGGGTTCTACGCCACCGACCTGGCCGACTGGGGCAGCGCCCTGCTGACCTGCCTCCGGCTCGGAGACCGGGCCAAGGTGCTGGTCGATCTCGGCCATCATCCGCAGGGCACGAACATCGAGCAGATCGTGGCCCTCCTGATCGACGAGGAGCGCCTCGGCGGCTTTCACTTCAACAACCGCAAGTACGCCGACGATGACCTGATCGTCGGCTCGGTCAATCCGTTGGAGCTGTTCCTGGTCCTCGTCGAGTTGTCCTGCGCCGATCAGCTGCCGCGGCTGACCATCGATCAGAGCCACAACGTCGAGCCCAAGCTCGAGGCGATGGTGCTCAGCATCGTCAACCTCCAGGAGGCCTACGCCAAGTCGCTGCACGTCGACCGGGCGGCGCTGAGCGCCGCGCAGCACGAGGGCGACGTGCTCGGGGGTCACGAGGTTCTGCTCGACGCCTTCAACACCGACGTCCGCGCGCAGTGCGCCGCGGCGCGCGACGCCCTCGGCGCCGCCCCCGATCCGATCGGCGTCCTGCGGCGTTCGGGGTACGCCGCCAGGATCGCCGGCGAACGCCAGCGTCCAAGGAGCTGATCTGAGTGAGCACCGCCTCCACCATCGATCCCGTGCCGGACCTCTGGCCGTCGCGCGACGTGCCCGATGAGCTGCTGGAGCAGCTCGTGCTGGCGTCGCACCTTCTCGGGGCCAACCGCGCCGTGGCGAACTACGGCGGGGGAAACACCTCGGCCAAGGGGACCACCACCGACCACGCCGGGCGTGAGGTGGAAACGATGTGGGTCAAGGGCTCAGGCTCGGATCTCGCGACCATGGAGACCCAGGGGTTCACAGCGCTGCGCTTCCAGGAAGTGCTCCCGCTGATGGAGCGCGAGGCGATGAGCGATGAGGACATGGTCGCCTACCTGGCGCGCTGTCAGCTTGATCCCGCGATGCCGCGCGCCTCGATCGAAACTCTGCTGCATGCGTTCGTGCCCGCGCCGCACGTCCACCACACCCATCCCGACGCCATCAACGTGCTCGCCGGCAGCGCCGACGGCGAACGTCTGGTGCACGAGTGCTTCGGCGGTGGCGCCGCGTGGGTGCCCTACATCCGACCGGGATTCACGCTCTCACAGCAGGTGGCCGGGGTGGTGCGCGACAAGCCGGGGCTCGCGCTGATCGTGCTCGCCAAGCACGGGCTGATCGTCTGGGGCGACAGCGCGCAGGACGCCTACCGCCGGACGATCGAAGTGATCAATCAGGCAGTCGACTTCGTCAACCGGCGCACCGCCGATCGACCACGATTCGGCGGACGCTCCGTGTCCGGGCAGGACACGGTGGAGCTGTCCGAGCTCCTGCCCGCCATTCGCGGGGCGGTCTCCAGCGAGCGGGCGAAGGTGCTCACCGCCGACACCTCGCCGCGCGCGATCGAGTTCGTGTCGTCGGCCGACGCCGCGCAGCTGGCGACGGTTGGCGCGCCGTGCCCGGACCACCTCGTGCACACCAAACGCCTGCCGCTGTGGATCGCCTACGACCCCCAGGTCGACGACGCGCCGGCCCTCCGTCGACGCATCGCCGAGCGCGCCGAGGCGTATCGGTCCGATTACCGCGCCTACTTCGAGCAGCACGCCGGCGAAGCGGACACCGCCGGTGACCCGGACGCTCGGATCATCCTCATCCAGGGCCTCGGGCTGGTGGCGGCCGGCGCGACCACCAAGGCCTCCAAGACCTCCCGCGATCTCTATCACCGGGCGATCGAGGTCATGGCGGGAGCGCACGCGCTGGACGAGTTCGTCTCGCTGGACGCCGCGGAGAGCTTTGCCATCGAGTACTGGCCGCTCGAGCTCTACAAGCTGGCCCAGGCCCCCCCACCGGGAGAGCTCGGAGGCAAGGTGGCGCTCGTGACCGGGGGGGCTGGCGGCATCGGACGGGCGATCATCGAGGAGCTGGCGGCCGCCGACGCTTGCGTCGTCGCCTTCGACCTCGACCAGGAGGGTGGGCATGAAGTGGTGAGCGCCTACGACGACCGCGGCCTGGCGATCGCCGGCGACGTCACGTCCGAGGAGTCGGTGGCGAACGCGTTTCGCACGGCGGTCGAGCGCTTCGGGGGTGTGGACATCGTCGTCTCAAACGCCGGCATTGCCTCGTCGGCCGCCATCGAGGACACGACGCTTCAGGAATGGAACCGCAACCACTTGATCCTCGGCACCGGCTACTTCCTGGTCTCGCGCGAAGCCTTCCGCATCCTCAAGGCGCAGGGCAATGGAGGAGCGCTGATCTTCGTGGCCTCCAAGAACGCCGTCGTCGCCGGCAAGAACGCCGCGGCCTACAGCTCCGCCAAGGCGGCCGAGCTGCACCTGGCTCGCTGCCTGGCCGAGGAGGGCGGCGCTCACGGCATCCGCGTCAACACCGTCAATCCCGACGCCGTCCTTCAGGGCTCCAAGATCTGGGACTCGTCTTGGCGCCAGGAGCGCGCCTCCGCCTACGACGTCTCGCCCGATGAGCTCGACGAGCTCTACCGCAGGCGCAACACCCTCAAGGTCAGCATCTACCCGCGGGACATCGCCCAGGCGGTGATGCACTTCGCCTCCGAGCACCGCTCCGGCAAGAGCACGGGCAATCTTCTCAATGTCGATGGCGGCGTGGCCGCGGCCTACGCCCGATGAGCCGGGGTGCCGCAGGTCGAATTCGCCATGGTCACGCCCGAGGCGCCTAGTTGAGATGAGCGACCGGGATCCGCGGGTGCTGGTGGTCGGCGCCGGGCCGACCGGGCTGCTGTTGGCGGCCGAGTTGGCGCGACGCGACGTCCGGTGCGTGCTCATCGACGCGCTGGACGCTGCGCAAAGCTGGGACCGGGCGACCGTCGTGCACGAACGGTCGCTGGAGATCTTCGAAGCTCTCGGGATCGCGGACCGGTTGCTCGCCGAGGGCGTCAGGACTCGCGGGGCGCGGTTTCACGCCGACGGCGAGGTCCTCGCCGAGCTGAGTCTCGGTCTCAGTGGCAGTCGCTATGGGTTCCAACTCGGGCTCTCTGAGGAGGTCACCGAGTCGGTGCTCGCCGAGTATCTCGAGGCCCACGGCGGTGCCGTCACTCGCTCGACCCGCCTGGTCGAGTTGGCGCCCGAAGCCGACACGGTGACGGCCACTCTGGAGCGTGACGGCCGGCGCCACCAGCTGGCCGTCGAATGGGTCGTCGGATGCGACGGGTTTCACAGCGCGGTGCGCGAAGCGGTCGCGATCGAGTTCGTCGGCACCGACATCGAGGCGCCCTGGGTCGTCTTCGACGCGACCCTCGAGGGACGGAACGACGCAGATGACCTCGTGTTCGCCCACCTTGACCAGCCACCGGTGATCATGACCCCGCTGCCAGGCCGACGATGGCGTGCGTACCTGCGGCCGACGTCCGAGATGAGCGATCTCGTCGCCGAGACCGGCGAGGTACTGCGGCGTTACGCGCCGGGGGTCAGGCTCACCGGGGTCGATAACCCGAGCTGGTTTCGCTGTCACTCCCGGGTCGCCGCCAGCTATCGGTCTGGCCGGGTGCTGCTCGCGGGCGACGCGGCCCACGCCTGCACCCCGGCGGAGGGCCACGGGATGAACACCGGCCTTCAGGACGCCTTCAACCTCGGCTGGAAGCTCGCCCTGGTCTGTCGCGGAGAGGCGGGCAGTGGCCTGCTGGACACCTACGAACTAGAACGGCGGCCGGTTGCCGAGCGGGTGGTCTCCTCGGGAGCCGAGGTCGAGATCGCGCACGCGATGACCGACCCCGGCGAGCGAGCCGCGCGAAACGCAGAGATCCGCCGGATGATCGCCGATCCAGACACCGCGCACCACGAAGCGGCAGCCGCCTCGGAGCTGGACCGCTCGTATCCGAGGTCGCGAGCGGTGGCCGGCGACGACGGCTCGGGCCCGCCGCCGGGCGCCCTGCTGCCCGATACACGCCCCGTGCAGCCGGTGGAGGGCGCGCCGCGGCCGCTGCACGAGTTCACGCACCGCCCAGGCCAGACGCTGATCGTCCTCGGCGGCCCGGCTGCCGACCCGCGCCGCGTCGCCGAGCTCGTCGCCGAGCTCGAGCAGCGCTCGGGCGCGGCGGTCGACGCGGTCCTCGGCTTCTGCACCCGTCGCGAGGGCCTGCCGGTGGGGCACATCGATGAATCGACAGCCGCTCAGCTCGGAGTCACCGACGTGACGGTGCTGGGGGTGCGTCCGGACCGCTACATCGGCCTGCGTGACGACACCGGCGACCCCGAGGCAGCGGAGGCATACCTCACCGCGCTGGTCGCTTAGTGATCGATGCGGTAGCAGCGAGGGTTGTGGATACAGCGTCAGGGTGGCGCCGGGGTGCCGTATCGGGAGTCCTCAGCAGGTGAGGCTTGCCGAGACCGCTCGGCGTGGCGCCAGGGTGCGGTATCGGGGGGTCCGTGCGCGATCATGCGCGGTGCCGATCAGCCGGCCACGGTCCGGCGAGCGCGCGCGCCAGCCGCTCATCGCGCGCGACGAGCTCCAACGCGTAGGCGCCACGATCGGGGGCGTAACCGGAGCCGACGAGCATCCGCGCGGTCGAGGCCATGGATTCCGAACCGAGCGCGGCCTTGGTGAACGAGGTGGCCATCGAGAAGAACAGCACCGTCCCGTGGTCGGCGGTGAGCAGGATGGCCGCGGCCTCGCAGTCGGTGGCGTTCACCACCACGACCGTCACGTCGGCGCGCGATAGCTCGGCCTCCTGCAGCGACCGCAGCGCCTGGACCGCGTCGCGAAGATCGACACAGACGGCGACGTCGCACAGGTCGAGGTCGCGCGCCCGGCGGCAGCTGCGCGGGTCGGCGTCGATCAGGGCCAGCCGAGCCGCGGCAGGGAGCGAGTCACGGGCGGCGGCGAGCGCGAGCAGGCCGGCGTGACCACCTCCCAGCACCAGCACGGTTCGCGTGTCTCCGTCGATCAGCGCGCGCGTCTGCGACGCGGCGTTGCAGACGTCGAGCGCCGCCAGGGTGGCCTCGAATGGCATGTCCTCCGGATAGGCGGTCCACGGCGCCGTCCATGGCAGGTACGCGGTGCCGCTCACCGACACGTGAGGACTACTCGGGTCCAGCTGCCGGACCGCCTCCAGCCGCAGTGGGGTGAGCGTCAGCGACGCGAGCGTCACGATTCGCAGGCCGAGCGGCGGCGGATCTCGGAACGCGTCTCCGATGGCACGGACCGTGCCGGTGAGGATGCCGCCCGATCCCGTGACCGGATTGTGCATCTTGCCGCGCTCGGCGACGATGCTCAGGATCGCCTCCGGAACCCTTTCGGGGGGGTTGGCCTCGACGAGCTGGCGAAAGCTCGTCGAGTCGAGGCAGAGCGTGTCGACGTCGACCTCGATCTCATAGCTCTGCATCGGCAGCGTCGCGTCCAGTCGCCGCGCTGCCTGCGGCAGCGCGCCGGCCGGCTCGAGCACCCGCCTGGTGCCGAGCGCCTCGATCAGCGAGCTCATTCGGTCGATGCCAGCCCGAGCAGCGACCGTGCCTGCTGCTGTGTCGCGACGTCGCGACCCACCGCGCGGGCCAGCTCGATCGCCGCGCTGACCAGCGCGGCGTTGGACGGCGCCAGCACCCCCCGGCTGATGTAGACCGCGTCCTCGAGCCCGGTTCTTATGCAGGGCGCGCCGTAGAGCAGGGCGAGCGCGAGCATTCTCGGGTGATGGCGTCCCACGCAGGTCACCGTCCAGAACGTCTCGGGCGGAAGCGGCCGGAGCATCGCGGCGAGCGCCTCGGGAGAGGCATCGATCCCACCGGGCACGCCGAACACCAGGTTGATCCGCATCGGGGCGGGGATCACTCCGTCCTGGAGCCACCGAACCGCGCTGACCACGTGGCCGACGTCGAACGCCTCCACCTCGAGCCCGATCCCCGCCTGCGTGGCGCGCTCGATGATCCCGCGGGCGGCCGGTGGCGGCGTGATGAACGTCTCGTCACCGAAGTTCATCGATCCCGACTCGACGCCCGAGAGATCGGGCCGGGACGCCAAGCCGGTGGTCCGCTGCTCGATCGTCATGTCGTTGGCGCCGCCGGTCGACACCATCGTGATCAGCTCGCTGCCCTCCCGAATGCGCGCCATTACATCCGCAAATAGCTCTGGGCGGCCGCTCGGGGTTCCGTCGTCCTCGCGCACGTGCAGGTGGACCACCGTCGCGCCCGCTTGTGCCGCCTCGATGCTTGACTGCGCGATCTCCGCCGGGGTGTAGGGAATGTTCGGGTTGTTCTGGCGAAACACATCCGCCCCGGTCGGGGCGACGGTCACCACCACCGGGTCGCTGTTCCAGGCCACGCCCGTACGTTATTCGGTGGGGACCCGGCTCGCCAGGCCGCCCAGCGCGGACACGACCAGCCCGCCGATCGCGTCCAGGTCGTACCCGCCCTCCTGGATCACGACCACTGGCCCAAGCGCGCCGACCCGCTCGCCCGCCTCGCGGTAGCCGGCGGCGCTGACCCGCAGCGGACTCTCCGGATCGCACGCCGCGGCATCGACGCCGAGCGAGACGACGAGCGCGTCGGCGCCGCGGGCGCGAACATCGGCGCAGAGCACGTCCACCGCCGCCAGCCAGCCGGAGTCGCCGGTGCCGGGCGCCAGCGGCAGATTGCGGTTGGCGCCCCATCCGTCTGCGATCCCGCGCTCATCGGCGTACCCGACGTAATGTGGAAACCAACCGGCGCCGGGGTCGACGTGCAGGCTGCCGACATACACATCGCCGCGGCCGTAGAAGATCGCCTGGGTGCCGTTGCCGTGGTGGGCGTCGAGGTCGAGGACGGCGACGCGCCCCGCACCCAACTGGCGCAGGGCCTGCGCGGCGATCGCCGCGTTGTTGAGGTAGCACGATCCGCCGTGGACGGTCGGCCCGGCGTGATGGCCGGGCGGGCGGCAGAGCGCGTAGACGGCCGGCGCCCCCTCGGCGACCAGGTCGGCCGCGGTCAGGGCGGCGTCGGCAGCTGCCCTGACCGCCCGCCAGGTGCCGGGACCGATCAGGGTCATCGTGTCGTAGCAGAACCTCCCGATCCGCCCGTGGATGGCGGCCGGCGACCGTACCGGCACGCCGGACAGCAGCCCGGCGGTTGGAAACACGTACGGCACCACCCGGCCGCGGCCGTGATCGGAGGGATAGCCGGCTGCCTCCCAGTCGTCCCAGACGGTGGCCAGATGACCGACGAGCGCCGCGTCATGAACCGCCAGGATGACGCCGTCGTCGTGCCCGTTCGCCGGTGTCACCGCCGCACCTGCCGATCTGAGGGCCTCGAGCAGCACGGCGGCGCGCGCCGGGATCTCGGTGCCGGCCTCCCACACGCCGAGCCAGACCTCGCCGCCGGGCTCGTGCAACAGACAGTCGGGATGCCATACCACCGGCATGCCGGTCACCCCGGCCGCCGACCCGGCGTCGCCTCGTCCCGTCACCGACCCGGCGTCGCCTGGCATCGTCATCGACCCACCGGACACAACGGGGCGGGCGCGAGCGCCCGCGTCACTGGCGGCGCGCCCATGTGATCGGTAATGATCACCGGGTGACACGCGCCGCTGACCTGGGGATCGTGATCGGCATCCTGCCCAGTGGCCCGACGGGGTCGATCGTCGATGTCGACGGCGTGGGCGTCGGCCACGCCACCATATGGCGGGACGAGCCGCCGCCACCCGGCGGGCGTGGCATCGCCCGGACCGGGGTGACGGTCGTCGACCTGGGCGGCAACCTGTTTCGCCACCCGGTGCCCGCCGGCGGCGCCGTCCTCAACGGCGCCGGGGAGTGCACCGGGTTCCTGGCCGCGGGCGAGTGGGGTCTGGCGGAGACTCCGGTGTTCCTGACCTCGACCATGCAGCTGGGGCGGGTGTACGACGCCGCCTGTGAGCTGCTGATGGCCGAGGACCCCGGGATCGGGTCTGACGATGTGATCATCCCGATCGTGGCCGAATGCGACGACAGCTTCCTGAACGATGCGCGCCGCATGCAGGTGACCGCGACCGACGTCGGTGCCGCCCTCGTCGCGGCCCGGGCCTCGCCGGGCGGGCCGGCGCCGGCCGAAGGCGCGGTCGGTGCCGGCACCGGGATGAGCTGCCTCGGGTTCAAGGGCGGCATCGGTACGGCGTCGCGGCTGACGGCATCCGGCCACACCGTCGGGGTGTTGCTGCTCTCCAACTTCGGCGACCGCCGGCGCCTGACCGTGGACGGGGTTCCCGTGGGCCGACTCCTGCCACCGGCTGGCGGCGAACCGGCGCCTCGAACAGATCCCGCGCCGGCGGGCTCGTGCATCGTCATCGTGGTCACCGACGCTCCGCTGGATTCGGCCGCGTGCGCGCGGCTGGCCCGCCGCGCCGGGCTCGGCCTGGCCCGGACCGGCTCCACCGCGAGCCACGGCAGCGGCGAGATCTTCCTGGCACTGGCAACCGGCCGGCGCCGCGCCCGGGCTGAGGCTCTCGGGACCGGCCCCGCTCTGATCGACGCACCGCCGGCCGCTCTGGCCGGACGCGCTCTGGACCCGTTGTTCGCCGGGGTCGTGGAGGCAACCGAGGAGGCGGTCCTCAACAGCATGCTGGCTGCGCCGACGGTCACCGGGCGAGACGGCAACACGTCCTATGGCCTGCCGGCCGAGCGGGTCAGACAGCTGCTGGGAGCCCGCGGCCATGCCTGAAGAGCGTATCCCGGCACCGCCGGTCGCTTCCCGCGTGCCGTCGGTGCGCGAGCGCCACGGCGAGAGCGTCACCGACGACTACGCGTGGATGCGCAGCCCTGACGATCCCGCCCTCTTGGAGTATCTCGCCGCCGAGCGCGCCTACTACGACGCCCGCAGCCGGCACCTGGACGGACTGGCCACCATCCTGGCGGCCGAGGCCGTCGGCCGCACTCCCCAGGGCTCGGAGTACTCGGTCAGCTGGCCGCGCGGTGGATTCACCTACCGGACGAGGCTGCCACCGGACAGCGACAATCTGCAGCTGCTCAGGTCTCAGGAGGGAGACGGCAGCGAGCAGGTGCTCCTGGACGAGAACCTCGTCGCCGCCGCCAGCGGCTTCGCGGAGATCGGCGTCCGCGAGCCCAGTCCCGACGGCGCCCTGCTCGCCTGGTCCGCCGACACCAGCGGAGCGGAGGTCTATGCGCTGCGGATCAGAGACCTGCATGCCGGCCAGGATATGCCGGAGGTCATCGCCCGCAGCTACCCCGGCGTCGCCTGGTCCGCGGACTCTCAGTACCTGTTCTACCTGGTACCTGACGAACTGAACCGGCCCTACCAGGTCTGGCGACACCAGGTGGGCACGCCGGCCGGCGCCGACGCGCTGGTGCACGAGGAACCGGACCAGCGGTTCGAGCTGACCCTGCACAGCTCGCGCAGCGGCGGGCTGGCGATCATCACCGCGGAGTCCCGAGATACCACGGAGGTCCATGCGATCTCGCTGAACCGCCCGCTGGATGATCCGGTGCTCATCGAGCCCCGGCGCCGCGGCACCGAGTACCGGGTCGATCACGCGCGCGCCGCGGATGGCCCCGGCACCGCTGTACCTGGTCACCGATGCCGGGGCGGCCGAGTTCACGCTGATGCGAGTGGCGCTGGGCGCGCCGGCCCGCGCCGGCTGGAAGCCGGTCAAATGTCCCGCCGTGGCGCCGGCCCGGGCCGACACCAGGCTCGTGCGCTGTGACGTGCTGGCTGACCACCTGGTGTTGACACTGCGTCGGCACGGCCGGCCGCTGCTGGCGATCACCGATCACGACGGCGGCAACGTCCGCGAGGTCCTGCCCCACGCCCGCGCCGGCTCGATCCGGGTGGAGCACGCCGAGGACTACGACCGCGGCTCGGTCATCATCGTCGAGGAATCCCTGATCGACCCGCCCGCTTTCTACGAACTCGACCTGGACACGGGGACGCGGCATCTACTCAAGCGGATGGAGGTCCCGGGCTACGATCCGGACCGGTACGTGACCGAGCACGTCGAGGCCCCGGCAGCGGACGGCACCTCGATTCCGGTGACGCTGGCCCGCCGCGTCGGCGTCGCGCTGGACGGCAGCGCCCCCTGCCTGCTCTACGGCTACGGCGCCTATGAGGTCAGCCTCGATCCCGAGTTCGACCGTAGCCTGCCCTCGCTACTCGACCGCGGCGTCGTCTACGCGATCGCCCACATCCGCGGTGGCGGCGAATGCGGGCGCCACTGGTGGCAGCAGGGCCGGCTGCGGGCCAAGCCGACCACGTTCACCGACTATCTCGCGGTCGCCGACTGGCTGTCGGGCAGCTCCGGGACGGCCCTGGTGGACGGCAACCGGATCGTCTCCCGCGGGGCGTCCGCCGGCGGGCTGCTCCAGGGCGCGGTGTTCTCGATGCGGCCAGATCGGTGGCGCGCGGTGGTCGCCGAGGTGCCGTTCGTCGACTGCGTGACCACCATGCTCGATGCGTCCATCCCGCTGACCGTCAACGAATGGGACGAGTGGGGAGACCCGCGAGATCCCGAGGACTACGCCTGCATGCGCTCCTACTCGCCCTACGACAACCCGCCGGCCGGCCGCCGGCCGGCGCTGCTGGTGACCGGTGCCGTGCACGATCCGAGGGTGTCGATCCACGAGCCGGCCAAGTGGGTGGCGAGGCTCCGGGCGACCGACACCGCGGGGTCAGACCTCCTGTTTCGCGCGCAGCTTGGCGTCGGCGCTCACTCCGGGCCATCGGGGCGGCGCGCCCGGCTGCGCTATGAGGCGGAGGTCCAGGCGTTCATTGCGCACGCGATGGGGATTTCCGCGTAGATCCGGCGCGAACGCGCCGTCGTCCTCGGGCTCGTGCAGCGGGAAATGGCAGGCTGCCTCTTGGGTCGGCCCGAACCGCCGCAGCAGCGGTTCCTGCTCGGCGCAGAGCGCCTGCGCCCGCGGGCAGCGGGTCCTGAACCGGCACCCGGACGGAGGATCGATCGGGCTGGGGAGCTCGCCGCGGATGCCCACTTCGGTCTTCGCGCGCTCGGCGGCGGGATCCGGCACCGGAATCGTCTTGATCAGCGCGTCCGTATAGGGGTGAGCCGGCCGCCGGTAGATGTCATCGCCCGTCCCCAGCTCGACCACCTTGCCGAGGTACATGACCGCGATCCGGTCAGCCAGGTACTTCACGACCGCGAGATCGTGCGAGATCACCACCGACGCCCGCTGATGCTCGGCCTGAAGGCGCTTCATCAGATTGAGGACCTGCGAGCGGATCGACACGTCGAGCGCGCTCACCGGCTCGTCGGCGACGATCACCTTGGGTTCGAGCATCAGCGCCCGGGCGAGCGCGATCCGCTGGCGCTGCCCGCCGGAGAACTCGTGCGGATAACGGTCGAGGGCGTTGACGGGAAGGCCGACCTCATCGAGCAACTGCCGGATCTTCTGATCCTGCTCCCTGCGGCTGCCGATCTTCTGGATCAACAGCGGCTCGCGCAGGAGCGCCTGCACCCGCATGCGCGGGTCGAGCGAGGCATAGGGATCCTGGAACATCATCTGCAGGTCCCGTCGCCGGCGACGCAGCTCCTTGCCCTTGGCGCGAAACACCTCGTGACCCTCCAGGGTGATCCGGCCCGCATCGGGTTTCTCGATGCCGACGAGCAGCTTGCCGAGCGTGGTCTTGCCACATCCGGACTCGCCGACGAGCCCGAGGGCCTCGCCGACATCCAGGTGCAGGGTCACTCCCGAGACGGCTTTGACCGAGTTGACCTTGCGCTGGAGGATCGCGCCCGCGGTGACCGGGTACTCGCGCACCACGTCGGCGACTTCGAGCAGGCGGCCGTTCGCGGGTCGGGCGAGACCGGCCGGCGCACCCGCCACAGTCGCGATCTCCGGCAGCGAGGCGACCGGACCGTCGACCGGATGCCAGCACGCGAACAAGTGGTCAGGGCTCGTGCCGCCAAGGGGCGGCTCCTGCTCGCGGCATTGGTCGGTCGCGCGAGGACACCGCGGCGCGAAACGGCAGCCGGGAGGAGGGTCGGTGAGGTCGGGGGGAAGGCCGGGAATGGTGACCAACGCCTTGCGGTTGTCCTGAGTCAGCCTCGGAATCGAGCCCAGCAGCGCCTGGGTGTAGGGATGCCGCATGGCGCTGAAGATCTCTTCGGTCGAGGCGGTTTCGACGATCCGTCCGGCATACATGACGCTGATCCGGGTGGCTCTGCCGGCGACCACGCCCATGTCGTGCGTCACCAGCAGCGTGGCCATGCCCAGGCGATCCTCGAGCTCGTCGAGCAACGCCAGGATCTGCGCCTGGATCGTCACATCCAGTGCGGTGGTCGGCTCGTCGGCAAGCAGCACCTTCGGCTCGCAGGCGAGCGCGATCGCGATCATCACCCGCTGCCGCAGCCCTCCGGAGAGCTGGTGGGGGTAGTTGCCCAGGCGCTCCCGCGGCTGGGGCAGCCCCACCAGCTCGAGCACCTCCAGCGCCCGATCGTCCGCCTCCTTGCGTGACACATCGCGGTGCAGGCGCACCGGCTCCGCCACCTGCTCACCGATCGTCTTGGTCGGGTTCAGCGACGATTGGGAGTCCTGGAAGATCATCGCCACCTCGTTGCCGCGGAGCTTGCGCAGCGCCGAGTCGGGCAGGCCGACGAGCTCGCGCCCGCCCAGCGCAACCGAGCCGTTCAGGATCTTGCCGCCTTTGGGAAGCAGGCCGAGAATCGACAGCCCGAGCATCGACTTGCCGCAGCCGGACTCGCCGACCAGGCCGAGGGTCTCGCCGACGTCGATGGCCAGGTCAACGTTGCCCACGGCCTGGACCGTCGAGCGGGTCAGCTCGATGTGCGTGCTCAGGTTCTTCACCTCGAGCGCGCGCGCGCTTCCGTCGGTGATCGCCATAGCTAACGCCGCCGCAGCCGCACGTCGAACGCGTCGCGGAGCGCGTCGCCGACCAGGTTGCAGGCCATCACCACCGCCACGAGACAGAACCCGACCGGATAGACCAGCCACCACTGGCCGTTGCTGATGTTGGTATCCGCGTTGCCCAGCATGTCGCCCCACGAAGCCATCGGATACTGCAGGCCGAAGCCGAGGAAGCCGAGATAGGCGAGCGCGAGGATCGAATCGGCGACCAGGAACGTGATGTTCACGATCACGACCGACAGCGCGTTGGGGATCAGGTGCTTGTAGATCAGGCGGGTGCGTCCGCTACCCATGACTCGTGCCGCCGAGATGAAGTCGCGCTCGCGCAGCGTCAGCACCTCGCCGCGGATCAGCCGCGCCGGGACCAGCCAGGAGAAGAAGCCCAGCAGCAGGCTCACCTCCACCACCGTGGCGCTGTACTTGGTGGCGAGCACGAGCACGATGAACAGGAACGGGATCGACAGCACGATGTCGACGAAGCGCATCAGGATCCCGTCGACCAGGCGTCCCGAGAGGCCGGCGATCGCGCCGTACAACGTCCCGATCACGGTGGCGATAACCGCGGCGAACAGGCCGACCTCGAGCGCCGCCCGGCCGCCGGCCATGATCCGCCCGAGCTCATCGAAGCCATGCTCGTCGGTCCCGAGGATGCCGGCGTGGCCGCCGAGCGGGCTCGTCGCGCCCGGCGCCAGGTTGGTGTTCAGAGGCTCGGTGAGCGACTGGTTGGTGTGGTAGAAGAGCGGCCCGACGAAGCAGAGGAGCACGAAGAAGACGAGGATCGCGACGCCGACGAGCGCGATCTTGTTCTCGCTGAACTCGCGCACCGCCAGTCTCCAGCCGCTCGACAGCGACTGGACTTCGCCGCCCTCGGCGATCGTCACCGCCGAGAGGTCGTGTCCGCTGAACGGCACGGCGGCTCCGAGCAGCGGCTTCAGATCCTTCTTGGTCAAACCCGGACCCTCGGATCGGCCACGGTCACCGCGATGTCGGCCATCAGGTTGCCGAGCACGGTCAGGATCCCGCCGAGGACCGTGTACGCGAGCAGGATCGGATAGTCACCGCTCTGCAGCGCGTTGAAGAACAGGAGCCCAAGGCCTTGGATGTTGAACAGCACCTCGACCAGCAGGTTGCCGGCGAGCAGATCGGGGATCGAGAGGCCGACGAGCGTGATCATCGGTAGACACGCATTGCGCAGCAGGTGGCGGTAGAGCACCGCGCGCTGCGAGAGTCCCTTGGCGCGCGCCAGGCGGATGTAGTCCTGGGCCAGGTTGTCGAGCGCCGAGGAGCGCATGTAGCGGCTGAACGACGCGATGTTGACGGCGGTCAACGTGATGATCGGGAGGGAGAAGTCACGCGGATGGATGATCGCCTGCCAGGTGGAGGTGATCGAGGTGGGCGCAAGCGGCGCGAAGACGTGGAGCCGGAGGGCGAACACGTCGATCAGGATGACGCCGAGGAAGAACGGCGGCATCGCGTAGAGCACGAACGTCAGCGTCGTCCACGTGTAGTCGCCGATGCTGTTGCGCCTGACCGCCTGGACGATCCCGATCGGAATCGCGATCAGCAGGGACAGCACCAGCGCCGAGCCCGACAGGTAGATACTGCGTCCGGCGTTCTGCTTGAACAGCGTCCAGACGCTCTGCCCCTGCTTGTAGGAGTAGCCGAAGTTGAGGTGCAGGAGGTTGCCCAGGTAGGTCAGAAACTGCGCGATGAGCGGCCGGTCGTAGCCGTGAGTCTTGTTCCACGCTGCGATCTGAGCCGGCTTGGCCCCGCGCCCCAGCACCTGGTGGACCGGGCTGCCGGCGATCAGGTGCAGCAGCTCGAACGTGATCGCCGCGATCCCGATGGTGATCACGATCGCCACCAGAACGCGACGGATGATGTAGCCGATCATCGAGGCGGCTGCGCGTCTGCGGGTGCGACCGCTGCCCCTATTTCTTGTTCACCCACCAGAACTGCGGCCACAATCCGTACTGCGTGAGGCTGAGGTACGACGGCGGCGCGCCGCCGATCCGCTTGGCGACCGACCACAGCAGGTCGTAGTTGGGGAGGAACAGAGCCGGAAGCGCGGTCGTCTCATACGACGCCTCCTTGGTCACCGCGTTGGGGTCGGTGCCGAACACAGATGCGTGGATCAACTTGTCCATCTTCGGGTCGCTGTAGGCGCCGCTGTTGAACGACCCGCCGGTGTTGAAGATCGCGTTCTGCGTCGGATAGGGGTTGTCGGCGTAGCCGCTGAAGTTCTCCACCGCCCACGTGTTCGTGTACTTCGCCACCGACGGGTCGGCGTCGTTGAAGTTCGTGTCGATGTAGTTGAACGTCTTCTGGTGAAGCGCGATGTTGATCCCGGCCGCCTGCTTGGCTTCCGAGGTGACCGCCTCGTCGGTGAGGGGCACATATGGCCCGGACGCCTCCGTCTGCGTGTACCAGGCGAAGGAGATGGGCGCTCCGGCGGGTATGCCGGCCCCGCACTCGTTGGGGCCGCTGCCCGGGTGGGCACACGTCGTCTGTCCGTTGGGCACCACGTGCCAGCCGTGGGCCTTGAGGAGCGCCACCGCCTTGGCCGGGTTGTAGGGGTACGGCGGCTTGACCGCGTTGGCGGGCACATACGGCGTTTTCGGGACCGACGGGACCGGACCGTAGGCAACCCCGGCGGCGCCGTGATAGATCCCGGCGATGATCGCCGGCTCGTTCACCAGCATCGCCATCGCTTGGCGGAAATACAGCTGGGAGATGATCTTGTCGAAGTGGTCGGTGGTGTCCTTGAAGTTCCAGACGACACCGGCCCAGCCGAAGTCGGGCAGCCCGAACACGCTGTAGCCCTGGGACTTCAGTCCGGAGACATCGGCGAGCTGGGAGAAGTCGACCGATCCGATGTCGAGAGTCCCGGTCCGCATCGCGTTCAGCATCGGCGTGATCCCGGTGTAGGTGACACCCTGGACCGAGTCCACGTACGGCTTCGGGGTCCCGCCGAAGGTCGGGTTGGCTTTCATGGTCCACGACTGCGTGACGGGGCTGAAGCCCGACAGGACGAACGAGCCGTCGGCGATCTTCCACAGCGGATTGGTCGCGAACCCGCTCACCTGGCCGCCGGCCTTGCCGAGATAGTCGTAGATCTTCTTGGCGTTGGCGGGAACCGTCCAGTTCAGGTGGGGGCCACCGGCCGAGGCGACGTTCCAGGCGCTGCTCGGAAGCGGGAACACCTCCTCCGCAAGCTGGTTGTCGAGAAAGAAGCCGGGGTTGAACGCCCGCTTGAGGTGCATGACGACCGTATAGGGCCCGCTCGTGCTGATGCTGGCCAGACTCTGGGGGAAGTAGCCCGGCGTGAACGAGCTCCAGTTGGCGGCGCTCTCGGCGACCGCCGCCTTGAGCAGGGCAACGTCGAACAGCAGGTCCTGGGCGTCGACCGGCTTGCCGTCGCTCCACTTGTAGCCCTGCTTCATCTGGATCGTGACCGTCTTGTTCCCATCGCTGAACACCGGCTTCTTCGCGATGCTCAGGCCGTAGTTGATTCCCGGGGAGCCTCCATAGGCGAAGTTGTTGTAGAGCGGCAGCCACATGACCTGCTGCCACTGCTCGGTGATGGTGCTCGAGTTCCCCGACGGGATGATCGGGAAGATGTAGTTGGGCGTCGCGCCGGTCAGCTGGCCAAGGGTGATCGTGCCGCCGTGCGTGGGGGTGCCGGCCGGGGGCAGCTTGCCGTACAGCCCCGGCTGCTCGAGCGTGCCCGAGACGGCGCTGCCGTTAGCACTCCCGCCTTGGCCGGAGCCGCCTCCGCACGCGCCGAGCGCGAGCGCGGCAACGGCCGCCAGGACGATCGCCGACGGCGCGCGTCCTCCCAACCGAACGACTTTCAGATACCGAAAGATCTGTCGCCGGTCCTTGGCGGTGGCGCTTGCGCGGCTACGGGTCATCTCAACCCCTCTCCCCCGGGAACATGAGGCCCGGCAATCTAGAAGGGGGGGCGGGACGGTGTCAAGCCGGTACCCAACAGCCCCCCGTCGGTGCTAGCCGCGCGCTTCGCCTAGGGGGCGGAGATCGTCACCTGAGCCCAGCCGGTGGCGTGGTCCCCGGTCGTGGCGGCCGCCGTGATCACGGTCGTCCCGCTCGGCGTGGGGATCGTGGCCCGAAACCCTCCGGCCGAGTCGGCGACGGCGGTGACGACGGCGGTGACATTTTTGCTCGAGCCCGGCTGTCCCGCCGCGACCGTGACCTGAGCCCCCGGACTCGTCGTCCCGGTGACCGTCGTCGTCGCGCCCGTCACCGTCGCGCCGGGCGCTGGGGAGCCGATCGTCACCGGGAGCACGCCGGGAGGACCGGAGCGTAGGTACCGAGCGCGGGTGATCGCCGGCTGATCCAGCAGGCTTCGGGTCTGCAGATCGCGCACGAGCCGCACGTATTGCGCCTGGCCCCAGATCAGCGGCGCGGCCGAGCCGGCGGCCTGCCCGTTGGTGAACCCGATCGAGGCGGTCGTCGGGTCGCTGCCGAACGGTGACGCGGGCACGTCCGGGTCCTCCCACACCTGCTCGGGCACGTACCCGAGGCCCCAGGTCATGCGCTGCAGGGTCACGGCCAGGCTGGCGCTATCAGCGCTGTCGCCGGTCTGGAGCTCCTGCTCGGCGCGTTCACCGTCGAGTAGCGGCCATAGATGACCGGAGCCGACGCCCTTCGGGAACCAGGGCGCCCCGGTCGGCGAGCAGTCGGTCGGATCCGGCTCGTAGCAGTCGCCGTAGCCGTCGGTGCTCCCGGTTGCCTTGATTCCATAACGGTGCCATCCGGGACCGGAGGCGGTGTGGCGCTCCAGCACGGAGTCGACCACGCCCAGCGACGCCTGTACGTCGGGGTCGGTGGCCGGAAGCTCGCCCAGCCGCGTCAGCTCGAGGAATCCGGCATCGATCACCTGGCGCTGGTCGACGCTTGCGATGCTCCCGTTGCCGAGGGGGTACGTCTCGGCGGCGTTCGGATCGCCAGTCGGCGACAGGCGGATGAAGTAGCGCGGCGCGTACGGGCCGGTCGTCGTCACCGTCCATTTCTTGACGTTGCGCTGGTAATCATCGGCGGTCGCGAGGTACAGGTGAGCCCGCGCCGCGTCGCCTGCCGCGGCGGCCAGGTGGCTCGCCGCCACCAGCCCGGCGATCTCGGCGGCGAGGGTCGACGGCGAGTAGCCGGGATGCTCCTCCCACCGCTCAACGCCGTAGTTGGGGCCGTGGTCGACGATGAAATCGGCCGCGGGCCGGATGTGCTGCTGGTAGAAGGTCGTGTTGCCGGCGAGCCCCGCCTCCCACGCCATCAGCAGCGGGTAGGCGTCCTCGTCGATCTCCGAGAGCCCGAACGTGTCGGGGGCGACGGAGCCGTCGAGCTCGGAGTCGCGCGGGAAGCTGCCGTCGGGTTGCTGGACGCGGTCGAACAGGTACTGCACCATGGCATTCGCGCTGGCGCGGTCCCCGTCGGCGAGCAGGCCGGTGAACGTCTCATAGCTGTCGCGGGCGAACACCTCGCGATACGTCCAGCCGGCGTGAGTGGTGCTCGCCGGCACCGACTGGCCCCATGGATCGGTCGGCGATGCCACGAACGCCCCGGCGTATGTCTTGTCCTCGGCGGCTTTGATCGTGTTCACCGACACCCAGTAGGTCCGCTGCATCGCGGCGGTCCGTGCCGGGGAGAATCCGGCCAGGTGGCTGGGCGGCGGGTTGCGCTGAGCGTCGTAGCGGCGCCATCCCGCCTGATAGCCCGCCAGGGTCTGGTCAAACGGCGTGGTGGCGCTGGCGACCGCGGTGCCGATCGCGCCGTGTGCGTCGGGCGCGAACCCCAGCGCGAGCGTGAACGGCCGGCCCGGCCGGGCGTCGATCAGCGCCGTCTGCTCGACGTTGCCGTCATCGGCCGAGCGATACCTGTCGACCAACCGGTGGTAGGTGCCGAGCTGGCTCAGCCCATCGCTGGGGGTGCCGACGAATCCGCTGGAGGCGGCTCGGAACGGCCGGTTGGCGACCAGCGCGCCCACCACCTGGGCCGCGAACGGACCGGTGGGCGTGTTGGTATCGGAGGCGACGAGGGCGGTCGTGGCCGGATCGATGGTGGCGTCGTTGGGGCCGCCGTTCGTGGTGCCGCCACCACCCGTGTTGTCGATCGTCGCGTCGTAGCGGACGTAGACCCTGAGCCGTGAGACCGAGCGCCGATCGCCGCCGAGTGGCTCGAGCGTCGTGTGCACCACCACGCTGTCCCGGGCCGGATCGGTGATGTAGTCGCTGACCAGCCGGAACCGATGGGCGGCGTCGGTGCTCGTCACCTGGCAGACCATTCCACTGCGATCCAGCGATCTGACCGAGTACGTCATGTCCCGCTGCTGCAGATCGGCAAACGTCCGCCCGTCGGTGACGATGTACTGCACGGTGCTGACATTCGTGTTCTCGATCGACGGGCTGAACACGTCGGACAGGACCCCGTCGGCCACCGTGAACCACACCTTCGACGTCGTGTTCCGCGCCGTGCCGAAGCAATCCTTGCGAGCCTCGTCGAGATACGAGGTCGTCCCCGGACCGCCCGGTGCCTGCCCCGACGCGACCGCGCTCGGTGCGCCCGGTGCCGGCGCCGCCTGCGTCTGCGCGGTCGCCGCTCCCGTGCCGGCGACCAGCACCAGAGCGGCACAGATACCGGCAAGTCCCCCGGATGCGACCTGGCGCTTCGACATGGACCCTCCCTCAAAGTGGTACGCGGTGGCGCTCTCAGTCGTACCCGCGCCCGGCCGGTACGCAAACCGTGCCGCGGGCGGTGAGTTCCGGCCGTAAACGGGAAGAGTCAGGCGAACGGCTGAGGAGAGGGATGGATGACCGAGATCGTTGACGTTCCCGACGTGCGGAGCGCTCATCGCAGCGAGCTGACTCCGCTGAGCTTTTTGGCGCGCAGCGAGTTCGTCTATCCGGACAAGGTCGCGGTCGTTCACGGGAAGCGGCGCTACACCTACCGCGAGATGGGCGAGCGCGTGCGCCGCCTCGCCTCCGCTCTGCGCGGCGCCGGCCTGAAGAAGGGCGACCGGGTCGCGTTCATCGCGCCGAACATTCCGGCGTTGCTCGAGGCCCACTACGGCGTGCCGGCGGCCGGCGGCGTGCTGGTCGCCGTCAATTACCGGCTCAACCGCGAGGAGGTTGAGTTCATCCTGAAGCACTCCGGCGCCCGCTTCGTCTTCGTTGACCGGGAGTTCGAGGAGCTCGCCGAGGGAGAGCGGGACGGGCGGACGGTCCGGATCGACGACACGGGCGAGGCGGATGACCCGTACGAGGAGTTTTTGGCCGAGGGGTCGGCGGAGCCCCTGCCGACGGTGCTCGAGGACGAGAACGACACGATCTCGATCAACTACACCTCGGGTACGACGGGACGTCCGAAGGGCGCCGTGTACCACTACCGAGGCGCCTATCTGAACGCGTTGGGCGAGGTGATCGAGACGCGACTGACGCCGAACAGCGTGTATCTCTGGACACTTCCGATGTTTCACTGCAACGGTTGGTGCTTCACGTGGGCGGTGACCGCCGTTGGCGGTCGCCACGTCTGTCTGCGCAAGGTCGAGCCCGGTCACGTGTGGGAGCTGTTCGACAGCGAGGGGGTGACCCACTACAACGGTGCGCCGACCGTCCAGGCGTCGCTGCTCGATCACGACCGGGCCCACGAGCTCGATCGAGAGGTCATCACGACCGTCTCGGGCTCGCCTCCGACACCCGAGCTGTTCGCCCGGCTTACCGAGATCGGGATCCGACCGGTTCACGTCTACGGCTCCACCGAGCTGTACGGCCCGTACATGATCTGCGAGCGCCAGGAAGGCTGGGACGAGCTGCCCGTCGAGGACCAGGCAAAGCTCCTCGGGCGGCAAGGCGTTCACTATCTGATCGCCGAGCCGGTCCGCGTGGTCGACGATCAGGGCGAGGAGGTCGCCGCCGACGGCGAAGCGCTGGGGGAGGTCCTGATGCGCGGCAACAACGTGATGACCGGGTATTTCGACGACCCGGAGCAGACCGAGGAGGCGCTGGCCGACGGCTGGTATCACTCGGGCGACGTCGCGGTCCGCCACCCCGACGGCTACATCGAGCTACGCGATCGCAAGAAGGACATCATCGTCTCCGGCGGCGAGAACGTACCCACGATCGAAGTCGAGCAGGCCGTCTCTGAGCATCCCGCGGTGGCCGCTGTCGCAGTGGTCTCCATGCCCGACGAGAAATGGGGCGAGCGACCGAAGGCGTTCGTCGAGCTGGTCGAGGGCCAGGATGCCTCCGAGGAAGAGATCCTCGACTTCGCCAAGGAGCGTCTCCCCGGCTACAAGCGCCCCGCCGCCGTCGAGATCACCGAGCTACCCAAGACCTCGACCGGCAAGGTCCAAAAGAAGGAACTGCGCGAGCGAGAGTGGGAAGGGCACGAGCGCCAGATCGGGTAGCGCCTTCGCCGGCCCCGGACACCCGGGGGAGCTCGGCGACCAACCGACGCGCCGGTGCGCTGAGGCGCTGCCGCGCCGACGCGCTGAGGCGCTGACGCGCTGATGCGCTGACGCGCTGACGCGCTGACGCGAGCGCATCCTGTCGCGCCTGATGTCCGGCCAGAGAGCTGGGCCGGGGGCGTGCTCGTCATCGAGCCGGCACGAGCCGCCGGCGGGTTCCGTCTCCTGGCCTAAGGGTCGGCGTCGGTCGAGGCGCGGTCGCCGGATTGCCGCGTCGGCAGTCGGGTATAACTACACATGCTGTTGTATAAAGCGATACATCCTGTACAACTAGGAGATGAGCATGTCCGCAGTTCTCTTTGGCTCGATCGGCAGCCTCGCCGACACGTCCGAGCTGCAACGAGAAGCGTTCAACGACGCCTTCCGCGCGCACGGGCTGGACTGGAACTGGTCTCGTGACGAGTACCAGCGGCTGCTGCAGGAGAGCGGCGGCGCGAGTCGGATCGCGGCCTACGCTGAGGCCCGTGGCGTCGATGTCGACGCGGCCGCGGTGCATCGGACGAAGTCGGAGATCTTTCAGAAGAGCCTGCAAACCGAGGAGATCGCCCCCCGCTCCGGCGTCGTCGAGACGATTCAGCAGGCCAGGCGCGACGGCGTGAAGGTGGCGCTGGTGACGACCACCTCCCGAGACAACGTCACCGCCCTGGCACAGGCCCTGCGTCCGCAGGTCGACGTTGAGGATTTCGCGCTCGTTGTGGACACCTCGAGCGTCGAGCACCCAAAGCCCGCCCCCGATGCCTATCGGTTCGCGCTCGAGCGGCTCGACGAAGACGCGTCCGCGTGCGTCGCGGTGGAGGACAACGTCGGCGGGGTGCAGGCAGCGGCGGCGGCGCGCGTAGCCTGCGTCGCCTTCCCGGGCGCCAACAATTCCGGCCACGACTTCGGCGAGGCGGCCCGCCGAGTCGACAGCCTCACGCTCGCTGAGCTGCAGACGCTCATGTCCGACCAGTAGATCCGCCCGGCGCTAACGGACCTGCCCACCACGACTGCGTTCCCGATCCGCGGCCGGACCGGCCGCGCTCGGAGCCGAGCGGCCTCGCCGAGGCCGAAGGAGAACTTCATGAGCGATATCCAGGCTACTTACGAAGCGACCGAGACGGCGTTTCGCGTGGAGGGGTATGAGCGGATCGAGTTCGACCTGCTCTACGTTCACGGCGCCTTCGCCCGCGAGAACACCGAGATCGCCGACCGGTTCCGTCGCTTCGGCCGTTGCCTGATGGTGGTCGACGAGGTCGTCGACGAGCTCTACGGCGAGCAGATCGACGAATACTTCCGCCACCACGACCTCGCGCTCACGAAGGTCCCGGTGCGGATCGCCGAGACGGATAAGAGCCTGTCCACCCTCGAGCAGATCGTCGACACGTTCGGCGAGTTCGGCCTGATCCGCAAGGAGCCCGTCCTCGTCGTCGGCGGCGGCCTGACGACCGACGTCGCCGGCTTCGCCTGCGCCTCCTACCGCCGGCGCACCAACTACATCCGGGTGCCCACCACCTTGATCGGACTCATCGACGCGAGCGTTGCGATCAAGGTCGCCGTCAACCATCGTCACCTCAAGAACCGGCTCGGCGCCTATCACGCATCACAGACGGTCATCCTCGACTTCTCCTTTTTGAGCACGCTGCCGAACGCTCAGGTGCGCAACGGCATGGCGGAGCTGGTGAAGATCGGCGTCGTTGGCAACCGCCGCGTGTTCGATCTGCTCGACGCGCATGGCGAGGAGCTCCTGGCCACCCGCTTCGGCCAGGCTGAGCAAACCGGCTCGCTGCGGGAGATCTCGCACGAGGTGACCCACCAGGCGATCCGATCCATGCTCGACCTCGAGGTGCCCAACCTGCACGAGCTCGACCTCGATCGCGTCATCGCCTACGGCCACACGTGGAGCCCGACGCTGGAGCTCGCCCCCGAGACCCCGATGCTGCACGGTCATGCGGTCAATGTCGACATGGCGCTGTCGGCGACGCTCGCCGAGCGCCGGGGGTACATCACGGCTGCCGATCGCGATCGGATCCTCGGGCTGATGAGCCGCCTCGGCCTCGCCATCGACAGCCCCTACCTCACCCACGACCTGCTGCACGCCGCGACCGATTCGATCATCCAGACCCGGGACGGCCTGCTGCGCGCCCCCGTGCCGCGCCCGATCGGCAGCTGCTGCTTCGTCAACGACGCGACGCCAGCGGAGCTCGATCAGGCATTGTCGGCCCACAAGCGGCTCTGTCTCGCCTTTCCGCGGAGCGGGGACGGCGAGGACGTCTTCGTCTCACCGGCAACCGCCGGCGTCTGAACGGACGCGAGGACGGATCCGGTGCCCGCTCCGCCACGACCGGTCACCCCCGTGGGCATTCTCAGCGAGCAGCTCGAGCGTCTGTGCACGCGCGTCGAAAGCCTCGACGGAGCCGAGTCCGGGCTGCTCGCCGAGCTGCGATCGGCAAGCGCGCTGGCCACCGGGCTCGAGCCCTACGTCAGCCGCTGCACGAGCCCGGAGTCACCGGCGCTGCAGGCGTTGTCGCGACGCACGCGGGCGCACGACTGGGACCACCGCACCGGCCCGGGGGCGGTGGCCGCGCTCGAGCAGGAGATGCTCTCCGGGCACGTGGAGGGACAGGCGCTGAAGTTCCTGGTTGCCATGACCCGGGCGGCGCGCGTGCTCGAGCTCGGCATGTTCACCGGCTACTCGGCACTGGCGGTCGCCGAGGCGCTGCCCGAGGACGGGCGCGTTGTCGCCTGCGAGCTCGACCCCGAGGTGGCGGCGTTCGCGCAACGCAGCTTTGATCAAGTGCCGGCCGGGGCGAAGATCGAGGTGCGGGTCGGCCCGGCCGAGGCGACTCTGCGGCAGCTCGCGACGGCCGGCGAGACCTTCGACTTCGTCTTCATCGACGCCGACAAGGCCGGCTACCTGAAGTACGTGAACGCCGTGCTCGGTCGCGGCCTGCTCGCCGACGGCGCCGTCATCTGCGTCGATAACACTCTGCTGCAGGGGGAGCCCTATCTCCCCGGCGAGCCGTCGGCCAACGGCGCCGCGATCGCCGCCTTCAACCAGGCGCTGGCCAGCGACCCGCGCGTCGAGCAGGTGCTGCTACCCGTGCGCGACGGCATGACCCTGATCCGCCGAGTCTGATGGCGACTGGCCACTCCTTGCACGACCGGACCGTCCGGGCGCCGGAGACGCCCGAGCCGATGGTGGCCCGGACGGTGGCGACGCTCGTCCTGCTCACCTGCGCGCTGCCGTTCAACCTGGCGATCACGCTTCTTGCGCTGCTGTTCCGCCGGGGGAGCAGAGCCGCTGAGCCGGCCGCCTCCCCGCCGCGGACGATCCTCATCAGCGGCGGCAAGATGACCAAGGCGCTGCACCTCGCCCGGGCGTTTCACCGCGCCGGCCACCGGGTGATCCTCGTCGAGGCGGAGAAGTACCGGCTGACCGGACACCGGTTCTCGGGCGCCGTCGACCGCTTCTACACGGTGCCCCTCGCCGGCGCTCCCGGCTACGCCGCCGCGCTCGTCGACATCGCCCGCCGGGAGGACGTCGACGTCTACGTGCCGGTCTGCAGCCCGGCGTCCGCCCTGCACGACGCGCTCGCCAAGGCCGAGCTCGGCGAGTACTGCGAGGTCATGCACTTCGATCCGGACACGCTCACCAAGCTCGACGACAAGTACGCGTTCTCGGTCGCGGCCCGTGACCTCGATCTCCCGGTTCCCGATGCCCACCACATCAGCGATCCCGAGCGGGTGCTGGGCTTCGCCTTCGCCGCTCACGACCCGCCGTACATCCTCAAGAGCATCGCCTACGACCCGATCCGCCGGCTCGATCTCACCCCTCTGCCGCAGCCCGATCCCGAGCGCACCCGAGCATTTGTGGCCGCGCTGCCGATCAGCGAGGACAACCCGTGGATCATGCAGGCATTCGTCGCCGGTGAGGAGTTCTGCACCCACAGCACGGTTCGCGGCGGGCGCGTGCAGTTGCACTGCTGTTGTCGGTCCTCCGCCTCCCAGCTCAACTACGAGATGGTCGAGGAGCCCGAGATCGCGGCCTGGGTCGCGCGGTTCGTCGGGGCCCTGAAGCTGACCGGCCAGGTCTCGTTTGACTTCATTCGCGGCTGTGACGGCCGGATCTACGCGATCGAGTGCAACCCGCGCACGCACTCGGCGATCACGATGTTCTACGACCACCCCGACGTCGCTCGCGCCTATCTTGACTCCGACGTCGCCACGCTGACGCCGCGCAGCGCCAGCCGGCCGACCTACTGGCTCTACCACGAGCTTTGGCGTCTGCTGCGCCACCCGTCGCGCGCGGGGCAGACACTCCGGCGCATCGCCCGCGGCAAGGAGGCGATCTTCGCCTGGGACGACCCGCTCCCGTTCCTCATGGTCCACCACGCGCAGATCCCGGCGTTGCTCGTCGCCAATCTCCGCCGGCGCCGCAGCTGGCGGCGGATCGACTTCAACATCGGCAAGCTGGTCGAGCCGGGAGGGGATTAGACCGTGTCCCTGCGCGTGCTCCATCTCGTCGGGTCGGCGGTGAGCGACTTCCTCTGCGACCTCTCGCGGCTGTACGCCTCCGACTGCCTGCGCACGACGGAGGATCCGGATCGCTATGAGGTCCACCTCGCCTACGTCACCCCGGACCGGCGGTGGCGGTTCCCCGCCGACCTGCGGCGGGAGGCGATCGCCGCCGCTCCCACGGTCTGCGCGGCGGAGGCGATCGGGCGGGTGGACGCCCTCGGGGTGGATGTGATGGTGCCGCAGATGTTCTGCCTGCCCGGCATGACGCAGTACCGCGCTTTGTTCGACCTGCTCGGCGTTCCCTACGTCGGCAACCCGCCCGACGTGATGGCGCTGGCGGCGCACAAGGCGCGAGCCAAGGCGGTCGTGGCCGCCGCGGGCGTCGCCGTGCCCGCGGGAGAGCTCGTGAGGCCGGGCGCGCTGCCAGCGGTCGAGCCACCGGTCGTCGTGAAGCCCGCGGACGCCGACAACTCCCTCGGCGTTGCCCTCGTACGGCATCGCGCCGAACTGGCTCCGGCGCTCGCGGAGGCCTGTGGGCACTCGGAGTCGGCGCTCGTGGAGCGCTACATCGAGCTCGGCCGCGAGGTCCGCTGCGGGATTATCGTCCGCGAGGGGGAGCTGGTGGGCCTGCCGCTGGAGGAGTACTGCGTCGATCCTCGGCTCAAGCCGATTCGCGACTACGCGGACAAGATCCGGCGCGACGAGGACGGCGAGCTGGCGCTCGTCGCCAAGCAGAGCACTCGGGCGTGGATCGTCGACGAGGACGACCCGATCACCGAGGTCGTGTGGGAGGCCGCCCGCCGCTGCCACCGCGCGCTCGGCTGCCGTCACTACAGCCTGTTTGACTTCCGCGTGGATCCTGACGGGCGCCCGTGGTTCCTCGAGGCCGGGCTGTACTGCTCGTTCGCGCGGCAGAGCGTCATCTCGATGATGGCCGGCGCCGCCGGCATCGCCACCGACGAGCTGTTCGCGATCGCGGTGCAGGCCGCCCTCGCCGCTCGGCTCTCTCCCTCGCCTCTAAGGAGCGCATCGTGAAGTACACCAACCTGGATCCCATCGGCGCCGAGGTCACCGACCTCTCCGTCTCTGACCTTGCCCCCAACGTGGTCGCGCGGTTGCGCGACCTGCTCGCCGACCGCGGCGTCCTCGTGCTGCCCGGGCAGGCGAGCGACGATGCGACGTTCGTCGAGTTCCTGAAGAGCTTCGGCGAGCTCACGTTCACCAAGGGCGAGGCGGCCGTGCCGGGCTATCGCGACCTGAACGTCGTCACCAACATCGGGCGCATCACCCCGCCGCGCAGCACCTTCCACGTGGACACCAGCTACGTGCGCCGCCCGCCCGCCTACACCGCCCTGCGCGCCGTCACCATCCCCGAGCAGGGGGGCGAGACGCTTTTCACCAACCAGTACCGCGCCTGCGAGTCGCTACCCGGCGCGGTGCGCACCGATCTGAAGGGACGCACCATCACCCACGTGGTGACGGGCTTGGCGCTCGACGATGACGACGAGACCTCCGCCGAGCACCCGGTGTTCGCTCGTCATCCGCTCTGCGGCCGCACCGCCCTCTACATGTCGACGCCGAGCCGCTGCGCTGCCATCAGCGGGATGACCGACGAGCAGGCGCAAGAGGCTGTCGCGTTTCTGTTCGAGCACTCCACCCGCCCGGACAACATCTACCGCCACTCGTGGTCATCCGGCGACATCGTCATCTGGGACAACCGGTGCGTGATGCACCGGGCCGATCACGCCGGAGTGGTCGGCGACCGCGTAATGCACCGGGGGATGGTCGCGGGCGACGGCATCGACAGCGAGTAGCGGTTGCGGACGGCCGGAGTCCGCCGGGTTGCCGCGGCGGGAGCGGGGTAGGTTCGCTCGTGACGCTTCAACCATCAACGAGGGAGTAGCTATGTCCGGACTCGAGGACGAGATCGAGAAGAAGGGCGAGCAGGAAGTTGAGAAGAAGATCGAGGGCGACCTCGGCAACTCGCCATCCGGTGGCCAGTCGCAGGGAGGCTCTGACGACTCGCAATCTCAGGGAGATCAGCAGCAGGACGCCGGCGGTCAACAGAATCAAGGTGACCAGCAGCAGCAAGGCAGCGGTGACGCTCAGACATAGGGCAGCCACTCTGATCTAGGCCGGATCGAGGGCGGGTGCTGGGGGCGGCGTAACGGCCCTCCCCACTCATCGGCCATCGGTCGACGATGACGTCGTGGTCGCTGGCGGACGATTCCGGGTGCTGGGGCCCGGACGAGGTCTGGGCTGAGGCCGCGGCGCGGTCTGGGCTGCGCGGCACTGGTTCGGGCGCCCTGCCAGGTCAGGTTTGCGCCCTTCAGCGTCGGCGGGAGCGATCCGGGCATGCATTGGGCGACAAATTCGAATCCGGCTCGCGGGTTTGTCGACAAACGCAGGCTAGGCCTGGAGTGGATGACAAGTTGTGGAGGCGAATTCGCATTTGTCGTTTTTTGCAGGTCGACCCGGATCGGATGGCAAGCGCACCTGGTCGCCGCCGCGGTCGCGCGCTGTGACCGCCGCGGCCCGGCAGCCGGAAACGATCGGGTAGGCACTATCTGAGTAGCTTGCGCAGCACGCGGGAGTGCAGAGGACGGTCAATCTCCACCTCAAGCTGAGAGACGCGCTCACGCAGAGCGCGGTTCTCAGCCTGCAGGGCGGCGAGGTTGGCGGGGGCGGCCGCGAGCTCGCGGGAGTCTCCGTCCTCGGGAAGCTCCAGGTCCGCAGCCGTCCGTGACACATGAGACCGGCGCAGGACGATCAAGCTGTGCACACCGGGAGTGTCACCGCGAGTGACCTTGACGGCGTCAAAGGCACGATCCCAATGTGCGCGGAGCCACCATTCGGAGTGAAAGACACTTGGACCGCCTTCACTCCACGGCCGGTCGACGCCGAACACCTGCATGCCCGCAACCTGAGCCTCGGCGGCGAAGTGCCGGAGCACCCGACCCGCTCCGCAACCGAAGTCAAGCGCCGTGCGATCGTCCCAGACCCACTCGGCGGGCTCCGCAAACCAAAGTCAAGCGCCGTGCGATCGTCCCAGACCCACTCGGCGGGCAACGAGTCGACGATCACTCGTTCAGGGTTGCCCCAACCAAGTCGTAGGCGACCAAGCGCTCGGCATCGGCGCCTTCGATGCTTCGGAGCGGATCGCGAGCTCCAACGGTGGAAGAGGCAGCTCGGAGATCACCCACAGCAACCGTAGCTTCTGGCACGGCAAGGGCACGTGCTGCCGTGCCATGCAGCCTGCATAGCGAGGGGCAAGGCGGCCGGCAACCGAGGACAGCACACGGCCGGCCCATAGACTCCGACCCCATGTCCACATCAGCCGCAGACTTCAACGCCCAGGTGATCGAGGAGTTCCGCGCCAACGCCGGCCACGTCGGCGGGATGTTCGAGGGAGCCAACCTCCTGCTGTTGCACCACACCGGTGCGAAGTCGGGGAACAGCTACGTTACCCCGCTTGTCACCAGCCGCGACGGCGAGCGCTACCTCATCTTCGCTTCCAAGGCGGGCGGACCCACCAACCCCGACTGGTACCACAACCTCAAGGCGCACCCTGAGGTGACGATCGAGGTAGGCACCGAGACCCTGCCCGCCATCGCCACCGAGGCGCGCGGTGAGGAGCGCGATCGGATGTTCCGGGAACAGGCCGCGCGCCAGCCCCAGTTCGCCGACTACGCCAAGCAGACCGACCGGATCATCCCGGTCATCATCCTCACGCCGAGCGGCAGTCGCTGAGCCGGGACGAGCCGCGCGCTCTAGCCGTGAAGACCCGGCATGAGCGAGAGCGCGTTGCGCGTGGTCAGCTGACGCCAGGTATCGCCCGCGGGCTGCTCCGCCTCGTCGACTGATCTGACCTGGGCCGCGGTGCCATCAGCCGGCGTCCAGCAGTAGTCGCTGCCGTAGAGCAGGCGCTCTGCCCCAAACGCCCTGACCAGCGCCGGGATCTGGTTGGGGAACGGCGTGCCGGCCATGTCGAACCACAGGCGGCGGATCTGCTCGGGCGCGCTGGGCTCATCAGGGTCGCCACCCATGAACAGCGCGCGGAACAGCTCGATCCGGTCGGCGAGCAGAGGCAGCGCGCCCCCGCCGTGCGTGAAGATCCACTGGATGTGGGGATGCCGTCCGAGCACCCCGCCGAACACCAGATCCGCGACGGTCCGGGTGGAATCGAAGATGAACTCGAGCATCGGGCGGGGCCGCCCCAGCGACACAGCCTCGGAGCATCGCGGAGACGTCGGGTGCACGAACACGACCGCCCCGCGGGCATCGAGCTCGGCCCACAACGGCTCGTAGCGCTCGTCCCCCAGATAGCTGCCGTCGGCGTTGGTCTCGATCGCCAGCCCGTGACTGCCGAGCTCCTCCAGCGCAAAGCCGGCCTCCTCGACCGCGCCGGCCACGTCGGGCAGTGGCAAGGACGCGAAATGGCCGAACCGTCCGCGATGCTCCCGGGTGATCTGCGCCGCGAACTCGTTCACCTCCCGCGCCAGCGCCCGCGCGGTCTGGTCATCGCCGAAGTGCACTCCGGGGGAGGAGATCGACAGGATCGATGTCCGTATTCCCCACTGGTCCATCAGCTCCAGATGACGTGTCGCATCCCAAGCGGGGTAATCGGGCATGCCGTCGGGATGGATGTGCCCGGCGGCCCTGGCTGCATCGACGTATCCATCGGTCACGAAGTGCGAGTGCACATCGATCAGCAGCGTGTCACGGCGACTCTCGCTGGCGCTGGATATCCCTCCCCTGCCGCCGCTGATCACTCGGGCATCTCCCTGCCGCCGCTGATCACTCGGGCATCTCCGACAGGACGGAGCGCGTGGCGGACAACCCGAGGCGTGTCGCCCCGGCTCGGACCAGAGCGACAGCCGCTTCGGAGTCACGGATTCCGCCGGAGGCTTTCACGCCCAGCCGGCTGCCGGTGGCCTTGACCATCGCTCGGACCTGTTCTGGGGTGGCGCCGCCGGCGGGATGAAAGCCGGTGGACGTCTTGACGTATTGCGCGCCGGCGTCCTCGGACGCCTGACAGGCACCGACCAGCTCCTCCGGGCGCAGCGCCCCTGCCTCGAGGATCACCTTCAGCGTCGCCGCGGGCGCCGCCGCCCGCACGGCCGCGATCTCGTCCCGTACTCCTCCCCATTCGCCCCGGCGTGCCAAGGCGAGGTTGAGCACCATGTCGAGCTCCTGGGCGCCGTCAGCGGCCGCTCGGTCGGCCTCGAGCGCCTTGACCTCGGCGTGGTGCGCTCCCGACGGGAAACCGACTACTGCCGCTACCCGGATCTCGCTGCCGGCGAGCTCGGCGGCCGCGACCGCGGCCATCGTCGCGGACACGCACACCGCACAGACCGCCAGCTCGCGGGCGTCGCGACACAGGTCCCGAACGTCGTCCTCGGTGGCCTCGGGGTGCAGGAGCGTGTGGTCGATGATCGCTGCCAGCGCGCGCCGGGTCGTGGGTTCGGCCATCGAGGTGGTCATGCCCCGAGCACGGCCTTGATCTCGGCAGCGAGCGCGTCGAGGTCGGCCTCGGCTCGGCGGCGCGCCGCGGCCATGTCCTCGCCGCCGACGTCGCGCACGCGCTGCAGGTAGACCTTCAGCTTGGGCTCGGTTCCGCTGGGGCGCACCACGGCGCGAGTCCCGTCCTCGCACCGCAGCACGAACACATCCGACGACGGAAGGTCTAGCCGCCTCTGGGACGCGTTGGCTGGGTGCAACAGGTCGTCGACACTCGTGACGGTTTGCCCGTCCAGGATCTTCGGCGGCCGTTCGCGCAGTGAGCGCATCATCTCCGCAATCTGTTGCGGTCCTCGATCCCCGGCCCGCTCGATCGAGATCTGCCGAGTGGCGTGAAGTCCAAAGCGTCGGGCCAGATCATCGAGCTGACCGAGAAGCGTCGTCCCCGATCGCTGCGCCTCGACTGCGGCTCGGCAGATCACCAGCGCGGCCGAGATGCCGTCCTTGTCTCGCACCACGTCATTGACCGCGAAGCCAAGCGCCTCCTCGTAGCCGAACAGGATCCGCGCGTGCGGTTGGACCTGGCCTCCGGCGCGCATGATCCATTTGAACCCGGTGAGGGTCTCGCGGTAGCCGACTCCGGCGTCGGCGGCCATCCGGGACAGCAGTGATGAGGAGGCGATGGTGGTGACCACGACCGTGCCCTCGCGATCCGTGCAGCGCGCGAGCAGGTATCGAGCGAGCAGGGCCCCGATCTCGTCGCCGGTGAGGATCCGCCACTTGCGCGGGCCGGGCTCTGGTTCGGGTGCCGCAACCGCCAGCCGGTCGCCGTCGGGGTCGTTGGCCAGCATCAGGTCGGCTCCCTGGCGCTCCGCTTCGGTCAGCGCGATGTCCAGGGTGCCGGCTTCCTCGGGGTTCGGTATCTGCACGCTGGGGAAATCAGGATCAGGCTCGGCCTGGTTGGGAACCACGTGGGGCGCGGGAAGGGCGGCCGTCGCGAAGGCCGCGAGCAGGACGTCTCGGGCGACGCCGTGAAGCGGCGTGTAGACGGTCCCCAGCGGTCGATCGGTCCGCGCCGGCTCTGGTGGCTCAACCCGTCCGGGTTCGCCGGACGCTGGTGCGGGCAACGCCGAGACGATGTGGTGAACGTAGGCGTCGGTCACCGCCTTGTCCAGCTGCTGCCCCTCGGCGCCCAGGCGCACCTCGGTCAAGCTCCCGACCTGCGCGATGCAGTCGGCGATCTCGGCATCGAGCGGCGGAGCGATCTGTATGCCATCGCCGAGGTACACCTTGTAACCGTTGTCTTGAGCGGGGTTGTGACTCGCGGTGATCATCACTCCCCCGGCGCAGCCGAGCTGGCGTACCGCGAAGGCGAGCACCGGCGTCGGCGAGTTGCTCGGTAGCCGCAGCGCGCGAATGCCGGCCCCGCTGAGCACGGCCGCCGTTTCCGCCGCAAACATCGCCGACCCGTGCCGGGCGTCGTGGCCGACGATCACTCCGGCCGACGCGGCCCCGGGCACGTTGTGGCGCAGGTACCGGGCGAACCCCGCCGTGACCCGACGAATCGTCGCCCGGTTCATGCGTCCAGGCCCGGCGCCGAGTCGCCCGCGCAGCCCGGCCGTGCCGAATCGCAGCTCCGAGGCGAAGCGCTCGGCCAGCTCCGCGCCGGCACCCGCGTCCAGCAGCCTGCGCAGCTCGTCCCGGCAGGCGGGGTCGGGGTCCTCGGCAATCCACGCGCGGACCCGCGTCACGAGGTCGTCCGGCACGCCAGTCCTCGGTGGCCTTTCCGCCACCGAGCCCGAGGACGGTCCTGCTGGTTGCATCGCCACGGAGACGGGGCCGGTCAGGGCACGGTCACCGGTGCGGTCGAGCGCGAGGAGTCCGCCGTCTGCGGTGTCACTCGGTGGGGGCTTCTTACGGCCAGCAGCGCGTACAGCGCGGCCGAGAGCAGAGCTCCGACGTACGGGATCGGCAACTGGGCGACCAGCCCGGATGGCAGGACCAGGTGAATCCAGAGGTTGAAGGCAAGACCGAGGGCGAAGGCAATTGCCGCGGGTGGGTCGATCCACTGAGCCGGCGTCCGGGGCCGCTGGAAGAACTCCTCCGGCGGCGTCGAGCGGCGCTGGACCATGATCCAGTCGACCAGCATGATGAACGTGAAAGGAAAGATGACATCGCCGATTCCGTTCAGGAAGCTCTGGATATGGGTGAGGATCCCCGCCACCGCCAGCAACGTTGATGCGATGCCGAGCAGGAAGGTCCCAATCGGCTGCTCCCAGCGCCGCGGGCGCAGGAATGAGTTCATCGCCACGAGCACGTCGACGGTCGAGGGATACAGGTTCATGGCGTTGGTGTGCACGATCGCCACCACGACCCCGATAGCCGCCACGGTTCCCCACCAGGCCACGTGCGCGCCGAGCAGCGCGACGTTCCAGTTGTGAGTCGCGGCCGTAGAGAACAAGCCGACCACCCCGAGGAGGAGCACCGCCAGCATGATCCCGACCGAGGGCGCGAGGAAGAACGACCGCGGGCGATCTCCGGGAGCGTCTTTCGGGATGGCGAAGCGAGAAACGGTCGAAAGCTTGTACGTCCAGGCGAGAATCGACAGGCTGAGCACGGTGGTCAGCGCCGGGCCCCACTGCAGCGACCCGTGCGAGTGCGGGACGGTGATCGAGAAGTGTCCAAACAGGTACGCGGTCAGCGCCCCGTAACAGACCAGGAACAGCACCGACGTGTAGCGGTAGAAAGGCTCGAGCACCCGCATCCCGAACAGCACCAGGATCGTCTGGGCCAGCCCGATCAGCCAGGTCCAGAGGGTGGGGCTGGAGTGAGCCAGAGCTCCGAGGAGCTGACCGCCCACGGCCGTATTGAGGCCGAAGAAGCCCGCGTTGACAACGGTGAACAGCAACGAGAACAGCGCGGCCCCGGCATAGCCATAGGTACGCCGAGCGACGATCAGCGCGGTAAGCGGCACCTCACGGCCCATCTCGCTGAACAGGCCGGCGGGTATGAAGGCCAGCAGCCATGCCGCCACGATGGCCACGACAAGCCACCACAGGCCGAAATTGAACAGCTGCGAACCCACAATCGGAGTCAGCGCCGAAGCGGAGGCCATAGCCCAGAGAATGAACAGGCGAGATGGTGTGATCCGGCGCTGACGGTCGGGAATTGGAGCGACGCCCACGGTCTCGAGCCCACCGGCAACACCGCCGGCCCCGCCTGAAGCGCTGCCGGAAGGCGTCACCCCGTTACCACGGCCGTCCGACTCGACCCGGTTGCTGGGACCGACGGTGTGGGTACTCAAGGTCTCCTCCTTTGCCTGAGCCTGGTCGCCATGTACCCGCTCGGATTTCGCACTAATCGACGGACGAGGCCTGGGTCGCTCACGGTTTCCCTCGGGGCCCCGGGGGGCAAACGATGAGCATGGAAGCGGTCAAGGTGATCGCGGCAAAGCGGGACGCGCAGGAGCTTCCCGCGGACGAGCTGCGGCGGCTGATGCTCGACTACGCGCGCGGAGACGTTCCCGACTATCAGATGGCGGCGTTTCTCATGGCGGGCTATCTCCGCGGCTTCAGCGCCGAGGAAACCGAGGCGCTGACCGCTGGGATGGTCGCCTCCGGTGAGCAGCTTGATCTCACGGCACTCTCCGGGCCCACGGTCGACAAGCATTCGACGGGGGGCGTCGGCGACGGCACCACACTGGTGGTCGCCCCGCTCGCGGCGGAGCTGGGAATGCAGGTCGTCAAGCTGTCCGGTCGCGGCCTCGGACATACCGGAGGCACCCTGGACAAGCTGGAGTCAATTCCCGGCCTGCGCACTGATCTGAGCTCCAAGGAGCTTCTGGCGCAGGTGGAGCGAATCGGCCTGGCGGTTACCGCGCAGACCGCCAACCTCGTGCCCGCCGACCGAGCCGTCTACGCGGTGCGGGACGTGACCGCGACCGTCGGCAGCGTCCCCCTGATCGCGTCGAGCATCATGAGCAAGAAGCTCGCCGGCGGCGCCCAAACCATCCTGCTCGACGTCAAGACCGGCTCGGGTGCGTTCATGAAGGACCTGGAGGGCGCACGTGAGCTCGCGACGACGTGCGTGGAACTCGGAGAGTCGGCAGATCGCAGGACCGGGGCGCTGATCACCGACATGAGCCAGCCGCTCAGCGAGATGATCGGCAACGCAATCGAAGTACGCGAGGTGATCGAGGTGCTTCGCGGAGAGCGTGCTGGACGCTTTGCTGAGCTATGTGTGACGCTCGCGGCGCACCTCGCGGTCCTCGCCCAGGTCGCCGACAGCGTCGAGGACGGTCGCGAGCGGGCGCTGGCCGCGCTTGACAGCGGGGCGGCGCTGGAGCGGTTCGGCGCCTTCGTGGAGGCGCAGGGCGGGGATCGCCGGGTCACCGAGAACCCGGCGCTGCTTCCGGCGGCGCCGGTGGAACACGAGATCCGCGCTGACCGCGCCGGCTGGCTGGCCGGAGTGGACACCGAAGCCGTGGGAAACGCGACGGGAGCCCTTGGGGCCGGCCGCCGCCAAAAGGAGGATCGCATCGACCCGTCGGTTGGCCTCGAACTACTCGCGAAGATCGGGCGCGAGGTGAGCGAGGGTGACCTGCTGGCGCGAGTCTTCGCCCGCTCGCAAGACGAGGCCGATCAGGCCGAGCAGGCGCTCCGTGACGCGCTCGAGTGGTCTGATCAACGCCAAACCGAGCCGGCGCTGGTGCGCGATGTGATCGAGCCCGACGTCGGGTGATCGACACGATCGTTTGAGGCGTCGTGAACCTCCGCAGAGCAAGCCCCTGACCGGCCTGGTGGGGTTCATCTACTCGCGTCGGCCGGTGATTCTCTGATCCCAGGGTCACTCCCTTCATCGCGCCTCATCCGCCTCGCCCGTGTCGTCAATCCGCACCGCCCGCCCGTCGCTCGCGCCGTGCAGCGCTTCGCCGTCGGCTGCGTCCTCCTGCGCCCCTGATCGTCGACCACCGCGCACGCAGCGATCGGCCAGCGGGCATGAGGACGCTTCCGGGCCGACGGGGTGAGGGCGTCGCGGGACCGCCGGTGACGGCGCCAGCAGCGGTCGACTGCAAGCGCTGCTCGGGGAAGGCTCGACCGTCGAGCCGGTTGTCGGTTAGAGTTTCCGCTGTGAGGGTGCGCGGGATGTGGGCGACGATGTCGGTGGTGGCTGGTGTGCTGGTGCTGCCCGCGACGGCGCTGGCCTCGTCGGCCGTCGTGCTCGTCTCGGGCTTTGACACGACCACGCCGTTTAGCGTCCCGGCGGCCTCGTGTGCCACTAAGGCCGGTCCGACGTGGAGCGCACCGACGGGTCCGGCGGCAAGCCTTCGGGCCGCCGGTGAGGCAGTCTTCACGGCACCGATAGCGAACTCTGGGGGCTCGCCTGGACCCCCGTGCACAGAGCCGGGCGGCGCGGTGCCGCCGGCGGCGGACGTCCTTAACTCCAACGGCGACGTGAATGACAACGGCGCCGCGCTCAAGCGCTTCTTGCAGTTCCTCGCCACCAAGTACGGGGTGACGAGCGTAAGTTTAATTGGACACTCCGACGGAGGCTTATGGTCGCGATCGGCGATCACCCAGCTGCGCGCGGCCAATGTCGGGCCGGTCGTCCAGTCACTGACCACGCTGGGGACCCCGCACACCGGGTCGTTTGGTGCCGATCTCGCCGAGTACGTCGTCGATGGTCGCTGCGAGGCGAGCAACCCGACGGTTCAGGCCGTGTGCGAAGCGCTGCTCTCGGTGACCAAGCGCCTGATCGCCGCTCTGGGACCCATAGCTACCCGCGAGCTCTCGAGCTCGTTCCTGGCCGGCTGGAACCCCGAGCAGACGATTGGCTGCCCGGTGTCCGTCGCCGCCGGCACCTACGTCAAGGTTCCCTATATCGGGTGGCTGCTGCCCAAGTACTACAACCCAAATGATGGCATTGTGGGGGAGGCGAGCGCGCTCGGCCAAGCCTCCACCTCGCTCGAGGGCACGCCGATCCCTGGACCGGGCATAGCGCACGTGATATCGATCGGGGCCTTCCCGGTCATCCACAGCTCATCGCTGTCCTTCTTGGGCACCACCGACGCCCTGACCAATGATGCGGCGGTCGGAGCTGCCGTGCTCAAGGCCGTTCAGCGCGGCCTGACGGGAACCCCCTGCGCCGCGCCGGTGACCGGCTTGACATCGCGTCCCACGCACCTGGTCACGGTACGCGTCCAGCAGCCTTTCGCCGCCCTGGCCGTCAATGGTCGCCCGGGACGGGTGCGCGGGGTTCGCCAGGTGGCACTTTTGTTGCGCGGCGCCTCGCTCAGCTGTCGCGGACGCACGGTGCGGGCGGTGCCGCTGCTCGGGTCAAAGCAGGTCCGGTTCGCCGCCCTGCGCTGTGCCGGGACTGTCCGCACCCGCGGGCGGGTGCTCTTCTTGCGGCAAGACCCTCGTCAGCGGACTCTCGTGGTCACGCGCCGAAGCCGAAGTCTCACCGCACGCCTCCGAGGACCGGCGCTGCGCCACCTCCGCCTCAGCGTCCGGGTACAGGCGCGCTGGCGCCTTCTGCGAGATGGTCGCGCAAGGCTGCCAGTCCGCGCCGGCGCCGTCTCAATCCGCGCGGTTGGCGTTGACCGAACCGGCCAGCGCTGGCTCGCCACTGCTGTAGTCGGGCCCTGACCTCGGCGCCCCGACCGGCAAGCCGCGATGCTGGCAGCACCGGACGGCTTCAATCAATAGCGTCGGCGGGGTTCGAACCCGCAACCTCGGGGTTGCGAGCCGGAAGACTCCAGCGCGATGGAAAGTGATCCTCAGCGGCGGCCGGGCGCGGCCGCGAGGACTGGGACTCAGTCGGACGGGCGGTAGCGCAACCCGTCCAGCGCAATCCGGAGCATGTGCTCGGTCTGGGCGGGGTCATTGGTTGGGACCTTGCCGATCCCCATCACCATTTGGAGGATCTCCGCGAACTCGACGTCGGAGCGCACGGCTCCGGCCTCCTGCGCACGCTTGAGCAACGGCTCTCCGGCCGCGAACATCGACGCGCGACAGGCCGCGAACAGCGGCGCGTCCCTGTCCATGTAGTTCATCAGCTCCTCGGCCAGCGCCCGCTTGGTCGCCAGGTAGGCGATGAAGCGCTCGAACCAGAGGCTCAGCGCTTGCCACGGGTCCTCCCCGTCGAGCTCTGCCGCCGAGCGCGATAGCTCCTCGACCTCGCCGGCGTAGAGCGCCTCGAGCAGCGCCTGACGATTGGGGAAGTGCCGGTACAGCGTTCCGATCCCGACCCCGGCTCGCCGGGCGATCTCCTCCAGCGATGTCGCCTCACCGCCCTGAAGGAAGGCCGCGCGTGCAGCGGTCAGGACCTTCTCGTAGTTACGGCGCGCATCGGCGCGCTTGGGCCTGACGAGGAGCTGTTCGGGTTCTGCGGTCGTGCTCATTGGCAAAGTCGGTTGACAAACGGAGGGGGCCTCCGTATAGTTTCCGGAGGGCTCCTCCAGATATTTCGGAGGCGACCTCCATTTTAGCCCACATCTGGCCGATTGTGCAACCACTGGGAGTCTTATGAAGCTCGTATCTCTACCAACCCCCCAACCGGACCAGCGCCGTTGGGCGACCCTGATGGTCGTCTGCCTGGCCCAGTTGATGATCGTCCTCGACGTGACGATCGTGAACGTCGCGTTGCCGTCGATCCAGCGCGAGCTCCACTTCAGCCAGGGCAACCTGACCTGGGTCGTCAACGCGTTCCTGGTCACGTTCGGCAGCCTGCTGCTGCTCGCCGGCCGGCTCGGCGACCTCGTCGGGCGCAAGCGGGTGTTCCTCGCCGGCCTGACAATCTTCACCGCCGCTTCGCTGCTGTGCGGGGTTGCGCCCAGTCAGGGCGTACTGATAGGCGCCCGCTTCCTGCAAGGCGTGGGCGCAGCCGCTCAGGCCTCCGTGATCCTGGCGATCATCATCACCGAGTTCCCCGAGGCCGCTGAGCGCGCCCGCGCGATGAGCGCCTACGTGTTCGTATCCGTCGCGGGCGGCTCGCTCGGCCTGCTGGCCGGCGGCGTGCTGACCGAGACTCTGAGCTGGCACTGGGTCTTCTTCGTCAACCTGCCCATCGGGATGCTCGCGTTTGCCCTTGGCCGGGCGCTGATCCGCGGCGACCGGGGTCAGGGGCTCGAGCACGGCGTCGACTGGCTCGGCTCGCTACTGATAACGACCTCGCTGATGAGCGCGATCTACGCCATCGTCGAGGCGACCAGCCATGGCTGGGGCTCGACCGACGTGCTCGGATTCGGCGCGCTGGCGGCGATCCTGATGGCCGCGTTCCTGACGCTCGAGAGCCGGATCGAAAACCCGATCATGCCGCTTCGCATGTTGCGCCTGCGGGGCCTGGCTCGCGCGAGCATCGTCCGTGGGTTCCTGGTGACTGGCATGTACTCGACGTTCTTCCTCGGCACGCTGTACCTCGAGCACGTCCGTCATTACTCGGCGCTGCAGACCGGGGCGGCGTTCCTGCCCTGGACGATCACCGTGGCGATCCTCTCGCGCGGCATCACCACGCGCCTGGTCGAGCGGTTCGGGCAGCTGCCCGTGCTGGTGTCGGGTATGGCAAGCGCGATCACCGGCCTGCTTCTGTTCAGCACGGTCGGTCCGGACACCGCCTTCTTCCCGACGGTATTCGTGGCCTGCTTCGCGATTGGCCTTGGCATCGGTACCGCGTTCATGCCGCTGCTGACGATCGCGATGGCCGACGTGCCCGCCGCCGATGCCGGGCTGGCGTCCGGAATCACCAACGTGTCCCAGCAGATCAGCGGGGCGGTCGGGCTGGCGGTGCTGAGCACCGTGGCCGCGACCCACACCAAGAGCCTGATCGCCGCCCATCAAGGGCTCATCAGCTCACTGATCGGGGGATACCACCTGGCCTTCCTCGTCGGCGCTGCCGCGGTCAGTGCCGGCCTCGGGCTGGCTCTGATCCTGCTTCGCCCGCGCGCCACCCGGCCCGGCCTGCAGCTGGCCTACGCCGAAGACGAGGCCGACAGCTTCACCACCCACGAGCTCGAAAGCGAGGCAGCATGACAACTGCCCAACTTGGATATCCGACCCGTTCACACGAGATGCGAGGCCGCCATCGCGGCGAGAGTCCGGCAGTTCGTGCGTCGCGCTCGCGGCGCCGGGGCATGATGTCCGAGGCCGTCGTGGCCCAGTACATCCATCAGCTCTCGGCGCATGGCCGCCGTGTCCACCGGACAGCCGAGCGCCTGGGGGGGTGACAAGGTAAACGGACCATCCGGTCCGGTACGATCAAGAACATGGCAGACACCTCCGCACAGCCGACAAACGAACCCGAAGCGCTCGATCGCGAGACGATGGTGGTCGCCGCCGTCGTGCTCCTCGGCGCGATCATGTCGATCCTCGACACGACGGTCGTCAACGTCGCGATCGACCACCTCGCCGTCGCGTTTCACGCGACGCTGACGACGATCCAGTGGGTCATCACCGGTTACACGCTGTCGCTCGCGGCGGTGATTCCGGTGAGCGGCTGGGCCGCAGACCGGTTCGGGACCAAGCGGATCTACATGACCTCGCTGGTGCTGTTCACGCTCGGCTCGATCGCGTCGGGCCTGGCCTGGAGCGCCGAGTCGATGATCGTCTTCCGCGTCCTGCAAGGGATCGGCGGTGGCCTGATCATGCCGACGGTCATGACGATCATGACCAGGAAGGCCGGCCCGAACCGGATGGGGCGCGTGATGGGAATCCTCGGCGTGCCAATGCTGCTCGCCCCGATCATGGGCCCGATCCTCGGCGGCTGGCTGGTCGACGACGTCTCGTGGCGGTGGATCTTCTTCATCAACGTGCCGATCGGTGTCGTCGCGTTCATCCTCGCGCTGATCGTGCTCGATCCCGATCAGCCCCAGCCCGCCCACCGGCTCGACTGGCTCGGCATGGCGTTGCTCTCCCCCGGCCTGGCCGTGTTCATCTACGGCCTCGCCGAGTCGTCGACGTACGGCTTCGGGTCGGTGCGGGCGTGGGGCCCGACCGCGGCCGGAGTGCTGCTGATCGCCGCCTGGTTCGTTCACAGCTGGCGTACCGCCGACCCGTTGATCGACATCCGTACGTTCGTGCACACGCGCGCTGGCTATGCGGGCATGTCGTTCTTCTTGTTCGCGATCTCGGTGTTCGGCACGATGCTGCTGATCCCCCTCTACTACCAGGCGGTCCGCGGCCGCTCCGCGCTCGACGCGGGTCTGCTGCTGGCTCCCGGCGGCTTCGGCGCGATGCTGCTGATGCCCGTCTCCGGACGGCTCACCGACCGCTACGGACCGACGTGGCTGCCGGCCACCGGGCTGCCCCTGGTCGCGGTCGGGCTGATCCCGTTCGTGTTCGTGGGCGCCAACACCTCCTATCTGCTGCTGGGCGCCGGGAGCTTTGTGCAGGGCCTCGGGATGGGGTTGGCGATGATGCCGAACATGACCGCGGCGATGCAGGCGGTACCGCTGGGCGCGATCGCGCGCACCAGCACCGCGATGAACATCATCCGCCAGGCGGGCGCCTCGATCGGCACCGCGATCCTGTCGGTGATCCTCGCCTCAGCGATCACCAGCAACCTCGCGTCGATCGTCGGCGCGCACGCTACGGGCTCGGGGTCGGGCGGGCTCGCCGCGCTGCAGCACCTGCCCGCCAGAGCCCACGCGGTCATCGCCACCCCGCTGGCCAACGCGTTCGCGTCAACGTTCGTGTGGGCGCTCGTCATGATCGTGGTCGCATTCATTCCAGCCGTCGGGATGGCGCTCAGCGGGTGGCGCGCCGGCGTGCGGCGCTCCGCCACCGACCAAGCGCTCGCGGCCGGGTAGTCCCCCGAGTCCCTCGCGGAACGAACCGTGTGGCTGTCCGGGCGGTCAGCCGGCCTCGCGTCCGAATCCATGCCAGCCTGGAGGGCGACGATCGGCGCGGTGCCCGGGCCACTCAACTTCGCGCCCGCCCCAAGTAGGAGACGCCCGCCGCACGAGGCCCCAGACGTCAAACGCGAGTGAGCCGCGGTTTCGTGGTCAAGGTCCCGGGGCGTTTGACCGCTGGGAACCGCTCGTCCTCATCCAAGCCGGGCGCCGCGCGCTGATCGCCGCGCTCCGCGACCGCGCACTCGCGCCAAGAACCGGACCGTTCTGAGTGCCGCCGCACGGACGATCCGCGCTCGATAGGTTGCACCGCGTGAGCGGAGATTGGCAAGACGAGGGTGACGAGTTCGACGTCAGCGATGAGCTGGAGGATCACTGGATCGCCGAGTGGGATCAGGCCGAGCGGGAGGCGGTCGAAGTGCTACGCAACGCGTTGCGCCAATACTGGGCGCAGCCGCCGCCGGGCGACCAGCTGACAGAAGCCGCAGCTACAGTCCGAAGGCGGCTGCGCGACGGCGGCCATCCGCTCCAGTGGGTTCGGCAGGCCGCGGCCATGAGCAACGGTCCGGCGCCCGTTGCTGACACCGAGCTACTGATCCAGCTCGCCGCGGCGACGATCTCACCGCAGGAAGAGACCGGCCTCGATGTCGAGGAGGAGTCCCTTCTGGTGTCGCTCGAGCAGGCTGATTGGCTCGGGGCGATCATCAGCAGCGTGCGTGACGGTCCCGGCGCCGACGCTTCGCCAGAGGCTCTCGTGGAGGGAATTCGCAACTGCCCCGAGGTCGTGAGCGAGTCCGGGATCGATTTCGAGGAAGAGTCCCACCTCGAGACGGCGTTCTGGATCATCGCCCTGCCGTGGCAGGTCCTGGGACTCATCGATCCCGACCAGCGCCTGACCGCGCTCGGTCAGTGGCTCCTTCCCCGCGCGCTCGCACGGGCGTGGGGCGGCGACTTCGACCAGGAGCCCCGAGCCGACCACACGTGACCCGAGCGATCTGCTGGCGCTTGTCACACAGTTGGCACAATCCTTGACCTGAAGAGGGATCGGCGCAAAGGTCTGGGTCATGCCCTCGACGCTTGAGGCAAAGATCGAAGCTGAGCAGCGGCTACGGGAGCTGCTGAGTGCGCAGGGGATGCCTCAGCCTGACGAGGTGGAATACGGCTACACCTGCGTGCGCTTCATCTTTCACCAGTCAAAGACGTGCGTCGTGATCGATCTCGATGCCGACAGTGACAGCGACTCCGGCCCGAGGCATGCCACATAGGAGCTGACGAGGCCCTACCCATCGGCGGACTCGCGTGCCGCGAGGCCAAGCGCTCCGCCACACTCGCGCGGTTGCGCACGAGCGCGTGGCGATTGTGGACATCCACGCCGCCGGCGGGACCCAGCCTTGATCCCCACTAAGATCCGCGGCAATGGCCACATTTGTGCTGCGTCTCAAAGCCCCGCGCCCAGCGTTCGCCCAGACGATGACCGAGGACGAGCGGGCGATCATGGGCCGCCACGCCGCGCACTGGGCACCGTGGCTGGAGCGCGGCGCGATGGTCATCTTCGGCCCGGTCCTGACCGACGACGACTCGTACGGGCTGGCGGTGGTGGAAACCGAGGATGAGCGAGAACTGCGCGACTTTGCCGCCCAGGATCCAGTCGTCACCACAGGCACCGCCCAGTTTGAGATCGGCCGGCTCGCGCAGGGCTTCGTCCGGCCCACTTGATCCGAGTTCGCTCGGGCTAAACGGTCACCTACTCCGGTGACCAAGCGTTCCTTGGCCCTGAGGCCATGATGGTCATGGTGGCGGACGTGTCGGACCGACCTCAGCGTGGCTTCGCGCCATTCGCCGCGCGGTGGCTCACGACGATGGTCGCGGTGTTGCTTTGAGCAACCGGCGGTTCTGAAGGCTGCCTCGACTTCCACCGCGAGCGCAGCCTCGCGGTCGAGCCGTGCAGTCGACGCGCCGTGGCGTGTCCCGCGACAGCCCACCTAACTGCCTCCTCTGACTCCCAGGTGTCAGCGAGCACCCACCCGCCCCTCTCGCAGATCGCGCTCGACCACGTTCCGCGAAACGGTCAAAGCGTGCGCCGATCCAAGCAGGAGTTCTGGGGAGGACCGGGAACCGCTGATCACCGTGGCAAACAGCGGTCAGGGACAAGCGCACTCGGTCTACGTGGTGCAGCGCACGTTCCGGCTCGTGCGACGCGGCTATGACCCCGAGGAGGTGGATCGCCACCTGCAGCTGGTCGCCGAGTGGTTTCGCACGAACGCACTCGGCCGCGAGACCGAGGAGCTCCGGGCCGAGCTGCGCGAGCGCGAGCGGGCGATGGCCGCGCGGGAAGAGCAAGCCGGACGCGTTGAGGAGAGCAGGCGCCTCGAGGCCGAAGCGATCCTCACCGGGGCGCGTCTGCGAGCCGCCGCCGATATCGCCACCAGTGAGCGTGACCGTGCGCAGGCCACGACGGACGCCGAGCGCGTGCGCCGGGAGGCCGAGGCGGTGCTCTCGGAGGCCCGCGAGGAGGCGGCCCGGCTTCTGGACGCCGCTCAACGTGAGGCTGCACTGGTGACCGAGCGGGCGCAACAGAGAGCGGGCTCCGCCCAACGCCTCGATGAGGCCGAGGAGGCCTCCCGAGATCTGCTCGAGCAAGCCAGGGGCGAGGCCGATGCCTTGCTCGCCGAGACCGAAGAGAGGTGCGAGCAGGAGCTGCGGACGGCTCGGCTTGCCGGAGAGCAGGTTCTGGCCGCCATGCGGGAAGACGCCGCCCGAGAGGCGCAGACGACACGAGAGCGGGCGCATCAGGAAGCGGAGGCGTACGCGCAACGCCGGCAGCGAGAGATCGACCGGCTAGTCGCGGCCGCCCGTGCCCGCCGGCGGTAGAGGCCGGTCGGAGCAGAGCCGGCGACAGTATCCGCCTGGTGCTGGATCACGCTTCGGATCTTGCCGTCGGCGCCCTTCACAGGAACGCGTCACCGCCCCAGACAAGGGCGGGGTTGACGCCGCTTTCTGCGCCGCGGATGTAGAACAGCTGGGACTTGATTCCCAGCTCCGGCGCCCGAACGTGAGTCGCTTTGGGTTGATCAGCCGGGCGATCTCCGACGTGGGATCGTTCAGGTTCCGGGTTTCGGAGAGGTTCGCGTCCGCCCAGCAGGCGATCTCCCACGACGGCTTGCTTGGCACAATGCCCGACGTGGATGGCAAATCGGTTCCAGGAGACCCGAATCGCCATCGACGTGAGGTACGGCTGGGAACGCGAGCTCAGCACCGCGCGCGGCGCCCAGCTCGGCCCCGCGCCGGCAACGCCGAGCTCGGCTGCGCGCTCTACGAAGTCGATCCCGGCGGCCAGGCGACCCCCTACCACGCCCACCCGGGCCTCGCCTTCGAGCTCGAGGCGGCCGACCTCGGGGTGCTGGAAGCGTTTGGGTATGACGCCGGGCCGCCACGAGACATCGTGATCGGCCCACAGCGGCCTGAGGATCCGGACATCACCGGGAGGTCATCGGCGAGCGTGCCGTCCTGGTCATGTTTTTGGGAGCTCGTCGATCTCAGCCAGTCGCGCCCGAATCAGCTTCTCTACAAGCGCCCTGGGTAACGGACGGTCGACCGAGAAGTGCAGCGAGCTCTTCGTCATCTCGTAGCCGTCAAGCTCGCTGACCAGCCGCCCGAGCACCGAGCCGCTGAACGGCAGGTAGCTCAGATGATGCTTGAACGCGGCAAAGCCAACGACCGTCTCGCCGCGCACGCGGAACGCTGGAACTCCGTAGGAGATCACCTCTTCGGCCTCGGGCACGATCTCCAGGATCGTGCGTCGTAGCGCCTGCAGCGCGCTGCGCTGGGGCTCCTCGAGAGCGCCCAGGTAGGCGTCGATGCTCGTCTTGGTCTCGCTGCCCATCTCGTTCCTCCTGATTTGCGGTGTTATCGCGCGGCTCCCTCGCACGCGCTCACATTCCCTCAGCCACGCGCAGGCTGATCGCGTCCGGAGAAATGGCCTCGGCGCTGATGGCGGCGTGCGCTTGGTCTCGGTTGGTCCGCCATCTCAGCCAGGGTCGCCGGCGGAGACGGTCGGGTTGCTCGTCCAGGTTCAGGTTCGGTTGGAGTAGCCGGAAGCCCGGCGTCGGTTGGCCGCCCAATGACTCATAGAAGGCCTCGGTTTGCGTGAGCACGTCGATGCGGATGCCCCCGGCCTCCCCGAGTGCGTGACGCAGGAGCTCGCGACCGAGCCCGCGCCGGCGCCATGACCGCGCGACGATGAGGTTCGAAAGGTGCGCTTGGATCTCCCCGTCTGACTGCAGTTGAACCAGTGCCACGACCGCAGCTCCATCGAGCGCCAGCAGGGTCGTGCAGCCGGGCGATGACAGTGCCCGAATGGTCCGTTCCGGGTCGGCCGTGTAGGTGCCCCAACCCTCGGCCGCGAACAGGTCAAGCGCCCCGCGCGCGTGGGCGCGGGTGAATGGCTGCACCCGTAGCGAGGATGACGAGGTCACCTCAGCTGCCGGAAGGGCCACACGGTCCGACGCGCCGAGTAGGGAGCGTCCGGCGGTATGGCGGCCGTGTTGTGGCGCGACTCGAATCGAGTCGACCCTGCTCTGCTGCCCCTCGCCGGAGATCGTCGATGCGCGCAGTGGCGAGCTGCTGGATGAGTGCTGGATGGATCATGGCCGCCACCGTACGCCCGAGCCGGTAGGGCGATAAGGTCCGCTTCGATACCGAATCAGAGGACCACTTCGTCGCTGGACCTGCTTGTCTCGCTCGACCGCGAAGCTCGGAGCCCGCTGCGCGTTCAGCTCGAGGAGCAGCTTCGTGCGGCGATTCGCTCCGGGCGGCTCGAGCCGGACATGAGCCTGCCCTCGACGCGAGCACTGGCACGGGCCCTCGGTGTCACGCGTGGGCTGATCGTGGAGTGCTACGCCCAGCTGCAGGCCGAGGGCTACCTGAGCGCACGCGCCGGCGCCGGAACCCAGGTGGCTACGGGCGGCGCAGTCGTCCCGGACGCGCCGCTGGAGATCGTCGAGCAGCTGGCTCTTTCTCGGTTCGACTTCCGGCCGGCCAGCCCAGACCCCGGCCTGTTCCCGCGACGCGACTGGGCCGCCGCGTGGCGCGACGTGATCCGACACGCCCCAGATTTCGCGTTCGGATACGGCGATCCCCGCGGCGCCTCCGAATTGCGTCACGCGCTTGCCGGATACCTTGGCCGCGTTCGGGGCGTCCAGGCTGACCCCGGGCGGGTTGTGATCTGCGGGGGCTTCACCCAGGCCAAGAACCTTGTCTGGCGGGTGCTGCGCCGACGCGGCGCTCGCCGGATCGCACTGGAGGACCCCTGTCAGCCCGAGGTTCGGCAGTCGGTGCATCGCGCGGGCATGACCCCGGTCCCAATCGCGGTTGACGGGCTGGGTATCCGCGTCGAAGCGCTCCACCGGGTCCAGGCCGATGCGGTGCTCGTGACCCCGGCGCACCAATTCCCGACCGGGGCCGTGCTCGCCCCCGAACGCCGGCTCGCCCTGCGCGACTGGGCCCGCGAAACCGGCGGGGTTATCTTCGAAGACGATTACGACGCCGAGCTGCGCTACGACCGCCAACCGATCGGCGCGCTCCAAGGCCTCGCGTCCGACGTCGTCATCTACTGTGGAACCGCAAGTAAGGCGCTCGCCGCCGGGCTCCGGATCGGCTGGCTCGTATGCCCACCGAACTGGCTCGACGAAGTCGTTGAGGAGAAACTCGCCGAGGACTCCGGCTCGCCAATCCTGGACCAACTCACCCTCGCCACGCTGCTGGCCACCGGACGCTTTGACCGCCACCTCAGACGACTACGCGGCCATTACCAAGCCAGGCGCGACGCTCTCGCGCAAAGCCTCGCGCGGCTGGTCCCGAACGTCGCCCTCACCGGCATCGCCGCCGGCATCCACGCCGTCGCGAACCTTCCCTCAGACGCTGACGAGCAGGCACTCATCGCGGCCGCGGCCGAGCGCAACGTCAACCTCCATGGAATGAGCGCCTACCGCAGCAACCAGGCCACCCGGCCACCAGCTCTGGTCCTCGGCTACGGGCGGATCAGCGAGAGCCGTATCCCACTCGCGATCGCACAGATCGCTGACCTTCTCGGGCGAGCCTGACTGCGACTGAATAGCGCGGGCGGGATTCGAACCCGCGACCTTCGGGTTATGAGCCCGGTTTGGGCCGTTCGGGTGGTACGGCCTGATGCCGCGAAATGCCCATGGCTACTGGGGATTCGCGCTGTTTGCGTGCTTGGTCATCCGGGCCGAAATCGGGCGATTCGGCGCCGTTCGTTTGACAAATGTTTGACACGAACGACCTTGCCGGGCCAGTCAGAGAGGCCCTCGACTCAGCCGGCGAGGGCGCGCGCGACGTCTGAGATTCGGCGCCAGAGCCGCGAACTCTCGAGCTCCATAAAGTCAAAGTGGCGGTAGAACGCGGCGGCGTCCTCATCGATCGCATCCACGACCACCGCACGCGCCCCGAACTCGCGCGCGCCGCGCACGCAGCGGCGGAGCGCGTCGACGAGGAGATCGCCGCCGAGCCCCGTCCCGCGTTCAGCGCGATCGACCGCAAGCCTCGCCAGGAGGACGACCGGCACTGGCTCTGGCATGCCCCGCCGAAGCCGTGCCGGCGCGCCGGCATGTGCCACCGAGCTCATCGCCAGCGCGTAGTAGCCGACGACTCGGTCACCTCGACATAGCACGTAGGTCGCGGCCGTGCCGGCAGCGACCGCGGTCCGCGCCGATTGGCGCAGCCAGCGGTCCAACGGGTCGACGCCCGAGTCGAAGTCGTCGAGGCGGTGGTCTTCGCGTAGCGCCTCGACGGGGCGGAGCGGCGCCGCGCTCAACGCGCGGGAATCTGGCTCGTCCTGGCGGCGTACCGTCGGACAGTGGCCATGTCCTCAGATGGTCTGTCCAGCGCCGCAGCGAAGCGATCGAACGCCTCTGCCGAGATCTCGATCCGTTGCGCGCGCGCAACGACATCCGCAGCGCGCGCAGTGGCCACGGACAGCACGAAGCCGGTCAGCGTCTCTCCGCTGAGGTCGGCAGCGACACGCAGGATCCGCTCCTGCTCGTCGCTCACCCGCATGTTGATCCTGCGCTCGCGTTTTGCGCTGATCTCGGTCACTACATTAGTGTACACCCCCGGTATGTACAGCGCAAGTCGAAGTCCATTCTGATCTGGCCCTATCTGCTGGCTGGCCGCGGTCGGCGAGGCTTTACGGAACAGGGCGGGCGTGCAGCTTGTCCGCCGTGGTGCGCTGACCGGCGCGGCGGGTGGTCGACCTGAGAGGGTTCTGTTCTTCTTGATCGAGTGCTTCCCCTCCACCGGAGAAGCCCCCACTCTCGATTTGGCGACGGCCCGGACGGGCGTCGCCAAATCGGGAGTACCCCCGCCGGAGGCGCGGCTGAGATCGCCGGTCCGTCTCGCGAGCCACCGCACCCTTCGACCGTCGTAACCCAGCCGGATGAGGCCCGCTGCTACCGCCCTGGGGGCCCCAAGCCCCCCCGGACGACGAGCGGCGACGGAATCGTGCACCGACCATACGGGCTCTGGTCGTACACGACGATGACTACGGGCGGCTCGTCGCATCTCCGCCGCATCAACCCCATACCGATCGCATCGGTCCTGGCGACCGGGCGATCGCATCCATGGCCAAGCACTTGTCCGTCGCCGATGACCAGCGTGATTCAGATGTCGTCGCCATAGGGATGGCCAGGATCGCGGTGGCCCTCACGATTGCTCTTGCGGAATGCGATCGTGCGAACGCAGGCTCGCGCGTACCCCGCTGCGCTGATGCGTTTGAGCGGAAACGCAGCGCTGGGCAGACGGCGGCTCACCGCTGCTCCCGCCGATCGGTGGCGCGGCCGCTGGCGCATCACCTACAAGAGCAGCACTACGGATAGCTCGACGCCGCAGACGAACGGGTCGACAGTGCGCATCGTCGTGGCGATCCAGCCGAGTCTGCTGCGCCGCGAGACTGCTCGTTGCCGTCCGATCCGGCTGTCAACCAGCCCAGGTTGGCGGACATTGGCTTCTGCTTTGCCGTCAAGCTTGATTGCCGACGGACCGTCCGCGACGACGGCAACCAGGAGGCCCGTCTCGGCGGGAGCCGCGAACAGCCTGGAGCGGCACGGGATGCGCCGGCTGGCCGGAGCTCGTCCCATAGCCCGTCCGAGCCGGTCAGTTCGCCCGGGCGTTTCTCAATCCGTGCGGGCGCTCGTTCCGCGGCCGCGGGAGTCGGAGGGGTTAGAGAAAGACCGTTCCCGCACCCTTTGCTATTCGGTTAGATGATCGACCAGAGAGAAGCCGCTGTGCAGGGGGACCGCTCGGCTCGGATCATGGCTGGCCGGTACGTACGGGCGCGCGTAACATTCGCGCGATGGCGACCGGCCAGCCTCACTTTGAAACGAACCCGCAGCCGCTGGGATACCTGCTGGATCTAATTCATAACCGGAACCTTGCGCTTCCCGACTTCCAGCGCGATTTCGTATGGGATGCAGCAGCGACGCAAGATCTGATCGCGTCGATCGCGTCGAGCTATCCGGCTGGATCGCTCTTGTTTCTCGATCAACAAGGAGGACAACCTCTTCAGCCCAGAGCGGTCCAGGGCGCACCGCCGCTCGCGGCAAAGGATCCTCAGACATTAGTGCTCGACGGACAGCAACGTCTGACGTCGCTCTATCAAGCTCTTTACGGTGTCGGGGACTACCGCTACTTCGTCGATTTCAAGATTTTGGCTGACGATGACGGGCCTGAGCTCGAAAGAGCACTCACCTACCTGCCTCAGAAGAAGGCCGATATGGAGCTCGGATCTGTAGCGCAGCAAGCTGACGCGCTGCTGTTGCCGCTGCCGACCCTACGGGATCCAGGGTTTGACGAATGGCTGGACGAAGTAGTGGAGCGAAGAGAGTTGGTGGACGAGGCGTTCGACTCGAGAGAGTTCAAGAAGAAGATTCGACCGCTCTACAAGGCGCACGTCAAGCCGCTTCTGGACTATTCATTCCCGGTCGTTGACCTTCCAAAGTCGACGAGCCTCGAGGCGGTTTGCAAGGTCTTTGAGACCCTGAACCGCACCGGGATCAAGCTCACCGTCTTCGAGCTTCTCGTCGCACGATTCTGGCCGCAAGGAATCTCGTTGCGGCAGCTGTGGGATGACGCCCGAGAGCAGTACGAAATCCTCGAAGATTTCGATATTGATCCGTTCTGGCTCCTGCAGGCCATCTGTCTTCGTGCTGGAGGCCCATCACCATCGGTCCAGCGGGGAGACGTCCTGAAGCTAGATGGCACTGCGATCAACGCTCACTGGTCTTATGTGGTGGACGGCGCCGTCGGAGCACTTGAGCTACTTCGCGATGATTGTGGCGTCCTCACGCCCAAGTGGATGCCATACGCGACGGTCCTCGTCCCGCTTGCCGCTCTGTGGCCCAAGGTCGCGTCGATGCCGGGACCCGATGAGGGAGCTGCGAGACAAAAGCTTACGCAGTATTTCTGGTCATCGGTGTTCACAGCCGCCTTTGATGCCTCCCCAAACAGTGCTGCCGTCAAGCACTATCAAGAGCTCACCAAATGGTTAGATGGAGGTCCCGAGCCGGAGGTCCTTAGAAACTTCGATCGCTTCGATCCCGATCTGCTTCTCGACGCCACAACAGGACAGCGCGCCCTCTACCGAGGCGTCATGGCGCTGACGGTCCGCCATGGAGCGCTCGACTTTCATAACAGCAAGAAGCTCACGGCTCAGCGTCTACAAGAGCAGAAGATCGACGCACATCACGTGTTTCCGTCTGCGTTTCTCAAGCAGCAAGCAAAGCCAGGACAAGGCTCGGAGGAAAGCCTGCCTGCAGATCTCGTGCTGAACCGGGCCCTCATCGATAAGGAGACAAACCGGCGAATCAAGGCCCGGGCGCCCAGCGACTACATTGCTGAGATCGCGAAAGCGATATCGGACGTCCCCAAGATCCTGGAGTCGCATCTTCTCCCTTCTGGCAATGGTGCGGGCCTCATGCATGATGACTATGACGGCTTCATCCTTGAGCGGCAGGCTCTCGTAGTGCGCGAACTCGAAATGGTGACTGGAAGGAAAGTCCAGAAGCAGGCGAACGCTCCCATCGGGGACCCGGCTTAGGCTCCGTCAACTCTTCTCCCCACCGATGCAGTGCGTCGTCTGGCACACGGTTCTCAGACGGGCTCCTCAGTTCTGCCAGTCTTGATAGCGCCTGCTGCGCTCCTGCAGCCTCGGCCGTGCTGAGGATCTTTACGATCGAAATCGCGTGCACCGGCCCCGGCTGACGGGGAAGACAGTTCCCTGACCGCGCCCGCAAGAGGGCGTGGCGTCGCCGCTCCTCCGCGACGCTGCAGCAGTCCGGGCCGGGTGCCACCAGCCAACGCCCGGCGTCTAGGCATGGCTGAGCGACCCTGATCGTCGTTTTCGTGTTCTAAGCTCTGGGGCGTCCAGGCGAATTCTAAAGAGCGATGCCTTTTGCACGGAAGACGTGCTTGACGGCCTCGAGCGCGAGCGTCCCGACGTCGGTGCCAGCGGCTGCCACGAGGATCTCCATACTGCGTCCCTTGGCGCTCTGAATGAGCGTGCGGGCACCTTGTCGCGTGTCGTCGTCGACGCCAGAGCGGCGATCCACCTCCTGTAAAGCAAGCTGCACGATCTCCTCAGTGATCGTGACCTCGTTGACGATGTCCCGCCCCGCAAGCTGGCCCACAAACCCGTAGTTATAGATCTGCGTTATGGAAGCGCTCCGGGACCCTTTGAGGCGGTCAATCCCCTCCATGGTGATCCGAAACCCGCTCGCCTTCCCAATCCGCGTCGACGCCGGCCAGCCGGTGAGCGTGGCCATCGGATTGAGGAACTTGACGAGGCGTTCGTCCAACAGGTCAAACAACAGCGCACTGACAGCCTCTAGCTGGCACGGGTCAAACTCGGCTATCGCGGCCTGAAGGACGCGTTGACCGTCGGCCCGGGTGTTCTCATCGAGGCTGGACATCCACGCCAGAACGCCATCCGGCGAAGGTGGCGTCAAAACGCCCGGCGATGACTCTGGGATGCTCGGTGAATCCACGAAGCTGCGGGCAACCCGCCGCCCGTCTATTGAGAGTTCGAAGCCCCGAGATATCCTTTTCGAAGCGTGACCTTCGACACGAAGGAGGCCATGTTCCCCAAGGTCATCGATCTGTCGTGCGGTAGGCACGGGCCACGACTTGTCCCATCCGGGATGGTCAAGGTCTCGCTGCATCCCGCCCCTTGGGATCAACAGGAAGCTGCGATCGTCGTGGCCGTCATCGGCCCACCGACGCTCAGCCTCGTAGATGCGGAGTAGGAGCTCCCGTTCTTCTGGATCGAGTTCCACCAGCTGGAGTCTGCCAACGCTAGGGGACGATGGCCGGCATCAGCGGTCAGGGCTGGGGAGATACGTGACGTGCGAGACGGAGTGAAGCTCGTCGAGGAGACGGCGAGCGGAGCCCACTGTCCCTGGCGACTTCATCGTTTGGCGCCGCCGTCGAGCACTCGGACTGGGACACCTCGTCCTGTGGCTGGCGGATCATTGGCCGATGACGAGTTCTCCTTGGTCGTTTCCAAAGTGGGAGGCGGCGCTTTCTCGCACAGCCTCAGAGGACCTTCCGATGCTCGCTCTAGTCGATCGCGCAAGTCGTCTGCTCGTTGATGTGATCGGAATAACGCCGGTTCCTGCGCCCACCAGAGAGCAAGCGGGTCGCGATGTCGCGAGCCTTCAGCATCGAGCCGTCTGGTTCATGGCGATCATCGCGACTCGAGCGGTGCGCGCGTGCATGGCGGTGATCACCGTGGGCTATGAAGACCAAGGGATCGGATATACGCGCCTTCTCACGGAGCTGGTGGCCGCTTCGGAGAAAGTCGTCACCGATCACAGCGGGCAGTACGCTCAGCAGTGGCTTGACGGTAAGACCAAGACGGGCGCCAAGCTGGCTGGGCAGGAGCTCTACGAGATCGTGTCGGGACCAGCACACGCCGATGTCAAGGCCGTCTTGGACTGGCTCGCCGTTACAGGCAAGGACGACGATCATAAGGTCATCCTTGGACCTGAGCGGAGAGCTGAGCAGGCGAATCCAACGCTCGTGTACGCGGCAGGAGCGGCGCGTGACGTCGCGGTTCAGCTAGCACACCTCCGCGGTGTGAATCTCAATCGGGCTCAACTGGACAAACTAGACCGCGAACTTGCTGCCGGACGGGACCGATGGATGGTGGCGGAGGACGACCCGTCGAGCTGAAGCGGCAGTCACAACTCGTCGAGCCAGCGAAAGACTTCGACCGCGGCTCATAGGCTCTAGTGCACCTGAGCGTCATCCAGGGGCTCCCCGTGGTGCGGAGTTCGTTCCGGCCCAACAGCGTGCGCGAAAGGCCCAGGACGATCCGGGCGGTAATTGATTAGACCAACGTCGCGGTGCCTTCGCTATGAAGACGCCGTTAGGAAGCCGCAAAAGCCGAAAAGTCCCGGTGAAGCAGCTGGTCGCTGAGCGACAGGACGGATGGCCGGACCCCCGAGGTTCGGTCCGCTCGCTGTGAGAGCTTCGATGACCATGGAGAGTTGGTCGAAGGAGCCATCGCATGTCGCGACGCAGGCATACGCCGGAGCAGGTCGTTCGCAAGCTGAGGGAGGCCGACAGGCTGCTCGGCGAGGGGATGGAGCTGCCGGAGGTCTGGAAGCAGTTGGAGGTCTCGGAGGCGACCTATCACCGCTGGCGCACGCAGTTCGGTGGGATGAAGGCCGACGATGTGAAGCGGTTGAAGGAGCTCGAGGTGGAGAACGCGCAGTTGAAGCGGATCGTGGCGGATCAGGTGTTGAAGATCGCGGCGCTGAAGGAGGTGAACGGGGAAATTGGTGAGCCCGTCGCGTCGACGCCGGGCGGTCCTGATGCTCCAGGACCGCCTGGGTGTCTCGGAGCGGCGGGCATGCCGGTATGTCGGCCAGCCTCGCTCGACTCAGCGACGAGAGCCGCTGATCGCTCAGGACGACGCGGCGTTGCGGGCGGAGTTGCGGGCGTTCTCCCGCGAGCGGCCGCGGTGGGGCTATCGGCAGGCCCATCAGCATCTGCTCGAGTCAGGGCTGGTCGATCAATCGCAAGCGGGTGCAGCGCCTGTGGCGCGAGGAGAGCCTGCGGGTGCCGCGAAGCGCCGCAAGCGCCAACGCCGCGGCGAATCGACGTGCCTGGTGATCGGCTGCGGGCCGAGCGGCCCGATCACGTGTGGGCGTTCGATTTCCAGTTCGACGTCACCGACGACGGCCGCGCGGTGAAGCTGCTGTACGTCGTTGACGAGTTCACGAGGGAGGCGCTGGCGATGGAGGCCGAGCGCCGGATCGACGCAGACCGTGTGGTCGACGTGCTCGACCGGATCGTCTCAGAGCGCGGCACGCCACCCGCGAGTTCGTGCGCTGCGACAACGGGCCGGAGATGACCTCCGACGCGCTGCGGGACTGGTGTCGGTTCAGCCGGGCCGGCGCGGCGTTCATCGAACCGGGCAGCCCGTGGGAGAACCCGTTCGTGGAGTCGTTCAACAGCCGGGTCCGGGACGAGCTGCTCGCCGTCGAGGTGTTCAGCTGTCTGGCCGAGGCCAAGGTGATGATCGAGGACTTCCGCGCAGGACTACAACCGCTGTCGCCCGCACCGAGCGCACGGGATGATGACCCCGACGGCGTTCAGGACGGGCTGGGAGACCGCCCACGAGGCCGCGCACGCCAGCGCCGAACTGCGCCGCCGCTACGGGTCGGCTCCGTTCGACGCCGGCGGGAGCCCTATGCTGGCACTACCTACCAACCACCAGCTCTCACAGCAGGTGGACCGATGAACGGGGTCCGGTCACGGACATTACTTGAACCTTGCGAGGTAAATGCTCTCTACCGCGGGTCCAGAGTTCCTCCAAATCATCGGCGGACCGAACGGACAAGAGGCCGCGACTCTCGACAAGGATGTCGTCAAAGGTGTAGCCGATTTCATCAGCAACCTCCGCGGGATTGTCGACCGCCGCGAAGGTCGCTGTTACGCGCGAATCATTGACCAAGAGGTGAATCAGCGCCTCCCGAGGCAAGCCGGGACGATCTACTTCTGTCCAAAGGCGTAAGGCGTTGACATAACATCCGCGCAAAGTCCACACTGCGTGCCAGAGGACGCCTTCGTGACCCGAGAGCGAGTCCTCATCTTCGACAGGCTTGGCCCACGGCCGGACGCTGTAATAGAGGTTGAACCAGACGTCATACTTGGTCTTAGCGTGATCGATTAGCCGCTGAGCTTCTGGGTGCTCTCCGTCGTACCAACCCTGGGCCACAGGATCACGGCTGCCATGCAGGCCGCGAATATCGTGGTACGACCGGTAGAACAGTCTCGCTCCGGCCTCCAGATCTCGGAGCGTCTGCTCGATTCGGGATAGATCATCCTGTTGTGGCCGACGCCAGTGGGCGTTCCGGTTCCGGAGTTCCCGTAGCTCGTCGGTGGTTCCGCGCCAGCGCCGCTGAGGCGGAAGAAACGGCGCAAACATCTCCCACTGATCGTCAATAAGGGCAAAGAGCTCAGCGACGTCGGCGTACGCCAGCAGGTCGCCAGAGTCCGCTGAGGCCATGTAGGCATCTGTACCGCTCGTGGCCCGCTTGGGGGCCGTTCCCCGGAGGTGCTGCGTCCAGCTGATGCCGTACTTGCTGCGTAGCTCGACATAAACGAGTTCCCGCAGCCACGTCTCTAGCTGCCACCAGCGGCCGTAGAAGGCAAGCGCCTCCGGCGGCACGCCGGAATCGAGTATTTCACGTAGACGCGGGATGGTCAGCGTTTGGTTCACCTCATGCATTATCGGTGCGGGAAACAGGGTTCCCTAACCCGTTGTGGAGCTCCTCAGACGGGTGCAGGCCAGCATTCCGGGGTTTTTCCCGGGAAACACTCCCGATAGGAGTGACCGGGTCGGACGACCTCCGAGTCTGAGGTTTGGCGGGGACTCGAGACCACGAAGCGCAGTAATTCGGCTTCTCGGTGACGCTCCGCACGGCGGGAAATCCCCCGGACCAAGTGACCGGGTCGGGTGGCCTACGGCGCCATTTTGCCGAACGTGCCGAGGGCACGCATCTTGGCCCCGGTGAAGCCCGCCTCTCTCGGAGGAGGGAGGGCAAGGTCGGGACACCGTTGCACCTCATGAGATGGGAGGAGTGCAATCTTCTAGTTGCGCTTTGTCGGCAACGAGCAGTCTCGCGGCGCAGCAGACTCGGCTGGATCGCCACGACGATGCGCACTGTCGACCCGTTCGTCTGCGGCGTCGAGCTATCCGTAGTGCTGCTCTTGTAGGTGATGCGCCAGCGGCCGCGCCACCGATCGGCGGGAGCAGCGGTGAGCCGCCGTCTGCCCAGCGCTGCGTTTCCGCTCAAACGCATCAGCGCAGCGGGGTACGCGCGAGCCTGCGTTCGCACGATCGCATTCCGCAAGAGCAATCGTGAGGGCCACCGCGATCCTGGCCATCCCTATGGCGACGACATCTGAATCACGCTGGTCATCGGCGACGGACAAGTGCTTGGCCATGGATGCGATCGCCCGGTCGCCAGGACCGATGCGATCGGTATGGGGTTGATGCGGCGGAGATGCGACGAGCCGCCCGTAGTCATCGTCGTGTACGACCAGGAGCCCGTATGGTCGGTGCACGATTCCGTCGCCGCTCGTCGTCCGGGGGGGGCTTGGGGCCCCCAGGGCGGTAGCAGCGGGCCTCATCCGGCTGGGTTACGACGGTCGAAGGGTGCGGTGGCTCGCGAGACGGACCGGCGATCTCAGCCGCGCCTCCGGCGGGGGTACTCCCGATTTGGCGACGCCCGTCCGGGCCGTCGCCAAATCGGGAGTGGGGGCTTCTCCGGTGGAGGGGAAGCACTCGATCAAGAAGAACAGAACCCTCTCAGGTCGACCACCCGCCGCGCCGGTCAGCGCACCACCGTCGACGAGCTGCAGGCTGCCTCGTCAGACGCGCGCCACGCGGCGAGCTGGCGTGCATGCGGCCACTCAATCCACTGGCGGAGCTAGTACCGGTGACGGTCGACCGAGGTCACGCGGAGACGCGCCGCTTCGGTCTTGTCCGTCCGCTCGTGGCGAGGTCGCGGGCCCATTGCTCGATCTCAGGCCGGAGCCAGAGCATGCAGCGACCGCGACCGAGGCTCACCACGGGATCCGGCATGTCCGCGTATCGGTGCTGGTAGACACTCACGTTATTCGGGTGCGAGAGGCCGAGGATCTCCGCGACACCGCGAGCGTCGATGAGATCTTCGGTGTCGACCAGTGGTGTCACGCGAACGATCGTATCTCCGGGTCCGGATCCGTCCGACCGATGGTCTAGACATAAGCATCAATACAAATAGAGCGGCCCCGGCGGTGTTAGCGCACCCCGGGGCCCGGCCGGAACCGAATGAGGAGGTCCCGACATGCAACAGAGTATTCCGTCGCCCCTCGACGAACTCGCGGGCAAGGCGACGATCACCATCGAGCAGACTGCCAAACTGCTCGGACTCGGCCGCACAGCGGCGTATGACGCCGCCCGCCGCGGTGAGCTGCCGACTCGGCGGCTCGGACGCCGGTTGCTCGTCCCAGTCCCCGCCCTGCTCGAGTGGCTGGGAGCGGTGTGATGCAGGGCCACATCCACAAGCGGGTTCGCACTGACCGCCACGGCAAGGAGACCGTCCGTTGGTACGTCGTGATCGACCGGGGGTTCGACCACGAGGGACGGCGGCGACAGAAATGGCACGGCGGGTTCCGCACCCGTCGTGAGGCCGAGGCGGTTCGGGCGAAGCTGGTCACGGACGTGAACACTGGCTCGTACGTTGCCCCCGGCCGAACGACGCTCGGCGAGTGGATCAGCGACAGCTGGCTTCCGATGACGGAGCCGCGGGTCAAGCCGTCGACGTTCTTCTCCTACAAGCGGAACCTCGAGATCCACGTCCTTCCTGCGCTCGGAGCGAAGCTGCTTCAGCAGCTGACGCCGCCGATGCTGAACGTCCTCTACGCCAGCCTGGCGACCGGCTCGGAGACGCGGAAGGCCGCTGAGCGCGAAGACGATCAGCTACATCCACTCGACGCTGCACAAGGTGCTCGCGGACGCAGTCGACGCTGGACTGCTCGGCAGGAACGTGGCCGCCGGTGCGAAGCCGCCGCGGCCGGCGCGGCGCGCGACCGGCGGCATCAGCGCGTGGGAGCCGCACGAGCTCGCGCAGTTCCTAGAGGTCGTTACGGAGACACGGCTCGGGCCGATCTGGCGCCTCTCGGCCATGACCGGAATGCGGCGCGGGGAGGTGCTCGGCCTCCGGTGGCAGGACGTCGACCTGGATCGGGCACGCCTGTCCGTCAGACAAGCGCTCGTCGCGGTCGGCTATGAGGTCATCCACTCGACGCCGAAGAGCCACAACGCCCGCGTGATCGATCTCGACGCGGAGACGGTCGAGCAGCTGCGCGCCCATCGGGCGCGGCAGGACGAGGAGCGGGCTGAGTGGGGCGACGACTATGAGGACCACGACCTGGTCGTCGCCAAGGAGAACGGCGAGCCGATCCACCCGCACACGTTCAGCCAGTCGTTCGAGCGCATGCATCGAGAAGGCGTATCTGCGCAGGATCCGGCTCCACGATCTCCGACATACGCACGCGACGCTCGCCCTCAAGGCCGGCGTCCCGGTCAAGGTCATCAGCGAGCGACTCGGGCACGAATCGCCGGCGTTCACGCTGAAGCAGTACGCCCACGTGATCCCGGGGATGCAGGCTGAGGCCGCTGCTCAGGTCGCCGCGACTGGTCGACAGACGGCCCGGGATCCGTTTGACATCCGTTTGACAAACGCCGGAAACGAGAAGAGCCCCGGATCTCCGGGGCTCTTCTTTTGCAACTATTTCCAGCGACTTCTATGAATAGCGGGGGCGGGATTCGAACCCGCGACCTTCGGGTTATGAGCCCGAACTTACCGGTGAGTTGACTTCTCCTAAGGATCCAGCAAGCCGCGCAATGTGAGCGTCTCCGCTAAGCGATGGCGTCAACCGTCGCGCCGGCCCAGGCAACGGCCTCGTTGGCAACAAGGACAGCCGCGTCGCGATCAAGCGTGGCATCGGAGGCGCCGTAGCGCGCGGCGACCGCCCATGGGGTGAGCCAATCCGCGTGAGCGACTGAACTCGGCGCCGTGATGGTCTGCTCGCTGAGAATGTCGAGTAGGAACCCGAGATCGTGCGTGAATGGGATCGGTAGGCCCGATGCCACAAGGACAGCCTTGATCGCCTTCTCCACCGCCTGCTGTGCGTGAAAGCCGATGACGTCATTGCTCTGCTGTGTATCCGTAGCGAGCAGCGTCGCCGCTCGGAGATCAGAGTCGGCCGCCGTGATGAGCCGGTGAGCCTCCTCCGCCTCAGGCGTCAATGAGCGTCCGTCCCTCTCGGAGGGCGCGCTCGATGACCGTCCCTTGAACGGTTGACCGGCGATCCGCCTCGGTCCGTTCGATGACAAGAACATCGATCGGTACGCCCAGCCCTCGAAGCGTGCGTCTCAGCCGCACCGACTCCTGGAATGAATCAGCGACTGCCGGCTCGATTACCAGGACATCGACATCGGAGTGTGCGCCGCTCTCCCCACGGGCGCGAGAGCCAAAGAGAACAACACGCGTCCGTGCTGGCGTGGCATCAGCGAGACGGCGACTGATCTCTGCGATGAGCGCGTCTTCTGACACGCTCTCAAATTACCGTTTCAGACGAACTGGGCCAAATCTAGGGCGGACACGTTCAGTCAGCTTTCGCGGGCGACGGACGCTCGCTGTAGCCGGACATCGAGAGCCATCAGGCCGAGGCTGCTGCGGGAGAATGGCCATAGAACGTGCGGCGTGGGTGTGCCGCCAATCCGACTACTCGTAGCAGTGGCTGAGCGCATCATCCCGTAGCGCGAACTGCGCAACGACGTCGGCGAGATCCTTCGTGCTGCCGAGGCGGGCACTGAGTTCACGGTCACGGTGCGGAGTCGACCTGTGGCCAGGCTCGGGCCGCTGGATCGCGGCGATCAGCGTGCGATCGATGTTCCGGCCGACAGGCTCCGGCGGAGGCTCGCCGAGACCCCGGTAGATCACGGCTTGGCAGCCCAGAGAACAGGTCTGCGCGGCGCGGAGGCGCCGGCTGACGACCCGTGGTCCCGCGGATGATCCAGTCGCTGCTCGATACCTCAGCCGTCATCGCCTCTCCCGACGCCATCAAGGCCCGACGACACGGCGGCCCTTTGGGTCATCACGCTCTGCGAGCTGCGCACTGGCGTGCGGCTCGCCCGCGATCGCTCTCAAGTTCCCTCCGGCAGGCACGCCCGCCAGCGGTTCGCGCCGCCTTCGTGACCTTGCGGGTCGACCGAATCGATCCCCGAGAGCTACGGAGACCTCCTGTCCATCGCACGGACAGGGCGGCGGGCCAGCAAGGCGACCGACCTGCTCACGCATAGGCCCACGGCAGCTGTTTCGAGCGAGCCGAGACGAATCGAGACGAAGAAACCGGCAGGAGCGCCCGGAGTTGGTGGGTGGTGAGCCGCGGGGACGCATCTTGATGCATGATCTACAGCATCATGATGCGATACCCTCATTCCTATGCGGACCACACTCACCTTGGCCGACGACGTCGCCGCCGCCGTCGAGCAACTCCGCCGCGAGCGCTCGATCGGCATGAGCGAGGCCGTCAATGAACTCGTTCGTGCCGGCCTCAGCCGGCGGGACCGGCCAGCGGCCCCGTTTCGGCAGCAATCCCACGACCTCGGCCGCGGAATCGACTTCGACAACGTCGCCGACGCGCTGGAGACTCTCGACGGCCCCTCGAGCAGCTGATGCTGCTCGACGCCAACCTGCTGCTCTATGCCGTCCACGAGCGTGCCGAGCAGCACCGAACCGCCGCAACCTGGCTGGCAGAGCAGCTCAACGGAGCGCGCCGTGTGGGATTTCCATGGCAGAGCATCAATGCGTTTCTGCGCATCTCGACCCATCCCCGCGCCTTCCAGCGGCCGCTTGACCCCGGCACCGCGTGGGAGCGCGTCACTGATTGGTTCGCCGCGCCGGTCGCCTGGCTGCCCCAACCCGGCCCCGAGTACCAGCGCATCTTCGGCGAGCTACTACAGACCTACCAGGCACGCGGCAACCTGATCCCCGACACCGCACTCGCCGCCCTGGCCATCGAACACGGCGTCACGCTCGCCTCCACCGATACCGACTTCGCGCGCTTTCGCGAGCTCAGATGGGAGAACCCGCTGAACTAACCCCCAGGTCGCCCCGATGAGCGTCAGCCACGGCCGAGGATCGGCCGCTCCCAGCGCTCATCAGGCTCACACCGCACGAGGATCTCCTCGTCACCGAACACCGCTCGGACGTCAAGCCGGCCGCCGAGCGCTTCCACGTAGTGCGCCAGAGCCGACAGGTAGAGATCCTCGCGCCGCTGGTCCTCAGATAGCCTCTCGTCTACGGCATCGAGCGCAGCCAGCACCATCTCGTGACTGATGCCGCGCTCATACCGCCTCTGCGCGATGCGCTCCTGCGCCTCCATCAGCCGCTCATAGAGCTCGGCCCGCATCTCGTTCACCGGCCCCGCTGAGAGGCCGCCCTTCCAGCTTCTCGTTGGCTCAGGCAACGAGGCTCCTTCCCGATGCTGCGCTCGTGGTCGGCGTAGAGGCGTTCCGCGAGCTTGATTTTCTCCGGATACCAGCGGTTCCATTTTCCTGCCTTATCGCCCCCGACCAGCATGACGAGGTTCCGATTGGAATCGAAGGCGAACAGCAACCGTTTCCCGCGATCGACCCTCGCCTCCTTCAGCTTGCGGACGCGCGATCCGTGGATCGCGTCGACGTGCGGTCGCCCGAGCGTCGGGCCGCCGGCGACGACACGGGCGATCGTGGCGGTGACCTTGGCCGTGTGCTCCGCGTCCAAGGTCCGTGACCAGCGCTGGAACTCCCCCGTCATCGCCACCGCACGCGGGCGCTGCCGCGGCTGCGGACCTCGCGCGGCCTCAGCCATAGGTTCGGCCCCCGCCGCCATCGTCGTGGATGCGTCGCGACAGATCCCGCGCCAGGCGCAGATGCTCCAGGGTTCGCGCGCCGGCCAGATCGATCAGCTCGGTCGCATGCTGCAGATCGCGCGGGTCGGCGGTGCCCAGCGCGGTGGCGATCGTCCCGCACAACATCTCGAAGACGACGGTCTCGGGGTCCTCGCCCGGGTAGGCATCGGGCTCCAGCGCCGCGCTCAGGTCCAAGACCAGCCCGCTCAGCATCGTTCCCGTCCCCACCAGTTCGCACACGAACCGCTCGACCTGATCCTCGGCGGGCGGAGATCCCATTACTCACAAGAGGGCGCCGGGCGCGGAATTTCACCCCGTCAGGCCCGGATGTTCATCGACCAACGCGTTCGCCGACTCAACCCCGGAGCGACCCGAGCGCTCCGACCTGTCCTGCCCCCCGCCCGGCCCCAGATCAAACGACGTCAAACCCGCAGATGGCCCTCAACGACGAAACCTCCGATCTCTCGGAGGCCTCGATTTCCAGCGGATTTGAAGTAGCGGGGGCGGGATTCGAACCCGCGACCTTCGGGTTATGAGCCCGACGAGCTACCAGACTGCTCCACCCCGCGGCGGATTCACAAGTAAAGCACAGGCTTGCAGCAAGTTGGGTCTAATTGACCGTCGGGCAGGTTGGGGTCGCAGCAGGGCGACCGCAGAGCCGACCCCGAGAGGAATGGGTTCAGCTGAGGTAGCCGAGCCGCCGGGCGTCGGCGCCGAGCTGTTCCCGGAAGTCGGGGTGCGCGATGGCGATCAACCGGCGAGTGCGCTCGGCGATCGAGCTGCCGCGGAGCTCGGCCACGCCGTACTCGGTGACGACCTTGTCGACGATGTTCTTGAAGGTGGTGACCGCGGCGCCGAGCCTCAGCTGGGGGACGATCCGGGAGACGGCGTCGCCGGTGGTGGTGGAGTGCACCACGATGAACGCCTGGCCGTGCTCGGCCATGACCGCTCCGCGGGCGAAGTCGGGCTGGCCACCGGACGATGACCAGTAGTCGCTGCCCAGCGATTCCGATGCGCACTGGCCGAGGAAGTCGACCTCGAGGGTCGCGTTGATCGCGGTCATCAACGGCTCCCGAGCGATATTGCGCGGATCGTTGGTGTAGTCGACGGGGTGGAACTCAACGCCCGGGTTGTCGGCGACGAAGTCGTACAGGCGCTGGCGCCCGAGCGCCGCGGTCGTGACCAGCTTGTTGCGATGAGTGCGTTTGCGCGTGCCAGTGATCACGCCCGACTCGACCAGATCGACGAATCCATCGCCCAACAGCTCGGTGTGAACCCCGAGCTCGCGATGGCCCGAGAGCATCCCCAGGACGAGATCGGGAACCGCCCCGATCCCCGCCTGCAGCGTCGCCCCGTTCGGAATTCGTTCGGCCACCAGTTCGGCAATGCGCTGATCGCGGTCGCCCGCTTGGATCGCCGGCAGCTGGCCGAGCTCGATGTCCGATTCGCAGAAGCCGACGACGTCTGAGACGTGCAATTGGTTGCCACCGAACGTGCGCGGCATGCGCGAGTTGACCTCGACGAAGAACGGCACCTCCCCGATCAGCGCCGCCGTGTAGTCGGCGTCGGTGCCCAGCGAGAAGTATCCGTGGCGGTCCGGGGCCGACACCGCCGCGAGCACCAGCCCCGGGGCGAGGGATTGCCGCATGAGACGCGGAACGTCGCTGAACGAGTTGGGCACCAGGTCACAGGCTCCGCCGTGAAAGGCATCGCGGGTGATCGGTGACAGAAACCACGAGACGTGGCGCAGGTTCGGCCGCCGGCCGTTGATGTAGGCCCGCTGGCGCAGCGCGATCATCTGGTGCAGGCGGACGTTGTCAAGCGATTCGCACGCCGCCTCCAGCGCGTCGACTACGCGTACCGGCTCGCCGTTGGCGGCGCCGACGACGATGTCCATGTCCGCAGAGACGTGACGCAGTACGTCGGCGGGCTCCCCGCGGCGTGCCTCCAGCGCCGCGGCGATCGATTCGGTCATGGTCGGCACCTCACTGCCGTTGATGGACGTTGGGCTGCAACTCGGGATGCCACTACCGCAGCTGTTGGCGAATCCTAGGTTGACGGGCACAATGGCGCGAGTGCCGGCAACCCAGCCGAGGTCAAGATGACGCAGTCCGATCAGCGAGAGGCGGTGGCGCTCGGCGCCGAGGACCGGGCCATCCTCGCCCTGGAGAGCCCGACCGTGGCCGGCCACACCTGCAAGGTAATCCGGCTGGGGGCGCGGGCCCCCGGAGTGGCCGAGCTGCGCGAGCGGATCTCCGAACGCATCCACCTGACCCCGGCCTTGACCTGGCGCCTGGACCACGCCGTCGATGGCGCTCCGGTCTGGGTGCCCGACCCCCGGTTCGCGGTCGCCGACCAGGTCGTCGAGCACCACGACGACGCTCGGGTCGAGCTCGCCGCCCTGCGGCGGTGCGTGGCCCGGCTGTTCGAGCAGCGCCTGGATCGCAGCCGTCCGCTGTGGCGGATGGACCTCATCGATCTCGAGAACGGCGAGCGAGCTGTGGTGTGGCGCATCCACCATGCCCTCGCTGACGGCACCGCCTGTACGCGCTACTCCCGGGCGCTGCTGTGGGACGACGCACCCGAACAGAAGATGACGCACGCTCAGGTGGCCGCCCAGCACGCCGCGGAGGAGGCGCGCCGGCGCAGCCACCTCGCGGGTTACCTGCGCCGCGAGTTCAGGCGTTCACGTTCGCGGTCGCCGTTTGACGGGCCGCTCTGCCCCCACCGGGATGTGGCCTTCGCCACCATCGGACTCGGGCCGCTGCGCCGGGCGGCGAAGAACCTCGACGGTGCCACGCTCAACGACGCGGTGCTGTGCATAGTCGCCGGTGCGCTTCGCCACTGGGTTGGAGTCCACCACGGACGCCTGGACGCGATTCGAGTCAAGGTGCCGGTCAGTCTCCACCACGAGGGCGACGCGCAAGCCAACCACGACTCGATGTTCTCGCTCGGCCTTCCCCTGGCGCAAGCCGATCCCGCGGTTCGCCTGCGGATCATCCACGACCGCACCCGCCGGCGCAAGCAAGCCCACGACGCCGAGCGCCGCGAGGTGTGGATGCACCGGATGTCGGGCGTCTCCCCCAGCCTCCAGCGCTTCGTCGAGCAGCTCGAGCGCAGCCCGCGCCGGTTCGCGCTCAACGTCTCGAATGTGCCGGGACCGCGTGAACCGGTCAGCGTCCTGGCCAGTCCCGTGCGCGCGCTGCACTCGGTGGCCGAGATCAGCCGGCATCATGCGCTGAGGATCTCGGTCATGTCGTTCGCCGACCAGCTGTCGTTCGGGTTCTGCGCCGATCCCGACGTGGTGCCCGACGTCGAGACCATGGCGGCACGCGTCGAGCCCGAGGCCGAGGCACTGCAGATGGCTCGCCCATAGGCGGACCGCGCTTGGCTGCCTGCGGCGGCGGGTAGGTTTGGGTCCGTGCCCGGGTCGGGACCCGCCCACACGATCCATTCGGTCAGCGCAGACCGCTCCGCGTTCGTGTGGGACAACGCGGCCGAGCCGGCCCTGGAGGTCGACTCGGGGGCGACGATAAGCCTCGAGGCTGCGGACGCTTCGGGCGGCCAGCTGAACCGGACCTCAACCACCGCCGACGTCGGGAACCTTGACCTGGGCGCAGTCAACCCGGTGACCGGCCCCGTCTTCGTCAAGGGGGCCAAGCCGGGTGACGTGCTCGCCGTGGAGATCCTCGAGCTCAAACCCCAGGACTGGGGCTGGACGGCGATCATCCCCGGGTTCGGGCTGCTCGCCGATGAGTTCCCCGACCCGTGGCTGAACATCTCCAGAGTCGATGCGATCGGTCACACCGTCGCGTTCGCCGAGGACATCACGCTCCCGTTCTCGCCGTTCCCGGGGACGATCGGGGTGGCGCCCCAGGAGCCGGGCCAGCACTCGGTGGTGCCGCCCAGCAAGTGGGGCGGAAACATGGACATCAAGCACCTTCGCGCCGGCACCACGCTGTATCTGCCGGTTGGAACCCCCGGCGCCCTGTTCAGCGTCGGCGACACCCACGCCGCCATGGGCGACGGCGAGGTGTGCGGCACCGCGGTGGAGACGGCCATGGACATCACGGTCCGGCTCACCGTGCGCAAGGACATCAACGCCCGCTACCCGCAGTACCACGTGCCCGAGGGCCACCTGAGCAACACCGAGCACTCCAGCTACCACGTGTGCACCGGCATTGGGCCCGACCTGTTCGAGGCCACCCGCGAGGCCACCCGCGCGATCATCGACCACCTCGTCCAGCATTACGGCCACGACCGCGAGCAGGCGTATGCGATCGCGTCGGTGGCCGCCGACCTGCGCATCCATGAGGTGGTCGACGTGCCCAACTGGGTCGTGGGGGCGTTCCTGCCCGAGGCGATCTTCCACCCGGACGCCGCCGGCTAGAGAGGGGCGAGAAGTAGCCGAGTCAGCCAGCACCACGACGGCTCCACCCGAGCCGACCACTCCCGGGCTGAGGCGAGAGCTTCGCTTCTGGGAGGCGATCGCGCTGTCGATCGCGATCATGGCCCCGACCGCTGCGATGGCGCTGAATGGCACCGCCCCCGCCGCGCTCATCGGTCGCGCGGTGCCGCTGGCGTTCATCTTCGCCACCGTCGGGGTGCTGTTCGTCTCCTACGCGTTCATCCGCCTGAGCCGGTATTTCAGCCACGCCGGTTCGGTGTTCGCGTTCACCGGGGTCACCCTCGGCGCCCGTGCCGGCTTCTTCTCCGGCTGGGCACTGCTCGGCACTTACCTCGCGTTCACCTGTGCGAGCACCGCCGAGGCCGGCACTTTCGGGGTGGCGTTCTTTCAGGGGACGGGCATCTGGCACGGCGCGGACTACATGGTGATCGCCGCCGTCGCGGCGGTGATCATCGCCTTCCTGGCGTTCGGCGACATCCGGGTGGCCACCCGCTCGCTGCTCGGAATGGAGGGGATCTCGGTGACGCTGATCGTGATCCTGATGATCGTGATCGTCGTCAAGCTGATCGCCGGCTCCGCGCCGGGCGGCCAGACGATCACCATCGACGCGTTCAAGATCCCCAGCGGCACGTCGTTCTCGGCCGTGGCCTCAGCGGCGGTGTTCGGATTCCTGTCGTTCGCCGGATTCGAGGGCGCGGCGTCGCTGGGCGAGGAGACCGACAATCCGCGCCGGGAGATTCCGCGGGCGATCCGCACCGCGGTGATCGCCTCGGGCGTGTTCTACATCCTCTGCATCCTCGTCCAGACCTGGGGCTTTGGCGCCAACGCCGCCGGCGCCAAGGCGTTCTCCAGCTCGACGGCTCCGCTCGGCGACCTGGCCCGCAGCTACGTCGGCTCCTGGATGTCGGACCTGATCAACGCCGGCGCCACGATCAGTGCGTTCGCCTCAGGACTCGGCGCCGCCACCGCGGGCGCGCGGATCCTGTTCGCGCTCAGCCGGGAGACGCGCCTGCGCAACGCCCTCGGGCGCGCCTCCACCCGCACCGGCGCCCCCGCCGGCGCTCTGACGGTGGTGCTCGTCATCGGCGTCGGCGCGATCGCGGCGCAGCGGATCGCGAACGTGTCGGCAGTCAACGCCTTCTTCTATCCCGGCACCCTCGGCGTGCTGTCGCTGCTGGTCGCCTACATCGTCACCAATCTAGGCGCGATCAGCTACCTGTTCATCCGGGCCCGGCGGGCGCCCCTGTACGAGCTCGTCCTGCCGCTTCTCGGGATCGTGTTCCTGGGATACACGATCTACAAGAACGTGGTCGGCGTGAGCTTTCCGTACAACCGGTTTCCGATCGTCGTGGGGGTCTGGCTGATCGTCGGTCTGGGAATCATCCTCGTCTCCCCCCGGCTGGCGGCCCGGATCGGCGCCGCGCTCACCCGCGACGAGGGCCTAGAGCCCCCGCCGGAGTAGTCAGCGCAACCCCGACTCAAGTCCAGCTTATGCCCGATCTCACCTACTACCCAGCGCAGACGCGCCAGCTCAAGGCCTACCTCGCCCGTCCGCGGGGCCGAGGACCATGGCCGGGAGTGGTGGTCGTCATGGACGCCGTCGGGCTGACCGACGACATCCGCATCCAGGCCGACCGGCTGGCCACCGCGGGCTACCTGGCGTTCGCGCCCGACCTGTACTCCGGCCGGGGGATCAAGTGCGTGGTGGCGACGCTCAAGGCGTCTCGGTCAGGCGCCGGCGAGGCCTACGAGGACATCGAGGCCGCCCGCCACTGGCTGGCCGAGCGCGAAGACTGCACCGGTCAGATCGGGATCATCGGCTTCTGCATGGGCGGCGGGTTCGCGCTCCTGAGCGCGCCGCGCTACGACTTCGCGGCGGCGTCGGTGAACTACGGCGAGGTGCCGGAGGACGCCGCGCAGCGACTGGCCGGCGCCTGCCCGATCGTCGCCAGCTACGGCAAGCGCGACCGCGGTCTCCCGGGACGAGCGCAGCGCCTGGAGGGCGCACTGAGCGCGCTCGGCATCGAGCACGACATCAAGGAATACCCGACGGTCGGTCACGCGTTCATGAACCGGTTCAACGTCGGGCCGGCCCTGACGCCGCTGCTCAAGTACATCGGCTTGAACTACGAGCACGCGTCGGCCGAGGACTCGTGGCAGCGGATCCTGGACTTCTTCGACGCCCACCTCGCGCGCCGCGACGACCCCGGCGAGTCGTAGATCACCCTCGCTCAGCCCGGCGGCCTGTGGACCCACTCGCCGGCGACGATCGTTCCGCAGGCACGCAGGCTGTCGTCGAGCACCGCCAGGTCGGCGTCCATGCCGGGGGCGATCGTGCCCTTGCGATCGGCCAGCCCGAGCAGCCGGGCCGGATTCGCCGACGCCATGGCGACTGCCTGCTCGACTCCTATCTCCAGAAACCGCACCGCGTTGGCGACGGCGGCGTCCATCGTCAGCGTGCTTCCGGCGATCGCCCCGCCCGCGACCGTCGCCCGCCCGTCGGTTACCTGGACTTTCAGCGCGCCCAGCCGGTAGGAGCCGTCAGGCATTCCCGCCGCCGACACGGCGTCGGTGACGAGATGAACCCCGTGCCCGCCCTTGGCGCGGTGAAGCAGCCGCATCGCCAGCGGGTCGACGTGCACCGTGTCGCAGATCAGCTCGCAGCTGACCGCCGGGTGGTCCAGCGCCGCCCCGACCAACCCGGGGGCGCGGTGATGAAACGGGGCCATCGCGTTGAACACGTGGGTCGCCGACCGCGCTCCGGTCTCCACGGCGGTGCACGCCTGGTCATAGTCGGCGTCGGAATGGCCGAGCGACACGACCACGCCCGCCTCCACCAGCTCACCGATCAGCTCGATCGCCCCGGGCAGCTCCGGGGCCAGCGTCATCAGCGCCGTAGCACCCTCGCCGGCGAGCAGAAGCCGGCGGAGCAACCCGGGGTCGGGGGTGAGGAACGTGTCCGGATCCATCGCTCCCGGTCGCGCCCGGCTCAGAAACGGCCCCTCCAGGTGGGCGCCGAGCACCTGCGCCCCGCCGCCCCCGCCCCCGGTCGCCGCGCCGCCCCCGCTCCCGGTCGCCCCACCCATCGCCCGGCGGATCGCCTCCAGGCACCCCACGAGCGCGTCGGCCCCCGCCGGAACGGTCGTCGCCAACAGCGCCGTCGTCCCGTGCCGGGCATGAAACCGGGCGACCTCCCCGATCTCGTCCGTCGAGTCCGTGTTGCACTGAGCCCCACCGCCCCCGTGCACGTGCAGGTCGATCAGACCCGGGATCAGCCACCGCGTACCCAGATCGACCAGCTCGACTCCATCGCCACCGGCGAGCACCCCCACCGACTCGACCCGCCCATCGGCCACCGCGACCTCGCCGGAGATCGTGCCGTGCGGTGTGACGATCCGCTGGCTGCGCAGGCGCATCCGCCAGATCGGCTACGGCACCATCGCCTGGACTACGACCGGCGCCCCGGCACCCTCGGGATCGAACGCCCCGGCCTCGGGGGCGGTGGCCTGGACCGCCAGCACGGCGGTGTCGTCGGGCAGGCGATCGGGCGGGAACCCGAGCGCGCGCCGTTCGAGCTCGGCCATCAGCTCGTCGACGTCGCCCGTGGGCATATCGGCTAGCAGAGCTCGCAGGCCGGCGTCGCCGGAAATCCGCGGGTTGCGCTCGATCAGCCCGTCGGTGTAGAGCAGCAGGATGTCGCCGGGCTGCAGGTCGATCGTGATCTCGGGGAACTCAGCGTCGGCGAACACGCCGAGCAACGGCCCGTGGTCGCGCAGGGCGTCGACCTGTCCCGAGGCCCGGCGCACCAGGGGCGGTGGATGGCCCCCGCACGCGAGCGTCACCCGGATCCCGGTGGCGGTCGTGTCCAGACGGGCGTACAGGGCGGTGCAGAAACGGTCGTACTCAGAGTTGCGCAGACCCTCGTTGACGGCCGCGAGCACGCTCGACGGGCTGCGCTCCAGGCGGGCGATCGTCCGCGTCGTATGGCGGGTGAGGGCGGTCACGGCGGCGGCGGCGGCGCCATGACCGGTCACGTCTCCCATCACCAGGCCCCAGGCGTTCTCGGCCACCGAGAACAGGTCGTAGAAGTCGCCACCCACGTCGGCGCCGCGCTCGGCGGGATGGAAGCTCACCGCGGCCTGCATACCGGACACCTCGGGCAGCGCCCGGGGAAGCAGGCTGCTCTGCAGCTCGGCGAGTCGCCGCGCCCGCGCCTCAGCGTCCCGGGAACGCCCGATCGCCACCCCGGCCGTCCGCGCCAGGAGGTCGACGACCCGGCGATCCTCGGGTGACGGTTCGCGAGGCTGTTCGTAGTACACCGCGATCGTGCCCACCAGCTCACCATCGTCCCCTCGGATCGGTGTCGACCAGCAGGCGCGTAGCCCGAACTCGTCCACGAGCTCTCGAAACTCGGCCCACAAGGGGTCGGTCTGGGTGTCCGAGACGCTCACCATCTCGCCTCGGAACGCCGCCGTGCCGCACGATCCGACCCGCGGCCCGATCTCGATCCCGTCGATGGCATCGTTGTAGGCCGCCGGCAGGTTCGGCGCGGCGCCGTGAACAAGCCGCCGGCCATCCGGCGACAGCAGCAGGATCGATGCCCAGGCTTCGTATTCGCAGAGGTCCTGGACACAGTGAACGATCGAGTCCAGCGTCCGCTCCAGCGTCACCCCGTTTGCGATCAGCGCCAGGATGTCGCGCTGCGCGGCCAGCAGCCGTTCCGAGCGAATCCGCTCGCTGACATCCTGGAAGACGAGCACGCCGGCGACGATGACGCCGTCCTGGTCCTGGATCGGGGCGGCGCTGACCCGCACGATGATGTCGCGGCCGGTGCCGGTGTGGTAACGCAGATCCTCGTCCTCCACGATCTCGCCGTTACGGATAGCCCGCGCCATCGGACGCTCGTCCAATGTCAGGGGCCGGTTGTCAAGCGAGAACAGCTGGTACCGCGCGTATTCCTGCACCGAGTCGGCGGCGAAGATCGGATGACCGAAGATCTCCTCGGCCTGTCTGTTGCCGGTGACGATCCGACCCGAGGGAGCCTCGGCGAGCAGCACCCCCGCCGGCAGCTGCTGGATCGTCTGCTCCAGCCGGCGACGTTCCGCGCGCACGTCGGCCGCCGCCTGGCGACGCAGGCTGGCGAGCTCGAGATGAGCCCGGACCCGGGCGAGGAGCTCCCGTCCCGAGAACGGCTTGGGCAGATAGTCGTCGGCGCCGGCGTCCAGTCCCTGAATCGCGGCCTCCTCGCCGGCGCGCGCCGACAGCAGGATCACCGGTAGCTCCTGGGTCTCGGGGGCGGAGCGCAGCGCCTGCACCAGCCCGTAGCCGTCGAGTCCGGGCATCATCACGTCGCTGATCACCAGATCCGGCGGCCGGTCCCGCACCAGGGCCAGTGCCGCGGCGCCGTCGCTCACCGCCTCGACTTCGAAGTGAGACGCCAGCAGACTGCTCAGGTAGCGACACAGATCGGCGTTATCGTCGACGACCAGGACCCGTTGGCGAGCCGCCGCCGCACCTGCCGCCGTCCCGTCCAGCGCCGCCACCGCCGCCACCGACGCCGTGGCCGCGCCGCTGGAGGCGCCGATCCAGCCCAGCGCCTCCTGGACGAACAGCGGCGCGATCGACGCGTCCGGCTCGATGTTGTCCTCGTGGACGTGATCGGGCGGCAGATGCGCCGAGCCGGTGGGAAGCCTGACCGTGAACTCCGACCCCTCGCCGACGACGCTGCGCACCAGCACCTCGCCGCCGTGCAGGTCGGTGAGCTCCTTGACCAGCGCCAGCCCGATTCCGGATCCCTCGTAGCTGCGGGCAACGGTGCGGATGCGATGAAACCGCTGGAACAACCGCTCCAGCTCATCGGGCGGGATACCGGTTCCGGTGTCGCTCACCGACAGCTCCACGGCGTCGTCGACAGCACGCAGGCGGATTGCGATGCGTCCCTCCAGGGTGGCCTTGAACGCGTTGGAGATCAGGTTCAGGACGATCCGCTCCCACAGGTCGCGATCCACGTAGACCGGCTCGGGCAACGGCTGGCACTCCACCACGAGCTCGACCCCGGCGCGGGCGACCGCCTCCGCGAACGTGCCGGCCAGCTCCGCCGTCAGCCGGGCGAGGTCGGTCGGGGAAAACTCGGCCTGCATCCGCCCCGCCTCCGCTCGTGAGAAGTCGAGCAGCGCGTTGACCAGCTTGAGCAGGCGCATCGCGTTGCGGTGGACCAGTTCCAGGCGCTCGCGGTCAAGACCGGTGGGCTCGGCCAACGCGTCCTGAAGCGGTCCCAGCATCAGCGTCAGTGGGGTGCGGAACTCGTGGCTGACGTTGGAGAAGAACGTGGTCTTGGCCCGGTCGAGCTCCTCCAGTGCCGCCGCGCGGCGACGTTCGGCGTCATAGGTGCGCGACGCGGTGATGCCCGTGGACAGATACTGGGGGATCAGCTTTACGAAGGCGATGACGTCCTGGTCGGGGGGGCAATAGGGGTTCAGGCCGGCGGCCAGGTAGCCGTAGGGCCGCGCCTGCCCCGGCGCCCGGATCGCCACCAGCAGCGCATTGGCGGGGCGTACGTCCCAGGCGCCCGTCGGCAGGTCGGCGTAGCGCTGATCGGTCAGCTCCACCAGTGCGGCGCCGTGCGCCTCGGCCTGCGCCAGCGGCCACGGCCAGTCGGTCCCGGAGCCGGGAATCACCTCCGGCGCCGCCGGGTGACCCGCCTGTATGCCGCTCGAGCATTCCAAGCGCAGCTCGCCGTCGGCGGCGAACAGGTAGACGATCGTGAACGGCAGGGACCTCGGGTTCCCGGCGAGCACCTGGCACGCCGCCCGAAGGAACTCGCTCTCGTCCTGAACCCCGGCGGAGACCGCGCCGAGCTCGCGCAGGGTGGCCATCCGACGCTCACCGATCACCCGCTTGGTCTCCTCGCTGACGACGCACAGCATTCCTGCGATGTGCCCGTCGTCGTCGGGGAGAGGGCTGTAGGAGAACGTGTGGTAGGTCTCCTCGCGGAAGCCGCTGCGCTCCAGGATCAGCTGCAGCGCCTCGTCCCAGGTGGCCTCGCCGGTCTCGATCACCGTATGGATCCGCGGCCCGATCTCCGGCCAGATCTCGGCCCACACCTCCCGGGCGGGCCGGCCCAGCGCCCACGGATACTTCTTGCCCAGCGTGTCGCGCCGGTAGGCGTCGTTGCACAGGAACGTCAGCTCCGGGCCCCACGCCATCCACATGGCAAACCGCGAGGTCAGCAGCACCCGGACCACCGTGGACAGGCTGCGCGGCCACTCCGGCATCGGGCCCAGCGGCGTGGCCGCCCAGTCCACCGCCAGCAGGTCGCGGCCGACCTCTCCAGACTGGAGCATGAACTCGTGCAGGACGGAGGGCTTGGTTTCGGTCACGCGGCCGGTGATCGATCGTCGGGTGCAGGCAGGAGCACTTTCCAACCGTATCCGACTCCGATCGCCAACCTCACCATCCACGTTGGGGTGCATACCTCGCCCGGGCCGGCGCGCCCGTGGCGGGCCAGGTTCAGAGCTGGCGCGAGGACCAGAGGATCGCCGACAGCACCACGCTGACGATCGAGACCACGAGGCCGACGATCCATCCCTTGGAGTGACTGGAGACCATGATCGCGGCGATGGCCACGCCCACCGCGATGACGCCGCCGGTGGCGATCAGGCGGACGAGCAGGCGCTCGAGCACCAACGGCCGCCGGGGGCGCTGGGGCAGCATGTTGTCCGAACGACGCTGGCCCGCCGGCTCGCCGACGGCCTCCTGCTCCTCGGGCTCCCGGGGTCCGCCGCCCCCGCGCGCGCGACGCCCGGGCTCCCGCTCGCCGGTCTCGGCCGCTCGCTCGGACGACGGATCGGAGGCGACGTCATACGGGCCGTCCTCCGGAGGTTCGTTCTCGGTGCTCATCGTTGTCCTTGTTATCACCGCGGACCGCCCCGGGCAAACCGCGCGCACGTACCTGCAGACGAGCAGGACGCGGCCAGAGGCGCGGAAGTAGCATCGCCGTCAGTGACCAGCTCGCAGCCGCGCATGAGTCCGAGAGCGCCCCAGCAGTCCGCCACGGTGGCGGACGTGGTCGGGGCGACGATCGCGGCGACCGGGGTGACCGACGCCTTCGGGGTGCTGGGCAGCGGCAACCTCGTGGTCACCAACGCGCTGTGTAGCGCCGGAGCGCGGTTTCATCACGCCCGTCACGAGGGCGGGGCGATCGGCATGGCCGATGGGTACGCCCGGGTGAGCGGCCGCCTCGGGGTGTGCAGCGTCCATCAGGGCCCCGGCCTGACGAACACGATGACGGGGTTGACCGAGGCGGCCAAGAGCAGAACGCCGCTGTTGGTGCTGGCCGGGGAGGCGCCGGCGGCAGCGCTGAACTCCAACTTCCGGATCGATCAGCCGGGGCTGGTGGAGTCGGTGGGCGCGATCGCCGACCGCGTCCACGGCCCGGCATCGGCCGCCGATGACGCCCAGCGGGCCTACCAGCGGGCGATCATCGAGCGCCGGCCGGTGGTGCTGATGCTGCCGATCGACATCCAGCCCCAGCCGCCCACGGCGCTGCGCCCGACCCAGCCGCCGCTGCCCCCGCTGCCGGCGCCGGCGCCATCGCCGGAGGCGATCGCTGCGGTCACGGAGCTGCTCGCCAGGGCGCAGCGCCCGGCGATCATCGCCGGCCGCGGGGCCGTCCTGGCCGGCGCGAGGGATGAGCTGGAGCGTCTCGGGAAGCTCATCGGCGCGGTGCTGGCCACGTCGGCTCCGGCCAACGGCCTGTTCACCGGGCTACCGTACGCGCTGGGTATCTCCGGCGGGTTCGCGTCCCGGTTCGCCGCTCAGCTGTTGCCCCAGGCCGACGTGGTCCTGGTGGCGGGCGCGTCGGTCAACCACTGGACGACGCGTCACGGCGAGCTGATCGCCCCTGGGGCGAAGGTCGCGCAGCTCGACGTCGAACCGGCCGCGATCGGCCGTAACCGGCCGGCCGACCTGGCGGTGGTCGGCGACGCCGCCGCCGCCGCCCGCCAGCTCGCCGACGCGCTGGAGCGCAGCGGCCACCATGCCACCGGGTTTCGCACGCCGGAGCTGGCGCGGGAGATCGCCGCCCACGGCTGGCTCGACGATTCCTTCGAGGACGCCACCACCACCGACGGCATCGACCCGCGGACGCTGTCGATCGCGCTGGAGCAGCGGCTGCCGGCCGACAAGACGGTGGCCGTGGACTCGGGGCACTCGCTCGGCTATCCGGCGATGTTCCTGTCGGTACCGGACGCTCACGCCTGGGTGTTTCCCAACGGCTTCCAGGCGGTCGGCCTGGGACTGGGAACCGCGATCGGCGCCGCCATCGCCCGGCCGGATCGGCTGACGGTGGCCGCGATCGGTGATGGGGGCGCGTTCATGGCCCTGGCCGAGCTGGAGACCGCCGCCCGGCTCGGGCTCAAGCTGCTCGTCGTGATCTACGACGATCGCGCCTACGGCGCCGAGGTGCACCACTTCGCGCCGATGGGCCACGACGTCAGCCGGGTGCAGTTCCCCGATGCCGACCTGGCCGGCATCGCCCGCGCGTGCGGCGCTCACGCCGCCACCATCCGCCGCTCGCTCGAGCTCGACGTGGTCGACGCCTGGCTTGAGGAGACCGACCCGCGGCCGCTGGTGCTCGACGCCAAGGTAAACCCCGCGATCTGTGCAGAATGGCTCGCCGAAGCCTTCCGCGCCGGCTGACGCAGCCGGACCACCAAAAAGGAGAAGCGCATGTCCAGCACCCAGGCCGGCCAGGTCACGTCCCTGCTTGACGGGCTCGCCTCGGGAGCGGTGCAGATCGTCGATCTGACGCAGCCGCTGACCGAGACGACACCGGTGATCCAGCTGCCGCCCCCGTTCGCCAACACCCCCGGTCTGTCCCGGGAGGCGATCTCCCAGTACGACGATCGCGGTCCCGCCTGGGCGTGGTACACGTTGACCATCGGGGAGCACGTCGGCACCCACGTCGACGCCCCGATCCACTGGATCACCGGCCGCGACGGCCTCGATATCGGGTCGGTCACCCCGCAGACGCTGGTTGGCCCGGCCTGCGTGATCGACAAGACCGCGGAGACCGAGGCCGCCGGCGGCGACTACCTGCTCACCGTGTCCGATCTGGAGGCCTGGGAGTCCGAGCATGGCTCCATCCCGGACGGCGCGTGGGTGCTCCTGCGCTCCGGCTGGAGCGCGCGCGCCCACGACCAGGACGAGTTCCTCAACGTCGGCCCCGACGGTCCGCGCACGCCGGGTCCCGACGTGGAGGCATCGAGATGGCTCAGTGAAAGGGCGATCGCCGGCTTCGGCACCGAGACCGTCGGCATCGACGCCGGATCCGCCGGCGGCATGGAACCGGCCTTCCCCCTGCACAACCTGCTGCTCGGCGCCGGCCGGTTGGGGCTCACCCAGCTGGCCAACCTCGACCAGTTGCCGATCACCGGCGCGCTGCTCGTCGTCGCTCCGTTGCGCCTGGTCGGCGGCACCGGCAGTCCCAGCCGGGTGCTCGCGTTCGTGCCCAGGGGGTAACGGCGTGCCGCCGGTGACGGCAACGAGCCGATCCGACGCGGTCACGCGCGACGCCGCCGACCCGCTGCGCGGGTTCCGGGATCGGTTCGCGATTGCCGATGACGGCCTGATCTACCTGGACGGCAACTCGCTCGGACGCCTGCCCAAGGATGCCGCAGCCCGGATCGGCGACGTGGTGTCCACCCAGTGGGGCGAGCGGCTGATCCGCGGCTGGAGCGAGGGATGGATGGAGCTGCCGGTGACGATCGGCGACCGCCTCGGCGCCGCGCTGCTCGGCGCCGCGCCCGGGCAGGTGGCGTTGGCCGACTCGACCACGGTCTGCTTCTACAAGCTCGCCGCCGCCGCCCTGAACTCCCGGCCCGATCGGACCGAGATCGTCACCGACGTCGACAACTTCCCGACCGACCGCTACGTGCTGGAGAGCCTGGCGCGAGATCGCGGCGGCAAGATCGTGTGGATCGAGGCCGATCCCCACGCCGGTCCCGACCCGACACAGGTCGCCGGCGCGATCACCGAACGGACGGCGCTGGTCACCTTCTCCCAGGTCTCCTACCGCTCGGCGTTCATCCTCGATGCCCGCGCGATCACCGATATCGCCCACGACGCCGGCGCCCTGGCGCTGTGGGACCTCAGCCACAGCGCCGGGGCGATCCCGGTGAACCTGGACCGTGACCGGATCGATCTCGCGGTCGGCTGCACCTACAAGTACCTTAACGGCGGGCCCGGCGCCCCCGCGTTCCTGTATGTCCGCCAGGAGCATCAGGCCGAGCTGCGCCAGCCGATCTGGGGATGGCTGGGGCGGCGCGACGCGTTCGAGATGGCGCCCGGCTACCTCCCCGGCGACGGGATCGCGGCGATGCTGTCGGGGACGCCGCCGGTGCTGGCCCTGACCGCCGCCGCCGCCGGGATCGACGTGGCGATCGACGCCGGGATCGACGCAATCCGCCGCAAGTCCGTGGCGCTCACCGAGTACGCGATCGATTTGATTGACGAGCGGCTGGCGCCGCTCGGTTTTTGCGTGGGGTCGCCGCGGGACCCGCAGCGGCGGGGTTCGCACGTGGCGCTGGTGCACCCCGCGGCCCGGACGCTGTCGCGGCGGCTGATCGACGACGGCGTGATCGTCGACTTTCGCACCCCCGACGTGATCCGGCTCGGCCTCTCCCCGCTGACGACGCGGTTCACCGACGTCTATGACGGGCTGGCGCGGGTCGAGGCACTGCTACCGCCGCCGGAACGGGATCGTTAGCCGGGACGGGAGGCCGCGAGTCGTTCGCTCCGACCTGTAAAAGTCGCCAAATCCGGTTGGCGAATTCCGATTCGTCGCCGGATGCACGCCCAACGTGGATGAGGCGACATTTTCGGCGCCCCGATCCGAATTTGTCGCCAAACGCATGCCAGATTCGTCCATCGCCGGTGTCCGGTGGGCGACGTCGGAAGGTCCGGGGGGCGGCGGCGCTAGGACCAGCCCTCGGGTGCGGTCAGCACCTCCGGCGGGTCGGGCTCGAACTCGGGCTCCTCGCGGGGGCGGCCGTCGCTGCCGTCGGGCTCGGGCCCGAACGAGCGCTGCAGCTCCTTACGGACCTCATCGCCGCGGCCGGTGGGCGGCTTGCGGGAGCCGGCCTGGTACTGGGGCACCCAGGCGATGCCGTCTCCGGCGTAGTCCTGCTCGGCGGCGGCGTGCAGGGTCCAGTGCGGGTCGTAGAGGTGGGGGCGGGCCAGCGCGCACATGTCGGCGCGGCCGGCGAGCACGATCGTGTTGACATCGTCGTAGCTGGCGATCGCGCCGACGGCGATGGTCGGGATCCCCACCTCGTTGCGGATCCGGTCGGCGAACGGCGTCTGGAAGCTGCGGCCGAAGGCCGGCTGCTCGTCGGGCGTCACCTGCCCCGAGGAGACGTCGACGATGTCGCAGCCATGCTCGCGCAGCATCCGCGAAAACTCCACGGCATCGTCGGGGTCAAACCCGCCTTCCACCCAGTCGGTGGCCGAGATCCTGACGCTCATCGGCTTCTCCGCCGGCCACGCCGCCCGGCAGGCGTCGAACACCTCCAGCGGATAGCGAGCCCGGGCGGCCAGCGATCCCCCATACCCATCGGCACGCCGATTGGTCACCGGCGACAGGAAGCTCGACAGCAGGTAGCCGTGGGCGCAGTGGAGCTCGAGGAGGTCGAAGCCGGCCGCGTCGACGCCGCGCGTGGCCCACACGAACTGATCGCGGACGGCCTCCAGGTCGGCGCCGGTCATCTCCCGCGGCACCTGGTTGAGCTGCGAGTAGGCGATCGGCGACGGCGCGATCACCTCCCAGTTGTCGGCCTCCAGGGGCTCGTCGATCCCCAGCCACATCAGCTTGGTCGAGCCCTTGCGGCCGGAGTGGCCGATCTGAGCCGCCATCGCACAGCCGGCGTAGCGGTGGCCGAACGCCACGATCCGCCGCCACGCGTCGATGTGCTCTGACCGGTACATGCCGGCGCACCCGGGGGTGATCCGGCCGATGTCCGACACGCAGATCATCTCGGTGTAGACGAGTGCGGCGCCACCCAGCGAGCGCGATCCGAGGTGCACGAGGTGAAAGTCAGACGGGGTGCCGTCGACGGCGGAGTACATGTCCATCGGCGAGACGACTACTCGGTTGGCCAGCTCCAGGCTGCGGAGGCGCAGCGGCGCGAACATCGGCGGCCGGGCGCTGAAGCCGCGCTCGCGCGCGAACCGTCCGTCCACGTCACCGACGAACTCCTGGTCGCGCAGCCGCAGGTTGTCGTAGGTCACGCGCCGGCTGCGGGTCAGCAGGTTGAACGCGAACTGCAGCCGCGGCTGCTTGACGTAGCGGGCGATCCCCTCGAACCACTCGAGCGAGCCCTGAGCCGCCCGCTGGGTCGACTCCACCACCGGGCGGCGCTCGGCCTCGTATGCGGTGAGGGCATCGTCGGCGCCGTGCTGGGCAAACGCCCAGGCCAGCGCTACCGCGTCCTCCATCGCCAGCTTGGTTCCCGACCCGATGGAGAAATGGGCAGTGTGGGCGGCGTCGCCGAGCAGCGCCACGTTGCCCGAGCGCCAGCGCGCGTTGCGCACGGTCACGAAGTTGATCCACTTGGAGTTGTTGGCCTGCAGGGTGTGGCCCTCCAGCGCGTCGGCGAACAGCTCGCGGCAGAACCGCACCGCCGCCTCGTCGCTGACGCCCGGCGGCAACGGGCCGCCGCCACCGTCCAGGCCGGCGCGGCGCCACGTCGCCTCGCCCACCTCGGCGATGAACGTGCTCATGTAACGGCTGTAGGGATAGGCATGGCCAACAAAGACGCCGTCAGGCGTCTCCTCGATAAAGAACTTGAACGCATCGAAGACTCGGTCGGTGCCCATCCACATGTACCGGTTGCGGCGCGGATCGAGCGTCGGGCGCAGGTCATCCGCCCGCGCCGTCCGCACCGCGCTGGCCGCGCCGTCCGCCCCGACCACCAGATCGAAAGCCTGCGCCAGCTCGTCGACGGCCGGCGCCTCCGTGCAGAACTGAAGGTTCACGCCCACCGACGCCGCCCGTCGTTGCAGGATCCCGAGCAGCTCGCGGCGACCGAGCGCCGAGAAGCCGTGGCCGCCGGAGCGTGTTCTGACGCCGCGGTGGTGGATGTCGATGTCGGTCCAGTGGACGAACTGGTCGGTGATCTGGCGGTAGCTGACCGGATCGGCGTGCTCGAACACGGTCAGGGTCTCGTCGGAGAACACCACCCCGAACCCGAACGCGTCCTGCGCCCGGTTGCGCTCGTAGACGGTGATCTCACAGTCGGGCGCCACCCGGCGCATCAGGATCGAGAAGTACAGGCCCCCGGGGCCGCCGCCGGCTACCGCGATCCGCATCGCATCAGCGTAACCGCCGCCGCCGTCCTCAAACGTCGAGGTCGCTCAGGTGCTCGTAGCGCAGCGCCAGGCCGTTGACCACGTTGTGCATCAGCGCCAGCGCCGCCCGCACGTTGGCGGCGGCGATCGGCGGCAGGTCCTCGGCGCACAGCGCCTTGAGCTCGACGTAGACCGCGAGCAGCCGCTCCTCGGTGGCGGTCATCTCGGCGCCGAGCAGATCGTGGTTGGGGGCGGGCGGGGATGGAGTCACGTTGGCGCCCCGATCGGCGCGTCGCGCTTGTCGATCGTGCGCTTGGCCTTGAGCTCGAACCGCGGTAGCTCGCCGGCGCCGGCGCGCTCGATCCGGAAGTTCAGACCCTCGTGGGCGGCGGCGAGCCGGCGGTGCAGCGTGTCGGCGAGTGGCTGCCAGCGACCGTCGCCGGCATCGCTGTTGAGCTCGACGCGGAGCGTGATCTCGTCGCGGACGCCCTCGCGGGTGATCACCGTCTGGAACTCGTCGACCTCGGCGTACTCGCGCACGATCGCCTCGATCGCCCGCGGGTACACGTTGGTGCCGCGGATGATCTTCATGTCGTCGACGCGGCCGAGGATCCCGCCCTCGTAGATGTCAAAGCCGCGCCCGCAGGTGCAGGTGGCGGCGGGCACCCGGCAGACCAGGTCGCCGGTGCGGTAGCGCAGCAGCGGGATCGCGCCGCGGCCGAACGAGGTCACCACCCGCTCGCCGGGTTCGCCGTAGGCGACCGGGTGCAGCGTGTCCGGGTCGATCACCTCCTCGAGCACGTGGTCCTCGATGATGTGCGTGCCGCCGGGCTGGTGCTCGCACTCGAACACCATGATCGTGCCGATCTCGGTCATCCCCGCGGTGTCGAATGCCTTGGCCCCCCACTGCTCCTCGATCAGCGCCTTGGTCTGTGGGATCGACCCGGCCGGCTCACCGGACAGGATCACCCGCGCCACCGCCGATCCGGGCAGGTCGATGCCGAGCTCGCGGGCCTCCTGGGCCAGGCGCAGGGCATAGGTCGGGGTCGACGCCACCACGGTGGCCTGGAAGTCGACGATCTGGCGCACTCGCATCTCCGTCGGCTGCGCGCCACCGGGGACGTTGAGCACGCCGATCTTCTCCATCGCGTAGTGCAGGCCCCAGAAGCCGATGAACGAGCCATAACCGAACGCGATGTAGGCGGTGTCGCCGGGACGCACCCCGCAGCCCCAGATGCCGTAGGCCCACATCTCGGCGATCCACGCCCAGTCCTTGCGCGAGTCCAGCGCCCGCAACGGCCCCTTGCCGGTCGTGCCCGAGGTGGTGTGAACGCGGATCGCGCCCTCGCCGCCGATCGTCGGCAGCTCGCCATAGGGCGGATGCGCGAACTGCGAGTCCATCCACTGCTCGCGGGTCAGCATCGGCAGGCTGCCCAGATCGGCGAGCGAGCTCAGCTGCCCCGGGTGCACGTCGGCCAGCGTGCGCTCAAACCAGGGGCTGCGCTGCTTGGCCCAGGCGATCTGCTCGCGCAGCTTGGCCAGCTGCAGCGCCTCGAGGGCGGGGCGCTCGAGCGTCTCGACCTTCGGATTCCAGTAGGCGCTGTCAGCCGACACGGATGCCTCGGCGGGGCAGCATAGCTCGCGGTGAGGCGGCCTGCCGTCGGGTATCGTCGTGCCCGGGATGAGCCCGTTTCGCGCCAGCGCCCCGCTGACCGAGTCCTGGGAGAGCTTTGCCTTCGGCGTCACCGACGCGATCGCCACCGTGCGCTTGCACCGTCCCGAGAAGCTCAACGCGCTGACCTTCGACGCTTACGCCGACCTGCGCGACCTGCTGGCGCAACTGCCCCAGCGCGAGGACGTCCGGGCGCTGGTGATCACCGGGGAGGGACCGGGCTTCTGCTCGGGCGGTGACGTGGAGGAGATCATCGGTCCGCTGCAGGAGATGGGCGCGGCCCAGTTGTTGGAGTTCACCCGCATGACCGGTGGCGTCGTCAAGGCGCTGCGCGAGTGCCCGCTCCCGGTGATCGCCGCCGTCAACGGCGTCGCCGCCGGCGCGGGGGCGGTGCTGGCGCTCGCCTGCGACTTCCGGGTGCTGGCCGAGTCGGCGTCGTTTGCCTTTCTGTTCACGCGCGTGGGGCTGGCCGGGGCCGACATGGGCTCGGCCTACCTGCTGCCGCGGGTCGTCGGGCTGGGGCGCGCCACCGAGTTGTTGATGCTGGGCGACAAGGTCTCAGCCGAGCGGGCGCTGACGATCGGGCTGGCCACCGCGGTCGTGCCCGATGACGAGCTCGCCGATCGCGCCGGCGGGCTGGCGCAGCGGCTGGTGGAGGGTCCGGCGTTCGCGTTTGCCACCACCAAGTCGCTGCTCACCCGGGAGCTCGACATGGGTCTGGGACCGGCGATCGAGCTCGAGGCGATGACGCAGGCGCTGCTGATGCACTCCGAGGACTTCGAGGAGTTCTACGCCGCCTGGAGCGACGGGCGCCGACCCGACTGGACGGGTCGATGAGCGAGCTGATCAACTCCGCCGACCTCGCCGCCCCGGTCGGCTTCTCCCATGCCGTACGCGCCGGCGACACGGTGTACCTCGCCGGTCAAACGGCGCAGGCCGCGGACGGCGCGATCGTCGGCGAGACGATCTCAGAGCAGTTCGACGTGGCCGCCGCCAACCTGATGACCGCGCTGCGCGCCGCGGGCGGTGAGCCCGACGACCTCGTCTCGCTGCAGGTGTTCGTGACCTCGGTGGCCGAGTACCGCGAGTCGTTGTCCGGGCTGGGCCAGACGTGGCGACGCCACTTCGGCCGCCGCTACCCGGCGATGGGGCTGTTCGGGGTGACCGAGCTGTTCGATCCGGCGGCCAGGGTGGAGCTGATGGGCGTGGCGGTGCTGCCGTCCCGCGCATGAGCGACGCGCTGGACCTGCACCTGACCGACGCTCAGCGCGAGCTGTATGACGACACCCGCGCGCTGGCGTCGCAGACGCTGTCTCCCATCGCCGCCGCCGGCGAGCCCGGGCGGGTCAACCGTCCGCTGATCCGGGCGCTGGCCGAGCACGGGCTGCTCGGTCGGATGTTCGCCGGCGAGACGGTGAGCGCGATCGAGCTCTGCCTGATCCGTGAGGCGCTGGCCCGCGGCTGCGGCGAGGCCGAGACCGCGTTCGCGCTCCAGGGCCTGGGGGCCTACCCGATCATCCAGGCGGGGTCGGCCGCCCTCCGGCAGGAGTGGATTGGGCGGGTGGCCGACGGGACGGCGGTGGCGGCGTTCGCCTTGACCGAGCCCGACGCGGGGTCAGATCCGGCGGCGGTGGCGTTGCGCGCCGAGCCCCGCGGTGACGGGGCAGGCGGATACGTCCTGAGCGGGGAGAAGCTGTGGATCTCCAACGCTCCCGAGGCCGACATCTACACCGTGTTCGCGCGCACATCAGCGCAGGGTGGCGCGCGAGGACTGACCGCGTTCGCGGTGCCTGGCGACGCGCCCGGTCTCAGCGGATCGGCGCGGGAGCTGCTGGCGGCGCACGCGATCGGCTCTCTGACGTTCGACGAGGTGACGGTCGAGCCGGACCAGATGCTCGGGCAGCCCGGCGCCGGTTTCCGGGTCGCGATGGGGACCCTCGACCTGTTTCGGCCCAGCGTAGGTGCGTACGCGATCGGGATGGCGCGATCCGCGCTGGAGCTGGCGACCGCCTACGCGCTGCGCCGCGAGACGTTCGGCAAGCCGCTGCGCGACCACCAGGCGGTTGCCCACCGCCTCGCCGATCTGCACGCCCAGACCGAGGCGGCGCGGCTGCTCGTCCACCAGGCGGCGCTCGCCCACGATGCCGGCGCACCCGACCCGAGCGTGGCCGCGATGGCCAAGTTGCTGGCCACCGAGGTCGCCCAGACGGCGGTGGACGCCGCCGTCCAGTTTCACGGGGCGGTGGCGCTGGAGCGCGGCCACCCGCTCGAGCACCTGTATCGCGACGTCCGGGGGCCCCGAATCTACGAGGGCGCCTCCGAGATCCAACGCGAGATCATCGCGCGCGCCATGTTCCGCGCCGCCGAGTCGCAGGCGGGAGCGTGAGCGTGCCCGCGCCGCGCACGGTCGTCGTCACCGGCGGGTCCCGCGGGATCGGACGCGCCACGGTGGCGCGGTTCGCCGCCGCCGGGGAGCGGGTGGTCGCGCTCGGCCGCGACCGGGAGGCGCTGGACGCGCTGGAGGCGCTGCAGGTGGACACGCGGGTGTGCGACGTGACCGATGAGGCGGCGGTGGTGGACGCGTTTGCGCAGATCGGCGATGTCGACGTTCTCGTCAACAACGCGGGCATGGGCGAATCGGCGAAGCTGGCGGCGACGACCCTGGAGTTGTGGCGGCGGCACCTGGAGGTCAACGCGACCGGACCGTTCCTGTGCATGCGAGCGGTGCTCCCCGGGATGCGCGAGCGGGGGAACGGGGCGATCGTCACCGTCGCCTCGGTCCAGGGCCGCGCCGGCGCGGCCTACACCAGCGCCTACACCGCCTCCAAGCACGCCGCCGTCGGGTTGACCCGAGCGGTCGCCAGCGAGCTGGCCGGGACCGGCGTGCGCGTCAACGCCGTCTGCCCGACGTTCGTCCGCACCGAGATGACCGACCGCTCAATCGCCAACATCGCCGAGCGGACGGGGCGCTCGCCCGAGCAGGCGGAGGCAGCGCTGGCGGCGGCATCGCCGCTGGGGCGACTGCTCGAGCCCGAGGAGGTGGCCGACGCGATCGTCTACCTGGCGTCGGCGGCCGCGGCGGCGATCACCGGTCAGGCGATCGTCATCGACGGGGGTGGGGTCCAGGCGTAGCCGCGTTGCCGGTTTGGTACCTTGCCTGCGGGTGACGGGCAGTCAGGGGGCGTTCGGGTCGTGGCCGAGCATGGCTCACGGCCGTGTCAAATCGCGGGAGTAACACATGAAGCGTCTCTTGTCTCGCCGGCCAACGGCGGCGATGGTGGTGGCTGTCCTCGCGTTGTTCGTCGCGCTTGGCGGGGGCGCGTACGCGGCGTTCCGGCTGCCCGCCAACAGCGTCGGCACCGCCCAGCTCAGGAACGGCGCCGTGAGCGCCAGCAAGCTGCGTCGCGGCGCCGTGACCTCGGTGAGCGTCAAGCGCGGCTCGCTGCTGGCGAAGGACTTCAAGAAGGGTCAGCTCCCCGGGGGGCCGCGCGGGGCCCAGGGTCCGCAGGGAGCCGCCGGCGCGACCGGCGCGCAGGGTCCGGCCGGCCCCGGCGTCCAGGTGTTCACCGCTTCGGGCCGCTATACCGTCCCCGGTGGCGTCACCCGGCTGATCGTCTCGGCAACCGGGGGCGGGGGCGGCGGCGGATCGTCGCAGGGCGGCGGTGCCGGAGGCGGTGGCGGTGGCGGCGCGAGGGTTCGGGCGGTCGTCGCCGTCACCCCCGGACAGGCGCTCACCGTGACGGTCGGGTCGGGCGGTGCCCCCGGGAGCTCCTTCGGTGGCGGCGGCGCGGGCAATGCGACCACCGTCGTCGCCGGCTCGGCCACGCTCGTGTCGGCGGGCGGTGGGGGCGGCGGGGGCGGGGGCGGCAGCCCCGCCTTCGGCGGCACGGCGGGAACCTTCACCACCACCGGCACCGCGCTGAGTGCGACGATCACCGCCGGGCAGGCGAGCAGCGTCCCCGACTGCGGGGACGGGAACCCGGGAGTGGGCGGCAACGGCGCGGGCACGCCGGGCGTCGCGGGCTCGGGCGGCGCCGGCGGGAGCGGCACCTGCAGCCTCAGTGGGATTGGAAGCAGCCAGCCCGGCACCGCGGGTGAAAACGGCGCGGTGGAGATCCTTCCGGCTACGTCGTGAAGCTCATAGCTCTCGGGCGGCCCGGATGAGCTACGGCGATCAGCTCTCCAGGCGCCCGGGAGCGTCGAACCGGTCCAGCAGCCCGTCGTCGCCGAACCGGGTGATCGACTCGATCCCGTCGCCGCGGACCCCGACGACGAAGATCCCGGCCCGTACCCAGCCACCTCCATCATCGGGGAAGTAGTAGGCGAACGCCGGCTGGCCGTTGGCGCCCGTGGCATAAAAGCGCCAGGCGGTCGTCCGGGTGGCGTGGCGGGCGCGCAGGAACTCGCCGATCGCCTCCGGGCCCTGATGCCACTCGGGCTCCGGCGGCATGCTGACCACCGCGTCCGCGGTGAGCAGAGCCACGACCGTATCTATGTCATCGCCTTCAAACGCCTCGGCGAAGCGGTTGATCAGCTCGCCGTCGGCGCCCGAGCGCGGCACCGCCAGGCGGTCCTGTCGCGGCGCCAACCGCTGCTCCAGCGTCGTCCGGGCGCGCTGCAGGGCGCTGTTGACCGAGGCCGCCGACGTGCCGAGCATCTCCGCCACCTCGTCGGCGTGGAAGCCGAGCACGTCGCGCAGCACCAGCACCGCCCGTTGGCGCGGGGCGAGGTGCTGCAGGCCCGACACGAACGCCAGCGCCACCGCCTCCTTGGCCTCATAGCGGGCCTCGGGACCGGGCGCGGCGTCGATCACGCCGGCCAGCAGCCGGTCGGGATACGGCTGCAGCCAGGAGATCTCGGCAAAGCTCTCGGTCGGATGGGCGTCCGCAGCGGTTACGCCGGGCGCTGGCTGGGGCCGGCGCCGTGAGTCGCGCAGCGCGTTGAGACAGCGGTTGGTGGCGATGGTGTACAGCCAGGCGCGCAGCGACGAGCGGCCCTCGAACTGCTCCAGCCCCCGCCACGCCGCCAGCAGCGTCTCCTGGAGCAGGTCCTCGGCGTCCTGCAGCGAGCCGACGATGCGATAGCAGTGCAGCTGCAGCTCCCGCCGGTAGGGCGCGGTCAGTTGCGCGAACGCATCCTCGTCTCCGCGCTGGGCCCGGGCCAGGCGGTTGTGCTCCAAACGCTCACGTTGCCAGGTCGATTCGTATTCGTGCATCCAGTTCAGACGACACCAAGCCTCGCAGAAACTCATCGGCCAATTCTCTGATCGCCTCGGGTCATGACCGGCAGTGATGTCAACGACTGGAGGAATCGTGGCAACCAAATCGGAACGATGGGTGCTGGTGCTGAGCTCGGTGGCGTCCCTGATGGTGGCCCTGGACGCGCTGGTCGTCACCACGGCGCTGGGCACGATCCGCCGCCATCTCGGCGCCTCGATCGACGAGCTGGAGTGGATCGTGAATGCCTACGGGCTCAGCTTCGCGGTGCTGCTGATCCCCGCGGCCGCACTCGGTGACCGGCTCGGCCGCCGGCGGCTGTTCGCAGCGGGCCTGGGGCTGTTCGTGCTCGGCTCGGCGGCGTGTGCGGTATCGCCCAACGCGGGATTGCTGATCGCGGCCCGGGCGCTCCAGGGGTCGGCGGCGGCGCTGGTGGCGCCCCTGGCGCTGGCGCTGCTGAGCGCGGCGATCCCGCCGGCACGCCGCGGCCAGGCGATGGGCATCTTCGGCGGCATCACCGGGATCGCGGTACTCGGCGGCCCGGTGATCGGCGGGGCGGTCACCCAGGGGCTGGCCTGGCAGTGGGTGTTCTGGATCAACGTGCCGATCGGCGTGACGGCGATCCCGCTGGTGCTGACCAAGATCGCCGAGAGCTACGGGGCGGGCGGATCGCGTCGGCTCGACGTACCCGGCCTGGTGCTGGTCACCGGCGCCGCGGTCGGGATCGTCTGGGGCCTGATGCGCGGCAACGACGTCGGCTGGGGCAGCCCGCAGGTAGTCGGGCCGCTGGTCGCCGGGGTGGCGCTGCTGGCCGCGTTCGTGACGGTGCAGCGGCGCGTCGCCGAGCCGATGCTGCCACCGCGGTTGTTCCGCTCCCGCGGCTTCTCCGCCGGGAGCGCGGCCAACTTCCTGCTCTCCTGCTCGCTGTTCGGGGCCGTGTTCTTCATGGCCCAGTTCCAGCAGACGTCCCTGGGCCAGGACCCGCTCGATTCCGGCCTGCGCCTGCTGCCGTGGACCGGGACGCTGTTCTTCGTCTCGCCGATCGCCGGCGCGCTCGTCTCCCGCATCGGCGAGCGCCGGCTGGTGTCGGTCGGATTGGCGCTGCAGGCCGTGGGGATGGCGTGGATCGCGCTGATCGCCGCGCCTGGCATGACCTACTGGCACATGATCGCCCCGCTGGTGATCGCCGGCGCCGGCATCTCCATGGCGATCCCGAGCGTCCAGAATGCGGTGATGAACGCGGTCGCGTCCGGCGATCTCGGCAAGGCCTCGGGAACGTTCATGACCATGCGCCAGCTCGGCGGCGTCTTCGGCCTGGCGATCGCCGTGGCGGTGTTCACCGGCGCCGGGAGCTACGCGTCGGCAAGCGCGTTCGGCGATGGCTTCGTCCCGGCGATCGCGGTCTCGGCCGGCTTCTCGCTCGCGGGGGCCGCGGTATCGCTGGCGCTGCCGCGGCGGTCTGAGGGCTCAGTCGAGTCGGCGCCGACGCCCGAGTCGAGGCCCGATCCGATGCCGGCCCCGGTCGCTTCGTAACCCCCGATTGGGGAGGCGCAAACGTCCGTCTGGCGAACGGCTACCCGGTCCGACGGACGTTTGCCGACGCGGGGCGCAAACGTCCGGCCGAGCGCGACCCCGAGGTCGATCTGGACGTTTGCGTCGGCCGACTCCGGCTCCCCCGCCTGGGTGGTCTTCGGCAGGGTAGAACCGATCTCCGGCGCCGGAATCATCGGTCGGGGGCGTGGCGGCGAACCACCGGCACGCCCCCCGACGAGCAGCGATCAGTGCAGCAGCTGGAGTGAGTTGGCCGCCGGGCCGCTCCCGGCATCGTCGACGAAGTACATCCCGGCCCCGCCCGGGGCCAGCGTGATTCCGAACAGGTCGCCGGCGCCATTTCGCACCAGTGTCTTGACCGCGCGCTCGCTGCCGTCGGGGCTGATCTCCACCACCCTGCCGTTGCCACCGTTCGCCGACACGATGTCCCCGTTGGGAGCGATCAGCAGGCCGAGTGGATCGTGCAGCTTGCCGCCCGCGGCCACCGTGCGGCCCGCCCCGCCGAGCGGGCCGGCGCGGTTCGCGGCATCGGGGATCGCGGCGATCCGGTTGTTGTCGGAGTCGGCCACGTACAGGACTCCGTGCCCGCCCAGCCCGAGCCCGGTCGGACCGACGACCAGCGCGTTGGGATCGGTGTGCTCGGCGAAACCGGTCCCGATCACCGTGTTCGAGGTCACCTGGGGCGGCCCACGATGGATCCGCAGACCGATCCGGATGACCGTGCCCCGGTTGACCACCCGGCCGTTCGCCGCCACCGTGCCGTTCAGCACGTTGCTCACGTACAGGGTGGCGCGCGAGCCGTGGTCGACCGCGGTCATGTCCCACGGACCGTTGATGTCAGCGCCGGTGATGTTCCTCACGACATGGCCGCTCGAGTCCAGGACGGTCAGCGCTCCGGCGGTGGCCCGCGACGAGTCTCCGCCCGGAGCGGGCAGGCTGCCGACGATCACGAACCCGCTGCGGAGGACCGTCAGCGCGGTGGTCAGACCCACGGCCGGGGTGGCGGTGGGCGCGGGCACCACCGCGAACACGTGCTGGTGGCCGCTGGGCGAGATCTCGACGATGCTCGAACCGGTCCCCTGCTGGTTCTGGGAATTGTTGAAGTTGCTCACCAGCACATCGCCGCGGTGCAGGTCGCCGCGGCTCTTGGGGACGACGGCGACGCCGTAGGGATTGACGTCGCCCATGGCCGGCCCGCCGGCTGGGACCGCCGAGGCGAGCGTGCTGATCGTGGAGAAGCGGTCAAGGAACGGGCGTGCCTGAGCGGCGGACGCACCGATGCCAATCGCGATCAGGGCGGTAGCCAGGGCGAGCGCTGCGAGCCGCCTGGAACTGAGCGCATGCATGAGGATCCCTCTCTGTAATGGGTGTTTACCGCGGTTGTGCGTGCCCGGCCAGGCCTTGCCCGCCGGCCGCCGGCCGCCGGCCGCCGGTGCGAGTTAAGACTCCGCCGCGGCCGACTCCTTCCCGGCGCCGGCCAAAAGATTCAGTGGCCGAGGTAGGCGCGCTTGAGGTCTTCGCTCTGAAGCAGCTCGCCGGCCGCGCCCGACAGGACCAGCGACCCGGTGGCCAGCACGTAGCCGCGGTCGGCGATCGACAGCGCCATGGTGGCGTTCTGCTCCACCATCAGGATCGCCACGCCGGACTCGTGGACCTCTTTGATGATGCGGAAGTTCTGCTGGACGAGCGCGGGCGAGAGCCCCATCGACGGCTCGTCCATCAACAGCAGCCGGGGACGCGACATCAAGGCCCGACCCATCGCCACCATCTGCTGCTCGCCGCCCGACAGGGTGCCGGCGAGCTGGTCGCGGCGCTCGTGCAGGCGCGGGAACAGCGTGTGGACGCGTTCCAGATCCTCCTTGAACGTGGCGCCGTCCTGGAGGACCGCCCCGAGCTCCAGGTTCTCGAACACCGTCATCTGGCCGAACAGGCGCCGGTTCTCGGGCACGATCGCCAGTCCGCGGGCGATCCGCTCGGGCACCGGGCGCCTGGTGACGTCCTCGGAATCGAACAGCACTCGTCCCGTCCGTGGGCGCACCAGCCCGAGGATCGTCTTCAGCGTGGTCGACTTGCCCGACGCGTTTCCGCCGAGCAGGCAGACCAGCTCGCCGGCATCGACCTGGATCGAGATCCCCTCGAGGATCCGCATCTGGCCGTAGTAGGTGGTGACCTCGTCCAGTGCCAGCAGCATCGTCGGGCCCCGGGGGGCTACGCCTCGGCCAGCGCTTCGGGATCGCGGCCCAGGTAGGCCTCGACGACCGCCGGGTGGTTGGCGACCTGGTGGAAGGTGCCCTCGGTGATCTTGACCCCGTGGTCGAGCGCGACGACTCGATCGGAGATGCCCTCCACAACGTGCATGTCGTGCTCGATGACCAGGATCGCCAGCGACAGCTCGTCGCGCAGCCGGGCGATCAGCTCGGTCACCTCGTGGGTCTCGTTGGGGTTCATGCCGGCCGCGGGCTCGTCGAGGAGCAGCAGCTTGGGCCGGGTGGCCAGCGCCCGGGCGATCTCCAGCCGCCGCCGGTTGGCGTAGGACAGGCTGTAGGCGGGCTGATCCCAGCGGTAGCCGGCGAGGCGGTCGCCGAAGAACGACAGCACCTCCGCGGTCAGCGCGTCGACCTCGCGCTGCTCACGCCGGGCGCGGGGCAGGCGCAGCATCGACTCCACCGGCGTGGCATGGGTCGCGCCGTAGGTGGCCGCCATCACGTTCTCACGCACCGTCATGTTCAAGAACAGCCGCAGGCTCTGAAACGTGCGGGCGATGCCGGCCTGGGTGATCTTGTGACGCCGGCGCCCGACGATGCTCTCGCCGGCGAAGCGGATGTCGCCCTCCCTGGGCGTGTAGACGCCGGTGATGGCGTTGAACACGGTGGTCTTGCCCGCCCCGTTGGGCCCGATCACCGACACGATCTCCGTCTGTCTGACCTGCAGGTCGAGGGCTGATAGGGCACGCAGCCCTCCGAAGTGGATCGCCACTTGGCTGAGGTCAAGCAGCGCCCCGCCGCCATCCGGCTCGCCGGCGGCCGTCACTACACCACCTCCACCCGCAGCGTCCCGAGCAGACCCTGCGGTCGCGCCGCCATCACCGCGATCAGGATCGCGCCGACCAGGATCTGTGCGGTGATCGACGGGTTGACGACCAGCCGTGACTCCCAGCAGCACGCGGCGACGTACAGGGTCGGCACGAGCAGGAACGGGCGCCGGCTGGGCCGGACGCGGACGAGCGCGAACAACGCGCAGATCAACGCGATGTAGAGGACATTGCCGTAGGTCGCGGCATTCTTGGGGACGATCACCCAGTGGTCGACCGCGGAGCCGATCCAGCCGCCGCTGCCCGCACTGCCGGCGGTTGCCGCGGGCGAGATGGCTCCCACGATCGCGTGTAAAGCGACGCCCAGGACCACCGTGGAGGCGAGGATCGCGCCCAGCAGGCGCCACGGCCGCACCTTGACGAACAGCGAGACCAGGATCAGCCCGTAGAACAGGTAGCCGGCGTCGGTGGGGCTGGACACCATCTGCTCGCCGGCGGTGACCACGATCCCGCCGAGCACCGCGCCGGCGATCGATCCGGCGCCGCCGAGCACCAGGCAGGCGTAGATCAGGATCAGGATGTTGGCGGTGAAGTTGGTCGGGAACACGTTGTCCTGCTGGGCGGCGAAGATCGTCCCCGCCAGCGCACCGATCATCGTCCCGAAGCTGATCGCCATCACCTTCAGGGTTGCCGTGGGGATGGTCATCGCGCCGGCGGCGAGCTCGTCCTCGCGGATCGCCCGCCAGGCTCGGCCCGTCCGCGAGTTATCCAATAAGTGCAGCAGCGCCATGAGCCCCGCGCAGACCAGGAGGGCGAAGTAGTAGTAACCGAGCGGGGTGACGATCGTGCCGCCGAAGCTGTGCACCGGGTCGAGTCCGTAGATGCCGTTGACGCCGCCGAGCGTCCCGGTATCGACGTTGTTGACCACCTCGACGAACGCCTGCCCCACGAACAGGGTCACGATCGCCAGGTAATCCCCCGATACGCGCAGCGACACGAGCCCGATCAGGGTTCCGGCGATCGCGGCGGCGACGAGCACGATCGGGATCGAGGCGATCGCCGGCAGGTGGGTGCCCCCCACGCCGCCGGTGCCCAGCGCGGTCGAGGACAGCAGCGCGTAGCCGTAGGCGCCGAAGCCGTAGGCGGCCACGTAACCGAGATCCAGCAGGCCGGCCCAGCCGACGGCGATGTTGAGGCCAAGCGCCAGGATCGCGTAGATCAGGCTGTTGACGGCGACCGTCTGGAGGTTCACGTTGAGCCCCAGCTGGCCGAAGATCAGCCCGGCGAGCAGCGCCAGGCCCAGGCGCGGCCACCAGCCGAGACGTTGCTCCAGGATGGCGGCCCCGCGGCGCCAGCCGGTGCCGGCATCGCGCCGGTCGGTGTGCTGGGCGACCCACTCGTCGACTCCGATCGGCACCGGCTACACCTTCTGCAGGGCCGGCGCGCCGAAGATGCCCGTGGGCCGGATGAGCATGGTCGCGATCAGGATCCCGAACACGATCAGGTCGGTGAACTGGCTCGAGATGTAGCTGGACGCGAACGACTCGCAGATTCCGATGAACAGGCCGCCGATCATGGCCCCCGGGATGCTGCCGATCCCGCCCACCACCGCCGCGGTGAACGCCTTGAGCCCGGCGAGGAAGCCGATCGTGTTGGAGATCTGGTTGAACGCGAGCCCGGACATGACCCCGGCGACGCCGGCCAGCGCCGAGCCGATGAAGAACGTCCAGGCGATCGTGCGATCGACGTTGATGCCGAGCATCTCGGCGGCCTCGCGGTCGGATGCGACCGCGCGCATCGACTTGCCCAGCGTGGTGCGGTCGACGAGCACCATCAGCCCCCACATCATCACGATGCTGACCCCGAAGATCAGCAGCTGGACGGCGTCGATGTCCACTGCTCCGACGTGGATGCCGGTGGAGAACGAGATGAAGTTGTTGGTCTGGTAGCTCTTGGTGAAGCCGCCGAACAGCAGCAGCACCGAGTTCTCGAGGATGAACGAGACGCCGAGCGCGGTGATCAGGGGCGCGATTCGCGGCGCGTCGCGCAGCGGCCGGTATGCAAAGCGCTCGATCAGCACCCCGAGCACGCCGGTGCCCAGCGCCGCGGCGGCGAACATGAACAGGATCAGCAGCGGGACCGGGATCGATAGCGCCGACGGGCCGCCGAACGCCTGCAGCACGTAATAGCCGATGTAGGCCCCGACCATGTAGACGTCGCCGTGAGCGAAGTTCAGCAGCTTGAGGATCCCGTAGACCATCGAGTAGCCGAGCGCGATCAGGGCGTAGAGAAACCCCGTGGTCAGACCATTGACGATCGTCTGGATCAGCTCGTGCATCGCGGGGAAAGCGGCCTGACGAGTAACAACGGCCGGCGGCGCCGCCCGATCGATTTCGAGCGGCGCCGCAGCCTATCGCGATAGACCTACTTGTTCGGAATCGAGATGTACTTCCCGGCGCTGTTGATATGGAACAGGTAACCGGGCTGGCCCGCTAGGTCGCCGTTGGACTTGAACGCGATCGTCACCCCCAGCGGGTTCTCGCTCGCCGGGATGTTGGTCTTGCGGATTGCGGCGAGCACGTTGGAACGGCTCGGCGTGCTGCCGTCCTTGCAGACCGCCTGGATGGCGCGGATCTCGACGTCGGTGGCGGCATAGGTCGGCACGCCGAAGGATCCGTAGGGCCCGAACTTGGCTACTCCGGCGACGAGCGACTTGTCCAGCGAGCTCGTCGACGTGGAGATGTCGGGGCCGAAGTTCGACACGTAGGTCCCCGGGATCTTGAACTGCGTCGGAGAGTCGGTGCCGTCGGTGCCGAACAGGATCGTCTTCTTGTGCTGCTGCTGGGCGTCGAGCCCGAACTGCTGGGCGTTGGCCGCCGTCTGCCAGGGCAGGATCGTCACCGTCTCGGACGGGTTCAGCTGCGAGGTGACCAGCGACTGCAGCGCGTTGGCCAGGGTCGCGCCCGTGTCGGTGCCGTTGTAGGTCTGGTGATTGACCTTGATCCCGGCCTTGGTCAGGATCGGGGTCATCACGTGTACGAGGCCCTGGGAGTAAGCCTCGTCGTCGTCGACGATCAGCACCGCCTTCGGGTGGAGGTGGTGGATGACGTAGTTGGCGTCCTGGGGGCCCTGGACGTTGTCGTCGGGGACCACCCGCAGGAACGTGGGATTCCGGCCGCTCGTGGTCAGCGCGGGCAGCGTGGCCGACCCGGAGATGAACGCCATCCCGGCGTGGCCGAACAGCGGTCCCACCGCCTCCACCTCCTGGCTGCCCGCCGGCCCCACCGCGGCGACGGCGTTGGAGGCGATGATCGCCTGGGTCTTCTGGGTAGCCAGTGACGGCGTCAGCTGAGTGTCGTCCTGGGCGAGCGTGATGTCGGTGCCCAACGTCTTGTTGTCGTTGGCCACCGCCAGCTGCGCGAAGTGCAGCTGCTCGAGGCCGACCTGGGCGACCGGCCCGGTGAACGGACCCTCGATCGCGATCGTCGCCTTGCAGCTCTTGCTGGCCGCCGATTCGCTGCCGCTCTTGCTGGCCTGCTTGGCGGTGACGCTCTTGGAGCTGCTGCTCCCACAGCCGGCCGCGATCAGCGCCGTCAGCGCCACCGCAGCCAGGGTCAGACGTACCTTCATGGTCGTTACTCCTCCTCTGGAGTGGGTCCTGGTTGCCGGGTCGGTCCAGGCTTGGGGGGTCCGGTCTGCGCCGGGGTTCCATCCGGGTAGTAGGCCGCCGCCGGCGATCCCGCCGGTCGGAACACGGCGACCACGCGCATCGGGTGATCGCCCGTGTTCTGCAGGCAGTGCACGGTGCGCGCCGGGAGCTGGATGCAGGCTCCGGGCGACACGGCGCCGGCGAACTCGCCGGCGTGGATGATGCCCTCGCCGTCGAGCACGTAGATCACCTCGTCGTAGGTGTGAAAGTGGTCAGGAGCGCGATCGGTGGGGATGTAGCCGACGAAATGGGTCGCTGAGCGCAAGCCGGTGGCGGGGTCGGCGATCACCCGGAACTCGCGCTGGGCGGTGGCCGCCTCAGGCTCCCGGTCATCCAGAGCCGCCACCGCGGGGCCGCCCAGGGCGCCGGCGCCGGCGTTCGGGTTCGGGTTCGGGTTCGGGTTCGGGGACCTTGACCGCCACCGCGCGCAGCGGCGCCGGGCCGGTGCTCTCCAGCACGAACTCGGATCCGGGCGGGAGATAGATCCCGACTTCGGGGGCCAGGCGATGGGTCTCGCCGGCGACATGGATCGCGCCCGCGCCGCTGAGCACGAACAGCGTCTCCTCCGCCTCGCCGACGGGGATCGGCGCCGATCGCCCCGGCGGGCACTCCAGCACCGCCTGCTCCAGGCGCTCGAAGTCCGTCGGCGGTCCCACGGTGGGGCGCACGGTGAGGCCCGTCCGCGGATTGACGAACGGCTCCACCTCATTGGTGTGCACGACGGTCACGGCCGGCATCGCTGGCTCCGGATCGGGCTTGGAGGCTTCACTTGCGTATCACAGCGAGCCCGAGCACATCCTGGCTCGGGGTCGCGCACCTTCGCATATTCGAGCGGAGAGGGTCAACCACCTTCATGCCCCACGGTGGTTTGCAGGCTTGCTTGAAGGGTGATCTCGGTACCGGCGAGGGCCAACGAGACCGGACAGGTGGCCTTCGCCTCCGCCGCCAGGGCGACGAAACGCTGCTCGTCGATGCCGGGGACGTCTCCGAGCGTCGTGATCGATACCCGCGTGATCCGGAAGCCGGCGTCCGTCTCCTGAAGGCGCACGCGCACCGTCGTTTGCAGATCCGTGGGCGGGGAGCCCGCGTCGCTGAGCAGGTTGGCCAGCGACATGGTGAAGCAACCGGCCTCGGCAGCGGCGATCATCTCCTCGGGATTGGTCCCCCGCTCGACGTCCTGCACCCGGTTGCGCAGCGTGAACGCTCCCTCGTAGGCGCCGCTGCCGAGAGCGATTCGCCCCCCTCCGTCCGGCACGGTACCTTGCCAACTTGCCTGGGCGCTGCGGCTCACGCGGACACTCACCGGCAAAACCCCCTCGGTCTGATTTGCTGTGACGATCAAACCATTGTCATGTGAGCCGCGCAAGCGCGAGGTGTCGCGGGCGGGCTCGAGGCGCCCGCGGCGATGACCAACACTGAGAGCGAGGAGCCGCCGATGGCCGAGACGATGAGCCCCACCCTGGATGTCGGCCGCCTGCGCCGGCGGTTTTCGTCACTGCAGACCGGGTTTGCCTTCATGGATGCGCCCGGTGGCTCGCAGGTCCCCGACGAGGTCGGCACCGCCATCGCCCGGGCGCTGCGGGAGGCCAGCGCCAACCTCGGCGCCGGCTACGCCACCAGCTTTCGGGTCAAGGAGATCCTGGAGCGGGCCGAGTCAGGCGCGGCGCGGCTGCTCGGCTGCGATCCGCACGAGATCACCTTCGGAGCGAACATGACCTCGCTGGACTTCACGTTCAGCCGCACCGCCGGCCGTGGCTTCGCCAGCGGCGACGAGATCCTGATCTCCGCCGCCGACCACGACGGAGGAGTGGCGCCGTGGCTCGAGCTCGCCCGCGACCGCGACCTCGTGGTCAAGCACATCGAGCTGCACCCCGACACCACGCTGGACCTCGACGATCTGGCAGCGAAGCTGTCGGATCGCACTCGGGTGGTGGCGTTCGCGTGGGCGTCCAACGCCGTCGGGACGGTCGTCGACGCCGCCCGCGTCTGCCGGATGGCCCACGAGGCGGGAGCGCTGGCCTGGGTGGACGCGGTCCACTATGCGGCGCACCAGCCGATCGACGTCCGTGCCATCGATGCCGACGTCCTCATCTGCTCGCCGTACAAGTTCTGCGGACCGCACCTGGGCGTGGCCTACGGCAAGGCCCAGGTGACCGAGACCTGGCGGCCCTACAAGGCGCGGCCGGCGCCGAGCGACCCGCTCGGCCGGCGCTTCGCCACTGGGACCCCTCCCTACGAGCTGCTGGCCGGCTTCAACGCCACGATCGAGTACCTGGACTCGATCGGCGGCTTTGCCGCGATCAGCCCCTACGAGCGCGCCCTCGGCGAGCGCTTCCTGGACGGGGTCTCAGAAGCGGTTTCCGTATACGGGCTCCCCACGATGGAGGGTCGCGTGCCGACGTTCCTGGTCAACGTGACGGGGGTACCGGCGGCCGACGTGGCCGCCCGGCTGGCGCAGCAGCAGATCGGCGTCTGGGCGCACGACTCCTGGTACTCGCTGAACCTGTACAAGCGCCTGGGCTACGAGCACGAGGCGATCCGGATCGGCTTCATCCACTACAACACCGTCGATGAGGTCGACCGGCTGATCGCGGGCCTTGAGGGGGCGCGGGCGGGCTGAGACGTGAGCGTGGACGGGCTGAGACGTGAGCGTGGACGGGCTGAGACGTGAGCGTGGACGTCCGCCCTCAGGCCCAGCTTGCGAAAGCCCACTCATCGCTCCTGCACCGGGCAAAGGACAACCCCGTGGCCCAGGTCGTGGGACGCTAGGTCCCCCGCGCCCGCACAGCGGGCCCATCAGACCCCGCTGTCCGAGATCGTTGACGATTGGTCCGCGGGGCCCGCTTGGCGTCACCCGCCGGCGGTGCGCTCGGCGTCGAACAGCTCCGCCAGCCGGGTGCGCACCTCCCACAGCTTCGGCAGCTGGCGCTGGGTGATGAGCTTGCCCAGCACCGGCACCGGGGTGCCGGCGATCCCGATGCTCTCCTCGCCGATCGCGCGGGCGACGACGCTGTAATGGCGAAACCGCCACAGGCGCAGTCGCTCGTCGAAGTCGGTGAGCAGCTCGGCCAGCTGATGCAGCGGCTCGAACTCCGAGCGCCGGCGATAGAGGTCGGTGAGCGGCACGCCGGTCCGCGCCAGCGCTCGATCGAAGCCCAGGCCCAGCCCCGCGGTGGCCTGCGCGAGGGTGCGAAACCCGGGTGAATCGAACCCGCTGCCGTGGCCGAGCGCGGTACGGACCACGTGATAGTCCCACGGATCCAGCAGGTCCAGCATGTCCAGGGCGTCGGTGACCTGACGCACGCACAGGATCGCCCGGCGCATCAGCCGGGCGGCCGCCAGATGCTCGTCACCATCGATCAGCCGCGTCGTCTCCTGGACCTCGCTGACCGCGAACTTCAGCCACAGCTCGGACGCCTGATGCACGGTCTGAAACAGCAGCTCGTCGCGATGCACCCGCTCGGTTGCCGGCTTCTGCAGCGCCAGCAGCTCGTCGGTGCGCAGATAGCGCTCGTAGTCGCTGTCCCCTTCCCCGGGCAGGACCGGCGCGGTGTCTTGGTCGCTCATCGCTCACCTCCGACCGACCCGGACGCGGTCAGGATCTCGGCCAGCGTCGCCAGGTCGATGTTGCCCCCGGAAACGATGCAGGCGAGCTTCCCCGGCCCCGCCCGGCCGGCGAGGGCGGCCGCCGTGGCCAGCGCCCCGGCGCCCTCGGCGACCACCCGGACGCGCTCGGCGAGGAGGGCAACGGCGTGCTCGGCCTCCGGGATCGCCACCGGCACCGCCGCATCCACGACCTCGGCGAGGCGCGGCCACATCCCGTCCAGCACTCGCCGGCTGCCCGATCCGTCCACGAACGACGGCTGGTAGTCGACGTCGACCGGTTCCCCGGCGGCGAGCGCCGCCGTCAGTGCGGCTCCGGTGGCGGGCTCAGCGGCGACGATCCGCGTCTCCGGTTTCAGCGCCTTGATCGCGCTCGCAATCCCGACCGTGAGACCGCCGCCACCGACCGGAATCACCACCGTGTCGACGTCGGGCAGGTCCTCGAGGATCTCCAGGCCGATCGTGCCGTTGCCGGCCATCACCGCCTCGTCGGCCACCGGGTGCACGAACAACCCGTCCTCGCCGGGGATCGAGCTGGTGACGATCGCCCGCCACCAGTCGTCGTAGGGGATACGCCGGACCCGGCCGCCGAGCCGCTCGATCGCGTCGAGCTTGGTCTGGGGCGCGTGCTCGGGGACCACGATCGTCGCCGGTAGGTCGAGCTCTCGCGCCACCCAGGCCACCCCCTGGGCCATGTTGCCGGCGCTGGCGGTCAGCAGTCCCCGTCGGCGCAGCTCCGCCGGCGCCGAGCGGATCGCGTTGCCGGCGCCGCGGATCTTGAACGAGTTGATCGGCTGCAGCGTCTCGAGCTTGAGGTGGATCTCCGCGGGAGCGTCGTCGAGGTGCAGCCGGACCAGTGGCGTGCGCACCGCCAGATCGGCGATCCGCTCACCGGCGGTCCGGATCTCGTCGAGTGAGATCACAGCTCCACCTCCGTCCCCAGCCCGGCCCGACGGGCCGCCTGCACCGTCGCCTGGGCGGCGGCGAGGTCCTCGACGCCGACGCCCAACGAGCGAAACAGCGTCAGCTCGCGCGGATCCGAGCGTCCCGGACGCAGGCCGGCGATCACCTCGCCGAGCTCGGCCCGGACGTGTGCGTCATCGCCGCGGATCGCCCCCTGCTCCAGCGCCAGGCGGTACTCGCCGGCCTCGTTGCGCAGCGATTCGCGGCTGTCGCAGAACAGGGCGGCGGCGGCGACAGTCTCAACCTCGATCTCCCAGCCGGTCACGGTGCTGGCGCCGACAGCGTTCAAGTGGGCCCCGGAACTCAGCCAGGCGTGCTCGAGCACCGGGCGCTTGGCGCTGGTGGCGACGACGATCACGTCGGCGCCGTCGACGGCCTCGCGAGCGCCGGCGGTGACGACCGGCGTCGGCACGTGCCGGGCGGCGGCGTGGGCGACGGCCTGGGCATGCTCGGCGGTGGGAGCGTAGATGCGGACCTCGGTCCACGGGCGCACTCCGGCCAGTGCCCGCAGGTGGGAGCGGGCCTGGACGCCGGCGCCCAGGATCGCCAGGACGCCGGCGTCGGCGCGGGCGAGGACCCGGGTCGCCACCGCGGTCACCGCGGCGGTGCGGATCGCGGTGATCGCCGAGGCGTTGAGGATCGCGGTCGGCATCCCGGTGTCGCCGTCGAACAGGGTCACGACGCCCTGGTGGGCATCGAGACCACGGCCGGGATTGGCCGGCATCACGCAGATCGCCTTGAGCGCGAACGCACCCGGCTCGCCGCCGGGCGCTTCGGGTGGCCCGCCGGCATAGGCGGGCATCAGCCCCATGAGCCCACCGGCGCCCGGCGCCGTCATCACCGAGCGCAGCGGGTTGTAGGCCTCGCCCCGGGCGCGGGCCGCCAGGACCGAGGCCATCGCCTGCTCGCAGGCGTCGGGGGTGAGCGCGGCGTGAATCTCGGCGTCGGAGAGGAGCAGGACCCGCATCAGCTGAAGATCTCGCTCAGCGGCTGGCGCTCCTCGGCCGCCAGCGGGTGTTCGAGCGCGTCGCGCACCGGCGCCAGGTGCTCGGGCCGGCCAGGGCCGACCACGATCTGGGTGACCCTCTCGTCGGCCAGCAGCCACGCCAGCGCCGCCGCCGCCATGGAGGTTCCGCGGCGCCGCGCGAATCGCTGCAGCCCCTCCAGCGCGGTGAACGTCTGTTCGCCGGCGAGCGCGGCGTACGGCTCGGGGCGCTGGGTCATGCGCGAGCCCGGCGGGTAGGCGGCGCCGCGGCGGTACTTGCCGGTCAGCCACCCACCGCCCAGCGGACTGAACGCGCAGTAGGCAACCCCGTGCCGGCTGCACAGGGGCAGCACATCGCGTTCATCGCCCCGCTCCAGCAGCGAATAGCTGTTCTGGATGGCCGCGGGCGCCCCGACGCTCAGCGCCCGCTCGAGCTGCCCGGCGTCGAAGTTGCTGACCCCATAGGCCCGGACGGCGCCGCCGCCGCGAAGCTCCTCGAGAGTGGCGATCGTGTCGGCGAGCGGCACGTCGTGGTCGTAATCGTGAGCCAGGTAGAGCTCGACCCGATCCACGCCGAGTCGCTCCAGGCTGGCAGCGAGCCGGCGCCGAACCCGCTCGGGCGCGAGCCCGTGATCGCCATCGACCGTCATCGGGTGAAACGTCTTGGTGGTGAGTGTCGGCCGCACCCCGCGGGAGGCCATCCAGGCGCCGATCGCGGTCTCGCTGCGCCCCCCGCCGTATGCGTCGGCGGTGTCGAAGTGGGTCAGGCCGAGCTCCCAGGCGGCGTCCATCACCGCCGTCGCCTCGCCGGGCGACAACCCCTGCCCGAAGAACTGCGGCGCCGAGCCGACCCCGCCGAAATTGCCGCAGCCGAGCGCGATCCGGGGCAGTCGCCACCCGCCGCCGGCCACCGAGGTGGAGTCGATGCGGAGCCGAGCTTTGACGGGGCTGAGATCCTCCACCAGAAGTGGAATCTAACGGAGGGGCGGGCGAGGGATGGCGATGGCACCACGGTCCGGTAGCGCAGCGCGGATGCGCATGTTCGCTGACATCGACCGGATGGATGCCGAGGCGTGGGCGTCGTACCTGGCGCAGGACGCGGTGATGCGCTTCGGCAACGCCGACCCGGTGCACGGACGCGATGCGTGTCGCGACGCGCTGGCGGGGTTCTACGGTCAGATCGACGGGCTGCGCCATGACATCGTCGCGCAATGGGAGCAGGCGGCGGCCACGATCGTCGAGGCGCGGGTGACCTACACGCGGACCGACGGGGTCGAGGTCACGGTCCCGGTGGTCACGATCTATCGCACCGACCCCGATGATCTGATCTCGGACTACCGGGTGTTCATCGACCTCGCGCCCGTGTTCGCCCCGCTCGGCGAGGAGAACTGAAACTCAGCCGACGACCGTCTCCTCGGTCTCGATCGGCTCGAGCTGGGCGATCTCGCCGCGCCGGTGCTCCCAGTGCGGTGGGATGCACATGTGCGTGCCGAACTCCTCCTCGGTCTCATCGACGAGGAAGCCCTGGGGGGCGGCGTAGCAGAGCTCCACCAGCAGTCCGCTTGGGCTGCGGCAGTACATCGAGAAGAAGTAGCCGCGGTCCTTGGACTCCGACACGTCGGTAAAGCCCAGTCCCACCAGCCAGTCCTTGTATATCTGCTGATTGTCGGGGGTGACGACGTCGAACGCGTGGTGGTGGATCGTGCCCTCGCCGAAGTGCCAGGTGCCCTGGTGCAGGTCGGGCTCCTCCACCAGCTCGAGCATCCGTCCGTGGCCCTCGGCGGTGCCGATCCGGTACTGGTGGTGGGCGCCCTCGTCGGGGAGCGGCTCGCCGTTCATCCCCTCGCGGATGAAGTAGTCCATCGGGCCCTGTTCACGCACCGAGGTCGTCGTGCCGTACGCGCCGCGGATCGCATGCTCGGCGGGAACGTGGGCGTCGTAGGGCGTGCGGGAGTCGGGCTCGGAGTCGCCGACGAGTGCGTACTCGATCCCGCAGGGATGGCGGAAGCGCAGGCGCTCGGTCCCGAATCGCTCGATCCGCTCGTGCTCGACGCCGTTGTCCCTGAATCGATCCGACCAGAAGCCGATCGACTCGACCGGGACCGACAGGTTGATGATCTTGGCCTGATTGGTACCTCGCTTGCCCATCCAGCCCGCCTGGCGATACGGAAACGCGGTCAGCAGCGTGCTCGGATCGCCGGCCCGGTTGCCGTAGTACAGGTGGTAGATCGGGATCTCGCCGTCGAACAGGACGGTCTTCTTGACGCTCCTGAGGCCGAGCAGCCGGACGTGGAAGTCGTAGTCCTCCTGGGCTCCGCCGACGCAGAACGTGAGGTGGTGGGTACCGCGCACGAATCCTGGGTTGGGCATCTCGGCTCCTGTCTCGTTGTCGCTAACCGATCCTACGCGGGGGATGCGCTCCCGAACAAGCAGATCTCGGCCCGCTCCAGGACCGTGACGAGAAACGGGAGCCTGCGTCCCGTCACTCGTCAAGGTGTCCGCCGGGGGTCAGCAGGCGCCTGAGCCCGGCGACCGCGCGGTCGTTGATGTGGTGCTCGCGGTCCTCGTAGGTCTCGACGGTCACCTGTGCCCCAGCGGCCGCGAATGCGCGAGCCGTGTCGTGGGCTCGCTCCGGCGCGATCCACTCGTCATAACGGCTGAAGCCGAAGAACATCGGCAGGCCGGGTACCGGGGCGGGCGTCCTGCGGTCGCCCTCCGGCCCGAGCAGGGATCCGGTGAGGACGGCGGCTCCCGCCCAGGGCCGCGGCCACCGGGCGATCAGCTCGGCGATCAGGCACGCCCCCTGGGAGAAGCCCGCCACCACGACGCGTTCGTCGGGCACGCCGGCGTGACCGGGGACCGCGATCGCCGCCATCAGCGCCTCCAGCGCCCAGCTCACGTGAGGCTCATTTTCGCCCACCGGGTCGAAGTACCGTCCTGAGTACCACTCCCGCCCGGCGGCGACCGGCAGCACGTAGGCGACGTCGGGCAGGCTCAGGCGCCGCACAACATCGAGCATCAGCTGCTCGTCCTGGTCGCGGCCGTGAACCAGTACCGCGGCCATCCGGGCCCGCTCCAGGGGCGCGCCGGCGAGCACCGGTGAGACGGCGAGCTGCGGGTTGTCCTCACCGGCGCGCGAACCGCTCACGCCGTCGGCTCCGTCAGCCACCGCGCGAGCGCGTCACCGGAAACGACCCAGGCCTCCTGATCGCGCTCCAGCCGCGCGATGCGGGCCAGCAGCCGGCGGACCTCGGTCCGCCAGCGCTCGTCGAGCATCAGGAACGGATGCAGGATCACGGTCTGGACACCCGGGGCATCATCGCCCAGGCGTGCGGCGAAGTGCTCGCCCAGCGCCGCCGCGGAGAGCGGCCGCACCGGATCCCCATGCTGCCGGCGCAGGCCGGCGAAGCGATCCATCAGGTAGTAGGCATCGACCAGGTCCCACTCGAACGGGATCGAGGCCAACCCGTCGCGGAGCTCCGCCACACCGCCCGCGGCCGAGTACCAGACGTAGCCATGCTCGCGCAACAGCTCCCGGGTTTGCGGCGTCAGCTCTCCGCCAGGCGGCCGAAAGGAGGCGACCGGTAGCCCGGCCTCCCGGAACGCCCGCGTGCTCCGGCCCAGCAGCTCGCGCTCGGAGCTGCGCTGAAGCTGCCCCCACGCCTCGTGGCGCCAGCCGTGAACGCCTAGCGCGTGACCGCGGGCGACGATCGCTTGCAGCGCCCGCGGGTACAGCTCGCAGTTGATCGCCTCGACGAAGAACGTCGCGTTGAGGCGGTTGCGGTCAAGCTCGGCGAGCAGCCACGGCAGCGCTTCGGTCACCGACGGGTCACCGCCGAGCGGAGCCCGCGGATCATGAGTTCCTCGCTCCAGTGCGCTCGCCTCGCCGAGATTGTCGAACGTCAGCACGGTGGCGCGGCGCAGTAGCGCCGGCCCGTATCCCTGGACGCTCATCGCACCTGTCCCCTCCGGCGACGGTCGTCCGTCTGAAGGCCAGCGGACCCCGGCAACATTAGTACGACGATCATCGTACTATGCTGAACAGCCAGTTCATGGATACCACAGAGCAAACCCACCGGACCCCCCACCTCCGTGCCACGCTGCTGCTGGCCTGTCTGGCGCAGTTCATGGTCATCCTCGACGTCTCGGTGGTGAACGTAGCGCTGCCGGCGATTCGCGGCGGGCTGGGATTCTCCGAAGTCGATCTGCAGTGGGTCATCAACGCCTACACCGTCACCTTCGCCGGCTTTCTGCTGCTCGGCGGCCGCGCCGCCGACCTGCTCGGCCGCCGCCGGGTGTTCGTCTCCGGCCTGGTGCTGTTCGCGCTCGCGTCGCTGGCGGGCGGGATCGCCGACAGCCAGGGGGTCCTGATCGCCGCGCGGGCGGTTCAGGGGCTGGGCGGCGCAGTGATCGCGCCCGCGTCGTTGTCGATCCTGACCACAACCTTTCCCGAGGGCGCGGCTCGCAACCGTGCCGTCGGGATCTGGGGAGCGATGGGGGGCGCCGGCGGCGCGGCCGGAGTTCTGCTCGGCGGCATCCTGACCGATCTGCTCTCCTGGCGCTGGATCCTCTTCATCAACGTTCCCATCGGCCTGCTGGCCGCGATCGCCGCCCAGCGGCTGATCATGGAGAGCCGCGGCGCCGGCAGCTCCCGGGACTTCGACCTGCGCGGCGCGCTGTCGGCGACGGTCGGCTTGTCACTGCTGGTGCTGGGCATCGTCCGCACCGACCAGACCGGCTGGGGCGACGGCCAGACGCTGATCGTGATCGCCGCCGGAATCGCCCTGCTGCTCGTGTTCGTGGTCATCGAGGGCCGCTTTGCCAAGGCGCCGCTGATGCCGCTGCGGATCTACCGCTCGCGGACCCTCAGCGCCGCGAACGTCGTGGTGCTGCTGGTGGGCGGCTCGTCCTTCGGCATGTGGTTCTTCGTCTCCCTGTACCTGCAGCAGGTGCTCGATTACTCGCCGATCCGCGCCGGACTCGCCTTCCTGCCGATGACGCTCTGCATCGTGATCGGCTCGACGCTGGCCTCGCGGGCGGTCATCCGCGTCGGCGCCAAGCCGCTGCTGGTGGTTGGGATGGCCTCGCTGACGCTCGGCCTGGCGTGGTTTGCCCTGATCCGACCGCACGGGTCCTACCTCGGCGACATGCTCTTCCCGTCGCTGCTGACCGCGGCCGGGCTCGGCTTGGCGTTCGTGCCGGCGACGATCAGCGCGGTCGCCGGCGTGGCCCCCGCCGAGGCCGGGCTCGCCTCCGGACTGGTGAACACCGCCCGACTGGTCGGCGGCGCCCTCGGTCTGGCCATCCTCGCGGCGATCGCCACGTCGCGCACGGACGCCGACCTTCGCCACGGGGCTTCCGCCCACGTGGCGCTGACCAGCGGCTTTTCGGTCGCGTTTGTGGTGGCGGCCGGATTCTCGCTGGTGGGCGGGCTGGTGGCGGCCATCGCGCTGCCGGCGCGGGATCGCCGCGGTGACGCCCGGCGGCCGGTGCCCTCGCCCGAGTCGGCCTAGTGGCCCCACTTAGGTTGCGCCCGCCGGTCACGAGAGCGCACCCGTGACCGCGCTCGGGCACAATCTCCGACCATGGCGCACTGCTTCGTCAGCCGTGAGTTGCCCGGACCCGCCCTCGGCCGCCTGCGCGAAAGCCACGAGGTCGACCTCTGGCCCGAGCGCCTGCCGCCGTCCTACGAGGAGCTGCGCCGCCGCACCGCGGAGGCAGACGGTCTGCTGTCGCTGCTCACCGACCGAGTCGACGCCGCGCTGATCGACGGATCCCCGCGGCTGCGGGCGATCTCCAACTATGCCGTCGGCTACGACAACATCGACCTGCGGGCGGCGGCGGCGCGGGGGATCCCGGTCGGCAACACCCCCGACGTGCTCACCGAAACCACCGCCGATCTGACCTTCGCCCTGCTGCTGGCCGCCGCGCGCCAGCTGCCGGAGGCGATGGCGGCGGTGACCGCCGGCGACTGGCTCACCTGGGACCCTTCCCACCACCTCGGCTACGAAGTTCACGGCGCGACGCTGGGGATCGTCGGGTTGGGCCGGATCGGCCGTGCCGTCGCCCGCCGCGCCGCGGGGTTCGATATGCACGTGCTCGTCGCCGAGCCCGACGGCGAGACGCCCCTGGGGCAGCTGCTCGAGGAATCGGACTTCGTCACGATTCATTGCCCGCTCATGCCGGAGACCCACCACCTGATCGACGCTCGGGCGCTGGCGCGAATGCGACCCACCGCGTTCCTGATCAATGCCGCGCGGGGGCCGATCGTCGATCAGCCGGCGCTGATCGAGGCGCTGCGCACCGGCCGGATCGCCGGCGCCGCGCTCGACGTCACCGATCCGGAGCCGCCGTCCGCCGAAGACCCGATCCTGACCGCGCCCAACCTGATCCTCGTGCCCCACATCGGCTCCGCCACCCACGCCACCCGCGAGCAGATGGCGGAGATGGCCGTCGACAACTTGATCGCCGGGCTGAACGGCGATCCGATGCCCAATCCGGTGGCCGCCGATTGACGGCGGCGCCGGCAGGTAGCTGGCAGCCGAGTCCATGAACGTCGCCGTCGTCGACATCGGGTCCAACTCGACCCGGCTGCTCATCGCCGAACTAGATGACGGCAGCGTCCGGGAGCTGGTCCGCCACAGCCAGGTGACTCGGCTCGGCGCCGGCGTGGACGCCGACGGCCGGCTGCGCGACGATGCCATGGAGCGGGTGTTCAACACGCTTGATCGCTACAAGGCCGAGATCGACGAGCACGACTGCTCCAGGATGGTGGCGGTGCTGACCAGCGCGGTGCGGGACTCGGCCAACGGCGAGCAGTTCGCGCACGAGGTGCAGACCCGCTATGGGCTGGACCCCCACGTGCTCTCCGGCGACGACGAGGCGCAGTTGACGTTCCTGGGCGCCACCAGCGAACGCGATGCGTCGGACCAGAGTCAGACGATGGTGCTGGACATCGGCGGCGGCTCCACCGAGATCGTGATCGGCGCCGGCGCCAAGGTCATCTTTCACGTCTCGACCCAAGCGGGAGTGGTGCGCCAGACCGAGCGCCACCTGCACCACGATCCGCCGCCGGCGAACGAGCTGGAGCAGCTCGGTGCCGACGTTCGCCAGATCCTGTCCGTCGCGGTGCCCGAGGAGCGCCGTCGCCAGGTGCAGCACGGGATCGCGGTTGCCGGCACCGCGACGTCATTGGGGGCGATCGCGCAACGGCTCGAGCCTTACGACCCCGAGCGGGTCCACGGGTATCTGCTCAGCGCCGCCGAATGCGAGCGAATTCTCGGCGAGCTGTCGGCGATGACCGTCGAGCAGCGGCGCGAGGTGCCGGGGCTGCATCCGGACCGTGCCCCGACGATCGTCGCCGGCGTGATCATCCTCCACGAGGTGCTGATCATGTTCGGCCTGTCTCGAATCCAGATCTCAGAGCACGACATCCTGCGCGGCGCGGCTCTGGGCCTGGCCGCGCCCTCCACGCCGTGACGCGGCGCGCTCTCGGACTGACTGCGCCCTTGGTGCGGCGAGGCGGACGACACGGCGGTTTAGTGAGGTTTAAGGAGAAACTGGACGAATGTTCGATTGTGATCGTCAGGTATTGAGAGCATTCTGTCCGCGGGGTGCGGCCGCCTTACCGCGACCGTCACCACAACATAGGTTCGGGCGCAGCCGCAGACACCGGCGCCTCCCGCCGTCCGGACCAACCTAACTGGTTCTTTCGGGCACGTACCCCTGCCCGTCCCGATCGAGCCACACCTGGATCGGAAGCCGCCCGCCTTGCGCGGGCGGCTTTCGTTTGGGTGCTCAGGCCAGGTTGGAGCGGCGGGGATAGGCGACGCTTGGGTCGGTGAGCACGTTGACCAGCGCCGGCCCGCCGGCGGCGAACGCGCGTTCCAGCGCGGGCCGCAGCTGATCGGGCGTCCGCACCAGCTCGCCGTGCCCACCCAGAGCCGCCACCACCTCGTCATACCGGGTCTCGGGACGCAGGTCGGCGGCGACCGAGTAGCCGTACAGGTATTCCATCGGATGCTTCTCCAGCGCCCAGATCCCGTTGTTGCCGACGATCCCGACCACGGCCACGCCGTGGCGCGCCAGGGTGTCGAATTCCAGGCCGGCGAAGCCGAACGCGCCGTCGCCGAGCAGCAGCACCACCTGGCGATCCGGATGCGCGAGCTTGGCCGCCAGCGCGAAGCCCGGACCGGATCCGAGACACCCGTAGGGGCCGGGGTCAAGCCAGCAGCCGGGGCGGTAGGAGTCGACCACCCGACCGGCGAAGGAGACGAAGTCTCCGCCGTCGCCGATCACGATGGCGTCACGGTCCAGCATCCCGGCCAGCTCCCCGTAGATGCGCATCGGGTGCAGTGGCGCGCGAGGGTCTGAGAGGTCGGCCGCCTCGGCGGCCCGCCGCTGGCGCTCGATCTCCCGCAGCGATGCGATCCATTGCCGGCGGGCGGCGCCGGTGTCCGGACCCGCGCTGGTCCGCAGCTCGTCAAGCGTCGCCGGCAGCGCCCCGTACAGCTCGGCACTGACGGCTCGCGGCTGGGGTCGTTCGGGCGCGGCGGCGTCGATCGATATCACCGCGGCGTCCTGCGCGAACACGGCGCCGAAGCCGAGCCGGAAGTCCAGTGGCACCCCGATGACCAACGCGACGTCGGCCTCGCCCAGCCCGGCGCTGCGGGCTCGGGAGAGGAAAAGCTCGTGATCGGCGGGTAGACAGCCCCGGCCGAGGCCGTTGAGGAACACCGGGATCCTCAGTTCCTCGGCCAGGCCGCGCAGCGCCTCCTCACCCCGGCCCCAGTAGAGACCGGTGCCCGCCATGATCACCGGGCGCTGCGCCGCGCGCAGGAGCGCCGCCGCCCGCGTCACCGCGGCGGCATCGGCTCCGAGTCCGAGCCAGGGCTCTGGCAGCGAGGCGGGCGGGGGGCCGGCCCCGGCCTCGCTGAACACCTGATCGAGCGGGAAGTCCAGGAACGCCGGGCCGAAATGGGGCGTCATGGTGGCCCGCATCGCCGCGTCGAGCTGGGCTGGGATCTCGGAGGTCGTCGTGGCGGTGGCGGCGAGCTTGGTCAGCGGCGCGACGAACGGGACGTGATCGATCTCCTGCAGCGATCCCTGGCCCCACCGGAAGGCGGGCGCCCGCCCGCCGAGGACGAGCATCGGCGAGTGGTTCTGGCCGGCGGATGCGATCGCGCTCATCCCGTTGGTCACGCCCGGACCGGCGGTCAGGGCGCAGACGCCGGTGGTGCGGGTCACTTTCGCCCAGCCTTCGGCGGCGAACGCCGCCGACTGCTCGTGACGAACGTCGACGATGTCGATTCCCTCGGCGCGACAGCCGTCATAGATGGAGAACAGATGCCCCCCAGAGAGGGTGAAGAGCTTGCTCACCCCGTACGCCTTGAGGCCGCGGGCGACGAGCCGGCCTCCGTGCAGCTTTGTCTCGGTACCGGTGACCATGGCGGGCACGCTAACAGCGCCCGCCGAGGCCGGCGCCCCGACCTCTCTTGGCTCAGGCCGGCGGCCGCTCCAGGCGCAGCGCGTTGACGATCCCGCCCCCGAGGATGATGATCGCGAGCACGTAGAACCAGCCGAGCAGGATCAGGATGAATACGATCGTCGTGCCGAACTCGGCGATCGTCGAGATGTTGGTCAGGTAGGCGGGAAACGCGTAATCGATCACGCCGATCGCGATCGTCGCCCCCAGTGCCCCGGGCCACACCGCCCGCCAGGGAACCCGCCGGTGCGGGACGCGGGAGTAGATCACGGTCAGGCATCCGAACAGGATCGCCAGGCTGAGCGCCAGCGAGCCGGCGTACACCACGATGGCCACGTGCGCGAGATCGAACGGAAGCCGCGCCACCCCGGCACGCAGGATGCTCTGGACCGTGGGCACGGCCACGGTCGCCACCATGAACAGCAGCACCACGAGCAGCATCGACACGGCGAAGCGCTTCTGCTTGAGCCAGCTGCGCGACGGGCACCCGTAGATCCGGCTGAAGGCGGTGTCCAGCGCGCCCCAGAACGACGAGCCGAGCCACAGGCTTGCCACCAGTGCGAGTACGCCGGTGCCGGTGGTGGAGGTGCGGATCTCATCGAGCAGCGAGTCCAGCGTGTGCTCGGCGGTGCCGGGGAACACCTCCTGAAGGTCGTTGAGCACACTGGTGGAAACCGCGTGGCTGGACAGGATCTGGCCGGCCACGAACAGCCCGAGCAACGCGATCGGGATCACCCCGAGCAGCATGTTGTAGGCCAGCATCGACGCCAGGCCGGTGAGGTTGGATTCCCAGGCGACGCGCCAGAATCGGCGGACCCCGAGGGCGATCGACGGCCGGGTCAATCCGTCATCATCCGCACAGTCTCTCAGCGCACCTGGCGGCTTGGCTGCGGTGCCCGGCGCAGGCGGGGTCCCGGTGCCCGGCGCAGGCAGGGTCCCGGTGCCCGGTGGTCCGGCGCAGGCGGGGTCCCGGTGCCCGGTGGGCCGGCGAGGCGAGGTGGCCGCCGAGCCGGCGCAGGCTAGCTCGCCGGCGCCAGTGGCGAGCGCCGTGGGTGGGGCGGCGGGTGATCCAGCGCCGCCACCCGCGTCAAGCCCGACTCGCCCTGACACCACGAACCGCCGAGCGCGATCGCCGGCAGCTCGGTCAGACCACGCGCCTGCAGCCCGCGGAGGGCTTGGTCGAGTTGAGCGTCGCGCCGACCCTGCCCACACGCGCTCAGACAATCCTGCCAGGGAACGCCCGCGGCAGCGGCCGCTTCGGCCAGAGTCTCCGGATCCTCGAGGTCAAAGCCGCCGCAGAACGCGAGCCGGCTGGCGGCGAGCGCGAACGCCGCCCCGGCACCGGACTCACCGGCGAACGCGCATGCCCGAGCCGCGCAGCGAGCGCCGGCGGGAAAGCGGGCAGGCCACACCAGCGGGAGTCGCAACGCGCGCGCGTAGGCGGCGACTCGCCGCCGAAAGCTCTTGCCGTCTAGCACGTGCGCCGACCGCGCGCGCAGCGCGGCGCCATCCACTGGGACCCAGTCGACGACGCCCAGGCTACGCTCCACGCACTCGGCTGTCAGGTAGGACAGCGGGCACGCGACATCGAAGAAGAACGCGGGCGGTGGGGGGTTTCGGCCCCGCTCGCGTCCGCTGAGATGGATCAGCTGCCCCATCGTTCGGGCAAACGTGCGAGCGCCGCCGAACTGGCGCAAACCCGGTGGAGAATCGAGGAACTTCTGGGTTATCCTGAATCTTGGTAGGTGGGAAGCAACACGACCCGGGAGCGTTCGATCTCACACGTCCCGCCCGCAAAGCGTCACCCGTATGACCAATGGTCGCCCGACGCACGCGCCCTTGACCTCGTGGGTGACAAGTGGACACTGCTGATCGTGCGAGACCTGCTGTCGGGCCCGCGACGTTTCGTCGAGCTCCAGCGGGTGCTCCCCGGTATATCCACCGAGCAACTGCGATCGAGGCTGAATCGCATGGTCGCCGACGGGATGCTCACGCGCCAGCGCTATCGCGAGGTCCCCCCGCGCGTGGATTATGAGCTCACCGAACGCTCCCGCGAGCTGGCTCCGGTGATCGGCCAGCTCGCCCGCTGGGGCTACGAGTGGGCCTGGGGACCGCCGCGCAGTGCCGAGCGAGTCGATCTCGGGGCGATCTTCAGGTTGATTCCCGGGCTCGTCAACGGCAGCAGCACCGCATCGGGCACGGTCCAGCTGAGCGTGGCCGACCCCGAGGCGGGATCGGAGGCGTGCTACCAGGTGACCATGGGCCCGGGCGGCGCGGACATCGTCGAGGGCGGCGACCGCCCCACCGACGCCCAGCTGCGCGGGAGCACCGTCGCCTGGGTCCAGGCGCTCGCCCCGACCGGCGAGCGGGATGGTCTGACGAGCACCGGCGACGATCGGCTGGCGTCGGCGTTGCTCGATCTGCTGGCGCTCGGCCGGGGGCATGACCGGCTGAGGGTGGACATGGAGTCCGCCACCGGCTGACCCGGCCCCCGTCGGCGGTGGCTGGCGACGAGGGCCCTGAGCCGCTACCTTGCCCGTGCCGGCCCGGGTGGTGGAATTGGTCAGACACGGTCGCCTTAAGAGCGACTGCCCTTGCGGCATGAGGGTTCGAGTCCCTCCCCGGGTACCTACCTTCCTCAGAGCGGTGCACGCGCCGCGTCGGGTCCCGGCCGGCCACCGGCGCCGCGCCCGGAACGCAACTTATCCGCTGCTACCGTGTCATCAGCCCGTAAGGGAGACCGCGTCTGCTCGCATGGAAGTCTCAGCGCTCAAATACACGGGAGGCATCGGCCTGCATGGGCGCACGCCCCTGCTCCGGCTGCAATCCGACGAGCGCCTGATCACGCTCCTGCGCCGGGGCAACATGTCGGCCTTCGAGGTGCTGGTCGCCCGCTACGAGTCACGGCTGATGGCGTTCTGCCGGCACCTCCTGGGCTCGCGCGAGGATGCCGAGGATGTCCTCCAGGAGGTCATGACCGCGGCCTTCAATGCGATCCTCTCCGACGACCGGCCGATCAACGTGCGCCCATGGCTGTACCGGATCGCCCGCAACCGCAGCCTCAACCATCTGCGCCGGATCCAGGCTGTCGGGGTCGACTCAATGGACCACCACTTCTCCGAGCACGGCGCCAGCACGGCCGACAAGGTGCACGAGCGCGAGGAGTTCCGCCTCCTGGTCGGAGACATCCACGAGCTGCCCGAGACTCAGAAGACGGCGCTCGTCCTGCGTGAGATGGATGCCCTTCCCTACGAGCAGATCGCCGAGGCGATGGAGACGACCGTGCCCAGCGTGAAGTCACTGCTTGTTCGCGCGCGGGTGTCTCTGGCCGAGGCTGCCGAGGCCCGGCTGCTGTCCTGCGAAGAGGTCCGGATCGAGCTGGCCGAGGTCGCCGAGGGTCTGCAGCGCCGCCCGAACCCGCTGGTTCGCCGCCACCTGCGCGATTGCCAGCGCTGCTCGGAGTTCCGGACCCAGCTCAAGCAGACCAACAAAGCCCTGGCCGCGCTGCTGCCGCTCGGGCCGCTGGCGATGGTCCACAAGTTCGTGTTCCTGCACCTCGGTCATTCCGCCGGGGCGGGGTCGGGCGCCACCGCCGCCGGGTCGGGCGCCACCGCCGCCGGGTCGGGCGCCGCCGCCGCCGGGTCGGGCGCCGCCGCCGGGTCGGGCGCCGCCGCCGGCTCGGGTGCGGCGGCCGCGGGAGGCGCCGGGGCGGGCGCGGCGGTAGCCGGGTCCGGTGCGCTCGCCGGATCCTCCGGGTTCATCTCCGCCGGCATCGGCGCCGTCGCCGGTAAGGCGGCGGCCGGCCTGGCCGCCGCGGCGCTGGTCACCGCAGGCGCGGTCGAGGCCAACGATCATCACGTCCACCATCGGCATGCCGGCGCCGCCGCGGTCGCCCAGGCGCCCCCGGTCGCCGCAGAGACGCCGCCAGCGTCGATCGCGCCCGTTTCCGCCTCATATGCGGAGCCGCGCTCATCGGTCGCCGCCAAGCCGGCCGTCAAGAGGACGGTGACGACGGAACTCGTCGCGGCGCATCCGCAGAGGACGACAACCGCCGCCAAGACCACCATCAAGCCAAGCACGCCGACGGCCACGTCCGCCACCCACACGACCCCCACCACCACCACGCCGACGCCGACGATCACCGCAACGTCGCCGATCAAGACCAAAGCAACCGGCACGCCCGCGAAGCAGTCCACCGAGGGCCGTACTCAGACGCAGTCGGACCCGACGGTCCTTCCTTCGACCGCGACCGCCACGACGACGCCGGTCAGCTCCTACCCGTACCAGCCGGTGACCACGGATCCGACGAACACCGTCGCCAACCCGCCGACTACGTCGACAACGCCGACGACGACAATCCCGACGGCGTCGACAACCCCGACGACGTCGACGACCGCGACGACGCCGGCCACCACGTCCCCGGCGCCGACCACCACCACGACGACGACCCCGGATCCGCCGCCCACGAACACGACGTCCTCCAGCACCATCGGGCCGTGATCGCCAGGAGCGGCGCGTCGCTGACGCCGTGATCGAGTTCGAGCAGTTCGCCGCCGTCGACATGCGCGTCGGCCGCGTCATCGCCGCGGACGAATTCCCGGAGGCACGCAAGCCGGCATGGAAGCTGACGATCGACTTCGGGCCGGAGATCGGGGTCAAGCGCTCGTCGGCCCAGATCACCCAGTACTCGCGCCAAGCGCTGGAGGGCACGCTGGTCGTGGCCGTGGTCAACTTCCCCCCGCGCCAGATCGGCCGGTTCTTCTCCGAGGTGCTGGTGCTCGGCGCGTTGGACGGCGAGCGCGGGGTGATCCTGGTGCGACCGGACCAGGATGCCGTTCCCGGCTCGCGAATCGGGTAGCGCCTACGGCCCTCCCTGAGCTCCGACGATGAGCCGGCCCTCGCGCCGGCCGTCGACGAGGATCCCATAGTCTCCGTTGGGCACGTCGCGCTGGAGGACGGAGGCGCTCGCGCCCGGCGGGAGATGCACGGTCTGGCGACGCGGGAAGGTCGCCACGACCACGTGCGCGGCATGGTCGCGGTTGCTCAGCTCCAGATGAATGGTCGCTCCGGAGGGGAACGCCTGACCAGCGGGGGTGAGCCGGCCGCCGGTGGCGATCACCAGCGTGGTCGAGATCTCCTGCCCGCCCTGGCCGCCGCCGGAGCTGCGGGCCGAGCTCGAGGCCTTCTGCGCCCGGCTTCGCGGAACCTCCGGCGGCCGGCTCGTGGTCGTCGTCACGGTGGTCGCCATGTGAGTGGCGCTGGGGCTGCCCGCCTCGCTGGTGGCGCTGCTGGCCGCCGCGTGGGTGGCGCTGCTGGTCGCCGCGTGGGTGGCGCTGCTGGTCGCCGCGTGGGTGGCGGTGCGAGTGGCCGACGTCGGTGCCGCGCTATGGGAGGCGGCGCTTGACGCAGTCGTCGCGGATGATCCGCCCGAGCCGCTCGTCGCCGTCGAGCTGGACACCGAGCGGCGAGAGGATGCGCCGCACGCCGCGAGCGCGAGGCACGTCAGCACCGCCATCAGCAATCGGCGAAGAACCATGGCGGCAGGATAAGCGGCCCCATCTCGCCATCATGGTGGCCGATGGCGATCGCGCTGCTGACCACGTACCTGAGCGACTACCGGCTGCCGCTCTACCGGCTGCTGGCCCAGCGCCACGACCTGGAGGTGCTCTGCTATGGCGGCGGCGAGCGCTACGCGCCGGCCTGGTTGCGCGACCTGGATGCTCAGCTGGCGGCCGCCGCGTTCCCGGCCCGCCGGCTGGACGGGATCGGCGAGGCGCTGGGCGTCGGCCGTGACCACGAAGCGGTGATCGCCCCGTTCGCCGGCGGCGCACTGCTTCCCGCCGTCTACTTCGGGGCGCGGCGCTACGGCCGGCCATTCGTGTTCTGGGCGTCGATCTGGCACCAGCCCCGGTCGGTGGGACATGCGCTGGCGCTGCCGGTGACCCGGCGCATCTATCGCCACGCGGACGCGGTGGTCGCCTACGGCGAGCACGCTCGACGGTTCGTGGCGCGCTTCCGCGGCCGTGACGACGACATCTTCGTCGCCCCCCAGACGGTCGAGCCCGAGCTGTTCGCGCGCTCGGTGAGTGACGCCGAGATCCGCGAGTTTCGCGCCGAGCACGGTCTCGGGGACGGACCGGTCGTGGTCTACGTGGGGCGGCTGGTGGCCAGCAAGGGCATCGAGGTGCTGGCCCGGGCCTGGCCCCAGGTCGGGTCGACGGCGACGCTGGCGCTGATCGGCGACGGACCGCTCAGCGGCCGGGTGGGATCGCTCCCGCGCGCGAGGTCGATTGGTCCGCTGCCCCGTGACCGCCTCCCGATCGCCTACGCCGCCGCCGAGTTCGCGCTCCTGCCGTCGATCCCCACCCCGCGCTTCAAGGAGCCGTGGGGTCTGGTGTGCAACGAGGCGATGCTCCAAGGACGGCCGATCATCGCCACCACCGCCGTCGGGGCGGCCGCCGGCGGCCTCGTGCGCGACCAATCCACCGGACTGGTGGTCGCACCCGGCGACCCCGCCGCCCTGGCCGCCGCGATCGACCGCCTCCTCAGCCAGCCCGAGCTACGCCAACGGCTCGGCGCCGCGGCCCGCACCGCCGCCTCCGCCTATACCTACGACGCCATGGCGAGCGCGTTCGACCGAGCGCTGTCCGCGGCGGGAGTCAGCTGAGCCGCAGCCGGGGCACCCGCTGCCGACACACTCGCGGGAGGACCGGCGGCGCGACGGGGCAACGACCCCGCAGCGGTGTGGCGCAGCGGCACGCCCCCGGGCCGGGCTCTTTACTGTCCCACCGAGAACAGCGCCTCCAGGTCGTGGCGCGAGTAAACCTCGAACGCGACCATGGTCTGGGTGCGCCGCACCCCGGACAGCTGCGACAGCTTGCCGGTGACGACCTGGGCCAGCTGGTCCTGCTCGCGCAGGCGCAGGATCGCCACGAAGTCCCACTCGCCCGTCACCGAGTAGGCCTCGGCCACGCCCTCGATGCCAGCCAGCTCGCCGCCGAGGGTGGCCAGCGCCGAGCCCTCCGCCTGAATCAAGACGATCGCGTGGGTCATGGCGTGTGCGTCTCGCCGGGGCTGAGCACGACCACCGAGGAGCTCGTGGCCGACTCGACGTCGGACTTGAACGCCTGCGGGTCGGTCTCGATCTGCGGGAACGTGTCGTAGTGGCAGGGGATCACCGTCCTCGCCCCGACCAGCTCGGCGGCATCGACCGCGTCGTGGCGGTCCATCGTGAAGTGACCGCCGATGCACATCAGCGCGACGTCGATCTGCCGCCGCTTGCCCACCAGCCGCAGGTCGGAGAACAGGCAGGTATCCCCGAGGTGGTAGACGAGCGTGTCCTTGAAGTCGACCAGCAGGCCGGCCGGGGTGTTGACGGTTCCCTTCGGGGTGGTGGAGGTGTGCCAGGCCGGCACCAGCTTGACCGTCCCCCAGTCGAAGCTCGCGGTGCCCCCCAGGTTGCAGTTGACGACCTCCACGCCCTCCTCCTCCATCTCGCCGGCGAGCTCGGTGATCGCCACCAGCGGCGCCCCGGTGCGCTTGGCGATCGCGACGGTGTCGCCGACGTGATCGGGGTGACCGTGGGTCAGGAGCAGCGTGGTCGCCGCCACCTCATCGGCGGACGTCGCCGACCTGGGATTGCCGCTGAGGAACGGGTCGATGACGACGGTCGTGTCGCCGTCGGTCAACGCGAAGCAGGCGTGACCGAGAAAACGGACATCCATCAGGTTCTAGTCCTCCTGTTGATCTGGGGGTTTGGAGCGCTCGAGCGTCCGGGACAGCTCGAAGCCGACCGCGACCCCGACCAGCATCCCGAGACGCGTTTCCTCGGCAAGCAGCGTCCTCACCGCCCGCAGCCGCGCCCCGGTGTCTGCCTCGTTGACCGCCTCCCGCACCGCCTGCTCGTGCGCGGCGTCGAACCAGCCGCCCTCGGCGATCGCCGTCGCCAGCACGTTTTGCAGCGACGGCGCCGCTCGCATGACCAGATCCTGGGCGTCGCGCATCCGGGTCGCGTCGGTGAGCTCCGCGATCGCGGCGTCCAGTTCGGCATCGGTGTAGGCGCGGTCCGGCACTCGCGGGAGGATCATACGTGCCGCCCGCCGGCGCCCGGCGCGCGCGAACGGCTCAGCGGCCCATTCAGCGTTCGCCGATCAGGGCGAGCGGAAGTCCCACTGCGAACCCGGCGACGACGCCGACCCCGACCGAGATCCAGCTCGTATCGGTGACCGCGAGCGGCATCAGCGCTACCGCAACTCCGAACGCGGCGGCGCCGATCAGGTCGCCCTCGATCTCGCCGCCGCGGCGCAGGGCGAGCAGGTCGGGCGTCGCCCACGCGCACAGCAGCGCCAGCGCGCCGCCGGTGGCGCCCATCTCGATCGAGTTCGGGTGCACGACGGTGGCGGCGGCCAGCCCACCCACGCCGCCGATCAAGAACAGCGTGAGTACGGCGAGCGGCCCGTGCCGGCGCTCCAGCAACCAGCCGAACACGGCGATGGCGCCGAGCGTGATGAACGCGTACCCGAGGTTGTCGTAGGTGAAGGCGGCGGTGAACAGCCGCCACCACTCCGGCCCCGGCTGCCCGACCAGCACCAAGTTGGTGTTCAGCCCGGTCCGCCACAGCAGGACGCCCGCCAAGCTGGCGACGACGAGAGCGATCGCCGCGTACGGGCGGCTGTCGCCGCGGATGCCCGGAATCTCATCCCGGCGCAACCGTGTCAGCAGTGGCGGCGGGTGCCGCTTGGCCTTGCGCTCGGCGACTCGCTGGTCGCGATCGAGCTTGGGAGCCCGCTTACGGAGCCGGTTGCCGCAGTACGGGCACTCCGTGATGTAGGGGCTTACCTCCGACCCGCAGCTCTTGCAAACCACGAACAGGTCTTGACCGCCGGTGCTCACGAATCGATTGTAGAACCGGCCAGCGTGCGGCTGTGGCGCTATTGCGGCCGCGGCCCGTCACGCCCGCGTGGCGGCCACGATTTCGGCCATGACCTCCCGGAGATCGTGGTTGGCTTCATAGACCACCACCTGCCGCGTCGCCCCGTTGCCGCGGACCAGCAGGTCCTCCACCGCGCCCAGCTCGGCCACCGAGCCGAGGTCGGTGCAATGGTCACGCACCCGGTCCAGCAGCCGCCGGGCCAGCGCCCGGGTCGGGATCATGTCGGAGCTCGGCAGGTCGACGAGCTCCCCCCCGAGCCCGTGGCGCGCTGCCAGCCACTTGTTCTCGTCGAGCATCTCGAACGGGTAGCGCGAGAGGCGCTTGCCGGCATCGAAATGCTCCGACAGCTCGCGCACCAGCCCCTGGACGAGCGCCGCCAGGCCGAGCGAGTGCTCGATGTGGGTCTGGGAGTCCATCACCCGGATCTCCACGGTGCCGAAGCTCGGGTGGGGGCGGACGTCATGCCACAGGTAGGTGTAGTCCTCGATCACCCCGGCGGTGATCATGAATTCGATCCGGCGCTCGTAGTCCTCCCAGCTGTCGTAGGTCGGGGGGACGCCGACTCGGGGAAACGCCCGGAAGATAGGCGTCCGGGTGGAGGCCATCCCGGTGGTGTTGGCTCGCCAGAATGGCGAGTTGGCCGATAGTCCCAGCAGCACCGGGATGTGGACGCGCATGCCGTTACTGATGTGGATCGCCTTATCGGGGTCGTCGACGCCGACGTGCACGTGCATGCCGAAGATCAGCTCCTGGCGCGCCACGAACCGCAGCGCGGAGATCAGATCGCGGTACCGCGGCCGGGCGACGATCCGCTGGTCCTCCCACATTGCGAACGGGTGGGTGCCGGCCGATCCGATCGCCAGATCCTTGGCGGCGGCGGTGTCTGCCACCTGCGCCCTCAGTGCCCGCAGCTGCTCGCCGGCCTCGGTCACATCGGCGCACGGGTCGGTGGAGATCTCCAGCACCGACTCCATCAGCTCGGGCTTGATCTCTCCCAGCGGCGCCGGCTCGAGCAGGCGCTCGATCGCGTTGACGAGCTCGAACGTCGAGGCGTCGAGGATCATCAGCTCCTCTTCGATCCCGATGGAGAATTCGTGTCCGACGAACCGGTGCTCCACTGCGCGCGAAGGGTAAGGGTTCGCACGGAAATTAGTGGTGGAGTCGGGCGGTCGCCCCGTGGAATCGGCCCCGCCCACCCAGCCGCACGCGAGCGGAGGCGTGCCTGTGGCACGTTGAGCGAGCGGGTGGCGTCCAGCGCCGCGGGGTGGCCGGACGAGCCGCCAATAATTCCCGTGTGAGCCCTCACGGCGGCGCCACGAGATCGTCCCTAGACTGGGCGGACACCAATAATGAAACGAAGGGCGGTTGCCATGGCGCTCGGGTACGACGGCAAGCTTTACATCCTCGCGTTCGACCATCGAGGGTCGTTCCAGAAGAAGATGTTCGGGATCGAAGGCGATCCGACGACCGAGCAGACGGAGATGATCGCCGACGCCAAGCATCTGATCTTCGAGGGCATGGAGGAGGCGGTCCGGCGCGGCGCCGAGGCGTCGGCCACCGGTGTCCTGGTCGACGAGCAGTTCGGCGGCGACATCCCCGAGCAGGCGCGCGCCCAGGGCCTCAAGCTGGCGATGCCCGTCGAGAAGTCCGGCCAGAACGAGTTCGACTTCCAGTACGGCGCCGAGTTCGGCGCCCACATCGACGAGTTCGATCCCGATTTCTCCAAGGTGCTGGTTCGCTACAACCCCGACGATCCCGACACCGAGATGAACCAGCGCCAGCTCGAGCGCCTCAAGGAGCTGGCCGACTGGCTGCACGCGCACGACAAGAAGTTCCTGTTCGAGCTGCTCGTGCCCGCCACCGAGGCGCAGCTGGCCCAGGTCGACGGCAGCGAGGACCGCTACGACGCCGAGCTGCGTCCCGAGTTGATGCGCCGGTCGATCGAGGACTGCCAGCGCTTTGGGATCGAGGTCGACGTATGGAAGATCGAGGGCGTCGAGCAGCCGTCCGATGCGGCGATGCTGGCCGAGCAGGCCCGCACCGGAGAGGGCCGGGCCGGCGTGACCTGCGTGCTGCTCGGCCGCGGCGCCTCCACCGAGAAGGTGGAGGAATGGCTGCGAGCGGCCTCACCCGTCGACGGCTTCATCGGCTTTGCCATCGGCCGCTCGATCTGGTGGGACGCCCTCAAGGGATTCCTCGACGACGAGCTGGACCGTGACGCCGCCGCCGCCAAGATCGCCGACAACTACCTGCATTTCGTGGGGGTCTACGAGCACCAGCAGGTCGCCTGACCGGCGGCCGGGAGACGGATCCCGGCCGCCCGGGGCTCGCCCGCCTCGGTCCCCGGCGGCATGGCGTGTCACCGCTGCACGGAATCTTGCAGCGGTTGGTAGGCTCGGGCCGATGGCGATGAAGATGCGCCAGAGCCTGGCGCAACTCGAGCAGGAGTTCCGGCATGAGACGCAGCTGGATCGCAACCGTCGCGAGACGCTGCGACGACACGCCGTCCGGCGCTCCCGGGTTCGGAGCCACGCGCGCGAGCGCAAGCGCAGCTCGCTGCGCTACTGGATGCTGATCCTGTCGCTGATCGCGACCGCGGTGATCGTAACCGTCGGGATGTTCGAGGCGCTGTACCGGATTCTCAGTTAGCGGCTCACCCTGCTCGAGGTGCCGGCGGAGACGGTGGTTGGCCGCTCCCGCCCAAGCTGCGAAGCGCCGCGTCGACCTCCTCGCGAGCGCCCTTGGCTTCTTCCGGTCCTTCGGCCTGGATCTCGATGTAGACCTCCTTGCGGAACACCGGGATGTCACGCGGAGCCTGAATTCCGATCCGGACCTTCTCGCCCATGATCGCCAGCACCGACACCTCGATGTCGTCCCCGATCATGATGCTCTGATTGGACTTGCGGGTGAGTACCAGCATGGTCGCCTCCCTGCTTGGCCGCCGACGTTTGGAGCGCGTCCTGCCACGCCTGGACGCCTGCCCGCGGCCAGCATAGCGTCAACGCTTTTGGCGTTTCAAGGACTCATAGGTTTTGCACGGGTAGCACGGGCAACCGCCGTCAGCTGTACTAGTCTCCCGCGTACTTATGGCACGACGATCGCTGAGACCCGAGCTGAATCGGATCCGCGCCTGGGTGCGCCAGGGGCGCACCGACGCGTGGATCGCACACCAGCTTGAGGTGACGGTTCAACAGATACAGGCGTTCAAGCGCGATCAGCAGCTCGAGGCCGGAGACGACGCCGACGGCGCCCCCGCCGCGGCCGAATATGACGAGGACATCGACCTGCGCGCCGAAGACGACGCGCTGATCGCCGCCGAGCTCGACGCGGCCGCCGCGCAGCCGCCGGACGAGGCCGAGGAGGACGAGGCCGAGAAACCGGCGAGACGGCGCCGCAGCCGGCGTGGCGGGCGCAGCGGACGCGGCCGCCGCCGCACCTCGGGGACGCTGGAGGCGACGTTCGACCATGGCGACGAGGGGTACGGGCTGTGGCTCGACCCCGCCGTCCAGGACGATCCCGTATACGCGGAGTACTGGGCGGGACATCGACCGGTCGAGGTCGCGATCGAGGAGGATCAGATCGTCATCCGCCGCGCCGGCTCCGCTGACGCGGACGCCGACGACGACGCGGACTAGCGACCGTACGGGACCGCGGCCCCGGGGGACCGCGGCCCCCGGACCAGCGTGCGGGACCGCGGCCCCGGGGGACCGCGGCCCCCGGACCAGCGTGCGGGACCGCGGCCCCGGGGGGACCGCGGCCCCCGGACCAGCGGGTCAGCCCCCGGCGATCCGGCGGCCGGTGGTGTAGTCGATCGCCTCGCGGGCATAACGGGCGAACGCCGCGCCGGCGACGGTCGGAAGATCCCAGGCCGCCGGCTCTCCCGGCGCCACCCGCGCGGCGATGTCAAAGCACCAGTCGGTCCCCTGCTCGACGTAGAGTTGCGCCAACTCCGCCACCGTGAACGTGCCACCCAGGCGGCGACGCAGTGCGCTCACCAACTCGTCGACGACGCGCTCCATCGCGGCCCGCTCGGCGGGTGGGGCGGCGTCCAGCCGTCGCTGACCGGCCTGCCAGTGGCCGATCAGCGTCTCGTAGCTCGGCGGCCCTGCGCTCACCCGAGCCGCCCTGTACCGGCGATGGTCAGTGACTGGTCGCGCCGGTGACCACGTAGGCCTGCTCGGAGGGGCGCACCATCCCGAGAGCCCGGGCGTCGCGGACGATCGTGGCCGGATCGTTGAGCGCCTCGCGCTGACGCTCCAGAGCGGCGTTCTGTGCAGCCAGCGAGGACACGATCGCCTGCTGACGGTCGGCCTGCGAGCGGGTGGAGAAGTAGGCGCGGGTGTGCTCGGCATAGAGCCCGACGACGACGGTGAGCACGACCAGCAGGCCGATCCGCCCGACGCGCTCCCACCGGATCCTCAGCCCCGGCGCCCGGGATCTGACGCGGTGGCGCCGCCGCACCGGCGCGCGCGGCTGGCGGCGGGGCGGGGCAGCGGGGGCAGGGCGAGCTGACGGCATCCCTTACCGCGTTCGTTCGACACGACCGGCATCCTTCCTGCGGCAACGCGTCGTGCAAGCGACGCCGGCCGCTACTTGCGAAATGCCGAGCGTCCCGGATAGGTCGCCTCCGCACCGAGTGCCTCCTCGATCCGCAGGAGCTGGTTGTACTTGGCCACGCGGTCGGTGCGTGAGGGGGCTCCCGTCTTGATCTGGCCACACCCGGTGGCGACCGCCAGATCGGCGATCGTCACGTCCTCGGTCTCGCCCGAGCGGTGCGACATGACGGCGGCGTAGCCGGCCTCGCGAGCCATCCGGATCGCCGCGAACGTCTCGGTGAGCGTTCCGATCTGGTTGACCTTGATCAGGATCGCGTTGCCCACGCCCGATTCGATTCCCCGGCGCAGCCGCTGGGTGTTGGTCACGAACAGGTCGTCGCCGACGAGCTGAACTCGCTTGCCGATTCGCTGGGTCAGCGTCGACCAGCCGGCCCAGTCCTCCTCGCCCATCCCGTCCTCGAGGCAGACGATCGGGTACCGGCCGCACAGCTCGGCCCAGTAGGCGGTCAGCTCCTCGGCGTCGAGTGTGCGGCCCTCGTTCTCCAGCACGTAGCTGCCGTCGACAAACAGCTCCGACATGGCTGGGTCCATGGCGATCGCCACCTGGTCCCCGGGGACGTACCCGGCAGCCCGGATGCCGACCATCAACGCCTCGAGCGCCTGCTCGTTGGACTGGAAATCGGGGGCGAAACCGCCCTCGTCGCCGACCGAGGTGGCGTGCCCCTCCTCGTGCAGCGTCCGCTTGAGGTGATGGAAGACCTCGGAGCCCATGCGCAGCGCGTCGGAGAACGACCGAGCGCCGACGGGCACGATCATGAACTCCTGGAAGTCGACCGCGTTGTCGGCGTGGGCCCCGCCGTTGAGCACGTTCATCATCGGCACGGGCAGGACGTGCGCGGTCTCGCCCCCCAGGTACCGCCACAGCGGCTGGCGCTCCTCCGCGGCCGACGCCTGCGCCGTGGCCAGCGACACCGCGAGCAGCGCGTTGGCGCCCAACCGCGACTTGTTGGGCGTCCCATCCAGCGTGATCAGGATCCGGTCAAGCGCCGCCTGGCTGCCCGCGTCCTGGCCTCGGACGGCGGTGGCAATCTCGCCGTTGACGTTGTCCACGGCATGGGTGACCCCCTTGCCGAGCCAGTCCGAGCCGCCGTCGCGCAGCTCGGTCGCCTCAAATTCTCCCGTCGACGCGCCGGAAGGCACCGCCGCCCGCCCCCAGGCCCCGGACCGCAGGCTGAGCTCCACCTCCACCGTGGGGTTGCCGCGACTGTCGAGGATCTGGCGGGCGTGCACATGCTCGATCTGGCTCATGTCTGGTGGCGGTCTCCTTGGCTGAGGGTCGAGCGGGCTCGGGCGTGATAGGCGAGTTGCTGCTCCGGCGCGAGATCGTCCCAGCTTCGCCCCTCCGATGCCGCGAGCTGCGCCGCCGCCGTCACGCTACCCCGAAACCGCCCCGAAGCAGCGCGCAGCGCCAGCTCCGGATCGACCTTGAGCTTGCGGGCCACGTTGACGACGGCGAACAGCAGATCGCCCAGCTCGTGGAACCGGTCGCCGTCACTGGCCGCGACCGCGAGCGCGGAGAGCTCGTCGCGGGCCGCCTCCAGCGGGCCTTCCACGCCGGGGAGGTCAAACCCGGTGGCGGCGACGCGGCGCTGCAGCTTGCGCGCGTGCAGCAGCGACGGCAAGTTCTCGGGGACCTCGCCGAACACGCCGGGCTCACGCCCCGGCTCGGTCCGCTTGATCGAGTCCCAGTTGGCCAGCACCTCTTGGGCGTCGCGGACCTCGGTATCGCCGAACACGTGCGGATGCCGGCGGATCAGCTTCTCGGTTACGTGCCGGGCCACCCGGGTCAGATCACCTGCCCCCCGCTCCTCCAGCAGCAGCGCCAGGAAGTGGACCTGGAACAGGACGTCGCCGAGCTCGTCGAGCAGCTTGGCGTCGTCGCGCCGCTCGGCGGCGTCGGCCAGCTCGTAGGCCTCCTCCACCGTGTGAGGGACGATCGAGCGCTCGTCCTGTTCGCGATCCCACGGGCACTCGCGGCGCAGCCGCCGGGTGATCGCGTCGAGCTCGGTCAGGGACTGGGCCGCATCCTTATCGGTCACGGGCTGCTCGGGGAGCTCGTCATCCGGGGGCACGATACATGTGCCCCCAACGGTGCACGGGGTCGTTGCCCTACGGAGCCGAGGTGCTGGTGGACGCGCTGCCGGCGCCCGCGGCGCCAGTGGAACCGGCGGCGCCCGCCGCGCCCGATGTCGTCGCGGTCTTGGGCGGCTTGTAGCCGGCGCAATCGGCCATCGCGTAGGCGGAGCGGCACCGCGTCTTGGCCAGGTAAGCCTGCTTGGCCTGGTTGTTGATGGCGGTCTGCGCGGCGGTCTCCTGCTGGCCGGTCAGCGTCTGCTTGATCAGCGCCTGTGACTGGGCGAGCGAGCGCTGAGTGGCGGGCGTGATCTTGGTCACCTCGAGCACGTAGTAGCCGAACTGTCCATGCACCGGCCCGAGCAGCTTGTTCGCCGGCGCCGCGAACGCGGCCTTGCTCAGCGCGGCATCCTGCTGGCCGGCGGTGACGCCCTTGATCAGCCCCCCCTTGTCCTTGGTGGTGGGGTCGATCGAGTACTTCTTGGCGACCACCGTCCAGCTCTGACCGCTGCTGAGCGCGGACTTGGCGGATTTGGCCGCAGCGGCGGTCTTGGCCAGCACGATCCTCATGTCGCGGCTCTCCGGGGTGCCGAACTGCGACTTGTGCGCGTTGTAATAAGCGGTGATGGCGGCGGGCGTCACCGTCGTCTTGTGGCGGGCGGCGAGCTTGGCGTAGATCTGATTGACGCGGACCCGGTAGGTGATGTCCTGCAGCGTCTGGCCGCTTGACTTCAGGAACGACTCGAACTGGGCGTTGGTCGGAAACTGGGACTTCTTGGCGGTGGCCAGGGCCTGCTGCACCTGGGCGTCGGTCACCTTGATGCCCAGCTTGTGGGCGAGCGCCTGATACCAGTAGGCCTTGATCAGGAAGTCCATCACCTGGCCCGACAGCGAGGTGAACAGTTGCTTGCAGTCGGCCTTCAGCGTCGAGTCCGGCGTCTTCTTGAGCTGCGGAATCTCGGCTCTGGCCTGGGCGATGCACTTGGTGAAGTTCGGGGGATCATTGGGCACGATCACCGGCGAGCCCGGGCTCTGCGCGGCCTGGCCCTTGGCGGCCACGTACATCCAATGGTTGAACGCCTGCGTCGAGATCGTGTTACCCGCCATGGTGGCAACCGAGTTGCCGGAAACGCTGCCGCTGCCGCTGCTGCTGCCGCAACCGGAGACGATCAGGGCGATGGCCACAAAAAAGGCGCCGAGCGCCAAGAGCAAACGCGGAGTCTTCATAAGATGTGGCCGATGGTAGCGGCCCTCGTGGCCTCTGCTACGTAAGTATTTGAGAAGGCGCCACGAACCCGCCTCCGTCCGGCCGCTCCGGCGCCCCCGTCGACCGGGCAATCGAGCGCCTGGGCGATCGGCAGCACGGCGTCGTGCACCGGGTCCAGCTGATCGCGCTCGGTCTCGGCCGCCGCGCGATCGAACACCGCGTCACCGGCGGCCGCTAGGCCGCCATCTTCTCTGCCTCGGCCTCGCGCGTCACCGCCAACAGCACATCCGCCGCCCGCACGATCGCTGGGAACCGCTCCCGCGGATCCTGCGGAACCCTGACCGAAAGCTGCGACTTGCCCGACTCATACAGCGCCTCCGGGATCTCTGAGCGGATCTGCTTGGCCCGCACCGAGTTCAGCTCGATCGGGGTCACCGCCAGCCGGTCGCCCCGCACCGTCACCGCGCGGGCGCCCGCCTGGCCGAGCTTTATCCGCGCCTGCTGCAGCGCGATCAGGTTGTCCAGCGGATCGGGGATGTCGCCGAAGCGATCCCGAAGCTCTTCGCGCAGCGCCGCCAGCTCGGCGACCTCCCGCGCGCCGGCGATCCGGCGGTGCACGTCGACCTTGGCCTGCTCGTAGGGGATGTAATCCGCGGGCACGTAGGCGTCGACGTTGACATCGAGCCGGACCGGCTCCCATTCCTCGCTCGCGTCGGCGTCGTCGGCGTCCTGCACCGCCTCGTCGAGCATCTGCATGTAGAGCTCGAACCCGAGCGCCGCCACGTGCCCGGATTGCTCGTCGCCGAGCAGGTTGCCGGCCCCGCGCAGCTCCAGATCGCGCATCGCGATCTTGAACCCGGCGCCCAGCTCGGTGTAGTCCGACAGGGCCGACAGCCGTTGCGCCGCCTCGGGGGTCAGCGCCGCCGCCGACGGATACAGCAGGTAGGCGTAGGCGCGCTCCGCCGACCGGCCGACCCGGCCCCGGATCTGGTAGAGCTGGGACAGCCCAAAGGTCTCGGCCCGCTCGACGATCAGCGTGTTGGCCTGCGGGATGTCGATCCCCGACTCGATGATGCTCGTGCACACCAGCACGTCGGCGTCGCCGCGCAGGAAGCTGAGCATCCGCTTCTCCAACAGGCCCTCGTCCATCTGCCCGTGGGCGACCGCGAAGCGCATCGCCGGGCACAGCCCGCGCAGCCGCACCGCCGTCTCCTCGATCGTCTCGACCCGGTTGTGGAGGAAGAACGCCTGGCCGCCGCGCTCGGACTCGCGGATCAGTGCGCGGCGGACCAGCTCCTCGTCGTACTCGCCGACGTAGGTCTTGACCGGCCGCCGGCCTTCGGGCGGGGTCTCGATCACGCTGATGTCGCGCACCCCCGCCAGGGACATCTGCAGCGTGCGGGGGATCGGGGTGGCGCTCATCGAGATCACGTCGACGCGGAGCTTGAGCTGGCGCAGCAGCTCCTTCTGCTTGACCCCGAACCGCTGCTCCTCGTCGACGACGAGCAGCCCCAGATCCCTCGCCCGCACGTCACGCGACAACAGCCGGTGGGTCCCGATCAGGATGTCGACCTCGCCGCGCGAGAAGCGAGCGATCGCCTCCCTCTGCTCGGCCGCCGGACGGAACCGGGAGACGTGCTCGATCGTCACCGGGTAGTCCTTCAGCCGCTCGGAGAAGGTGCCGAAGTGCTGCTGGGCCAAGATGGTGGTCGGCACCAGCAGCATCACCTGCTTGCCGTCCTGGACCGACTTGAACGCGGCCCGGAGCGCGACCTCGGTCTTGCCGTAGCCGACGTCGCCGCAGATCAGCCGGTCCATCGGCCGGGGCGCCTCCATGTCGGCCTTGACGAACTCGATGGCATCGCGCTGATCGGGCGTCTCGTTGTAGGGGAACGCGTCCTCGAATTCGCGCTGCCAGTCGCCGTCCAGCGGGAAGGCGTGGCCCTCGCGGCGCTTGCGCTCGGCGTATAGGTTGAGCAGCTCGCCGGCCAGCTCCTGGGCGGCGCGGCGCGCCCGGGCCTTGATCGTGTCCCAGCGCGACCCGCCGAGCTTGGACAGCGGCGGATGGGCGCCACCGCCCCCGACGTAGCGGCTGATCTTGGCCAGCTGGTCGACGGGGACGAACACCCGGTCCGAGCCGGCGTACTCCAGGTACAGGTAGTCGCGCGTGACTCCGGCGACGGTCTTGGTGTCGAAGCCGGCGAAGCGGGCGATCCCGTGGTCCTCGTGGACGACGATGTCGCCACTGCGCAGCTCGGCGAAGCTGCGCAGGACCCCGCGTCTGCGTTCGCGGCCCGGTCGCTCGGCCGCCCGGCGGCGGGCGAACAACCGGTGGTCGGGGATCACCGCCAGGTGGAACTGAGGGGCGATGAACCCGGCCTGCAACCGAGCCTGGATCAGGTTTAGATGGCCGGCTGACGCCCGGCTGGGTGGGCCGATAGGGCCGTTCTCGCCGAGCCAGCCGACCTTGAGGCGACCGAGGTTGTAGGCGAACCGTTCGCCCTCACCCCGGCGGGCGAACGTCACGACCGTGCGGTAGCCGGAGCGCGCCAGCTTCTCCAACTCGGGCTCGGCCTCCTTGAGGCCGCGGGCGGCGACGTCGGCGGCCTGGGCGCGGAAGGCGAACGCCTGATCCTGGTCGATGCTGGAGAGACGGATCCGGACTCGCGCGTCGAGCTGAGCGACGATCTCGGTGGGATCGACGTACAGGTGGTGGGCGTCGCGATCGGCAAACACGGCGGTCACGTCCTGCCAGTGATCGGCGAGGGCCGGGGCCACGTCCTCGGCGCCGGCGATCAGCACCGCCGCCTGCGCTCCGGCCAGCTCCAGGAAGGGATGGAAGTGCTCCACCGGCAGCAGCTCGGTGATGTCGGGGCGCTGGTCGGCGTCTTCGAGCGCGGCGATCTCGGCCAGCTCACGATGCTCCAGCGACAGCTCGGCCGCCGGGGCGACCTCGACCACCTCGGCGTCGCCGAGCGAGCGTTGGGTGAACGTCGAGAACCAGCGCAGCGACTCGATCTCGTCGCCGAACAGATCGACGCGCACGGCCCGATCCTCGGTGGCACAGAACAGGTCCAGCAGGCCCCCGCGGATCGCGAACTGGCCCCGGTCCTCGACCTGGTCGACGCGCTCGTAGCCGGCCGCGACCAGATCCATCGCGGTCTCGTCGAGATCGACGAGATCGCCGGTGCGCAGCACGAAGCCGTGCGGTCGCATCGAGGGATCGGGCACCTTCTCCGACAGCGCCACCGCGCTGACCACGATCACCGGCGCGGTTCCGTCGGCGTCCAGCAGCGCGTCCAGCGCGGCGATCCGCAGCCCGACCAGGTGCGGCGGCGGGGCGAGATGAGATTCGTAGTTGACGCCGCGGCTCGGGTAGTAGCGGACTGTCCGCGGCGCCAGCCAGGCCCGGAGGCCGGCGGCCAGATCTCGGGCCGCGCGATCGTCGCCCGCGACCACGATCGCCGGCCTCTCCGCGTCACGGTCGATCAGCGCCGAGACCAGGTAGGCCCGCAGCGACTGCGATACGAACGCCTCGCCGCCGTCGCGCGCGAGCGCGGCGGTCTGAGGGTCGTCGTCGGCGTGAGCGAGGAGAGAGCTGAGCATCGAGGCCTGCTACTGATTCAGTCTAGGCGCCGTTCGGGGCCGGCTCGGGCGTCTCGCGCAGCACCTGCTCGGCGGCATCGGCGCCGCGATCGATGAGCGTCTGCACCTCGGATCGGGGCTCCGCGAACCGGCTCAGGACGTAGGCCGCGACCCGATCCGGATCGGTGGTCTCCGGCCGGCCGACGCCGATTCGCACACGGCGAAAATCGCCGCTGCCGAGCGCGGCCTTGAGCGATTTGAGCCCGTTGTGGCCGGCCAGGCCGCCGCCGAGGCGAACCCGGATGTCGCCGAACGGGAGGTCGATCTCGTCGTGGACGACGAGGACCCGATCGAGGGCTACGCGCAGCTCGCCGCGGGCCGGCCCCACCGATCGGCCGGCGTCGTTCATATAGGTCTGGGGGGTGAGGATCGCCACCCGCGGGCCGCCGGGCCCAGTCCGCCCCTCGCTGAGCAGGCCGCGGTAGCGCGATTTGGGCTTTCCCAGGTCCCAGCGCTCGCCCAGGCGCTCGGCGACCTCGAACCCGATGTTGTGCGGCGTACCCGCATACTCGCGGCCCGGGTTGCCCAGGCCGACGATCAGCCAGTCGACGGGAGCGGCCGTCGTCTACTCGGCGTCGGAGTCGGACGCCGCTTCGGCGCCATCGCCGGCGGGCGCCTCGGCGCCCGCCTCGCCCTCGCCCTCGCCCTCTCCGACGACGCCCGTCTCGGCTTCGATCTCCTCGTCGGACTCGATCTGGAGCCGAGGTGGGGTCAGGGTGGCGATCACCGTCTCGGGATCGTCGAGCAGGGTGACGGTACCGGGTGGGCGCAGCGACTCGAGCGTCAGCGTGTCGTTGATCGCCATCTTGGACACGTCGTGCGACAACGAGTCGGGAATGTCGTTGGGGAGCGCTTCGATGTTGAGCTCGCGGGTGACGTGCTCCAGAACGCCGCCCTCCTTGACGCCGGGGGAATCCTCGGCGCCGGTCAGCTCGAGCGCCACCGCCGACTGGATCTTCACGTCCAGGCGGACTCGCAGCAGATCGACGTGGACGGTAGCTCCGGTGACCGGGTGGCGCACCAGATCCTTGACCACCACCGGGCTCCCGTCGCCATTGGCGATGCTCAGATCGAGCACGGCGCCGGCGTTGGCCAGCGCTTGGCGCAGCGTGCGCGCCGGCACCTGAAACGAGATCGGCGCCTCGTCGCCTCCGTAGAGGACCCCGGGAACGTTGCCGTCGCGGCGCAGCCGCCGGGCGGCGCGGGAGCCGCCGGGCTCGCGCGGCGCGACCTGCAGTGAAGTTGACTGATTACGTGCCATCAGCGGCGTCGATGGTAGCGGCCAGCGCGCATGGACGCCTGAGAGAAGGGTGGCGAACGAGACTAACCCTGCGCTAACCTTGAGCCATGAACGGCGCAGCGCTGATGCTGTGGATTGCCGGGGTGCACCTTCTGGGCTTGGGCTGCGTGGCGTTGCTGATGTTCCCGGCCCTCAAGGACAATCAGGTCGGCCCTGACCGCCGCTCCGACAGCGACGGCGACGAGGGTTGGGGCCGCGGGCCGAAGCGCCCGCCGAGTCCGCCCGAGCCGCCCCGGGGCGGGATCCCACTCCCCGATGCGCAGCAGGCTCGGGTCCGGTTGCGCGAGCACGGGCGCCTGAGCGAGCGCCTCCCCCGGCGCGATCGCCGTCCCGCGCGCGAGCCCGCGCGCCGCCCGATCCGCACCCCGCACCGCTCGAGCGGGGTGGGCCGGCTGCGTCAGTCCTAGAAGCGCAGCTGCGTCGGTCCCAGAAACCTCACGGACCCTAGAAACTGCGCGGGCACGCCCCGTCGGTCTTGATCCGGGGGCTGACCACCAGCAGTTGCACCCTGAACCCGGTCAGCACGTTGCCGGCGTGGCGAACGCGAACGCACTGGGTGCGGGGCAACGAGCCCCCGGCCAGCCACGCCACTCGGGCGGTCCCCAGGGTGGAGGTCAGCGAGAAGGTGGAGGACGGTTGGATGGTGGCGATGGAGATCGCGCCGGGATGTCGCAGGGCCGCGCTCACCTCGGCCGCCCGCGCCCGGCACGCCGGTTCCCGCTGGCAGCCGGAGATCAAGGTGATGACGCCGGCGGTGTCGCCCCGGGCCTCCGCCCGGACCAGGCTCGTGATCGCCGCCTGCTCGGCGTCCCCGACGCTGAACGCGCGGGCCAGGATCGCGCTGATGACCAGGAACAGCACGACACCGACGACGATCGAGGCGATCACGTAACGACGCCGCATCGGCGGCCACGGTAACCGACGACCCGTCGGCGGCGCGGCGGCCGCGGGGACGCAGGACGGCGCGGAGCTGTTTCGTCAGGAGTCGCTGATCTCCAGAAAGCGCTGCACCGACGCCTCCTGATGCTCGAGACGCGCCGCCAGCGCCAGCGCATGCTCCGCGGCCCGCGCCAGGAAGTCCTCGACGCAGCGTTCCGGGTCGTCGGCCAGCGGATACACCCGGGACAGGTCCTGCTGAGCGCAGGCGATGCCCATCGGGGGCCGACCGTCAGCGAGAGTCCGGGCGCTGCACACCGGCGTGACCACGAGCTGAGAGTCGGTCGCCACCAGGGCCGTCGGCAACAGGCGATGCGCCGGGAGCCTGACCGCGAGCTGGACCGAATGATCGACCGCGACCCCGCTGCCCACGAGCTCGCCGAGCGGCTCGCGCCACACCTCGAGGACGGTGTCGGCGCCGACGAGTGCGTCGCGCAGCGTCGTCGCCTGCTCCACGTAGAGCTGCTCGGCCTCCCGGCGATCTCCGGCATCGGCGAGGTCGAGATCACAGGGCACCCGCAGCAGCTCGCTGGCGGAGACGGTCGCGCCCGCGCCACGGCTGCCGCACGTGACGTAGGTCTGGAGCGTCCCCAGGTCGCGACGACCATGGAAGATGACCGTCACCGCCTCGCTCAGCGGGAGGCCATCGACCCGGAGCGAGACCGCGACCGCGGACGAATCGTCGAGCAGAGCCCGGCGAAGCAACTCGTCGGCTGCGCCGGGGTCGCGGGCTGGATCCTCGTCGAGCATGGATGGCTTCCTCCTTAACAACGCAGCAACTTCGCCTCTTCATTTACCCAGGTCCGCCGGTCGTTGACAATCGCCCACTCCGAGCCCTGGCGCGTTCCGGGGCTGGCCATCGGGCCGGGCGGTCTGCCGGTAGTCTCCGCCGGGGCTGGCCATCGGGCCGGGCGGTCTGCCGGTAGTCTCCGCCGGGGCTGGCCATCGGGCCGGGCGGTCTGCCGGTAGTCTCCGCCGCACCGATGTTCCTTCTCAGGCTCGCCTACAAGCCGATCGCGATCGTCTCCGGCCTGATCGCCGGCCGCATCAGTCACAACGTATTCGAGACGGTGTGGCGCAGGGTCGATGACTCGCCTCCGCCCAAGCCGGGAACCGGCCAGGGCAGCGTCGCCAAGGTTGTCGCCGGTCAGGCACTGCAGGCTGGGATCGTCGCCGGTGTCGCCGCGGGGGTGGATCGGATGTTCGCCAAGGGGTTTCACCACGTGATCGGAATCTGGCCCAAGAAGGCGCCCAAGCCGGAGGACGAGGAGAACGATTAGGCGTCGGGCAGGTGCCAGATCTCCAGGCCGGCACGGGCCCAGTCGGGGATCGGCGTCTTGGCCCCGGTGTCCCGGTCGATGAACACGTGTCGGATCGTGGCCCGCAGCAGCCGCTCGCCGTCGGCGCGGCAAAACCGGTGCTCGGAGGTGACGCTGGTGGTTCCCAGGCGGCGCACGATCGCCTCCAGGGTCACCTCCTCGTCGAACCGCGCGGCGCCGAGGAAGCGCATGTTGACCTCGGCGACGACGATGTCCACTCCGCGCTCGAGCATCCGCTGGTATCCCCCGTATGCCTCCCGCCACATCTCGGTGATCGTGTGATCGATGTAGGTCAGGTAGTTGGCGTTGAACAGGACCCCCTGCGGGTCGCACTCCGCGTAGCGCACCCGGAGGCGGTGCACGAATGGTTCCGGCTCGGCCACGGGGGCCTCCTCCCCCTGGGGCTCAGCCACCGGGCGCGCCCCCGCCCCGGAGCACGAATCCCCGATCGGCGAGCTGAGCCAGCGCGTCCTCGAACGCGGCGAAGTCCCGATCGGTCAGGGCGTCGATCGGCCGACCGGCCGGCCCGGCGGCCCGGACCCAGCGGCGGAGCACGGGCGCCCCGGCGCGCTCCTGCGCGTCGTCGAGCAGGTCGAGCAGGATCGGGAGCTCGGGGCGATGGTCAAGCTGGCCGGAGAGCAGCGTGAGAGGGTCGACCCCGAGCGTCGCGCACAGCTCGTCCTCGGTCAGGCCGAGCAGATCCAGCAGACGCGCCGCCCGGCCGCTGTGTCGGGTACCGCGGGAACGCGGGTCCTCGGCCACCGCGCCTAGACGCCCCGCGGGCCCGGAACAGCTGGTCGTCTCCCACTCGCCCCAGCGCGCACGTGGACAAGGCTACCCGCCGCGAAGCGTCCGAGATCCCGCCGCGCCGAAAGCTCCGTCTGCGGTCGGCCGTTGAAAGCTCCGTCTGCGGTCGGCCGTTGGTTGTGTGCCGCGGTCGGCTGGGCCGCTGTGAGGGATGCCGGTCGTGCTGGTCGTGCTTGTCGGCGGCCGGCACGCAGATCGCAGCCACGGGGGTACCCCGATCAGACGTCTCGTCGTCATCCTGGCGGTAGCCGGGGGGCTGTTTTCTTGCCGGCCGCGGCGCTCGCGAGCTCGTCTCCAGGGTGCGGGTTTCTCGCCCCACCAGGCCATTTGCGCTGTATGGGCCATCCGCCTGGCGACCCGTGCTCCGTGGTACGGCGGTCCGGGAGGGGGTTAGTGAACTAGTGCCTACCCGATCGTTTCCGTCGGACGATTTCGTGGTTGGGCGCAGATCCCCGGTCGCCAACCCGCCCGAGAACCCGGCGCGGTCGACCGAAAGCCCTCGGCCGGCGGTCCAGGCGGTCGCGGTCCGCGGCCGCGTCTAGCGACCCGGCGACCCAGCGACCCGGCGACCCGGCGACCCGGCGACCCGGCGACCCGGCGACCCGGCGACCCGGCGACCCGGCGACCCGGCGACCCGGCGACCCGGGGACCCGGGAAACGTGACAAATCGTGACCCCACCTGCGGATTTGTCACCAGCCGGCCGCTCAGCGTGGGTAACGCAACAAATCTCACGGCGCGAGCCGAATTTGGCACAAAAACCCGCCCCCGGATCGCGAGCGGCGAGGCTCGGCACCCGGTCTCTGCCCGCTCAACCTCCCGCGGGATCACCCGCCGATGAAACCCCCCGCGCCCCCGACAGTGCAGGGCCGCTCCCCCGGGCAGCCCCGGGAGCGCTGCGAACAAGCCCCGGGCGGAAACCACCGGGTATGCAAAAGTGAACGAATGCACCCTCCGCGGGACATAACTTCCAGGACCCCACGGGCACAACCAGTGGATAGCCCCCTGCGCCTATCCGGTCGCGAGTCTCAGGCTCATCAGGTGGCCCAAGTGAATCGGAACGCGTGGGCACCGTTGAAGTAGCGCAGTTCCTGCCCGCCGAGGGTGGTGCTCGAGCCGAGGTAGTAGTTCGCGATGACCTGCCGATGCCATCCGGTGATCTGCCCGCTCGGGTAGCGAGCGTGATTGATGTCAGCCTGGGCCGTGCCGCAGGACATGTTCCGGACCGACACCCTCCACACGTTGTAGTAGGCGCCGTGCCCGATGAACTGTGGGCACGCGGTGGCCGATGCCGACGCGATGGCTGGCAGCGCACATACCGCCAGCGTCACAGTGATGAGTCCAAGCCCACGCTTCATCACAAACCAAAACCGCCGATCGGTGTCCTCCGCGGTTGCGCGTGTGGGACCGTGCCCCGTGACGGCCCGTCTGATGAGTGCAAGTCGCTTCATGGTTTGCCCCTGTTCGTGTAGGTCGAGCGCGTCAGCGTCATGCGACCGCGGGTCGTATGAACTGCCGGCGAGTTCGTGAGCTTGCGGATCAGCGTCCCACCTCGGATTCAGGTGCCATAAGAGCTAATCGGCAAGTTTGGCTGTCTTCGTGAGCGCCCTGGGCATCTCCTGCCCGTGCCAGAGCGCTGTCGCGTGTCCAGCCTCAGCCCCGGTCGACCAGTTCCGCCCCACGCTTGTGATCCCGGGCCGTCGTTGGGGGGGCGAATCAGGGTCCCGGAACTAGAACAGCTGATTCTCGCCGCCGAACACGTCGCTGACCGAGCCATCGGTGAAGATCTGACGGATCGAGTTGGTCAGCAGGTCGGCGCACGAGAGCGTGGTGACGTTGCTCGGCGCACCGGCGGGGAGCGGCAGCGTGTCGGTGACGACGATCTGCTCGAAGCCGGCGGCGGCCAGGTTCTCCCAGGCGTTGCCCGAGAACACGCCGTGGGTGGCGGCGGCGTAGACGCGGCGGGCGCCGGCCTCGAGCACGGCGTGGGACGCCGCCTTCAGCGTGCCCGCGGTATCGATGAGGTCGTCGACGAGCAGCGCCGTCTTGCCCGCGACCTCACCGATGACGTAGCCGATCTCGGCCACCTGCTGTGCCGGGCGCTCCTTGTTGAGGATCGCCAGGTCGGCACCGATCTTGGCCGCGAAGTTCTTGTTCAGCTTCACCCGGCCCACGTCCGGGGAGACGACGACCAGGTCCTCCAGACCGAGATCGGAGAAGTACTGGGTGAGCATGAACAGGGCGGTCATGTGGTCGCACGGCTTCTGAAAGAAGCCCTGGATCTGGCCCGAGTGCAGGTCCATCGTGAGGATCCGGTCGATGCCCGCCGACTCGAGCATGCGCGCCACCAGCCGAGCGCTGATCGGCTCGCGCGGCGCCGACTTCTTGTCCTGGCGGGAGTAGCCGTACCACGGGGTCACGGCGATCACGCGGTGCGCCGAGCCCCCGACCGCGGCATCGATCATCTCCAGCAACTCCATCAACGCGTCGTTGGCGCTGAGCCCGGTGTACGGGTTGCCGCAGATCGGCTGCACGATGAACACGTCAGCGCCCCGGACCGACTCCCGATAGCGGCAGTAGACCTCGCCGTTGGAGAACGTCTTGGTGATCACCTCGCTGAGCTCGACACCCAGCTTGGACGCGATCTTGGCCGCCAGCTCGGGATTGGCCCGGCCGGCCACGAGCATCAGGCGCTTCTCGGAACCGAGGCGCATCTCGGTCGGCGCCGCCTCCGTCTGGATGACACCCATCGTGCCGCCGAGTTTATTCCCGGTCGCCGACGATCCGGTCGTGCTCATGACTCGTCTTTGGGTTCGGCTGCCGCCTGCTCACGCCGGCGCGCTGCGTAGCCGTCGACGTTTCGCTGCTGGGCGCGCGCCACGCCGGGGGATCCGGCAAGCGCCCCCGGCGGGACGTCGGCGCCGATCACCGAGCCGGCCGCGGTGAACGCGTCGTCGCCGATCGAGACCGGCGCGACGAAGGTGGTGTCGACGCTGGTCTTGACCCGGTCGCCGATAGACGTGCGGTGCTTGCGAAAGCCGTCGTAGTTGGCGGTGATCGTGCTCGCCCCGAGGTTGGTCTGCTCGCCGATGTCGGCGTCTCCGACGTAGGAGAGGTGGGGCACCTTGCTCCCCCGCCCGACGTCCGAGTTCTTGATTTCGACGAACGTGCCCGCCTTTGACCCGTCACGCAGCCTCGTCTGAGGCCGCAGGTAGGCGAACGGACCGACGCTGACGCCATCCCCGACCACGGCGCGATCGATGTAGGAGTGCACGATCCTGGACTCCTTCCCGATCTCGGCGTCGAATACCGTGCTGTGGGGCCCCACCGTCGACCGCTCGCCGACCCTCGTGGTTCCGTGCAGGCTGGTGAACGGAGCGACCACGACATCCTGCGCGATCGACACTCCGGCGTCGATCACGGTTGCCTCCGGGTTGATGATCGTGACCCCGGCCAGCATGTGGCGCTCGCAGATCTGCCGCTGCGCCACCGCGGTCACCGCCGCCAGCTGGCGGCGATCGTTGACCTGAAGCAGCTCCTCGGGATCGCTGCACTCGAACGCGACCACCGTCCGCTCCTGCGCGCGGAGGATCGGCAGCACGTCGGGCAGATAGTGCTCGCCCTGGGCGTTGTCGGCCCGGACCTCCTTCAGCGCGGTTGTCAGCGCGGCGGCGTCAAACGCGAACATGCCGGTGTTGACCTCGCGGATCTGCATCTCGAGCGGCGTGGCGTCGCCCGCCGCCTTGGTCTCGGCCACCCGCTCCACGGTCCCGTCCGGGGCCCGGATCACCCGGCCGTAGCCGGCGGGATCGTCGAGCACCATAGTCGCGATCGTCGCGGCGGCCCCGATCCGCTCGTGGCTGTCCACCAACGCCCGCAGCGACTCCGGAGTGATCAGCGGCGCGTCGCCGTTGACCACCACCACCGTGCCGCCCGAGCCGATCTCGCCCGCCGCCGCCCGTACCGCGTCCGCCGTGCCCCGAGGTTGCTCCTGGATCGCCAGCGCCACCCCGTCGGGCAGCGCCGCCTCCAGCCCCCGCTGCGGCGAGTCGACCACCACCACCTTCCCGGCCTCCGCCGCCCGCGCCGCGGCAATCGGCCACTGCACCAACGGCCGCCCGCACAGTGGGTGCAGCAGCTTCGGCACCGCCGAACGCATGCGCGTGCCCTGTCCAGCAGCCAGGATGACGACGACGGGCGCGGTCACGACGGAGATCGTATGCGCCTCACGCGACGTCTGCCTCATCCGATTCGTTCCGCGCCCGCTCATACCAGCGGATCCACTTGCGGACCGCGTTGTCGGAAACGCCGTATTTGCGGCCGACCGCGAGGTAGCTCATCGACTCGAGATCGTCCACGAGCTGCTGATAGGTCGGCCGGACGACCTTGCGGAGGTGTGGCTGAGGAACCCCGCGCCGGCGACCACCATTCACGGCGCCCCAACACTCCTGCGAGCAGTACCGGTGACGGATGTGTCGGGGGGCGAACGTTCTGCCGCACCCCGGGCAGATCCGCTCCCTCGGGAGGTTTCGGCCGCAGTGTGTCTCGAGCGTCGCCGCGCAGTTGGGACACACGATCCGGAGATTCTCGAGGCGATTGTCGTTCGATACGCCGTTGACGTGGTCGAGCACCAGCGACATTTGCAGTCCGTTCCAGCGATCGCCCTGACCGCACATCTCACACGTGCGGTGCTTAAGCCCAGCGGCGAAGAGCCGCTCCTTGAGCGTCCCCCGCGCATATGACGAGTTCTCGACCAGCACCTCTGGGAGCGGCTTAATTCGGGCCGTCGACGCTCGTCGACGTCCATAGTTCGGGTTGAAGTGACCAGTCGGAACCTCCCAGTGTCTCGCCCACCGCTGCACGGTGCGGTAATTCGCCCCCTTCACGGCGTATCCAAGAGACCGCAAGGTGTCAGCCCAGCTCGTCGCCTCGGCTACGGCAGAGCGAAGGTTGGCTTCAGAAAATGGCGGCGGCCACGGCATACACGAACGTTAGTTCGTGCACCGGACGGAAAGCCGTGCAATTCGAGGGGTTTGGCGTAGCTGGGGAGCCCGGATTTGAACCGGGACCTCACGGCTCCAAAGGCCGGCGGGCTGCCGTTACACCACTCCCCAGTGCGCTGCCGATGATCATCGACAAGCGTAACCCACGCTCCGATGGCGACGAGGGCCGGCCTCGCGGCGTGCGATACCGTGTCCGCCATGGACGACGACCAGATCAACGGCCGGATCGAGCAGCTCGTTTCCGAGGAGCACGAGCTGTGGCACCGGGAGTCCGCGGGCCAGGCCAGTGACGACGACCGGCAACGGCTGGAGTCGGTCCGGGTCGCACTGGACCAGTGCTGGGACCTGCTGCGCCAGCGACGGGCGTTTCGCGAGGAGGGTCGCAATCCCGACGACGCGGCGGCCCGCCCCGAAGGCATCGTCGAGAACTACCAGCAGTAGCCCGGCACGCTGGGCCAGTGGCCTACTACGCGGTCAACCAGGCAGGGGTGGAGCGGGCGCGCACGCTCATCCGCGCGCGTCAGTACGTGCTCAACAGCGAGTGGGGCGACGTCCAACCCGGGGCCGCAGAGCAGAACGAGTACCTGGAATCCCACAGCTGGGACGAGTACGCACAGTGGCACCTGGGCTTGACCGAGGGCGCGCAGGATGAGACCAAGGCGCGTTACGCATTCGTCTACGGAGACTTCCGGCGCGTCCACCGGATGGCGCTGATCGCGTCCGTCTACCGGGCGAGCGAATGGCGCCACAAGGCGATCGAGCTGGCCGCGCACGACCTGCTGCAGCTGCTGGACCGGACCAGCGGCTGACCCCGCCCTCGGCGGCCGAGTCACGAGCTGACCCCGCCCTCCCTAGCCGCCGCGAAGGATCGAGGCCAGCTCGTCATCCAGCAGCGGATCCGACAGTGCGGCGCGGACGTCGGCGGGCCGCCGCAGCCCTCGCTCGGCCCGGAGCACGCCCACCTCCAGTCCCGCCTGCTGGACGGCGGCAAGCGCCAGACCCATCGCGTCGGGGCCACGCCAGGCGTCCTCGGACAGGCCGAGCAGCGACGGCGCGGGTCGGTCGAGCGCGAGCAGGTAGAACCCCCCGTCGAACACGGGCCCAAACGACATGTCGCAGCCCTCGGCCAAGTCGTCCAGCGCAGCGCAAGCGAGCTCGGGCCGCCAGCGAGGCAGTTCGGGCCAGGCGATCAACACGGGTCCTGCGCCGCCTCTGAACACGCGGCCCGCGGCCGCGGCCACCCGCGCCGAGACGTCGGCGCCACACTGCGCAAAGAGCGCCGCCGGCTCGCCGACCAGGGCTGCCAGGGACCGGTCTGCGCCGGCGGGCTCGTAGGCGACGTGGACGCAGCCAGGGGCGACGCTCGCCGCCCAGCTCGCCGCTCGCCGGATCAGGACTCGTTCCAGCTGCGCGCACCGCGCAGCTCCCAGCAGCGCCTCGAGCGCGGGCCGGACAGCGCCGGCGTCCGGCGCCCGGGCGATCAGCAGCACCCGCGGCGGTCCGGTTGGTTGTCGGGTCACGCCTGCTCGAAGCGAAACATGGTGCCCCCCGGGACGGGCGCCTCTCCAGCCAGCCGCCCGACCGCGACCGTCAGCACATCGGCGAACACGCTGCCGCTGCGGCCCATCAGTTGGCTCAACGTCGCCAGCGACGTCGGCTCGCCCGGCACGACCTCGTTGGCGTAATCGGTCACGAAGCCGATCAGCGCGAACGGCAGCTCGAGCTCGCCGCACAGCACGGTTTCCGGACCCGCGGTCTGGCTGACGGCGACCACGCCGCACGCCGCCAGCTGGGCGACCTCGCTCGGCGTGTTGAAGCGAGGTCCGTCGACGTGGCCGTAGACGCCGCCGTCCCGCGCCAGGTGCCCCGCGCGCGCGGCGCCGGCGAGCAGGGCCGCTCGCACCTCCTCGGAGAACGGGCCCCCGTGCAGGATCCAGTGGCCGCGGGCGCGGTCGCCGGGCTCGGTGAAGAACGTGCACAGGGACCCGTCCGGCAGCCGGTTGGAGATGAAGTGCAGGTCGTCGAACACGACCAGGGAGCCCAGCTCGAGCGTCGGATCGACGGCGCCGCACGCCGTGCAGCCGATCACCGCGCTCGCCTCCAGCTCGTTTATCGCCCAGATGTTGGCGCGATGCGTGACCTGGTTAGAGAGCCGGACATGACCGGCGCCGTGACGAGAGATGTGGATCACCTCCGCGCCCTCCAGGGCTCCCCGAGCCGCGGCGACGGAACCGAACGGCGTCGGCACGGTGAACGTCTCTTCAATTAAAAGTCCCGGCAGCGCGTGGGTCCCCGACCCGGTGATGATCGCGACCGCCATCGGCCGCGATCCTAGCCGAGGCGCTGCATCCAGCCCCCAGAGCTGGCCGAGGCGAGTCATCCAACGCCCAGACCCGGCCGAGACGATGAGACCGGCGCCCCAGCACCACCCCGCACGGTCAATTCAGGTGACTACCTCCTCGAGCTCCTGGTTGGGGTCGATGTGCTTCAGCGCAAAGGCGAGGTACTGGCCGAGGGCGAGCCCCACGCCGACCACCAGCCAGGTGGCGGTCGGTCCGGCGCTGGCGATCATGACCGTCCAGATGCCGGCGCCGACGAGGTTTCCGGCGGCGAACATCGCCCCGAGCCATCCCACCGCCGTGCCCCGCACGCGGGTCGGGAAGCTCTCGGGCCAGTAGCCCTGGCCGGCCCCTGACCAGACGCCGTTGGTCGCCTGGAAGATGAAGAACCAGACGATGAAAACCACGATGCTGAAGTGCTTGTTCCCGAAGGAAATGAAGTAGAAGAGGAGGTTCAGCGGAGCCACGGTGACGCCGGCCGCGGTCATGACCTCCTTACGTCCATAGAGCTCGCCGAGCGCTCCGCCGATGACATAGAAGAAGAAGCCGATTCCGCCGGCGACCAGGAGCAGCGATGCCGCTTCGCCGCCGGACCAGCCGGCGTAGTGGGTGAGCCAGTAGGTGATGTAGACGTTGGTGGCGACGTAGGCGGAGGCGTAGAAGAACCACACGCCGGTCAGGAGCAGGAGCTGACGGCGCACCAGTCCCGGCGTGCTGAGCAGCTGCTTGACGGTTGGCTGGTCGACCTCGTTCAGATCGATGTCGTAGCGGTCGGCCTTCTCGCGCATGGCGCGCTCGTCGCCCTCCTGCTTGGCCTCCTTGACCTCCTTCATGTGCTCCCAGCGCTTTGACTCCCGCAGGTAGCGGCGCGCGAAGATGATCACCACGATCGGGATCACGCCGAAGGCGAACACCTCGCGCCAGCCCAGGCCGATGACCAGCGAGTAGACGGCGGAGGCCAACAGGACGCCCAGGGCATAGCCGCCGTTGACGATCGAGTACAGAAAGCCGCGGGCCCGCGCCGGGGTCTGCTCGCTGACGAGGACGGCGGCCATCGCAAACTCGGCCACGGCAAATGCGCCGGCGATCGTCCGGATGACCACCAGCTCGGCGTAGTTGGCCACGAAGTAGGTGAGGCCCGTGAACACGGCCGTGCCCACCAGATTGAACTGCCATACGAGCTTGCGCCCGAGGCGGTCCATCGCGTAGCCGGCGAACATCGTGATCAGGAACTCGCCGCCGTAGATGAAGAACACCAGCGCCCCAACCTGAGTCGAGCTCAGGCCGAGGCTCTGGGTGATGTTCGGGATCGTGAGGACCAGCAGGTTGAAGTCATAGGAGGCGAACAGCTGGCCGGCCAGCGCGGTGGCGACGAGGATGAGGATGTAGTAGCCCTCACGCCGCATCGTCGGGATCGCCGCCATCTCGAGCATCCGCTGCTTGAGCGGCGACTTGTCAACCAGCGTCCGGCTCGCCATCACATGCCTCCTCTTCCGACCTCTCCTACTACCCCGACTACCCGACCTTCCGCGGCTGACACGGTGTGCGTACAGCTACAGACGCGAGGACCGGCGCGGACTGCCGATAATTGCTGAGGATGGCTCGCGGACGGACCTCACCTCGGCGCCGAGGCGCCTGGCATCGGAACCTCCTGGCGCTCTCACCGGCAACGCTGGCGCTCGCCGCGGTCCTCCTCGCGGCGGCGGATTGGAGCTACCGGCTCGCCGGCGACACGATTTTCCCCGGTGGACCACTGGACGAGCTCGCGCACCTGCTCACCACCCTGCTGGTCTTCTGGGCGCTCGGACCGCGAGCCTGCAAGCGATTTCTGGTGCCGGCCCTGGTCGCCTCGGTGGCGATCGACCTCGATCACGTCCCCGGCGAGCTCGGCGCGAACTGGCTGACCGCCGGAACTCCCCGCCCCTACACCCACGCGCTGCTGACGATCGTGGTCGTGGTAGCGCTCGCCTTGCTCTGGCGCCGCCGCCGCGACCTGCTCCTGGGAGTGGCGATCGGCCTGGCAGTTCACTTCTGGCGCGACCTCGGGGAGGGTGGAAGCGGCGCCTCGCTGCTCTGGCCGATTTCGTATCACTCGTTCCAATACCCTCACGGCGCCTACGTCGCCGTGATGGTCGTCGTCGTGCTGATCGACGCGGCGCGGTGCGGAGGGGGCCGGCGGGCAACCAACCCCGCACCGGCCCGCTCTGGTTTCGCGCGCGGAGCGAGCTATGTAAAGACACCCGAAGAAGGCGCCGCGGCCCTATCGGTCCAGCCCACAGGTGCCGATGACGGGTATAGGGATCCGACACCGGCCGGGATATAGGCGCCGACCACGGCGCAAGATCCCCAACCGGCGCAAGATCCCCAACCGGCGCAAGATCCCCACCGGCGCAAGATCCCCGACCACCTCGGTATCCGCCGCGACTCAGGTCCATCGAAACCATGTCTTTCAAAGCCCTCCACTCCAAAGCGATCAAATCCCTCCTCTGCGCCGTGCTGGTCTCGGCGGCGGCGTCGGTGCTCTACGCGTGCGGGGCCAGCTCCGCAGACGCCCAGCGCTCGGTCGTTTCACACTCGACGCGGAGGACCCGATTCTCACCCGGCCCGCGCGCCCCGATGCCCGTCGGCAACCTTCCCGGCTGGCGCCAGGTGTTCACCGACAACTTCAACGGGAATCGACTCAACCAGTCCAAGTGGCGCCTGTACTGGGGAAGGCCCGGTGGAGACGCCGCGGGGTGGTTTGACCCACGCCACGTCACCGTCTCCCACGGCTTGCTCGTGATCAGCGCCTATCGCGACCGACGCGACGGCGGACGCTGGGCAACGGGCGGGCTGTCCAGCAGCCCCGGCCTGACCCAGACCTACGGCAAGTACCTGGTGCGCTTCCGCATGGATCCAGGCATCGGCGTCGGTCATGCCGCGCTTCTGATGCCCGCCAACAACTCCTGGCCACCGGAGGTCGATTTCAGCGAGGACAATGGCAGCGGGCGTACCGGAACGCTGGTCACACTTCACTTTGGCCGCAACGACACGCATTGGAGCACGACCCTGAACGGCGTCAACCTGACGAAGTGGAACACGCTCGGCGTGCAGTGGACCCCCGGCAAGCTGCAATTCACGATCAACGGCCGCATCTGGTACACGATGGCCGGCAGCGTCGTTCCGAACATACCGATGGTGCTCGATCTGCAGACGCAAACCTGGCCATGCACCGGCACTTGGGGACGCTGCCCGACCGCGCGTACCCCTAAGAAGGTCAACATGTACGTCGACTGGGTCGCTGCCTACGCGCCTGCCAGCTAGTGGGGACGACCGCTAGGCAGTCTCAGGATTGGCTGTAGGCGACGACCCAGTCCACGTCCAGGTTGACGTGCGACGGGGTGTCGGTGCTGGGGCAGTTCTCCCAGGTGGAGGTACCGCAGGCCCAGCCCTGGGTCTGGATGTCGAGGACCATCGGGATGGAGGGGACGTTGGGGCTTGTGACCGTGGCCCAGTTGCGGCCATCCAGGGTGTAGACCAGCCGACCCTTGGTCCACTTCACCCCCAGCGTATGCCACTCGGTCAGGTTGACCCCGACGCCCTTTTGAACTTGCGTATTGTCCGCCCCGTAATGCAGGGTCGCGTAATCGGTCTGTCGAGCATCCCCGTTGTCCTCGCTGAAGTCGATCTCGGGCGGCCAGGTGTTGCTCTGTGGCCAGAGCAGGATGGCATGGGCGATGCCCTGACCGGCGTCCATCCGGAACCGGACCAGGTACTGGCCGTAGGTCTGCGCAAACGACGGCGAACTGCTGATGCCGCCGGTCACGTAGGTGTTCGGACCGGCATCCCACGCCATGTCGCTCGGGTCTTGGTAGGCCGAGATCACCAGCTCGCCGCCGGACACGGTGACGTGAGTCGGGTCGAAGAATCCGCCCGGGTCGCCACCCGGCCGCCCCCAGTAGGCGGTCCACCGCCAATCGAGGCTGTTCTGAGTGAAGTCGTCTGCGAACACCTCGTGCCAGCCGGGGGGATCACCGGTGGGCATCGGCACACCGGACGGATCCGGTGCGACCCCGGCAACACGGCCCCTGAGCTTCGCCGCGGATCGGCCGCCCGCGTGGCGATGACGGCGTCGCTGGGCAAGCGATCGCTTGACCGAGTGGCGATGACGGCTCGGTTTCGACGTCGCGGCCAGCGCGGGCACGCTGCTCAGCAACATCCACGCCAGAGCCAGCGCGAGCCCCGCAAGCCGGGTCTTTGGTTGCCGGTCCATTGCTCGAAATCGGCGCCGAGGCTAACTCCGGCGTCTGCGCCTTCACCGAGAGTGCGTGATACGTGGTGCTTTTCCGGCTCGGCTGTTGCAGGATCTAAGTGGCCCCGTTCGCAAATACGACGACATTCGAGCGGCCTCCGGTGGCGCCTGGCCTTGTCCTCGGATGCTCGTGCAGCGCTGCTGCACGTCGCATCCTGCGTCCGCGCCAGGCATCCACCGGAGACGACTCTCGGTGTCGCCGTACTTACGACCGGAACCACCGAGTGAAAGCGAATTCAGGCGTGTCCGAGACCTCGAGCAGCGTCGTGATCGCATGCCACACAGAGGACCGCTTCGCACACCTGCTGGCGGCGATCGAGTCTGCCCGGGAGCAGGTGCCGGCGCCCGACCAGGTGATCGTCGCCGTCGATCACAACCCGTTCTTGTGCGAGCGATTGCGATCAGAGCTCGACGGCGTCGAGATCGTCGATCACCAAGGCGACCGGGGCGCATCGGGAGCGCGCAACGCTGGGGCGAGTCGCGCCCAGCACCCGTACCTCGTGTTCCTCGACGACGACGTCCGAGCGCGTCCCGGGTGGCTGCCACAACTGCTGGCGCCGCTCGCGGACCCGCACGTGATCGGCACCGGCGGAGCGACCATGCCCGCCTGGCAGGGCCCGCGTCCGCCCTGGTTTCCCGACGAGTTCGGTTGGGTGGTGGGTGCCTCTCACGCCGGGCTACCGACCGGGCCGGCAGCGGTACGCAACGTGTGGAGCGAGAACATGGCCGTCCGCAAGAGCGCGTTCGACAAGGTCAGCGGGTTCCGGGTGGGGTTTGGAAAGGTCGGCTCCACGTCGCGGCCCGAGGACACCGACCTGTGCATCCGCATCGGCGCGAGCGCACCGGGCTCTCAGTGGACCTATGTGCCGGCCGCCGTGGTCGACCACGTGGTGCCGCGCGAGCGGTCCACGTTCGCATTCTTCCTCCGCCGGTGCTACTGGGAGGGCGCGGGCAAGGTCGAGCTCTCGGCGCACCTCGGCGAGCACAGCGACCTCGACGACGAGCGGTCCTATCTCACGCGCACGCTTCCTCGCGCGCTGGCGCGAGATCTGGCGCACGGACAACTGAGCCGTGCCGGCGCGATCGTCGCCGGCGTGGCATTCGCCGCCGCCGGCGGGGCGGTCAGCCTCGCCCGAGCGGCTGCGGCACGACGACGGCCGTAGCCCGCCCCCGCCCGGCCGGCAGCCGAGTCAGCCGGCGCGCGGTAGCCCGCCCCCGCCCGGCCGGCAGCCGAGTCAGCCACGCGGTAGCCTCGCCAGCATCGAGCGCGGAGGCGAACAAGGGTTTCGCGAATGGGTACTGCAGGACTGGGCCGTGAACGCGAGCCGACCCGAGTCGCAACTGATCCTGGCCTGGTTTCGGCTCGCCCAGTGGGCGGCGACGCGGTGGGGACGCCTCGCCCGCCTGATCGTCAGTCCGTACTGGCTCACCTGCTCGCTGGTGTTCAGCGTCGAGCTGCCGGTGACCGCTGCGGTCGGCCCCCGGTTGCGCCTGTATCACCCGCACGGGATCGTGCTCAGCCCGCACTGCACGCTGGGCAGCGATTGCCATCTGCGCCACAACGTCACCGTCGGGAACCGCGTCGACCGAGACGGCAATGAGATCGGCGTGGCGACAGTCGGCGACCACGTCGAGCTGGGGGCGGGCTGCGTGGTGGTCGGCGACCTGACCGTCGGAGACCACGCGCGCATCGGCGCGCTCGCCGTCGTGGTCAAGTCGGTGCCGGCGTGGGCCGTCGTCGTCGGCAATCCCGGACGCGTGATCCGCGTCGACGAGGCGGGTCAGTCGGCGGTCAGCCGGTAGATCGTCGCGTCGGCATTGCGGTAGACGACCGAACCACCCAGCGCGGTGGGAATCTCGGAGACGAGCTTGTCGTATCCGAGCGGAGCGCCGAAGTACGCGGCGTCGGCGCTCATGCTGCGGCTGAGGACCACGTAGGCATCGTGGTGCCCGAGCCCGCCGATCCAGCGCTTGACCTCGGGGAGGTTGCCCTCGTTCAGCCACGACTCTCCGAGCTGGGGATCGGACGGCATCACCTGCACGTCGTACGAGTTGTAGTCGGCGGTCTGCAGCGCGGGGAAGTTGTCGCCGGGAAGCACGAACAGCGAGCCGCGCGGGGCGTGGGCATAGAGCCACTGGCTGGCGGTGAGCTCACTCGGGGTGAAGGCGTTGACCGAGGTGGGGCCGTACAGACCCTGCAGACCCGCGAACAGAGCCACGACGCAGGCGATGGCGATCAGCGGCCAGCGGATCGGCAGTCGCCGGGGAAGCCGTAGTCCCAGCAGCCCGCCCGCGATCAGCAGCGCGCACCACGGCGCCGAGAACAGGTACACGCGGTAGATCGCCTCGCCACCGTAGCTCTGGGCCCCGAGGATCACGAATGGGCTGAACGCCAGCAGGGCGGGGATGAGGACGCGACCCAGGCTCTTGCGTCGCAACAGCACCGCGGCGAGCGCCAGCAGCCACATTCCCGCGGCGAGCACGCGCACGATCTGCGCGGTCAGCGCCTCGCCGCCCGCGTGGTAGGTGCCGCGCGCCCCGGAGGCGTTCTGGATCGGGTTTCCGCCGCTGAACAGACCGCCGAAGTTGTGTGAGATCAGGCTGTAATGGGGGGCCAGATAGCCGGCGGCCACCGCCACCAGCGCAAGCAGCAACCAACGAGGCCGCACCAGGCCCGTCAGCGTCAACGCCCCGACGCCGGCGATGATCACGTACGGGGTCAGCTGGTGGGCGGCGACGATCACGAAATAGATCGCGATGACCATCCCCACGGCCAGCGCTCGCTGCGTCCTGGTGGTGTTGGGAGCGGGCGCCATGCCCGCCACCAGGGCCGCCCGCCACCGGGCGATCCGGCCATCCCCACTGGGCTCGTGGGTCGGCGCGCGCAGCCATCGCAGGATGACCACCAACATCGCCAGCCACAGGAGATACGCGAACGCCTGGGGCGAGAGATAGTCCTGACCGACCCAGGCGATCAGGCCGACGTACAGTCCGACGGCCAGATAGGGCACGCGTCGATCGCGGGTGAGCATCCGGAAGATCGCCAGCAGCAGCAGCGTGTCGGCGAGCTCGAAGGCAAGCGGCGCCCAGGCCGCGAACGACACTGCGTTGACATGAGCAAGCGAGCTGATGCCGGCGACCGCGGCGAACAGCGCCGGCCACTGGTCATAGATGTTGCCGGGGTCGGTGATCCGGCCCGCATGGGCAAACGAGGAGATGATTCCGAGGTGCTTGTAGACCCACGCATATTCGGGGGTACCGCCGTAGACGATCGGAACGGTCGCGTGAATTGCGACGACCAGTCCGATCAGGTCCAGGGTCAGCAGCCAGCCTCGCGGCGCCGGGCGTGCGAGCTCGAGCACGAACCCGACCATCAGCGCCACCAGACCGAGCACGAAGAACACGTTGGAGCTCGCCAGCAGCCCGTAGCCGCCGACTGACGACGGCTGCAGCTGGCTGACCCCGAAGGCCCAGGCGCCGAGCCCGACCACGGGAAGCGCGATCTGCGGCGAGATCCGCCTGATCAGCGAGTCGCCGCGCGTGAACGGGGTGAAGCGCAGAGCATGCTGGACGGCGCTCATCGTGCCCCTCCAACCGCCGGCGTCGACTCGCAACCGAAGCGCGCACGAGATCAGCGCCGCGCCGGCCAGGACCAGCAAAGCCTGTGGCTGCCATGCGGCCAGCCAGATCATGATCGCGCTGAGCAGCGCCAGGACCGTCAGGCTCAAAACCAGCGTGAGGCCGGCCTGCGCCGCGTTCTCGCCGGTGTCGATCCAGCACATGACCGCTGCGCCCGCCGGCACACAGGCCAGCAGCAGCGCACCGATCAGGCCCAACCACGGCGTGGGTGCGCTCAGCACCAGCACGGCCGCCAGAACGCTGCTCGCAATCCCCGCGTAAGCGGTCACCTCAGTACGTGTTCTCGTCATCGAATCCTCCGCGCGGGAATCCCGCCGTAGACGGCGCCCGCTTCGCAATCCTGGCTTACAACTGCACCGGCCGCGATCACTGCTCCGGGGCCGATCCTTACTCCAGGTAGTATCGTCACGCGAGCGCCGATCCATGAGCCTTCGCCGATCGAAACCGGGCGAGATTGCGTGGCGCGACCGATCTCGCCGTCGGAGCCCATCTCGTGCGTGGAGGTGAGCACCAGCACCTCCGGGCCGAGCAGGCAGTTGTCGCCGACTTCGATCTCGCCGGTGCCCTCGAACCAGCACCCGCCGTTGACGTAGGCGCCGGTGCCGATGCTCACCCGGGGCGACTCAAACCAGCAGCGGTCCAAGCCCCAGACCATCATGCCGAGCTTGACCCCGCCGGCACGCAGCAGCGTGCGGCGCATGGCGAGGGGCAGCAGAGGCGAGGTGGCCATCCCCCGGCGCAGCCATCCCAGCGCCCGACGCGCGTCGCCGGGGATTGCCGCGATTGCGGCGCGGCGGCGGTCACGAAGCTGTGCCTCGGTCAGCGGTGGCACTCCGCTGAGGCTCATCGCGCACCCACCACAAGACCGGTCCGCATCCGCCGCACGGCGAGCGGTGCCGTCACGAGCGCGGCGATCGCCTGCACCCCGAGGTTGGCCCAACCGACGGCGGCCAGGCCCAGATGCGGCAGGAGCAGAAGCGTGGTGGCCAGCAACGCGACGCCACACAGCCCCTGGAAGGCGGCCAGCAGCCAGACGCGCTTGTCGATCCACATCAGCGTGCAGTAGAGAGCGACGAGCGCGCCGAAGGGAGCGCTGCACCCGACCAGCCGTAGCAACTCGGCCCCGTGCGCGGCGTAGGATCCGCCGGCCACCGACAGCAGCGGGCCGGCGGCGACCCCACAGGTCAGCAGCGCCCCGGCGACGACCCCTCCCCACAGGATCAGCGTGCGACGCAGCAGCGCCTCGGAATGCTCGTGCGGCGACGCCAGCTCGACTACGAACGCGGACGCCACGTTCCACAGCAACACGGTGATGCCCATCGAGATGAGCCACGGCACGGTGAAGTACGCGACCTGCGCCGGCCCGAGCCGCCACACCACGATCAGCGGCATCAGCTGGGTCGCCGCGGTCGCCCACACGGCGGTCATGTATTCGCCGGCGACAAACGACATCAGCCGTTTGCGTCCGGGCAACGTTCCATCGGCGTGCTCCAGTCCTCGCAGCACGCGTCCGAAGAGCAGCCCGCTGACGATGATCACCGCCACCGCGGCGGGGACGACCCACGAGATCACGATCCCCCCGCCGATCGGCGCCAGCACGAGCGCCGGCAGCAGCGCCAGCTTGGCGGTGGCGAACGAGATGTTCTCGCCCGCCACCCACGGCGCGCGGCGCAGAGCCGTCAGCACCGAGTCCTGCAGCGCGAAGATCGCCAGCACGGGAACGGCGGCCACGAACGCGATTTGCGTTCCGATCCCGCCGTGAACGACCTTGTCCCCCAAGCCGCTGAACACATAAACCGCGCCGACGGCTACCGACAACGCCACCACCGCGAGATAACCGCGGGCGATCAGCCGCCGGCCGAGCCGGCCGGCGCTCGGCAGCAGCCGGACGAAGACGTTGGTCAGGTTCAGCTGCGAGATCGTCGCCAGCAGGGTCAGCGCCGCCACCGCGGCGGCGGCGCGGCCGACGACTGCGGGCGCGTCCAGACGTGCCGCGAAGGTCCAGAACACGAGCCCGAGCGCGTTGGTGGCGACGGTCGCGGTCATCAGCGACATCGCGCTGAAGGTCAACGACCGTTGTCCGCGCAGCAGCTTCATCGTGATCTTCCCAGGCGGCTGCGGAGGTACACCAGCGGGCCCGCGGCCATCCCGCGCAGCTCCAGCCGGCCGAGCTCGCGGGTGCGCGCGTCGGGCTCCCGGCGGCCCTGGTCGATCTGGTCGCGGTACCGCCCGGCCATCACCCGCACCGCCCGGCCGGCGGTGCCCAGCAGTCCTCCCAGATGGCGTGGATCGTCCAGAACCAGCGCCAGCAGCAACGCGCCATAGCCGACGCCGTAGCCCTTGATCTGGCTCTGAAGCGAGGCATCGTCGCGGCGGTGAGTGTGGTGCACGATCGCCGCCGGCTCAAAGCCGACACCGCACCCGCGCCAGGCCAGCCGGGCAAACATCAGCAGGTCCTCGCCGCCACGGGCATCGGTGCCCGCCCCGAGCGCGAGGTCAAAGCCACCGAGGTCGCGCAGCGTGTCGGCGCGGTAGGCCATGTTGGCGCCGGCGCCGAAGCTTCCGGCGGCGTATAGCGAGAAGCTGCGCCGCACGCGGCCGTCGTCGCCGATCGCGTCGACCGTCGCCGGGCGCAGCGACGCCCGGCGCCGCCCCCGCATGCGGTGAGACACGGGCTCGAACGTACGCGGACCGAAGCCTCCGTAGTACTCCTCGAGAGCCACCTGTGCCGAGGTCTCCAGCTCGCGGGGCAGCGCCAGCCCGGTGACGCACGCCTCTTCGGGGTGCTCGGCGAACCGAATCGCGATGGCGAGCAGCCATCCCGGATCGACCTCGACGTCGTCGTCGGTGAAGGCGACGATCTCGCCCCTGGCCGCGGCCAGGCCCCGGTTGCGGGCCGCCGAGATGCCCGGCCGGGTCTCGCGCACGACGCGTACGCCGGGCAGGTCGACCGGCGGTGCACCGGCGGGACGGTTGTCGACCACGATCACCTCGTAATTGGGGTAGTCGAGCTCGGACAGCGACTTCAGGCACGCCTGCACGCCTTCGGCGCGCTCCAACAGGCTGGGGATCACGACCGAGATCGACGGAAGGACCCGCACCTGCCGGCGCCGCGGCGGGGGAGTGGCCGGCACGGCCGGGAGCGCGGCGATCGCCGCCATCAGCCGCTCGCGCGTGGCGCGGCCATCCTCGAAGGCAACCCGGATCATGCCCCGTGGCCGGCCGCCCTCGCGGACCAGCGCCCACACCGCGGCGTAGTCGGTCGCGCTGACGATCGTCTCGGGGCAGGTCTCGACGTCGATGGTGGCCAGCTTGATCGGCCGAAATCGCGTCGGCGTGGGCCCGGCGGCAAACGCGCTCATGACGCCCACCTCCGCTGCATCCGCCGCGCCCGCAGGTACGCAGCCGGTCCAGCGACCATCCCGCGCAGCTCGGTCGCGCCCAGGTCGCCGGGGAAGTCGGCACCGCGGTTGGCCTGCTTGGCCGAGGCGGGATCGCGCAGCGAGCGCAGCCACGCCGGAATCACCGACGCAAGCCCCACGAAGTGCCGCGGATGGCGAAGCGCGACCGCGGTCAACATTGCGGTGAAGCCGACGCCGTAGCCGTGGATCTGGCGCTTGAGATCGTCGAGCGTTGCCCGATGGGTGTGGTGCACGATCGCCCCGGGCTCGTAGGCGAGCGGCCGCCCCGCCTCGAGCAGCTCGACCAGGATCGCCAAGTCCTCGCCGCCGTGGGCGGGGGTGCCCGTGCCCAGCGCCTCGTCGAATCCGCCGGCGCGACGGAGCAGCGAAGTACGGAAGGACATGTTCGAACCGAGTCCGAGCTCGCCCATCTCATACAGGGAGTGCGTCCGCTCGGTGCCGTCCTGCAGATTTCGGCGCTTGATCTCAAACCGTCCCGCGCGCTGGAAGCGCAACGGCGCGTAGCCGCGATCGAGCCCGCTGCCCGACTGCTCGAAGAAGATCTGAGCTGGTGTCTCGAGCTCGGCAGGGACGACCAGACCAGTCACCGCCGCGACTTCGGGCTCGACCGCGAAACGCTCCCCCAGCGCCCGCAGCCAACGGCGGTCGACCTCGACGTCATCGTCGGTGAAGGCGACGATCTCGCCGGTGGCCTCCTGGAGACCGCGATTGCGGGCAGCGGAGATCCCGGGACGCGTCTCGCGCACCACCCGCACCCCCGGCAGTTGCGCGGGCGGAGCCCCGGCGGGACGGTTGTCGACCACGATCACCTCGTAGTCGGGGTAGTCAAGCTCGGTCAAGCTGCGCACGCACCGCAACAGCTGGTCGCGCCGCGACACCATCGTGGGAACGACCACCGTGGCTCGGGGAAGTGGCGCGTCGTCGACGTCCGGGTCGGCAGTCCAGGCGTCGGGGAACCTGGCGCGAAGCTCGGACTCGAGCTGCCGCGCCGGGATGTGGCTGCCCTGCAGCGGCAGCTCGATGCTGCCGACCGGACGTCCCGCGCGGCACGCGAGGATCCAGCAGGCGGCGTAGGCAGTTTCGCCTTCGCGGCGGCAGTCCAGGTCGACGATCGGTTGCGCGACGTCGACGATCGCGACACGAATCGGTCCCTGACTCATCGCCGTGCTCCCTTCAGCCGGCCGACCTCGCGGGGTCCCGCCATCCGGCCGGCCTCGACCGGGCCCCAGCCGGCGCAGCGGCGTCCCATGTGCCATACACGCTGCTTGGAGCGGGCCCATGCCCGCGCGGTCACCGGCGGTCGCCGGTTGATCATCGCCACCAGCTCCTCGGGGGTCGTGTTGTTGAGCACCTGAAGCCGCGGCAACGCCCACCGATCGTCGCCCGGGCGAGCCGGCAGCTCGCCGACCATGCACGCCTGGCGATAGCCGGCGGCGCGGATGGCGCGCCGGCCGGCCGCGGAGTGGTAGCCGAACGGGTAGGCGAAGCTGGTCACCGCGTGGCCGAGGCGATCCTCGAGCTCGAGGCGGCTGGCGCGGGCGTCACGCTCGATGAGCTCGGGTGCGTTGACATCCGCCGCCAGGTGCATGTGACCGTGCGATCCGATCTCGAACCCGGCGCGGGCCAATCCAGCGACCGTCTCCCAGCTGAGCATCGGCCGCTGGGCGTCGGCGCCGCGCAGCCAGCCCGAACGTCCGCCGACATAGCCGGTGGGGACGAACAGCGTTGCCGGGATCGCGTAGGCGCTCAGGACCGGGACGGCCTGCTCCGCCACGTCGGCGAGGCCATCGTCGATTGAGATCGCCACCGCGTTGCGTCGGGTCGCGAGCGCGCCCGGAACCTCGTCGACCCGGATCACGTCGAACCCGTGCTCCCGTACCGCCGCCATCTGCTCGGCGAACAGTGACGGGTCGACGGTCAGCCGCGCGAACGTCGGCGTGGTCTGTGCCGCGATGCTGTGGTATGCGAGCACGCCAACCGCGGTGGTGTGGGTATCCATCCTCATCAGCTCCCGGCCTCCCCGCCGGCCAACCGGCGTGCCCGCAGCCAGGCGCCGGGGTACAGGAACGCGCCCTGAAGCAGGCCCCTGCGGTTGAGCGCCAGCAGTGCTCTGGGAAAGCCGTCGAGCTCGCGGAGTCGCTGGCCGTCGCGTGACAGCTGAGCGCGGATCGCCTGGCCGCACAGGCGCGCGAGCTCGGGCAGGCACGTCGGGTGGCGAAGCAGCATGCTCGCGTAGTAGGCGCTGAGTCCGCGGCCGTAGCCGAGCATCACCCGCTCCAGCGCGTGGTAGTCACGGCGGTGACGGTGATGCACGATCGCGCTCGGCTGATAGACGATCGTTCCGCCGGCCAGCAGCAGCGCGCTCAAGGCGGCGGTGTCCTCGCCGGCGAGCGTTGCCGTGCCGGTGCCCAGCGCGCAGTCGAAGCCGCCGATCTGCTGGATCGCTGAGCGCCGGAAGGCCATGTTGGCACCGGCGCCGTAGGGCGGGAGCGGGTAGAGCGGACTCTGCTCGCGGGCCGTCGCGGGGGAGAACACGGCGCGGCGGAAGCCGCGGCCGCGGCGGATGCCGCTGTACTGCTCAAACCAGGCTTGCGACTCTGTCTGGAGCTCGGCCGGAGCAACGATCCCGGTGACCGCGCCCGCCTGCGGAACGTCCAGGAATGCCCGCGCAATCTCGGTGGCCCACCAGGGGTCGCACAGCTCGTCGTCGTCTGCCCACGCGATGACCTCAGTCTCGCATGCATCGACCGCCCGGTTGCGCGCCCAGGAGAGGCCTGCGCGAGGCTCGATGACATAGTCGATCTGACGCGTCCGCGCGAGCTCTGAGACCAGCCTCCGGGTTCGGTCATCCGACGGAGCGTTGTCCACCACCAGGGTGCGCAGGCGGGGGTACTCCTGAGCCTGGAGACTGTCGAGCGCTAGGGCCAGGTCGCCGGGCCGATCGCGCGTGCAGATGGCCACCGTGATCTCGGGGCCCTCGGCGAGGGCGCGCTCACGCCCGGCGATGAAGCTCGGCCGACGACCGGGAGTCAGTCCGTCGGTCGCCAGCGAGCCCGTCCACGGGATGTCGCAATCGGCAAAGCGCGGTTCCAGCTCCGCGCTCAGCCGGCTGACGATCTCATCGGCGAGCTGCGCCGGCGTCAGCCCCTCGGGCGGGACGGTCAGGTGCAGCGCGCCGAGCGGCTCACCGAACAGACGCACCAGGAGCAGCACGGTCGGTCCCGCAGCCGGCGCGGCAATCGCGGGAATCTCCGTCGCGAGCTCACACTGCGTCGCCACTCCCAGCGCGTCCGAGTCCTGGCGGGCGCTGAGCGCTGGCAACCCCACGGGTGCCCCGGGCGGTTGCGCAATATATTTGGCCTCGTCACGGTGGCCACGGAGCTCAAGATCGGGGAGTTCAGACGTCGCGTTCTGCTCGGCACAGAGGCCGTTTACCGTGTCTGCGCCTACAACGAAGAGCTCGCCGAGGTCGAGGTCGTCAAGGCTCCCGGACTGCGACGGGGACAGCGCTTCAAGTTCGACCTGGCCACGGTCCGCGGCATGGCGGTCGTGGTCGGGCCGGTGGACGCGTCCGATCCGCCCGGCGATCGGAGCTAGCAACCGGGAGTTCATCGATCGCCTCCTAGCGGCCCACGGCCTGGGCCGACGAGGCCAGCTCGAGCGGGCGTGCCCGGCGCTCGTGCGCGCCGATCTGGTCGCTGGGGTGAAGCTCGCTCGGCGTTGCCGTCGGAGCCACCGGCGTGCTCGCACCCCGGACAAACCGCTCAGACAGAATCGTCCGCAGGACGCGGAGCCCGTCGCGAATCGGGTGCAGCTTGCTGACCCCGTGGATCCGCTCGTGCTCCACGCTGGGCACTTCGACCACGTTCAGGCCGGCCTTGGCAACGCGTACGTTGATCAGCGTCTCGACCTCGAAGCCCGAGCAGTCGACGTTGATCGTCGGCCGCACGTCCGACCAGAAGGCGTTGTAGCCGTAGCAGAGGTCGCTGTACCGGGTGCCGAACAGCGCGTTCACGGTCCCGTTCAAGAACCGGTTGCCCTGCATCCGCAGCGGCGTGATATCCACGCTGCCGCCACCCTCCATGAATCGGGATCCCTTGGCGAAGTCCGCGCCATTCAACAGCGCACCGACATACGCCGGGATCTCCCGGGGATCGGTGGAGCCGTCGGCGTCGAGCATCACGATGATGTCCCCCCGGGCGGCGGCGAAGCCACAGGCCAATGCGTTGCCCTTGCCCTTGCCGCCCTGCGTCAGGACCCGGACGGACGGGCACAGCTGGCGGGCGACCTCGATCGTATCGTCGGTGGAATGCCCGTCGACGAGGATGACCTCGAATAGCTCCGCAAACGGCAGCCGGGCGAAGACGTGGGGCAGGTTAGCCGCCTCGTTGAGGGTCGGGATCACGACGCTCACCCGCGTGGTAGAGCGCGGTGACCGGGTGATCTGGTGTGTGTTCGGCGGTGAATTATCCATCAGCTTTCATGCCCCTTCTGGACGCATGTCATTGCCGCGCTGCCGTTCAAGCTCTAGTCCCGAGCTCGTGGCCTGATGGCGCGGTTTCTCTTTCTCACTAGAGATGTCGGCTGACCGAGCCCGAAGCTCCATGACCCATTTGGGTCAGATTTGTCCTGACCCGACCCGGGACGAAAATCGCGTCCCAGCGGTTGACCGGATGCCGGGGCGGACGCCACACTCCGCGGCGTGTCCGGAGAGAACTCCTTCGGCGACGAGGGCGTGCCCGGAGAGAACTCCTTCGGCGACGAGATCCAATCCGCGCTGGAGCTGGTCAGCATCCCGAGTTACGTCCTCGATCCGGCCGGCGTCGTCCGCTGGCTCAATCCGGCCGCGAGCCGCCGCATCGGTGACATCCGCGGCCACGCGTTCACCTCGGTCGTGGCGCCCGAGGACCGGCGCCGGTCGCGCGAGCTGTTCGCGCGCAAGGTAGCGGGTAACGAGTCGGTGACCGACGACGAGCTCGTGCTCGTCGATGTGGAGGGCAATCGAGTGCGCGTCCAGACCAGCTCGGTGCCACTGGTCCGCGCGGGACGGGTGGTGGGCGTGTTCGGGCAGATCAGGCGCGAGCCGGAGGTCGTGCCCGAGGCATCGCGGCCCCGTCTTACCCCACGCCAATCCGAGATCCTGCGGATGCTCGAACATGGGCGCTCGACGCAGCAGATCGCCGACGACCTGCACCTGAGTCGGGAGACGGTCCGCAACCACGTTCGCCACGTGCTGCGCGCCCTCGGTGTCCACTCCAGACTCGAGGCGGTTGCGCTGATGCGTTCCAGCTCGGATTAGTGGGAACCCGACGCGTCCGGGCTCTGACTCGTGGGGAACCCGACGGGTCCGGGCTCTGACTCGCGGGGAACCCGACGGATCCGGGCTCTGATTAGTGGGGAACCCGACCTGCCCCCGCGCCCGGCTCGGTCGCCGGGCCGCGCGGGGCTGCGATCCCGAGCACGCGCATCGCCTTGAGCCCGAGCGAGAGCTTCTCCCGTCCGTCGGTGGATGACACGTCGAGCCCGGTCAACTCGCGCACCCGCTCGAACCGGTACCGGATCGTGTGGCGATGGGTGATCAGCCGCGATGCGGTGGCGTTCACGTTGGCGTCACAGTCGAGGAAGGTCGCCAGCGTGCCGAGCAGATCGGTCTCGTACTGCTCGTCGTAGGCGACCAGCGGCCGCACCGTCTCGTCGTAGAAGCGCTTGAGCTCGGCCGGGTCGCTCATGTAGGGCAGCAGCAGCTGGTAGGTCCCCGTCTCCTCGTAGGCCAGCTCGGTGCGCTCGGCGTCGCCCTCGACCACGTTGAGCGCCAGCAACGCCTCGTTGTAGGCCCGCGCCAGATCCAGTGGGTCCGGCGCCCGCCGGCTTCGTCCCAGGGCAAACGCGAACCCGGACAGTCCCGCCTCGAGGTCGCGCAGCACGGCCGACGACACCCTCCGACCGGTGTCGCCGCCGCCATCGGGGACGAGCAGCACCACCTCGCCGGCGTCGACGTCGGTGGGACACGCGATCGACCCGGAGGCGATCGAGCGAGCGCCGCGGGCCGAAACCGCCAAGAGCCGGCGACGCCAGTCATCCTCGGTCGGGGTCCGGGCGTGGGCGCGGACCACCGAGACGCTGGCGCCCGCCGAGAGGTCGGTGCCGAGCTCCTTACCGCGGGCGATCAGGTCGTCGCGATCAGGGATCTGGCGCGCCAGGACGGCGCGCTGAAAGCTCGCCGCCGCCTCTTCGGAAGCCCGTTCGGGAGCCCGGACGCGCTCTACCTCGGACGCGATCAAGGTGGTGACCAGCCGCAGCACCGTCCCGTCGGGAGTGCGTTCGCGGCTGCGCATCCGCAGCTGCCCCACCGGCGACTCCGCCACCCGCAGCTCCAGCGTGACGACATCTTCGGCGTCGCGCATCAGCGAGCGCTCGTCCGCCGGAGAACGGGCGGCCACCGCCAGGACTGCCGCGGACCGGTCGATCAGGATCAGGCTGGCGTCGAGCGCTCGCGCGGCCGCGCGCAGGATCTCGGGGAGACCGGCACCCGCCTCGACGGCGTCGGTGATCGCCGCGAACGCCCCCAGGTCGGGAGTGCGGGATTCCCCGCGCTCGGCGCTCTCCGCCACGTCTCTGGCCTCAGCTCGGGGCCGCGCTAGAAGACCCGGGGCCACTCGAGGATGATCACCGCGCCGAGCAGGACCCCCCCGGCGATGCACGCCGCCAGCACGTACAGCGACAAGACGACCGCCGCGACGCGTTCCAGCGGCCGCCTGTAGGCGGTCACCGACGGTGCGACGACCAGCATCGCGAACGCCACGATGGCGATCAGAGCGCAGCCCGCGCCGACCACATATGTCACGGTGGTGTTGCTCACGGCTCTCGGCCCTGATTGTGCCGGAACCCGGGGATGACCGCCACCGGCCGCTCAGGTCTCGGCAAATAGGGTGCAGCGTTCACTGGTTCGGCACGGGCGGCGCTACCCCTCTGCCCACCGGTCCCCCCACGAGCGGCCGCCGGCGTGCGCCGGACAGCTGACCTGCCGCCGCCGACGCTCGCGCCAGCCCCTCCGAACCGTGATAGACGCCGATCACCGTCGGCCCCGAGCCGCATACGAGCACGTGATCTGCGCCCGCACCCGAGGCGACACTGAGCGCGTCCGCGATCCCGGGCGCCAATGACATCGCGGCCGCCTGCAGGTCGGTGCCGATCAGATGGGTCGGCAGGCAGTCCGGCAGCGCTGCTCTGAGCTCGGCGCGCAGCGACACCAGTTCATCAGCCGGCCGCGGCAACCCGAGGCGGTCGGCCTCCCGGTACACCTCGGCGGTCGACAGCGCCAACGCCTGCGGGAACACGAGCACGCCATAGGGCGGCAGATCCGGCAGCGGCTCCACAACCTCGCCGGCGCCCGTCCCGATGCTGGGTCCGGGTGCCAGCTGACTCGGCACGTCGGACCCCAGCCCGGCGGCGATCTCAGCCACAGCCCCGGCGGGTATCGCGGCCAGCCGCGGGGCGAGCCTGAGCATGGCGGCGGCGTCGGCCGAGCCGCCGCCCATCCCCGCCGCGACCGGAATCCGCTTGCGAATCCGCACGGCCACCGGCGGGGCGTCCCAACCGGCGGCGCGCAGAGCTGACAGCGCGTCGGAGACGAGGTTCGGACCGCGCACTCCGGCGCAGACGACCTCGTCCGTCCGCCCGCCGGACACCTCCAGCTCGTCGCACAACGAGATCGAGTCAAACAGGGTCACCAGCTCATGCCGGCCGTCGAGCCGCGTCGGGCCGAGCCACAGGCACAGGTTTATCTTGGCGGGCGCGGTCTCGGCGGCGAGAACAGTCACGACAGGATCCGCGCGGCCAGCTCGGCAAACTCCGCCGGCGCCAGCCGCTGCGCCCGCGCGTCGGGTGGATGGCCCATGTCCACCAGGGCCGCTCGAGCGCGCTCGCGAACCCCGGGCGCAAATCCGTCACGCCCGGAGCCGGCGAGCGCCAGCGACCCCGCCAGCGCCTTGCGGCGATGCGCGAAGGCCGCGTGCACCACCGCCCGCACCGCCGGGCTCGCTCCCGGCCGGACCCGGCGAAGCCCGAGCAGCACCGAGTCCACGTTCGGCACCGGCCGGAACACGGTGCGCGACACCGGGCGCAGCACCCTGACCTCGCAGGCCAGCTGCGCGAGCACCGACGGCGCACCGTAGGAGGCGCTGCCGGGCGAGGCGGCGAAGCGCTCGCCGACCTCGCGCTGGACCATGACGACCCACCACCCCATCTCAGGCAGCTCGTCGATCGTTTTGAGGATCAGCGGCGCGGCGATCCCGTACGGAAGGTTGGCCACCAACTTGGTCGGCGCCGGGTCCAGCCCCGCCAGGTCGCTCTTGAGCGCGTCGGCGAAGTGCAGGGTCACATTGCCGTAGGGGGCCGTGGCGGCGCGGAGGCGGTCACTCAGCCGCTCGTCGATCTCGACCACGTGAAGATGGCCGACCCGCGGCGCCAGATGCGCCGACAGCACTCCCGGACCGCCGCCGACCTCCAACACCACGTCCACGGGCGACAGCTCGGCCAGGCGCCCGACCACGGCCAGGATGTTGCGGTCGACCAGGAAGTTCTGACCGAGCTCGCGCTGACGCGCGGAGCGCGCGCTCACCATCGAAACAGCGCCGCCGCGTTAGCGTCGACCGACCGCTCGAGCTCGGCGTACGGTACCCGTCGCTCGAGCGCGATCGTCTGCGCGGTGGCGACCACGTTGGCCGGCTGGTTGGGCTTGCCACGCACGGGCTGCGGCGACAGGTACGGCGCATCGGTCTCCACCAGCAGCCGCTGCGCCGGGATCCGCAGCGCGGCGCTGCGCAGAGCGCCGGCGCTCGGGTACGTCGCGTTGCCCGCAAACGAGAACCACCAGTCCTCGTGGGCCAGGCACTCCTCCACCCGCTGGCTCATCGAGAAGCAGTGGAGGATCACCCGCAGCCCGCCGGCGTGCGCCACCAGCAGGGCGAGCGTGTCGTCGTCGGCGGCGCGCGTGTGAATCACCAGCGGCTTGTCAAGCTGGCGGGCCAGCTTCATCTGGGCCCGGAAGGCCCGCTTCTGATCCTCGATCGGGGCAGACTGCCGGTAGTAGTCGAGACCCGTCTCGCCGATCGCAACGCACTTCTCGTGAGCGGCCAGCGCCTCCAGCTCGGCCAGATCGGCGTCGTCGAACCCGGTAGCCGAATTGGGATGGCGCCCGACCGCGGCATACACCTGGGGAAAGTCCTCGGCGGCGGCCAGCGCCTCCCGGCAGGAGGCGCCATCGGTGCCAACGGTAAGCATGCGGCTGACCCCCGCCGTTACCGCCGCCGCCACCAGCTCGGCGTTGGGCGGGTCGCAGAAGTCCAGATGAGTGTGGCTGTCGATCAGGTGGCTTAGGCGCGGGTGGGTGATCAGGTGGCCGGGACGCGGGTGGGTGATCAGGTGGCCGGGACGCGGGTGGGTGATCAGGTGGCCGGGACGCGGGTGGGTGATCAGGTGGCCGGGGCGCGGGTGGGTGGGGATGCCTTGGGAAACAGGGGCTCGAGCGCGGCCACCGTGCGCGCTGTGGGGCGCGCCGAAAACTCGGCGCCGGGCAGAGACAGCTCGGGGGCGCCGAGGGCGTCCAGCAGCCGGATCGCACTCACCGGGATGTAGGCGGCGAGCAGCACGCTGATCACGCGTACGGCCTCGGCAAGCGAGGCCAGCGTGCGGTCCAGCTCCGGGGCCGCGTCGGGATCGCGGGCCAGCTGCCAGGGCGCGCGCTCCTCGACATAGCGGTTGCAGCGGCGCACCCGCTGCCAGATCTGCTCCAGGGCGGTGGTCGGGTCGGCGCGGTCCAGCAGCCCGCTCACCGTCGCCACCAGGCCTGCAAACTCGGCGGCCAGCACCGGATCGGTCGCCACGGCGGGGACGACGCCGTCGCGGTAACGGCGAACCATGGCGATCGTACGGCTGGCCAGGTTGCCGTATTCGTTGGCGAGCTCGGCCTCGTAGCGGGCGGTCACCGAGTCCATGCCGACGGCGCCGTCACTGCCGAACGCGACATCGCGCATCAGATAGAAGCGCAGCGCGTCGGTGCCGAACTGGTCGATGACCTCGAATGGGTCCAGCACGTTGCCCAGCGATTTGCTCATCTTGCGCCCGTCGGCGCCGAGCAGGAAGCCGTGTACGAACACATGTCGGGGGATCGGCAGATCGGCGGCGAGCAGCAGCGCCGGCCAGAACACGGTGTGGAACTTGAGGATGTCCTTGCCGATTATGTGATAGGTCGCCGGCCAGAATCGGTCGGTCAGGTCCTCGCCGGGCCGGGCGTAGCCGAGGGCCGTGTAGTAGTTGAGCAACGCGTCGAACCACACGTAGAAGACGTGGCCGGGATCCCACGGGACGGTCACCCCCCAGTTCATCCGCGCACGGCTGAGCGAGACGTCCTGCAGCCCCGAGGTGATGAACGATCGCGCCTCGTTGAAGCGCACCGGCGGCATCACGAAATCGGGCTGCTCGGCGTACAGGCGCTCCAACGGCTCCTGAAACGTCGACAGCCGGAAGAACCAGTTCTCCTCCTGCTCGCGGGTGAGGGGGATCTCGTGAATGGGGCACAGGTTGCCCTCCAGGATCTCGTTCTCGACCTTGAAGTCGGCGCACCGCGGGCAGTACCAGCCCTCGTACAGACCCTTGTAGGTGTGCCCGTTGTCGTGCACCCGCTGCAGGACCTCCTGGACGCGGCGCTTGTGCTCCTCGTCGGTGGTCCGGATGAAGAAGTCGTTGGAGGCGTCGAGCCCGGGCATGAGCGCCTGGAAGCGCGCGGCGTTGCGGTCGGCCAGCACCTGAGGGGTGACCTCTTGGGCCTTGGCGGCGTCGGCCACCGGCTCGCCGTGCTCGTCGGTGCCGGTGAGAAAGAACACCTCCTCGTCATCCCGCTGGCGCATGTGGCGCGCGATCACGTCGGTGGCGATCGTCGTGTACGCGTGGCCGAGGTGCGGTTGGGCGTTGACGTAGAAGATCGGGGTGGTGATGTAAAAGGACACCGTGTCCCGAAGGCTATCCTGCGCCTGTGGCTGGCCCGTTCGAGATCCTCACGGTGGGGAGGATCAGCATCGATCTGTACTGCGGGCAGCTCGGGGCGAACTGGCACACGGCCAAGAGCTTCGAGAAGGCCGTCGGGGGTAGCCCGACCAATGTGGCCATCGCCGCCGCGCGGTTGGGGCGGTCCTCCGCCGTCTACACCAAGGTCGGCTCGGATCCGTTCGGGGAGGTGGTGGTCCAGGAGTTGCGCGACTTCGGGGTCGAAGTTGACTACGTTGGTGTGGAGTCAGACGGGTTCACTCCCGTGGCCTTCGCGGTTCTCGATCCACCCGAGGAGCCTCAGCTGCACTTCCGCCGCCCGCCGCCTGTGCCCGATCTTCAACTCCGGGTCGGGGAGGTGGACCCGGAGGTGACCATGGAGGTGCCGGTGCTGTGGATCTCGGGCGGCGCGCTGTCGATCGACCCGAGCCGGAGCACGGTCCTGGAGATGCTTCGCGTCCGCGAGCGCGCCCGGCACACGATCCTCGACCTCGACTACCGCCCGAGTTTCTGGTCCTCACGTGAGGAGGCCAATGCGGTCATCGGCGCAGCCGTGGAGCACGCCTCGGTCGCTGTGGGCAACCGCGAGGAATGCTCGGTGGCGGTGGGCAGCGATGACCCGAGGGAAGCCGCTCGCCGGCTGCTCGAGCGCGGCGTCGAGCTGGCCATCGTCAAGCTCGGCGGCGACGGCGTGCTGGTGGTCAGCGCCGAGGCCGAGAACCTGATCGCGCCCGCCCCGATCGAGGTCCTGTGTGGCCTCGGCGCCGGGGACGCCTTCGGCGGTGCCCTGTGCCATGCGCTCCTCTCGGACCAGCCCGCGGAGCGTGCTGTCGCCTTCGCGAACGCCGCCGGCGGGATAGTCGCCTCGCGCCTGCTTTGCTCGGCGGCCATGCCCTACGAGCACGAGGTCACGGCGCTCCTTCACCGCGCCACGGCCTGAGGCTCAGGCCTCCTCGGGCTCCTGGTACCAGCGCAGCCGCTCGCCCACACGGCTGCGTCGCTTCCATTTGCGTGACTTGGGCGCCGCCTCCATCTGCTTGGCCAACGCACTCAGCCGAGCGTCGATCACCTCGCGCGGCTCGGCCCGCAGACCGTAGTTCCCGAGGTCGGCCCGGCAACGATCGATCGTCCTGAGGCAAGTCCGCCAGAGGCCCCAGTCGGCAGCGCACAGGGACGAGATGACGTCTGACTCAATTCCATCGCGCAGCCCCTCGCCGATCTCGTTGTGGTAGCAGAGCGTGTAGATGTCGCGCTCGTCGCGCTCATTGAGCTCCACGATCTGGAGCTTGGTCAGCAGCAGCTCGGCGAGGGGCACCGTGTAGAGATCCTGATCCAGCCGGTCGGCTATCGGCAGCGAGTGGCACATTGCGAACTCCCCCACGAAGACGTCCACCTGACGCCCGTTCACCGGATCGTGGAACAGCTGGCGCCGGGATCCGCGCAGCGCATTGAACATCTCCGCTCCGACGTAGCCCAGCCCATCGAGCAGGCTTCCCACCCTTTTTCCCTGGCCGTGCGGGACGACCAAGTCGATGTCCTTGAGCTCGCGGTCGAGTAGAGGACGCCCGTCGGGGGCTTGCATGTGCACGGCTACCCCGCCGACGGCCCGGAGGGTGAGCTCCTGGAGGCGCGCGCGGTCGATCAGCCGGCGGGCCTCCGCGACGGGATTGGCCAGCGGCGGGGCCTCGGGTCCGGCGGAAGCGAACGGTGTCGGGTCCGTAGGCGAGCTGCTCAAGCGTTCATCCAGCCGTGAAGAGGAAGTCAAGATAGCTCCCGTCCTCTGCGATGTCCACCACCGCGCCCCGCAGCAGATCTGCCGCGTAATCGCTCCCCGGATTGAGGCACAGGGTGGAGCCGATCTTCTGCGCTGCTCGGGACTCGTGGATGTGCCCGTGCAGGCCAACCACCGGCTGGTAGCGCTTGATGGCGTCGCGCACCGCCTTGCTGCCTACCGGGATGAAGCTCGGTCGGCCACCGCGGATGACCGGTTTGAGCGTGTCGTCGAGCTCGGGGGCAACGTCCAATCCGCTCCCGTACGGCGGGCAGTGGAAGTTGAGGACCACACGGCGCCCGTCAGGGACGGCGCGGAGGATCCTGTCGATGCGGGTGGCGAGTTCCTCCTCGCTGTACTCCCGCTCGGTGTTCCAAGGCGTCGGGGTGACGTCCCCGAGACTGGCCAACAGCACCGGTCCGAGGTCATCGAGCTCCCGTTCGGGGCACTCGATCAGCGGCGCTGCGCGCAAAATCTCGTCGATCTCGACGGGATCGTCATTGCCGGGAGTGATGATGCAGCGCACGTCCTCGGGCAGGCGCTCGGCGGCCAGGTCGCACCAGGACTGGACCTGGGTGCAGATCTGCGCGCGAAACAGACGGTCGAGATAAGCCGGGTCCTCGCGGATGCGCATGATCTGGCGCTCCTTCATGCGGACGCCATAGAAACCGAGTCGGTTGATCTCTGCCCTCAGGCGCTCCTCCTCGTCGCAAGGAACGTGCACCGTGACCCCGCGGACCTCGGCGTGCAAGGTCCCGTTGTCGGCCTGAATCGGGACCAGTCCCTTGCCGGCTACGTCACCTCCCAGCACGAGCGCGTTGGCCTCATACACCTCGGCCGCGGCCAGGAAGCGGCGGAAGCACCGCTCGGATCCGTGCACGTCCGTGGCGAAGAAGATGCGGAGCGCCCGCCGCTTGGCGGGCGCGCGTCTACCGAACCCGAGCACTACTCCGGTGGCAGCTCATGCATGGCCATCTTCAAATCGATCTGGTTGCGCCGGCGCCGCAGCGAGCTGGCGATGAGATAGATCACCGGGCCGGCCAGCAACACGACTACCAGCGTGATTACCGACTCCGCGCTGAACTTCCCGTAGACGTTGGAGTGGATGATGACCTCGACCACCGTGAACGCAGCCAGCACCGTCGTCAGCCCACCCGCCCAGGTGATCCGGGGCAGCCCCAGCCAATGAGAGAGCTCGGTCTCGCCGGGTCTTAGCACCAGATCTGGACGGCGGTGGGCGAGGAAGGTGGCGGCGACGCCGCCAGCGAGCAGGATGAGCGCGAAGAACAGGCTCTCTAGAGCCACGATGTTCGACAGGTTGGCATACGTGGTCAGGATGCAGAACGCGATCCCAACGACGATCACGATCGCGATCGCCACCACCGGCGCGTGATTGCGCTCATCCACCCGGGCCACGTTGACTGGAAGCAGCCGGTCGAAGGCGAGCGCGAAGAGCACGCGGGTGGTCACGGCGACGAAGGCGAGGTTGACCGCGATCTCCGCCACCGGGACGGCGACCCCGAACAGAATCTTCGATACTGGATCCCCGGACAGAACGAGGCCGTAGCCCAGTCCGCCGGCCTGTGAGCTGAGCGAGGTGAGCTTGGCGTAGGCGGCCGGGTTGCTGGCCCCCACATTGGCCTGAGCCTGCATGAAGTGCAGCCCCGCGGTGTGGCGAAGCAGAGCCCACACGCCGACCCACACGAGGACGAGCAGCCCGATGCTGATGGCCGACGCGTACAGGTACGTGCGACCCGGGCGGCGGAGCTCACCGCCTACGTAGTACGAGTACAGGACGCCGTTGTAGTTGAGCACCATGAAGGGGATGATCCCGATCATGGCCGCGAACGCGGTCCCGTAGAGGACCCCGCTGGACTTACCCAGCGAGATCATGGCCTGGTAGGCACCGGGGTGATGCGTGAACCGCGCGAAGGCGGCCACGAAGGAGCTGTGCGAGTGATCGGCAAGTAGGAGGGCCAGGACGGCGAAAGCCAGCAGCTGGACGAAGATCAGGGCGAGGATGATCTGGGCCAGACGCCGGAGCGAGAAAAGCGATGCCAGCGCGACGATCACCATCACGCCGCAGCTGATCAGGACGATGGCTAGGTTCGTGCCTACGTCATTGGCCGCGTTGGCGATCGACGAGCTGCTGAACGCCGAGCCAAGCGCGGTGAGCATGAACGGTGTGAAGGTGGCCGCAAAGTGCGCGTTGGCCGAGAGCACGTAGGTGAAGACGACGGCGATGCCGATCCCGGCCATCGCGCCGGCCACCGGAGAGACGATCCGGGACAGGTATACGTACTCGCCGCCGGCTCGCGGGATGGCCTCCAGCAGGTGGCGGTAGGCGAACATGGCCACCAGCCAGATCACCGCCCCAGCCAGCAACGGCAGGTACATGTCCGACTTGCTGAAGTCGGTCAGCCCCGCATTGAAGTTGATGAACGTGTTGACGACGGCTACTGAGGCCAACGAGATCCCGACAGCGGCGGGAATCCCCAGCTCGCGTACGAGCCCCGATGCCCTGCGGGTGAACAGCCCCGATGTGGAGCTGGCGGCCCCCTCAGTGGCTACCCCTCGGCGCCCCGGCACCACGATTCCCATTCTCTCCCCCTCCGGTCTGATGGAACGTTCCAGGACGCTACCACCGGGCCGAACTTGTTTCAAGGGTCACAAGCTCGCGCGCAGCGGCGATCTCTCGGCGCCTCCCAACGCCATTGTCGGGTGGCCCGAAAAGCGCCTCGGCGGTGCTCCGCACTCGGTCGGCAGCGGCCCGGATACGGGTCGGCAGCGGCCCGGATACGGGTCGGCAGCGGCCCGCGGACGCGATCGGGCTTGACTGGCCCCCGCCCGAACGATAGAAGTGAGAATGGTATGGAACGCTCCAATAGCGGCGTCAAGGCGGCGGTCATGACAGCTCCCGGGCGCCTCGAGGTCCAGCGCTTCCCCCTGCCTGAACCCGAACCCGGGGCGGTGATCCTGGAGATGTCGATGTCCGGCATCTGCGGCACCGACAAGCACACCTTCCGCGGAGAGACCATGCAGTACGCGGGGACCCCACACAGCGCCAGATCGAGTACCCGCTGATCTGCGGGCACGAGAACGTGGGCCGCATCGCCGCCACCGGGGGCGCCGTGATCGACAGCGCGGGTCGTGAGCTCCGAGAGGGCGACCGGGTAGTGCCGGCCGCGAACGTCAACTGCGGTGAGTGCTGGTATTGCCAGAGCGGCCAGCCTTACTACATGTGCGAGCACCTCGAGGACTACGGCAACAGCCTCAACGCCTCTCGACCCCCGCACCTGTTCGGCGGCTGGAGCGAGTACATGTACCTCCTCCCCCGCACTCGGCTGTTCCGGGTCCCGGACGAGCTGCCCGACGAGGTGGCCGTGCTCACGGAGCCGATGGCAGTTACGCACGGCTTTGATCGCGCCCGGCGGCTCAACGACACGTTCGCTGAGACCGTGGTCGTGTACGGCATCGGTCCTCTGGGGATGTGCCACCTCATCAAGGCCCGACTGATGGGCGCCGGGCAGATCATCGCCCTCGACCGCTTCCCCTCCCGGCTCGAGCGCGCCATGTCCTTCGGGGCCAACATGGTCCTGGACGCCAGTGATCAGGACGGCGAGGAGCTGATTGCCCGCGTCCATGAGATGACCAAAGGGCGCGGGCCCGACATGGTGCTGGACTGCAGCGGAATGCCGGAGACCTTTGTCGGCAGCCTGAAGATGGTCCGCGTCGGCGGTACAGTGGTCGAGGCCGGTGCGTTCGTTGACATGGGTCCTGTGGCCGTCAACCCGAACGCCGACATCTGCACCAAGAACGTGAACGTGCTCGGGATCGGGGGCGAGACGGCCGAGGCCTACATGCCGGCCATGGAGCTGCTGGCCCACAACCTGGATCGCCTACCGCTGGACAGGTTCGTCTCGCACCGCCTGCCCCTGGAGCAGGCCCAGGCCGGACTCGAGCTGGCCCAGTGTGACGAATCCATGAAGGTCGTGCTCTCGCCGACCGTCGGCTGACGCGGACGTGGACGCGGCGTGGCGGCGGTTCTGGGCGGTCTTGGCGCCGCGCTGCTCTGGTCGATAGGAACGACGTTCGCACTGCGGGCTGCCCGGGCCATGGGGTCGATCCTGACGCTGGCCTGGGTGATGCTCGTCGGCCTCATCGCACTCGCCCTCGTGCTGCCCTTCTCGGGCAGCGCTCACATCACCCTGACCTCCTTCTGGTGGCTCGTGCTGGGCGGCGCTGGGAACGTGGCCGGCCTGCTCCTCCTCTACCAGGCGCTGCGCATCGGCCAGATGGGAGTCGTGATGCCAATCGTGTCCACCGAGGGCGGGATTGCCGCCCTGATTGCCATCGCTGCCGGAGAGACGGTGGGCGCGGTGCGGGGCGTGGGCTTGGCGCTCACCGTGGCCGGCGTGACCATGACCGCGATCGCTCGCCGTCCTGTCGAACCCGAAGCGACCGTGGCGGCGCCGGGCCGGCCCGAGGAGCAGGAGCGGTCCGGACCAGCCGTTGCCGGGTCGGAGAAGGCGACTCCCACTCCATCCGGCCACCGCGATCGCCGGGCCGCGGCCTGGGGCGTGCTCGCCGCGGTGGCGTTCGGCGTCAGTCTGTTCGGGACCGGCCGGGCCGGGGACGTGCTTCCCACAGCCTGGGCCGTGATGCCTCCGCGGGTGATCGGCGGCCTCGCGGTCACGCTCCCGCTGGCCCTGCGTCGCCAGTTGCGGGTTCCGCCGGGCATGGCCCACCTCGTGCTGGTGGCCGGGCTGTGCGAGGTGGCCGGGTTCTTCAGCTACGCCCTGGGGGCAAGGCACAGCATCCCGGTGGCCGCGGTCCTGGCCACGCTGACCGGCGCGCTCGGCGCCGGATTCGGGCGGCTGCTGTTCGGAGAGCGGCTGCGGCGGACCCAGCTAGTGGGCGTCGGGGTTATCTTCATCGGCGTGGCCGTGGTTACCGCCGTCAGCTGAGCCCCGCATCAACCCTTGATTGCGCCCCCCAGGGTGAAGCCGCCCGTGAACAGCCGGGACATGATGGCGTAGAGAATGAACACCGGCACCGAGTAGAGAAGCGAGAACGCCGCGATATCTCCGTAACGGACGTTCGCCGCCCCAATGAAGCCGTAGATGGCGATCGGGCCGGGGGCCTGGCTCGGATCGCTGATGAGAACCAGGGGGACCACGAACGAGCCCCACGCGTTGACGAATGCGTAGATGGCGCCGGCGCCGATCCCGGGCAGGGCAAGCGGGCCGACGATCCGGGTCAGGATCTGCCAAGTGCTGGCGTGCTCGATGCGAGCCGCCTCCTCTAGGTCGTAGGGGATCGCGTCCATGAAGTTCTTGATCAGCCAGATCTCGAAGGGCATCGCCGTGACCCCGAGGAAGATGGCGGTGGGCAGGATCGAGAGCCAGTTCTCGGTGGCGAAGAGCTGGTAGATCGGGACGATCAGGATCGACATCGGGATCCCGGAGAGAAAGAGCACGATCAGCAGCATCGGCCCCTTCCAGGGGATCCGCCGGCGAGACAGGGCGTAGGCGGCCAGGGTCGAGGCCGCGGTCGAGACCACTGTGGCCACCGCCGAGAGGATGAAGCTGTTCCACAGCGATGTGAGCTGACCCGAACCGGTCGCGGCCTGGAAGTTGGCGAGTGTGAAGTGGGGCCACTCGATGCTCCAGGAGGCGTTCTTGTCCAGCGAGGCCGCGACCATCCACAGCATCGGGAGCAGGAAAGCCAGACCGACGAGGGCGAGCAGGAGGTTGCCCATCCGCCGGCCGGTCCGGGAGGGTTCGGGAACCTTGGGCGCGGTCTCGGGCGGGGCCCGGAACGAAGACTCGGTTGCGGGGCGATGAAGTGGCTCCTCCAGAGCCTCGAGCCGGGGGTCTTCGAACGCGGTCATACCCGCACCCGCGAGGCGCGGACGTAGGCGAAGCCGAGAACGGTGGCGATGACCACCATCACGTCCCCGATCAATGCCCCGTAGGCCAGGTTGTTGAAGGAGAACGCCTGCTGGTAGGAATAGACCGGCAGGATGTCGGTGGCGTTGCCCGGGCCGCCCTGGGTCATGATGTAGACCAAAGCGAAGTTGGCCAGCGTGAGCAGCGTTACCAGCAGGACGAGGGTCACGATCGTCGGGCGCAACAGGGGAAGCATGATGAGCCGGAAGCGCTGGAACGGCGAGGCGTTCTCCAGCGTGGCCGCCTCAATCACCTCGCCCGGTATGTTGCGCAGCGCCGCGGACAGGACGAGCATGGCGAAGCCGCACTGGGACCAGGTGTTGGCGAGCGTCACGATCAACAGCGGCGAGGTGTGCAGGTAGTCCGCGCCCGAGTTGTGAAACAGAGTGGCGAAGGTGCCACCCGCCGTGGTCGAGGCGTACCAGGTCATGCCCGCGGTGACCGCAGGCATCATCCAGGCGATGATCACTACTCCGCCAACGATGATCCGGACCAATCCGTTGGCGCCGCGCATGAGCAGGGCCAGGGCCAGGCCCACGAGCACGGTGCCGACCACCGAACCTCCGACAAATATCACCGTCAGCCATACCGACTTGGGGAAGACGGAGTCGTGCGCCAGCACGTTCAGGTTGGTCGTCCCGGTGAAGTGGTAGTTGAGCGCAGTCGGCCCGACCAGCCTCAGATTGGTGAAGCCGAGGAAGAAGGCGTAGCCAACCGGGATCAGGAAGAGGACGATCAGGAGCGCGAGAGCCGGCAGGAGCAGGACCATGCTGCCCCACTGGAATCGGTCTCGGTCGAGACGGCGCCCGGTGGGGAGCTCCTGCCGGCCCCCAGGGGGCAGCAGTGCTGCTGCCCCGCTGGCGTCTGCAATCGCCATGCGCTCCGGTTCCTTACGGCAGCTTCACCGTGCTGCCGGGTAGCTGGTTTTGGACATACGAGTTCAGCGTGTTGACCGCCGAGCTCACACTCGAGCTCGGGTTCTGGACCAGCTGGCCGGTGGCGTTGCCCATCCCCTGGACCCAGATCGAGTAGTTCGATGAGGACGGGGTGAGCCTGGAGTGCGGGAGGATCTTGGCAAACAGCGCCTGGTAGGGCGCGAACTTGGTGAAGGCCGGAGCCGTCCAGTAGTCCTTGTTTGGGGTGACCCAACCCGCCCAGTTGGCGGCGTCGATGCTGTTCTGCTGGTTCTCCATGATGTTGATGAGCTTGAACGCGGCGCTCGGGTTGGCGCTGTGGGCCGAGATGGCGTAGTCCCAGCCGCCCAGCGTGCTCGCGATGCCGCCGCCGGTCTGCGTGGGAATCGGGGTCACGGCCATCGTGGTAGCCGCCTTAGGCCAGTACGGCGCGCCGATGAACTTGGTCCAGTTACCGGTGTAGTAGTTGGACCCGACCGCCATGGCCAGCTTGTTCTGAGCGAACAGGGTCAGCGGCGTGGTCACCGCGTTGGGGCTGAACAGCGCCGACTCCGACGCTCCCAGGCCCTCCTGGTAGACAGACTTCATGAAGGCGAGCGAGTCGAGGATGCCCGGGCTATCGGTAACCCACTTGCTTCCGTCCTGGATCTGCGGCGTCGACGAGCCGGCGATGAAGTTGTTGATCCCCTGGAGCAGGCCGTTGGCTCCAGAACCGGAGCCAGCGTTCAGCCACAGCGGGATCACGCCGGGGAGGGAGGCCTTGAGCTTGCGCGCCGCCGCGAGTACGTCGTTCCAGCTCTTGGGCGTCCACGGCACCGGCAGCCCCGCCTTCTTGAACATGATCTTGTTGTAGAGCAGGGCACTGTCGTTCTCACCCTGGTCGACGGCGTACACGTGACCGTTGAACCGGCCCTCGCTCTGGACGACCGCCGGGAACTTGCTCCACCAGGTGGTGGTGGGCAGGTCGCTGTCAAGTGGTTTCAGGAAGCCGGAGCTCTGCCAGAGCCCGATCTGGCCGGTGGGAATCTCGGCCACGTCAGGCGCCGTGGACGACGAGCGGTAGAGCAGGCTCAGCTTGTTGACGATGTCGTTGTAGCTACCGGGAATCGGTACCAGCTGGACCTTGATCCCCGGGTTCGCCTTCTCGAACTGCTGAGCGACCTGGTTCCACCACTTATTCGTCAGCGTCGTGCTGTCGAACACGTAGGTGGAACCGTAAGCGACCTTGATCACCTTCGAATTGCCCGAACCACCACCGGACCCGCTCGCGCCGCCACAGGCAGTCAGGCCCACGGCGGCGAGGAGCGAAAGCCCCAAAGTGCTCCAGCGTCGCGAACGACTCACCCGAATCCTCATCACATGCTCCTAGCGTTGTGCTTCGTTGAGAACAACCGCGGCCTGCGGCACGTCGCCTAGCTCCCGCGTGACAGCCTCCCGATCGATTATTCGCGCGCCCCCGTCGGCGGCGAAGAAATAGAGGTGACTCGGGTTGAACGCGAGCTCGACTCGATCACCACTCGACGGCACGATGGTGCGGGGAAACCGCGCCGTCACCAGCTGGTCGTTCACCCGCACCGAGGTGAACACCTCGCTACCCGAGTGCTCGACCACATCGACCACGCCGTGCACCCGCCCCGTGTGGGCCGACCCGGCCACGTCACTGGGCGGACGCAGATCGGCGGGACGCAACCCCACCTTCAGGTTGCTTTTCCCGCCCTCACGGAGGACCTTGCCCTGCATCGGATGCAAGGCAACGGTCGTGTCGAGCACTCGCAGGGTGGGCTTCTGCTCGCTCTCGTCCAGCTCTCCATCGAGCACGTTCATTTTCGGCGACCCGATGAACGTGGCTACGAAGTCGTTGGCCGGATTCTCATAGAGACCCGACGGCGTGGCGCACTGCAGGACCTCGCCGTCCTTGAGCACCGCCACGCGATCACCCATCGTCAGCGCCTCGATCTGGTCGTGCGTGACGTAGACCGACGTCGTTTGCGTGAGCCGCTTGTGCAATCGGATCAGCTCGGCCCGCATCTGGACGCGAAGAGCGGCGTCCAGGTTCGACAAGGGCTCGTCGAGCAAGAACAGCTCGGATTCGCGCAGGAGCGCCCGGCCCAGGGCCACGCGCTGGCGCTGGCCTCCGGAGAGTTCGGTGGGGCGCCGTCCCAGTAGGCCGCCGATCCCGAGCACCTCGGCCACCTCGTCGATCCGCTTACGCAGGTCCTGCTTGGACTCCCTGCGCACGGTCGGTCCAAAGGCCAGGTTCTTGTACACGGTCATGTTGGGATACAGGGCATAGCTCTGGAAGACCATGGCCACGTCGCGCTGGCCGGGCGAAAGCATGGTCACGTCCCGGTCGCCGAACCAGATCCGGCCGTACGTGGGGCGCTCGAGGCCGGCCAGCATGCGCAGCGAGGTCGTCTTGCCGCAGCCCGACGGACCGACCAGGACGAGGAACTCTCCAGCCCGGATGTGGAGGTTGAGGTTGGCCACCGCCGGGCTCTCGTCCCCGAAGACCTTCCAGACCTCTTCGAAGCGGACGCCCGCCGGCGCCCCGCCGGGAGTTTGCGTTGCTGAGTCCGCGCTCACGCCGCCACCTCCACTGGGCTGGTCAGCAACTTGGCCGCCTCCGGGATACCGATCTCCGCAGGCACGTCGGGATCCTCGTGCTCGATAGCGACCGCCTTGACCGCGGTGCCCTCGAGAGCGGCCAGCAGTCGCTTCCACCACGCCGCGCTGTGGCCGACGCCGACGGTGGCGAACTTCCACGGCGCCTCAGCCGTGCGCCCGGGCCAGCGATGGTCGAGCAGGCCCTGGCGGGCGAGCACGCTCGGATTGAAGACCACGTCCTTGGCGTGCACGTGCCCCACCCGCTCTCGGATCGCCTCGACTACGGCCAAGCAGTCCATCTGCTGCCAGAAGAAGTGGCTCGGATCCACGTTGGCGGCCAGGTTGTCACCCAGGGCGGCCACAAGGTTGAACGTCTCGACGTTGTAGACCGCGGTGCCAGGGTGAAGCTCGAGGCAGATCTGAACATCGGGGTGGGCCGAGCGGGCGAACTCGCTGATCGAGCTCCAGTAAGGCGCCACCCAGCGCTCCCACTGCTCCTCGTAGATCCCCTCCAGGTAGGGCAGCCAGCCGCCGGCGGCAAAATGGGGCGTCTGGTCGGCGCGGGTGGCTCCGGGGCAGCCAGCGAGCGCGATCACGCGGTCGACTCCCAGTTGGGCGGCGAGACGGATCGAGTCGCGGAGATCACGGTCGTGGCGGGCGGCGAGTTGGGGCTCCGGGTGCAACGGATTCCCCCAGGCGTTGAGGGCGACGATTTCAAAGCCGCGGGACTCGATCTCGTGTGTCCAGCGGTAGCGCGCCTCGTCGCTCGAGAGCAGCAGGGCCCGGTCACAGTGCGGCGAGGGGGCATAGCCGCCACTTCCCAGTTCGAGCCCGGCGACCTCGGGGACGGCGCCGGCCAGCCAGTCCAGCATCTCGAGCAGCGAGCGGTTCACGAACGCCTCGGTGACGACCGCGAGGCGCTGCTGACGCCGCCCGTCGGGATCCCTCAAACGCCTACCCTCCTCATGACTCTCGCGCTCCACTTGGAGCGTTCCAGGTTGTGGGGTTTCTATCGCCTCGTAACGGCGGCGTCAAGCTACGACGCGTTAACTCGGGCTGGAAGCCCGGCCGCTGTTGGAGCCCGCGGTTAGGCCAGGGGACGAACGCTGCTGTCGCGACGGCCGCGACCGGGGCGCAAGGCAGCGGACTTGCGCGGCGCCGGCTTAGGAACCGGCGCCGTCGACTCGCGCACGCGCAGCTTGACGGGCACCCGGACGTGACGGGGGTCGATGAACGGACTCTCGATCCGCTCGAGCAGCAGATTGACCGCGCGCTCGGCCTGGAAACGCAACGGCTGGGACACCGTGGTCAGGGAGATGCGGTGCAGTCCGGCCAGGGCGATGTCGTCGAAGCCGATAACCGACACATCGCCGGGGACCTCCAGCCCGGCTGTCTCGCAGGCCTCGATCAGAGCGATGGCCCCGATGTCGTTGGATCCGAACAGGGCGGTGGGCGCTCCAGGTGCCGTCATGGCCTCGGTGAAGCCGAGCTCGCGGCGCTCGATGCGCACGGAGTCCTCCCCGGGCGTCCACTCGATGACCACCGACTCGACGTTGGCCTCGAGCATCGCCGCTCGATAGCCGGCGTAGCGGGCATGATCGCCGCTGCGCTCGACCAGGGGCGTGCGCACGTAGGCCACTCGGCGGTGACCGAGCTCGAGCAGGTGATTGGTGGCCAGGCGCCCGCCGGCCCTGTCCTGAGGGCCAACCGAATCACCCCACGACTCGCTCAGGCCGAGAAACACGATCGGCACGCCGGCGTCCTGGAGAAGCTCGTTGACCCGAGAGGGCTGGGCCACATAGGCGAGGAAGACGATGCCGGCCACCCGATGGCCGAGAAGCGACTCTACGCCCGCGGTAGCGATCTCCTCAGCGCCCTCGATGTTGCAGAACATCGTGGTGTAGCCGAAGCTGAACGCGGCCCGCTCGACCACCTGAGCCATCTGGGCGTAGTACGGGTTGCTGAGGTCGCCCAAGAGCACGCCGAGCATCGTGGTCCGTTGCTGGACGAACTGCCTGGCAATCGTGTTGGGCTTGTAGTTGAGCCGTTCGATTGCGGCCAGGACTCGCCGGCGGGTGTTCTCCGAGACCTCCTCCACACCTCGGACCACATTGGAGACGGTCGACTTGGAGACGCCAGCCTCTGCGGCCACATCGAAGATGGTCGGAGGCTTACGCGACGCTCGGGCGGAGACCGCACCCGGCCCCGGCGCTGGGGTAGTCATCCTTGTCGGGCGAACTGGATCATGGCCTTGCTGCCGCCTGGGTCCGTCGGGACGGCCACGTGGACGGTCCGCTCGGGGGACGGTGGGATCGCAGCAGAAGATCATAAACCCGGGTCACTTGACACTTTTCTCGGCTTCGGGATAGTGTGGTGGAACGTTCCAAGGGAGAGAGGACTAAAAGCGATGCCGATCCGGGTTGGAGTCGTGGGGTGCGGACTGATCGCCCAGGTCATGCATCTCCCCTACCTGACCGAGCTGTCTGACGATTTCCAGATCGCGGCCGTCTGCGATCTGTCTGAGGCTCTGGCAACCGGATGCGCGAAGCGCTACGGCGCACCCCGATCATTTACGCGCTGGGAGGACGTGGTCCGGGACGACGAGGTCGACGCCGTGATGGTCCTCACCTCGGGCAATCACGCCCCCGTGGCCATCGCTGCCGCCCGGGCGGGCAAGCACGTGTTCGTGGAGAAGCCGATGGCCCTGTCCAGCCGGGACGGCGCCGAGATGATCGATGCCGCCGAGCGCGCCGAGGTCACGCTCATGGTGGGGACCATGAAACGCTACGACCCGGCTTACGAGCGCCTGGCCGAGCTCCTCCCCGAGATCCGCGACGAGGTGCGCCTGATCCGGGTCACCACCCTCGAGTCTCCCTTCGCCCCCTACGTCGCCCACTACCCGCTGATCAGCGGTGACCCTCCGCCGGTGAGCGTCTTGGAGGCGCTGGGCCAGGCTGACCAGCAGGCTGTGTCTCGCGCCCTGGGCGAGACCGATGAGCTTACGCGCTACTGCTACCGCTGGATCCTTCTGGATAACCTGGTGCATGAGATCAACGCGCTGCGGGGTGTCCTCGGCGAGCCGACTGAGGTCCGGTCAGCTGATCTCGCCAAGGAGGTGGTGAGCGTGAACCTGCGGTTCGGGGACGCGGAGTGCCACCTTTCCTGGGTCGACTTGCCCGGAATCGCGCGCTACAAGCAGGAGTTCGCCTTCTTCGCCCCCAACGAGCGCCTCACCCTCGAGCTGCCCTCGCCCTTTCTGCGCAGTGCCCCCAGCCGGCTCATCCGCGAGGGCGGCGAGCCGGGCATGGCCCACAGCTGGGCGCGAGAGGAGATCATCTCTTACGACGAGGCCTTCAAGCGCGAACTGGTGGGGTTTGCGCGGTGCATCGCCGACGGGCGAGCACCGCGCACCTCAGGTGCGGATGGACTGGCGGACCTGCGCGTGTGCGAGACCATCGCCTGGGTCCATCACGGTCTGGAGCCGGAGTTGATCGCGGGTGCGAGCGCAGGCCCGCCTGTGAAGAGCAACGGATAGGAAGGCGTGAGAGCAGTGAAGCGAGTACCGACGGGGTCCGGGGCCCGGACGATGCGCCAGCCGGACAGCGAGACCTCGGGCATTACGGTGGCGAACGCCCCCGTGAGCTACGGGGCGTTCGAGATCACCGTGGGCGTTGACCCCAACGTCCCCGAGCCCCTCACCCTTCTCTCCTGGGTGCAGGCGGCAGGTTACGTCGGCATCGACCTTGGGCCGGCGGGCTATTTGGGTGATGCGGAGACACTGCCCGAGCGTCTGGACGAGCGCGGATTGGGGTTGGCCGGGGGGTACCTCGAGCTGCCGTTCAGCGAGCCCGGAAAGATGGCAGAGGCGCTGACCGAGCTCGAGGCCCTGCTCGACATCTTCGACAGCACGAACGGCAGACCCGGACTGCCGCCCAAACCGACCCTGGCCGACGCCGGCTCGCCGGTGCGCTCTCGCTACCCCGGGAGGGCAGCGATCGATCCCCGCGTGGGGCTCGACAGCGCGGGTTGGCAGCGATTCGCCGACGGCCTGTCCCGCGCGGTGGAGCGCTGCCGGGAGCGGGGCTATGACCCCACCTTTCATCACCACACCGCGACCTACGTCGAGGCCCGCTGGGAGATCGAGCAGCTGCTCGAGCGCAGCGACGTGGGCCTATGCCTGGATACGGGTCACCTCCTATTGGGCCGTGGGGAGCCGATCACCGCCATTCGGGACTGGGCCGAACGCATCAACCAGGTCCATCTCAAGGATGCGCGCCTATCTCGCCTCGAAGAGATCGTGGCCGAGGCGGCACCGGTGGAGGAGATCTGGCGACGCCGAGCCTTCTGCGCGCTGGGCGACGGGGACATCGACATTCCAGGAGTCCTGGACGGTCTGAGCGATATCGGCTACTCGGGCTGGCTCGTCGTTGAGCAGGACGTCCTTCCCGATGCGGACGACCCCCAGCAACCCGCCATCGACCAGGAGCGCAATCGCGAGTATCTGCAAGCCCATGGCCTCTGAGCCCGTTCGCATCGCGCTCGTCGGCGCGGGACGGATGGGCAGCATCCACCGCGAAGCGATGCAGATCTCCGACGAGATCGAACTCACCGCCGTCGTCGAGCCGTTCACCGAGCGGCGGGAGGGCCTGGCGGGCGAGGGCCTGACCGTCTACGAGACGGTCGAGGAACTGCTGGCGGCCCAGACCCCGGAGGGTGTCCTCATCGCCGCTCCCTCAGACCAGCATGCGACGATAGTGGCCCAGTTCGCCGCGGCTGGGGTCCCGATGTTGTGCGAGAAGCCCGTCGGGGTGCGGCCGGAGCACGCGCGCGCGGCCGCTCAGAGCGCCGAGCGGGCCGGGGTGCTGCTGCAGGTCGGCTACTGGCGCCGCTTCGTCCCCGAGCTGCGCGACCTGGGTGCCCGCATCCAGACGAACGAGCTCGGCGAAATCAACGCCCTGGCCTGCCTACAGTGGGACCACGAGCTGCCTTCGGAGCAATTCCGCTCTCACAGCGGCGGCGTCTCGGTCGACATGGGAGTGCACGAGTTCGACCAGACGCGGTGGCTGCTCGGTCAGGAGTTCGAGTGGGTGGTGGCCACCCCGGCGGGCCCGTGCACCCAGGCGAGGCCTCCGGCCGATCCCGATGCGGCGACCATCCTGGCCGGGCTCTCAGGCGAGGTCGCGGTGACCATCTCGCTCGGACGCCAGTTTCCGCACGCGGACTCGTGCTGGCTTGAGGTATGGGGAACGCGCGGATACGAGCGGCTGACCTTCATGTGGGATAGGGCCGGGGATGAGGTGTTCCGAAGCTCCATGCGGCTCCAGGCCGAAGCCTTCGCCCGGGCCGTGAGAGGCGGCAGGTGCGAGGGCGCCCAAGGCCCGGACGCCGTCGCGGCGCTCACCGTGGCCTCACTCTCGGCTCAGTCTCTGGCCGATCCCGGCAGCCGGGTCACGAACGAGACTCGGGTGACGGCGGAATGAGCTCGGTCCCGGACGAGCCTGAGGTCGGGATCGGGATCATCGGCTACGGGATGATGGGCAAGGCCCACAGCTACGGCTACACCCTGGCGCCGCACATCCGTCGCCTGCCCTGCCGCCCCCACCTGCGCGTGATGAGCGGGCGGAACCGGAACGCGGTCGAACAAGCCGCGCGGACCTACGGCGCCGAGCGAGCGGTGACCGACTGGCGGGAGGTTATCGCCGCCCCGGAGGTCGAAATCGTCGATGTGTGCACTCCCCCGGGACCCACGCGGAGATCGTCGAGGCGGTGGCCGAGGCGGGTAAGGCGGTGGTCTGCGAGAAGCCGCTGGCCGCCGATTACGAGAGCGCCTGCCGGGCGGCCAAGGCGGTGCGCGCCGCCCGGGTTCCCAACGCGATCGGCTTCAACTACCGCCGGCTCCCTGCCCTGTCCCTGATGAAGCAGATGATCGACGAGGACCGGATCGGCGAGCCCCACCTGTGGCGCGGCACCTGGCTCTCGGATGAATTCCTGGATCCCGAGATTCCGTTCGACTGGCGCTTTCGCCGCCGCGAAGGTGCGAGCACGATCGCCGACCTGGGCGCCCACCTAATCGACCTAGCGGCCTGGATGTTGGCGAGGAGTGGAGTCGGTTAGCGCCCAGTCTCAGACCTTCACGACCGCGCGCCCGGGTACTGATTCACGGCGAGCGGTCGGAGGTCGATAACGACGATGCCTCCTCGGCCCTGCTCCGATTCAGGGCGGGGCTCTAGGTGTGTTCGAGACGGCAAAGGTTGCCCCGGCGGCCGTGTGACTTCGTAGTCGAGGTCAACGGCACACGCGGCACGCTGCAATTCGACTACAGCCGCCTGAACGAGCTGTGGTACGGCGACGGCGATGAACCGGCCGAGGTCTACGGAATGCGCCGGATCCGGGCGGAGCACGCCGGGCACCCGGAGACCGAAGGCTGGTGGCCGATCGGTCAGGGCATCGGCTACGGAGCCAGCTTCGTCAACCAGGCCGCTGACCTGCTGGCGGACTGGCCGCGGACTGGTGGACGCCAGACCTGGCCGACCGGGCTCGAGGTCCAGGCGGTGTGCGCGGCGATCGAGCGCGCGGCAGCCGAGAGACGATGGGTCGACGTAGCGGAGGTGTCGCGGACGTGGCGCGGTCTGAGCTCGGCCGTCGCCCAGGCTCTCGTTCGCTTCCTGGCCGCCCAGGAGGTGGAGCGTGACGGGCGCCGGCGCGATTCTTCGCCGGCTGCTTCGGGATCTTCGGTCATGGCAACGTCGCCGGGCTGGGTCAGGCCCTACAGCAGTACGTCGGACTCGTCCCCTACCACCCGGCCCGCAACGAGCAGGGAATGGTCCACATCGCCTCGGCCTACGCCCGCCAGCGCAACCGGCTGGGCGCCTTCGCGTGCACCTCCTCGGTGGGGCCGGAGCGACCAACATGGTCACCGGCGCGGCCCTGGCCACGATCAACCGACTGCCGGTGCTGCTCCTGCCCGGGCGACACATTCGCCACTCGGACCCCCACCCCGTGCTCCAGCAGCTCGAGGTTCTCCACGATGCCAGCGTCTCGGTCAATGACTGCTTCCGACCCGTGTCGCGTTTCTACGAGCGGGTGGAGCGGGCCGAGCAGCTGCTCCCGGCCGCGCTCGAGGCCATGCGCGTCCTCACCGATCCGGCCGAGACCGGAGCGGTAACCCTCGCCCTGCCCGAGGACGTCCAGGCCGAGGCCTTCGCTGGCCTCTGGAGTTCCTGGAGCCGACGCGTCTGGACGGTCTACCGCCAGCCTCCGGCGGCGGAAGCGCTGGTCCGCGCCGCCGAGCTGATCCGGGCGGCGCAGCCGGCCGCTGATCGTGGCCGGCGGCGGCGTCATCTACAGCGAGGCCACGACGGCACTGGACGCGCTTCGCGCATGCACAGCGGCATACCCGTGTGCGAGACCCAGGCCGGGCGCGGGGCTCTGGTCTCCGATCGCCCGCTGAGCCTGGGCGCGGTCGGCGCGACCGGGAACGCGGCGGCAAACCAGCTCGCGGCGGAGGCCGACCTCATGATCGGCCTGGGCACGCGCTGGAGCGACTTTACGACGGCCTCGAAGTCCGCCTTCCAGGACCCGGGGGTGCGCTTCATCAACATCAACGTGGCCGCCTTTGACGCCGGGAAAGCACAGCGGCCTGCCGCTGGTGGCCGACGTCCGGGTGACGCTCGAGCTGCTGGGCGCGGCCCTGCAAGGTCATCGCGCCCCGCAGGCGTGGGAGCGAAGGGCCCAGGAACAGTCCGCGCGATGGGCGCTCGAGGTGAAGCGGCTGGTTTCGGCCGAGCCCACCGCCGGTAAGCCGCCGTCCCAAGCGGCGATCATCGGCGCGATCAACGACGCCGCGGGAGAGACCGGCGTCGTAGTGTGCGCCGCGGGATCGGCGCCCGGCGATCTGCACAAGCTGTGGCGGGCCCGGGATACGGCGGGTAAGGGCTACCACGTTGAGTACGGCTACTCGTGCATGGGCTACGAGATTCCCGGCGGTATCGGGGTCAAGCTGGCCGCGCCGGAGCGGGAGGTCCTCGTGCTCATCGGCGACGGCTCTATCTGATGCTTCCGGGCGAGCTGGTCACCGCGGTGGCCGAGCGAATCCCGATCACCGTCGTCCTGGTCGACAACCACGGGTATGCCTCGATCGGCGCCCTCTCGCGGTCAGTCGGCGCATCCGGATTCGGCACCCATCACCGCTTCGGACTGGACGGCGAGCCGCCCGTGGACCCGCCGGCTTCGGACGTGCTCCCGCTCGATCTGGCCGCCAACGCCGCCAGCCTGGGCGCTCGGGTCCTGCGCGCGAAGACGGTGAGGGAGCTGCGCGACGCGCTCGTCGCCGCCCGGGAGACAGAAGGCCCGGTGGTGGTCTACATAGAGGCTGACCGCTACGCCGGTGTGCCCGGCTACGGCTGGTGGGACGTGCCGGTGGCCGAGGTCTCCGAGGCCGATCCGGTCCGATCAGCCCGCCAGGAGTATGAGCAGGCGCGGACGGCGCAACGAACCCATCTGGAGGCGCCGTGAGCGAGCTGCTCGTGCACCCGAGCGCCGCGACTGCGGACGGGCAGATCCTCAAGGTCACCCCGGCGTCGGCCGGCTGGGGCTACGTCGGGTTCGAGGTCCTGGCGCTTGCTCGCGGCACCGTCGCCCATCGGTCTGCAGGGGATCGCGAAGTCTGCCTGGTGGTCATCGGCGGCGTCATGGACGTAATCTCAGAGCACGGCGAGTGGGGAGAGATCGGCGGCCGCCCGGATCCGTGGACGGGGCTCCCTGACGCGGCCTACCTCCCACCCCGGAGCTCGTTCTCGATCGTAAGCCAGGCCGATCACACCGAGGTCGCCCTGTGCTGGGCGCCTGCCCCCCAGGGGGGCGCCCGAGCGCGGGTGCTGTCCGGCGACGAGATCACGGTCGAAACCCGCGGGCACGGTCCTCTTCAGCGCTACATCCACCCCATCCTGATGGGCGACCAGAAAGCCGAATCGCTGTTGGTGTGCGAGGTCATCACCCCGGCCGGTCACTGGTCGAGCTACCCCCCCCACAAGCACGACGTGGACGACCCTCCCCGGCAGACGTTGCTCGAGGAGACCTACTACCACCGCCTCACCCCAACCCGGGGGTTCGGCCTGCAGCATGTCTACACCGAGGACCGCGAGCTGTATGAGACACTGAGCTTCGGTGACCGGGACTGCGTGCTGGTGCCGCGCGGTTACCACACCGTCTCGGCCCCGCCCGGATATGACCTGTACTACCTCAACGTGATGGCCGGGCCCACCCGGCTGTGGGCGGTGGTAAACGACCCCGACCACGAGTGGACGCTGAATCCCGGCCCCGTGTGACTGGCAAGGAGTGACTATGGCGATCACCTCAACCCGATTGCTCGACAACTACATCGCCGGTGAGTGGATCCCGGCGGCGGCCGCCACGGGCGAGCTCGACGTGACCAACCCGGCCACTGGAGAAGTGCTGGCTCGCGTCCCCCTGTCTGGCAGCGCAGACCTGGACGCCGCTGTTGATGCCGCCCGGAAGGCCCTCCCCGCGTGGCGGGCTGTGTCAACGATCGCCCGGGCCCGGAAGCTGTTCGAGCTCCGCGAGCGCCTGGTCGCCCGCGAGGAGGATCTGGCCCGATCGGTGACGACGGAGATGGGCAAGACGCTCGTCGACGCGCGGGCCGAGGTCGGGCGGATGATCGAAATGGTGGAAGCGGCCTGTGCCGTTCCCACCACCATGCAGGGACGAGTCTTGGAGGACGTGTCGCGCAACATTGACGCCGAGACGGTGCGCCAGCCCGTCGGCGTGTGTGCGGCCATCGTCCCCTTCAACTTTCCGGCAATGGTCCCGTTCTGGTTCTTGCCCTTCGCCATCGCCTGCGGCAACACGTTCGTGCTCAAGCCCTCAGAGCAGGTCCCGCTGACCCAGCAGATCGCGTTTGAGGAACTCCACAGCCTCGAGCTTCCTCCCGGCGTGGTCAACCTGGTCAACGGCAGCCGTGAGGTCGTCGAGGGCATTCTCGATCACCCCGCTATCGACGCCGTCTCCTTCGTCGGATCGGCTCCCGTGGCTCGCCTGGTCTATGAGCGGGCGGCCAAGGCCGGCAAACGCGTGCAAGCCCTGGGTGGAGCCAAGAACCACATGGTGGTCATGCCCGATGCTGTCATCGACATGACCGTCGACGGGATCCTCGGCTCGGCCTTCGGAGCCGCCGGGCAGCGGTGCATGGCCGGCTCGGTGGTGGTGACCGTGGGTGACGCGCACGAGCAGCTGATGGAGCCCCTGAGGAAGGCCACGCAGGAGCTCCGGATCGGAGACGGCATCGAGGAGACCAGCGACGTCGGCCCCGTCATCTCGTGCGCGGCCCGCGACCGGATCCGGGAGTGGATCGAGCGCGGCCTGGCCGACGGGGCGCAGCTCGCCGTGGACGGGCGCGCGGTGGAGGGCGGCGATCTCGGGGGCGCCTACCTCGGCCCTACCATTCTCGACGACGTCACGCCCGAGATGGCCATCGCCCGGGAGGAGGTGTTCGGTCCGGTGCTGTGCGTGATGAAAGCCCCGAGCCTCGACCAGGCCATCGAGTACGTCAACGCCAGCCGCTTCGGCAACGGGACCTCGATCTTCACCGAGTCGGGGTCCGCCGTCCGGCGATTCCGGCACGAGGTCGAGGCGGGCATGATCGGGGTCAATATCGGCGTGGCTGCGCCCGTGGCCTTCTTTCCGTTCTCGGGCTGGAAGGATTCCTTCCTGGGCGACCTCCACGCCCACGGCACGGACGCGGTGGACTTCTATACGCGCAAGAAGACGGTCACCAGCCGGTTCTTCTCGAGCGGACAGGGGACGGGCGCCTACTTTGTCGAGCGCTGAACCCCTCTCGGTCACGCTCGCCACCGGGCTGGAGTCCGCGGCGGTCCTGCACGGTCCAGGAGACATCCGGGTCGAGCAGAGGCCGATGGCCGAGCCCGACGATCACGAGGTGCTGGTGGAAGTGAGCGCCGTCGGAGTGTGCGGCTCCGACGTCCACTACTTCGAGCACGGGTCCCTCGGCCCCAACGTCGTCCGGGAGCCGCACGTGCTCGGGCACGAGTTCTCGGGCCGGGTGGTCGCCGCCGGCGCCCGGGTCACCTCCCGCATCGGAGCGCGGGTGGCGATCGAGCCGGGAATCCCCTGCCGGGCTTGTCCGCCCTGTCGGGCGGGTCGCTACAACCTGTGCCCGAATCTGCACTTCCTGGGGGCGCCCCCGTTCGACGGCGCGCTGCGCGGGCACGTGGCCGTCGACGCGGAGTTCGCCCATGAGCTTCCGGACTCCGTCTCGGATGAGGCCGGGGCCTTGATCGAGCCGCTCGCGGTCGCGGTCTGGTCCTGCCGCCGAGCCGGCCTGCGTGGAGGCGAGCGGGTGCTGGTCACCGGAGCCGGCCCGGTGGGTCTACTGTGCGCGCAGGTGGCTCGCGCCCGAGGCGCCAGCAACGTGACCCTCGTGGACATCAACCCCGAGCGCCTGATCGCCGCCAGGAGACTCGACTTCGAACACGTGCACGAGGCTGGGCGTGAGCTCGGCTCGAGCTGCGACGTGCTGATCGAATGCTCGGGATCGGCCGCGGCGACGGACGCGGGCGTGTCCGCGGTTCGGCCTGGCGGCACCGTGGTCGTCGTCGGCATGGCCGCCGACGGGAAGGTGAGCTTCGCACTCGAGGCACTCCAGCGGCGGGAGCTGACCGTTGTCGGTTCGTTCCGCTACGCCGGCTGCTATCCGGAGGCGATCGGCATGGCCGCAGCCCACACGGTGCCCCTCGAGAAGCTGATAACCGGGCGATTCGGCCTCGATGAGGTCCCGGCCGCGCTGACTGCGAGCCGCGCGGACCCCGCCGCGCTCAAGTCGATCGTGCTTCCGTCAGCGCCCGGTACAGCGCGTTGGCGCTGACGCCGGTCAGCTCGGCCACCACGCCGGCGGCGGGCCGGGGCTTGGCGCCGGCTTGGACGAGCCTGGCCAGTGCGGCCACCGGTCCGGCGAGGTCGGCCGCTCGCTCCGGCGCGGGACCGACGACGAGCACGATCTCGCCGTGGGGCGGCTCGTCCGCGTAGCGGACAGCGAGCTCGGAGGCGGTGCCGCGGACGACCTCCTCGTGCAGCTTGGTCAGCTCGCGGCACACGGCGACCGGGCGGGCGGGATCCACCGCCGCCAGCGTCTTCAGCGCCGCCGCCAGCCGTCGCGGTGACTCGAACGCGACCACCGTCTGGGGCGAGGCGAACACCCGCTCCCGGTCCGCCGGCTTGCGCGGGAGAAAGCCCACGAACTGCCAGCGCTCGGCCGGCAGCGCGCTGGCCACGAGAGCGCTCAACGCCGCCGAGGGACCGGGCAGCACCTCCACGGCCAGCCCGGCGGCGACGCAGGCACGGACGAGCACGAACCCGGGGTCGGACACCAGCGGCATCCCGGCGTCCGAGACCAGCGCCACCACGCACCCGGAGCGCATCTTCGCGACCAGTTCGCTTGCCCGTGCGTTCTCGTTGTGCTCGTGATAGGAGACCAGGCGGCCGCCGACGCCGTAGCGATCCAGCAGCACGCGGGTGCGGCGGGTGTCCTCACACGCGACGAGATCGGCCTCGCGCAGCGCCGCCAGCACGCGGAGGGTGACGTCCTGGAGATTGCCGATCGGGGTCGGGCAGACGATCAGCCGGCCACCGGCGCCGGCGCTCATACGATCACCGTGGCCAGCGCGTCGTCGGCGCTCATACGATCCCCGTGGTCAGCGCGTCGTAAGCCAGGGCCGCGGCGCCGATCATTCCGGCCTCGACGCCGAAGCGAGCGGGGACGATGCGCAGCCCCGCCTGGAAGTACGGAAAGGTGCGCTCGGCGACGACGGCGCGCGCCGGTCCGAGCAGCAGCTCACCGGCGGCGATGACGCCGCCGCCGATGACCACGACCTCCGGATTGAAGATGTTCACCAGGTTGGTGATGACGACGCCGAGCCGCGCCCCGATCAGCTCCACCGCCTCGATCGCCGCCGGATCGCCGTCATGGGCGAGCTCGGTGACCAGCGGCCCGGCCAGCGCCTGTCCGTCGGCGACGGCGCCGGCCAGACCCGAGCCAGGGCGCTCCGTCGCCAGCCGCCGCGCCTCCGTGGCCAGCGCCCGGCCGGAGGCGAACAGCTCGGCGCAGCCCCGCCCGGGACAGTTGTCGACATCCGGGGCTCCGTCGAAGTCGATCTCCATGTGGCCGATCTCGCCGGCGCCGCCACGCGCCCCGCGGTACAGCTCGCCGCCGAGGATCAGCCCGGCGCCGATGCCAGTCCCGAGGGTGAGCACGATCGCCTCGGAGGCGCCGCGCGCAGCCCCGGCGCGTTGCTCGGCCAGCGCCGCCGCGTTGCCGTCGTGGTCGACGACCACCGGCAGACCTAGCCGCTCGGCCATCACGTCGGCCAGCGCGACGTCGGTGAGCGGAGTATGGACGCCGACTGCCACCTTGCCCGTGTGACGATCGATCAGCGCGGGCACGCCGATGCCGACAGCGGCGGCCTCGGCGCCCGCGGATTCGCGCGCCTGCATGATGGCTTGCACCGCAACATCGAGCAGGGCGCGCTGGTTCAGACCCGCTACGGTGCGCTGAACCCGGTGGTGAACGCCTAACCTTGGGTCCACAGCGCCGGCGAGGAGTTTGGTGCCGCCCAAGTCGACGCCAATGGTGCGCCGCGCTGGCATGCCGTCACTATATGCAGAGCTCGATGTCCAACGAACAACGCGATCGGGCGCCCATCGAGGACCCGCCGTACCGGGTATATCGGGGAGACCGGTCGGGCCGATCGGGATCCGAGGAGCGCCCCTACAACCTGTACCGGTCGCTGCCGAAGGGGTTGCGCGCCCGCCTGCGCGGCGAGGAGGACATCGAGGCCGAGCGACGCCGGCATCGAAACGGGGGGCCGCCGTCCCGCCCCGGGCAGCCGCCGCCGGACGTCCCGTGGTGGAAGCGCAGGCTCACCCCGGGCCGGATCCTCAAGTACCTGGCGGCGGCGATCGTCTGCTGGCTGCTGCTCTCGCTGGTGCTGTTCCTGGTCAGCGCGCAGATCCAGAGCGGCTCGATCCCGGCCTCGGCGCAGCGGGCGCTGAGCGGGGGCTCGAACATGATCACAGGGACCGACACGGTGCTGGTGCTGGGCACCGACCAGCGGCCCAAGGGCACGCACGAGGCGGGCGCCAACACCAGCGACAAGGGCAGCCGCAGCGACACGATCATGTTGTGGCGGATCGGCGGCGGGACGTCACGGCGGCTGTCGATCCCGCGGGACACGCTGGTCTCGATCCGCGGCTTCGGCCAGCAGAAGATCAACGCCGCCTACGCGATCGGCGGCCCGGCGCTGGCGATCAAGACCGTCGAGCAGTTCACCGGGGTGAAGGTCAACCACCTGATCATCGTCAACCTGGCCAACTTCCCCAAGTTCATCGACGCGATCGGCGGGATCGACGTCCAGACCGGACGGATCTGCTCGCAGATCAGCGGCGGGGTCAAGAACGGCGGTTTCAGCCTGAACCTGCGCCCCGGCGTGCACCATCTCAGCGGCATCGCGGCCCTGACGCTGGCCCGCACCCGCGACAACAGCTGCAATCCAGCCAGCAGCGACCTCACCCGCGAGGGCTACCAGCAGAAGATCCTCAACGCGATCAAGTCCAAGCTGCTCACGCCCGCGGCGTTCTTCCACCTGCCGTGGGCGTCGTGGTATGCCCCGCAGGCGGTCCGCACCGACATGAGCGGCTTTCAGCTGCTCAGCCTGTTCTTCGCCGCCGAGATCGGGGGGTCGGCGCCGACGAAGATCCTCAAGCCGAGCGGCGCCGCGTCCGTGGCCGGCGTGGGTGATGCGCTGATCGCGTCGCCCGCGGACGTCCATCACGCCGTGCACCAGCTCATGAACGGCTGAGTCCCCTAGGGGGTTCACGGGAGATCTGATCGCGGCGGAGCGCCGGATCATCCGCCGGAGGATGGATAAAGCGCAAAATCATCCCCTCGGGAGGTGTATAAGGCGCCAAATTCCACGAGCGGATGCGGATTTGTCACCGGAGGTCCGCCACAGCGGGGGAAACGTGACAAATCCAGGAGCCGGATCAGGATTTGTCGCTTAATCCACCCCCGCTCGTCTCTGCCGGTCTTTCCCAGAGCGCACGGGCGTTTCGTGGGCGTGGATGATGACGCCCACGCCCACCCCCCGCCGCAAGCCAGCCCGGCTTCTCATCGCTCGCGGTCGATCGCGAAATGCCCGCCCGGCAACCAGTCACCAACACATCCCCCGCCGGCGCCATTCATCGCTTCCTTCGTGAACGAAACCGTCGGTAGGCGCGTGGCGCTCAACCCATGCCCGATCGCTTCGGTCTTATGAGCTCTGGATGAGACGCGGATGTGCTGCCTCCCGTATCCACCAGAGCGCCTCCGGCGAGCGGGCGACGCCCCGCTTGGCGGAAGGGATCAGCTCGCCGAGGGCTTGCTGGCAGCCTTGCCAGCGCCGGAGTCCGACTTGCCCTCGCCGGAGCTCGACTTGCCGGCCCCATCCGAGTTGGACGAGCCCGACGAGTTGGCGCCCGCGCCGGTCTTCTCCTTCGACGAGGAGGAGGACGAGTCGCTCTTGCTCGCGTCGGCGGCTTCCTTCTCGCGCGAGCGCTTGCGGGTGCCGTAGTCGGTGTTGTAGAAGCCCGAACCCTTGAAATGCACGGCGATCGGGTGAAAGACGCGCTGCACGGGGGCTTCGCAGACCTGGCACGTGCTGACCGGGCCATCGCTCATCCGCTGCATGACGTCGAACGTATGGCCGTTCTGGCACCGGTACTCGTAGATGGGCATCCGCGAGAAACTATAGCCGAGACGTTGGCACTCTCCGACGGGGAGTGCCAAGCCCAGCGCGGCTGAGGCGGCCGAACCAGACCCGCTTCCCAGCGGCGGTTTGGCGTCGGCCGTGACGCGAATCCCGTCCGGCTACCATCCGCGGCGCCGATGGCCACCGACACCGTCACCATGGACAAGATCGTCTCCCTCGCCAAGCGCCGGGGGTTCGTCTTTCAGAGCAGCGAGATCTACGGCGGGATCGGCTCCAGTTACGACTACGGCCACTACGGCGTGCTGCTCAAGAACAACGTCAAGACCCAGTGGTGGCGGGCGATGCTCCAGGAGCGCGATGACATCGTGGCGCTCGACTCGGCGATCATCCAGCACCCGAGGACGTGGCTGGCCAGCGGACACCTCGCCGGCTTCACCGATCCGCTGGTCGACTGCCGGACGTGCAAGCTGCGCTTCCGCGCCGATCACCTCGACGTCTCGGCGTGCGGGCGCAGGCCGTCCAAGCACCCCGGCGAGACGCCCGACTGCGATCTGACCGAGGCACGCGACTTCAACCTGATGTTCGAGACGACGGTCGGACCGGTCAAGGAAGAGGGCTCGACCGTGTACCTGCGACCCGAGACCGCCCAGGGGATCTTCCTGAACTTCAAGAACTACCTCCAGTTCTCCCGCAAGAAGCCGCCGTTCGGCATCGCCCAGATCGGCAAGAGCTTCCGTAACGAGATCACCCCCGGAAACTTCATCTTCCGCACCCGCGAGTTCGAGCAGATGGAGATGGAGTTCTTCGTGGCACCCGACGAGGCTCCGCGCTGGTTCGAGCACTGGCTGACCGAGCGCCAGGAGTGGTATCTGCGGCTGGGCATCCGCGGCGACCACCTGCGGCTGCGCGCCCACGACGCCGGCGAGCTATCGCACTACTCCAGCGCCACCTCGGACGTCGAGTACCTGTTTCCGATCGGCTGGCAGGAGCTCGAGGGCGTCGCCAACCGCGGCGACTTCGATCTCACCCAGCACACCGAGTACTCCGGGCAGAAGCTCGAGTACGTCGACACCGTATCCGGGGACCGGTACGTACCCCATGTGATCGAGCCCGCCGCGGGCGCCGATCGCGCGCTGCTGGCGTTCCTGGTCGATGCCTACGACGAGGACGAGATCGAGGGCGAGACGCGGACCGTGCTGCGACTGCATCCGCTGCTGGCGCCGGTCAAGGTCGCGGTGCTGCCGCTGGTGCGCAAGGACGGTCAGCCCGAGCTCGCGCAGCGCATCCACCGTGAGCTGCGGGAGCTGGTGCAGGCCGAGTACGACGAGGGCGGGGCGATCGGCCGTCGTTACCGCCGCCAGGACGAGATCGGCACCCCGTGGGCGGTGACGATCGACCACCAATCGCTGCAGGACGAGACGGTGACGCTGCGTGACCGTGACAGCCTGGCGCAGGACCGGGTGGCGATCGCCGATCTCGGCGCCGAGATCGAGCGGCGGCTGCGCCAGCCGTGGACGTCGCCGAAGACGCAGGGCGGAGCCTCCGAGTAACCGTCAGACAGCTCCCGTCCAGATCCGCGAGTAATCGTGAGACGGCGGGGACGGCGGGGACGGCGGGGACGGCGGGGACGGGGGCCAGGCCGGAGTCTGACGAGTAACCGTCAGACGGTGACCGTGATCGGTGCCGAGACCCCCGCCGCGCTGATCGCATCGGCGGCGGTCTCGGCCACGATCACGTAGACGCCACGGGCGTTGACGCCGAGCGACAGCCGCGCCTCAAATCTTCCCTGGCGGACTGCCACCTTTCGGGTCAGAACCGGTTTGCGGCGGCCAGCGATCCCCTTGTAGACGACGATACTGACGCTGCGCTTGGCCGGGGCGACGGTTCCGCTGACCGTGAGGGGCGCGGTCGCCGCCAGCGTCAGGGTGATCGCCGGCGTCACGCCGATCGCCGCCAGATTCGACACGGCGGCGGGGGCGGCGGAATGCACCGCGCGCACCAACACCGACTGCGGCGGCGTCACCGTGGCGGCCCAGGCGCCGTCGGCGGCGGTGGACACCGTCGCGATGGTGGTCGTCCTCCCCACCCCGGCCACTGTCTGGATCTGCAGCGGCGCGCCGGGTATCGGCGCACCATGCAGATGGCGCAGCTGTCCGCTCAGCATCACCGGGACACCGGGCGGCAGCGTCGTGGCCGACGCGTGCAGCGAAAGTGCCACCGGCACCCCGGCGAGGGCGTTCACTTGGGTGCGGATTCCGGGCAGCCGCACGTACAGATCATTACCGGGACAGTCGGTGAGGTCCCCGTCGCGGTGGCCGGCGATGCGGGGCAGCCGAACGTGCTCGCCGGGCCGAAACGGCGTGTAGGAGGCGCCCGCGGCGGGGACCACGATCCCCACCTTCCCGAGCGCGGGAACCCCGTGCAGCGGCAGCTTCCACGCCAGCAGCCGGCGTAGTGCGGCGACCGCCGCCGGCGACGGCGCAACGTTGGAGAACGTGCCCAGCAGCGCTACTCCGGTCGAGATCGAGTTGTAGCCGCCGGCGTGGGCGCCGACCACCGGCTCGTCGATTCCGCCGGCACGGGCTTCCCAGATCCGCCCGAAGGCGTCGATGATGAAGTTGTAGGCGATGTCGTAGTAACCCCGGGTGTAACGGTGGTAGTCGTAGATCGCCAGCAGCAGCGCCGGGACCTCACCGGCCGCGTACCCGTTGGGGTTGACGGTGTGGTGGACGAAGCCCAGCTCTATCGAGCCGTAGAACGGACCGGCGGTGGGGCCATGGTCGCGGCCCGCCCACGCCGAGCGGGCGATGATCGGCGGCTGCCCGCCGCCGGCGGGAAGGAGCGGCCGCGCCAGCGGCAGGGCGCGAGCGGCGGTCGCGGCATGACCGGATGATGCGCCGGCCACCGTCGCGGCGGCGACGAAGTGCAGCGTCACCCCGTTCACCACCCTCGCGCTGCGCAGCTGCGCTTCGTCGACCGGGCCGAACCAGAGCGGCTCGCCGTGTTGTACGTCCGCGGCCGCCGGGCGATCCGGTTCGTGGCCGCGGACCGACGCCGGCGCCCACGGGCTCCAACGACCGTTCCGGGCACGCGCCCGCAGCTCGATCGCCGCCGCCGCCGGCTGTGACCACTGCACTCCGGCCAGGACAAACCGATGCGGAGCGGCAATCACGGGCGACACCCCCACGGTCGCTCCGACTCGCACGCTGAACACTCGCGCCCCGGTTGACCCGCGGGCCAGCGCGGCTCCCGGCGCGATCAGCGCACCGGCGCCCGCGGCTGCGGCACCGCCCAGGACGGAGCGCCGGGTGAACCTCGGCGCATCGTTCACCCGCCCATTGTGCCTGGTGAAGCGGGGGGGCGCGCCGGTTACGACTCCTTGTTTCTAATTCGTATCTGCGAACGAGCCATTTAACGCACCGTCGCGGTGGCGTTGACCGTGAAGCCGCCCGGGGCCGGAGACGCGTCCACGCTCTGGACGGTGATGTGCGGGTCCGAGAACACCGTGATCGTGGCCAGGCCGCCGAGCGGTAGGTCGGGAGCGACGACGAGCCTTCCGTCCTGCGCGCTGACCGTCGCGTCGACGCGGGCGCTGACGCCGAACAGGGTCGCGGTCCCCTGCAGCTCAAGGCGCCCGTCGCCCGACGCCACCGGGGTGACCGAGCTGAGGATCGGCACGGCGGCGCGCAGCTCGGACTCGGTGATCCGCCCGCTCGCCCTCAGCCGGTTACCGTCCTTGCTCAGCGCCGCGTCGTGGAGCGTCAGAAGTCCATCGTCGACCTCGGCGGCCGATGCTCGCACCGTGCCGGCGCCGCCGAGTTGATCCAGCGCGTGGTTCAGCCCGTTCCCGCCGGCCCGGTAGCGGCCCATGCGCACGACCACCTTGTCGGCGTGATGCCACAGCAGCGTGATCGCCGGGAACGCGTCGACCTGCACCTGGCGCACGTCGCCGGACCGGGCAAGCTGATCGCGCAGGCGACCGGCCGCGATTCCCGGCAGCACGATCTGGGCGACCGCCAGCACGAGGATCACGACGACGGCGAGCACGACCACCGCGGCGACGGGACCCCGCCGCGCCACCGCGGTCACGCCAGCAGCGCGCGGGCCGCGGCCGCGGCCTGGTCGATCAGCGGCCGCACGTCGAGGTCGGGCTCGGACAGGCGGCGGATCGTGACCCCGTCGGCGAGCGCGAACAGAAAGCCGGCGACGTGGCCGGGCTCGGCCCGCAGCTCGAACACCCCCGCCTCACTTCCCGCCCGCAGCGCGTCGGCCAGCCGGGTCCGGGTCCGGTGCGCCAGCTCGGCCAGCTCGGCGGCGATCTCGGCGTTGCGCTGTCCGAGCGTGAGCAGCTCGTAGAACGTGACCATCGGGTTCTTGCCCTCCCCGAGGATCTCCTCCAGGCTGCGGACGAGCGCCTCGATCAGCTCGTCCGCGCCGGTGGCGCCGGCCACCGCCTGGTGCAGCCGCTGACCACGGACCTCCGACTCGCGGCGGACCACCTCGACGAGCAGGCGTTCCTTGGAGCCGAAGTAGTAGTGCAGCAGTCCGCGTGAGACACCCGCCTGGCGAGCGACCACGTCGAAGGTCGAGCCGGCGATTCCCCGGGCGGCGACACTCGCGCGCATCGCCTCGACGATCCGGGCGGCCTTGTCTGTGGGCAGGTCTGACGTGAGCGATCGCTCAGGTGCGGTGGCCGCCTCCATCGGCGGCGAAGTCTACGCCTGGCCTGGATCAACCCCAGAAGTGCTTTGACGCCTTGCGAACGGGGCCATTAAGCAGTGAGGGCGCCACGGGGGGCGCCCTCAGCAGCACAGATTGCGCTTGGTTTGCTACGCGGCGCTGACGGGGCTCGAGGGCGGCTGCGGCGCCGGGGTTCCCGCCGGGGGCGTGTACTGGAACTCCTCCTCGGAGCCGAACAGCGTGTCGAGCACCTTGGAACGCAGCGACTCAGAGACGGCCAGCGCGACGGCGGCGCCAAGCACGAGGAGGAGCAGGTAGCGCCCCAGATGGCGCTTGCGCTTCTGGGGTGCCTCGTTCAGCGCCATGCTCGCGTCGCGGATCGCCTCCGCGGCCTGCTTGACGCTCTTCTGGAACTGCTTGTCCTCCAGCACCACCTTCTGCGGAGCGTTGCTGCCGGTAAGCCGCTGGTAGGCGTTCTTGCTCGAGTTCAGCGCGGCCCCGATGTTGCCGCGCAGATCCGAATCCTCCATCAGGCGGTGGATGTACGGATTCGCCTTTATGAAGTTCGACAGATCGGCGGCGTTGAACGGCACTGCCTTCGCGGCTTTCTTTCCTCGTGATGCCATTGGTCTCCCTCAGGGGCAAGTTTGGGGCCGGGTGAGAGGTCAGGATACGCGATACCCCCTTTGGGACCGGCGAGAAACCATCTGACGTTCCGGCGGCGTCTGGACGCGCCTGACGGGCGGCGGCGAACCCGCCGGACCACCAGTCCGACTTGGTTCGCCGCCACCCGCCAGACACGCCCGGCCACGCGCCACCTCCGTCACCTAATTCCTCGTCGATCCCCTTTGCCGCCTGCGACTCAGCGCCGCCTCCAGAACCTGATCGATGGTCGATACGAACACGAACCTCAGCGTGCGACGGAGATGCTCGGGGATCTCATCGATGTCCTGCTCGTTGAGCGCAGGTGCGATCACCGTGCGGATGCCGTTGCGCTGGGCGGCCAGCGCCTTCTCCTTCAGGCCCCCGATGGGAAGCACCTGGCCGGTGAGCGTGACCTCGCCGGTCATGGCCACGTCAGCGCGCACCGGTCGGCCCGAGAGCAGCGAGGCCAGCGCGGTGACCATCGTCACGCCCGCGCTGGGGCCGTCCTTCGGGATCGCCCCCGCCGGGACGTGGACGTGGATCTCGTGGGTGGCGAACCAGTCGGCCGGGAGGTCCGGCACCAGCTCGGCCGCATTGGCGCGCACGTAGGAAAGGGCCGCCTGCGCCGACTCGCGCATCACCTCGCCGAGCTGCCCGGTCATGGTCAGCCGTCCCGAGCCGGGCATCGCGGTGGCCTCGACGAACAGCACGTCGCCGCCGACCGGCGTCCAGGCCAGTCCGGTGGCCACCCCGGGGCGCGCGGTCCGCCGCCGCGCCTCGGAGTGAAACGTGCGCTTGCCCAGCAGTTCGCGCACGCGGGGCTCGGTGACGGTGAGCTTGCGCTTCAGCGTCCCCTCGGCCACCCGCCGCGCCACCTTGCGGGCCACCGTGCCGATCTCCCGCTCGAGTTGGCGCACCCCGGCCTCACGCGTGTACCCGGAGATGATCGCGCGCAGCCCGGCATCGGTGAACGCGATCCGGGCGGGGCTCAGCCCGTTGCGACTCATCTGGCGGGCGACCAGGTAGCGCTTGGCGATCTGGAGCTTCTCCGCCTCGGTGTAGCCGGCGAGCTGGATCACCTCCATGCGGTCGCGCAGCGGGCCGGGAATCGTCTCCAACGTGTTCGCGGTGGTGACGAAGATGACGTTGGACAGGTCGAACGGCAGATCGAGATAGTGGTCTCGGAAGCTCGAGTTCTGCTCGGGATCGAGCACCTCGAGCATCGCGCTGGCCGGGTCGCCGCGGAAGTCGGCTCCCATCTTGTCGATCTCGTCGATCATGAACAGCGGGTTGTTGGCGCCGGCGTCACGCAGCGCGCGGATGATCACGCCGGGCATCGCGCCGATGTACGTGCGGCGATGGCCCCGGATCTCGGCCTCGTCACGCATCCCGCCGACGCTGATGCGCTCGAACTCGCGCCCCAGCGCCCGGGCCATCGACCGCCCCAACGAAGTCTTGCCGACGCCCGGCGGGCCGACGAAACACAGAATCGAGCCGGCGGGCTGGCGGTTCTCCTCGGTCATCAGCGACCGCACCGCCAGGAACTCGAGGATCCGTTCCTTGACCTGCTCGATGTCGTAGTGGTCCTGGTCCAGCACCGCGCGCGCGTGGGCGAGGTCCAGGTCGTCCTCGGTGGAAGTGTCCCACGGCAGCGACGCGATCCATTCCAGATAGCCGCGCACCACCCCGTACTCCGCCATCGCCGGCGCCAGCCGCTCCAGCCGGCCGAGCTCTCGCTGCACCTGTTTGGAGACCTCGTCGGGGAGCCGCAGCGCTTCCAGCTGCTCGCGCAGCTCCTTGACCTCGGCCTGCGTCTCGTCGCCTTCGCCGAGCTCCTCCTGGATCGCCTTGAGCTGCTGGCGCAGGACGAAGTCGCGCTGGCCCTTCTCGAGCTCGGACTGGACCTGGGACTGGATCTTGGAGTCCAGCGCGACCAGCTGCTGCTCCCGGGCGAGGATCTCCGACAGGCGACGCAGCCGCCGGGTCACGTCCTGCTCTTCGAGCAGCGCCTGCTTCTCCGCCGCGGGCAGGCGCAGGGCGCCGGCGATGAGATGGCTCAGCATCACCGGGTCCTGGACGTTCGCCACCATCACCTGGAGCTCTTCGGGCAGGTAGGGAACCTGGCCGACGATGCTGGAGAACGAGCGCGCGACGTTGCGCGCCAGCGCCTCCAGCTCCGGGGTCTGCGTGAGCTGATCGGGCGCCTGCACCACCTCGGCGACGAGGTACGGCTCGGTCTGGAGCCACTCCTGGACCCGGACCCGCTGGCCCCCCTGGATCAGCACCCGCAGCGTCCCGTCGGGCAGCCGAACCATTCTGGCCACCGAGCCGAGGACCCCGATCGAGTACAGCTGCTCCGGATCGGGTGACTCGACGCCGGGATCGCGGCCGGCCAGCAGCACGATCGAGCGATCGCCGCGCAGAACGTCATTGATGAGCTCGATGCTCCGGGGTTGGCCGACGTTGAGGGGGATGACCAGCTCCGGGAACGTGACGGCGTCACGCAGCGGCAACACGCCGACCCGGGCGGGTAGCCGGACGCCGGAGCTCTGCTCCGCCTCCGCCTCCGCCTCGGGCGCCGTCCCGACGTCGATCACCGTCATCGGAGCTCCCCGCTCTCGATCTGGACCGCCCGGCGGGGCTGAACCCGTGTGACCAGCGCCAGCTCGACGCGCAACAGCCCGGCCTCGTACCGGGCCGTCACCCGGTTGGGATCGACGTCGGCGCCGAGCTCGATCAGCCGCCGGAACGCGCCGCGCTCGATCTCCACCTGCTGGTAGATCTCGCCCGTGGACTCGGCCGGGCCGCGGCGGCCGGCCAGGAACAGCTTGCGACCCTCGATCTGAAGCGCGATGTCGCCGACATCCACGCCGGCGAGCTCGGCGGTGACGATCGCGCGGGGCGGGTCGGACGCGTAGGCGACGTCCACGGCCGGCCATCGACCCGTGCTTCGGCGCGACAGACCGCTGCGCTCGAACACGTCGCCGAACAGCTCGTCCATCTCGCGTCGCATGCGCTCGAAGCTGGCGAACAGGTCGCGCTGGGCCATCGCCACAGCGTAACCGCCACCGGCCACCCGGGGCCGGGCGTGTGCGGGGCGTGCGTCACACTCTAGACCTCGTGGCGGCAGCGCTCCTGCACATGCCGGTCGTGTTGGCGGTGGTTTCGAAACGCTTCGAGATCGCAGCGCTCGCGCTCGGCGCGCTGCTGGTCGGCGGCGCGCTGCTCTCCGGGCTGGCCCGGCGCAGCTTCGTGTCGCTGGCGGCGGTGTTCGTGGTCGCCGGCTTCGTGCTCGGCGACGGCGCCACCGGGGTCCTGCACTTCGACCCGCGCTCGCCGTTCGTGTCCGAGCTCGCGACGGTGGCGCTCATCGTGATCCTGTTTCGCGACGGACTCGAGGTCGACGGCGAGATGCTGCAGTCCCACTGGCGCCTTCCGTTTCGCAAGCTGGTGGTGGCCATGCCGTTGACCGCGGCGATCGTGGCGGCCGGTGCTCACATCCTTACCGGAATGTCGTGGACCGAGTCGTTCTTGCTTGGGGCGCTGCTGTCGCCGACCGACCCGGTGCTGTCATCCAGCGTCGTCACCAATCCTCGCGTCCCCGCCGTCATCCGGCATTCCCTGAATCTCGAGTCGGGGCTCAACGACGGCCTCGCGCTGCCCGCGGTACTGGCGCTGAGCGCGGCGCTGACGGTCGGCGAAGGACAGTTCGTATGGTGGCGGTTCGTGCTGGAGAACCTCGCCCTCGGCTTCGGCGTCGGGGTCGTGGTCGGTTACGCGGCCGCCTGGTTGGCCCCCCGCGGCGTGGACCTGGAAAAGGGCATCCCTGTCCACCAGCGCTCGTTGTTCGCGCTCGGCGCGGCGTTTGTCACCTACGGCGCTGCGGTCCTCACCCCGCACGGCAACGGCCTGATCGCCGTTTACGTGGGGGCGATCGTACTCGGCATCCGACGCCCCGACATCCGGCGTTACTTCGAGATCCAGGCCGCTGACCTGGTCGAGATCGTCAAGCTCGGGATCTTCGTCGTGTTCGGCGCTCTGCTGACCTGGCATGGCTTGCTCGGCTCGGGGTGGGCGGCGGTGGGCGTGGTCGCCATCACCCTGCTGGTCGCCCGCCCGGCGGCCGTGTTCACCGCCTTGGTCGGAACCCGCACCGACACCGCCACTCGGGCGTTCATGTCGTGGTTCGGACCCAAAGGCGTGGCGACGATGACGTTCTCGATCCTGGTCCTGAGCGAGCAGATCAACTCGGGCCAGAGGATCTTCGACCTCGCCGCGCTCACGGTGTTCTGCTCCATCATCGTCCACGGCGTCTCGGACACCGCCGGCTCGGACTGGATCGCCGCCCGGAGTGAGCGAGCCGCGGCCACCGCAGCCGCGCCCGGACGCCCGCCGCCCGGCGAACCGGCCACGCTGTCGTCGCCCCCTCAGTGATGGTCGCCGTTGGGGCCGCCGCCGCGGCGCGAGGTATCCATCAGCCACCCGATGAGGACGGCGAGGAGCACGAACGCGATGAATCCACCGATCAGCGGCCAGTACACGGCGCTAAACATATACGAGCCCACGTGGCCGGCGGGTCGGTCACGCGTGGAGGCCGACCTGCTCGTTGGGCGACGGGAACGTCCACGCGACCTGGAGTCGCCGCTCCTGGCGGAACACGAACCGCAGCTGACTGGGCGGACGCAGGCCCTCGGGATGCGCCGGACGAAATGTCGCGCACGGCGCCGCTCCGGCGACGGCGCAGAGACCGTTGCGGCCAAAGAAGCAGTTATCACAGCTCGCCTTCGCAGCGACGTTCCGACCGTTGGACATACCTGACCGACACCCCGTTCTCGTCTGTCTGTAGGCGGGGCATCAAAGCGGATCGCGCTCCGGGGCACAACGTCGCTTCGCGGAAAACGCAAGGTTTTCTGAAAGTGGCTAAAGCCTGGAAAATCCGGGGACTTCAGCGGGCCCGGCCGGATCGGGCCGCTATTTCCGTAGCTTTTCGGGTACCGAAGATGCCCGCCATGGACACAGACTGCAAGCCGGCTCGGTGAACATTCTCGTCACCGGGGTCACCGGGTACCTCGGGTCGCTGATGGCCCGGCGGCTGAAGCGCGACGGGCATGCCGTGAGCGGCTTGGCTCGTCACCCTGAACGGGCGACCGCCGGAGTTCCGGTCATCCAGGGAGACGCCATCTCCGGCGCCGGCCTGGAGCGCGCCCTGGCCGGCGTCGAGGTCGCCTACTACCTCATCCATTCGATGGAGCCCGCCACCGAGGATCGCTTCCCGACCCGCGAGCGAGCCGCGGCGGTCAGGTTCGCCACGGCAGCGCACGCCGCCGGGGTGAGGCGGATCGTCTACCTCGGCGGGCTCCTGCCCGCCGGCGGGCCTCGCTCGGCCCATCTCGCCAGTCGGGCGGCGGTGGAGGCCATCCTGCGCGACGCGGTCCCCGGGACCGTCACCCTGCGGGCGTCGATCGTCATCGGCGCCCGGTCGCGCTCGTTTCGCTTCCTCGTGCGCCTGGTCGAGCGTCTGCCGGTGCTGGCGGTGCCGGCGTGGAGCTGCCGGCGCACCGCTCCGATCGACGAGCGTGACGTGGTGGAGCTGCTCGCCCGCGCCGCCACCAGTGACCGGGTGGCGGGCGAGACACTGGATCTCGGTGGCCCGGACATAGTCTCCTACGGCGAGCTGGTCGACCGGATCGCGGAGCTGATGATCGTCGACCGCCCAGCGGTGCGGTTGCGCCGGCTCACGGTCACCCCGATCGCCGCGCGGATCGCGGCGCTGGTGGCAGGCGAGCGGTATGAGCTGATCGGGCCTTTGATGGAGAGCCTGGACGCCGACCTGCTGCCCCGCGACGATCGCGCCGCGGCGCACCTGGGGGTGAGGCTCCACACGCTGAACTCGGCAATCGAGCACGCACTGTCCGAATGGGAGCGCGATGAACCGCTGTCGGCTCGTTAGTGTGAGCGCCCTGTGAGCACGGTTTCGGCCAGGATCAGGATCGACGCACCGATCGAGCGCGTCTGGGAGACGGTCATGGATCCCAGCTGTCTCGGTGAATGGGTGACGATCCACAAGTCGGTCTCCGACGTTTCCGACCGGCCGCTGCGGCGCGGTTCGACGATGGACCAGGCGATCCACGTCCGCGGCCTCACATTCCACGTTCATTGGACGTTGATCGCGGTTGACAGTCCGCGCCTGGCGCAATGGGAAGGCGGCGGCCCCGCCCGATCCACTGCCCTGATCCGCTACCAGCTTTCCAGCGACGACCACGGCAGCACGACCTTCGAATACACCAACGAGTTTCATCCCCCAGGAGGACGGCTGGGAAGCGTGGCCAGCCGGATGATCGTCGGCGCGACGTCGGAGCGTGAAGCCGACAAGTCACTGCACCGCCTCAAGGCCCTCCTGGAACAAAAATCCAGCTCCTAGCGGACGGGTTGTATCGTACTTACACGATCAAGCCCAAAAGGACCCATGGAGGTGGCCTGAATTGGCAGACTTCGTTGACAGTACCGTCAAGGACATCGACAGCCGCCTGAGCGAGCTCAAGGTGGAGGTCACAAAGCTCGAAGCCGCGCGAGCCGCGCTGGTTGGTGGCCGGAGAGGACCCGGCCGTCCGGCGAGCGCGAACGGCCGCAGTGGCTCGCGCCGTCCGGCGCGCCGGGCGGGGCGTCCCCGGGGCCGGCGGGGTGGGAACACCCGCGCCAATCAGGCGCTGGCGCTCGTCCGGGAAAAGCCGGGAATCACCATCCCCGAGATCGCCGAGTCGCTCAAGATCGAGCCGAACTACCTGTACCGGGTGATGCCCAAGCTGGTCGACGACAAACAGGTGAGGCGCGAAGGCCAGGGTTGGCATCCCGCCGCCTCGGCCTAGTCGTTTCGCCTCCGGCAGTCGGAGGCGAGTTGTCGTCCGGAGCCTTCAGGAAGAAGCGTCTCCGGTAAACGGACCGGCACACGGCACGGAAAGCCGCCGCGGTCAGCGCGATCGCGGCGGCCCCACGTGCGGATCCTCGCCGGGCGGCGAGGCAGGCTGGGCGGTTCTGGTGAGGGGTTTGCCTCGTCGTCGACGAACCTGCCTGACGGGACGCTAGATGAGCCCCAGCTGCTTGACCGCTTCGCGCTCCTCGTGCAGCTCGGAGACGGTTGCGTCGATGCGCTCCCGAGAGAACTCGTCGAGGTCCAGTCCCGTGACGATCTCGTACTCACCCTGCGAGCAGGTGCACGGGTAACCCGAGAAGATCCCTTCCGGCACTCCGTAGGACCCGTCGGCGGGGATCGCCATCGAAACCCAGTCGCCCTCGGGCGTGCCCCGCACCCAGTCGCGGACATGGTCGATCGCGGCATTGGCCGCCGACGCGGCGCTCGAGGCGCCGCGGGCGTCGATGATCGCCGCCCCGCGCTTCTGCACGGTCGGGATGAAGTCCTGCTCGATCCAAGCCCTGTCACCGACGGCCTCGGCGCCGGCGGCGCCCTTCACCTTGGCATGGAAGACGTCCGGGTACTGGGTGGCCGAGTGGTTGCCCCAGATCGTCATGTTCGTGACCTCGCTGATCGCGGCCCCGGTCTTGGCGGCAACCTGCGCGATCGCGCGGTTGTGATCCAGGCGCATCATCGCGCTGAACCTCTCCCGCGGCACATCGGGGGCGTTGCTCTGGGCGATCAGGCAGTTGGTGTTCGCGGGGTTGCCCACCACCAGGACCTTCACGCCCGAGGCAGCGTGCTCGTTGAGCGCCTGCCCCTGGGGCTTGAAGATCCCGCCATTGGCCTCCAGCAGGTCACCCCGTTCCATTCCCTTGGTCCGCGGCCGGGCCCCGACCAGCAGCGCGATGTCAACTCCGTCGAACGCCGGCTGGGGGTCGTCGTAGATGTCAACCCCGGTCAGCAGGGGGAACGCGCAGTCATCCAACTCCATCGCCGTCCCTTCGGCGGCCTTGACCGCGGCTGGGATCTCCAGCAGGGACAGGTGGACCGGGGTGTCGTCCCCGAGCAGCTGACCGCTGGCGATCCGGAACAGGATCGCGTATCCGATCTGACCGGCGGCGCCCGTAACTGCGACTTTTACTGACGTCTTACTCATCGTTGAAGCCCTCTTTCTCTAAATCGCATCAGCCCAGGTCGATCCCGTAGACGTCCGCGAGCTTAGCCTTCAGGTAGCGGGTGAACGGCGCCACCGAGATCGGGCCGCCAGCTTCCCGCTCCAGGAGCTCCACGGTGGTGAACTTCGCACCGTGGCGATGCACGTGCTCGCCCAACCAGTCGCGCAACGGGCCCAGCCGGCCCCGGGCAAGGTCGCCATCGAGATCGCCGAGGTCAGCATGAGCCCGCTCCCACAGCTGTCCTGCGATCAGGTTGCCCAACGCGTAAGTTGGAAAGTAACCGATCAATCCCGCCGACCAGTGCACGTCCTGCAGGACACCGTCGGCGTCATCGGTCACCTCGATCCCGAGGTACTCCTGGAACCGTGAGTTCCACGCCTCCGGCAGATCTCGGACGTCCAGTCCCCCGTCGATGAGGGCCTGCTCGAGCTCGAAGCGCACGATGATGTGGAGTGCGTAGGTCGCCTCGTCGGCTTCGACCCGGATGTAGGTCGGCTTGACGCGGTTGACCGCCCGATACAGGCCGTCGGCGTCCAGGTCGGCCAGCTCGGCGCCGCCCAGCTCGGCGATCCGCGGGGCGAGCACGCCGCAGAAGGGACGCCCCCGCCCCACCATGTTCTCCCACAGACGGCTCTGGGACTCGTGCATGCCGAGGGAGTCGGTGCTACCAAGCGGGGAGCGACTCAGTGCCGGCGGCAGCCCCGCCTCGTAAAGGCCGTGGCCGCACTCGTGCATGGCGCCGTAGAGACCGCCGGGGAAGAAGTGCTCGTCCCAGCGCGTGGTGATGCGCACATCGCCACCGCCGATCCGAGTGGCGAATGGGTGCACCGTATCGTCGATCCGCCATCCCTCGCGGTCAAATCCCATCAGCGCGACGATCTGCTCGACGAGGCGGCGCTGGTCGCGCACCGGAAACTCGGCGTACAGCGGCTGCTCGTCGATTCGTCCCGCGGCCTCGGTAACCCGGGCGATCACCGGCACCAGCTCGTTCTTGAGCTCATCGAACAGAGCGGCGACCTGGGCGGTCGGCATCTGGGGCTCGTAGTCATCCAGCAGCGCGTCATAGCCGCACTCGTAGCCGTCGGCGCCGGAGTGGCATTCGACGTACCGCCGGGCCAGCTCGATGTTGTGCTCCAGGAAGGGAGCAAAGCTAGAGAAGTCGGAGTTCGCCCGCGCCTGGATCCACGCCTCCTGACCGACCGACGCCGCTCGAGCCAGCTCTCCCGCCAGCTCCGTCGGAACGCGGCGGGCCTTGGCCCACTGCCGGTTGACGAGCGCGACCAGGCGCGCGTCGTCGGAATCCGGATCCTGTCCACCCTCGCTGCCATCAAGGTCCTCGGCGGCCGTCTGCAGCAAGCGCCCGGTCGCGTCGTCGACGAACATCTCGTGGCTGATCCGCGTCAGCGTGGCCAGCGATTCGGCGCGCGCCTCGGCGCCCCGCGTCGGCATCATCGTCTGCTGGTCCCAGTGGGCCAGCGACAGGGCATGCGACAGGTCGGCGAGCTCCGCCATCCGCAGTTTCAGAGCATCCAGACGCTCACTCATCTCACTTCTCCTGAGTTTCTTGGACGCCGTAGGCGCCTATGTCACCATTGCACCATGTCCCGGCGGTCAACCTCGATCAAGCTGCTGAACGCGTTCGGGATCCGGATCGGCGTCAACGTCAGCTGGTTCCTGGTCCTGTTCTTAATGATCTTCCTGCTCTCGGGGCCGTTCCGGGACACCCTGCACAGCTCCGACGGGGTGGCCTACCTGACCACCGTGATCAGTGTCCTGCTCCTGTTCGCGTCGCTGATCGTCCACGAGTTGGGGCACGCGCTGGTGGCGCGGCGCCAGGGGATCGAGGTCAAGCAGATCGATCTCTTCCTGTTCGGCGGAGTTACCCGGATGAGCCGCGACGCGGCAACCCCGGGCGAGGATTTCAAGGTCGCCATCGCCGGCCCGTTCGCCACTTTCTGCGTGATCCTATTGTGTCTCGCGGTGGACGTCGCGCTCGTCGGGACCCACCGCCTGACGCACGCCATCGTCCTGGACTCCGACATTCAGATCACGCCCGTGCTGCTGTCGCTGAGCTGGCTGTTGCCGATGAACGTGCTTCTGCTGGTGTTCAACCTCGTGCCCGCGTTCCCGCTCGACGGCGGCCGCGTGGCGCGGTCGGCGGTATGGCGCGTAACCGGCGACAAGCGCCGCGGCACCCAGGTGGCGGCTCGGATGGGCCAGGGCTTCGCGCTGGCGCTCGCCGGGTTCGGGTTGTGGCTGGCCACCCGCTCCGGCGCCTTCGCCGGCCTGTGGCTGGCGGCCCTGTCCTACCTGCTGTGGCAGTCGGCCCGGGGGGCGATCGTGCAGTCGGCGCTGTCGCAGCGCATCGACGGCCTCCGCGTGGCGGACATCATGGACACCCAACCGGTGGCGATCCCCGCCGCGACCCCGGTGAGCGAGGCGCTCGACGAATACTTCCTGCGCTACGGCTGGTCGTGGTTCCCGGTCATCGATGAGGACGGACGGTTGCTCGGCATCGCTCGCCTGGAGCGGGCCCAGTCCTGCGCCGACGCCGGCGAGGGGTGGGTGACGATCGGGGCGGTGATCGAGCCCGACAGCGGACCGAGCTGGCGGGTGGCGCAGGACCGCCCGATCGCCGATCTGCTGGCGTCGGAGACGCTGGGACGGCTCGGTGCCCTGATGGCGGTCGACGCCGACGGCGTCTTGCGGGGAGTGGTCACCGTCGAGCAGGTTCGACGCGCGCTGCAATCGGCGTTCGCCGGCTCGCCCGCCTGAGCGTTCGGGGTCGCTGCCGCCGGACCCGCGGCGGCGAACCGACCGGCGATCCCGGAGACAGCCGGCCGCAAGGCCGGCTCCCTTATATTGGTGGAAATGCCCTCTCATGACGTAGTGATCATCGGCGCTGGACTGGCCGGTCAGCGCGCCGCCCTGGCGGCGGCCCAGACCGGAGCGACGGTGGCGATCGTCTCCAAGGTGCATCCGGTGCGGTCGCACTCGGTGGCCGCGGCGGGCGGAATCAACGCCGCGCTGAACCCCGAGGACACCTGGGAATCGCACGCGTTCGACACGATCAAGGGATCGGATTACCTGGCCGACCAGGACGCGGTGGAGATCATGTGCCGCGAGGCCCCGGACGAGATCCTGTGGCTCGAGCACGCCGGCGTGACTTTCCACCGCTCGGAGACCGGCAACCTGGGAACGCGCGCCTTCGGCGGTGCCTCGGCGGCTCGGACCTACTACGTCGCCGACATCACCGGCCACGCCATCCTCCACGTGCTCTACGAGCAGCTGATGAAGCACGCGGCCACCGTCGATCGCTACGAGGAGTGGTTCGCCACCGACCTGCTCCAGGACGACGACGGCCGCTGCATCGGCGCGGTCTGCCGCAACCTCCGCGACGGCCGGCTGGAGGTGTTCAACGCCAAGGCGGTGATCCTGGCCAACGGCGGTGCCGGCCAGGCCTACCGACCGACGACCAACGGGCTGATCGTGACCGGGGACGGAATCGCCCAGGCCTACCGGATCGGTGCCCGGCTGATGGACATGGAGATGATCCAGTACCACCCGACGACGCTCGCCGGCAACGGGCTGCTGATCACCGAGGGGGCCCGCGGAGAGGGCGCCTGGCTGCTGAACGCGGAGGGCGAGCGCTTCATGGAGAAGTACGCCCCCAACAAGCTCGAGCTCGCCTCGCGCGATGTGGTCTCGCGCGCCGAGCAGACCGAGATCAACGAGGGCCGTGGCTTTCCCGACGGGACGGTTGCCCTCGACATCACCAAGGTGCCGCGCCGGCGGACGCTGGAGGCGCTGCGGGAGATCGTCAACATCGGCCGTGACTTCGCCGGGGTCGACATCACCCGCGAGCCGATCCACATCCATCCCGGCCAGCACTACGTCATGGGCGGCGTCAAGACCGACGTCGACGGCCAGACGACCGTCGACGGGCTCTACGCCGCCGGCGAGGTGGCCTGCGTGTCGGTGCACGGGGGCAACCGGCTGGGCGCCAACTCGCTGCTCGACACCCTGATCTTCGGCCGCCGCTCCGGCGAGCACGCCGCCCGCCAAGCGCTCCAGATGCCGATGCCGGTGACGCCGCCAACGCGCGTCACCGACACCGAGAACGCGATCAGGGCGATCATCAACCGGCCCGAGGGCGGCCGGCGGGTGGCAGCGATCAAGGACGAGCTCGGCGACGCGATGAACCGCTACTGCGCCGTGTTTCGCGACGCCGACGGTCTCAATCAGGCGCTGGAGATCGTGCGCCGGCTCAAGGAGGAGGCACCGAAGGCCAGCATCGATGACCACGGCACCGTCTTCAATCAGGACGTGACGGGTGCCATCGAGCTTGGATACATGCTCGACTGTGCCGAGGCGATCGTCGTCGCCTCCCAGGAGCGCAAGGAGTCGCGCGGGGCGCAGTTCCGCACCGACTTCGCCGAGCGCAACGACGATCAATGGCTCAAGCACATCGACGTGGCCGTCAACGGCGACGACCTGCCGGCGATCAGCTACTCGCCGGTGACGATCACCAAGTGGGAGCCCCAGGAGAGGACGTACTGATGGACCGTTGTCCCCGACCCTGTGAATCGAGGCACCCATGCCCGAGTATCTCCTGAAGATCCGCCGTTTCGACCCCAAGTCCGGCGAGGCCGCCTACTGGGACGAACATTGGATCGAGCTCGGCGCCCGCAACTCGGTGCTGGACGCGATTCTGAAGATCAAGGACGAGGTCGATGGATCGGTGGGGATTCGCTGCTCGTGTCAGCAGGCGATCTGCGGCTCCTGCGGGGTGCGCATGAACGGCAAGCCGGGGCTGGCGTGCAACACCCATCTCGAGGACGCGGCGGCCCGCGGCCACGGCGTCGGCTGGAATCCCAGCGAGGACGGTGACACCGCGCCGCCTCCGGTGATCGAGGTCGAGCCGATGGGCAACATGCCGGTGATCCGGGATCTGATCGTCGACATGGACGCGGTGCACTGGAAGAAGATCCAACGGGTGACGCCGTTTCTGATCAACCGGCAGCCGGTTCCCGAGCGCGAGTACATCGTGCCGCACGAGAACATGGTCGACGTCACCCAGACGATGGCTTGCATCCAGTGCGGAGCGTGCGTCTCGGACTGCCTGTCGATGGAGATCGATCCGCTGTTCATCGGGCCGGCGGCGCTGTCCAAGGCGTACCGGTTCGTCGGCGATCCGCGGGACGCGGACCACTTCGAGCGGCTCACCGACCTCTCCGAGGACCGTCACGGGATCTATGACTGCACCCACTGCTTCAACTGCATCGACGCGTGCCCGAAGGACGTCGCGCCGATGAGTCAGATCATGCGGCTGCGCCGCCGGGCGGGGAGCGACGAGAAGATCGTCGATCGCAACAACGGTCACCGCCACGAGGATGCGTTCGTCGGCCTGGTTCGCGATAACGGGCTGCTCAACGAGGCCGAGCTGCTGCCGCGAAGCTATGGCGGCAACTCGTGGTTCGGCAAGTTTCACCCCGCCGCCGGCCGGGAGCTCCTGTCCTCGCTGTCGACGGTGGTCACCGGCGTGATTCGGGGCAAGGTGAGCCCGAAGATCGCGCTGGTCGGCCATAAGCTGCCCAAGACCGACCTGGGCGCATTGAAGAGCATTTACTCCACGGTGGAGGGGCGACCCGAGCGGGTGGAGCTGAACCTGTACGTCAGCGGTTACGAGGACGAGCCCGACGGCGCCAAGGATCGCGAGCCACCGCCGGAGCCGTCGGCTGCGAAGCCGTCGGTGCCCGCGGGTGAGTCGGAGGCGCCGACGGACCCAGCGACCACGCCACCCAATTCATCCGGTCCCGGAGGACAACCCGACACCGTCCCGGGCGAAAGCGGGCAGTCATGAAGGTCGCCTACTGGCCGGGCTGCGTGAGCCGGGGATTCACGCCGGAGTTGCACGGCTCGATGGCCAAGGTCGCGCCGTTGCTGGACCTCGAGCTCGTCGAGCTCGACCGCGCCGCCTGTTGCGGAGCGGGCGTGATCGCCGAGCACAACCAGGAGCTGGCCGACACGCTCAACGCGCGCACGTTCGCGCTGGCTCAGCAGACCGACGGCACGATGATGATGAACATCTGCTCCACCTGCCAGGGCGCCCAGTCCGAGTGTCAGGAGCGACTCGACGCCAATTCCGATTACCGCGAGCAGATCAACCGCAACCTGGCCGACGAGGGCCTGCACTACGAGCGCGGGCTCACCAACAAGAACCTGCTGTGGCTGCTGGTGGAGGAGATCGGGCTCGATGCGCTCAAAGCCAAGGTCCGGCGGCCGCTGGAGAACCTCAAGGTGGGCCCGTTCTACGGCTGCTACATCGTCCGCCCGGTGCACCGGCTTGGAATCGACGAAGCGCATCCGCGGGACCGTTACATGCACATGGTGATCGAGGCGCTCGGTGGCACCGTGATCGACTATGCCGGTGTCTACAAGTGCTGCGGATTCCCGATCATCACCATGAACAAGCAGGCGTCGCTGGCGATGGCCGGGCGTCACCTGGGCGACGCGATCGACGCCGAGGCGGATTGCCTCGTCGTCCCCTGCCCGCTGTGCCACCTCAACCTGGACCTGCAGCAGCCGCTGGCCGCCAAGCAGGCGGGACGCGAGCTCGGACTTCCCGTGCTGCATCTCCCGCAGCTGGTCGGATTGGCGCTCGGCCTGGAGCCCAAGGAGCTGGGGATGGGCAAGCACGTCGTCAAGCCGACGTCGGTGATCGACTGGTCGGCGTCGGTGGTGGCGGGCGCCCCGGCGTGAGTGGCGGGCGCCCCGGCGTGAGTGGCGGGCGCGCCGGCGTGAGTGGCGGGCGCCCCGGCGTGAGTGGCGGCGGCCCGGCGTAGGCAGCGGCGGTCCCCCGGCGTAGATGTCAGATCCTCACCAGTTGGCGCGCTTCGTCGATGCCCAGGATCAGGGGGGCGTCTTTGAGAGGGCGGTCGCCGAGCTGCGCGCCGGCGACAAGCGCGGGCACTGGATGTGGTTCGTGTTCCCCCAGATCGCCGGCCTCGGCCGCAGCCCGATGGCGCAGCGGTATGCGATCTCATCGCTCGACGAAGCGCGAGCGTACCTGGACCATGACGTGCTCGGCCCTCGGCTGCTTCAGTGCGCGGAGATCGTCGGCGACCTGGAGGGGCGAACCGCCACCGAGGTCTTCGGCAGCGTGGACGCGATGAAGTTGCGCTCCTCGATGACACTGTTCGCTCGTGCCGACCCGAACAACCCGGTGTTCGGGCGCGTGCTCTCCGTGTACTTCGGTGGCGTTGCGGATGAGGTCACCGAGCGGTTGCTCGCCGCGCCCGAGCGAGACGCCGGATGAGCTCGACTCTCCGGTGGCGGTGACGCCGGCGGAGGTTCGCGACGCTGGGGACGCAAACGTCCGTCCCGCCCGAGGGCGAAACCGCCGGCGGACGTTTGCATACCCCCAGCCAGCGCCTGCCGCAGTCCATCGCCCCCGCCGGTGTGGCGCCCCACCGGCGATGGCGGGGCCAGGGGCGTCGCTGGAGGAGCAAGGCGGATAGCCCAGTGTCGGCTAGGCCACGCCCGGTCACAAAGGGTTCGGTGGCCGGCCCTCACACCGTCGGTTCAGGCGGCGGGAGCACCGGCGCGGTCGGCGACCACCAGCTCGGCGATCTGGACCGCGTTGGTGGCCGCGCCCTTGCGCAGGTTGTCGGCGACCACCCACATCGAGAATGCCCGGGGGTGTGACTCGTCGGCCCGGATCCGGCCGACGAACACCTCGTCGCGCCCGGCCGCCCGCAGCGGCGAGGGCACCGGCTCCAGGATCACGCCGGGGCTGTCGGCGAGCAGCTCGCGCACCCGGTCCGGGGTGATCGGCTCCCGGGTCTGGACGTTGACCGCTTCGGAATGCGAGACGCGCACCGGCACACGGACGCAGGTGACCGCAATCCCGATTGACTCGTCGCCGAGGATCTTGCGCGTCTCGAACATCATCTTGCGCTCCTCGTCGGTGTGATCGTCGCCCTCGGCGAAGTTGCCCGCCGCCCCGATCACGTTGAAGGCGATGTGATCCGGATACAGCTCGGGCTCGGGCATGTCCAAACCGTTCAGCGAGGCATGGGCCTGCGCGTCGAGCTCCTCGACGGCGGCGTGACCGGTGCCCGATACCGACTGGTAGGTGGCGACGATCAGGCGCTCGATCCCGACCGCGCGGTGGATGGGCGCCAGCGCGACCATCAGCTGCATCGTCGAGCAGTTGGGGTTGGCGATCAGCCCGCGGTGGTGGCGCAACGCGGCGGGGTTGACTTCGGAGACGACCAGCGGCACCGACGGGTCGCGTCGAAACGCCGACGAGTTGTCGATCACCACCGTCCCGTGCTGGGCGAACCGCGGCGCCCACTCACGGGAAGTGCCGGCGCCGGCGGAGAACAGCGCGATGTCGAAGCCGTCCAGGTCGGCCGCGTCATCCAGCCGCTGCACGGTTCGGCCGTCGACCTGAGTGCCGGCGGAGCGCGCCGAGGCGAACAGGACCAGGTCGTCGGCCGGAAACGAGCGCTCGCGCAGCAGCTCCACCATGACTCGTCCCACCGCCCCCGTGGCGCCCACGACCGCCACGCGAATGGCGCCCGAGCGGGCCTCGCGACTCGGACCCGCCCACCCGGCGCCCGTTGCGTCCTCCTGGCTCATCGCGCCTCCTGACCGATCGGCCGCTCCTGCTGGACTGCGGTGGCACCGAGCTCGAAGGCGTGGTGCAGCGACCGGACGGCTTCGGGCACGTCGGCGGCGCCGATGATGCAGGAGATCTTGATCGGCGACGTGGAGATCATCTGGATGTTGATCTCGCGCTCACCGAGGGTCTCGAACACCTTGGCGGCCACCCCCGGATGCGACCGCATGCCGGCGCCGACGATCGACACCTTGCCGATCGCGCGATCGGTGTCGATGCGGGTCAGGCCGAGCTGCGTACGGATCGGCTCCAGCGCCGCCTCGGCGGCGCGCAGGTCCTCGGTGGCGATCGTGAACGACACCTCGGCGTCGCGCCCCTCCTCGCGCGGCTCGTTCTGGATGATCGTGTCCACGTTGCAGTTGGCCTGGGCCAGCGCGGAGAAGATCGCGGCCGCCGCCCCGGGACGATCGGGAACGCCGAGCAGGGTGATCCGAGCCTCCTCGGTGGAATGGGTGACGGCGGTGATCAGGGGGTGTTCCATGGTCTCGTCCTCTCCGAGCACAAAGGTACCGGCGCTGGTATCGAAGCTCGATCGGCAGTGGATCCGCACCTCGTGGGTGCGGGCGTATTCGACCGAACGCAGCTGCAGCACCTTGGCGCCCGAGGCGGCCATCTCCAGCATCTCCTCAAAGCTGACCTGCGGCAGCTTGCGGGCGTCGGGGACGATTCGAGGATCGGCGCTGAACACGCCGGCCACGTCGGTGTAGATCTCGCACACCTCGGCGCCGATCGCCGCGGCCAGCGCGACCGCGGTCGTGTCCGAGCCACCCCGGCCGAGGGTGGTGACGTCGCTTGCGGTGGAGACCCCTTGAAAGCCGGCGACGAGCACGATCAGGTCCTCGGCCAGCGCCTCGCTGATCCGCCGCGCGCGGACGTCCAGGATCCGCGCCCTGGTGTGGGAGGTGTCGGTGACGATCCCGGCCTGCGAGCCGGTGAGCGAGATCGCGCGGTGGCCGAGGTCGTTGATCGCCATCGCACACAGCGCACAGGAGATCCGCTCCCCGGTCGAGAGCAGCATGTCCATCTCCCGGCGGTCGGGGTCCGGGGAGACCTCCTCGGCCATCGCGATCAGCTCATCGGTCGTCTTCCCGCGCGCCGAGAGCACGGCGACGACCCGGTTCCCGGCCTCGCGTTGGGAGACGATCCGGTGCGCCGCGCCCTTGATCCGCTCCGCGTTGGCCACCGAGGTGCCGCCGAATTTCATCACTACGGTGGTGGGCACGGCCCCAAGGGTAGTGGGCCCGGTTCAATCGGACGTCGACGCTCGCCTGCTCCGCGCGCCTCCTGGACCAACAGGTTCAGGGGCATCGATCGACAACTTCCGCGTCAGGCTGCGCAGATGGCTGCGAACCGTTCCCAGCGTCACACTCAGGTCGCGCGCGATCGCCGGCTTCGAGGTCCCCGCCGACAACAGGTCCAGCACCTCCCACTCACGCGCCGTCAACCGGCTCTTCACCGGCCGCATGCCGAGCGGGCGCTCGGGCTCCTCACGCGCTCGGGCGATCAGCCAGGCGGCAAAGTCCCTCGAGATCGCCGCCTCGCCGGCGACGACCCCGGTGAGGGTCCGAACGAGCGCCGCTCGATTGAAATCATTGCCGAGAAACCCGGCCGCGCCGGCCCGCAGCGCCTCCAGTCCCCGCTCGTCGCCCTCCCCGGGTGCCAGGATCACGATCTTCGCCGCCGGAGCGGCTTCCAACAGGGAGCGCAGGATCACGCCGGGGGCCGCCCCTCGCGGTAGCTCGAGCAACACCACGTCGGGTTGAGTCCTCGCCGTCATTCTCACTGCCTGGCCCAAGGCTGCCTCGCCGGCCAGCTCGAACCGACCAGACTCCTCTAGCGCCCGGCCCGCCTCGCGCCGGGCTGAGGGGTCCGGACCAACGAGCAGTACTCGCGGCCGACCCCGGGTACCCGGGCCGCCCTGCGGCTTGTGCCTGAGCACATTCATCGCAACCAAAGCAGCTAGACCGTGTGTGCCTGTCTGTACCTTTATGCCAACTTACCCAAACGTGCCATTCTCTACTGTTTACTCGGAGCGACACCCGCCACAAACGCAGATTTGTAACCTATATCGGCGCGCGATCGGCAATTATCTACCCCAGGACATGGGTAGCGCGGACGGCAGGCAGTTCGCTCTTTGCTGATAAAGTCCTCCGCGCAGCGAGATGGGCGGCTTGCTGCGCAGCGAGGATAGAAATCGAGCCTGAAGGATCGACAGCCTTTCTCCGCGGGGGGTAGCAAATGAGCGCGAGCTTGCAGACAAACGGCTATGTCGGCGGCGGTCGCGTTCATAGCGGCGCCGAAGATGGAGTGCGGAAGTCACGCGTGGTCATCGCCGACGGTGATCCCCTGGCTCGAAGAGGAGTACGAGACGTACTGCAAAACGGCGCCGGCTTCGTTGTCGCCGCCGAGGCTTCTGACGGCGTCGAGGCGGTGGAGCTTGCCGTTCACTACAAGCCCGAGATTCTGCTGACGGAGGCGATGCTGCGGCGAGTGCCCGGGGTCGAGGTCACCCGCCGGGTCAGTGAGAAGGTTCCCAGCGTCCGCGTCGTGCTGTTCAGCGTTGCTCAAGATGAAGAGCTCCAGCTCGGGGCGCTGCGCGCCGGCGCCAGTGGTGTTCTTTCCAAGGAGACCAGCGTGGCCGCGCTGGTGGGCGCGCTGCATGCGGTCGTCCGCGGGGAGGCGGCAATTCCCCGAAGGTTGACGATGACACTGATCGAGTCGATGCGCCTGGTACCCGGGTCGGGCCGGGGCATGCGGCCGATCCGAAGCGTGCTCACCAGCCGCGAGTGGGAGGTACTGGATCTGCTCGCCGCGGGCGCGTCGAGTGCCGAGGTGGCTGCTCAGCTCTACCTCGCCCAGGACACGGTCTACAGCCACATGAAGAACATCATGCGCAAGCTCAGAGTGCACACACGCGATGAGGTGCTCGAAGCGGCCGAGCGCATGTGCCGCATGGCCACTCCGCAGTAACCTCAGGGGGTCGACCACTATCGCGCGCCTTCCCGGCGAAGGACAGCCGGCACCGTCTCGGCGAGGATCTTCAGGTCCGAGGAGGGACTCCAGTGGCGAACGTAGCTGTAGTCCAGCTGCATGCGCCTGTCCCACCGTACGTTGCTACGACCGCACACCTGCCACAAGCCCGTGATGCCAGGCCGCACGTCCTGCCGCGCGAGCTGCCAAGCCTGGAGCGAATCCACTTCATAGGAGCGCAGCGGGCGCGGCCCCACGAGGCTCATCGCACCGGTCAGGACGCTCCACAGTTGAGGCAGCTCGTCGAGGCTTGTGGCCCGTAGGCATCTGCCGAGTCGGGTGATGCGAGGATCTTGCTCGGGCTTCATGTGCCGCTCTGCCTCCTGCATGGTGATTTCGCCTGTGGAGGCCCCGGTTATGTGCTGTGTGGCGCGTACGTCGGCATCGCGGTACATGCTGCGGAACTTGAACATGTCGAATGGCTCCCCCCGCCGTCCGACTCGCCGCTGGCGGTAGATGACCGGAAAGCCGCTGTCGAGTGCAACCGCAACCGCGATGGCAACCAGCAGAGGCGACAGGAGCACGAGCAAGGGGAGTGAGATGGCGATGTCGCTGGCCCGTTTCAGTATCCTGGCTCCGCGGCCGGACCGCCGCGCGGGCACGTGATGCACCGGCAGGTCTCCCAGCATCGAGACGGCACAATCCACGCCGGTGTATTCGAACAGCCGAGGCACGATGTCGACGTCGATCTTCAGGCCATCGCAGCTACGCAAGACATCGATCAACTGGTGGTCGCGCCGGCCGGCGAAGGTGACCAGGAGACGATCTATGTCGTACCGGCGAAGGATCGATGGCAGCGCTGCGATCGGCCCGAGAATCGGCGGATCGGGCCCGAGAACCGGCGTATCGGGCTGCGGGAACGGACCCAGGGGCTCGTCGTCCACACAGCCGACTATCTGGAGATCGCCGCCCGGCCGCTGGGTCATGGCGATCACCTGCCGGGCGATGGCCCCGCTGCCGACGACGACGACACGCTTCGTCCGAAGGTCAAAGCCAAACCGGTCGCCCAGCAAGCGACTGGTCATCCACAGCAGCGGCACGACGAGTGATGTCACCGCCAGCGAGTTCACCGGCACATCTCGCCCAATGACCATGCAGACGACCACCACCACCCAGGTCGTAATCCCCGATGCGACCCATACTCGCGCCCAGCGAAGCATGGAGCCGCCGAGCCGCCGGGTGACGTCGCGGCTGTAGGCGCCAAGGCCGGCCAGCACGCAGGTGGCGACGAAGGCGAAGAGCGCGATCACGGAGGTCCCTATCGGTGCATGAGTCGCCCGTGCGCCCAGCGCGTGCGGCACGAAGCTGGCGACGATCCACACCGAGACGACATCGCTCGCGACCGTCAGGCACAAAACGGCGACATCCCCTCTGGCTCGAAGTCCGAGTCGGAGTCGACTGAATCTGCCGTAGGCGCCGGTATGGCGATCGCCGACCGCCGACGCACCCGGGCTTCGGTCCGCGGCCGTCAAATCTGACACTGCCTCAGCGATAGGGCTCGTGCTGTCCACGCTCGTCTGGTTGGTTTCCTCTGCACCCCATCGAAGGACGGTCGCGATCACCGAGACAGTGAGTAGATGCCGTTCAAGATGACTCGCCGCAGTGCCAGCCGAGGGCCGGCTGGCAGTGACTTCGTAGCCTATTCGCGGCGGCGACTGCCTGAACGGCAGATTACGTCCGAGCTCCCGGCGCTCCGCGGGCAGCTTTCTGACCGATTCGAGCGGGAGGAATATCGCGCCGCTGCGGCGCCGAACACGGTCCCGCGGATCCAGCACCGCCCGAGGCCCTGCCGTGGGTACGAATCTCCCGGATCGCCCCCAGCGCGCGAACTACCATCGAGGCTGGTGCTGAACGTCCTCTTCTGCACGCTGGACTATTACCCCGGCGTCACCGGTGGTGCCGAACGACAGGCGCGCCTTCAAGCCGAGGAGCTGGTGCGGCGCGGTCACCACGTGACCGTGGTGTGCGCGCGGACTGGCAACCTCCGGTCAGGATGGCTCGGTGGGGTTCGCGTTGTTCGCCTACGTCGGTTCAATCGCCGGCGGCTCACGCGAGCGTCTTATCTCGGTCGGTTGTCGGTCTGGCTCCTGAGACATGTCGGACGGTATGACATCGTGCACGTACACTTGGCCAACCTGCAGGCCGACGTCGCGGTGCTGGTATCTCACCTGCACAGACGACCCTGTTACGTAAAGGTCGCGTGCGGTGGTGCTGTGGGCGAGGTGCAGCGGCTGGCCCCGGCCGCCAAGATCACACGCTGGTATGGCCTGCGGCATGCCGACCGGGTGCAGGTCCTTTCCCCGGAGATCAGGGCCGAGCTGACGGCAATCGGCGTGCGCGATGCGCGGATCGCCGAGATCCCCAATGGGGTGGATCTCACCGAGTTCCAGCCGGTGTCCGCGGAGCGCAAGCGCCGGCTCCGGGCCGAGCTGGGTTTGCCCGAATGCTCTGGCCTGGTGCTGTTCGTCGGCCGGCTGGTCGACTACAAGGGGATCGGCGAGCTACTGGAGGCTTGGCCCCGCGTCCAGAGCGAGAACCGGCAGTTGCTGGTGCTCGGCGCGACTGACGAGCAAAGGATCGACGCACCGGCCGAGATCATCGTCCGCGGGTGGACACGGTCCCCGCTGCCGTATCTGCAGGCGGCGGACGTGTTCGTGCACCCGTCGCATGCTGATGGCATGTCGAATGCGGTGCTCGAGGCAATGGCCTGCGGATGCGCACTCGTCGCTACCGCGCACGGTGCCACGGACGGCTTTTTGACCTCCGACCGCGACGCAGTGCTCGTCCCCGTGCGAGACCCTGCGGCGCTCGCTACGGCACTGGAGCGCGTTCTGAGGGATCCTGACCTCTGCGCCCATCTGGCCGCGGGTGCACGTGAGCGCGCTCGCCGCTACGCGATCAGCAGCATCGTCACGCAGATCGTCGATCAGTACAACATGCTGCTTCCCGGTCCCGAGGTGGCGGCGCACCCGCATCCTGTCGACCATTTCCAGGTCATGAGCACACCAGGCGGCGAGGAACTCGAGGCGCTCCGTTGAGCGACCAGCCGCCCGTGGTGTCACTGCAAGAACAGAACCGGATCGAGGCCACGCTCGCGCAGCGGCTGGCTGACGCGCCACCGGCGGAGAGGGCAAAGCTCTACGGAGCCGTCTACGACCGCGTCTATGAGATGCACCTCGGCCGTGACCCGAACACGCTCGACTTCGGCGCCGGAGCCCCGTTCCTGGTCAGTTTCCTGGAGAGGCTCACTCGGCCAGGCGAGGAGCTGGTCGAGGTCGGCTGCGGAGGCGGTCTGCTCGCGATCGAGATGGTCCGGCGAGGGCGCCGGGTGCTCGGCGTCGAAGTCTCCGCACGAATTCTCGATCAGGCCCGCCGCCGAGCGGGAGACCTGGCCGGGCTGACGCTGACGAGGACCGACGGCGTCGACATCCCCGCCGCAACCTCTGGTGCCGACTTCGCCTACTCCATCCAGGTATTCGAGCACCTTCACCCCGAGGATGTGCTGCCGCACCTGCGAGAGGTGCACCGCGTCCTGCGGCCCGGCGGATGCTATTGGCTGCTGACACCGAACCGGCTTGACCGCATCGGTAGCCCCGGGCAATCCGGCGAGGACGACCACGCGATCCACCTGAAGGAGTGGACGTACTCCGAGCTGATCCCCGCGCTGCGCGAAGCCGGCTTTGAGACGTTGCGCTCGCCATGGCGCAACGCCAGTCTCGCGTGGCTGCCGTTGATGCCGGCGTCGTGGTTTGCCGGCGCGGAGCGGCTTCCGTCCCGCGTACTCGGTCAGGGGCGCGCGCGCTCGCTGCTGGGAATTGTCGCCTGCTCGATCGTGGCGGCGAAACCCGGACCCGATTGACGGCGGTGAGCGCGCCAGGCCCCGCAGCGGGGCCTGCATTCACTTCGATCGTCGGCCCACGGCGCACCAGTACGGCGCGTGGTTTGAGAACGCGATCTGCCGGAGTCCGGCGCGCTCCATCATCGCTGCGACCTCCTCGCGACGGAACCGATGTTCGACCGGTGTCCCGAACCTGTCCAACGCGTCGGTGCGCATGGAGTAGAAGCTTCGATGGCGGTAGGCACCAAGTAGGAACCGGTCGGCGTCGATGCCCATCCTCTCGCCGATCAACGCGGTCCGCGCGAGCGGCCAGTACACCAACGTCGCAATCGCGGTGGTGCTGATCAGCTTGAGACGGACGGGCAACCGGCAGAGCAAGCGCCGGGCCGCTTCCGCTGCTCGCCAGCTGCACCGAAACCAGGCGGGGCGGTGGTCCAGCGCGTAGTAGAGGTAGACCAGCATCGGCGCCCCCGGCTTGAGCTTGGTCACGCAACTTCGAAGGCCCCGCTCAGGATCGGGGAGGTGATGCAGCACGCCGAGGCTGTAGCCGAAGTCCATGGACGCGTCCTCGAACGGCAGCGCAGCGATGCTCGCCACTTCCACGCTGCTGTTCTCGTGGGCGGCGAGGTTGGCCCGCGCCACCGCCGCCGCCTCAGGGCTGGCGTCGATGCAGTGCAGGTGACCGACTCGGGGAGCGACTCGCCGTGCCCAGCGCCCACTGCCGCAGCCGGCATCAAATCCGCGCGCCCGCGGGGGGAGGCTGGGCCACGGGAAGATGTCGAAATACTCGTTGAACTGGCGATCCAGTTCCCGGTCCGACAGCTGAGTTTGATCAAACCGCGACCACTCGGCGCCGAAGCCGTCGACGGTGCGCCGGTCCAAATTCTCTGTCGGTCCGCTCTCCACTACCGGGGCGAGCGATCAGGCGGAGGAGCCGGCCAGAACACGGTCCGTCAAGAGACGCATCCAGGCAAGCTGCTCGGCTACTCCTGCCTGGACTGAGGTCTGCGGCGCCCAGCCGACATCCCGCCGGATGCGGGTGGTGTCGCTCGCGGTGCGGCGCACGTCGCCGGCGGCGCGTTCGTGACGGCGAACGGCGATCGTGGCACCCGACAGGTCGGCGAGCAGCTCGATGATGGCATTGAGCGTCGTCTCCGCTCCTCCGCCGACGTTGTAGACGACCCCTGCTTTCCCCGCGGCCATCGCCCCGATCGTCGCGGCCACCGCATCCTGGACGTAGGTGAAGTCACGGCTCTGATTGCCGTCTCCCAACAGGTCAAAGGTCTCCCCGAGCAGGGCGGCGCGAGCGAGTCGTGTAAACGCCATATCGGGACGCTGGCGTGGCCCGAAGACCGTGAAGTAGCGCAGACCGATCGCGTCCAGGCCGCTCGCGCGGGCGAATGATCGCGCCAGATGCTCGCATCCGAGCTTCGTGATGCCGTAGGGCGAGATCGGCCGGGGATGCGTCCCCTCGGTCGTCGGGTAGCGTTCGGCGTCTCCGTACACCGAGGAGGATGACGCGTACACGACCCTGACGCCGCGCTTGGCGGCGGCGGCGAAGATTCGCTGGGTGGCCAGGAGATTGTCGCGCAGGTAGATCTCGAACTCTTGCCCCCAGCTGGCTCGGACCCCCGGCTGCGCAGCGAGGTGAAACACCCCATTCACCCCGTCCAGCAACGCATCGAGATCAGCGCTGACCAGGTCATCCTCGATGAACTCGAGCTGGTCAGGCCCTCCCGCCCACGCGAGATTGTCCTCCTTGAGCGATCGTGGATAGTAATCGGTGAAGGCGTCGACGGCCCGCACCCGAGCGCCTCGGCGTTGTAGCTCCAGACTGAGGTGCGAGCCGATGAAACCGCCCGCGCCGGTCACCAGGTACACGCTCATCGACTGAGCCCCTCCTCCCCCGAGACCACGGCCGGCAGCCGAGCCGGCGCGCGCGCGCGAATCGTGGCCGGGGATCGACGGCCGGCGACCTGCGCCTCCAGCCAGTCGTGCAGCGTGTTCAGGTGTCGATCGACGCTGGCCGGTAGCCATCGCGCCACCTCCTGCACCGGAGCCGGCGCCGGCGGCCGGGCAAGCGTGGCGGCAACTGCTGTGAGTAACCCGCTTCCGTCGGGCGAGGCGATCCTCACTTGGGGCAAGCCCGGGGCCGCTTCGCTCACGCCGTCCACCTCGGTTGCGACTACTGGCACGCCCGCGGCGATGGCTTGAATGACGGCCTGCGGCACCCCCTCGAGCGCCGAGGATTGCACCAGCACGTCGGCTGCGGCGTACAGCGGCTCGATCTCGGCGACGAAGCCCGCGAAGATAACCGCGTCGTCGACCCCGAGTCGGGCGCACCGCTTTTCGAGCGCCCGCCGCTGAGGTCCGTCTCCCGCGATCACGAGCTGAGCGCGCCGCGTCGCCAGCAGCGGCGCCAAGGCTCGGATCGCCAGCGCGTGACGCTTGCGGCGGTCCAGGGCGCCGACCATCAGCACCATCGGCCGGTCCGCCGCGGCCCCGATCGCCGCGCGCGCGGGCCCGCGCGGGCCTGCTCGGACACTCCGCCTCGCCAACAGCGAAGCGAGGTTCGCGATCGGGCTGCGGATGATCACCGAGCGGTCGGGGCGGCCCACCCCAGCCGCCAGATACCTGCGCTGGAGATCAGCTCCGACGAAGATGAGCCGATCGGTATGCGGCGCCAGCCGCCGCTCGACCCGCACGAAGCTCGCGCTCTGAACGGCGCCGTATCCCGGTCCGAACGAAGCCAGATGCACGGTGTGCAGGACGAGCGCGCCCGACTGCAGCGCAGCGATCCGTCCGAGTGCTCCGGCTTTGGACTGGTGGGTGTGCACGATGTCAAACTCGTACGCGCGAACCAGTGCGCGCAAGCTCCGGAGCGCGCGCCGATCGGCAGTCGGTGACACTTGGCGCCGGAGGTCGGGAAGGCGATGGAGCCGCACCTGCTCCGGAAAGTCGTCGCGGAGATCCTCGGTTCCGACCGCCACGTGGACGTCGAAACCACGCTCGAGCTCGCGTCTGACGGTGTGAAGAAGGTTGCGCTCAGAGCCGCAGAATCGATGACGCGTCGTGACATGCAAGATCCGCGTTCGCAATCTGCCACGAACGTACCGACGTTCCGCCACGGCCAAGCGGTGAAAAAGCGCGGGCCTGATGGTGAAGATTGCCGCGTCCGCGCGGCAGAAAGTTCACCTACTCGGAGCCCGATTGCCGGAGATATCCTCGCGTAAGCCTCGGGGAGAGGTACGGCCGCGATACACAGACGACGCGCCAGAGCGATCGGCAGGTCTGCTCAGATCAGCTAAAAGGGGCTGCAGGAGGATGACGGACCTTCGGACATGAACGACCATCTCGGCACTCTCGCTAGGTACAAGGCTCTGATCTTGCTGGTGGCGGTGATCATGGCGGCCGCCGCGTACCTGACGACCAAAAAACAGGCACCTCGATATCAGGCCACCTCCAAGCTGTTGGTCAATCAAAATCCGTGGTCGCTGCTGCCCAATGCCACGGCGACGATCACCGACCCCACGCTCCTCGAGCGGCTCACCTCGACGCAGATCCACCTCGCGCAGATCCCCGCGGTCGCCGACTCGGCGCTGCGTCTCGCCGACGTCCGCACCGAGACCCCCACTCAGCTGCTCGGGAATGTCACCCTGTCCGAGGAAACCAACGCCGATCTGATCGACGTCTCGGTGACCGCCGGCACACCCTCGCAGGCGGAACGTCTGTCCACGGCCTATGCGATCGCATTCGCTCGCTACCAGAGAGGGCTGGTCCACGCCCAGCTCTCCAGTGAGCTGGCCGGCGTGCAAGCGACGATCGGGCCCGCGCTGACGACGGGTGGGCAGAGTCGATCGGCTAAAGCCAGCAGCGTCTCCTTTCAGCAGCTACTCTCGCTGCGCGACGACCTCACCGCGGCGGTGGCTTCCGTTCCGCGCACGTCGGTTCTGGCGAGCTCCGCCAGCAGCGCGGTCAAGACCGCTCCCAAGCCGCTGCGCAACAGCGCCCTGGCGCTCGTCCTCGGATTGATTCTCGGCAGCGGTCTCGCGTTTCTGATCGCCGCTCGCGACCGCCGCGGGCGCAGCACCGAGGAGATCTCGGAGATGCTGGGTCTGAACCTGCTCGCGCGGATTCCCGCGCCGGCCCGAGGCTGGCGGCGCTCACGGCAGGGCTCTCCGGTGACGATGCTGAGGGACCCGGGGACGGCTCAGGCCGAGGCGATCAAGATGCTCCAGGCCAATCTGGAGCTAGCTCGACTGCACGGATCAGCCCAGGTCGTGCTGTTCACCAGCGCGATCGGTCAGGAAGGCAAGTCGATGACGGTGGCAAACCTCGCGGTGTCTCTGGCCCAGGCCGGCCGCACCGTAGCGGTGGTCGACGCGGATCTGCGTAAGCCAACCGTGTCACGACTGTTCGAGGTGCCCGAGCAGCCGGGTCTGGCCGAGCTCGCGCAGGGCGAGGTGGCGCCGGAGCAGGTGGGAGACCTACTCGTGGGCGTGGAGCTCGGTGCCGTGATGACGGCGCGCAGCGTCCGCGGAACGCTGCGAGTGCTTCCGGCGGGCCGTCGCGAGGAGCACCCGGATCGCCTCCTGAGCAGCCGAGCCTTGCCTGACGTGTTCGGCGCGCTGCGCGCTGACGCCGACTGGGTCTTGGTCGACACTCCGCCGATGACGAAGTTCTACGACTCCTTCATCGTCAGCCAGTACGTCGACGCGCTCATCGCCGTAGCTAGGGTGGGGCACGTTCAGCTGCCGACGTTGGCTGAGTTCGGCCGCGTTCTTGCCGGCGCTCCGGTCCAGGCGCTCGGTTACGTCGCCACCGGAGTGGGAGCCAAGTACGCGGCGCGATACGACTTCCCGCGTACGCAGACAGGCGGCGACGGCCCGGTCAGAGCGACCGCGCCGCATGCGTGACCCGTCCGAGCACCGTTTGCGGATTCTGTTCTTCACGCTCGAGTACGAACCTGGGTTCGTCGGAGGGGCGGAGCTCCAGGCCCGCCTTCAGGCCCAGGAGCTGGTCCGGCGAGGTCATCGCGTGTGCGTCGTCTGTCCCCGCACGCCGGGTCAACGCACCGGCGTCGTCGGCGGGATAAAGGTCTGGCGACTGCCGAGGATTTCGCGCCCGTTGCTTCGCAAGCCCTCCTACGCTCTGGCGCTCGTCGCCTGGCTCCTGGTTCACAGTCGGCGCTTCGACATCTGGCACGTTCATCTGGCCAGCCGGCAGGCCGACTGGGTCGTCGTCCTGGGTGCGCTGCTGCGCCGGCCGACGTACGTGAAGGTCGCTTGCGGTGGCAGCACCGGCGAGATCCGGATGGGAGATCGATCCGCGTGGTGGACCCGGCGCGCCGGGGTGCGGATGGCGAGCCGAGTCCAGGCTCTCTCCGGCGCCATCGCCGCCGAGCTCGAGCTGGTGGGGGTCTCGCCGGAGCGAATCGTGCGTGTTCCCAACGGCCTCGACCTCACCGCTTTCAGCCCGGCGCAGCCGCAGCATCGACGAACCATCCGCCACAAGCTCGGGCTACCGATCGACGCGCCGATCGTCCTCTACACGGGGCGCTTCGCTGAATACAAGGGCGTCGGCGACCTGCTCCACGCGTGGCCGAGTGTCGCTTCTGAGACCGACGGTTTGCTGGTCCTCGTCGGCGCCAGAGGAAAAGAGGATCGACCGCTCTCAGTGCCGGTGGCGGGGCCGAGTGTCGTGGTACGACCGTGGACCTCCGCGGTGGTGGATTACCTGCATGCGGCGGACGTGTATGTGCATCCCGCTCACGAGGACGGGATGTCGAACGCTCTCCTGGAAGCGATGGCATGCGGTCTGGCGCCTGTGGCAACCGGGATTGCCGCTGTCCAGGGTCTGCTGGAGGACGAGCACAACGCGCTGCTGGTTGCGCCGTTTGCGCCTCGCGAGCTCTCCGAAGCACTGTTGCGGGTATTGCGAGACGTTGGGCTCCGCAACCAGATCGCGAGCGCCGCCGCGCAGACGGCGCGCCAATACTCGGTCAAGGACGTGGTCAGCCGGATCGAGCTCACGTACGGCGAGTTGATCGGATCATCGTGTTGACCTCCCGTTCCGCGATCGGCCGCGACCTGGCGGCCGCGATCCTGACGGTCGCCCTAGCCATCCCGTGCGGGATCGCGGTCGGCTCCAAACCCTCGGCGACGGTGCTCGTCGCTGTCGTTGGAGTGGGAGCGCTGGCGTGTCTCCTGCTTCCACTTCGCCACCTTCCCGCCTTGCTGTTGGCGGTGACGATCGTCATTCCCAGCATGGTGCTCGAGGGCTTCATCGGAAGCGGCCAGGCGCGTGCGGTGGCGGTGATCTGCGTTCTCGCCCTGGTCCGCGTGCTGCTGGCGCGCACTCGGACGGCCGTGCCCGGCAGCCTCCCGCTCGCGGTATGCGCGGCAACGGCACTGACGCTCATGACCGCGTTGATCGCGAGCTCGCGGCCCGCGAGCCAGGTCGGTAACAGCTCGGATCTGGTGCGAACCCTCAGCTATCCGGCGGCGGCGATAGTGGGCTTCATCGGCGCGGTGGCTGCCCGGGCGGGGCGCGACTCGTTGACGATCGCTCGTGCCTGCGCGTGGCTGGGCTTACTGGCAGCCCTGCTGTCCGTCTGGTATTGGGCGTGGAAGAAAGCCGGAGTGCCTCCCCCGAGCCACGGTCTGTTCCAGGATGTAGCCGCATCCACGCAGTTCCCCACCCGGTCGACGTTCCCGTTCGTCGAGGACTCACCCAATCTGGGCGCTGTCATGTTCGTCCTCCTGGCCGCGTTTGCCGCGCCGCCATTGTTGCTGGGTTCCCGGTCCCGCGGCCGGGACCGGGTACTCGGGCTCGCCGTCGTCACGGCGGCATTGGCTGGGGTGCTCACGACCGAGTCGCGCACGGGCTTGATCGCAGCGGGGGCGGCGACGTTCACGTATCTCATCCTGCTCAAGCGAGCGGGCGGTCGCCGGTCCATTGTCCTGGTCATCATGGGGCTTCTCGCAAGCGTCGCGGTATATGTGTTCGGCACCTTCCCCACCGAGCGTGCGAGCGGGGACACGTTGGCGCAGCGTGCGGGTATCTGGGGTCAGGCGTTGCGTTCCTTCCTGGACCAGCCGATCATCGGCCACGGCTACGAGTACAGCCTGGTCGGCAATTTCACACAACGCGGAGCCGTGGGGACGACCAGTCTCCCGATCTCCACGCACGGCGATCTGCTCTCGGCGTTGGTCGACGGGGGCGTGGTGGGCGCCGCGGTGTTCGTGGGCATCCTGGGGCTGATGTTCGCGGTCGCCTGGCGCTCGATGGACGATCCCGCCACTCGACCATTCGGGATTGGCTACGCGTGCATGCTGATCGCGTTCGTGATCGGGGGCCTGGACAACACGCTGACCCAGAGCGCCGCCGTGGTCACCTTCGAATGGCTGACGTTCGGTGTGATGGTCGGGATCGCCCAGCGACCGAGACGTCGGCCCGAAAGCCCGGATCCGAATCGACCTCGGCGACGCGCCAGTGAACGGCGGACCGGCTACGTTCATCGGCCGAATCGGGGGCTGCCCCCCGGCGAGGTGACGGCATGTGCGGGGTGAGCGCGTTGATCGTCGCACCCACCGGCGACCTGCGGGAGCGAATCGCGGCCATGACCGATTCCCTGGCTCATCGTGGTCCCGACGATGGGGGGATCGCAGTGTCCGAGCGCCAGGGAGCAGCGGTGGGGATGCGACGGCTGAGCATCGTCGATCTTGAGGGCGGTCATCAGCCCATGCACAGCGACGACGGACGCTATTGCCTGGTGTTCAATGGCGAGGTTTACAACGCGCCGGAGCTCCGCGTGGAACTGGTCGGACTCGGTGAGCGCTTCAACACCGACCACAGCGACACCGAGGTCGTCCTCCGTGGCTTCGCACGCTGGAAGCACGCCCTGTGGCCACGGCTCAATGGCATGTTCGCGGTGGTGATCTGGGATCGCGAGCGCGAAGTGATGATCATCGCGCGCGATCGGCTGGGAAAGAAGCCGCTTTATGTTGCGCGCTGCCGCGGCGGGTACGCCCTCGGCTCGGAGCTGAAGACGGTGCTGGCTGCGCCGGGCGTGGCTCGCAGGATTGATCCCGTGGCGCTCGAGCAGTACCTGACATTCGGTTATGTCGTGGGTCCTCGTACGATGCTCGAAGGAACCTCGAAGTTGCCGGGCGGCCACTACGCCGAACTAACGGCGGAGACCTTCGATACGTGGCAGTACTGGCGTCCGCCGAGTGCCGCTCGCGTCAGCTCCGATGGAGCCCAGTCTCGCCTCGACCTGCTGCTCGATGACGCGGTTCGTCGCCGGCTCATGTCCGACGTTCCGCTGGGCCTGTTCTTGAGCGGTGGCCTTGACTCTTCGACGGTGGGCTACTACATGCGCCGCCACGTCCAGGAGGTCCACTCGTTCTCGATCGGGTTCGAGGAGGCGGCTTTCGACGAGTCGGAGTACTCATCTCTGGCCGCGCGGGCGCTCGGAACGAAGCATCACCTGGAGATCTTCTCCCAAGCTCGTCTCCAAGACCTGCTTCCGCGGATCGCCGATGTGCTCGATGAGCCGATGGGCGATCAATCGATACTTCCCACCTACCTGCTCAGCACTTTCACCCAGGCCCACGTCAAGGTCGCTCTCGGCGGCGATGGGAGTGACGAGGTGCTGATGGGCTACAAGAGCTACCTTCCGCTCAAGCTGGCCTGGTCCATCGAACGAGTTCCGGGACTTCCGCAGGCGATCGCCGGGGCGGCTCGTCGCTCGCCCGAGACCGTGCTCGGGCGGAGATCACGCGGGTTGAAATTTGCGCGCCACCTGGACCGGTCGGCGTGGGAGCGCCTGTTCGTGGTTCTCGGTTACTTTGGCGGTGACGCACGCTGGGTACTCGCCGAGGGCACGCGCGGGAAACTGGGCGACTCGGTCTTCGATGAGGCCGCGGCTCAGATGCGCCTCGTCTTGAATGGCTGCTCGCACGCTGCCGAGGAGACGGTACTCGGGTACTTGCGCGGATACCTGCAGGAGGACATTCTCGTGAAGGTGGACCGTGCCTCGATGGCAGCATCACTCGAGGTCCGCTCACCGTTCCTCGATCCCGATCTGCTCGAGTTCATTCTTGGGCTTCCGGTCAATCTTCGATTGCGCGGAACGATCGGAAAGTACCTTCTCCGCCGGCTCATGCGGGGGCGCCTTCCGGACGAGATGATCGATCGCCCCAAGGTCGGGTTCGGCGTTCCGCTCAATGATTGGCTGCGGGAGTCGCAGCGTGATCTGGTGCTTGACCTGCTGAGCCCTGCGCGGCTGCAGGCTCAGGGCCTCTTTGACCCGGCAGCCGTCGACACTCTGCTCCATCAGCACCTGAATCACGTGGCGGACCGGGGCAACGAGTTGTGGCTGTTGCTGCTGTTCCAGCTCTGGTTTGAGCGCTGGATCGCCCCCGATCCCGCCGGCGAGGGGATCGACGCCGGGCTGGTGCGCTGCGTCAAATGATCCGCGAGCCGGCGATCGACTCGCTCCCGCGGCGACGGGTATGCCTGATCGGCGCCGGCACGGTGTCCTCGTCGCATGCCGATGCGCTCCGCGAGATCCCTCGCGCACGGCTGCTCGGCATCTGTGACGTAGACCCGGAAAGGGCGCGGCGGTTTCAAGAGATGAACGCGCTCGACCATGCCTTCAACTCGATCCCCGCGCTGATCGCGAGCGAAGCGTGCGACGTCGCCCACGTGCTCGTGCCGCCCGGAGATCATCTGAAGGTCGCGGGACAACTGGTCGACGCCGGCATCGGCGTCCTGCTGGAGAAGCCGATGGGATGCTCCAGCGAAGGGTGCCGAGCGCTGATCGACCGCGCCCGCGCTCAGGGCGTTGCGCTCGGCGTAAATCACAACGCGGTCCATTTCCCGGCGCACGTCAACCTCCGTCGCCGGCTGGCGGCACGTGAATTCGGCCCGCCTCAGCACTTCATCGTCATCGTCAACTTTCCGGCCTCGAGCCTGCCGCCGCCGGCGCACTGGATGCTTCAGAGCCCGGAGAATCTGATCCTCGAGTCGGGAGTGCACCCGCTCTCCCAGATCCACGACCTCGCGGGCGCGGTCGTCTCCGCGCAGACAACGGCGTCCGGTCGACACGAGCTCGCGTCCGGAATGCACTACTTCGACACGTGGCAGGTGTCGATGCTCTGCGAGCGAGCCACGGCGCAGCTGTTCCTGTCGTACGGGGGTTCGTACAGACGATGGCTCGAGATCGCCGTCTGCGAAGACGGGATCATGTCGGCCGAGGTCGAGACCGATTGCCTGACGGCAACCGGGACCACACCCTGGGGATCGTACGTCGACCTCCCGCATCGTGCGCTATCGCTCGCGGCACAGGAATTCGTCCAGGGAGTAGAGAGCTTTCGTCGCGAGACGCTGGGCGCGATTCGACCGATGCCGCGTCGCGACCCCTACTTCCTCAGCATGCGCAACAGCATTGCGGCGTTCTACGACTCACCGAAGAATGGGAGCGCCGCCGGCAATGCGCCGGCCGCGGCCGAGGTGGTGCAGATGTGCGAGGTGCTGACAGAGCACATCCCCGGCCGTGCTCAGGCGTCGCTGCACTCAGCGGGTTCGCGCGGCACGGGACGGGTGGACGCCGTCGTGCTCGGTGGTACAGGGTTCATCGGAACGGCGGTGGTGAAGCAGATGGTCGGGCGGGACATGACCGTGCGCGTGATGGCGCGAAATCCGGACGCGGCCGACCGGGTGTTCTCGGACTCTCGGGTCCAGGCATGTGCAGGGGACATCGCCGATCCCGCAGCAGTGCAGCGCGCCATCGACGGCGCGGCGGCGGTTGTCCATCTCGCCCACGGCGGCAACTTCGAGTGGGACGCGGTGCAGGCGACGATGATCCAGCCTGCGCATCAGCTAGCCAGAGTGTGTCTCGATCGCGGCGTCGACCGGTTGGTTTACGCGGGCACAATCGCGTCTCTCTACCTGGGGAATGCCGGCGCGGTGATCTCCGGAGCCACGCCCACCGATCCCCGCCTCGACGAGCGGGGGCCGTATGCCTGGGGAAAGGCGCGCGCCGAGGACGTCCTTCGACAGAGCTTTCACGAGCACGCGCTGCCAGCGTGCATCGTCCGGCCAGGCATCGTCCTCGGCTCCGGCGGCACGCCGTTTCACGGCGGCTTTGGCATCTGGCGGGGCGCCGTCCATTGCATCGGCTGGAATCTGGGCAGGAATCCCCTGCCACTGGTTCTCGCCGCCGATGTGGCCGCCGCGATCATGCTCGGTCTGGAGAAGCCCGCCGCGGTCGGTAAGACATACAACCTCGTCGGAGACGTGCGGATGTCCGCGCGAGAATGCGTAGAAGAGTTGAGAAGGGCCCTCGAGCGGCCGCTGGTCTTTCATCCCAGGCTGCCGTCGCAACATCGGTCGGTCCAGCTCTCGAAATGGCTCGTGAAGCAAGCCACCGGCCGGGCGGCGGCGTTCCCCAAGCTCAGGGACGTGCGATCGATGGGATGTACGGCGCAGTTTGACTGCACGGACGTCAAGCGCGATCTCGGTTGGCAGCCGCTCTGCGATCGATCGGAGTTCGTCCGGGAGGCACTGCACGTACATGCCAACGGTGCCTGGGTTGATTGACCTCGCGTTCCCATGCTGAAGGCAACTGTCGGCACCTGGCTCAACTACGCCACGACGGTGATCTTCCAGGTCCTGTTTGCGGCGCGCTTTGGGAGCACGGCGGCGGCCTCCACGTACGCGCTCACCTTCACGATCGCGGTCGCGTTGGGCGCGATCTTCGTCGGCACCACGCAGAGCATCTACATTCCGCGGCTCCTGTCCCAGGACGGTGAAGTGCTGTCGGCGGGCATCCGCCGGATCCTCTGGCTCACGCTGCTTGCGCTCGTCGTGTTCGTGGCGTTCGCCGCCGGCGCATCGCCGTTCGCCGCCGCGCTCGGCGGCAAGCTGAACCGTCCCGGCACCCACCTCGTGGCGGTGATGCGGTTCGCGGCCCTGTTCGGCTTCAGTCAGGTCCTGGTGGGCCAACTCGCCGCTGTTTGCTGGGCGCGGGGATCGCGGTTCGTGCCCGCGGTCGCGCCCGCGATCCCCTCGCTTGTCGCATCGGTACCGCTGGTCGTCAATCACGAGGTCACAGCTCAGACCCTCTATCTGCTTCTGACCGTCGGCACGCTGGGACAGCTCGTATTGCTCGCGGTTACGGGTTGCCGGCGGCTGCGCGTCGGCGCCCACACCCTGGCGGGAACGGGAAGGCTGACGATCGCATTCCTCGGTGCCTACCTGCTCGCCCAGTTCATCCTGCCGTTCGAGATCTTCGTCGCCGCCCGTGGGTCGGCGAGCGGTGGCGCGGACTTCAACTATGCCTATCGCGCTCTGGCGGTGGCGCAGCTGTTGATCGTCGGCGGCTTGACGCTCGGGGCGCTCCCGGAATGGTCCGGCTACGCGCGCGCCCAGGCTCGCCAGGCGCTGGAACGATCGATCGTGCGCGCGGGGGCGGTAGCGGCGCTGGCCCTGTCGCTGGCCGGCGCGGTCGGCCTGGTGACATCGACGAGCCTGGTCCGCCTCGCCTTTCAGCACGGCAGCTTCACCCCCCACGACACGTTGATGGTGAGCATGATCGTGCGAGCGGCGCTGATCGGCTTCGTCGCCGAGGGCATGATCCTGGTGCTCAGCCCGGCTCTGGTCGCTGACCGCCGAAACCGAGCCGCGATTGCCTTCGGCGTGGCACGAACGGGGTGCGTCGTGGTTCTGGTCGCCGCCTTCGGCCTGGCCGCGGGCCCGGTGGGAGTCGCCGTGGGCTATTCAGCCGCGAACGCGACCGTCCTCGGCGGCCAGTTGGTGTACCTGTATCAGGCGGGGATGGTCACACGCCGGGAGTCGCCGATGGTCCGCGCCACGGCTGTGGTCATCGCCTCCACTGGGGCGGCTGCAGCCGTCGGGCTGCTGCTGCCCGTGCCGGCGCCGGTCCGGCCCGGGATCGTGATCGCCGTGTTCGTGATCGTGGCCGCCGCGGTGCGCAACACGCTTCCCCGCCCGCCCAAGATCCAGCTCTCGCGATCGAGCAGGCGGCGCTTGGAGCCCCCGCAGACGGATTCCGTCGCCGCTCGCCCCCCGATGACGGAGCAGGCGGCACAGGAGGTGGCGCTTGTCGCTAAAACGCGAGACTGAGCTGCGCGACGGTGACCGCGGTGGGCCGGCCCGCTGCGCTTTTGCAAGCGGCGCATCCGCTCGCGCCGCGGAGCCAGCGCCCCCATCGGCGAGCGGACAGCCCACGATTGGCAGCCTCCGCGAGCTGCGAAGCTTCATCGCCGAGGATATGCGCGTCAACGACGCCGGCGCCCGGCTGACCATCCTGTTGCGAAGCCCGATAATGCGCTGGCTGCTGGCGCTCAGGAGCGTGGAATATCTACAGTCCCGGACCAACCGATACGCGTGGTTGCCCGTCATCGCCGTGACGCGGATCTACTTCCATCGCCTGTCAGTCTGGCTGGGATTCAGCATCCCGCCGGGTACGTGCGGCCCCGGGCTGTGCCTACCGCACTATGGACCGATCATCGTAAACCGCACGGCTCGCGTCGGCGCCCGCTGTGCGTTGCACCCGGGCGTCACCATCGGCGCTTCGCGTGGACAGGTGCCAACAATAGGCAGTGACGTGATTCTCGATCCGGGGGCAAAGGTCTTCGGTGGCGTAACCATGGCGGACGGATCCCGCGCCGCGGCCAATTCGGTGGTCACCAGCGACGTTCAATCCGGGCACATCGCATTCGGCGTACCGGCACGCGCTCGGCCACGGCGCGAGTGATGCCGACAGGAGATGATGCCGTCGCCGTAGGGAGGAAAGTACCCATGCTTCCACATTACGCTCCATCACACTTGCCCTTCGAGTTCTGATCGATGACTGCCGAGGCAAGATCCCCCCACCGGCTCAAGACGCGGCCGCCGCCAGTCGGTCACGCCGAGACGGCGCTGCCGCCGATCACCGCCCCGCCGGACGCGTTCGCGTTCGGCCGTAACTGGGACCGGTTCATCTCCAGAGAGCTTGACGAAGAGCGTGAACGCATCGCGGCGGTCTCTCTGGACGAGCTGGTTGGATCCCTGAACGGAAAGACCTTCCTCGACGTCGGCTGCGGGAGCGGGTTGTTCTCGCTCTGCGCACACCGCGCCGGCGCCGGCCGTGTGATCAGCGTCGATGTCGACGCCGATTCGGTGGCATCGACGCGCCGGCTCCACGCGCGCGCCGGCTCGCCCGGAAGCTGGGAGATCTTGCACCGCTCCATCCTCGACCCGGGCCTGCTCGATGAGCTCGGACCGGCGGATGTCGTGTACTCCTGGGGAGTCCTGCATCACACCGGCGCCATGTACCCGGCGATCCAGAATGCGGCTGCGTTGGTCAAACCCGGCGGCCGATTGGCAATCGCCATCTACAACCGGGTGAGTGTCGGGCTTCTGACTTCCGATCGCTGGTTGAAGATAAAGCGCACTTACAACCACGCGCCGAGGGCTGGGCAGGTAGTGATGGAGCTCGGCGTCGACCTGGCTTGGCTATTCGTCAAGTTCTGCCGGGGCCAGAATCCGGTTCGCGAGGCGCGACGGTACCGCCGTGCTCGTGGCATGGCCCTGAGGACGGATCTGATCGACTGGCTTGGTGGCTACCCATACGAGTTCGCCACCGCCACCGAGATCATCACCTTCTGCGAGCGCTCATGCGGACTGCGGTGCACCAAGGCGCTGGAACTGGCGCGGCAGGATTGGGGCAACAATCAGTTCGTCTTCGAGCGCCGCGCCGATTCAGGCTGAGGGCCCCGAGCGACGCTCGATCGGCCGTGCCGGGACCCCCGCAACCGTAACCCCGGGCTCGACGTCGGCGAGCACGACCGCGTTGGCTGCGACGACGGCGTCGTCCCCGACGGTGATGCCACCCAGGATCTTCGCCCCGGTCCCCAGCGATACCCGGTCGCCGATCCGGGGCATCTCGCTCTCGCGCGGGGGGCGACGCTTTCCAACAGTGACGCCGTTATAGATATCGACATCTGCGCCCAAGACGGCTGAGGTGCCAATCACGATGTCAGAACGGTGCTCGACACGGAGCCCGGGCCCGATCTGTGCGCCCAAAGCGAGGTCGCAGCCGGTGCGACCGCGGACCAGCATGTAGACGATGTACGCCAGCTGATCAGGGGCATGACCGTCCAGCCACGCGTAGAGCCGGAACGCAACCACGAGCCGCAGCTCCGAGCTGAGCAGGAGTTGTATGACCACGCGGCGCCAAGTCAGTGGTGTGAGGCCGTAGGGGTGAAGCGAGCGAAGCGTGTCCCGGGCAATGGTGGCGCGCAGCCCGCGCTCGTTGGTGCTCGCGGGACGCAGAACGTCTCGTTCCATGCTGGGCACGCGCAGCACGCCTCGTCCTACCCTTCTACCGGTCCGCTTTGAGTGCGACGGGCGTCCGCGGCCACCGACGGTCGCCGCGGATGGTCGGCCCGCGCAACCACATTCCGGACGATGGTGAGAGGTTCGGCGCTCGCGACATGCGAGTGGCAGTGCACCATGAGTAGGAATAGTACATACAGAACACCGAATGGGTGAAGCCGACAGCCGGCCCACGGACCGACCGGGTACTCACCTACCCAACCCGGACCGCAATGGGTTACAAAGCTCCGGTTCGATTAGGTGCTCCCCTCGCCGGTCGACCCCGGGTCGAAACGGTAGGCTTGCGCGAGTCCGTAGCCGGCATTGCCTAGCCGGGGGCTTTAAGTCTGTGTCTTGGAATTTCTTCATGCGTGCGCGCCTCGCTCTGGTCGTGATTGTGGCGGCGTTCGGCCTGGACGTCATGTGCGCCGCTGTGGCCTCGGCGCAGACTCCAACCCTGGTGGCGCAGGATCTCGTAACCAGTAGGGCGTCCCGGGTTCCGTCCGCGAACGCCTGGGGCGCCAACGGCGAGCGGCTGGTCCGTGCCCGAAACGGCGCTCTCTATACCGTGTACGTGGCCAACGGGGCCGATCGCGAGCACTTTCGGTGGGTGCTGGCGAAGCGTCCCGTCGGTCGCACCCGCTGGAGCGTCATCGCCTCGGGCGTCACCGCTTCGGAGCCGGGCAATCCTCCCGCCATCTTGATCGGGCCCTCCGGGACCGTGTTCGTGATCACGATCTCTCCTTGGGACAGCGCCGCGCGCGGCGAACCGGAAATCTGGGATTCGGCCTCGAGGCGCGAGGCGATCGTGCGCGGCCATTGGTTGACGGGCGCAGCGATGAAGCGCGCTGACTCGCTGTATCCCGCGGCGGCGATCGACGCCAAGGGCGACATGTACGTGTGGGAGAACGTTCCCTGTGAGGAATTCCGGTATGGCAACGGTCGGCCAACGCGATGCAAGAGCGTGAATGTGCCCGGCACGGTCTATTGGGCGCATCGCGCGGCGCGAAGTCATGTCTGGCATTCCGAGCAATGGGTGAGCGCGTTTCGCTACGCCTATGACTTCCTGCTGCCGCTGTCGCCCGGTCGCCTGACGGTGGTCGGCACGCGCGACATTCTTCAGGCGCCCTTCGAGGCGCCATATGCGTGCCCCCCTGACCGAGAGCCAAACGGCAGCTACTACTGCTTTGACCAGGCCATTCAGGCCGAGTGGACCAATCTGGCGCGGCCGCCGTCGTCGCTGATCGTGGGTCGCGCGGCGACGACCGCCCCCGGGTACCACGGTGATCATCGAGTCTCCGCCGAGGACGCCTACGTCGACACGCTGGGCCGGACGCACGTCCTCTTGAGCGTCGACGACGCGAGCACCCAGGGCACTTATGAGAGCCAACAGTTGGTGATCGAGCCGGACGGGGTCGTGGAGGACGTGGTCTATGGGGGCATTCCGTATCCCAATCTGTCGAGGATCATCCAGGATCGCAGCGGTCGCTTCTGGCTGTACTCCGTCGGGCCCGACCGCACCAACGAGCATCGGTGCGACGTGTTCATCGCCGCCGCGGCGGGCACCACCGACGGTACCCAGTTCGGCCCGGTCACCGTAATTCCATTCGCGCGCCGCTTCGATTGCAGCGCCGAGACGCGCAATTACGATGTCACGGTGAGCTCCGGCACCGGCTTGGCGAATTACATCGATGGCATCGTGGCGACAAATGGCGGCGCGGATTGGGTGCATTACCGAATCGCCCTGCCCCCGAACACTGAACCGTGAACTGATCCGGGGAGCAGCCATGTCGACAGCCCGCTCCGAGCCTCGAGTTGACAGTCGCCGGTTCCATATCAGCCACGACTACGTCGCCAGCCGGGGCGCGACCTCGCTCGCTGAATTCGAGCGCGAGTTCGACTCGATCATGCGTAAGGTGGCGCGCTTTCATCCCGTGACGCCCGAGACGAGCTTTCTCGAGATCGGCGCCGGATTAGGCTGGTTTGAGATCATCTGCGCCAGACGAGGTCTACGTTGCTCGGCGATTGAGTTCAACCCGGTCGTGCTCGACGGCGCGCGGGACCTCGCGCGCCGGTACGGCGTGGACATCGATGTCGCACTGGGTGATGTCCAGGACGCCGACCTCGGTCGCTGCCGATACGACATCGTCATCTCCTCGGCGGTCTTCGAGCACGTCCGAGACTACGGGCGCGCGCTGGCCAAGGTGTATGAGGCGCTGCGCCCCGGCGGCGTCTTCTACTTCTATTCGACGAACAAGTTCAGCCTCGTCTCGGGCGAGTACGGCGCCTTTCCCCTCTACGGGTGGTTTCCGTACCCGATTCGCCGGCGCATCCGCGTCTCCCGGCAGGGTGCGGGGATCGTGGACGCGTGCGGAATCGACTTCAACCAGTTCACGTATTGGGGTCTCTCCAGACACCTGCGGAGTCTCGGCTTCTCCCGCGTGCTCGATCAGATCGACTTCCTGGCCCCAGAGGATGTCGCCAGTCGCGGCTGGGCCAAGCCGCTTGCCCTGCGGGCCGCCAGGACGCTGCCGCCGATCAGGCTCGCCACCCGGACGTTTGCCCCGGGGACTTCGTTCATCTGCGTGAAGTGAGCCGGCACGCGAGTGCCGCGTGGCCCTCACCCGGAGCCGGCAGGCGATCGCCGCGTGGCCCTCCCCGGAGCCTCAGCTCCTCCCGGGAAGGGTCGGCAGCGCGATCCGATAGTGGACCCAATCCCGGCCGCCGTTGGTTTCAACCACTCCGTCGATCACGTTCGTGCGGGCCGTCCCGGACCGCGGGGTCGCGTCGAAATTGCGCTCCTCGGTGCCGCAGTCGTAGTTGCCGGAGAACGGAATCACCGTCACCGGCCCGAGCTTCGTCCCGTCGGTGTCGCCCGGCATGCCCCCGGCGATGAACACGTCGCAATGGTGGCCGGTGGTCACGTCCGGGCCGACCGAGTAGATCCAGAAGCGCCCGGAGCGATCCTGCAGGATCCGTGAAAGGTTGGGGTAAGGAACCCCGACGTATTTGATGTCCCTCACCGCTCCGCCTGCGTCGATTATGAGGTGATGGCTTTCGTAGACGCCCTTCGTGCTCGCATCAACGACGCTTGCCAGCACGTGCGTCCGGCCATCGGTATCGACGTAGGCATCCTCGGCGGAGGCGCGCATACCACCCCGATATCCCGGAGCGTCCCGTGCGGCGCGGACCACGGTGAGTGAAGCCGTGGGTCTGCTCGGATCGGTCCACTCTGCCTCTCGAACCTGGTCGAAGCAGTAGCCGCCACTGCCCGGGCAGGTGTGCGCCGCCTCTGACGGAGCTTGGAGGATGTCCCGGGTGCCGATGACGACCAGGTCGCCGGTGCTCTGCGGCAGCAGGAAGTTGTAGGCCTGACGGTAATCGCTCTGCCACTGCTCGGCATGCCAGCGACCATCGGCTGCACTCAAGAACGCCCAGTAATACGTACCCGGACTATTGGCGCTGCGGCACTTGGCGGTCCGTCCGTCAGCGTAGGAGAAGCTCGCGCACGGGACATCCTCCCACACGTAGATGTTGCCGTGGGCATCGATGCCCGCAGACGGGTACAACGGCCCAGCCCGCTTCATCTCATCGCCGGTCAGCCAGTGACCGGGTATCACTCTGGTCGTATCGGAGGCAGAATCCCAGATCTGTGGAGCGCCCGCCCCCGAGCTGTCCCAGGGCGAGATCGTGACGACGTATACGGTCCCCGAGGGCCCGAGCAGCACCTGCGGCGGGTTGCCGGGCTCCGACGCGGTGAGACCCGCCGCGGCCGTTTGCCAGCTCGTAAAACCCGCGCGCCTCTCCGCGAGCACCCACCGAAAGTGATCGGAGTCGCTGCCATCAGCTAGGTACACCGTGTACAGATCGCCGTTCGACGTCCGCACCAGCCGATCGCCTTGGGCGCCCCACCCATTCGCGGATGGGACCGATGATGCGCCGCCGGTCACCAGGTCCTGCTGCACGAGCACCGGTGATCGGGCTCGTGCCGTCGGCTGGCGACGCGGAGCCACCCGTGCACCCGGGTGAAGGCTCGCCCCAACCACCAGCGAGCCGGCCGCCAGAAGGACGAGGACGACAATCAGGGTGATGGCGACACGCCTGGGCAGCCTCGGCCCGGCGGCTGGCGTCGGCGCCTCCGCATCCAGCTCCTGGCTCGAGTGGTTGTCCACCTTGCTCATGGAGTCCATCGTGCCCCGAGCTATGTTCGACGCTTGACCCCCTGCCGGTTAGGGCAGAAAACCGATCCGGCGCAGGGAGAGATCTCCCATCAACTGCGGGCGCGGCGCTACACGGCGCGCCGCCCGGACAGCGCCCGCCCCAGCGTGAGCTCGTCGGCGTACTCCAGGTCGGCGCCCACCGGCAGCCCGCTGGCCAGCCGCGTGACCGAGATCTCCGGGGTGTGCTCGCGCAGGCCGGCCGCGATGTGAAGCGCGGTCGCCTCCCCGGTGGTCGTCGGGTTGGTGGCGATCACGACCTCGCGGATCAAGCCGTCCTGCGCCCGGGCGTACAGCTCGGCGATCTTCAGGTCCTCGGGGTCCACCCCGTCGATCGGCGAGAGCGCGCCGCCGAGCACGTGGTAGCGACCGCTGAACTCATGCGTGCGCTCGATCGAGATCACGTCCGAGGGCTCCTCGACGACGCAGATCAGCTCCGGATCGCGCCGCTCGTCGGCGCACACCCGGCAGCGCGGGCCGTCGGCCAGGTTGAAGCAGACCTCGCATAGCCCGATCCGCTGCTTGACCTCTCGGATGGCGTCGGCGAGGGCGAACGCCTCTTCATCAGAGGCGCGCAGGAGATGAAAGGCAAGCCGCTGCGCGGTGCGACCGCCGACGCCGGGGAGCTTTGACAGCTCGGTGATGAGCCGCTGAACCGGAGGGGCGTACACGCCTCTACAGGCCGGGAAGCCCGAGTCCGCCCAGGCCGCCCGGGCCGCCGAGCCCGCCGGCGATGTTGCCCATCTTGGAAGCGGCCAGCTCCTGGGCGGCGCGCATGCCCTCGTTGACCGCCGCCAGCACCATGTCCTGGAGCAGCTCCACGTCCTCGGGATCCACCGCCTCGGGATCGATCGTAATCGACTTGACGACCAGGTCGCCGGTCACCCTCACGGTCACCATCCCCCCGCCGGCCGACGCGTCGACGACCTCGTCCTTGAGGGACTCCTGGGCGGCGAGCATGTCCTCCTGCATCTTCTGGGCCTGCTTGAGCAGCTGCTGCATGTTGGGCTGGGGCATGGCGGGCTAGGCCTCCTCGTCGGGATCGTCGAGCACTTCCTGGGCGTCGAACTCCTCCACCAATCGTTTCACGAGCTCCTCGTGAGAGAGGCCACCCGCTGCGGGCTCGGGCAACTCCTCCTCGTCGCGCAGCTCGTAGCGCAGCACCAGCGGGGTGCCGATCACCGAGCGCAGCGCCTCCGCGGTCGCCCGCCGGTAATCGTCCTGCTCGGCCTTGCGTTTGAGAAACGCCTTCCCGGCGGGAAACGCCACCGTGACGTCGCGGTCCTCAAGCGCCACCGGGCGGGCGTCGGCGAGCAGCGCGGCCAGCATCTGGTTGTCCTGGCGCACGACGTCGATCACGGCCGGCCAGCAGGCGGCTACCGTCTCGAGCTCGGGGGCGCCGTTCTCCGGCGGGGTCAACTTTGGGGGGGCCGCGGCTGGCGCCGCGGCCTGTGGTGGCGTCGCCGGCTGCTCCTGAGTGTCCGGGGGCGCCGACGGCTTGCCCTCCCCGACCGCGCCTTGCACCCCTTTGGCTGCTCCGAGCGCCGCCTCGAGGCGCTCGATCCGTGCCAGCAGCGCCGCCGCTGACGGATCGACCTCGGGGGCGGTGGCCTTGATCAGGACGAGCTCCAGCTGAATCCGCGCCTGTGCTCCGTTGGCGGTGGCCTGCAGCGCCTCCGAGACGAGATCGAGCAGCCGGACGACATCGGTCCCAGCCAGGGCGTCGGCCTGGGTCTGCAGCCGCTCATCACGTTCCGGGGTGATGCGGAGCTCCTCGGGGACCTCGCCGAGCATCTGGACGGCGAGCAGCTCGCGCCCGTGCACCTCGAGGTCGCGCAGGAGCTGCCCGGGATCGTGGCCGGCGCCGGTCAGCTTGGCGGCGCTGCGCAGCGCGGCGGCCGGGTCGTGGGCGATCACCGCGTCAAGCGCCTCGAACAGCTGCTCGGCGTCGGCCACCCCCAGCACCGCGAGCACGTCGGCGGACGTGATCGGCTCATCGCCGGCGTAGGTGACCAGCTGCTCCAGCGTCCCGAGCGCATCTCGGAAGCTGCCGGTGGCGTGGCGGGCGATGAGTGCCGACGCGCCCGCCTGGAGCGAGATCTGCTCGGTCGCCGCCACCCGGCCGACGACGTGGGCGACCTGCTCCACGGTCGGGCGGCCGAAATCGAACCGATGGCAGCGGTCCACCACGGTGGGCAACACCTTCTGGGCCTCGGTGGTGGCCAGAACGAAGATCGTGCGCGGCGGCGGCTCCTCCAGCGTCTTGAGAAATGCGTTCCACGCCTGCTGGGAGAGCATGTGGGCCTCGTCCAGGATGTAGACCTTGTGGCGACCCGACACCGGGGCGTAGGCGACGCGCTCGCGCAGGTCACGGATGTCGTCGACCGAGTTGTTGGAGGCGGCGTCCATCTCGATCACGTCCAGCGAGGTCGCGCTGGCGATCGAGACGCACGAGTCGCACACGCCGCAGGGCTCGATCGTCGGGCCGTGCTCGCAGTTCAGACAGGCCGCCAGGATCTTGGCGGTGCTCGTCTTCCCGGTTCCCCGGGAGCCGACGAACAGGTACGCGTGATGCACCTTGCCGCGGGTCACCGCGTTGGCGAGCGTGCGCACCACCTGCTCCTGGCCGACGACGTCGGCAAACGTGCGGGGGCGGTGGCGGCGGTAGAGCGAGGGGCCGGTGGACATTGTTATGTCGAGTCTAGTGTCGTGACCCGCGGCACCGGACCGCCCGCGAAGGCCGCCGCTTCGCGCGCCTTCGCCGCCGGTTTAGGTGGACCGTGCACCCTCTGTCGATGCCGTCCCCGGGGCGCTGCCGCCATTTGATGACTCCTGTCCGGCACTCCCGTCGCGCCTGAAGGTGACCGCTTAAGGCTGCTTCCTTCCGGACCTGACCTGGTTCACAGGCCTCCATCGCAACGGGACCAGACCATCACCGCCTCAAACAGGGCGCTGACCCCGGGCATCTAGCCCCTCGAGAGGGAATTCAGCCCCGCTAGAGCGGATTGCGGGTACAGGGTACCGCTAGCACCCCACCTAGCACGGTCCGTGGCCAATCCTAGTCGGTTGCAAGATCGCGCGCGCCGATATCGTTGACTACCACGATGGCAATCGGCGTGATCGGGCTGGGATACGTGGGTCTGCCGCTCGTCGTGGCGTTCGCCGAGGCGGGCGAGCACGTCGTCGCGGTCGACCTCGACCCGCGCAAGGTGGCGGCCATCGCCGCCGGCGAGTCATACGTGGAGGACATCTCCGCGCAGCGGCTGGGCAGCGTCCGCGGCATGATCGAGGTCACCTCGCACTACGCGCCGCTGGCCCGGACCGACGCCGTCCTGATCTGCGTCCCGACGCCGCTGACGCCCAACCGGGAGCCTGATCTCAGCGCCCTGACCGGAGCCGGACACGCGCTCGGGCAAGTGCTGCAGCGCGGCCAGCTGATCGTGCTCGAGTCGACCACTTATCCCGGCACGACGCGGGACACGCTGGTGCCGATCCTGGAGCAGGAGTCAGACCTGAGGATCGGCGAGGGGTTCAACGTCGCCTTCTCGCCCGAGCGCGTCGACCCCGGCCGCACCGACTACCAACTGCGCAACACGCCGAAGGTCGTCGGCGGCGTCACGCCGGCCTGCCTGGATCGCGCCGCCGAGCTCTACCGGCGCGTCTGCGACCAGATCATCCCGGTGTCCACTCCCGAGACCGCCGAGATGAGCAAGCTGCTGGAGAACATCTTCCGCTCGGTCAACATCGCCTTGGTCAACGAGCTCTCGATTCTCGCCGACCGCATGGGGATCGACATCTGGGAGGTGGTCGACGCCGCCTCCACCAAGCCCTACGGGTTCATGCGCTTCGAACCTGGGCCCGGCATGGGCGGCCACTGCCTCCCGGTCGATCCCTTCTACCTGACCTGGCGCGCCCGCGAGTTCCACATGTCGACCGAATTCATCGAACTGGCCGGCAAGATCAACCAGCAGATGCCACAGTATTGCGTGGAGCGCATCGAGCGGGCGCTGAACGATGACGCCAAGCCGGTCAAGGGCTCGCGAGTGGCGATCCTCGGGGTCAGCTACAAGGGGGGCGTCGGCGACATCCGCGAATCGCCCGCCCTGCGCATCATCGAAGTCCTGGCGCAGCGCGGCGCCGACCTGCACTACCACGACCCTTACGTGCCCGCGCTGCCCGATCTCGGACTCCAGAGCGTGGCCCTCGCCGAGGCCACCGACAACGCCGATGCCGTCGTGCTCGTCACCGCCCACCCCGGGATCGACCACGCGGCCCTCGCGCAGCGGGCGCAGCTGTTCATCGACCTGCGCGGCATCACCCGCGGCCTCTCGGCCGAGAACCTGGTCCGGCTTTAGCTTCCCGAGTGGTTCCGTTCGTAAGTACGGCGACACCGAGAGTGGCCGCCGGCGGATGCCTGGCGCGGACGCAGGATGCGACGTGCAGCAGCGCTGCACGAGCATTCGAGGACAGCCGGATGACTCGGGCGCGGCCCATTCAGGCGAGGCTGGATGCCGAGCGGGCCGCAAGCCCGAGCAGGCGCCGCCGGAGGCCACTCGAATGTCGTCGTATTTACGAACGGAACCACTAAGACGCGTAGAATCGTGCCCCGCCCGGGCGCGTAGCTCAGTGGGAGAGCGCTCGCTTCACACGCGAGAGGTCGCTGGTTCGAGCCCAGCCGTGCCCATCTCAGAAAGCCCTGTAATCAGGCGTCTTCGGGGGAGGGTGCGCGAGCAATGGGCACCTCTGGGCTTCAGCGTCTATGGCCGACGAGCCAGGACGGCGGACTCCACCTAACAGCCGCATAACACAGTTACGTCTCCGTCACCGCTGCCAGCGTAGAACGTGACCGGTGAGCACGATTCGCAGGTCTCGCGTCAGTTTGCGGTGGATCGCGATCGCCGTACTGGGCGGCGCGACGATCGGGGGCTGCGGGTCGGCTGGCGGGGCGGGCGTGACCGGCACCGGCCCCACGCGCGAGAGTCAGTTCGCCCAGTGCGTGCGCGCCAACGGCGTCCCGAGCCTCCCGGACGGTCCGATCACCCCCAGCAGCGGCATCAATCCTCTGTCACCGACCTTCCAGAGCGCGGAGCACGCTTGCCGGCGATACCTGCCCGAGGCGGAACCCCCGCCACCGACACCGGCAGGCGTGGTGCGCCAGGAGATCGCACTCGCCAAGTGCATGCGCGCGAACGGTGTCCCGAACTTCCCGGACCCCGATGCCAACGGCAATATCCAGTTCGCCATCGACAGCCCGATTCCCCAGTCACCCGCCTTCCAGCGCGCACAGAACGGGCCATGTAAGAACTTAGGCGGACGAATCGGCTAGGCCATCGTCGCGCACTCTCGTAAGCTGCCCTGCCGTGCTGCACAACCGATCGATTCCGAGCGCCACCACGATTCCGGTGCTCATCTATCCCGATGTCCGCGCCGCGGTGAGCTGGCTGAGTGACGCCTTCGGCTTCGTCGAGCGCCTACAGATCGGCGAGGATCATCGCTCGCAGATGAACGTTGGGGAAGGCGGCGCCGTGATCCTCGGCGACGTTCGCCACAACCGCGCACCGCCACGTGCGGACGAAGTCACCCATTCGGTGCTCGTACGCGTCCAGGACGCGAGGCGGCACTGCGAGCACGCGCGAGCCCACGGCGCGAAGATCCTCGAGGAGCCGACCGACCACGTGTATGGCGAACGCCAGTACAGCGCCGAGGACCCTTGGCGGCACCAGTGGACCTTTTCGCAGACGCTGGCGGATATTGACCCATTGGACTGGGGCGGGATCCTCCGGGAGTAGGTCTCCGAGGAACGCGAGCTGCCGCACGACCCGTGAGGAGCCAGCTTCTTCGGTCGTTCGCCGCCCCCGGCAGCCGCGACATCGGCGCTAGCCGATCCTCCGGGTTCGCCGCGCTCGTTCACGTCAGCCGACTGCCGCGAACCATGCGACGCCGGCGCCAGGGATCGCGATCCCGGCGTGGGCGCACGCCTTCCTGGCTGTAATGACCGCCGGCGCCTCAGGATTCCAACCGAGTGGGAGGTTGTCTTCAACGCCCCCGTCGCCGGCAACCAACGTCGGGTCCGGGAAGCTCGGAAAGCCGTGCTGGCGGATGCACCGCGCCTTGGTAGCCATTTCGGCCAGCTGTGCGCCGGTGATCCGCGGCGGGGCGCCACCGGGCTGCAGGCTCGCGCACGCGTGCTGGGCGGAGATGAGCGCGGGCGTGTCCGTCTCGGCCCCGAGCCCACGGACGTCGAACCCGCCCCCAGGCGAAGGGTCGGGGAAGTTCGAGACCCCGTGCGAGCGCATGCAGTCCGAGTACCTGACCCCCTGCGAGCTGCCGGAGGCCGCACTGCTCGATTTGTCAGCGGACCCACACGCGGCGATCATTGCGCCACCCAGCACCGCGGGCACTATCAGGAGCGAGCGGATGCGAGACCTGTAAACCGTGCTCATGGCGCCAGGTGGTACCCCAGCGGGCGTGACAGCGGCGTAACTCTGTCACGCTCCTGTTATGTGGCCTCCGTCATCCTGGCTTCTCGGACGGTGCGTGGGGTCTGGTGCCCGCGCGGATCGTCCCCAGCATGATGAACCGGCCGTGTGAGACTCGCTGATGAGAGAGCTGCACCCGCGCGCCGCGCACGTGCGCGCGATCGCCGGCCCGGTGTCGCGGCTGCGCCACCCCCAGACCACGGTCCGCTGGCGGCTGACGTTGCTCTACGGCGGCCTGTTCCTGGTGTCCGGCGCCGCTCTGCTGGCCGTGACCTATGCGCTCGTCTCACACGGGATCAGCGGAAGCGCGGGCCTCAGCTTCCACAGCGGAGGGAACGGGGGATTCAAGGCACCCCCTTCCGGGGCCAGTGCGGTCCCGGTGCCGAATCTGCACAAGCTGCCCATCCCGCCGGGCGTGCCGGCTGCGGTCGTCCGTCTCATGGAGTCTCCCACCGGGCAAGAGTTCCTGCGTTTGGTGCAGACCCAGCAGCGGGTGGATGAGCTGCACCAGCTGGAAATCGAGTCCGCGATCGCGCTCGGCATCATGACGGTCCTGTCGGCTCTACTCGGGTGGTTGGTAGCCGGCCGGGTGCTACGCCCCCTGCGCACGATCACCGCCACGACGCAACAGATCTCGGAGGACAACCTCCACCGCCGGCTCGACTTACCGGGGCCGCGCGACGAGCTCGGCACACTGGCGGCCACGATCGATAGTCTGCTCGCGCGTCTGGAGGCGGCGTTCGAGTCTCAGCGGCGGTTTGTCGCCAATGCTTCGCACGAGCTGCGCACCCCATTGAGCACGATGCGCGCCGTGCTGGACGTGGCGATCGCCGAACCGGACTCATCGCCGCAGGTCAGAGAGCTGGACGCGAACCTCCGAGAGGACCTCGACGAAGCCGACCGCCTGCTCGAGAGCTTTCTGGTGCTGGCGCGTGCCCAGCGCGCAGAGCTGAGCGAGAAGAGACCTGTATCGCTGGCGCAGGTCGTCGGCGATGTGCTCGCGGGCCGCGCCGATGCGATCGCCGCCAAGCAGATCGAGCTTCGCAGCTCTCTCGAGCCGGCATGCGTGGAGGGCTCCGAGACGCTTCTCGCCAGAATGGTCGACAACTTGATCGACAACGCTGTGCGACACAACCTCCCGCGCGGACTTGTCAACGTGTCTTGTGAGGCCGATCGGGAGACGGCCCGGCTGGTGGTCGAAAGTGGCGGTTCGGTCCTTGACGAGGAAGCGGTCAGGCAGCTCGCCGAGCCGTTCAGGCGACTCGGGGCCGAGCGCACCGGCTCGCAGAACGGTCACGGCCTCGGGCTCTCCATCGTCGCTGCGGTCGCCGCGGCACACGGCGGCGAGCTCACGCTCCGCGCGCGCGAGCCGGGCGGACTGGAGGCCGAGGTCACGCTCCCGGTCGCTCCCGACACCCCCGTATTGACGTGAGGGTTCTGGTCGTCGAGGACGCGCCGCGGCTGGCGAACACGATCGCCCGGGGGCTCGGCACCCAGGGAATCGCTGTCGACATCGCCTACGACGGTCACGAGGCTGCCCGCCGGCTGCAGCTTTACCCGTACGACGTCGTGGTGCTCGACCGCGACCTTCCGGGAATCCACGGCGACACCCTGTGCCGGATGATCACCGAGTCCGAAGCGGCCACGATGATCCTGATGCTGACCGCGGCGGGCGCGCCCGACGAGCGGGTGAGGGGGCTCGCGCTGGGCGCTGACGACTACCTGCCCAAGCCGTTTCATTTCCCCGAGCTGGTGCTGCGCGTGCGCGCGCTCGCCCGGCGCAGGTCAGCGGCCCAGGGCCGCACCCTTCGAGCGGCCGGTATCGAGCTCGACCCGTCGACGGGGACGGTGATCCGAAACCGGTGCGAGATCACGCTGACGGCCAAGGAGCGCGCCGTGCTCGAAGCCCTGCTCAGAGCCAGCCCCGGCGGTCTCAGCGCCGAGCAGCTGCTCGAGCAAGTGTGGGACGAGAACGCCGACCCGTTCACGAACACCGTCCGGGTCACGATCGGCAGGCTCCGTCGCAAACTGGGAGAGCCCCAGGTGATCCAGACGATGCCCGGTATCGGGTATCACATCGCACCCGATCACAGCGAATCTCAGAGCAATGCGTGACTCGGTGACGATCACGGTTGGAATTCGGTGCCCGGCGGCGGGCGCCGCCGCGTGGTGCCGCTGCTCGCCGGCGTGAAGAGTGGCGCTCAGCCTTCGCGAAGGTCAGAATGCTCCAGTCGAGCTACGGCAGCTGCGATACATCGTCGCCGTCGCGGAGGAGTTGCATTTCGGGCGGGCGGCGGAGCGGTTGCATATGTCGCAGTCGCCGCTGTCCCGGGCGATTCGCGAGCTCGAGCGCGATTTGGGGCTTGTTCTGTTCGTCCCCACCACATGCCGGGTCGAGCTCACCCCTCGGGTCGATGCCGCACGTGAATCGCTGTCCCTTTCGACCCGCCGCTGAGCTTTCCGACCGATCTGGCCTCTCGATGGCCGCCGACCGAGGCCGTGGAAGCCGTGGTTGGAGCGGCGCAGCGCGTCCGGGACACTGAAGGCTGGTTGACCCAGCGCCCGGCGCGCAGCGAGCTGCCAGACGATTGAGTCGCAACTGGTCTCGATTCGGCGCCGATCGGACTTGGTCCGCGACTCGGCCCCACGTAGGCTCGGGAGGCAATTCAGAACGAGGAGGGACCGGATGGAAGCCAGCCAGACCCAGAACGACCAGATCCCGCTGATGCTGATCCACGGGGCGTGGCTCTCGGCGCGAAGCTGGGAGAACTACGCCGACTACTTCGGCAAGCGCGGGTTCGCGGTATCGGCGCCGGAGTGGCCGCGCCAGCAGGGCGATGTCGAGGAGATCCGCGAAACCGCCGAAGCGTCCGCGGGCCTCGGAGTCCAGGAGATCGTCGATCACTATGAGGAGCTCATCCGCGCGCTCGATCGTCCGCCGGTGTTGATCGGCCACTCCTACGGTGGGTTGTTCGTCGAGCTGCTGCTCGACCGCGGCGCTGGACGCGCCGGGGTGGCGATGAGCCCCGCACCGCCGAAGGGCATTCTGGCGCTGCCTTTCTCGACGCTGAAGGCGGGGGCACCAGCGCTCGCGCATCCGTCGAAGTGGCACGGCGTCGTCACGCTGACGCCCGACGAGTTCACTTACGCGTTCGTCAACACCTTCTCGGAAGACGACGCGGCAGCCGCCTACGAGCGCTACGCAGTCCCGGAGACTGGGCAGATCTTCTATGAGGCGGGGCTCGCCAACTTCCATCTGCACCCGCCGACCGAGGTCCACTTCAAGAACGAGGCCCGGGCGCCGCTGCTGATCGTCGGCGCCACCGAGGACCACACCGTTCCGGCATCCTTGGCCAAGGCTCAGTACAAGCGCTACGAGCTCTCGCCGGCGAGGACCGAGTACCTCGAGTTCGAGGGCCGGCCCCACCTGCACATGGTCGCCTCCGACTGGCAGGAGGTGGCAGCTGGGATTGACAGCTGGCTCGACGGCGTGCTCGACGCCCCGGGGGCAACTGGTCAGCAAGCCTCGTAGAGGAGGAGACGATGGATCTCCACCTGAGCGACAAGGTGGCGGTCGTCACGGCGCGAACAAATGCATCGGCCTCGCCATCACCGAGGCGCTAGTCGCCGAGGGCGCCTATGTCGTCGCCGGCTCGCTGTCCACGGAGAACCTTGACGGCATGGACCGGGTCACCGCGGTTTCGGTGAACCTGCTGGCCTACGTCGGACCGGTCCGGGCTTGTCCAGAATGCAATCGACGAGCACGGCCATCTCGACGTGCTCGTCAACAACGTCGGAGCGGTGCGGATCCGCGTCGTCCTCGCCACGAGCGACGAGGAGTTCGAGTGGGCACTCCAGATGAACTTCTTCATCGGGCTGCGTGCGACCCGGGCCGCCCTCGGACCAATGCTTCAGCAGGGCTCGGCTCGATCGTGAACATTGCCTCTGTCAACTCGTTCTTCCAGCCCGACACCGCGATGATCGACTACGGCGCCGCCAAGGCGGCCGTTGTCGACCTCAGCAAATCGCTTGCGCAGGAATTCGGAACGAAGGGCATCCGCGTCAACTGCGTCTCGCCGGACAGGTGGACACCGAGCTCTGGCTCGGCGAGCACGGGGTTCGCCGCCACCTTTGCCGCGGCACGCGGCCCCGATCCCGACACGGTCCGCGAGACGGCCGCCGCGGCGATCGCCACCCGTCGCTTCTCCACGCCCGAGGAGGTGGCAACGCTGGTCACGGTGCTTGCGTCTGATCGAACCGCCAACGTAACCGGGGTCAACTACGTAATCGACGGCGGCCTGGATCCAAGACGACCTGAAGGTTCCTCCGATACGGCAGACACACGGCTGGCCGCCGGCCGCGGATTCCGCGCTCAGTGAGCCGCACGTAGTAGCCGGCCATTTGCTTGTCGGCGCGGGAAAGGACGGCTGCGGCGATTCGCGTGACCGTCTTCGTGAGGGGCGAAGGCATTCGCCTTCGCCGCCTGGCGACCACGGCCGTACAGGCAGACTCAGCGTCCGGCGAGGGTGAAAAAAGCGACAAATTCACCCGGGCGGATTGGATTTGTCACCGGGCGCACGCCCTGCGTGTGGAACCCGACAAATCCGGCGGCCGGATCACGATTTGTCGTCGTTTGCATCTCCGATCGTCCCCGCCGGGGCTTGTCGGCAGCGCTCCCGGCGCTGCCCGGGGGGAGCGGCCGTACACTGTCGTGGGCGGGGGCTTTTTTGGTGGAGGAGCCCGGGGGTGGTTAGGCGAGCCGAGACCGCGGGCCGAGCCCCGCCGCCCGCAATCCGGGGGGTGAGTTTTGCGCCAAATTCGGGGTCGCGCCGTGAGATTTGTCGCGTTACCCACGCTGAGCGGCCGGCTGGTGACAAATCCGCAGGCGAGGTCACGATTTGGCACGTTTCCCTGGTCATCCCGACGGTAGCGCGGCCGCGGGACCGCGACCTCCTGGACAGCCGGCCGGGGTTTTCGGTGGACCGCGCGAGGTTCTCTTCGCGACCGGGGATGTGCGCCCAACCACCGAAACCGTCCCACGCAACGCGGTCCCGTCCAAGCTCACCTCCCGCGATGCCCATCTCGCCTGGGCGCGCAGCGCGGCTAGGACGCCGAACGGCATCGTCCGCTTGGTCGCCGCCGGCCGGGATCGTCTCCCTATCAACGAAGGCCAAGTACAGTGTCTGCACGATCCTCCGCCTTCGGATCGTGCGGCGTGCTTCAGAGTGGTTGTCAGTCCGTGGACTTCGGCGGTATGTTGTGCGCGGGTCTTGATGACGGCGAAAGGGAGTGGTGATGGCGCAGACCAAGGCTGAGCGTTCGGCGGCCGCCAAGAAGGGAGCGGCCACTCGGGAGCGCAACCGCAAGAAAGCGGCATCCGAGGCAGCAGGAAAGAAGGCGGCCGGGACGCGACAGAGCCGTAAAGCTGGAGAGTCCGCCAGCCAGGCAAAGCGCGCTGCGCGTGGTGCGACGAGCGGAGCAGCGTCGGCGGTCCGGCTGGCTGGAGAACGCCGCTAAGCAGGGTGGCAAGGCTGTCGCGAGCAAGGCGGACGGCGCGCAGCGCAAACGCGGCAAGAAGTAGCTGTCGGTCGGACTCGGCGGGTGCCGTAGTTGTCGGTCGGACTCGGCGGGTGCCGTAGCTATCGGTCGGACTCGGCGAGCAGGTCTATGACTTCGCGGTCCGCCGCCTCGCGGTTCTGCGACTCGGTCCGGGCGAGCACCGCTGCCGGCACCGACGACGCGCCCGCCTGCGGTGTCGCTGCCCGTGCGAGTGCGGCAACCACAATCACCCCGCCGAGACCGCCGCGACCGCCGCGACCGCCGCGATCAGTCCGAAGGCCGATATCCGCCTCCCCGGCGCGTTCGCAGACATCAACCGACCCCTGGCGCTGCACCCGTTCGCGGCGCAGCCCGGATGCCGACCTCGGCTTGCCTCTCGCCCCAGCACGGTCACTTCACGGGGTGAGCAGCTCGCGCAGCTGCGCGGCGTTGTTCACTCCGTAGTCCCGGTAGCAGTTGTTCATGAGCAGGTGCGACTCGCGGGCTTCGCAGCTGACCTCGGCAGTGCGGTTCGCCAGTTCCTCGAGCTCGTCCTTTGAGTAGAGGTACCGGAATCGCTCCGCGGCGGTCCGCGCGCGGCCCTTCCAGGTGTCGTTGGCCCGGCCGTGGAAGCGCATCACGAACAAATCGGGATTCGTTACCGTGAGCAACCGAGGCAGCTCGGAGACCGGCGGGGCGTCGACGGACACGTAGGTGAGGTGGTGGTCGCGCAGCAGCGCGAGGGTGCGTTCGCGGTCGCGGTCGCTCGCCACCCAGCGCGGCGAGCGCAGCTCAACGCACACCCCGTAGTCGGGCATCCGCTCGCGCAAGGCCTCGAGCTGCGACCGGTGCTCCCGGCTGGGGTGAAACCACGGCGGGTACTGGAAGAGGACGGCCCCGAGCCGCCCGGCCTCGTGCAGCGGCGCCAGCGCTGCCACGTAGCGCCGCCAGACCTCATCGAGGGCCGCGGGCTCGAGGTGTGACGGGTAGAGGGTGCGCTTCTCGCGCGCCTGCACCGAGAGCCCCTCGCGCAGATCCTTCCACAGGCTCTCGGGCTTGGTCGGGTGGCCGGTGAGCAGCGAGTAAGCCTTGACGTCGAAGCGAAAGCCGTCCGGCGTGCGCTGCGCCCACAGCCGCGCCTGCTGCTCGGCGGGCGGGGCGTAGTAGGTCGAGTCGATCTCGGCGAGAGGGAAGTGGGCGGCGTAGAACTGCAGCCGCTCCTTGGCGCTCATGGTTCGCTGCGGATACCAGTCGGTCTCCTGCACGAGCGTCCTGTCAGTCCACGAGCACGTGCCACAGAGCACGGCGTGCCCGCCGAGCTCGACACGGGCACCGAGCAGCGGTGCGTCGGGCTCGTCAGCGGTGCAAGACATACCCGAGACCTACCCACCGAAGCCGGGCGTCGTACCGCCAGCCAGCGCAACCGCTCAAAATCGATGCCAGCGCAACCGCTCAAAATCGCTGCCGAGTTACCGGACCTTCTCGCCGCCCGGGCAGGGCGGACCGCACAGCTGCCGATCCCCCCCCAAGGCCTCGGAGGCGCTCGCGCCTGGGCGCTCGGCCTGAGGGCTGAAGCTAGAGCGTGGAACCTATCCTTGCTCGATGAGCGAATCGAGCACCAGCGCGGAGCTAGAGGCGTTTCGTCGCGCTTCCCGGGTCCTCGTGGACGGCGTCGCCGATTATCTGGTGGCGTTGCCGTCGCGGCCGGTGTGGCAACCGATGCCGGCCGGCGCTCGCAAGCGACTGCTCGATCTGCCGCTGCCCGAGCGCGGGGCGACGCTGGACGAGTTGGGCGCGACCGTGTTGCGCGATGTCCTGCCATACCCGATGGGCAACGGCCATCCGGCCTTTTTCGGGTGGGTCAACCCGCCGCCGTCTCCAGCGGGGATCGTGGCCTCGCTGGCCGCGGCGGCGATGAACCCGAGCGTGGTCGCCGGCGACCACGCGGACGTCCATCTCGAGCGCGCGGTGGTCCGCTGGCTGGCTGAGCTGGTGGGCTTCCCCCATGCCCCGGGCGGGGGCCTCCTCACCAGTGGCGGGTCGGCCGCGACAATCGTCTGTCTCGCCGGCGCGCGAGGTCGCGCGCTGGCGGCAGTCGGCCATGACGTGCATCGTGATGGATTGGCCGGCGCGCCGCGGCTGGTCGCCTACGTGCCGGGCGAGGCTCACAGCTGCGTGCGGCGCGCGCTGGAGCTGCTCGGTCTGGGCAGTGGAGCGATGCGCGAGGTGCCGCTGGACTCAGGCCGGCTTGACGCTGCGGCGTTACGCGCCTTGATCGCCTCGGATCGAGCGCGTGGGGCTGTGCCCGCGCTGCTCGTCGGCTCGGCGGGCACGGTCAACACCGGCGCGATCGACCCGCTCGACGCGCTCGCTGATGTAGCGACCGCCGAGGAGCTGTGGTTCCACGTCGACGGCTCATACGGCGCGTTCGGGGTGCTCGATCCGGCGATCGCGGACCGTTTTTACGGCATGGAGCGGGCCGACTCGCTTGCGCTTGACCCGCACAAATGGCTCGGGGTTCCCGTTGACGGCGGCTGCGCGCTGGTGCGACACGGCGCTGACCTGCGCGACGCGTTCAGCCTCATTCCACCGTACCTGCGCCAGGAGACCGACGCGTCGGTGGGCACGTTCGCCGAGTACGGGCCCGAGCAGACGCGACCGTTTCGTGCGCTTAAGACGTGGGCGACCATAGCTGCCCGTGGCCGCGTCGGCCTTTCCGCTCAGGTCGCGCGCGCTGACCGGCTCGCTCGCGAGCTCGCGACGCTGATTGAGCTCGCGCCCGAGCTCGAGCTCGCCGCCCAGCCCGAGACTTCGATTGTCGCGTTCCGCGCCCGTCCGGCGGGATGTCCGCCCCCACGGCTGGACGAGCTCAACCGGGCGCTACCCGAGGCAGTCCAGGCACGCGGGCGCACCTTTATCACGGGCACGGTCTTCGATGGTCGCGAAACGCTGCGCGCGTGCATCCTTCACCCGGACACCGCCTCCGAGCACCTTACGACCCTCACCTCCGAGGTCGTCGCGACGGCCCGTGAGCTGGCCAGCATCTAACGCGCCTTTGTAGGCCCGCACAAGTCCACGACGCTTCCGGTCTCGCACACGGCAGCCGCCGGATGGCTCGAGGGGCTGCCGCTCGAACGACGAGCACTCGGCCGTCAGCCGCTGCGGGTTGGAGGGCGACCACGCCTGGGAATGGGGCCCGCTTGTCGGGGCATCCGGCCCGCGTCGCTAAGAGCGCGTCGCAGCAGCATCTCGACTTGGGCGTTGAGGCTGCGCAACTCGTCATTGGCCCACCGGGCCAGGGCGTCGTGGACTGCTGGGTCGATGCGCAGCAGCACCTGCTTGCGCTCACGGCTCACGTATAGAGCGTGCCGGTATTGACGACCGGAGATGCCGGCTGCTCGGCGCAGAGCACGACCATCAGGTTGCTCACCATCGCCGCCTTGCGTTCCTCGTCGAGCTCGACGATGCCGCGCTCGTCCAGCCGCGCGAGTGCCATCTCCACCATTCCCGTGGCGCCCTCGACGATCCGCGAGCGGGCGGCGACGACGGCGTTGGCCTGCTGGCGGCGCAGCATCGCCTGGGCGATCTCCGACGCGTAGGCCAGATGGCTGATGCGCACCTCCACGATCTCAACGCCCGCGATCGCGACCCGCTGGGCCACCTCCTGGGCCAGCTCTCCGGCCACCACGTCGACCGACTCGCGCAACGACGTGCCCTCGCCGCCCGGGTCGTCATAGGGATGGGTGGTCGCGACGTGACGCAACGCCGACTCGGCCTGGACCTCAACGAAGTTGACGTAGTCATCGACGGCGTACACCGCCCGCGAGGTGTCGGCCACCTGCCAGACGACAATCGCGGCGATCTCCACCGGGTTGCCGTCAGCGTCGTTGACCTTCAGATGGTTGGTCTCGAAGTTCCTGACCCGGATGCTCAGGCCCCGCCGGTCCGACAGCGGCAAGATCCACCACAGGCCGGTATGACGGACCGTGCCGACATAGCTACCGAAGAACCGCACGACCTTGGTATGCCCCGGTTGCACGATCACCAGCGAGGTCAGGACCACCACCCCGACGACGATCGGCACCGCGGCCAGCCCCGGGTCGGAACCGCCGCCGAGCAGAATCGCCGCGGCGATACAAGCGGCGATGACGAGCACGCCGATCCAGCCGCTGATCGCCCACGCGGGGCGTTCCCGGATGGCGACGCGGGCCCCAGAGTGCCCGACCGGAGTCGCCTCGGGCTGGCGGTATTGCTGGACGTCCTGGCTCATGACTCCTCCTCCTGGAGTGCCAACTCAACATTGCTTACACGCGGTCGACGCCACCCGGCAGCAGGGATACGGGCTCCGTCACTCAGCGTCCGTCGACTTCGTCGTTCCCGGAATGCTCGAGGTTGCGTGGGCGGCGTTAGGAAGGCTCTTTCCGAAAAATGGTATCTAAGTGATATCACTTTTTCTGTAGCTGTCAAGAGCCTCGCTCTCTGGATTCAAAGCAGCCCATTCCGGGTAGCACTGATATGCATGGATGCCTCGGGGAGCTGAGGGGTCCTTCGGCGGACGCGCCCCCGACTACCGCTGGCGGGCCCCAGCTCCCCACGCGCCCCCGGCTACCGCTGGCGGGCCCCAGCTCCCCACGCCACGCGCCCCCGCTACCGCTGGCGGGCCCCAGCTCCCCACCCACGCGCCCCCGGCTACCGCTGGCGGGCCCCAGCTCCCCACCCGCACGCGTCCCCGGCTACCGCTGGCGGGCCCCGGGAACATCAGGCCCCCCACGAGCGCGCCCTCGGCAGGAATGCCTCAGAGGACCGTAACTAAATTGCTGCGGGCGCGGTCTAAATAGATGCGCGCGCTGGTCGGGCGTGCGTCACGTCCGCATGAGACCGACCATGTCGCCTAGAGCCACGGGAGGAAAGGAGCGCCGAGATGTCCGAGATGACTGAGGCATACGCTTGGCACGATCGGTTGGTCATAGATATCGACGGGAGGCAGATCGGCAAGATCGAGGAGACCTATAACGACGAGGCCACGGGGATCCCGGAGTGGGCCCTGGTCAAGACCGGCGGACTGGGGTCACGGGGACAGCTGGTCCCGCTCGCCGGCGCCGTCCCGAGCGGCGAGGAGGTCCAGGTACCTGTCTCCAAGGATCAGGTCAACTCGGCCCCAGAGGTCGCCGCCGACGAAGATTTGTCCGAGGATGAGGAATTGCGACTGCTCGAGCACTATGGCATCGCTGCCTCCCCGCGCTGGGCGGCGTCGACGCCGCAGCTTGATCGGGCGGCCGAGCTCGACGCCACCGCTCCGCCGCCTGAGGTCCAAACGACGCAGCCGAACTCAACCCACGGCGAGCTCAGGGTGCCGCCGCCCTCCGATGTCGCCGAGACGGGCTCTGCACCGGATGAGGCGGTCGTGCGCTCCGAGGAAGAGCTCCGTATTGGGGTTCAGCGGCGCGAGCGTGGTCGGGTCCGGCTTCGTAAGTACGTGGTCACCGAGCAAGTGACGACGACAATCCCGGTTCGGCGCGAAGTCGTCCGGGTCGAGCACGAGCCGATCGTCGATGAGGGTCGTCCAGGTGAGCTCCAGGGTCCAGCGCAGCCAGAGGAGGAGCGCGAGGTAATTCTTCATGAAGAGCAGCCGGTGGTGGAGAAGCGCGTCGTGCCCAAAGAGCGCGTCCGCCTCCGCACGGATGTCGTCGAGGACCAGCGGGAGGTCACTGAGGAGCTACGCAAGGAGCGGATCGACACCGACGCCCCCGAGCCGGAGGCTTGAAACCAACGTCGCCCCCACACCGGAGCCAGACGACGGCATTCGCCGTGAAAGGAGATCGAGCGTGAAGTTGGCCAACCGAGCATCTGCGCCGCCCCCAAAGAGCGCGAGCGCACCGTGGCGCACGGCGGGCGAGGCGATCCATCGCGCGACCGCAGTGAGCAGCAACGCCTACCACCGGGCGCGCGGCGGCGCGGAGAAAGACCAGCCGCAGGATCTCCGAGGGCGGGTCGAGCGGGCGGCGGCAACGATCAATCCGCGCCGGAGATCTACGGCGCAGCCGCCAGTCAAGCCGACGCCGTACTGGCGGCGACCGACGGTACTAGCCGGGACCGCCGGAGCCGGCGCCGCGCTGGTCGCCCTCGGGCCTGCCCGAACCCGCATCGCCGCGCTGCGCGGGCGCAACCGCCCAACTAACGGGCCGCTGCTGGAAGACGGGGCTCAGGGAGAAGGCGAGACGCTCCCAGATCAGGACGCAGCGGTCGCGCAGCCTGACGGTGCCGTGAGCACCAGCGCGACTGAGTCCGAGGATGGTGGCCAGCCAACTCCTGAGGCATCCACGGGGGACGAAGGTTCCGAGAGTTAGCGAGCGAGCCTCACGCAATTCCCCACCGCGAACTCGCCAGCTTGCAGTCCCCACAGGTCAATGGCCTTGCGAACAACTCCCGCACCCAGCCAACGAAGTCCTACTGGCTTGGTGGCCGTCCGCCAGACCCGCGGGACGGCCACCAGCAGTAGTGATTACGACCTTCCATCCCCCGGCCTACGCGGGGCCGCTAGTAGTAGTGACGACGACCTCCGACGGCCCGGCCCATCGCACCCAACAGTGCCAAAATCACACCGACGATCAAGATGATGATCCCGATCGTCCACAAGACTGGAATGCTGGCGATGAAGCCGATCACGAGCAAGACGAGGCCCAGGATGATCATCTCGACAGTACCTCCGTGGATCTGGCCGCCGGATATAGGTGGAGCAGCGCGGCCTGACAGCTCGTCCCGGTACTGCCCGCGGAAAAGAGATTCCAATCCTTGCTCAAGTGAGGCGCGCAGGGAGGAGATGGCGTGATTCGTCGTCGCAACGGAACTTTCTGACCCGAGCTCAGTCCAATGCTGTAGCAGGCAAATTCGACGGAGGTTTCCATGGCAGCTGAGAGCGCGAGCACAGAGAAAGCGCCGACGACCACTCGCGGCACGGAGAGTGGATCAGGCCAGTCGCGGCCGGACACAGCACTCCAGACGGAGAGCGGTACCACAACCATTGCTGACGCAGTGGTCACGAAGGTGGCAGGCGTCGCCGCACGCGAGGTTCGCGGCGTGTACGAGCTCGGCGGCGGCATGGCCCGCGCGCTGGGCAGCGTTTCTCAGCGAGTCGGCGTGGGTGACGAACGGACTCAAGGCGTTTCGGTGGAGGTCGGTGAACGCGAAACCGCGATCGATCTCACCCTGGTGATCGAGTACGGCGAGTCGATCCCCAAGGTGTCCCAGACGGTCCGCGAGAACGTGATCAAGCGCATCGAGGGCATCACCGGCTTGAGCGTGACCGAGGTGAACATCGCGGTTAACGACTTGCATTTCGCCGGAGACGACGCTCCGGACCAGCCCGCCCGAGTGCAGTGAGACAGCGGGCTGATGCCGGCTGCGCCGTTTCCACAGGTAGGTGACGCTGCACGACCGCGTCTGGCGCATCTCACCCTCGAGGCCGTTTCAAAGCTCCCCGGGGTGGTCGGGACGGACGTCGGACCCCACGGCATGTGCGTGACCGACGATCCGGAGGCCGGTGTGTTACGCGGCGTGTCGGTCGTCGCTCAACGTGATGGACGTTACTCGGTTGATCTATGCCTGGTGGCCGAGCTCGTGCCGCTGCCGGCCCTGGGGGACCGCATCCGGTCGGCTGTCCAAGAGCGCGCCCGCCGCGAAGGGATGGAGGAGCAACTCGGTACCGTGACGGTTCGCTTCGCTGGCGTGGTGAGCCCTGAGGAGGTCGCCACGCCGGTGGTGAATGACAACGAGGACGGCCCTGCGGCGGCGGGTGGCCCCGTAGCCGGAGGACCAGTCCCACCGCCAACCGGAGCTGCCACACGCCCAGCCCAGCCACCGGTCTCCGACTCACCGATCGCCGACGTGACAACGCCTGCGGCGACCGAATCAACACCAAGTAGCGTTCCTTCCCGCGCGCAGCCTGCTTCTGCACCCGAACCCGCTCCGGTCCCCCTGGGGACGGTGACCGTTCAGTTCTCTCGCCCGATCGGGGCCGACGAGCTTCACGAACTGGCCGAGCAGGCTCGGGATGAAGCGCGGACCGGGAGGAACCCAGACGAGCCGCTAGCCGAGCCCGCCGGTCCGGGGGTCTCGCCACGGGCGGATACTCCGCCGGACGACGTCCACGGGCCATGATTCTGCTCGCGCGTCTCCTGGTCCGCGTCGTCGGCTTCATCGCGCTGCTCGCGCTGGCGGTGGCTGGCCTGGCGTTGGCGGTCTTCAGCATCGGCACCGGGACCACGGGGCCGAGCCTCGGTCGTCTTGCCAGGCTCCTGCACCTTTCCTCACTGCGTGACACCGTCGGCACCTGGCTGGGGCAGCTTGAGGCATCGGGGTCGGTAGCGGTGATCGCCGGCCTCTGCGGGCTCGGTGCCATCGTCCTTGGCTTGTTGCTGCTGATCGGAGTTCTGGCCCCGCGGCGAGAGCGGTTGGTCACGCTGAGCTCTGGGGAAGCGGGTACGCTGTTCGCGCGCCGGCATCCGCTCGCGCAACTTGCCACCACGCTGGTCGAGCAGGCTCGTGGCGTCACGCAGGCCCGCGTCCGAGTTCGTTCCTCACGACGGGCCGGCGGCCGGCTGGGGGTCCGCGCCGTCCGCACCCGACCGACAGATCCGCAGAAGGTGCAGGATGCGGTGAGCGAGCAGCTTCGCGTGCTGACCGGACCGTTCAAGCTGAAGGTCGACACTCACGTCGCCCTGCCGCGGCGCAATGAGCGGGTGCAGTAGATGCCACGGCAACGCGTCCGCGAACGAGCGTCGGTCCTGGGATGGATCGGCCGGCTGGTGCCGCTCGTGCTGGCGCTCGCCCTCATCTGGTACGGCCTCATGGTGGTGTTGCTCGCGGTCAAGGTGTCCCCCTCGACCGTGAACTCCATCAGCGGCTACCGGACTGCCTATAACTGGCTCAGCAACCTGACGCCGGCCGATGTCGGCGGCGGGAGCACCCGCGCTATCATCGCCGGCGCCGGCATCGTCGGCTTCTTGGTGTTCGGCTTCCTTGCCTTCAAGCAACTGCCGCGTCCCTATCTGGCGCGTCGCGAACTTCGCTTGGGAAACGACGACCACGGCGGGGTGCTGGTCGAGCCGCGGGCCGTCGAGCGGATCGCGGAAATTGCAGCGAGCGCTCACCCGGCAGTGACCGGAGCCCGCGGGCGGTACCTGGTTGACGACCTCTCGATCGATTTGAAGGTCCGTCGGGCACAGGATCTTGCGGACACGATGCAGGATGCTCAGCGGCGCGTGATCGACGCGCTGGAACAGCACGAGCTGCCGGGGATGCCGGTAAATGTCACGCTGACCGGGTATGACCGGCAGCACGGAAGGGAGATCAACTAAAAGATGACGACGATTAAGCGATACCTAGGCCTGATCGGCTTTCTATTCGTTGCCGCATGGGTTGCCTTTGGCTTCGGGGACGCCATCCTGTGCTTGGTCGGCGCCGTGGTGTTCTATGGGATCGGCGCGGTTCTGGAGGGGGAGCTCGACCTCGGCGAGGTGCAGGCTCGGTTCCAGCGTTCCTCGGGCACCTCGCGCTGATCGCACCGGCGGACCACCGGCGGCGCGGCTAGCACGGAGGGATGGCCGATACGGGGGCCCGTTTACAACCCGTCGGGGTCGAGGTAGGTCCTCGGTGTGAGTGGCCAGGTCGATGATGCGATTCTGGTCAAATCGGCGCAAGACGGTGACCTCGACGCATTCGAGACACTGGTGAGACGCCACCAGGCTCCGGTCTACCGCGTGGCGCTGCGCATGCTGGGCTCGCCCGTCGATGCTCAGGACATCACTCAAGAGAGCTTTGTCCGAGCCTGGCGTTACCTCGATCGCTTCCGGGGCCAGAGCTCGGTCAGCACCTGGCTGTACCGGATCGTCACCCGTCGCTGTCTTGATCACATCACGGCGCGGCGACCTGCCGCCGACCCGCGCGAGCTGGAGCTGGAGCCCGGCGGCGTGGATCCGGCGGACAGCGCGGAGCAGCGCGAACGCTTGCGCGCGGTCACCCGGGCGATCGCGGGGCTTCCTGCCGATCAGCGGGCTGCTCTCGTGCTTCGCGAGTTCGAGGGGCTGTCCTACGAGGACGTCGGCGAGGTGCTGGGCATCAGCGTCGCGGCCGTCAAGGGACGCATTCACCGGGCGCGCCGGGGCGTCCTAGACCAGACGGCGGACTGGCGATGACCACTCCGGAACGGTTGCCCTGCGAGGTCGAGTTCGCGGCGCTCCTGGCCCAGGTTGCCGACGACGAGCAGGCCCTCGATCCCGAGCATCAGCGGAGCTGCGCCTACTGCCAGGCTACGCTGCGCCGGCTTCGGGGAGAGTGGGCCGACGTTCAGGCGCTTGCTCGCGAGCCGGTGGTGGCTCCTCACGAGCTCGTCGCCAAGATCATGGCCCGCGTCCGCACCCTGGCCAGCCACGCCGCCGACTCCGTTCTCCTCGGCCACTCAGGCGGGGAGACCCGGATCAGCTACGTTCCGGTGAGCAGAGCGATGTCGCGTGTCACCGGGACCGTCCCAGGGGTTGCGTTCGCCTCTGTCAAGGTCCATCCCCACTCGCCGTCGCACCCCCGGCGAATCGGGGTGACGATACGGATCGCCGTCACCTTTGGTTCAACCATCACCCAGGTCGCCGCGATGATCCGGGAAGTCCTGCGCCGTCGCATCCCCACGCTGACCGGCGCCGAACCGGTGCGGATAGACATCATTGTCGACGACATCGTAGATCGCTTCGATCAGTGATCGTGGTCGCTCTCGGCCGGAGGGCCGCGATGCGCCGCCCTCGGACGCACAAACGGAGCCGCTTTCCAGCGGCTCCGTCGCTGCGATTTTACTCCTCGCGCCACTCGGCGACGCGTCAGATATGCAACTTCTGCCGCAGCCCGGACTTCCGCCGTGCCTCGTAGCGCGAATAGAGCGCTACCAATGCGACGCCGATCACGACCGCGACGATGAAGCCGAGAAAGCCACCAATCAGGAGGCCGGCAACCAGAACCGAGACCACCCCGATCGCGATGGTGGCGAGAAGGCCCATCCGGTCATGACCCGGATGGAACAGACGGCCTAGGGCGCCGACTAGGAGCCCGAGAACGATCAACCCGATGACATGTAGAACCATATTTTGGATTCTTGCCGAAACAGCCTTCCGTCAAACCGCGGCAGTTTTGTTGCACGCGCCCCCAGGAGGCTGACCGCATCGCTCCTCTACAGGGGCATGTCAGTGACGATGACCAGCGCCAGCGCCCGCTGAGGAGTCGCCGGCAGGCCCCTTCTCATCGCCGCGTTGATGACGTCGGAGCGTCGGGCGTGCGGCGAGCTGCGGCGGATGTCCGTGGCCAGATCGTCCGCCCGGTCGCGCAGACGCGCAGGCAGATGCAGGTTTCGCTTGACTCTTCCCTCCGGGCGTGCGATGGGTTGGTCAGCCATCAGCTCGTGCGCGGCGGCGGGTTTTGCCGGCATCCCCGCGGTCAGCGCGGCAACGGCCAGCGCGTCGACCGGGACCCCGGCGACACGAGCCGTCTCCTCAATTCGCGTTACCAGGCGCCGGTCGAGCGCGACGCAGGCGGTGACGACGCGGGGCGGGTCGGAGATCACCGGCCGCGGCTTGAGGGATCGTCGGGTGCCGGACGGCAATCGGCGATCCTGGGCGGGCGCACCTGCGGCCGCGGGCGAAGGTGGCGCGTTCAGTGCCCGGCGCCGCGCGGCGCGCGGGTCGGGGCGCACGTCAACGGGGCTCTTTATGCCGACCGTGCTCAGCACCAATCGCGGCATCATGCCGCTGCCTTGTGCTCGTACGCGCTCGCCAGGAGCTCGGCGGCAACGTCGCGCATCGCCGCCGACCCGACGTGATCAGGGCTGAAGTGCACGAGGGGAATTCCCGCGGTGACAGCGTTTTGAAAGTCAGCGCGCAACGGAACCTCGGTCTTGAACAGCGGCAGGTCAGCCTCCAGCATCGCTTCGTTGATCAGGCGGTACGTGCGGCGGAGGGGGTCGACGCTGTTGCGGACGATGCCCCCGACGGCGACGTCCACCCCTCGGCGACGCAGCTTGTTCACCGTCGCATACAGCGCCATCGCGCCCTTGTAAGCGTTACGGTCGATCATCGAGACGACGACGAGCACCTCTCGGGCGGCACAGAAGGCGTTGATCGTGAGCAGCCCGAGGTTGGGTGGGCAGTCGATGAGAACGAGGTCATATCGATTGTGGTGACCGGCCAGTGCATCCGCCAGGAAGCGCTCCCGCATCACCTCTCCGGCGAGGCTGAGCTCAACGTCGGCCATTCGCTCGCTCCCGACGACGAGGTCCACTCCGTCGACCACGTCGCTCTCGATCGCGTCGGGCAGCTCGCACTCGCCGATCATCACCTCGTAGAGAGTGTCGCCGTCGGCTTCGGGGTTGACCCCGAGCATGCTCGTGGCATCGGCTTGGGGGTCCATGTCGACCACGAGCACGCTCGAGCCGCCTTCGCCGACAGCGGCGGCCACGTTGACCGCGAGCGTGCTCTTGCCGGTGCCCCCCTTCTGGTTGGCGACCGCGATGACCGGGGGGGTGGGCATGCTCCGGTGTTCGCGAGGCCCAATTCGAATCCTGCAGCGCACCCCGGATCCGCCCGTCCAGGGTCTGCCGCCGGCCCCGGAGTAGGCGCGGTCACATCACATCAGGTCGCCCAGCGGGCCGAGATTGAGCGCCAGATCCTCTTCGGTGAGGCCGAACTCATCGAGTAGCTCCTGCATCCGCGTCTCCAGCCGCATGAACGTCTGACCGAGACGCTCCACCTGCTCGTCATCGAGATCGCCGACCTCGATCCGGCGCACCGCCTGGCGCTCCATCAGCTGACGTACCAACTCGATAAGTGTCAGTACGAGCTGGGCCAGGCCCTTCTCCGCGGTGGCGGGATCAGCATTGATTCGTGAGGGAAGGCCGCTCGGAAGCTGCTCGAGCTCATCCCCGAAGATGCCGATGTCCGCGCCGGCCGCACGCACCAGCCTGGATTGTCGAGGTCTGGTCACGGCCGCGCCAGGTCTTCCCCGGCAAACGAGAACGGCGGCCAAGGGCCGGTGCAAACCAGCGAGGTGTCAGTCAGGCCGGTGGCCAGCTGATCGATCTCGGCTTTGAACGTGTCAAGATCGGTTGCGGGGACGAGGTAAGCGGCCACCAGCTCCGGTGTAGCGCCGTCTCGGATCGTCTGCGTGGCGCGGCTGGCGATCGCCGCCAGCGGTTGGTGGACCTCCGCTAGGAGCGCCTCCCCACGCTGGTGCTCGTCGGCGCGGCGCTGCAGGTACTCGGTTCCCGACGCGGCTCGGCCTGGGACAGTTGGCCGGGATGGGCGTAGCCTGACCCGGACGCCCATCTCGACGTGGCCCTGCACGCGCGCGAGCGCATCGGCGAAGGCCTCATGCCGGTCGACGAGGGTGCAACGCAACTCCGAGGCGCCGGGAAGGGTGGTGCCAAAGCGGGTCGGGAGCACCGTGCGGTCGCTCATGAGGGCCTCGAGCACCTCTGATTGACGCCAGAGTCGACTCTCAGTGGGCGTCGGGCGGGTGGCATGCGGCCAGTCTGACCACACGGCGGCCAGTCCTTCGGCGTGCGCCTGTTCGAGCGCGGTGTCCTCCAACCCGACCAGCGAAGGCAGCTCGCACTCGGGATGATCGGTCACCGCGTACACGTAGATCATGACGGCGGTTGGTCCGGCGTCTGCAGAGAGGACACTGACGAGATCAATGCTCGCAGCCCGATGTAGACCAGGTCGACATCGGCCACGGCGAGCGTCACCTGCCCGTCGAGCACCACCCCTTTTTCGAGGAGACGGTCGACGAGCTCGAGCAGCGTGACCTGACGGCCGAAGTCCGCGCCGCGAGCGGTGGCTTGATCGGTCAAATGCTTCTCCGGAGCCGTCACCTGATCGCCTCCGCGCCGGCCAGGGGATCACGCCGGCTCCGCGGCGGCGACGAAGTTGTAGGGCGGCCACGGCCCGGTGAGCTCCAGTCGGATCCCGGCAGAACTGTACCGGCGGCTGAGGCTGTCCACGCACGTACGAAAGTCGTCGGTGAGCAGGTCGTCCACCAGGTATACGCCGTTGAGCAGCATCTCGCCCTCATAGCCGGTGAGCTCGGGACGTTGCACGGGATTGCACAGAGCGGAGCCGGCCTTGCCGGTCAGGCTCTCATGGATATCACCGATGGTGTGACGCAGCCACTCGTCGACCTCTCCGGCCGTCCGGCGCTCCGCTTGACGCCCGCGCAGGTATTGGTGGCCGGGAGACACCTCGTCCGCGCTGGGTTCGTCGACCACGGCCAACATCAACGACTTACCCACTGCAGCGCGATCCGCCATCACCTTGACGCTCCATTCGGTCTTGCCCGCAAGGCGGCGCAGAGCATCGTCGAGGGTTTCGGCCTCCCGCGCCAACATCTCAGCGATCGCGGCGCGGGTGCGAAACAAGGTGCACAACCTCATAGGGATCATGGTGGTCTGAGCGCGCGTCGCCTCAACCACCGCCTCGTGCGCCCGAGCGGTTCGTTCAAGCCAGGCGAGGTCCTCCAGGTTCGTCTTGAGATGTTCGTCTCCGAACACCGACCACGGCACGCGGCTCACTACCGCGCCGAGTCCGGCGGATGTCACTATCTCCGGCGGCTCTCCGGGAGCCACTCCGGGCGCCTCGAAGGTCAGGTCGAGCGCTGCCGTGCCCGACACCACCCCGTAGAGATAGAACGCATCGGGCTCGGAGCCGCCGGCGGACGCGCTCTCGGTCGACGCGCCGGCCGAAGGGTCAGGGTCGGCGCGGACGGTGTCGAAGTCCTTCTCGCCCCGCGTCACTCGGGTGAGCAAGCGCTGCACCAGCGCCTGCTCGAGCGTCTCCTGCACCCGTTCGCGTGCCCGGGCGCGGGCCGCAGCCACCACTTGCTCGATGTCTTCATCGGCCAGCCGATCCAGTGCGCGGCCAAGCGCTGCCGGCAGCCGTTCAGGTTCCGCGCTCATCCGCGTCTTCCTCATTCCCTGGCCCGAGACCGGTCCGTTGCTCGATGCGCTCCAGTCTCGCCCGCAGCTCATCGTTCTCCTGCTGCAGCCGGCGCGCCTCCCCCGACAGGGCTGGATCGCTCTCCCACCAGTCGATGCCGAGCTCCTTGGCCTTGTCCACCGAAGCCACGAGCAGCCGCAGCTTGATGGTCAGCAGCTCGATGTCGAGCAGGTTGATCTGAATGTCACCGGCGATGACGATCCCCTTGTCGAGGACACGCTCGAGGATGTCGGCCAGGTTGGCCGGCTGGGGCGCCGGCGATATTCCTGCATATGGCGGCTGTCCGCCGTAGCGCCCGATCTCGGCCACGCCTAATCCCCGTCCGGCTGACTCCGGTTGTAGCGCCGCAGCCGACGATATTCCAGCAGCTGGCCAGCCGGATCGACCACCACCCGATAGCAGCCCATGATGCTCGTCGTCTCCGGGATGCGCTCGAGCTCGAAGACCTCGACGGTGAGCAACCACCCGTCCTCATCCCGCTCGAACCCGAGCACCGAACTCACCGGGTGACCCGTCACCGCGGACAGCTGTTCCCGCGCCTGGGTGACGATGTCCACCACCGGGGGCGTCCCGCCTGAGCCCGCCTTCTCGCCCCCACCACGCCCTGATCGATCTTCATCCCGAGCGGAGGGCGCGTCATCGGTCCGCTCGCCGCGGGGCGTGGTGTCGAGCTGGTCATCGTCCTGGCCGCGTCCCACCCGCCGCGGCTTCGCCGCGGCCCGGGTACTCCCGGCGCGACGCTCTCGCGTCCGGCTGTCTGGATCCCGCGATGAGCGGCGCGGCGGCCGGTCCGCCATCACAGACCCCGACGGCGCTGGCGGGCGACAGCTAAGCGGAACAACAGATCGTCTTCCAGACTGGCTCGCTCTTCATCGGACAGTTCATCACCCTCGTCGGCGCGGAGCTCGAGCTCGAACAGCTCACGACGGATCCGGTCCTCATCGTACAGTTCGCGGTCCGCCTCCTCGGCAATCTGCGCCGCCAGCCACCCCGCCGCCCGCACCGGGGCGAGTGGCAGCGTCAAGAGGCCGGTGAACAGGCCCACCGCTACCCCCCGGCGAGTTCGACGAAGCTGTAGGGCGGGACCGGCCCGGTGTAGCGAAACCGCATTCGCTCCGCCTGCGCGGCCGCAACCTTATTGGCGAGGGCGTCAAAGCTCTGGAGCTTGCGCTCGCTGACGAGGAAGGCAGCGTTCAACACTCCCCGCTCATGCCCGGGGGCCTTGAGGCGCACGTCGGCCGCGAGCGAGCCCAACCGGTCCAGAATCGCGGCCACATCCGCGTCACGCTTAGCTTCCAGCTGCGCCGCCACCAGCTCGCCGAGGCGGATGCTGTCGTAGTAGCCGGCTTCCCCGGAACGACGCCTAACCCGCTGATTCAGCGCGGCGATGGTGGCGTTCTCGTTCACGATCTCGCGGAACACCGACTCCTGGTACGTCGCTTTGAGGCTGAGTTCGACGTGCCCTTGGAGCTTGTCCAGCAGGCCTTCCAGTTGTGGCTGGAACGCATCAAGAAGGTCCGAAGCCACGGTTCGCTCGTCGGGCATGATCGTCCCGAACTGCATCGGCAGCACCGTCCCGGAGCGCATCAGCGCCTGCAGGATCTCGGAGTGCCGGTACACGTCCTCTCGGGAGGCAAGCATCTCGCCGGCCGGCACATCGCTCACGAACGCGACCAGATCACCTGATTCGATCATGTGGACGGGACTACCGGGCTGGCCGACCCCTTCCGCCGGGAGCGCCACGTCGCCACCGGCGCGCTGGACGCCATACACGTAGGTCTCCACTTCAGCCACCGGCCAGAGCTCCCACCTTTCATCCGTCGCTGCTCGAGGAACGGCGGCGGCGCGGCGCGGGCCGGCGTTTCTCGTCGTCGTCGTCGTCGCCGCCGGTCAGCGCCTCCTTGACTCCCTGGACGGCACCGCGAGTCTTGCCGCGTGCGCCGCCGCTGCTCAGGCCCTCGAGGAGCTCCGGGAGATCGCGGCTCTGCTCGGTGAGATCGAGCCGGTTGACCTCTCGTGCGAATCTGAGGTAGGTATCGACGCTTGCGATCACGATGCGCGCATCAATCGTGAGGATCTCGATCCCGATCAGCGATACGCGCACGTAGAGGTCGATGACCAATCCCTTGTCGAGGATGAGGTCGAGGACGTCGTAGAGCCCGCTTGGATTCGGCGCCCGGTCCAGGTAGCCGCGCTGCGGTGTGCTCACTGACATTGCGCTCCTTACGGTTCAGGAGGGTGGAGCGTGGTGCTTCACCCTCGACTTGCCCGGGAACTGGATCGCCGCTGCCCGCCACCCGCCGAAGCCGACTTGGAGCGCGGCGAGGCTTTCCGGGTTCCCGATTTGGCCGAGGCCGACGAGCTGGCCCGTGAGCCACTCGACTTAGCCCGAGACGAGGCGGCCCTGCCGCCACCTGAGGAAGAGCCACCGGTCCCCGAGCGCGAACCCGAGCCGCGGCGCGACTGGCTCGCCGCCGTCGCCGGTTGCCGCCGTCGCCGCCGGGTCGGAGGCTCGGGCTCCACATCTTCCGGGGCCTCTTCGTCGTCATCCACTGCCTCGTCCTCTGGCTCGGCCGCCTCCTCCTCGGCGTCGCCTGCCTCATCGTCACCCTCGGCCTCGAGATCGTCGTCAGCCTCGGCCTCAGGCTCGAGCTCTTCGTCATCCTCGCCTTGAGCTTCAGGCTCCTCGTCGCTCTCGGCCTCAGGCCCGAGATCCTCGTCATCCGGCTCGAGATCCTCGTCAGCCTCGGCGTCCTCCGGCTCGTCCCCGCGTGTCTCCAGATCAGCCTTGAATCGCTTCACGTCTGCCTCGATGCCGCGCTCGATACCCGCTGTGCCGATGCGTGCCAGTAGCCCTTGAGACTCGAACTCGAGCGTGATCAGCAACCGGGTGAGATTCTCGTCCAGAGCGTGGAAGCTGACGACGCCGCGATACGGAATCGCGCCCTCGGCCTTCCAGGCCAGACGCTCCTCAGCGGCTTGCTCGAGGATCTCCACTTCCTCCTCGCGCGACCTGCCCCAAAGCTTGCCGCTGACCTGGAGGGCGCCTTCGTCGGTCGACTGAATCCGATGCAGGGACGCCGGAGAATTCTCGAACTGAGTCCACTCGTCCCAGACGACCTGCCGGGGCGCGCCGATGTCAAGCGACACGTCCACGGGTACGCGGCTGGAGCCCCTCTCACCCTGCTCGTCCGATTCATCGCTGCTCACTGCGTCGACCACCTTGGTCCGGAGGCCCTGCGCTGTCTCCTTCAGCGCACCCACCGCAGCCGCGGTGATCGCTTTGCTCCCGCCCGCGCCCTGGAGCTTGGCCTTCCCAAACTCAACCGCGGCGCGGGCCGCGGCGTTGCTTCCGCCTCTCTGCTCGAGCTGCTCACGGGCGATCTCGGGCGCCCTGGCCGCGATGATCTCCGCCGCCTGGCGGGCGGCGGCGCGCGCCTCGCGTTCGAGCACCTCGCCGGCAGCCTCGCGCGCAGCCATCAGAACCTGGCGAACCAAACTCTCATCGCCCGTTCCGCCCCCGGCGGCGGTTTCCCGGGCCGCTTGAATCGCGGTCTTGGCCACTTCCTGGGTGGCGTGAAGGGCGCTGGCAGCAACCGCTGACGTCGTCTCGGCGGTGGCGCTCGTCTGCTCGCCGGCGCCCGACGCAGCCTGGCCAGCGCGATCCACTGCCTCCGCCGGCGCCTGGGTGGCGCTGGCCGCACCGCGCTTCGCCTGGTCTACCCCACCTTTGGCGGCGCCGCGGGCGCGCCTCGAGCGTCCTTGGGTTTCCTGGGTAGCTCTGGCCATGAAGGGCCTCCGTGTCTATTCGTTCGGACTCGTTTACCGGGCCTCGTCCCAGCCTAAGACGCCCGCGATCCTCAGCAGGGCGACCCGGAGAAATTCATTGTCGTTTCGCTACCCGGATCCCCGGACCGCGTAACCGTCGGCGACGGCGGCAAGCCTAGCCAAACACCTCGTCCGCGCGGGCCGCCGTCGTGGTCGGTGCGATTCCTACTTGGCAGTTCGCTTGGCTCGTCCGCTCGTCTTTCGCATCCTCCCTCGGACCCCGGCAGCCTTCCCCTTCGCTTTGGTTGAGCGCTTACCGGTCAGCGCTCCCCAAGCCTCCATGAGACGGCCTCCGACGCGATCCATGAACCCCTCGGCTTGGTTGCGATTAGCGCTCTTGGGCATGACATCTCCTCTGATTTCGCTTCATCGGTAATGCGGCGACCCTCCCTGCCTCGGGGAGGAAAGGGAGGGTCAGCCACAACGGTTTGGTGTGCACAGCGGCGGCTCCGACGCACCACACCTCGCTACCGAGTTCGGCCCGATGAGCGCTTTGCGCTGCTGAACACTCCGGGCGCGAGTAGGTAAAGCGCGACCAGGACCGTCACTACCACCGAAACGATGTAGGGCAATCCCAGGATCCCTGTCAGGGCCCACACCAGCGCCACGATCAGGATGCCAACTAGTAGATTGATCATACGCAGGTGTTCGCGCTGGTCTGGACTAACCCTGCCTCGTGTCCCGCGTCGGTGTCACGAGTTCGACCGCCGTGACCGGGTGCTACCGGAGGTCCGGCGCCCACCCCCGCCACTTCGGGAGCCGCCGGAGCTTCGTGAGCCACTGGAGCTGGCGGTTGCGCGGCTCCGACGCCGCCGCGGCGCCGGCGGCTCCTCCTCAGGCTCGGGCTCGGCCTCGGGCTCTTCCTCCTCGGCCTCGGGTTCTTCCTCCTCGGCTTCGGCTTCGGGCTCCTCGTCTCCTTCGTCCTCGGCTTCGGGCTCTTCCTCCTCGGCTTCGGGCTCTTCCTCCTCGGCCTCGGGCTCTTCCTCCTCGTCGTACTCGGCTTCCGGTTCGTCTTCGTCGTACTCGCCTTCGGGCTCCTCGTCAGAGGCACCCTCCGGGCCTTCCTCGTCGTACTCGCCCTCGGCGCCCTCTTCGCCTTCAGCCCCTTCCTCTTCCTCGCGCTGCTCCTCTTCGAGTGCCTCCTCGTGAGACTTGGTGATCTTGCCGTCCTCGACCGTCCCCCGCCAGCCCTCGATGTCATCGTCGTCGGTCATCTCGATCCACGCCCGATAGCGGTGGAAGTCGGCGCGGATCGCCCGCTTGACAAAGCGGGTACCGCGAGCGAACTTCTCGACCAGGCCGCTGGGGGAGTGATCGATGTTGACCTCGATCAGGGTGAGCCGCGGACCAAGCTCATGGAAGTTGATCACGCCAGTGTGCTTGGTTCCTTCGGTCGCGTTCCATTTGATGAACTCGTCGGGTCGTTGAGCGAGGATCTCAGCCGTGAACGGGCGCTTGAACCCCCACATCTTCTCGGTTACCTTGACCCGGATCTTTTCCTCGTCGACATCGACGTCTGACTGGTTGGCGCGGTGCATGTACTCAGACCACCGCTTGTACTCGGTCCAGCCGGTGTAGGCGCGCTTGATCGGGACGGACACGAAGATGTCCTGCTGCACCGGCATCCGTCGGTTGCGACCCCACCCCGAGGCCGCGCCACCTCCACCCCCGCCGCCCAGCTTGGACACTGCCTTGCCGACCAAGCCGCCGACGCCGCCGGCGTTGGACAGCGCTTCGCCGCCCTTGGACAGCGCGCCTTTGGCCATCTCCCCGGCTCCGCCGCCATCCGAGATGGCGGGAAGGACGTTCTTCGTGACCAGCTCGGGACCCTTCTTGACCGCGTATTGCGCCGCAGAGCTGGTCGCCTCGCGCGCGGCCGGCCGCAGCACCTCCATGGCGGCCTCCCGGATGGCTCCCTTCAGTTCGTCGATAACGGTCTGACCGATGCCGCTGACGCCGCCGTCGCCGCCGTCGCCGCCGTCCTCATCGTCCTCGCCCTCCTGGCTCGAGTCGTCCTGCTCCTCCTCGGCATCACCGTCGTCCTCTTGATCCTCGGCGGTATCGGTAGTTTCATCTACCTCCTCGTCGGCCTCTTCGGGCCGCCGCCGCGATCGCCGAGATCGTTGCTGTGAGGGTTGGGGCATTAGTCCTCCGGTCGGGCTCGTTCCAATACGTGATCGTCGATTACCCGGTCGGGGTGCGCCGGAAACCTCCGCCAACCCATGCCCGGCGCACCCACCGGGCGGCGCAGCCCGCAGATGTGCGCGCGCCGCATCGCTTGCTACAGTCGGCACGACCGCCACTGCCTGACGGTCGGAGCACCATGGAAACCGCCGCCCCCAACACCCGCAGACCGGCGAACGAGCCGCCTCGGCGCCGACCGGCGAACTCACCGCCTCGGCGACGAGAGGTCGACCGCCCGCGACAGGCTCCCCGCGCAGCTGAGGCCGAGAGCTCGGGCAAGCGTTCGTGGTGGTCCCGAGGCCTTCACTGGCTTCGATCAAAGGCCTCCGCAGCGCTCGGGTGGGTTAGCTCGGCGCTGAAGCCGCTGAGCTCGATCCTGGGACCGTTGCTGAAGATCAAGTCCCCCCTGCGGCTTGGCTGGTCACTCTTCATGGCAACGATCGGCAAGGACCGCGGATTTGGATTCTGGTGGCTGGTCGTAACCCTCGGGATAGCGTTCGCGATCGGGTTATTACTGGTGATTCTCTTGTTGCCGGTAATCGGGTTGCTGAGTGCGCTCATCGTCGGGATTTGGATGTTGCTGCGCTCGGGTTCGTCGGACTCGTCCGAGGATTCAGAGGAGCCGCAAGCCGCCACGTCACCGGCCGCGCTGCCCTCAGCCTGACTATTACTGACACAGCTGGCCCGAGCGCTGCGCGATGTCACCTAGCGGAGCCGACTGACAGTAGCTGTACCTCACCGACCAGAGAGAGTCGGCCGAGGTAAACGGGTTGACATGTCAGCTGGTGTCACCTGATAGCTGAATCACGAAAGTGACCATTTGGCGACGGCAGGCCCGGTGGCGGCCAATGCACACCGGTCTCACGGGTTTACCGAGTCGCGGTCCCAGCAAATGTGACAGCCGGCTTTGCGCCGCCCGAGGTGCGCACACGCCCGGCTTCACGGGCGCCGGGGTCCTGCGGCATCCGACCCAGCCGCCACAGTCTGCTGCAGACCGCCGATGAACAGCCACTCCAGGCCCTCCAGAGGCGCGCGGACGGAACGCGACGTTCGCTCGCTGCAGCACACGGCCGGCTTTCGCTGCTTCGCGCGCGCCGGTCTCGTCGCCCGCGGAGTCGTCTACGGCATCATCGGAGTGCTGGCGTTGAAGCTCGCGCTCGGCGCCGGTGGCAGGACGACGAGCCAGCGAGGCGCGCTGCAGGCGATCGCCGGCGAGCCGTTCGGACGTGGCCTGCTCCTCGCCGTGACCGTCGGCCTGGCCGGTTATGCGCTCTGGCGTCTCGCCAGCGCGGTTACCGAGCCCGCCCGGGAAGCGAAGGAAAGGGTCGGGCGTCGAATCTCGGCGTTGGCCAGCGGTATCGCTTACGCCGCAGTTTGCGTCATCGCGGTGAAGATCCTCGTGGGAGCCCGCACTGAGGCAGCGTCGGCGAATACGAGGCATGCGGCGGCCGGGGTGCTTGGCTGGCCGGGAGGGCCGGTGATCGTCGCGAGCGCAGGCGCGGTCCTCGTCGGTGTCGGGATCTACCAGGGATATGCCGCCGTTTCGCGACGCTTTCTGGAGGACTCGCGGACGAGCGAGATGAGCGAGCCGGTCAAGCGGGCCTTCACCTCAGTTGGCGTATGCGGGCATCTGGCGCGCATGGTCGTGTTCCTGCTCATCGGCTACGGCGTGATCAAGTCTGCCGTTGCCTATGCGCCGAACAACGCGATTGGGCTGGACGGCGCGCTGGCGCAGCTCGCCCGAAGCCCGTCCGGATCGACGCCGCTGGCGGTCGTTGCCGCCGGCTTCATTGGTTTCGCGCTGTACTCGCTGGCCGACGCGCGGTACCGCCGGATCTGAGGCCTGACCTCGTCTGGCGACGGCCACCAGCGACAGCGCCGCCGAGGCCGATGTGGAACGGGTCGCGATCGGGCCTGCCTTCGAAATCCGTCCACCACGACAGCTTTCCGTCCACCGCGACAGCTTTAATCGTCGATTCACTCACGCAGCATCCCGATCTGAAGGGAGTGCCATGGCTCTCATACAAGCTGAACTCATCGATGCCGTCGCCGAGCGCGCCCAACTAAGTCCTGCCGACGTCAAGCGGGCGCTGTCAGCGTTCGAGGAGATCCTGCTCGGGGAGCTGACCGCGGCCGTGAAGTCGCGATTCGCCAGCATTGTCCAGCAGATGGTGGGCATGAAATCGGCGCAAGATGCTCCGCAGCAGCCGCCCAAAGCCGCCCCCGGGGAAATCACGGTCCGCGCCAAGTCAGGCGCCAGCTCTCGTTCATAGCCGATCGGGCCGCGAACGGTCAGCATCCCGGAGATCGGGTGGGAACTGTCCCCCCTCGCTTGGATCTGGCGATCCGGTGACGTCCGCCACGGCACGCTCCGGGGCGCAATCAGATCAGTAGACCGCGAGCAGCCCGCGCCCGGTGAGGAGGATGCCCACTCCGGACAGCCCGATCATTGCGATCTGGCGGCCGTGACGCGCGAACCACGCTTTGAACCTCACGATGGCCGTCTGCGTCCAGTCTCCGGCGAACGCGGAGGCAAGCAGCGCTCCCTCGAGGAGGATCTGCTGCATTACGCAGAAGTACGCGATGAGCAGCAGGATCGTCACGGTCGGTGGGTGCAGATGCGAAATGTGATCGAGCGCGTTGACGTACCCGACCCCGGGGAAGCTCATCGCGGCACCGACCACGAACGCCACTCCGACGGAGCCCTTCTGAAGCATCCGCGTCTGCCAGGGCTGCTTAGCCGGTGAGTTGCTGGCCCGGGCCTCCTTGCGGCGGGCCCGCCAGCGCCGGAGCGCCGCGTCACGTCCGGTTGCCATCGTGACCGCGACCGCGAGTACGAGCACCCCGACCGCGATGTCGCCGCTCGGACTCAGCAGGCGGCTGGATCCCGAGACGGCGCTCGACCCGTGCAGCGAGAAGACGATCGCCAAACCCGAGGCGACGCTCGAGGTGTACGCCCCGAGGAGGTAGCCCAGCATGAGCCGCCGTGGATGCGGGAGCAGCAACATCACCGTCGTCGCGGCGAGCAGCGAGGGGTTCAGGGTCGCCAGCACCGCGGAGAGGAGGACTATCGCCACGTCTCGGTTCATGCGGCGGAGTCGATCGTGCCCGAGACGGCAGTGTGGGAGTCGACCTGCTTGCCACCCAGCAGGCGGACGACCGAGATCCCCGAACAGCAGCCCCGGCAGCTGGTGCCAGCGTGCGCCTCGGACGCTCTGGCGGTCGCTCGCCACCGGGTCACGACGAGGTCCTGTTCGGCGACCTGGTCCTCGATCTTCACGTAGAGATCCGCGGACTGACGGCGGCTCGTCGACACGAGCCGCCGGACGCCTTCGGGCCCGACCACTCCCTCGTGCAACCACGAGAAACGGCCAAGATAATCCGCGCCCACCAGCTCGTCGACCAGCTCGAGCCGGCCCTGGTTCCACACCGCCTCGACGAACAGGCGGACCTTGCGCTTGTTGAGCTCGCTCACGCTCGTCATGGCGTGTGATGATCTGGCGCGGCAGCCAGGTTTACAAGGGAGGATCCCCGAGGGTTTCCCCGCCTGTTTTGCGACCGGCGCTAGGCGTGCGGTGTATCGTCGAGTGGTGTTGACCACTGTCGGGGGAGCATTGCTCGAGCGCGAGCACGAGCTCGGGGTGCTACGCGAAGGACTTGACCGCGCGCGTGCCGGGGAAGGAACCCTGCTCCTGATCGAGGGGCCCGCGGGAATCGGCAAGACCCAGCTGGGGCGAGGGGCGCGTGTCGCGGCCGAGCAGGCAGGGATCACGCCGCTGACGGCGAGAGGCTCAGAGCTCGAACAGCCGTTTGCGTTCGGCGTCGTCCGCCAGCTGCTCGAGCCGGTGACCGGCGATGCATCAGAACGCTCAGACCTGTTCGGCGGGGCGGCGCTTCCAGCGGCTCGCCTGTTCACGTCTGACGAGCACCTGGCGCGGGATGGCAACGTCGGGTTCGAGGCGCTGCACTCCCTCTACTGGTTGGTCGTGAACCTGGCCGACCAGGGCCCGCTGCTGGTCCTGGTCGACGATTGCCAGTGGGTAGACCTTGACTCGCTGCGGTTTGTGAGCTACCTCGCACAGCGGATCGAGGGGCTCCCGGTCGCCATGGTCCTCGCGAGTCGCAGTCCCGATACCCCGATGTCCGAGGGGGCGTCTCTGTGGTCACAGTTGACCGCGCGTCCCTCGGCGGTCGCCCTGTATCCGCGACCGCTGAGCGAGTCGGCCGCGGTGGCGCTGGCGAGGGAGCGCCTCGGCGCCGAGGCAGACGAGGAGTTCTGTCGCGCGTGCCATGCCGCGACGGACGGCAATCCATTGTTCCTCCGAGAGCTGCTTCAAGGTCTGACCGCCGCCGCGGTCGTGCCATCGGCGGCCGCGGCGAGCGAGGTCCAGTCGGTTGGACCCGCCTCCGTCAGTCGCTTCGTGCTGCATCGTCTGGCCGCGCTCGGGCCATCGGCAACCGAGCTTGCCCGTAGCGTCGCCGTGCTCGGAGACGAGAGCGACCTGCAGCTCGCCGCTCGCGTGTCGGGTCTGACCGAGGCGGGAGCCCGGGATGCGGCCGATGACCTCGTTCGGGCTGACATCTTCGCTCGCGGTGAGCGGCTGGGCTTTGTCCACCCGATCGTGCGTGCGGCGTTGTACGAGGATCTCGTGCCCGGCGAGCGTCAAACGCGCCATGCCGCCGTTGCGCAGGCATTGACGACGGCGGGGGCGCCGCCAGAGCGGATCACCGCCCACCTGCTCCTGACCATGCCGACGGGCGACCGACATCGGGTGCAGACCCTCCGGTCAGCCGCGATGAGCGCGGCGCATCGCGGGGCTCCGCGCGCCGCGGCCGAACGACTGCGCCGCGCGCTCGCCGAATCTCCGGGAGAGCAGGAGCGAGCCGAGATACTCACCGAGCTCGGCCAGTACGAGGTGGCCGCGATGCAGTACGAGGCCGCCGAACAACACCTGCAGGCGTGCGTGCAATCTGCGGCGGACGTGACGACACGAGCCGACGCGGCGTCGTGGCTGGCTCGGTGTGCGATTGTCTCGGGCGGCCATTCCGCGGAGGCCGCGGTCGACGCGCTCGCGTCTGCGGCCGACGAGATCCGGCCATTTGACCGCGAACGCGCGCTCGACCTCGCTGCCGAGCTGGTGATCGTCGCCACACTCGTCCCACGACTGCGCGGCCGCCGCGAGCCACTGCTGCGACGGTTCCGCGATCAGGCAGGCGGCGAGCCCGGCTTCGAGGCGGTGGCGAGGATCCACGTCGCCCACGAGCAGCTCCTGCGGGGGGGCTCGGCGGCAGCGGCCGCGGAGGAGATTCAGGCGGCGCTGATCGTGGGGGTCCCCTCGAGTGCGGAGAACACCGCGGCACTCCTCGCGCTGTGGATGCTGCGACTCACCGAGCGCTACGAGCTGGCCCGTCGATTGCTCGACGCGGCGTTGGACCGTGCTCGGCAGGAGGGGCACGCGACGAGGCAGGGCATCATCCACGGACAGCGCGCTGGGCTCGCGCTGGCGCAGGGCTCACTTCACGACGCACAGGTCGAGGCGGAGACCGGATTGCTGCTGATCGAGGAACCACATTTCCTGTTCCTGCAGCTCGTCGCGGTGGGGATCGTGGTGCACATTGAGCGCGGAGCCCTGACGGAGGCGCTGGCGCTGGTGAGACGGGGTGAGAAGCTCGGAATTCTCGAGGATGGCACGCACGCGTACGGGGATTTCGTCATCGCGCGGGCGCGGCTGCGGATCGCTCAGGGTCAGGCGCGCGAAGGCATCGCGGATCTGCTGTGGTGCGGCGAGCGGCTCGAGTCCCTCGGGATGCTGTGGCCGAGCGACTGGAAGGTACACGCCGTGCTGGCGCTTGCCGCGCTGGACGAAAAGGAGACGGCGGCGAAGCTCGCGTCCGAGCAGCTGGAGATGGCTCGTCGCGTCGGGGCCCCCGGGGCGCTGGGAGCGTCGCTGCGCGCAGCGGCCGCCACGGCCGACGACGACGAGCGGCTGGGATTGCTCGAGGAGGCCGTGTCGATGCTGGAGGGCAGTCGTGCCCGGCTCGAGCTGGCTCACGCGCTCACTGATCTCGGCACCGAGCGCAGCCGCCTGGGACGGCGTCGAGAGGGCCGCGACGCCCAGCGTCGGGCGATCCAGCTCGCCGACGAGTGTGGGGCGCTGGCGCTCGCCGAGCGTGCTCGAGCCGATCTCCAGGCAGGGCCCGGCCGGCGGGCGCGGACGGAGCTGACCGGCCGCAGCGCCCTGACCGCGGCGGAGTGGCGGGTTTGCCGCGAAGCTGCGGAGGGTGCGACCAACCGTCAGATCGCGCAGGCGCTGTTCGTCACCGAGAAGACCGTCGAGCGCCACCTGAGCAGCGCGTACCAGAAGCTGAAGATCCGATCTCGCTTTCAGCTGGCGGCGGCGATCAGCGGGTAGCGGCGCGGGCCGCCCGCAGCCGGCGGGCGTCCCGAAAAAGGTAGGGGAAACACGCGGGGTTCCCCTCTTGTGAGCGGCCGGCGGCCGGCGGACGATTGTCGCGCAGGCAACGCAAACGACGGCCAAGCCGCTGTCGGAGAGGAAAGGGTCTGGTCATGACGGGTGTGCTCTATGCGGTAGGGCGGTTCTGCACGCGGCGACGCTACTTGGTGCTCGCCGTATGGCTGGTGGTCACGGTCGGTCTCGTCGTCGTGGCGCAACGTCTCGGCGACAACACGAATGACAATCTCACGCTGCCGGGCACCAACAGCCAGCGCGCCACCGACACCCTCAGCAAGTCGTTTCCCGATCAGGCGAACGGATCCAGTCCCATCGTTCTGCACGTCGCCGGCGGAAAGCTGACCGACTCCAAGTACTCGGGCGCCGTGAACCAGGCGGCGGCCGACGTGGCGAAGGCACGCTATGTCGCCTCGGTGGTCAATCCGCTTACGCAGCAGGGTGCTTCCGCGCTCAGCAAAGATCAATCCACGGGCTACCTTTCGGTGACCCTGTCGGTCAGTCCCGGGGCGCTCTCGGTCGGCCAGGCCCAGAACATCATCGACGCTGCGGACAAGCCCGCCCAGGCGGCGGGAATTCAGGTCGAGACCGGCGGCCAGCTCGGTCAGAAGGTGTCCAAGCCCTCCACCGAGTCCAGCGAGCTGATCGGGATCATCGCCGCCATGGTGATCCTCACCTTCACATTCGGGACGGTGGTGTCGATGCTCCTGCCGATCCTGGGGGCGATCATCGGCCTGGCGGTGACACTGTCGATCGTCAGGATCCTCAGCCATGCCATGACGGTTTCCACCGTGGCGCCGACGCTGGCCACGATGATCGGCCTGGGAGTCGGAATCGACTACGCCCTGTTCATCGTCACCAGGCACTTCCGCGGTCTGAGCGAGGGGCTGGACTTGCGCGAGTCGATCGCCCGCGCGGCCGCAACCTCCGGCGGGGCGGTCGCATTTGCGGGCGGAACCGTGACGATCGCGCTGGTGTCGCTCGCCGTGGCGAACATCCCGCTGGTCACCACGATGGGCCTGATGGCCGCGGTCGCGGTCGTCGTCGCGGTCGTCGCGGCGGTCACCCTGCTGCCGGCGATGCTGGCGATCGTCGGCCCGCACATCAACTCGTTGCGCGTCCGTGGCCGGCACCCTCAAGCCGAGCCCAAGCCCGGTCTGTGGTCGCGGTGGGCCCACCGGGTCGCGCGGCACCCGGTCGTCGCCGGGTTGGCGGCGCTGACGATCCTGCTTCCGCTCGCGATTCCGCTGCTGTCGCTCAACCTAGGTCAGAAGGACGTCGCCGCCCTGTCCACCTCGACCACCGCCCGCCGGGCCTACGATTTGATCTCGACCAACTTCGGTCCCGGGGTGAACGGGCCGCTGATCGTGGCAGCCTCCCTGGGCTCGCCGGCAAAGGGCACGAGCGACTCGCGCCTGACCACGCTGCAGCAGGACGTCTCACACACCTCCGGGGTGGTGGCCGTCACACCAATTCAGGTTGACAAGGCCGGCACCACTGCCTTCTTCAATGCGATCGCCAAGACCTCTCCGGCAGACCAGGCAACGGCCGACCTGGTGGGCAAGCTGCGTTCGAGCGTGATCCCCGGCGCGGAGAAGGGCACCAACCTGAAGGCTTACGTCGGAGGCACCACCGCCGGCAACGTGGATCTCGCCTCGAACATCTCGAGCAAGCTCCCGCTCCAGATCCTGGTCGTGATCGGGCTCAGCTTCCTGCTGCTGGTGCTCGCCTTCCGCACGCTCGTCGTCCCTGTCCAGGCGGCAGTGATGAACGTACTGTCGATCGCCGCCTCCTACGGCGTGCTGACCGCGCTCTTCCAGTTCGGATGGCTGCACAGCCTGATCGGGCTCGAAAGCGCGGTGCCGATCGTGTCCTACGTGCCGCTGTTCATGTTCGCGATCCTGTTCGGGCTCTCCATGGACTACGAGGTGTTCCTGGTCAGCCAGATCGAGGAGCACGTTCGTGCGGGCGAGGACAACAAGAACAGCGTGGTCAAGGGGCTGATCACCAGCGCCCGCGTGATCACCGCCGCCGCGACGATCATGGTCTTCGTGTTCGGCGGCTTCGTGCTCAACGGCGACCCGACGGTCAAGCAGTTCGGGATCGGTTTGGCGGTGGCGGTGCTCCTCGACGCCACCATCGTTCGTTGCCTGCTCGTCCCGGCCCTCATGATCAAGATGGGGAAGATCAACTGGTACCTCCCCGGCTGGGTCGACCGACTCCTACCCCACATCAACATCGAGGGCGCGGAGTTCTTCAACAAGCGCGAGCGCCACACACAAGACGAGCTCGAACCAGAGCTTGCTCCGGCGCTGCACGCCTAGGTCGCTTTAGCACGGCTCACGCCCGGGGTGACTTCGGGCGAGTGACGTGGAGAGAACCATGCAGGTTCACCGCACTTCCTTCGAGGACTGTCAGCCGCGAGGGAGGAGGCGGTGAACCTGCCGCGCGGTTCTCAAACCTGCATGCCACAGCTCACGCCGCGCACCTCCGCTTGGCAGAAGGCGGGCACGCTGACGACGCTCGCCGGCCACCAGATCTTTGTTCGCGAGCGCGCCGGCACGCGGGATCGACCACCCGTGCTGTTCCACCACGGGTACCCATCCAGCTCCTACGACTGGCGCCACACTCTGGAGCGACTGGACGAGCGACGGTTGATCCTGTTCGATTTCCTTGGCTTCGGGCTCTCGGAAAAGCCGCGAGGCCACGTCTACTCGCTCCTGCAGCAGGCCGACATCGTCGAGGCGATCGTGGCGCGATTCGCGAGCGAGCCCGTGACCATCGTCGCCCACGACATGGGCAGCTCCGTGGTGACGGAGCTGCTCGCGCGCGATCTGGAGCAGCGGCTGCGCTTTGAGCTGGACTCGGTGCTGCTGTTCAACGCGAGCCTGGTGCTCGAGCGGGCGAGTCTGCTCGTCGGGCAGAAGGTCCTGCGCAGCCGCCTCGGACCGCTGGCGGCGCGCATGACGACTCGGTCCGGGTTCCGAGCGCAATTCGCCCAGACCTTCTCCGACGGGCACCCGCTGACCGACGAGGAGGCAGCCGATCAGTGGTCGCTGCTCACCTACAACAACGGACACCGGCTACTTCACCGGCTCATCTTCTACCTGCACGAGCGAATCACCTACGCGCAGCGCTGGCAGGGTGCCCTCCGCGACTGGCCGGGACGGCTCGAGCTCGCGTGGGGGCAGCTCGATCCCATCTGCACCGAGGCAGTGCTTCAGGCGGTGCTGGAGCTCAGGCCGCACGCACCCTTGAATCGTCTGCCCGGCCTCGGCCATTACCCGCAACTGGAGGATCCCGGAGCGTCGATCGAGGCGATCGAGCGATTCGCGGCTAAGACCTGAGGTCTCGCCGGTCAAGCGGGCCGAGACCGCGGGCCGAGTCCCGCCGCCCGTGATCCGGGGGGCGAGTTTTGCGCCAAATCCGGCTCGCGCCGGGCGGTTTGTCGCGTTACCCACGCTGAGCGGCCGGCTGGTGACAAATCCGCAGGCGGAGTCACGATTTGTCACGTTTCCCGGGTCGCCGGGACGCCGGGCGCGGCCGCGGACCACGACCGCCTCAACCGCCGGCCGGGGTTTCGGTCAACGCGCCGGGTTCTCCGGCGACTTGGCGACCGGGGATGCGGCCAACCCCCAGCGGATGGGGAGTTGCCGGCCAATGCATGCCCGCTGGCCTGCGCCCGGCAGAATCGACCGGGCATCAAGTTACCTGCCTGATGGCTACCGGGACCGGAAACTCGTCCCGCGGCCGCCGGAAGCGCTTCGCCGCTCTCTTCTCGATGGGTGGCGAGTCGGCGGATCACGAGCGCCGCAGTGTCGTCGGCATGGGGGCCGACCTGGAACTCGCTCAATGCGTGAGTCAAGCCGGCGATCACGCCGGCGGCCGATTGGCTCCGGCGGCAGTCGGTAAGCGTCTGGCAGAGCCGCCGAAACCCGTAGCGCGTCCCGTCCCGGCCGACCGCATCGGTGACACCGTCTGTGTAGGTGACCAATGTGGTCTCCGCTGCGAGCTCCAGGTCAAAATCGTGCCAGTCCACGTCGGGAAACCCGCCCAGCAGCGGACCGTGCTCACCTACCGGCTTGACCTCGTCCGGTGTGATGTACAAGGGGAGCGGGTGGCCACCTGCCGCGAGGGTGACCCGATCATCCTCCAGGCGCAGGCACAGGGCCGTGCAGATCGACCCGATCCCCTGCTTCTTCAAGGTCGTATCGACGTGGGCGAGTAGCCTCGCTGGGCTGACTTCGAATTCGGATACGGCACGCATCGTGTGGCGCACCAGCGAGGTCAGAGCGGCGGCCTCCACCCCCTTTCCCGTGACGTCGCCGATCAGGACCATCCAACCTCCGTTGACGTCCCAGACGTCATAGAAGTCACCGCCTACCTCACTGCCCTCGACCGCCGAAATCATCACGCTCGCCAACTCATATCCCGGAATCTCGGGCAGCTGCTCGGGAAGCAGGCTCTGTTGCAACTTGTGGGCGATCAGCGACCGTTCGCTGTAGAGCCTGGAATTCTCGATCGCCACCGCCGCCCGGGCTGCGACTTGCTCGGCCAACTCCACATCGGACCGGTCCAGCACGCGTCCGGACTCCGCGCTGACCATGGTCATGGCGCCCAGGATCCGGCGGCCGAGGCGCATCGGAACCACCGCCGCCGACCGGAATCCGACCGCGCGCAGCAGCTCCAGATGACGATCATCGACCGCGGCCTGCACGAGCAGCTCGTCGGGAATCTCCGGATACAGCAGCGGCTCTCCCGTCCGCAGGACCCGGCCCAGGCCCTGGCCGGGATCGCGCCCCGCCGGCTCGTACCGGCGCAGCTGCTCCGCAAGCGTCAGCCGTTCCGGATCCACGTGCGCCACCGCCACCGAGTGCGTTTCCCCTTCCGGATCGACCAGGTCGACCGCACACCAATCGACGATGTCAGGCACCGCCAGCTCGGCCACGTTGCGCAGCGTCTGCTCATAATCCAGCGACGAGGCCAGCACCTGACTGGCCTGTGACAGAAACGAAGCCTGTCGCTCCGCGCGCTTCTGCTCGGTTACGTCCTCGATGATCGTGATCGTCGCCTCGACCGTACCGGCCTCATCCAGCAATGGCGCGGCCTTGAGCAGGTTCCAGCGCTGAGCGCCCGACTCGCGATTCACGGTCCGGATCAGCAACGGCTCCGGCGGCTCGCCGCGCAGGATTCGCACCGAGGGAATGTCGTCCATCGAGATCGCGCGGCCATCGGCTCCACTGACGACGTAGTTCGCCATGATCTCCGAAGGCGCGGTACGGCGGAGCTCGTCCCACGAGTCAAAGCCCAGGTGAGCCAGGGCGGCGCGGTTGGCGTACACGAATCGATGTTCGCGGTCGCGAATCGTGACCGGATCGGCCAGCGAGCCGACGATCGCCTCAAACCGCCGCTCGCTTCCATGCAGCGCCTGACGCAGCTCCACGACCAGGCGCTCGTGTTCGCGCTCGGCTTCCTTGCGCTCGGATATGTCCTGCACGAACGCGTGAAAGGTCCAGCTGGCGCCATCCCGGAGCGCCGAGATCGTCATCTCCACCGGAAACTCGGTGCCATCCGCTCGCAGCGCCGTCATCTCGATCTGGCGATCCAGCAGCGGGCCCGAGCCATCCGCGAGGAAGCGAGCGATCCCCGCGCGGTGCGCCTCGCGCGCCTGGTCAGGAACGATGAGATCGGCCACCGGGCGCCCGACGGCGTCCCGGCGCCCGATCCCGAACGTGATCTCGGCCCGCGGATTCCAGTACGTAACCAATCCCCGTTCGTCCATCGACACCACGGCGTTATGGGCCCGGTCAAGGATCAATTCCGTCAGCTTCGGCGCCATCGACCACCATTATCGGGCGTGCACTCGCTGTCGAGGGAGATCCGCCGTTGCCGAGGCCCTGACGCCGAGCCAGCACCGACGGGTCCCCCCGCGGATTCGAGCGGACTGGACGGGACGAGCAATAGGATCAGAGGCCAGATCGCTGCTCCCGCCTCCACTTCAAGCGGCGGCGCGATGCCGGACGAGCTGCACCCCCGGCATCTCGTCATCCGGGTCGTCGAGATCGCGGCCGTCTTCGGCTTGGTCGTGATCGCGATCGGCGCCCTGCCGGGGCTGGGTGAGGTCAGGGCGCGGCTGGAGGGAGTCGATGCGGTGTGGATCGTGACCCTGGCGCTAGCGGAGGTAGCGTCGTGCTTGGGGTATCTGCTGGCGTTTCGCTCGACGTTCTGCTCGCGAATGTCGTGGCCGCTGAGCTATGACATCGCGATGGCCGAGCAGGCGGCAAACACGCTGCTGCCAGCGGGCGGCGCCGGTGGGCTCGCGCTCGGCGTGTGGGCGCTGCGTCAGGCCGGCATGTCAACGAGCCACATCGCGCGGCGCACGGTCGCGTTCTTCGTGGTCACCAGTGCCGCGAACTTCATCACGCTGGTGGTGGTCGGCCTTGGCGTGTTCGCGGGGGTCATCCCGGGAACCGGTTCGTGGCTGCTCACCCTGGCACCGGCGCTCATCACCGCCCTCGGCATCGCCCTCGTCTGCCTGAGTCCCCGGCTGCTGCGAGCGCCGGGGGAGCACGGGCGGCCCACCGGGGCAAAGGGCTGGCGGGGGCGCATCAGCCGCGCGGTGCGCGGCGGACTCACGGCCGGCGCCGACGGCGTGGACCAGGCGATCGCGCTGCTGCGCTCGCACAGCCTCGGCGTGACGGTGGGCTCGTTTGCCTACATGGCGTTTGACATCGCGGCCCTCGGGCTGGGGTTCGCCGCCGTCGGGCACGTGCCCCCGTTCGGCACCCTCGTGCTCGGTTACCTGATCGGCCAACTCGGCAACCTGATCCCGGTGCCGGGCGGGATCGGCGGCACCGAGGGAGCACTAGTCGGGGTGTTCGCGCTCTACGGCGTCAACGTCGGGGAGGCGACCGCAGCCGTGCTCACCTACCGGCTGTTCCAGCTGCTCGTTCCCGCGCTTCTCGGTGCGCCGGCGTTCGTGCTGCTGCGCCGCAAGCTCACCCGCTCCGATCAACCGGCCGTCGTCTGCGCCCCGCTGGCAACCGATCCGGTGCAGCTACCAACGCCGGTTTGACGCCCTCGAGAACTTCAGCGCTCGCCCCCGAGCCTCGCGGTGGCGGGCCCCGACCGCGCTGCGCGTCCCGCGTCCCCGAGCGCAAGCCGCTTCAGGCCGACTCACGGGTACGCAGCTGTCGCAACGTTGGATAGAGCATCTGAAACGATGGCCGGAGCTCGGCGTACGCGCTGACCAGCGCCGGATCCGGCTCGACGGTGACGGTGGGCCGCACGCAGGCGGCCACCGCCTGGGCCGCGTCCGAGAACACGCCGGCGGCAACGCCGCCGAGCAACGCCGCCCCGTACGCCGCGCCTGCGTCCACCTCGGTTCGCTGCAGAGGCACCTCGAGCACGCTGGCGAGAATGCGCAGCCACAGGTCGGCACGCGAGCCACCCCCAGACACGCGAGCGCATGCCGGCCGGCCCCCGAGCCCCGCGACGAGATCGAGTCCATCGCGCAGACCGAAGGCCACTCCCTCGAGCACCGCTCGAGCCAGAGCGCCTAGGTCGTGGCGCGTGCTCAGCCCGACGAACGCGCCTCGGGCGTCCGGATCTGCGTGCGGAGTGCGTTCGCCGGCCAGATAGGGGGCGAAGAGCAGACCCTCGGCCCCGGGGCTCCAGGACGCGGCCGCCGCGAGCAGCTCCGGGAATCCGAGCTGGCTGCCGAGCTTGTCGTGCAGCCAGGTCAGCGAGCCGCCGGCCGACAGCATCACGCCCATGACATGCCACACCGATGGCACCGCGTGGCAGAAGGCGTGCAGGCTCCCGTCGGCAGTGGTCGCGTAGCGCTCGCGCGCAGCGAACACAACACCGCTCGTGCCGAGCACCACCGAGGCCGGACCGGCCTGATCGATGACTCCGACCCCCAGGGCTCCGGCCGCCTGGTCGCCGGCGCCGGCCGCCACCGGAACGCCGCCGCGGCGCGTCGCCCCACTGGCGCTGCTCGATTCGAGTGCCGGCGGCAGCCAATCGGGGTCCACCTCCAGCGCGCCCAGCAGCTCCCTGCTCCAGGACCGGGCGGACACATCGAACAACAGGGTTCCGGACGCGTCGGTGACGTCGGTGGCGTGCTCTGCGCACAATCTCAATCGCACATAGTCCTTGGGGAGCATCACGCGGCTGATCTGGGCGTGGACCTGAGGTTCGTGCTCCGCCAGCCACAACAGCTTGGGCGCGGTGAAGCCGGCGAGCGCGCGGTTTCCGCTGAGCTCGATCAGCTGGCGGCGGCCAACGCGAGCCTCGATCTCCTCACACTGGCGCTGGGCGCGACCGTCATTCCACAGGATCGCCGGACGCAACGGCCGGTCATCGGGTCCGAGTACCACCAGGCCATGCATCTGTCCCGTCAGGCCGATCCCGTCGGCCTGCGCCGCACCCAGCTCGTCGAGCGCATCCTCGGCCGCCGTCCACCAGACGTCGGGATCCTGCTCCGCCCACCCCGGACGCGGCGAAGCGAACTGATAACCGCGCTCGGCGCGCGCGAGCACCCCGCCGGTCTCATCGATCGCCAATCCCTTGATCGACGAGGTGCCGACGTCGAGGCCGACGAGCTTGGCCATTGGTGAAGCCTACGGGACGCCCCCGGCCTTCCAGCCCGCTCGCCTGGCTGACCCGGGGTATGCTGCTCCGCGGCGCAGGCCGGCAAGCGATGTCTGCACTCGTGGTCGGCGGCGACGTGACCCTTCTAGCGGAGAGGTGCTAATGCGGGCGGTGACTGTCAGTCCCGGAAGTGCCGGGTCTGCGCGGCTCGATCAGGTCGCCGAACCGGGGGTGGAGCTCGGCTCGGTTCTGGTGGAAGCGTTGGCGGTGGGCGTGTGTGGAACGGACATCGAGATCGCCGGCGGGCTGTACGGGTGGCCACCGCCGGGGCGGGAGCGGCTCATCTTGGGCCACGAGTCGCTGGGCCGGGTGCTCGATCCGGGTCCGAGCGGGTTCGCGGTCGGAGATCACGTCGTGGGGATCGTGCGGCGGCCCGATCCGATGCCGTGCCCCAACTGCGCCGTCGGCGAGTGGGACATGTGCTCCAACGGCGGCTACACCGAACGGGGCATCAAGCAGGTCGACGGGTTCATGGCCGACCGCTGGCGGATCGAGCCGGAGTACGCGGTCAAGGTGGACAAGAGCCTGGGCGTGCTCGGAGTTCTGCTCGAGCCGGCGACGGTGGTGGCGAAGGCGTGGGAGCACATCGCGGCGATTGGCCGGCGCAGCTTCTGGGATCCGACGACGGTGCTGGTCATCGGCGCGGGGCCGATCGGGCTGCTCGCCGCCCTGATCGGTGCGCAGTACGGGCGCGAGGTGCATGTCCTGGACCGGGTCACCACTGGTCGCAAGCCGACATTGGTGCAAGCGCTGGGCGCGACCTACCACAGCGGAGCCGTGTCCGAGATAGGGCTGAACCCGGACATCGTCGTCGAATGTACGGGCGTGCCGACGCTGATCCGCGAGGCCGCCGAGGCGGCTGCGCCCGGGGGGATCGTGTGCCTCACCGGCGTCGGCGCTCCGTTCACACCGCAGGCCAGGCTGACCTCGCTGGCAAGCGACGCGGTGCTGAAGAACTTGGTGCTGTTCGGGTCGGTCAACGCCAACCGCCGTCACTATTACCGCGCAGCGCAGGTGCTCGCCCGAGCCGACCGGGCGTGGCTGGAGCAGCTCCTCACCCGCCGCGTCGGCGCTGACGAGTTCGCACAGGCGCTGGAGCGCGAGCCGGACGACATCAAGGTGGTGATCGAGTTCGCGCGGCCGTAGGACGGTGCGTGCGCGCCAACCCGATGCGGAAGGCAGCTCCGGCGGGGCTTGTGGCCGCGCCGGGCCTCACCGCTCAGTTGGAGGCAGGCTGGTAGGTGAGCGCGACGACGCCTTTCGGCGATGGGGTCGCCCGGAGGAGCTTCAGCGGCAGTCTCGCCCGGTTGCCACGACCCGCCGCGAAAGCTTCGGCCAATACTGGGTGAACGGAAAACCGGATTTCGTCGACCAGGTGGTGCTCGAGCAGGGTTCTGCTGAGTCGGCCGTATCCGTACATCATGAGGTCACCGCCATCCTGTTGCTTGAGCTCGGTGACGGCGGTGACGACATCGTCACGAATGATCGTGGAGTTGTTCCAGTCGGCGTTCTCCAGGGTCGAGGAGAACACGTACTTGCGGATTGCGTTGATCGCGTCCGCGTACGGCCCGGTCTGCTGGGGCATGACATCGGCGAAATACTCGTAGGTGCCTCGCCCCATCAGCATGCCGTCGAGGGCCGCGAGGGCTTCAGCGGCTTCTTCTCCTGAGTCAGGGTCGAAGGTCGCCCAAGAGCTCGGGTCCGTAATGACGCCGTCAAGTGAGATGAAGGCGGAATTGATGATCGTGCGCATGGTTTTCTCCAATCGCTGGTTTGTGCTCGGATTTCAGGCTGTGCTGCGCGTCATGTGGCAGGCTCGGGCTGTGGCTCGCGGATGGCGGTCGCGGCGACTGCTGCTGCCATCTCGTTTTTGCGGATCAGGAGGAACGTGACCGGGATCGCAAGCAGCGCGATCGCGCCGGAGACCCAGAGAGCGGAGTGAAATCCCCCGGTGAGCGCGGCGTGGACGGTGTCCCCGCCGCGCAGGAGCGTGTTGTAATGGCTGGCGGCGATGCTCGAGGCGATCGCGATGCCGAGCGCGCCGCCGAGCTCCTGGGAGGTGTAGATCAGCCCGGACGCGAGCCCGGCTTCGTGCTCGGCGACGCCGGCGAGCGCGCCGATCGATACCGGGATGAACGCGAATGCGCTTCCCATCCCGACGGCCACTAAGAACGGCCCGAACAGGTTCGCCCAGTAGTGCCCGTGCACCGGCGCTTGGGTGGTCCAGAGGATGCCGACGCCGATGACGGTCATTCCGAACGCCATCACCGGCTTCGCGGACCCCTTCGTGACAAGCAGCTGCGAGACGCCGGCGAACAGCATCGAGGTGATCCCCGCCGCGGCCCATGCAAAGCCGCCCTGCAGAGCTGAGAAGCCGAGCACCTGCTGCATGTACAGGGTGCCGATGAAGATGAACGAGTAGAAGCTCGCTCCGAGCAGGACGCCGACAGCGTTCGCTCCGGCGAGCGTTCTCAGGCGGAAGATCCGCAGCGGCATCAGCGGCGCCTCGCCGCGACTCTCGACCACCAGGAACGCTCCGAGCAGCGCGACGGCGACCGCCAGCTCGGCGATCGTCCGTGTCGCCCCCCAGCCGACCCGCGGGGCTTGCGCGATCGCGTACGCGAGCAGCACGAGCGCGCCAGTCACCGTCATTGCGCCGAGCGGGTCAAAGCGTCGCCGCTCGGTATCGACGCGGGTCTCCGGGACGACCCGCCGGATCAGCAGCAGCGCGACCACGCCAACCGGAACGTTGAGCAGAAAGACGTACTGCCATCCGGCAAATCGCGTCAGCAGGCCCCCGAACACGACCCCGAAGGTTGCACCGAGGGCGGCGAGACCTCCCCAGATGCCGAGCGCCTGGTTGCGCTCGGCGCCCTCGGTGAACATGTTCCGAACCGTCGACAATGCCGCTGGGAGGAACAGTGCGGCGCCGAGACCCTGGATGGCGCGCATCGCGATCAGGACCGCCTCGCTGCCCGCGAGCGAGGCTCCGAGCGAAGCTGCGGTGAACACGGCCAAGCCGGCAATGATCATCCGGCGGCGCCCGAGTAGATCGGCGGCCCGGCCGCCGAGCAGCAGAAAGCCGCCGTACGCCAGCCCGTATGCAGTCACGACCCACAGCAGGCTGGTCTGCGAGAAGTGCAGCTTTCGCCCGATCGTCGGCAGCGCTGTGTTGACGATCGTCAAGTCCATGACGGTCATAAACGCGGCGACGGCAAGCAGCGAGAAAGCTCGCCAACGATGAATATTCGGGGTTGGAGACGTCATGTGACCTCCTCTGACTCGGAGTTCGCCGCCTCCCAGAGGCGGCCTCACTACTCCGACGCAGCCCGAGCGGCGATTTGGACAGCCTCCTCAAAGATCCAGCAGGCGCCGCTCGAGCTCGGCCCGCTCGACGGCATTGGCACTCAGCCTGATCGCCGTCTCGTAAGCGCGCGCAGCGCCCTCACGATCACCGGCGCGCTTGAAGAGCTCGGCGCGGGCGGCGTGCAGCGGCTGGTAGCGCTCGAGCGCCGGATCGTGCAGCAGCGGCGAGAGCAGCTCCAGGCCTGCCTGAGGGCCGTCGGCAAAGCCAACGGCGACGGCACGGTTGAGCTCGACCACGGCGGTTGGCGTGAGCTTCACGAGCGCACCGTAGAGGCCGGCGATCTGCCGCCAGTCGGGCTCGTCCTCCATCTGGAGCGCTGTGATCGCTGCCTGCAGCTGGTACTGGCCGGGGCGCCGCAGACGCACGGAACGCTCCAACGCCCGAAGCCCCTCGCGGATCCGCGCTTGGTCCCATCGCGAGCGGTCCTGCTCGCCGATCGCGAGGTAGCGGCCGTGCTCGTCGACACGCGCCAGGCGCCGCGAGTCATGCAGGAGCATCAGCGCGAACAGTCCCCGCACCTCGGCGTCGTCGGGCAGCAGCTCGCTCAGCAGCAGGCCGAGCCGGATCGCCTCGTGGCACAGCTCTTCGCGCACGAGGCGGTCGCCCTCGGTAGCGGAGTAGCCCTCGTTGAAGATCAGATAGACGACGCGGAGCACCCCGCGCACTCGATCCGGCAGCTCCTCGTCGCCCGGCACCTCATACGGGATCCGAGCGGCGGCGATCTTCCGCTTGGCCCGCACGATCCGCTTACCCATCGTCGGCTCGACAACAAGGAACGCGCGCGCGATCTCGCCGGTCGTCAGGCCACCGAGCGCGCGCAGCGTCAGCGCCACGCGAGCCGACACATCCAGCGCCGGGTGGCAGCACGTGAAGATCAGCCGCAGGCGATCGTCGACGATCGAGCTCTCTTCGATCACCGCCCGGTGCTCCTGCTGGTCGAGGCGTACGAGCTCTGCAAGGCGCTCGGCACGATCCGCCACCGAGCGGTCACGGCGCAGGCGATCGATCGCGCGCCGCCGCGCCGTGACCGTGAGCCACGCACCCGGATTCGCCGGAACGCCGTCGCGCGGCCACGTCGTGAGCGCGGCCGCATACGCCTCCTGGACCGCGTCCTCGGCCAGCTGAAAATCGCCCACATGGCGAATCAGAGTCGCCAGCACAGCCGCCCGCTCGTCGCCAAACGCGCGCGCGACCGCATCCGCCGTCGGATCACTCCACCCTCCGGTCACATGACGGGGCGGACCTCGACGCGTCCGTAGCGGATCAGCGGAATCCGCTTGGCCACGCCCAGGGCCTGATCGAGGTTCTCGGCCTCAAGCAGGTAGTAGCCGACGAGCACCTCCTTAGTGATCGCAAACGGGCCATCCGTGAGCTCCGTCTCGCCGGAGATCGCGCTGACGGTCGTTGCGGTCGCCGTCGGGTGCAGGCGGCCGGCCGCCACCAACAACCCGGCCTCCTCAAGGCTCCGGTTCAGCTCCGAGAAAATCGGAATCTCGGCCTCGCGCTCCGCGAGCTCCTCGCCTTCGATCTCGGTCGCATACAGCAAAAGCATGTACTGGGACATCATCCCTCCCTTGTTGGCTTTGCCAATACCACGCAGCGCAGCCGCGAATTTGGACCCACATCGTGGACCCAAAGGGCGAATCACAGCGCCGCAGCCTCCAGCCGCCCAGCGGGGCCCACCGCCAGCGGCCCGAGCAGACGAAGCAGCAGCCAGCTCCGACCTCGGGCTGGTTTGCTGGTCCCGACGAGCACCAGCAGCTTGGTGTCGGTCGGGAAGAGTTCTGCTCGCGCGCGCGGATCCGGAGTCGACAGCCGCCAACCGGCGCGGTGCGCAGCCGCCCCGCGCCATCGTCAAAAATAACTCCGCCGGACCAATGCAGGTTCCTCGCGCCTGCTCGGCAGCGCCCCAGATTCGCCATGGGCGGGGCTGCCATCCCGGAACGAGCCTGCTAACGGAGTCGCGATCCGTAGCTCCCGTTCAGGTTGCCCCCCGAGCTCGTCGACGGGCGACGCCGGAGTTACGCGAGCTCTGCAACCCGGCTTAGCGTACGTTCCTGTTCCGTTACTGCCGCGAGGGCTGCTGGGAGTCCCACCAGGAGTCGAACACCCGGTAGGCCTGAAGTCGAGCCGGCTGCGCGTGCACGGCGCTCTGCGCGGCCAGCTGCTCCGGGGTGATCCCGGTGGCTGCGAGCTTGGGGTCGCTGCGCGCCCATGCGTCCACCAGCGCGGCGTCGACCTCAGGATGGAACTGAAGGCCGAGGTGGCGCCCGTGGCGAAATGCGGCCGTGCCCGCGGGACTGCGCGCCAGCTCCCGCGCCCCGGGAGGCAGGTGCATCTGGTCGAAGTGGTACTGCAGCCAGGGTCCGGCGGGGATCGCGGCATCATCGCTGGACACCGCGATCCAACCGATCTCGGGAGCGGGGAGGACCTCGACGCCGCCGCCCAACGCGAGCGACAGCGCCTGACCGCCGAAACACAGGCCGAGCACCGGCACGTCGGCGGCGATCGCCGCACGCAGCGTCCCGATCTCCCGCGGCACCCAGGCGTTGCGCTCCGCGACCGAGCGCTCGGACCCCAGCGAGGCGACGAACGCGTGGTCGCGTGGGTCGGGCGGTGGCTGCTCCCACATGCGGTGCACGACGAACGGCAGGCCGCGTCGACGCAGCCATTCGCCGAGCCGTGCCGGAGGCCCATCTTCGCCGTGTTGGAGGATCAGGCCGGGCTTTGACTCCATGTCGTGAGGACTCTAACGTCCGTCAACGTGAACATCGACGACGGCCCGGCGCTCCCGCTCTCCGGTCGCGAGCCAGGGCTCGAGGATGGCCCGGCGCTCCCACTCTCCGATCGCGAGCTGGTGCTCGACGACGGTCCGGCGCTCCCGCTCGTCGATCGCGAGCAGGTCCTTGACCACGCGGCGAGCCTGATCCTCGCCTCCTGGCGCAGCTTCGATCACGCGCGCGCCCGTCAGCCGCTCCCGAGCGAGCGCCACCACCGGCTCCTCAGCCAGCCGCTTCCCGCCGCCGGCTCCTCCCCGATCTCGGCGCTGGACGACGCCGCGGATGTGCTCGACGTCTCGCTGGCGCAATCGCGTCCGCGCTATTTCGCCTACATCGGCTCCTCGGGATTGGAGATCGGGGTGCTCGGCGACGCGCTGATGGCGTCCCACGACGTCAACGTGGCGGTCAGCGCCGGCGCGGCGGATCTGCTCGAGGCCCAGACGATTCGCTGGCTCGGTGAGTTCGTCGGCTTCGATCGCGACGCGGTGGGGGCGCTGGCGGCGGGCGGGACGGTCTCCAACCTGACGGCGCTCACGGCCGCCCGCGAGCACGCCCTGCCCGGCCTTCGCCACGAGGGCGCCGCCGGCCACCGGATGGCTCTGTACTGCTCTCGCGAGGCCCACTACTCGGTGCGGCGGGCCGCCGAGGTGCTCGGCATCGGCGGCCGCCAGGTGCGCGCGATCCCCCTGGACGCGAGGCGACGGATGGATCCGGAGGCGTGCGCTGCGGCGATCGACGCCGACCGGCGGGCGGGCGTCGTTCCGGTGGCGGTGGTGGCCACCGCCGGCACCACGCTCACCGGCGCGGTCGACGACCTGGACGCGCTTGCCGAGATCTGCGAGCAGCGTGGGGTGTGGCTTCACGTCGACGGGGCCTACGGCCTCCCGGCGGCCGCCACGCGCCGAGCGGGCGATCTCTTCCATGGGTTGGCTCGGGCGCAGTCGGCGACGGTCGACGCCCACAAGTGGCTGTACGTCCCCAAGGCCTGCAGCGTGCTGCTGATGCACAGCGTCGAGTCGCTGGAGCGCGTGTTCTCCCACGAGGAGACCTACATGCCCCACAGTGGAGAACATCTGGGGGTCGACCGGACGCTCGAGTACTCGCGCCCCCTGCGCGGATTAAAGCTGTGGCTGGCGTTCACCGTCCACGGCGCCGACGCGATCCGCCGCGCGATCGAGCGCAACCTGGATCAGGCGCAGCTGCTGGCCGAGCTGCTGGACGCCGACGAGCGCTTCGAGCTGCTGGCCACCCCACTGCTCTCCGCGGTGTGCTTTCGCCACCTCCCACCCGGGGGCGTCGACGCCGATGCTCACAACGCCGAGCTGACGCGGGCCCTGGCGGCCGACGGGCGGATCCTGCTGGCTTCCGCCGACTTCGACGGCACCCCGTGCCTGCGCGCCTGCCTGGTCAACCATCGGACGACCGAGAGCGACGTGCGGGCGATCCCCGCCGTCGTGGCCGACGTGGCGGCCGCCCTGGCGGCCACGCGCTCTGCCACGAGATCGTGAGCAATCCAATGTTCTCTTCAGAGATGGGCGCCCGGGCCGAGCCGATGATCGCCGAGGAGCTCGACGTGCTCGATCGAGTCGGTGGGCTGGCCATCGACCTCGGCGCGATGGCCGTGATCGCCAACGTGTGGCGGGCGGCCCAGGCGGCACGGACCGAGCTGGAGCGCCGCGTGCTCCGACCCGTGGGAATCTCCTGGGGCGGTTTCTCGCTGCTCTTCAACCTGTGGATCTCCGGGCCGATGGAGACGCGGGCGCTGGCGACCTCGATGTCCTGCGCGCGACCGAGCGTCAGCAGCCTGTGCGACACGTTGGAGCGCGCCGGGCTGGTGCGGCGCCATGGCGCGCGCAGAGACCGGCGACTCGTGCGCGTGGAGCTGACCGCCGCCGGCCGCGGCACGATCGAGGCGCTGTATCCCCGCTTCAACGCCGGCGAGACCGAGCTGGTGGCAGGGCTGAGCGCCGACGAGCGCGAGCAGCTGGCAGCGCTGCTGCGGCGACTGCTACACAGCGTGCGCGCGATTGATGGGCAGGTCGGATCGTGAGCGTCGACACCGGACGCCGGGGAGCTCGGGCCGAGGTCGAAGGCGTGAGCGTGCCGCTTGACCACTACATCGCCGGGCGGCGGGTCGCCTCGACGCAACGACTGGCCGTGCGCAGCCCGATCGACTGGGACAACTGGGAGCTCGGACAGGTCGCCGCCGGCGGCCGCCACGAGGTCGACCTGGCCGTCGCCGCCGCCCGGCGCGCTTTCCCAGCGTGGGCGGCACTCGGTCCTGCCGGACGCCACCAGGTGCTGGGCCGGCTGGCCGACGCGATCGACGCGGCAGTGCCCGAGCTCGCCCGGGTCGAATGCGTCGACAACGGCTCGCTGCACGAGGCGATGGCGCTGCGCGTCCTGCCCCGAGCGGCCAACAACATCCGCTTCTTCGCCGAGTACGCGCTGGAGCGCCTGGCGGTGCCGGACCGCACCCTGCCCGGCGGCGAGCGCAACCGCGTGCGCTACGACCCCTGTGGTGTGGTCGCCGTGTCCACTCCGTGGAACGCGCCGTTCATGCTCGCCACCTGGCGTGTCGGGCCGGCGCTGGCCGCGGGTAACCCGGTCGTGCTCAAGCCTCCCGAGTGGGCCCCGCTCACCTGCTCGCTGCTGGGCGATCTCGCCGAGCAGGCCGGCGTCCCGGAGGGGGTGATCAACATCGTGCACGGCACCGGCGCCGATGCCGGCGCGCCCCTCACCGGTCATCCCGAGGTCGACCGGGTGGCGTTCACCGGCTCGCCGGCGACGGCGCGGACGGTCTATCACGACGCCGCCGCCAACCTGACGCCGGTGTCGTTCGAGCTGGGTGGCAAGTCGCCGTTCATCGTGTTCGACGATGCCGACCTGGACGCGGCCGCGGCCACCGCCGCCTACCAATACGACAATTCGGGCCAGGTCTGCCTGGCAGGCACCCGGCTGCTGGTGGCCCGCTCGATCCTGGACGACTTCGTGGACCGGTTCACGGAGCGCGCGCGGGAGATCCGCGTCGGCGACCCGCGGGACGCCGCCACCACCTACGGGCCGCTGATCCACCCCGTCGCGCTGGAGCGGGTCACCGGGCACGTGCAGCGGGCGATCGCCGACGGTGCCACGCTGGCATTCGGAGGCCAATCGCTGGGCGGCCTCTACTATCCCCCGACGCTCTTGCGCGACATTCCGACCGATGCCGGGATCCTCCAGCACGAGGTATTCGGGCCAGTCCTCACGCTGCAGGCGTTCGACGACGACGACGAGGCGATCCGTCTCGCCAACGGGACCGACTACGGGCTGGCTGCGACGATCTACACCGGGTCCGAAGCTCGCGCCGCCCGCGTCGGCGCCGCCGTGGTGGCGGGCACGGTGTGGGTCAACTGCTTCTACGTGCGCGACCTGGAGACTCCGTTCGGGGGCTCCCGGAACTCGGGTATCGGCCGCGAGGGAGGCCGCCACTCGTTCGACTTCTACTGCGACGTGAAGACCGTGTGCGAACGCACGTCGGAGTTCACCCGGAGCTGAGCGCCACCAGCCGCCGGCACAGCGCCCCCACCTCCGCCGGGTCATCGGTGAACTGCGACGGCTTGAAGCAGATCGTCGTGTAGCCGGCCTCGAGCTGCGCCGGGATCGCCTGCGCCGCCTCGGCGATGTCGGCGACCGCGTCTGGCGCCGGGAAGCGGCCGCGGATGCCGCCCACGACCTCCAGCTCCGACATGTCGCGTCCGGCCGCCCCCATCTGCTGCGCGAGCGGGCGCATCTCGGCCGCCGTGGGCTGGCCGAAAGGGTGGAAGCCGTGACCGTAGACGACGAGTCGCCGGATGATCCAGGGGCCGAGCGAGCTGCCCCCGAACCACAGCCGCGGTCCCTCGGCCCGGTAGGGCTTGGGCTCCAGGTAGACGCCGGCGAACTGATGGAAGCGACCGGCGAAGCTCGCCGGCCCGGGCTGCCACAGCACGCGCCAAGCGGCCAGGTGCTCGTCGAGCAGCTCCCCGCGGCGGGTGAACGGCACGCCCAGCGCGGCGTACTCCTCCCGGTGCCAGCTGACGGTTGGCTGAACCACCAGCCGTCCCTGCGCGAGCAGATCGAGGGTGGCCAGCTGATGAGCGAGCAGCACCGGGTGGCGCAGCGGGGCGATGATCGCCGCGCCGATCAGGCGCAACCGGGTGGTGGCGGCGGCGATCGCGCTCATCAGGACGATCGAGTCCGGCCACGGGGTGGCGGGGTCCTGGTTGCCGGGAGCGGCGTAGTCCCGCGGGTTCTCAGGCCGGCCGCGAGACCCCGCGCTGCGCCCGAGGACGATGTGCTCTGAGAGCATCACTCCGTCGATTCCGGCGGCCTCGGCCTCCTGGGCGATGCGCACCAGACCCCGCAGATCTCGGGGCGAGGTCATCGTCCAGTTCTCAGAGAGAACGAGGACGAGTCGCGGCGCCGGAGCGTCCCGACCGGCCACGCGGCTATCCGAGCTTCGCCGAGACGGGCAGTCGCTTCAGCCCGTTGGTGAAGTTCGATCGGTGCCGCTCCGGCTCACCGGCCAGCTCCACTTCCGCCACCCGGGCCACCAGCTCCTCCAGGAAGACGCGCACCTCCTGGCGCGCCAGGTGGGCGCCGAGGCAGTGGTGGGGGCCGCCCCGGCCGAACGTCAGCTGATCGGTGGGGTTGCGGGCGACGTCGAGGCGGTGGGGGTCGGCGTAATGGTCGGGGTCGCGGTTGGCGGCGGCAAACCAGACGACGACCTTCTCGCCGGCGTCGATCGTCACGTCGCGCACCTGGACCGGCTGAGTGGTGGTGCGCCGGAAGAACCACACCGGCGATGAGTAGCGCAGTAGCTCCTCGCTGGCGGACGGGATCAGCTCGGGGTTCGCCCGTAGGCGCGCGAACTGGTCTGGGTGGGTGGCCAGCGCCAGCATTCCCAGGGCGATCGCCTGGCGGGTGGTCTCGTTGCCGGCCACGATCAGCAGCGCGAACATGTTGTCCAGGTCGCGCTCGGACAGCGGCTGGCCGTCGATCTCGGCCCGCGCCAGGAGCGTCAGCACGTCCTCCTGAGGGCACGCACGGCGATCCGCGTAGTAGGCGCGACCGATCCCGCACAGCTCCTCGGCCCACGGCGACCCGAACGGCTTGTAGCGATCTTCCTCGCGCTCGGGCTGATAGGCGAGCTCGCCGACGAACTCCGGGTCGGTGTCGACCAGCAGCCGGTCACCGAGGGCGATCAGCCGCGGCAGGTCGGCTTCGGGCAGCCCCAGCAGGTGCGCCAGGACCCGGATCGGGACCGGCGCCGCCAGCTCGTGGACGAGATCGAAGGACCCCATCGGGAGTACTCGATCGAGCAGGCGGCCGATCAGCTCACGTAGCCACTGCTCATAGCGGCCTACCGCGCCCGGGGTGAAGCTGGTGGAGATCAGACGCCGGTAGCGGCCGTGCTTGGGCGGATCGAACTCGAGGAAGTTCCGCCGGGCGGCGAGGATGTCCTGGGGCAGGTCCTCGATGGTCGCCGAGCCCCCGACCTCCGAGGAGAACGTCTTCGGGTCACGCAGTACCGCTGAGACGTCGTCGTACTTGGTCAGCGCCCAGAACCCCCGCCCCTCGGGTTCGGGGTGAAAGTAGACCGGCGCCTCGCGCTGCAGCAGGTCGAAGACCTCCCACGGCTCGTGGTCGGCGAACAGGTCGTGGTCCAGGAGGTTGACCGAGGGCAGGTGCGTCGCGCTCGCTCCCATGCCGGCGCACAGTACCAGCTTCTGCGTAATGTATCCATCATGAGTGGACGATCGATCCCCGTCCCGGCTCGCTTGACGAGCTCGGCGGCGCGTGAGTAATGTATCCACCCCCCACGCGGGGATGGTTAGACGAGCCAAGGAGAGGGAATGGCCAGTGAAGCTGCCGGCGGCGTCCAGACGACCAGTGGGCAAGTCGGGGGGGCGGTGCCGGCGCACCTCGGTCCCCGTAAGCTGACCACCCTGCACGCCGTTGGCCAAGCGCTGGCGATCGGCCCGATCTTCTCGATCGGCCTGGTCAGCGGGCTGGTCGCCAACGTGGCCGGCTTCTCCACGCCGCTGTCGATCCTGCTCGGCTCCATCGGGTCTTTGGGACTTGCCTACGTGATCGCCATCTACGCTCGGCGGTTCGCCGGGGCGGGGGCGATCTTCGAGTACCTGTCGCGCGCCGTGCACAACTCGTTCGGCATCTTTTCCGCCGGCGTCTACCTGCTCGGCACGCTCTTTCTCGGCGCCGGCGGCATCTACATCGGCCTCGGGTTCCTCATCCAGGGCTTCTTCTCGAGCCATCTGCACACGACCATTCCCTGGTGGCCGGGTGGGGCGGCGGCACTGATCGTCGCCTTCTTGCTCAACCACTTCGGCGTGCGCATCGCGATTCGCGGCGTACTCATGCTCGCCGCGTTCTCGGTCGTCCCGTTCCTGCTCCTCGCCGTGGTGATCATCGCCAAGGGTGGGGTGGGCGGCAACACCCTCAGCGTGTTCACCCCGAGCACCGGGGGCTGGAACTCGGTGTTCAACGGGATCCTGTTCGCCGTGACCCTGTTCATCGGCTTCGAGGCAGCGGCGTCGATCGCCGAGGAGACCGAGAACCCGCGCCGATCGATCCCGATCGCGGTTGTCACCGCCGTGGGACTCGCCTCGGTGCTGTACATCATCGTCTCCTATGCCGGAACGATCGGCTTCGGTAAGGCGGCACTGGCCAAAGGCGCCTGGTTCTCCGCGGCCAGCCCGTTCGGCACGCTGGCCACCACCTACGTCGGCAACTGGCTGAGCGTGCTGATCGATCTGGTGATCATCCTCGACGCGTTGTCGCTGGCGATTGCGATCATGGTGACCGCGTCGCGCATCATCTTCGCGCTGGGCCGGGATGGACTGCTGCCGCCGGTCGCCGCCCGCACCTCCCGCCACGACACCCCCGTCGTCGGCAACCTGGTGATCGCCGTCTGGAGCGTGGCCATCCTGGTCTGGGCGGGAGTGACGCACTACGGCGTGCCCGTCAAGCTGCCCAACCCGATCGAGGCGTTCAACATCACCACCTCCGCCGGCAGCTACCTGGTGGAGCTGATCTACGTCTTCCTGGCGCTGTTCGCGCTCAAGCTGCTGTGGACCAGCCGGCACGAGGAGGGCGGTTTGTGGTGGAAGGTGATAGCGGTGTTGATCGGGCTGGCCACGCCGATCCTGGCGTTCAAGGGAGCGCTCGACCCGTTCCCGACCTTCCCCAACGATCGGGCGGTGTTCATCGCGGTCGCCTGCATCGTGATCTCGGCGGTGTGGTACGGGCTACTCCACATCGCCCGGCCCGAGCAGGTGCGGCTGGCCGCGCGTCATGCGGTGGAGCACCAAGGCGTTCCGGCGATGGACGAGCCAATCCCGCGCCAGGCGCCGTCGCCGGCCAACTGAGCGGCGGCCTGCGCGTGGGGCTTGAGCACCGGACAACCCGAGGAGGAAGCTGGTGAGTCGCGTGCCGGCGAACGGAACCACGCTGGAGGTGATCGACCGGGGCGAGGGTCCGCCGGTCGTATTCGTGCACGGCGTCATGTGCAGCGGCCGGTTCTTCGCTCCCCAGGTCGAGGCCTTGGCCGATCGCTTCCGGGTCATCGTCCCGGATCTCAGAGGTCACGGCGAATCCGAGAAGCCGTCGCTCGGACACACCGTCGCGGGGTACGCCGACGACCTGCGCGCGCTGCTCGATGCCCTCGGCGTGCAGCGCCCCACGCTCGTCGGCTGGTCGATGGGCAGCATGGTGGGCTACGAATATCTCAAGCGCCACGGCGCCGATTCGCTCGCCGCCCTGGTGATAGTGGATCAACCGCCGTCAGACTTCGTGTGGCCCGACTACGAGTTTGGGTTCTTCACCCCCGAGCTGCTCGACGGCACCTTGGAACAGCTTCAGAACGATCCCGCCGGGCTGATCGGGATGCTCGTCGGGCTGATGCTCCACGAGCCGGGCGACGACGACGTCGCCTGGATGAGCCAGGAGATGCGGAAGGTCCCGGCGGCGATCGCGGCGTCGATCCTGGTCAGCCAGACGCTCAAGGACTACCGCTCGTTCCTGCCCGAGATCGATGTGCCCACGTTGGTGGCGTTCGGCGTCGACGACAAGCTCACCTCGCCCGACGCGGCGACCTATCTCGCCGATCGGATTCCCGGGGCGAAGCTGGAGCTTTTTCACCGCTCCAGCCACGCGCCTTTCTGGGAGGAGCCGGAGGCGTTCAACGGCGCACTTATCCAGTTCGTCACCGAGATCGCCTGACCGGTGCGCCGCGCTGGTCGCAAGCTCGCCGCCGCGCAATGACCAATCTGCGCCAGGACGGCGCGGCCGCCCTGGAGTGGGCCGCTCGGTACCTCGAGCGAGTCGGTGAGCTGCCGGTGCTGGCTCAGGTGGCACCCGGCGAGATCCGGGCGCGGCTGCCCCCGAGTCCTCCCGAACAACCGGAGCCGTTCGCAACGGTGCTGCGTGATCTCGACGAGGTCCTGCTCCCGGGCGTGACCCACTGGCAGCACCCGCGCTACTTCGCTTACTTCGCCACCAGCTCCTCGGAGCCGGCGATCCTGGCCGAGCTGCTCGCCGCGACGCTCAACTCGGTGGCGATCCTGTGGCGCACGGCGCCCGCCGCGACCGAGCTCGAGGGCGTGGTGCTCGACTGGTGCGCTCAGCTGCTCGGCCTTCCCGACGGCTGGCACGGGCACATCGAGGACAGCGCCTCGACATCGACGCTGGCGGCGATCATCGCCGCCCGCGACGCCACCGGGCGCGATCTGGTGGTGTGCTCCGAGCAGGCGCACTCCTCGGTGGAGAAAGCGGCGCGGATGCTCGGCATGCGTTTGCGCAAGGGGCCGTGCGATTCGCAGTTTCGGATGCGCCCCGACGAGCTGGAAGACCTCGATCAAGCGGCCGTGGTGGTGGCCACGGTGGGCACCACGGCCACGACCTCGGTCGACCCGGTTCCGGCGATCGCCGACGCCTGCGAGCGAGCCGGCGCCTGGCTGCACGTCGATGCCGCCTACGCCGGGTCGGCGATGGTCTGTCCCGAGCACCGATGGGCCTTCGCGGGCGTGGAGCGCGCTGATTCGCTGGTCGTCAACGCGCACAAGTGGATGCTCACCCCGATGGACTGTTCGCTGTTCTGGTCGCGACGCCCCGACGACCTGCGACGGGCGTTCAGCCTGATCCCCGAGTACCTGCGCACCCCCGATGCCGAGGACGCACTGTCGTTGAGCGAGTACGGACCGGCGCTGGGGCGGCGCTTCCGCGCGCTGAAGCTGTGGGCGGTGCTGCGCTGCCACGGGGCGAACGGGCTGCGGGAGCAGGTCCGCGCCGGCGTAGCGCTGGCCACGATGTTCGAGCGCTGGGTGGCAGACGAGCCGGGGTGGGAGGTATGTGCGCCGCGCCCGTTCTCGGTGGTGTGCTTCGCCCTCGCCGGCGGCGACGATCGCAACCGTGAGCTGCTGGCGCGAGTCAACGGCACCGGAGAGATCTTCATCTCGCACGCGGTGCTCAGCGGGCGCTACGTGCTGCGATTGGCCGTGGGCCAGATGAGCACGACCGAGGAAGACGTGCGGCGTGCGTGGGAGGTGCTGCGCAGCGAGGCGTCCAGCGTCTGATCCGCCCCTACCAGCCCGCCCCTTCGGTCAGGGCGATCGGGTGACCGGCGGGCACCACCGCGTCGGTGGCCAGGCCGCCGAAATGCCCACGATGGAACAGCAGCGGCTCACCGCCGGCGTGGGTGATCCCGATCACGCGGGCGACCACCAGGTCGTGGTCACCGGCGGTCACGATCTCCGCCACCTCGCATTCCTGGGTGGCGGCGGCACCGGCGACAATCAGGAAGCCGCCGTGGGTGCGCCGCACCCGCTCGTACGGAAACCGAGCACCCGGTGTGGCGAACGCCACGGCCACCTCCCGCTGGTGGCGATGGAGCACGCTGATGGTCAGCTGCTCACTGGCGCGGACCGCACGGAGCGTCCGCGATCCGTGCCCGAGGGCCACGAGCACGAGCAGCGGGTTCAGCGACACCGAAGTGAACGCATTGAGCGTCATTCCCGCCGGCTCGCTCCCGTGCTCGGCGATGACCACGGTGACGCCGGTGGCGAACTCGCCGACGCAGTCGCGAAATGCTCGCGGTGGCACCGCCGCATTCATAGGCGGTGCGCGTACTCGGCGAACTCCCAGTCGGTGACCCAGGCGCGGAAGCGCTCGAGCTCGGCGGCCTTGATCGTCAGGAAGGTGTCCACCAGTCGCTCCCCGAGCGCGTCCTTGATCACGCCGTCGCCGGCCAGCGCGTCGAGCGCCTGCTGGAACGTGGTCGGCAGCGCGGCGCCCTGCTGCGCGTCGGGCAGGTCGTAGAGGAAGCCCTCGATCGGGTCCGGCGGCTCGAGCTCGCGGCGGATGCCGTCGAGTCCGGCGGCCAGCGCGACCGCATAGGCCAGGTACACGTTGGCGGCGCCGTCACCGACCCGGACCTCCATGCGGGTCGCCTCGCCTCGCTCGCGGGGCACCCGGACCAGCGTCATCCGATGATCGTGCCCCCAGCTCGCCCGCGTCGGCACCAGCGCCTCGGCGCTGATCCGTCGGTAGGCGTTCACCGTGGGGTTGAAGAACACCATCATCGCCGGGCAGTGCTCGATGATGCCGGCGGTGAAGTGACGGGTCACTGCGGCCAATCCCGAGGAGTGGCTCAGGTCCTCGCAGCGGTTGTTGCCCTCCTCGTCGACCAGCGATATGTGCAGATGAAAGCCGGAGCCCTCGTCGCCGTTGAACGGCTTGCCCATGAAGGTGGCGAGCAAGCCGTCGCGGGCGGCCATCTCCTTGACCAGCGCTTTGAAGCGGAAGGCGCGGTCCGCCGAGTCGAGCGCGGCCGAGTGGCGCAGGTTGATCTCGAACTGGCTGCGCCCGTACTCGTGGGCGGCGGCGACGGCGCCGAGCCCGAGCGCCACCGCGGCGTCGAGCATGCGCGACAGCGTCCCTTTCGGGTCGGCGACCTCGCCCACGGTGTACACGGGACTGTCCTGGCTGGCGTAGGGAGAGTAGCCGCGGGGATCCGACGGGTCGGGCGCGCACAGGTAGAACTCCAGCTCCGGACCGAGCACGGGCGCCAGTCCGAGCTTGGTGTACTCGGCGAGCACGCGCTTGAGGACGCCGCGGGAGTCGAGCAGCGAGGGCTCGTCGCTCAAGGTCTCCCTCAGATCGACGATGCAGACGGCAACCTCGGGCTGCCACGGCAGCCGCGCCAGCGTGGAGAGATCGGGCCGGGCGATGATGTCGGGGAATCCGCGTTCGAAGCCCGCCACCACCGTGTGGCGCAGATCGACGGTCATGATCGCCTCGACGAACCCGATCCCGTCCTCGATCACGTGGGGGAAGGCGGCGCTGGGAATGTCCTTGCCGCGGCAGATGCCGTGCAGGTCCGCGTACTGCAGGCGCACGGCACGGATGCCGACCTCGGACAGATCGGAGACGCTCTCTGCCAGACCGGCGCCAACCCCCGCGTTGAGCTCCTGGCTCATCTTCATTACCTCTCTGTGGATGACATTGACGACCCGTCTCGGTAGCCCCGTCCGAACACCAGCGAACCGGCATCCACGAGCGCCGCTCCACCGTCGATCGTGATGACCGCACCGTTGACATACCCGGCGCCGGGCGAGACCAGCCATGCCACGGCGTCCGCCGCCTCCTCGGGCGTCCCCGGTCGGCCGGCCGGTACCTCGGCGACGGCGAGCCGGTAGGCACCCTCGCGGTCGGTGCCGGCCCGGGTGGCGAGCCCGTCCATCTCGCCGTCGGCCATCGCCGTGCGGATCCAGCCGGGGCAGACGCAGTTGGCAGTCACCCCGCGGGGTCCGTAGTCGACGGCGATCGACTGGGTGAGCATGATCAAACCGGCCTTGGAGGCACAGTAGGCGGCCGAGGCCGGCGAGGCTCTCAGGCCGGCCAGCGATGAGATCGTGACCACTGCTCCGCGCTGCGCCACCAGGTGAGCCAGTGCCGCTCGACAGGCGAGGAATGCGCCGGTGAGATTTGTGGCGATCACCTGGTCCCAGCGCGCCGGCGTCTGGTCGGCCACCGCGCCCGGCGCCCCGGTGCCGGCGCTGCAGACGAGCGCATCAAGGCGGCCGTAGTGCGCCACCGCCGCCGCCACGGCGCGTTGCGCGGCGGCGGGATCGCTCGTGTCGGCGACGATCGCCAGGCCGTCCACCTCGTCGGCGATGGCGTGCAGCGGCTCGGCGCGGCGACCGCTGACGCAGACGCCCCAGCCCTCGCCGGCCAGCCGGCGGGCTACCGCCGCCCCGATGCCACTCCCGCCGCCGGTGATGAGCACGCTGCGCTTCACGCAGCATCAGTCGCTGAGGAACTGCTCGACGAGCGACTCCGGGAACGACTTGTCGGCGATGTTGTAGGCGAGCGCGGTCATCCGCCACGAGTCCGACAGGTAGAAGCGCTCGTAGAGCTCGCCGCGGCCGCCGAGCTCGGAACCGAGGAAGTCCCAGGCCAAGCGGAACAAAGCGATGCGCCGCTTGGCTTCGGCACCCGCCGACTGGAAGTACTGCGCGATCTCGTCGTCGAGGGGGCCCTCCACGTCGGCGCGCGAGGGGGTGGCCATGAAGCCGCCCCCACCGATCAGCTGGATGTACTCGTTGCAACGCGGCAACCATTTCGGCATCTCGCCGCGCAGCGCGATGAACGGCCGGTCGTCGGGATACATGACGCCGCCGGCATCCATCCCGGCGCCGGCCTCCGCGGCCACCAGTGCCGAGCGAGCAAGCTCGCTCATCGCCCAGATCTGCCCGAGCTTCTCCTGGATGTGATCAAAGCGCACCACGCCGGTGGCGTTGGCGATCATGTGCCCCAGCCCGAGGGCGAACGACAGCTTCACGTAGGCCCGGGTGAACGCCTGGTGCATGATGTGCCCCCGCCAACCGGTGTCGGTGATCACCTCGCTGTAGCCGACGGTATCGCCATCGAGGAAGACGCGCTCGCGCGGGATCTCGACATCGTCGAAGATGACCACGCAGTCCATCTCGTCAAAGCGCGAGGAGAGCGGATAGTCGTAGGGGTCACGTTGCTTGGAGTAGCTGTCGCGGCAGATGAAACGCAGCCCGGGGGTGGCGATCGGGACGGCGAACGAGAGCGCGTAGCGCCCATCCTGAGGGCGGATATCGGAGCCGGGGTAGATGAGCAGCTCGTCGGCGAACGGGGCCAGGGTGGCCAGCATGCGCGCTCCGCGGACGACGATGCCGGTCTCGGTGTCGGCCACCTTGTGCAACGCCACCTGCCCCATCGCCTGCTCGGCCTCCGGCTTGGTGCGGTCGACCTGCGGGTTCATCAGTGCGTGCGTGGTCGAGAGGTCGTGGTCGCGCATGTAGGCCTGGTAGTCGACGAGGCTGGCGGCGCCCTGCTCGTTGCCCCGGCGCGCCCAAACGTCGGAGCGCCCGGCGAAGCAGGCGAAGGTGACGTTGAGGTAGTCCGGAGTCCGCCCCATCGTGCCTCCGGAAAGCGCCGCCACCAGCTCGATCGCGCGCCGGCGCCGGGTGAGGTCGGCGGCGGCGCGGGGCACGAGGTGGGTGACGTTCACGAGGCGCTCGCCGTCGGCCGGCGACGCCGCCAGCATCTCGTCGGCGTGCTCGTGCTGGACATCGAACACCCGGGCCATGCTCAGCGCGGCACCCCGCAGCTCGGGGTGCTCCAGCGGGTGGCTGATCTTCTCGCCGTGCAGCCAGATCTCCCGGCCGCCCCGGCTCAGCCCCTCCAGGAACTGCTCTCCGGTGCGGGCGCCCTGCGCCTGCGTCGTCTCGATGGAGCTCATCAGCTGCCTCCTGCCGGTAGTGGATACCCGAGCGCCTCGAGCCCCTGCCGCTCGGCCTCGACCGCCGCCGGGTCAAAGCGGAAATACGAGCGCGGCGGGAGGATGCCCCACGTGTTGGAGGAGTGGGCATCGTCTCGCCAGTCGCGCGGCTCGTGGTCTGACTCCAGTTGCTCCATGTCGCAGTAGAGCTCGACGAAGCACTCCTCGTCAGGAATCCGGACGTAGGCGGCCAGGTTCTGGCCCAGCGCGTGGCGCAGCGGCCCCCAGGCGAGCCAGCGGCCATGCTGGGCGAGGTGGTCGAGGGCGACGCGGAGCTCGCCCCAGTCGGTGAGCTCGAGCGCCAGGTGATGGAAGTGCGCGTACCCCTTGCCCACCAGCGCGGTGCAGTGGTGGTCGGCGTTGACGTGCAGCCAGGTGCCTTCGTCCCCCAGCCGGTCGGTGACATGCATGCCCAGCACGTCGCAGTAGAAGCTGGTCATGCCCGACAGATCACCGGTGAGCGCGTTGACGTGGCCCAGCTTGCGGGGGTGAAAGCCGCCGAGCGTGGCGGTGGAGCGAGCGATCGCCGGGCGAGGGTCAGGATCCGGCTGCCACGGCACGAGCTCGACGCCGTGGCCGTCGGGATCGGTGAGATGCACGGAGGCGTCCTGGATCCGGTGCTCGACGCCAAGCCCGCCCAGGTGGGCACTCGCGTCCCGGAGACCGACGCCGCGCTTGAGCTCATAGCCGGTGTGGTCGGCGCCTGGATGCTCGTCGCCCACCAGCTCGAGTGAGTACGGTTCGTAGGCGCAGGCGAGCAGCGCGCGCCGCGCGTCACGCTGACGGAGGGTGAGCCCGAACTGAATCGACCAGCGAGAAATCGCCTCGTCGAGATCGGCGACGCGCAGACAGGTGTGGTGAATACGACGAAGCCCGAGCAAAGCGTTTTGAATACAATATCCGCCCGGTATGAGAGGGTCAAGAACATGAAGGCTGTCCGGTTCATCGACCCGATGGGCGAGGCCCGTCTGGGGACGCTCGACGACGAGGATGTGATCCGGGACGGCGGCCCCGCCGCCGCCGCGGGGTTCGTCCCCTCCCCGCAGGCGTGGGAGACGATCGCCGCCGCCTCGGGGCCCGAGTACCGGTTCGAGGACGTGCGCGTCCTGCACCCGGTCGTCGCCGGCAAGATCGTCGCCATCGGGCTCAACTACCGAGCGCACGCCGACGAGTCAGAGCTCGACGTGCCGTCGGTCCCCGTCGTGTTCGCCAAGTTCTCCTCGTCGCTCATCGGCCACCAGGCGGACATCGTGATCCCGCGGGAGGAGACGCGCCCGGATTTCGAAGGCGAGCTCGCCGTGGTCATCGGCCGGCCCATCTACCGCGCGACCCCGGAGACCGCGCTTCAGGCGATCGGCGGAATCTCCGCTCTGCACGACGTGTCCGGACGCCGCGCCCAGCTGGAGACGCCGCTGCGCCAGTTCACGCTGGGTAAGAGCTTTGACACGTTCACGCCAATGGGTCCGAGCATCGCCTCGATGCAAGGCGTCGACCTCCGCGACATCGGTGTGCGCACCACCGTGTCCGGAGACGTGATGCAGGACGCCAACACCCGAGACCTGCTGTTCTCGGTGGTCGATCTGATCGTCTACGTGACCGCCGGGGTGACGCTCGAGCCGGGCGACGTGATCGCTACGGGCACCCCCAGCGGCGTCGGCGATTCGCGCCGGCCCCCGCGTTACCTGCGGGATGGCGACATCGTCGAGATTGAGGTCGAGGGCGTGGGGACGCTGCGAAACCCCGTGCGCGCCGAGGCCTGAGGCGACGCTCGAGATCGTGCCGGGGGCGACCGCGCCCGCCGGCCTAGGTTGGATCCCAGCGCAGATGGAGGTGCGGTGGCCGACGGAAGTTGAAGCCTTCCGGCTCGGTCGGGTGGCGAGGGTCCAGGCGCAACTCAGGGAGGCGACCGAACAGCGCCTCGAGCGCCTTCGTCCCCTCGAGTCGCGCCAGATTGACGCCGATGCACATGTGCGGTCCCTTGCTGAAGGAGTAGTTCTGACGGTTGTTGGGGCGATCGAGGTCGAACCGATCGGGGTTGGGGAACACCTCGGGGTCACGGTTGGCGGCGTGGAACACCGGGATCACGTACTCGCCCCGGCAGATCACAGCGTCGCCCAGCTCGGTGTCCTCGGTCGCCCACCGGTCGCTGTAGCCGACCGGCGGGACCCAGCGCAGACCCTCCTGCACCGCCGCCGGCCACAGGGTCAGATCCTCGAGCACGCGCCGCAGCTGCAGTGGATGGTGCAGCAGCGCCCAGGTCGTGTTCAGGATCATCGACTCGACGGTCTCGATCGCGCCGAACAGCACCAGGCGAAGGTTCGCGAGCAGTGACTCCTCGCCCAGCGTGACCTCGCCGTGGAGGACCGAGGACAGCAGCGAGCCATCGGGGCTCGTGCGCCGGCGGCCGATGCCCTCCATCAGCAGCCGGCGCAGGCGGTCGCGCGCGGCGAACGCCGTCTGGAGCGCCTCCGGGTCCTGATACTCGACGATCCCGGCGGCGAAGTCGTTGTAGATGTCGTGGATCTCGTCGACCTTGTCGAATCCGAGCCCGAGGATGTCACCGGCAACGCCGACGGCAAACGGGTTGGCGAACTGCGCGGCGAGCTCGGCGTGACCGTCAGCTTCGAAGCCGGCGACCAGCCGCTCCACGTGGCCCTCGACGACGGCAGTGAAGCTGTCGCGCACCGCGGAGTGCCGGAAGCCTGGCTGGAACGGGACGCGCTGGCGGGCATGTTCGGCGCCGTCGAACGCCAGCATCATGTCGCCGAGGATGGTCCGATTCGGGTTGGCGTCCGAGAAGACGGTGAACCGCTGGGGCGACCTCTGCACCTCATCGACCAGCGCCGCCGACGTCACCAGCCAAGCGCCGAGTTCCGGGAACCAGGTCACCGGCTCGGTCCGCCGCAGCTCCCGCAGCCGGGCGCTGTGGTCATAGGCTTCCAGGTCCGCCAGCCGCAACGCCGTCCCCAGCGGGAACTTTGCCGCACGCTCTGCGCTGAGGCTGGCGGTCGGCTGCGTCGGGCTCATGCGTCGAGGCCGCGAGCCGTCCCCAGCAGATCGAGCGAGCGGCGCATCGCGTCGGTGAGGTGGCGGCGCGTCAGCGCCTCGGCACGCCGGCCGTTGCCCGACTCGATCGTCACCAGGATCTCCTCGTGCTCGTCGGCGTCGATGCCCATCCGCTCCGGCGTCTCGCTCTGGCGCTCGTAGATCACCTCGCCGATCCGCGCCACCCACAGGCGCTCCACGAACTGGAGCAGAAACTGGTTGCCCGAGGCCTGCACGAGCGCGATGTGGAATTCTCGGTTGGCGTCAAAGCTCCGCGACACGCTGGGAATCGCCCGGCGCTGGGCGGCCAGGGCGCTGCGCATCCGCGCCAGCGCAGCGGGCGGCAGCTCGTGGGCGGCGAGCCGCGCGGCCCCGGGCTCGATCACCAGCCGCGCGGCATAGGCGGCATGCATGTCGCTGCGGCCGACATCGGCCACCCGCGCGCCCCGGTTGGTGCGCATCTGGACCAGTCCCTCGGCGGCCAGGCGGCGCAGCGCCTCGCGGACCGGGGTCCGCGATACGCCGAGCTCCTCGGCGAGATCCTCCTGGTGGATTCGCGCCCCTCGGCGCAACGAACCTGTGGTGATCCGCTCACGGATCGCCTCGTACACCTGATCGACGACGCTGGCGATCGCCAACGGCGCCGGCGACTGGTCCCGGGCCCGCGCCGCTGTGCCGGTGGCCGGCATCGGCCGAACACGCCGCATCGCCTAGACGGCGGCGGCAACCTCGGTCAGCGCCTCACTCATCGCGCTCACCAACTCATCGATCTCGTCCGCGGAGATGATCAGCGGTGGGGAGAAGGCGACGGCATTGGCGTAGGGCAGAGCACGGCCGATGACCCCGCGGGCGAGCAGCGCCTCGGACAGCGCGCCCGCCGTAACCGACCGCTCCAGAGCGACCGCCTGCATCAGCCCCTCGCCGCGCACCTGCACCACCCCGGGCTCCCCCTCCAGCGCGCCCAGACCCGCGGCCAGTCGCCGTCCGGACTCGGCGGCCCGCTGCACCAGCCCCTCGTCGCGGAGGATCTCCAGGTTGGCCAAGCCCGCGGCGCAGCAAGTGGGGTGTCCCGCGTAGGTACCGCCGTGGGCCAGCAGATAGCCATCCTCGTGCTCCAGCCAGCCGCGCACACGCGGTCCCACAACCACGCCGCCGAGCGGGAGGTAGCCGCTGGTGACCGCCTTGGCGAACGTCAGCAGGTCAGGCGAGACGCCGTAGTGGTGGCTGCCGAACCACGACCCGAGGCGGCCGAAGCCGGTGATCACCTCATCGAAGATGAGCAGCGCGCCGCACTCGTCGCACAGCTCCCGCAGTCCTTGCAGGTAGCCATCGGGCGGGGGAAACACGCCGCCGGCTCCGATCACCGGCTCGACGACGATGGCGGCGATCCGGTCTGGGCCGTGGTAGGCGACGGCCTCGCGCATCGTCGGCAGGCTGTCGTGGCGGATCTGGTAGGCGTCGGGCAGCAGCGGGCCGAACGGCGCGCGGTTGGAGGGCAGCCCCCCGATCGAGGTCCCGCCCAGCATCACACCGTGGTAACCGTAATGGCGACTCAGGAAGATGGTGCGACCGGCGTCACCGGCCGCCCGGTGTCCGGCCCGCACCAGCTTGAGCGCTGAGTCGATCGCCTCGGAGCCGCTGGTGGTGAACAGCACGCGCGCATCGGCGATCGGCTCGAGCTCCAGCAACGCCTGCGCCAGCCGTTGCTCGGGACCATTGGTGAAGCGCGCGAACGTGTGGTAGGCCTCCACGGTGGCCATCTGGGCGCGGACCGCATCGGCGATCTCCGTGCGGCCGTGGCCGGCGGCGCAGTACCACAGCGACGCGGTGCCGTCGAGATACGTGCGGCCCGCCGTGTCCCACAGCCGGCACCCCTCGCCCCGGGCGATCTCGAGGTATTCGTCGGCCTGGCGCGCGGGCGCGGCAAATGGGTGAAGCACGCGCGGGACTGTCATCGTTTGAGTTCCACCTCTGCCTTTGCCTCCTCCTCGGGAATGGTCAGCGCCACGTGCAGGGTCTGCGCGGTGACCGCCGGCTGCTCGCCCAACGGCTCGAGCGCCTGCTCTGACTGCACCACCGTGTTCTCGAGGCGGCCGATCCCGTCGACCTCTACGGCCACGCGGTCGCCTGGCTCCACCGGCCGCGAGTTGGCCGGCGTCCCGGTGAGCAGGACGTCCCCAGGCTCGAGCGTGATCAGGCGGGCCACATCGGCCACCTGATACGCGAACGAGAACATCAGGTCGGTGCCGGTGTGTCCCTCCTGGACCTGGGTTCCATTGACGTAGGTGCGGAGAGTGAGGTCCGCGGGGTCGACGTCGGCGGCGTCGACCATCGCCGGGCCGAGCGGGCAGAATCCGTCCTGCCCCTTCACCCGCAGCATCGAACCCCGGTCGGCGTGGCGGAAGTCGTGGACCCCCCAGTCGTTGGCGACGGTGTAGCCGGCGACATAGTCCAGCGCCTCGGCGATGCCGACGCCACGGCAGCGGCGGCCGATGACCACTGCCACCTCCCCCTCGTAGTTGAGGAAGCGGCAGCCGGGAGGCCGGACGACGTCGGCGCCGTGGCCGGAGAGCGAGGACAGCGGCTTCATGAAGTAGGACGGGGCTTGCGGCAGGTGGGTCATGCGGTATTCAATCGCGCGCGAGCGGTAAGTGAGGTGCGTGGCGATGATCTTCTGAGGCGACACCGGTGCCAGCCACTGCTGGACCTCGTCGGCGTTGACCGTGAGTTGCCAGGCGTGAACCGTGTCGGCCTCGAGCGTGCCCTCGCGGACGCAGTCGTCCTGCCGTATGCGCACGTGCCTCATACCCTCGTGTCCTCCCGGTGCTGGGTGACCACGTCTACCCCATCCACCGTATAACCAAAGGTGAACCGGTAGCCTCGCAGCATCTCCCGCGGCGCGATCGCCCGCAAGTCCTCGAGCGTGTCGTCGAACAGCCTCAGCTCCGCGCTCCCCTCCCAGATCGGCGTTGCGTCGCGATCCCGGCCGCCCGCGCGGACGAGCTCGAACACGTCGGGCCGGTCGCCGGACGCAGCCGGGAAGTGCCGGGTGTTGTGCATCGGCGGGTCGTTGACCGTCGGTCCGGTGTGCGAGACGTGCTCCAGGGTTAGCTCCATCCGCGCGATCTGACGGTCGTTGGCCGCGCACGTGGCCCCGAAGCGGCCGCCCGCGACCAGCCGCGGCGTCGCCTGGCCGGCGGCGAACAGCCGCGTCATGTGGATCGACCCGAGCTTCTTGGGAAACCCCTGGATCCAGCCACGGTACATGGCGAAGTCCTTGTCGACCCAGATGTAGACACAGCGACTGACCGGCTCGCCCTGGTAGCGCGCGCCCACCACCAGGAAGAACTCCCGGTACTGGGATTGGATCGGGTCGACGAGCTCGTGCCGGTCAGCCGAGCACGACTGCCAGTCGGCGAAGATCGCCGCCATCGCACCCGGGTCATCGGCCGGCTCCAGCTCCGCGGGCAGGAGCGCGGCGACCGCCTCCGGATCAGCGCGGTATTCAGCGATCAGAAAATCCCCGGAGTAATGCCACGGCGGCGGCGGCACGATCCCGGCGCGGCCATCGGGAGACAGCGGAGCCGTGTACCCCCGCAGACTCATGCGGCCAGTCCCGGTGCCGGAGCCACCACGCTCCGGGCCGTTTCCACGAGACGGTCAAACAGGACGCGCTGCTCGGGCTCGGCCATCTTCTCGGGGTGCCATTGAACGCCGACGCAGGCCCACTCAGACCGCGGTTCCACGGCCTCGATGACGCCGCCCTCAGCGCGCGCGGCGACCTGCAGATCGCCCGCCTGCGCGATCTGCTGGTGGTGGATCGTGTTCACAGCGATCGTCGCGCGGTCAAACGCGCGCTGCACACGCGAACCGCTGGTCAGCGTGACCGGGTGCCGGGCGGCGCGGATCTGCTCGGCACCGAGACCGGCCAGGTCGGGGTGCTCGTGTGTCGGTGCCGGGCGCTGGGCGAGCCGTCCGCCGTGCGCCACGGCCAGCAGCTGGGCTCCCCGACAGATGGCGAGCGTCGGCAGTTGCGCCGCCCGAGCGGCAGCGATCAGCGCCAGTTCGAACCGGTCGGCGTCCAGGTCGTCCTCCTTCACGTGCTCCCGGGCGCCACCGTAGCTCGCCGGATCGACGTCGCCGCCGCCGGTGAGCAATAGACCGTCGGCCAGTCCGATCAGCTCGCGCGCCGGTTCGTCGATCCTCTCCGGGGGGCGAGCCACGAGCAGCGGCTGCCCGCCCGCCTGCGCGACCCGATCCGCGTACGCCGGGTCGAGCGTGTCCAGCACCGTGTCGGCGCCGAGGAAGGTCGGCAGGGGCCGGCGCCAGCAGGTGACCAGGATCAGGGGACGCGTCATCTCGTGCCTCAAAGCTTTGCATACATTATGTGACGCCGGTGGTGCTCGGGGAGTAGATTGACGTCGGTGACGGCTGACGCCCTGACCGTCGAACATCTCGAGCGCTGGGTACTCGCCGGCGCCCACTGGCGCGTGGTCGAGGTCACGAACGACCACGCCGTGGTTGATTTATGCGCCTGTACCGGAGAGCCCGTCGAGCGCCGGCAATCCGCCGACCCGGCGGTGATCGGATACCTGCGCTCCGCCCCAACTGACCTGGACTTGAGCTGAGTCTCGTCTCAGCGGCCGACTAAGGGCCCCGTCAGGCGATTCGGGGGCTGACGCTCTGGCCGTCAGCGTTGCTTGGCGGCGATCGTCGGCTCGGCGTCGGGGGCGGGCTCGCTCTGCGGATGTTGGCGTGGGCGGTCACGGCCCCGCGCCCGCGGCGGGGACCGGGTGCCACGGCAGCGGCGGTCGGACGCCCTTCCGCGTCGGATCCGGCGTCGACCTGCAAAAAACGACGAATTCGAGTTGGCCGCGAGGATTCGTCATCGACTCCACGCCCAGCCGCACTCGTCGACAAACCCGGAGGCCGGATCCGCACCTGGCGATATTTGCTTACCCGGTCGTTTCCGCCGGGCTTATCGGCGCGCTCCCGGCGCTGCCCGGGGGAGCGGCCCTGCACCGTCGTGGGCGCGGGGGGTCTCATCGGCGGAGGATCCCGGGAGAGGTGAGCGAGCCGAGACCGCGGGCCGAGCCCCGCCGCCCGCGATCCCCGGGGGGCGAGTTTTGCGCCAAATCCGGCTCGCGCCGTGAGATTTGTCGCGTTACCCACGCTCAGCGGCCGGCTGGTGACAAATCCGCAGGTGGGGTCACGATTTGTCACGTTTCCCGGGTCGCCGGGACGCTAGTCGCCTAATGCACGCCGGGATCGCACCCTCGCGGCGGCCGGCTCGAGGTCACCCACCTCCGGCGAGCGCCCCCGCCGACGGCTCCTGGGGCGACACCGAGATCCCAGCCTGCTTGGCGACCCCGGAGAGGTTGGTCACGTCGCCGTTGGCCGAGGTGATCGTCGACGGATCGAAGTTTCCGCTCTTGGCACTCTCGCCGATCGACTTGAGCTTGTCTCCGAGCGCGCTGAACGGAGCCACCAGGCTATGCAGCTTCGGACTCGCCTGCGCGTCCGTCAGTGCGAGCTTGAGCTCGTGATAAGCGAAAAGTCCGGCGAGGCCGGCTTTCACCAGCGCCACCTTGTGTTTGAGGATTCCCCCCGAGAAGGTGCCGTCCCTGAGCGGCTTGTAGATGTAACGATGAAACGCGCCGAACGCGAGGCCGGCATGGAGGGCGAATTTCGCGGTGGGTAGGTGGCCGACATCTGGCGTCGTCGAGCCGGTGGTCGCGCCGGTCGCGCCGGCGGAGCTCGAGCTCGAGCTACTGGAGCTGCCGCAGCCGGCAGCGATCATCGCGAGTCCGATCAACCCCACCAACAGCAGCCTGCGGATTCTGTGACCCATGCCTCCCCTTCGATGAGCTTGCGCCGCGAGCTTAGTCGCGAGCGCCTGCCTGTCAAGGCCGGGGCGAAGCGTGGTAACTGGTCTGTAACGCGGACAGGCGATGCCGCCCGGGGCGGGCTAGCCGCCCTGCCGCCGAGCCGCGAAGTACGCGGCACCAGCTCCGAGCGCGAGCCCGGCCGCAAACGCCGGCAGCCGGCGCCTGGGCTTGCGAGTCTGGGCCAGTCCCACGATCTCGGCGGCCATCGGCCCGTACGCCCGCGCCGCCGCACCGATCGTCCGACCGACCCCACCGAGCTGTTTAGCCTGGCGGCGCGCCGTGCGCTTCCCAGCGGTCTTGCCCAGCTTCCATCCGACCTTGGCCGGCGGGCGCGCCGCTCGGACGGTCGCCCGTCGCAGCCTCGGGTGACGGATCAGGGCAAGCGTCCCCTTGGCGCCCAGCTGCGCCGTTGTCTTCTTACTGGGAATCGCTGAACTCCTTCATCGAATCGCATCGTACCCGGCCGAGTTCGAGGCGACACGTCCGAAGATAACTCGGCTCGGCGAAAGCGGCAGCTTGGCCCCGGTATCCGCCCGGTCAAGGTACGCTTCTTCTGTGCCAGCATCGTCTGGAACCAGTGGGGTCGACATACCGGGGCTGCTCGCCCTCGTGCTCGTGGTTGCGGTGGTGTTCGCGCCGCTCCTCACGCGACGCCGTTCCGACGGATCGGGCCCCGACTCAGACGACGGCGGTGGGCGCGGCCCGCGGCGGCCACCCTCACCGCCCCCGCCGCCGGGCGGCGGGATCCCGCTGGACGACGCTGAGCCGGCTCGGGCGCGACTGCGCGATCATCGTCCGCCCAGTGATCTGTGGGGCCGTCGCTCGCGCCGGCGTGATCACCGGCCCGAACGACAACCGCTGACTCGCTGAGGGCGACGCACAGGCCCAGCGTCAGTCGTAGGTGAGGAGGGTCAATCGTGAGAAACGCAGCGCCTGGTCGCTGTCGCTACCCAACACCGGGAAGGTCAGCACGGTCACGGTCACCTCGGCTTCGGCCACGGCGCGGAGTGCCTCGGTCACTGTGAGGGTGATGTTGATCGGCGTCAGGGGATGGGGCGGGCGCCGGTCGAAGACGCTGAGCGGTCCCGACGGAACCTCGCAGTGCCCGGGGTCCCCCCAACACCTCCCGTGGGCGAACAGAGAGAAAGCGCCTGCGAACTGCGGTATGTCGCGCCCGGTGTGCTCGTCGGCCTCGGGCAGGTTGAAGTAGAACAGCGCGTAGCAGGACGGGCCGTCGTGCTGAACGCCCTCGATCTCGAGGTCCGCACGGGCGTACGGCGCACCGGGGTGGCGTGGCACCGTGAGCGGTTGAGAGGTCCATCGCTGCATCTCAGTCGCCTCCGGGGTCGGCGGGCCGCGGCGCGACCGTGCCGGGTACCTGGGCCATCGTTCCGGCGTAGTCGTACCCGAGCTGAGTGACATCCAGCGTCTGGCGCACGGTCATCCCGTTCGGCTGCAGCGCGACGTCAAGTATCGACGCGTCGGGAAGCGCGCCTGGGTTCTGGGTCTGCCACAGGCGCCAGGACCGGTCGATCATCACGTGGTGTGCGAAGAACAGCGGGTCGTAGGCTGCGAGCTCGATGTCCTGCATGATCCCGCCGACCCACACGTGGACATCGTCGTGGACCCCTTCGAGCGCCGTCTGGAACTCGGCGAAGTTCGTCTTCTGCATGGCCGCGTTCCAACTGTCGCGGTAGGGGAGCGGCGGAACGCCAGGGTTCTGGCCTGGAGTGCGCGGCGGTGCCTGCTGCGTCTGTCCCGATTGGTAGATGGTGTACTCCGAGACCAGCAGTGGGTTGGGTTTGCCCGCAGGGTCGGACGGATCGAGGTAGTCCGACGGGATCACGTCCGATGTCGTCCAGTCCCACCAGGGCAGCGTGACGCCGGTTACCAGCGCCTGCAGCGACAGCTCGAAGTAGTACAGGTACTGGCGATGCCACGGGAGAAAGAGGGGTGTGTGATGCTGGCACCAGTCGAACGGCTGACCGTGCCACCCGGCGAAGTACCCAAATCCACGGTTATCGCTCAGCGACATCGCCTGCGAGAACGCCTCGCGCAGAGCTACGAGGTCAGCCGGCAGGAGCTTGTCGACGCTCCTGCGCATACGCAACGTCCCGCTGGCCGGCGCTCCCGAGACTGCCACCTGAACCGTCACGGCGCTACTCTAGCGGCGCGCTTCGGCGCTGGCAATCGGAGCCGAGCGCCTTGGTTTGATCACCGTCGGACTCCAGGATCCGGAAGCGATGAGGGAGCGGACCGTAGAGCGCAAGAGCTGAGCCCACGACTTGCCGGGCGATCGTCTCGACGCCCTCCTCGGCGCACCTTCTTATCTAGCGTGCGGAGCAGCAAGGCACTCTGCCTCGACGCGCTCGAGCGCGTCATGGCTTGGTCCACATCTCGTACGGGATGAAAGAGCCGCGCTCACCACACCTTCGATCGGAGTGCGCGATCCTGGCCGGCATGGCACAAGCCACGCTGCCGTCTAGCGGCACGCCCTGGCAGCGGTACGTCGAGGACTACGACCGGATCCGCGAAACGATGGCGCAGGCGCTCGACGGGTTTGAGGACTTCAATCGCCGCGCTCGACATCCGCACGGCTTCCGCATCAGCCAGCCGGCTCACGAGCGGGGGTTCCTCACACCCTCCGGCCGAGCCGAGTTCGGCTCCGCGGCGCTGCCCGACGACGTCGATCCCGGTGCGGGACGCCTCGTGCTCGCGACTATCCGCTCGCACGACCAGTTCAACACCACCATCTACTCCAACGACGATCGCTATCGGGGCCTCAAAGGCCTACGCACCGTCGTGTTCATGAACGAGGACGACATGCGCGACCGAGGCCTTGACGAGTTCGGCTTGATCGACATCACCAGCGTCAGCAAGGACGGCAGCATTCGAACGGCTTACGGCTACCGGGCGGCCCGGTTTGAGATCCCGCGCGGCTGCGCGGCCGGTTATATGCCCGAGCTGAACGTGCTCTGCGGGATCGCTGACTACAGCACCGAGAGCCAGCAACCCGTGACCAAGCATCTCGTCGTCGAGATCGTCTCCGCTCACCTAGCCTCAGCCGGCCCGTCTCACACAGCCTCAGTCGGCCCGTCAAGCTCATAGACCGCAGCGAGGTCGTGGTCGGCGAGGTCCTGGCTGGCGGTCGTAAACCGGTCGAGAACGACGTCCAGTAGTGGCATCGGGGCTCCGGAGCTCTGCGCAACCTCGCGTACGAGCTCTAAGTCCTTTAGGGCGAGCCGAACGGGGAAGCCGGCCGGGTACGCATGGCGGCGCATCTCGTCCAGCTTCTGCAGGGCATAGACGGAGCCCAACGGCCCGCCGTCAAGCAGCGCAATGAACTGCTGCTGATCAAGCCCCATGGCCTGGCAGAGGTGCATCGACTCCGCCAGTGCAGCGACCGCGCTGATCATCCAATGGTTGGTGGCGAGTTTCAGGCGTGAGCCCATCCCGGCCTTGCCGACCCACATCACGCGCGATGCCAGCGCCGCAAACACCGGCCCGAGCACCGGCCTGGCGGAGTCAGGCCCGGAGGCCAGGATCGTCAACTGGCCCTCCTCAGCGGGATGAGTGCTGCCCGAGACCGGCGCGTCGACGAGCGTGACCCGGTGTGCGTCGGCGACTCGCGTCAGCTGGTCTGCCTCGGCCGCGCCGACGCTGCTCATCTGCAACCAGATCGTGTCCTTGGGCCAGTGGTCGAGCAACGGCTCGACCACGTCGAGGATGACGTCGGCCGTTGGGAGCATCGTGATCACGACGCCGGTGCCGCTCACGACCTCGCCCGGCCCGCTGGCCTGCGCCGCCCCGCGACCTCCGAGCGCACGAACTTGGTCGCGGTTGCGGTCCCAGGCCATGACCGGGATCCCCTGCTCCAGTAGTCGATGGGCCATTGCGGATCCCATCAGGCCGGCGCCCAACAGACCGACGCGAACCTTCTCTGGTTGAGAGTGCTCAGGGTTCATCGTGTGCTCCCTTCGATTTCGGCTGCGTCCTCGTCATTGAGTCCCAGGGTGGCGGCGATGAGGATGGGGTCGACTTGGTCGGGGCCACGGAAACCGACGATCGCACCATGGACGGAAGGGTTGCGCAGTGTCCAGGCGACCGCAACCGCGCCCGGCGTGGTGTCGTAGCGGTCGGCGACAGCTTTCAGGCGCTGCACCAGCTCGAGGTTGCGCGACAGCTGGGGCTCGTTGAACCGTGGGTCGGTTTTGCGCCAATCGTCCTCGGCCAGGCCCTCGATCCGCTCGCGGGTCATGCCACCGGTCAGCATCCCCGAGCCCATCGGGGAGTAGACGATCACCCCGATCCCCTCACGTTCGGCAAACGGCAGGATGTCGCGCGCGACGTCGCGCTCGATCAGCGAATACTGGGGCTGCAGCGTCTCCACCGGCGCGATCTGCTGGATCCGCCGCAGCTGCTCGACGTGGAAGTTGGAGACGCCGATGTGGCGCACCAGTCCCTCCTCCTTGAGCTCGGCGAACGCCGACCAGCCCTCTCCGATGTCCTCATCGGGGATCGGCCAGTGGATCTGGTAGAGGTCGATCGCGTCGACCCCGAGTCGGGTGAGGCTGGCTTCGGCCTCGCGCAGGATCGAATCGCGCTTGAGGCTGTGGACCACCCTGCGGCCCGGACCTTCCAGCAGCGACGCCTTTGTGAACACATACGGGCGCTCAGCGAGACCCTGTAGTGCCCGCCGCACGATCTCCTCGGAGTGACCGAAGCCGTAGGCGGCGGCGGTGTCGATCCAATTGACCCCATGCTCGAGCGCGCGGTGGATCGCCGCGACCGACTCGTCATCGTTCTGCGAGCCCCAGCCGAACTCCCAGCCGCCGCCGCCGATCGCCCAGGCGCCGACCCCGACGCGGGTGATCTCGAGGCCGGTCTGCCCAAGCTGTGTGGTTTTGAGTTGCGTTGTCTGCATGATCACTCCTGTTCAGTGAGCGAGGGGTTGCGGGTGTACGGCTGTGCGACGGCCACGACCGCCGAGCAGGGCGGGGGTCGCGGCGATGATGCCGAGCGCGAGCAGCCCGGAGAAGACGAGCAGGCTGACGCGCGTGGATGCGATCTGGGTGAGGATCCCCAGACCGACCACCGGACCGGCCAACCCGATATACGCGGCGAGGAAGAACCCCGCTACCGCTTCGGCGCGGCGCTCGGGCAGCGAGATCTCCGCCACGGCCTCGATCGCTCCCTTGAACATCAGCCCGGCTCCGACGCCGGCGACCAGATCACCGGCGAGAAAGATCCCGAAGCTCGGTGACGCCACCCACAGTGCGAGCGTCAGCAGGCCGATGCCGACGAGCAGGACGGGGATCGCGAGGGCGAGAAGCTGGCGCGAGGAACGCGATCCCGTCAGCGTCTGCGCCATCGCGGCGGTGCCGAACAGCGCGAATGAGACAGCGCCGGCGAGCGCATGCGAGGGCTCGTTCAGCGTTCCGGCGAGAAAACTCGGCGCGAGTGAGGTGATCAGGCCGAAGACCGCGAACGTGATCGCCACTGCGGTCGCCGCGGCGAAGAATCGCCCGCGTGACTGCGGCGGGACGGATACGCGCTGGGGGCGGTAGCGGGGGTGGGGCGAGGCGGCCATTCGCGTCTCGGGAGCGCGGGCGATCGCCACGAGCCCGATCAGCAGGGCGCCGACGAGCACGAGGAACGGAAGCGTGAGGGCGTGGCCGACCCACTGTGCGAGGGCACCCGCGATCAGCCCTCCGAGGCCCAGTCCGCCGAGGTTCGCTGCGGTGCTGATGATCTGCGCTCGGTGACTGCCGGCCCGCGGGCGGCGCCTGGATTCGATTTCAGCCAGCCACACTGTCGCCGTGGCCGTCGCCGCACCGACGCCGAGGCCGCTCAACACGCGGGCCACGAGCAGCCCGGGCAGCGCGGGCCACGCCACGAACACCAGTCCGGCGACCACGTTCAGCGTGATCGCCGGAACAAGCAGTCGGCGGCGACCGTACACGTCGGAGAGGTGACCCGCGAGGACGAGGCTGATCGCGACGGCGAACGCATAGGCGGCGAACGCGAGCGTGATGGTCAGCGAAGAAAAGCCGTCGCGACGGGCAAATACGGACCACAGCGGCGTCGGTACGGTGGTGAACGCCATCAGCGCTGTGAACGCGAATGCAACGGCCCAGAAGCCGAAGCGGTACTGGATTCGGTCTGCGTCTGGTTTTTTCTGTGCAAGCATCGGACGCCTTTCGGTCATGTTCGGTGGTTCATTTCCGTCGCGGTGGACAGGGGCGCCCGCCCGGACGTGGGGCTAGCGCGTGATGAGCGGTCAGGTCGTGGGGAGTAGCGATCGTCGCGCCGCGATCGTCGGTGACCGGCTGAGGATCAGTCACCGCGCAGGACATCGCGTGAGCTTCTTTCTGTGAGTTCATGACGAGCCACAGCATCCCTATGGCTGGCCGGTGGGGCTACACGGCCAGCGCCCATCGTGGGTTGGGGCTAGCCGCAATTGGGGACGGCGGCTCGCCCGACTGGCGGGCGTCCGGCGGGGCCATTGCCTCTAGCGGGTATGCAGGAACCGCACTACGGCGAGGACGCGGCGATGGTCGTCGCCTGTCTCCGGGATGCGCAGCTTGATGAAGATGCTGCGCACGTGTTTCTCGACCGTCGACTCGGTGACCCAGAGTTGCTTCGCGATGCCGGCGTTCGAGCGCCCCTCGGCCATCAGCGCCAGCACCTCGCGCTCGCGTGCGGAGAGATCCTCGAGCGGATCTTCGGCGCGCCGTGCCGCGACCAGCTGCTGGATCAGGAAGGGATCGACGACCGCCGCGCCGCCGATGATCCGCCGGAGGGTCTCGATGAACTCGTCCACATTGGTGACGCGGCTCTTGAGGAGGTAGCCGCTGCGCTCGCCGCAGGCCAGCAGGTCGGTAGCCTGCTCGACCTCGGCGTGAGCGGAAAGGACCACGACCGCCGTTTCGGGCATCTCCGCGCGGATCGTGCGGGCAGCATCGAGCCCCTCCGTCGTATGGGTCGGCGGCATTCGGATGTCGACGATGACGAGGTCTGGGCGGTGACGGTGAGCCAGGGCGAGCAGCGCGGACGCGTTGCCGGCCTGGTCGATGACGTCGAACCCCTCGTCTGCGAGCAGCCTCGCCAATCCCTCGCGGAGGAGGACGTCGTCCTCGGCGATCAGGACACCGGGCGCGTCGGCGGTCATGCGCGGATTATCGAGGGTGGCGCCCGGACCGACCGTCGGCGGCATACCGAGAATTGAGGCTAGCCACAGCCCGATCGCGGGTTGCCGCTCCTATCGTTTTGCCGCATGGCGATACGGTGTCTGATAGTCGACGACAACCAGCGTTTCGCGCAGGCCGCCCGGGAGGTGCTGCAGGAGGACGGAATCGACGTCCTGGCCGTTGCGTCCGGTGGCTATGAAGCCGTGCGACTCGCCCGTGAACTGAGACCGGATCTCGCGCTGGTCGACATAGACCTCGACGGGGAGAGCGGGCTAGATGTCGCGTCGCGCCTGCGCGCGGACCAGCCCGCGGCGCTCGCCGATGCGGTGATTCTCATCTCGACTCACGCGCAGGAGGAGTTTGCCGAGTTGATCGCGGCAAGTCCGGCCGCCGGCTTTATCGCCAAGGCCGATCTGAGCGCCGATGCGATCGAGGCGCTCCTCACTCGCGTTGCCCACAAGCGGACCGATTGATTTAGCCTCTGCCCGTGGGCGCGCGTGTCCGCAGCTGGAAGGCGTATCCGATCGCCGCTGCTGCTGCGGCATTCGTCACCGGCGCCGGTGTGTTCGCCGGGATGGCGGTGGTCGTGCCTCTGCGCGGGTCGACGGTACTCGTCGTTGTCTGGTGCGTGCTGTGCGCCAGCGGCGTAGCGGCCGCCGCGTGGCGCATAGGCCCCCAGTTCGGCGTTCCGCTAGCGCTGGTCGCTGCCTACGCGATCGATTCCTTCTATATCGCGCCATATCGATCGTTCGACTCTCAGGACTGGGTGAACTACCCCGTGACCGCGATGTACATCGCGATCGGCGTCTTGGTCGGCGCGATCCTCGAAGTGACCCGTCACCGGGCGGCGACTTCGGAGTCCGCGCGCAGCAAGCTGGCCGAAGAGCAGGCGGCGCTGCGGCGCGTGGCCACGCTGATCGCTCAGGGCGGTCCGCCCGACGAGGTGTTCGCCGCGGTCGCCCGCGAGACGCGCAAGCTCGTCGGGGCTGACCGTGCGCGGATCATTCGTCTCGAACCCGACGGTAGCGCGACCCTTCTCGGCGCAACCGGCCCCGGCGACCGTCCGGGCCCGCTCGGCCCGGTCGCGCCAGGTCTAGCGACCGAGCAGGTGTTGCGCACCGCGCGGACCGCCCGTATCGACGATTACGCCGGAGTGTCCCCGGAGCTGGTCGCGCTCTGGGTTGGCGCCGATGCATCGTCCCCTTCAGCGGTGGCGAGCCCGGTGATCGTCGCCGGCAGCCTGTGGGGCACGATCGTGGCCAGCTCTCTGCATGGCCGGCTGCCCGAGGAGACCGAACGCCGGATGGCCGAGCTCACCGAGCTGCTCGCGATCGCGATCGCGAACGCTTCGAGCCGCGCCGAGCTGGCGGCCTCCCGGGCCCGCCTCGTCGTCGCCGGCGACCAGGCCCGGCGCCGGTTTGAGCGAAACCTTCACGACGGCGTCCAGCAGCGCCTCGTGTCCCTCGCGCTGCGGTTGCGGAGGATCGAGCGACACCTTCCCGGCGAGCGGCCCCAGCTCAAGGCGGCGCTGTCGGAGACCGTCGAGGAGTTGAACGAGGCCACCGACGAGGTGCGCGAGATCGCACAGGGGATCCACCCCGCGATCCTCACCCAGGGCGGACTCGCGCCGGCGCTCCGGACGCTGGCTCTGCGCTCCTCGGTGCCCGTTGAGGTCGTCGTGCAGCACGAGGAGCGGCTGCCCGAGCCGGTCGAGGTGGCGGCCTACTACGTGGCGGCCGAGGCGTTGACCAACGCCGCCAAACACGCCGGCGCTTCGCGCGCCTGGGTGACCCTCGAGCGCCACGATGGTCTGGTGCGCCTGTGCGTCCGCGACGACGGCGCCGGCGGAGCCGACCCGTCCATCGGCACCGGTCTGACGGGGATTCGTGATCGGGTCGAGGCGCTTGGCGGATCGCTCGCGGTCCGCAGCCCACACGGCGCGGGCACCGTGCTGGACGTCGCGCTGCCCGTCGCGGCCGCGGCGGACCAACCCAAAGCTTCCGGTTAGCCCGCACCCGGCTGTCACGCTTGCCGACCTCGTGGCTACATCGGCGACGGACGAGAAGTTGGGCGGATCGACTTCAGAGAGGCTCGGGTCGCGAACCTCAGACACGCAGTGCCGTGCGTAGTTCGGCAGGGAGCTCAGCCAGCGGCTCGGGCGACTCCTGCTCGCGTTCTTGGGACCTGCTGGAGTCAGGTGGCCGCCGGCGAGACGGCCGGCATGGGTGGCCGTTGGCGAGGATGACGCCGTCGCTGCAATGGGCCTCGACCACGCCGTTGCCGAACTGTTCGTCATAGAGGCGCGCGTAGAGCCCGCCTAGTCCGAGTAGCTCGTCGTGAGTGCCATGTTCGACGATGCGTCCGTCGTCAATTGCGAAGATGACGTCGGCGTTGCGGATGGTCGAGAGCCGGTGGGCGATCGCGATCGTGGTGCGCCGCTGCATCAGCGCCTCCAGAGCGTGCTGGACGACGCGCTCCGATTCGGTGTCCAGCGCGGAGGTGGCCTCGTCGAGGATCAAGATCGGCGGGTCTTCCAGGATCACGCGGGCGATCGCCATTCTTTGACGCTCGCCACCGGAAAAGCGGTAGCCGCGCTCTCCCACCACGGTGTCGTAGCCATTCGGCAGAGCCATGATGCGATCGTGAATGAACGCAGACCGTGCCGCTCTCGTTACCTCTTCGTCGGTCGCGTCAGGACGTCCGTAGCGGAGATTGTCTGCGACGGTCCCGCCGAACAGGTAGCTCTCCTGGGTCACCACGCCAACCGCCGACGCGATCGTCCCCGCAGTCAGGTCGCGGACGTCGTGGCCGTCGATCGTCACCGCTCCGCGGTGAACGTCGTAGAGCCGCGGTACCAGATATGAGATGGTGGTCTTCCCCGCGCCGGAGGGACCCACCAGCGCTGCGAGCTGGCCGGGCGCGACGCTCAGCGACACTCCATTCAGTGCGGGATCGAGTGTCGGTTCGGTCTGCCCCTCTCCCCCGCCGTAGCGAAAGGTCACGTTCGTGAGGGCGACCTCGCCGCGGATCTCGTCGGACTTGAGCGTGAGCGCGTCAGGTCGATCGGTGATCGCCGGGCGCAGGTCGATGAGCTCGAAGATTCGCCCAAACAATGCCAGTGACGACTGCACGTCGACCGAGACCTGCAACAGCTGATTGATCGGCATCAGCAATCGGGTTTGGAGCGTCGTGAACGCGACGAGCGTGCCCGCCGACAGGTCGCCGCTGGTGCCGTGCAGGCCGGCCACCAGGTACACCAGTGCCGGGCTGATCCCGAAGAACGCCTGGGTGGTCGCAAAGAACGATCGCCCAACCATCGCCTGGCGAACCTGCAGACGGGCCTGGCGCCCATTCTCTGCTCGGTAGCGATCGATCTCGCGGGTCTGGCGGCCGAACACCTTCGCCAACAGGATGCCCGACACCGACAGCGCCTCCTGCGTGATCGAGCCCATCGACGCCAGCGACGCTTGCGCCTCCCGACGAGCGGCGCGGCGCGAGCTCCCGACGCGACGGCTGAAGAGCACGAACAGCGGGACGACAGCAAGCGAAATGACGGTCAGCAACGGAGAGAGCAGCAGCATCGCGATCACCGAGGAGACGCACGTGACCACGTTGCCCACCACCGATGACGCGGTCGACGTGATCGTCGTCTGCACGCCGCCCACGTCGTTGGCGAGACGCGATTGAACCTCGCCGCTGCGCGTCGCGGTATAGAACGCCAGCGACAACCGCTCCAGATGCGCGAACAGGCGATCGCGCAACTCCTGCAGCACCCGGTTGCCGACGGTCTCAGTCAGATAGGTCTGGACGATGTTCAGGACACCGTTGACGATCGGGATCGCTACCAGCACAGCGACGAGCGGGATCAGGACGCTGAGGTCCGGCCCACCACGGGCGAACAGCCCGTTGTTGAACACCTGCCGGACCAACAGCGCGGCGATCACACTCAGGGCAGACGTGACCAGGATGATCGCCGCGATGCCCGCCAGCGCGCGACGGTGCGGCGCGAACAGGGCGAGGATTCGCCGGCCCAGCGGCGTTGGATTGGGATCGCTCTCGATCGCGCTCATCGCCGCAGGCTAATGCGTTACACACCCTCGCCCCGGTGGCGAGCCATCGCGGACCCCAGGGTGGCGCCGTCGCTCCGCGCCCTCCCTGTGCGTCGACCTGGGGATAGGAATTCGACCGGGCCTGCGCGCAGCGCGAGGTAGCCGCGACCAACTACCAGAGTTGGTCAGGACTGAAGGAAGGCCAGCAGGTCGGCGTTGATCGTCTCGGCCTCGGTGGTCGGCATGCCGTGCGGGAAGCCCTTGTAGGTCTTCAAGGTCCCGTTCTGCACGAGCTTCGCCGACAGCGGTCCGGAGTCGTCGTAGGGGACGATCTGGTCGTCGTCGCCGTGCATCACCAGGACCGGCACCGTGATCCGCTTCAGGTCCTCGGTGAAATCGGTGTGCGAGAAGGCGACGATGCCGTCATGGTGCGCCTTCGCTCCGCCCATCATTCCCTGGCGCCACCAGCTCTCGATGACCGCCTCCGAGGGTTCCACACCGTCCCGGTTCAATCCGTAGAACGGCCCGACGCCAGCTCCCGGTAGAACTCCGAGCGGCTGGCGGCGACCTGGGCCTGAAAGCCGTCGAACACGCTCTTCGGCAGTCCACCGGGGTTGGCCTCGGTCTGCACCATCAGCGGCGGCACTGAGCTGATCAGGACCGCCTTCACCGCGCGGCTCTCACCATGTCGAGCGAGGTAGCGCACGACTTCGCCACCGCCGGTGGAGTGACCAACGTGAACGGCCTCCCGGATGTCGAGATGAGCGATCACCTCGGCCAGGTCGTCGGCGTAATGGTCCATGTCATGGCCATCGGCGGTCTGCGTGGAGCGCCCATGTCCACGTCGATCATGGGCGATCACGCGGTAGCCGTGCTGCAGGAAGTACATCAACTGGCCGGTGGCGCGACTGAAGTACTCCAACCCGATGGCCGTGGATGACATCGCCGCGGACTTCCCGGAGCTCGACATCATCCTCGCCCACCCATCGTTCCCCTGGCAGGATGAGGCACTCGCCATCGCGGTCCACAAGCCAAACGTGTACATCGACCTGTCCGGGTGGTCGCCGAAGTATTTCCGGAGAGCCTGATCTGGTACACGAACCGTCAGCTCAAGCACAAGATGCTGTTCGGATCCGATCATCAGCTCATCACCCCTGATCGTTGGCTCAAGGACTTCGCCGGAGTTCCGATCAAGGATGAAGTTCGTCCGCTCGTACTGAAGGAGAACGCGGCGCGCTTGCTCTGCCTCGGGGCTTGAGCTGCGCACCAGCCGAGGCCCGCATCCATGCTCGCGCGAGGATAGGAGGCGGACACGGCTCGTGGGTCAGGCGCGCTGCAGGCGCAGGTCGAACTCCATCGTCGCGTGACCCGAGACGTTGACGAAGCCGCCGACGCTGGGGGCGGTCATGTCGAACCGGCTCCAGGCGAACGTGAGCGAGCCGACCGCGCGGATGAGGTGGTTGGACAGAGTAAGTTGGAGCGGCAGCGTCTCGGTGCGCGAGGTCCCGTGAATATCAAACACGCCGGTGACCGGCTCGGCGAAGACCTTGCCGCTCAGCGCGGCGTGCGGCAGCGATACCGTGCGGGTGAGGGTGAAGGTCGCGTACGGGTAGGTGGCGCTCTGGATCCCAATCGTATGGATGTGCTCGTCGCGCATCGACTCGTTGCTCTTGAGCGAGTAGACGTTGACCTTGAGCGAGGCGGTGGTAAACCGCAACCCGCCGCCTGACTCGATGACGGTCGCGTTGCCGGTGATCTCCGAGGTTCGGCCGACGGCGTCGCTCTCGGCCGGCAGGAAGCCGAGCTTCTCGCGCACGCGGTAGCCGGCGACCGACCCGGCCGCGACCGTCCACCTCCCCGTAAGTGACGAGCCCGAGCTCACCGGGGTCGTGTGCTGGGACACCGTCAGCTTGAACGGCTTCGGCGACGATGTCGGGAACAGGACGAAGTAGATGAAGGCGAGCCCGGCGACGGCGACGACAAGCACCCCACCGGCGATCACCAGCAGGGCGCCCCGCTTTGTCCGCAGACGTCGACGCACCGGCGGTGAGGTTCGCATCACTGCATAAGGGTTGTGTCAGAACGCCGATCGGCTCCGCGCGGCTGGCGACGGCCGGCCTGTTGGCCTGGTTCGCTGATGAGGGTGAGTACCTGGCCTACCTGGACGGGTGCGATGGCGCCCCGGAGTCGACCGGTCGCGGTGGGGTGTCGTCGACCGGACCCGTCCAGAACTCAATGCCCCAGCCGGCGGAGATCTTCTTCAGGTCGTCCGGTCCAGCCGGCTGGCGGTCTGGTGGAGCACCTTCGCTGGGCACCAGCACCCCTGCCTCAGCGAAGTACCCGGTCATCGCGCCAGGCTGCCCGGTGACCTGAAATCGTGCCGGCGCATCGGAAAGGTTGAGGGTGCCGTGCACTGTCCAAGGCGGGACGTACACTGACTCGCCGGCCGTCAGTACGCGAGTGCACACAACTGCCCCGTCACGCTCCTCGGAGATCGTCAGCTCTCCCTGCAGAACGCGAAACCACTCGGCAAACGCGTGCCGGTGTGGCGGCGGGCCACCGCCGGGCTGCGCGAGGACATCGATCACGTCCAACCGTCGCGCGGTGACGTCTCGGTCCAGCAGCAGCGTGACATGGTTGCCGCCCGCCACGACGTAGACGGGTCGCTCGAGTATCCGTAGAGGCGTGAGCGGTCGCGGGATCGCTCGCCCTTCTCGCCTCACCATTCAAACATCTCAGCCGTCACCGCGCGCATCTACTCAGGATCAGCCCGCGGTCTGGATGGACGGTTCGCATTCACGGACTATGCCACCTGTTCCCCGGCCGCAGGAGTCCTAGACGGTAGCGCCGGAGTCGACGGTCCGGCGACCCAAGAGGCGGAGGTTAGACTGCGCTGGATGAACTCGGAGGTCGCCGATGGCGTGCACCGGTTGGGTACGCGCTGGGTCGACTGGTACCTCATCGAGGACCGCAGGCGCCTGACCGTGATAGACGCCGGCCTGCCGCAGTACTGGGACCAACTCAACGGCTCTGGCGACGATGGGCCGCCAGATCCTCGATGTGGAGGCGGTCGTCCTGACCCACTCCCATTACGATGTGCTGGGCTCCGCCGAGCGGTTGCGCGCCGAGAGCGGCAGCCAGGCCTACATCCATCCAGCTGACGCCGAGATCGCGCGGATGGAGAAGCACCCCGCGCCCCACGTCGGGACAACTGGTCAACGTTTGGCGACCTGGCTGGATCATCTCCACGGCCCATCGTCTCAGCCAGGGCGGGCTGGGCCTGGCACCGCTCACCGACTCGGTAGCCCTCGCTGGCGGCGAGCACCTTGACGTACCCGGTCACCCCCGCGTGATCGCCACACCGGGGCATACCGCTGGGCACTGGCGCCCCGCCCAACGCCGCCGGCCTTCCGCAAGGCAGGGAATGGCGGATGCTTCGTCGCCGCTGTCAATCGCACAGGAGGGCTGAGATGACCCAAGTGATCGCATTCGACGTCAACGAGACGCTGCTGGACCTGCGGGCACTGGATCGGCCATTCCAGGAACTGATGGGCGACGCCGCCCTGCGCGGACAGTGGTTCGCGCAGATGCTTCAGCTCTCGTTCGTCGGCGGCCTGACCGGTAACTACATCGACTTCGGCACCGCGCAGCGGGCAGCCCTGCGCATGATCGCCGCGCGCCAGGGCCGCTTGGTCGATGACGGCCAGGTCGACGCGCTGGTCGACCGGATGCGAACCCTGCCGCCGCACCCCGAGGTTCCGGCCGCGCTGGCCAGGCTCGGGCAAACCTCCCTGACGATCGTCGCGCTGACCAATTCCACCGCTGAGGTCGCCGAGGACCAGCTGCGCAACGCCGGTATCCGGGGGCTGTTCAGCGCCGTTATGTCGGCCGACAGCGTTCGCGCCCTCAAGCCCGCGGCGGCGCCATATCGGTCGGTCGCCGAGGCCCACGGAGTCCCGCTGGATCAGGTCCGGCTAGTGGCGGCACACTCGTGGGACGTATCGGGCGCGCTCGCCGCCGGCGCCCAGGCGGCGTTCGTCGCCCGTCCGGGGATGGTGCTCGCCCCGCTCGGGCCTCAGCCTGACATCGTGGGAGAGGACGTGGCCGTGGTCAGCGATGAGATCATCGCGCGCGACGCGTCCGACTCGGGCCCGATGGCGTAACTGCCGGCGACTCGAGCGGCGTCCCGCTCTGACCGTCGCTATCCGCGGCCGATGTAGGGCATGTTCGTCGCCATGATCGTCATGAACTGGACGTTGGCGCCAAGCGGCAGACTCGCCATCGCCATCACCGCGTCGGCGGCGAGCCCCACATCCATCATCGGCTCCTTGGCCAGCGAGCCGTCGGCCTGAGGCGTGCCGCTGCCGATGTGGGCGCTGAGATCCGTGGCGGCGTTGCCGATGTCGATCTGGCCACAGGCGATCTCGAACGGACGGCCCTCCAGCGAGATCGCCCGGGTGAGACCGGTGACCGCGTGCTTGGTGGCGGTATAGGCGACCGCGTATGGTCGCGGCACGTGGGCGGAGACCGAGCCATTGTTGATGATCCGACCCCCTTGGGGCCGCTGGGACTTCATCGCCCGAAACGCCTCCTGGGCGCAGAGGAAGCTGCCGGTCAGGTTGGTGTCCACCACCGCCTGCCAGTCACGGACAGCGAGCTCGTCCAGTGGACCGGGGGCGCCGAACGAACCCGCGTTGTTGAACAGCAGGTCCACCCGGCCCCACTTGTCACGCACGGTCGAGAACAGCGCCGAGACCGCAGCGGCATCGGTGACGTCGGTCGGCACCACCAGCGCCTCGCGCGACGCGGTGGCGGTGGCGGGGGTGGGGGTGGAGGCGATGTCGCGCAACCGATCCTCGCGCCGGCCGGCGAGCGCGACATCGTAGCCGGCGGCGAGCAGCCGGATCGTGACGGCCGCGCCGATTCCCGACCCGGCGCCGGTGACGACCGCGACCTGGCGGTGCTCGTCCATGGGATAGATGCTCGCATCTGGCGCTCGATGGCGACTTCCCGACGTCAGCCTGGGTCGACCGGAGTTGGCGACGGCTAGCGCCGCAAACGTCCGTCAGCCGAGCCCGCGCGCTGCCGGGACGTGGCGCCGAGGCTGGCATCGTGGACAATGAACAGATCAGTCGACGGGGCCCGGCACGGCCTCCAGTTCGTCCGCCGTTTCACCTGAGGGACAACCGATGACACCTATCTCGCGTGGCTTTCACGGCCGTCGCCGCTCCACCGTCGATCCGGCGCGGGTGCCGCCCGGCCAGTACGCCACGACCGACTTCCCGGTGCTGTCTGCCGGTCCGACGCCGCACACACCGCTAGACCAATGGAGCTTTGCCGTCGACGGCGCGGTGGCGCAGTCGATGTCGTGGTCCTGGCCGGAGTTCCTCGCCCTGCCGGCAGAGACGATCACCACCGACATCCATTGCGTCACCAAGTGGTCCAAGCTCGACACCACCTGGCGCGGGGTATCAGTCGACACGTTGCTGTCGAGCGTGAACTCCACCGCCGGCTACGTGACCGCATGGTCGGACGGCGGCTACACCACCAACGTGTCGCTTCACGATGTGACCGGCGGCCGCGCATGGGTGGCCTACGAGTACGGCGGCAACGCGCTGGAGGCAGAGCACGGCGGCCCCGCCCGGTTGCTGGTTCCGCACCTGTATTTCTGGAAGAGCGCCAAATGGGTGCGGGGTCTCACCCTGACGCTCGCCGACGAGCCAGGCTTCTGGGAGCGCTACGGCTACCACAACCACGGCGACCCATGGCGCGAGCAGCGCTACCAGGGCGACTGAACTGGCAGCTGGCCTCGGTCGCAGAGCTCGTCACCGAGACCGCCCGAGTCAAGAGCATCGTGCTGGACGCCCCGGACTGGGCCGGCCACCGGGCCGGTCAACACGTGGACATCCGCCTCACCGCCGAGGACGGCTATCAGGCGCAGCGCAGCTACTCGATCGCGTCGTCGCCCGAGGACGCTCACCTGGTGCTGACCGTCGAGCTGATCGAGGACGGCGAGGTCTCCCCCTACCTGCTGGAGGAGCTCCGGGACGGAGACGAGCTGGAGCTGCGCGGGCCCATCGGTGGCTACTTCATCTGGGACGCCCCGCTCGGCGGGCCGCTGATGCTGCTCGGCGGAGGATCCGGGGTGGTCCCGCTGCGGTCGATCCTGCGCCACCACGTCGCGATCGACGGATTGGTGCCCGCCCGTCTTCTCTATTCGACCCGGTCGTGGGAGGAGGCCATCTACCGCGACGAGCTGACGCGCCTGGGCACCGGGGACCGGATCGACGTCGATTTCACCCTCACTCGCGCGTGGCCCGAGGATTGGCACGGACACCGCGGCCGGATAGATCGGGCGCTGCTGCAGGCGGTGTGCTGGGCGCCATCCGAGCAGCCGCTGATCTACATCTGCGGGCCCAACGCGTTCGTCGAGACGGGCGCCGCGGCGTTGGTGGAGATCGGCCACGATCCCGGTCGGATCCGGACCGAGCGGTTCGGGCCGAGCGGAGCCTGAGCGGCGCCGGTCGCCGGCGCTGTCTCGGCGGCGCCGGCCGGTCGCCGAGGGCGCCCTCAAATTGTTCGTGCAACCGATCGTTTGAGCCCGCCTACCTGGGGGCGTAGCCTTGATGGCAATGGTTTTAGTGAATTACTGGTTCAAAGCGGCCTAGATCGGTCCCGCCGGTCGGCCGCATCCTGAAAGGACGTCTCATGCCCTTGTTCTTTTTCACCGTGGAGCAGCAGGAACGGGCGATCGTCGAACGGTTCGGCAAGTTCGTCCGCGTCGCCGGGCCCGGTCTGCAGCGCAAGTCACCGTTCGTAGAGTCGGTCGCGGGGCGGATGAGCCTTCAAGTGGAGCAGCTCAACGCCGACATCGAGACCAAGACCAAGGACAACGTGTTCGTCGTGGTCAAGCTCGCGATTCAGTACATGGTCGGCGCCGACGAGCAGAAGGTGAAGGACGCTTTCTACAAGCTCGACGATCCCGAAGTACAGATGAAGTCATACGCGTTCGACGTAGTCCGCTCACACATACCGACGCTCGATCTCGATGAGGCGTATGCCGACGCCGACACGATCGCCAAGCACATCCAGGACACGCTGCAGAAGCAGATGGCGGACTACGGGTACGAGATCATCAAGGCGCTGGTGACGAACATCGAGCCCGACCAGCGCGTCAAGGACGCGATGAACAACATCAACGCTGCCCGGCGTAACCAGGAGGCCGCCACCGCCCAGGGCGAGGGCGACAAGACGCTGCGGATCAAGAAGGCCGAGGCCGAGTCGGAATCGATGCGCCTGCACGGCGAAGGCGTGGCGGCGGAGCGCAAGGCGATCGCCGAGGGTCTCAAGGCCTCGCTGGCACTGATCGCAGGCAGCACCGGTATCGACCCCAAGGAGGCAATGGGTCTGGTCGCGCTCACCCAGTACATGGACACGCTGCGGTCAGTCGGCGAGAACGGCAACATGACGACCTTGCTGCTGCCGCATTCCCCGGCATCGGTGGGCTCGCTGATGAGCCAGGTGCAGGAGGGAATGCTCACCGGCAGCCTCGCCGCCGACGCCTCCCGGCACCCGGCCAACGGAGCGACGACGAATCGGCCGCAATAGACAATCCGACGGCTGACCCGCGATGGGCGACAGCGGCGAGACGATCCACTTCCTGGGCGTGCCCGCCGACCCGCGGCTGCTCGAGGAGGACCTCGCCGAGATCCCGGACGTCGCGCCGCGACCGAGCCGGGCGATAGCCACCACCGAGCACGATCGGCTGGTCTCGGCGGGGTCGGTGATGACGGGAGCGACGCTGGTCGTCGGCGCCGCGATGCTGCTCTACGGCGTGGCCCAGCTCGTCTTCGGCAGCGGCGGTCCAGCCGCGGTGCTGCTGGCGGTGATCGGTGCCATCCTGGTCGCCACCCACTGGGGGTGGGTTCACGTCGCCGAATACGCCGGGCTGACCATCGACGAGCGCCGGACCCGCGCCAGCGATGCGCAGGGCCGCGGATGGCTCGCCGATCTGGCGCCCTACCCGCGCTTCGGCGTGCACACCCGCGTGCTCGACGACGCATCGACGGTGGTCGAGCGCGTCCTCTACCAGCCCGTGCTCACCGAAGCGCACACTTTCTCGTTCGCGCGGCGGGCTGACGCTCAAGTCAGCTATCCCGCCGATACCCCGGCCCACGTCATCGCCGACGAGGTGGAGACGCGACGCCGGGCGGCGCAGCGCGAGACGAATCGGCAACGCGAGTTGTGGGAGGCTGCCGACACCGCCTACACCGCCGCCCTGACCGGCGCCGAGGACGACCGCCAAGAGCTGGCCGCGCGCCGCGCCGCCGCGACCGCACTGTCTGAGCACCTCAACGCGTCGCTGCGCAACCCGCCGCTGATCGAGTAGACGGCGTCGACCACCACGAGCGCGGGTGAAAACGGCCGGGCCGGCGGCGGGGCGGGGGGTTGGCCGACGCTGGGACGCAAACGTCCGTCTCCCCGCGCGGCAACAGCGCCGGCGGCACAGTCCTCGCACCCGTCGAACCTGCCGTGATTACCCTTATCGGTGACGATGTCTGACCCGTACCAGATCCTCGGGGTGAAGCCGTCCGCCACCGATGCCGAGTTGCGCGCCGCCTACCGACGTTTGGTGCAGTTGCACCACCCTGACCACAACGGGGGTTCGCCGGAGTCGGCCGAGCGGTTCGAGGCCGTACAGGAGGCGTGGGCCGAGGCCCGCCGGCTGCGCCAGGGCGCAGGTCCGACGGGCGCCGCCGCCCGGGGTGCGCCGGATGGAGACCCGGCTGGGCGGGCAGGCGCCGCCCCCCAGAGCGCAGCGGCCGGCGGCAGGGCGACCGGCTCGCAGTCCGCCCCGAATCTCGACGCTCGCCTGGCCGAGATGGAGCGCGAGCTCCAGGCGGCGCTGGCCGCCCGCGAGCGCGCGGCGCGCGAGGCCCGCGCCGCGCAAGAGCAGACCCTGCGTGACGTCCGAGAGATGGCCGGCGCCCCGACGGGCGAGCGTCCGACCGACGAGGAGCTCGGCTACTTCTCAACCGACGACAGCTTCACCAAGATCATCGACGACGCCGCCGCCGAGCTCTCGCAGCGCTTCGCGCAGACCCGACGGTCGCCGGCCGCGCACCGAGTATCGGACCTGATCGACGAGCTCGCCGACAAGCTCAGCGGCGAACCGCCGAAGCGCCGGTAGCGTCAGACGCTCGGGACGGCACCGGCGAGACGAACAGCGTCCCCCGCTGGGCGCCCTTCAGACCGAGGTCGGCGACCGCCTCGCGCACGCCGGGGAAGCCGGGATGGGTGTAGTCATCGAACACGATCACCCCGCCGTCGCGCAGCGCCGGCCACCACGCCCGGACCTCGGCAACCGTCGCCTGGCGCTCGTGCGAGCTGTCGATGTAGAGCAGATCGACGGCGTCGCCACCCGGCGGTCCGTGGGCGCCCGGTCGGATCGCCAGCTCGATCCGGCTGCGCACCGCGTCATCGACCAGCTCCAGATACCGGTAGGGCTCGGCGCGCGACACGACGTCGCAGGTCAGAACTTGACGCCGCGGGTCGGCAAGGGCCAGCGAAATCGCGGTCCAGCCCGTCGCCGTGCCGAGCTCCACCACTCGCCGGCGCCCCCGGGCCGCCGCCAGCAGCCATCGCAGATCGGGCGGACGGGTCGCCGAGGTGAGGCTGAACTGATCCCCGGTGCGCCATGCCAGCCGCCGCGCCCGCGCTTGAAACCAGCCGACCCGAGGCGGGAGGACGAGGAGTTGCGCCAGCCACCGAATCTCTATCGCCGCGCGCCGCAGCTGCCGCCGCGCCACTGCGCGGATGTCAGAAGATGGCCGGGCTCGGTCCGCCAAGGCTCCGCAGGGTAATGCAACGTCGTCGAATTCTCTTCGCGTCCGCGGCTATGTTGGGTCGTGACCCGCGACCCAAAGAGACAGGAATCTTCATGACAGGCATGAGAGCAATGGTGGTCAACGAGGCCGGCGGAGACTTCCAGATCGAGCAGCGTGACGTGCCGGAACCCGGCTTTGGCGAGGCGGTCGTTCGAGTACACGCCTGCGGCGTCTGTCACAGCGACGTGTACGCCAAGGAGGGTGGCTTCCCGGGCGTCTCGTTTCCAGTCGTCCCCGGCCATGAGATCGCCGGCGTGATCGAGTCCCTCGGCGACGGCGTGAATGGCTGGGAGGCCGGCCAGCGCGTGGGCGTCGGCTGGTTCGGCGGCAACTGCGGCTACTGCGAGTGGTGCCGCCGCGGCGACCTGATCAACTGCGAGAACATGGAGATTCCGGGCGTCACCATGGACGGCGGCTATGCCGACTACGTGCTCGTCAGGGCCAGCGCCTTGGCCGAGATGCCCGACGACCTCGCCGCGCAAGACGCAGCGCCGCTGCTGTGCGCGGGGCTCACCACCTATAACGCGCTGCGGCGCAGTGGCGCCGCCGGCGGCGACAGAGTGGCTGTGCTCGGCGTCGGCGGCCTCGGTCATCTCGCCGTCCAGTTCGCGGTCAAGCTCGGCTTCGAGACGGTGGCGATCGCCCGCGGCCGGGACAAGGAGCAGCTCGCTCGCAGGCTCGGCGCCCAACACTACATCGACAGCACCGCCGGCGATCCCGCGCAGGCGCTGTCGGAGCTCGGGGGCGCCGACGTGATCCTGTCGACGGTGACCAGCGCCGAGGCGCTGGCGGCGGTGTTCGGCGGTCTACGTCCACGGGGCACGGTGATCGTGGTCGGCGCGTCCACGGATCCTTTGGGGATTCCGCCGGCGGCGCTGATCGGCGGGTCCACGACGATCGCCGGTCACGCCTCGGGGACCTCCCGGGACTCGGAGGACACGCTTGCGTTCAGCGTGCTCGCCGACGTCAAGCCGATGATCGAGACGATGCCGCTCGAACGGGCGGCCGAGGCCTACGAGAAGATGCTCAGCGGTGACGCGCGCTTCCGGATGGTGCTGACCACCGGCGCCTGATCCGGACCGTCCGCGGGGGGTGATGCAAGGCAAGCACCTATATGCGGGCCAACGCGCATCATCCCCCGGAGTAGCCGGCGCGGCCGGCACTCAGAAGACTGGGGCCTCCCGGTAGTCGCCCCAAACCTCCTGGAGCGCTTGTACGATCTCGCCCTCGGAGGCGTGGGCGCGCCCGGCGTCGATCAGCAATGGCATCAGGTTGACCTCGCCGGCGGCGGCCTCCCGGATCGAGTTCAGGATCCTCGCCACCGCCGCCTCATCGCGGTCGGCGCGCGCTGACTGCACCCGGGCGATCTGCTTGCTCTCCAGCGCGGGATCGATGCGGAGGATCTCGGTCGGTAGCTCGTCGCCCTCGGTGAAGCGATTGACGCCGACCACGGTGCGCCGGCCGCCGTCGATGTCGGTCTGCAGCTCGAACGAGGCGTCGGCGATCTCCCGTTGCGGGAACCCACGCTTGACCGCCTCCACCATCCCACCGAGCTCGTCGATCTTTGCGAAGTACGCGTAGGCCAGCTCCTCCATCCGGTCGGTCAGCGCCTCCACGAAGTAGGCGCCGCCGAGCGGATCGATGGTGTTGGCCACCCCGGTCTCCTCGGCGATGATCTGCTGGGTGCGCAACGCGATCCGCACCGCCTCCTCGGTGGGCAGCGCCATCGCCTCGTCGTAGGAGTTGGTGTGCAGCGACTGGGTGCCGCCGAGCACCCCGGCGAGCGCCTCGATCGCCGTGCGCACGATGTTGTTCAGAGGCTGCTGGGCGGTCAAAGACACCCCCGCAGTCTGGGTGTGGAATCGCATCCGCCACGACTCGGGCTGACGCGCGCCGAATGTGTTTCGCAGCTCCCGCGCCCAGATCCGGCGCGCCGCCCGGTACTTGGCGATCTCCTCGAAGAAGTCGATCTGGGCGTTGAAGAAGAAAGACAGCCGCGGCGCGAAATCATCAACGTCCAACCCGCGCGCGACCGCGTGCTCAACATAGGTCAGTCCGTCCTTCAACGTGAACGCCAACTCCTGTGCGGCGGTCGCGCCCGCCTCGCGAATGTGGTAGCCGCTGATGCTGATCGGATGCCAGCGCGGCATGTGCCCGGCGCACCACGCCACCATGTCGGTGACCAACCGCATCGCCGGATCGACCGGGAAGCACCACTCCTTCTGGGCGATGTACTCCTTGAGGATGTCGGTCTGGATCGTCCCCCCGAGCGCCTCGGGCCCCACCCCCTGGCGCTCGGCGGCCACCACGTAGAACGCCAGCATGATCGCCGCCGGCGCGTTGATCGTCATCGACACCGTGACCTGATCGAGCGGGATACCGCCGAACAGCGTCTCCATGTCCAACACCGTGTCGATCGCCACGCCTTCGCGCCCCACCTCGCCCAGCGAGCGCGGATGATCGGAGTCGTGGCCCATCAGCGACGGCATGTCAAACGCCGTCGACAGGCCCGTCTGACCGTGAGTCAGGAGATAACGAAAGCGCGCATTGGTCTCCTCCGCAGTCCCAAAGCCGGCGAACTGACGCATGGTCCACAGCCGGCCGCGATACATCGATGCATACACCCCGCGCGTGAACGGGTACTGCCCCGGAAGCCCGATGGTGCCCGTATCCGCCGGCAGATCGCGCTCGGTGTACAACGGCCGGACCGCCTCGCCCGACAGGGTGGTAAACGGCGCGTCGCGTTCGGGCGCAAGCCCATAGGCCGAGCGCCACTGCGCCAGGGAGACCGGAACGTTGTCGAGCACGGTCACGGGGTCAATCTTACCCGGAGATAGTTGGAGGGCAGACTATTTCGGGGGGGTGACCGGGACCGCCACTGGGCGTTGGGCGCAGCCGACGGCGACCACGGCGCGGCCCCGCCAGGCGCTATGCGCGGGGGCGCAGCCGCCGACAACCGCGGCGCCGCCAGGCGCTATGCGCGGGGGCGCAGCCGACGGCGACCGCGGCGTGGCACCTCGCGCTCGTCGGGGATGTCGGGCAGCGCTTCCTGGATCGCCGCCCAGGCGTCACCGAGCGTCCTTCGCTGCTCCGGGGTCAGCGGATCTAGAAACAGCGCGTGTACGCCGGCGAGGTGGGCCCGGCTGGCGGCATTGAAGCGCGCCCGCCCGCGTTGCGTGAGCGTGGCCAGGAACACCCGCCCATCCTCCTCGTCGGGCTGGCGTGCCACCAGCTGCTGGGCTTCGAGCTCGTCGACGATCCGCGTCAGTCCGGAACGGCTGACCAGCGCCGCCTGGGCCAGGTCGGACATCCGCAGGCTGCCGCCAGCCTCCTGAAGCTTGAGCAGGACCTCGAACTCGTTCAGCGTGAGGCCGTGGGATGCCGCCAGCTGGGCGTCGAGGCGACGGATCACCCGGGAGTGAACGGTGAGGAATCCGACCCAGGCCGGGAGCCCGTCGCAGACGAACTCCTTCGGGCGGCGGCGGGCCGGTGGAGGATCGGCGGGGGCCATCTCGTCGGTTCATTATCGTTCGTGCGCGTTGCAACCATCGCCAGTGGAAGAAGCGGCCGCGACTGCGGCGGTCCCAGATCGACGTGATCGCCACCTGCGGGCACGCGACGGAGACGCCCAAGAGACGACGTCGCTGGAGCTGTTCTTCGATCTCGTGTACGTGCTGGCGGTCACCCAACTCTCCCATCTGCTGATCTCGAACCTCAACTGGACCTCCGTCTGGCACATGGCGTTCCTGTTGCTGGTCGTCTGGTGGGCCTGGATCTACACGACGTGGATGGTCAACTGGCTGGATCCGCAGTCCGTCCCGGTCCGGCTGCTGATCATCGCGGTCGGCCTCGCCAGCCTGCTGATGGCGGCGGCGCTGCCCGAGGCGTTCTCGCGCCATCCGGTTCTGTTCGCCGCCGCCTACGTCGGCCTCCAAGTGGGGCGGAACGCCGGCGGCGCGCTGCTCATGGCGCGTGAGCATCCGCTCGGTGAGACGTTTCGGCGGCTGCTCGCCTGGAGCCTGCTGGCCGGCGTTCTCTGGTTCGCCGGGGCGTTGTTGCCCCGCGGCGAGCACCTGGAGCTATGGGCGCCGGCGCTGGCGATCGAGTTGGCCGCCCCGTTGCTCTGGTACTGGGTCCCACGGCGCGGTCGCCTCCAGGTCGGCCACCCGATCGAGGGCTGGCACTTCGCCGAGCGTTGCCAGGGGTTCATCATCATCGCGCTGGGGGAATCGATCGTCGTCACCGGCGCCACCGCGGCGTCGGCGCGGCTGACCCCGGCGGTCGTGGCGGGGCTCGCGATCGCGTTCCTGCAGACCTCGGCACTGTGGTGGCTGTATTTCGGGGAGGTCGCGATCAAGTCCCGTCAGCACATGCGCGACAGCGAGAAGGCCGTGGACCTGGCGCGGGACGGCTACACCTACCTGCATCTGCCGATCGTCGCCGGGATCATCCTCAGCGCCGTCGGAGCCGATTACCTGACCGGGCAGCCGGGTCACCCGCTCGGCACGGCGCGCCTGGCGGTCACCCTGGCCGGGCCGATCCTGTACCTGCTCGGCGAGCTGCTGTTTCGGATCCGGATGATCGGCCACGGCTCGGTCAAGCGCTGCGCCGCGATCGTCGCGCTGGCGGCGCTGGCCGCCGTCGGCCCGGTGGTGTCGGCGGCCGTGCTCGGGCTGCTGATCGCCCTGATGCTGACCCTGCTGGGACTGTGGGAGTACGAGCCACTTCGCGGGAGGGTCCGGCCGGTAAGAGATTGATCGAGCAACTGGGTATCGTGCCGCGCCATGCCAACCAGCTCCCCACCGCGCGTCGCGCTGGTCACCGGCGGCGCCCGCGGCATCGGAGCGGCGGTCGCGCGCGGCTTGGCCCAGGACGGAAAGGCGACGGTGATCGCCGACATTCGCGCCGAGCTGGGGCGGGCAAACGCCCAGCGGATCGTGGAGGCCGGGGGCCGGGCGCTGGCGATCGAGATGGATGTCCGCGACCCCGCGAGCGTCGCCGACGGCGTCAAGACGGCGATCCAGGCGTTCGGCGAGATCGACGTGCTCGTCAACGTCGCCGGCTGGGACGAGCTCAAACCGTTCGTCGACTCCGACGAGGAGTTCTGGCAGGAAGTGCTGGAGGTCAACTTCAAGGGCGGCCTGCGCCTCACCCGGGCGCTGCTGCCGTCGATGATCGAGCGGCGCTGGGGGCGGATCGTCAACATCAGCTCCGACGCCGGCCGGGTCGGCTCCTCGCTGGAGTCGGTCTACGCCGGCGCCAAGGGCGCGATCATCTCGTTCACCAAGACCGTCGCCCGCGAGACCGCGCGGATGGGCGTGACCGCCAACGTGGTGTGCCCGGGACCGACCGACACCGAGATGCTGCGCGACGTGGCCCAGGCCCATCCCGACGCCGACAAGGTGCTCGAGCGACTCGCCCGGGCGGTACCGATGAAGCGGTTGGGACAGCCCGAGGACGTGGCCGCGGCGGTCCGGTTCTTCGCCGCCGAGAACACCGAGTACATCACCGGACAGACGCTGTCGGTCAGCGGCGGGCTTACGATGGCGTAGTGGACGCGCCCGCCGACGACGCGCATCGCAACCGCCGGCTCAAGGCGCTGGTCACCGGCGCGGCCCACCCCGGCGGGATCGGCGCCGCGATCGCCACCCGGCTCGGCGACGAGGGGCTGGACGTGGTGACCCTCGACCAGCAGCCCGGCTGCACCTACCGGGTCGACCTCGTCGCCGACGAGCTGCCGGCACTGGATGACATCGACGTTCTCGTCTCCAACGCCGGGGTGCCGACGATCTTCGGCGGCGCCCACTCGATGCCGCTGGAGCGGTGGCAGCGAGACCTGGCGATCAACCTCACCGGCAGCTACCGGGTGGTGCAGGCCTGCCTGCGGGGGATGCGGGAGCGGCGCTTCGGACGGATAGTGGTGATCTCGAGCTTCGCCGCCCGGTACGGGATGCCGGCGCAGGTCGCCTACAGCGCCAGCAAGGCGGGACTGGTCGGAATGGTCAAGACGGTCGCCGCCGAGAACGCGCCGCTGGGCATCACCGCCAACGTCATCCTCCCCGGATTGGTCGCCAGCGCCGGGGCGCTGGCGATGCCGCCGGAGATCATCGACGCGTGGCTCGAGCGAATCCCCTCGGGGAGGATGGTCGCGCCCGACGAGGTTGCCGCCGCCGTCGTCTACTTCGCCTCCCCCGGCGCCGGCAGCGTCACCGGCCAGGAGCTGGTGATCGACGGCGGTCAGACGCTCAACTCGATGTCGGTGACCAGCAGCGTCGTGCGCGGCCACGCCGGCCCGCAACCGTGACCGAGCTGTCACTGCCGGAGCTGGCCGAGCGGGCGCAGCGGGCGGTGCAGCGCCGCTGGCCCGGTGCTCGGCTCGGGGAGCTGCGTCCGCTGCACGGCGGCATCTCCAGCCTCACCTTCTCGGCCTTGCTCGCCGGGGCCCGAGACACCGAGCAGGCGGTGGTGATTAAGGTCGCCCCCCCGGGGCTCCCCCCCGTCCGTAATCGTGACGTCCTGCGCCAGGCGCGGGTGCAGGCGGCTCTCCATGGCACCCCCGGCGTCGTCGTTCCGGCGGTCCTGACCCAGGATGACGGCTCCCCGCCCTTCTTCGTGATGGAGCTCGTCCCCGGCGAGGCGTATGAGCCGAAATGGGACGTGAGCACCCACCCGCCCCCGCCCGCGGTCATCGCCGCCCGCGCCCGGGCCGCCGCGAGAATGCTGGCGCGGCTGCAGGCGATCGAGCCCATCCGGGCCGGGCTGGGCAAGGAGCCGGCGCTGACCCCGAGCCAGGAGCTCGAGCGCTGGGCGCGGCTGTTCGCCACCGCCGGCGATGATCTGCGCGGCAACGAGGCACAGTTGCGAGACGCGCTGGCGGCGAGTGTCCCGGTCTCCGTCCCATCGCGGATCCTCCACGGCGACTACCGGCTGGGCAACATGCAGTTCGTCGGCGACGAGCTGGCGGCGATCATCGACTGGGAGATCTGGTCGGTGGGCGATCCTCGCGTCGACCTGGCCTGGTTGATGATGTTCGCCGACCCGGTACAGCAGCGGGTGGCCGAGCGCGATCCCGCCAATCAGGCGGCGGCGGACGCGATGCCGGGTGCGCACGAGCTGCTGGCCGAGTACCTGGCGGCGGCGGACGAGTCCGAGCCACCCGCCGATCTGCCCTGGTTTGAGGCGTGCTGCCGCTACAAGCTGGGGGCGGCGGTGATGGCGGTCGCCAAGCGCAACCGCCGGCTGCCCGAGCCCGACCCGAGCCTCGAGCTGGCGGCGGTCACGACGCCCGCGATGCTGAGCCGGGGGCTGGAGGCGCTGCGGAGCCGGTGAAGCCGAACAGGCGGCCGGCGATCCGGCGCAGCTGAAGCTCGTCCGAGCCCTCGGTGATCCGGTAGCGGCGGTGGTGGCGGTAGATGTACTCGAACGGCTCGTGCCGGGTGTACCCCAGCCCGCCGTGGACCTGCATGGCGCGGTCGGCGGCGTCGCAGGCCAGTCGATTGGCCCGATAGTTGACCATCGACACCTTGTCGCTCACGCTCAGCTTGGCGCTGGTGGAGGGTCCGCCCTGCCGGTCCATCTGCCACGCGGTCTTGTACAGCGTGTTGCGCACCAACTCGGCCTCGGTCTGGAGCTCGACCAGCTGCCACTGGATTCCCTCATACTCGGCCAGCGGCTTGCCGAAGATGACCCGCTCCCGGGCGTAGGCGATGCTCCGGTCGATGCAGAACTGAGCCGCCCCCAGAGACGAGGCGGCCTGGCGGATCCGGTTCTCGTGCACGAACAGCTGGGCGCAATCGAGGCCGCGGTCGACTTCCCCGAGCACGGCGTCGTCGCCGACGCGGACGCCGTCGAGAGTCACCTCGCCGTGGTCGGTCGGCATGTTCAGGCACCACCAGTAGTAGGGGACGTCGAACCCGGGCGTGTCGGTGGGGATCAGAAATGCGCTGATGCCGGGCGCCTTGCCGTCCTCGCCCGAGGTCCGGGCGAACACCAGCACCGCCGACGCCACGTCGATCCCGGTGATGAACCGCTTGGCCCCATCGAGCACCCACCCGTCCTGCACGCGGCGCGCCCGCGTGCTCAGGTAGGTGGCGTCGCTGCCGTGACCGGGTTCGGTGAGCGCGAACGCGATCGCCGCCCGACCGTCCACCAGCGGGTCCAGATAGCGCCGCTTCTGCTCCGGCGTGCCGTACTCGTGCAGCACCAGCACGAGCGGCTCGTTGGCCACCACCGACGCTTCGTGGGAGAGCTCGGCGTGCAGGCCGGGGCCGCGATGGGCGAGGTGCTCGCGGATGATCGCCATCGCCAGATTGGAGCCGTCGCTGCCCCCGAGCTGCGCCGGAAACGGGTACCGGTAGAAGCCCGCGTCGATGCTCAGGCGCCGGGCGCGGGTGAGCAGCTCGTGCCATTGCTCGGAGGGAACCCCACCACGCCCCACGTCGGTGCGCGCGAACTCCCGGCGGTGATCGAAGTACTCGGGGTTGGCTCGTTGCAGCGGCACGAGCTCGCGCTCGATGAACTCGTCGATCGAGCTCAGCAGAGCGGTGAGGTCGGCGGGGATCGACCAATCCAAGGCGAGGCTCCTTCGTCGGTGCGGACCGGGAGGTTCGATTATCGTGGGCGGTGAGCGGAAATGAGCGTGCGGCCGATCGGGATCAACCACGTCGCGTTGGAGGTGCGCGACCTCGACGAGGCGCTGTCCTGGTACCGGCGGTTCTTCGAGCTGGAGCTGCGCGGGCGCCGCGGGAAGATGGCGTGGATCGATCTCGGCGATCAGTTCATCGCGCTCAGCGAGGGCGATCCTCCCGGCGACGGCGCGCGCCACGTCGGCCTGGTGGTGGCCGACAAGGAGGCGCTGCGCGGCGCGCTGCGGGACGCCGGGGTCGATGTCCGCTCCTCCGGCTCGCTCCGCGTACACGATCCCAGCGGGAACCTCCTGGAGATCGTCGACTACCGCGATGTCCAGTTCTCCAAGGCAGCCGAGGTGCTGCACGGGATGGGACTGGACGGGATCCAGAAGTCTCCGTCGGCGCGTGAAGAGCTGCGGGCCAAGGGACTGCTCGGCGAGTAATCCGGGCGCCCGCCGCGAAGCGGACGCCAGCGGGCCTCGCCCGCCTCAGACGGCGATCGGCAGCGAGAGCTCGCCGCCCGCCCGGGCCAGGCGCTGCACGGCGGCGAACACGTCGTCGGTCTCCGCCGGGTCCAGCTGGTGCGGGCGGCGCAGGAGCCACTCGGTCAGCCGCGAGCCGTGGATGTAGACGCAGCGACCGTCGACCACGCAGCCGGCCGGGAAATCGCACCAGAACACCACCACCGCCTGTACCCAGGCCCGGCGCCCGGTGAGGCGGAAGACATCGTCTCGGAACGCGGTGGCCTCGGCCACGGCGCGGGGGCGGATCCGCCGGCGCTCGGGTTCTCCGTCAGACTGCCGGCGCTGCTCGAGGATGAGCGTCCCGGATCGCATCGTCACCACGCCTCCCGGGCACAGGCTCTCGATCAGGACCACTCCGCCGCTTCCGACCGCGATGTGGTCGTAGACGCCCTCGGATCCGCTCACGTCATGCACGAACCGCCAGCCCGCGTGCTCCAGAGGCGCCAGCGCGAGCTCGGTCCGGTGGGCTGGGCGGGGATCGGCGGCTCCCCGCTGCTCGAAGGGGCGGTCGCTGCGACGCCGCGCCACCGCCGCGCCACTCACGCCGACGATCGCGCCGGCGAGCCACGCGATGGGGTGTCCGACGAGCACCAGGGCGATGCCGCCGAGCAGAATGGCTCCGGCCGACACCGCGGCTCGCAGATCCATCGGCGCGCGGGCCGTTGCCCGTGTCCAGGCGAACTGCACCTGCTGAAGATGAGTGCGCTGCGTGTCCATGCTCATCGGTGATATCGACACAATCGGCGTCCAGCCTGAGTGTCCGCCCCCTACTTTTTGTTGTTTCTTAGGTAAGCAACGGTCGGGAGCGGCGCAACCTTTCTCGCCGTTGGGATTAGACCGGAAATCAGGTGGAGGCCGAGCCCTGCGGTGGGCTCATACAATCGCGCTCTAACCCAGCAAAGGAGAGGGCAATGGGAGAGGCGCAGGTCAGGTTCATGCTCGGCGAAGCCGACATCCCGACGCATTGGGTCAACCTGATGGCTGACCTCCCCGGCGATCCGCTCCCGCCACTTCGGGCAGGGCCGGACGGCGTCCTGCAGCCCGCGGGCCCCGAGGATCTCAGCCCGCTGTTCCCGATGGCGCTGATCGGTCAGGAGGTGTCGGCCGAGCCCGAGATCGAGATTCCCGAGCCCGTGCGCGACGCCTACAGGCTGTGGCGGCCGACGCCGCTGTACCGAGCGCGGCGGCTCGAGCAGGCGCTCGACACGCCCGCCCACATCTACTACAAGTACGAGGGCGGCTCCCCGCCGGGATCGCACAAGGCCAACACCGCCGTCGCTCAGGCCTATGAGAACGCCGCGGCCGGGATCCGCAAGCTGACCACCGAGACGGGCGCCGGACAGTGGGGATCGGCGCTGTCGTTCGCCTGCGGGATGTTCGGGCTCGAGTGCGAGGTATGGATGGTCGGCTCCAGCTATGACCAGAAGCCCTACCGGCGGTCGATGATGCAGGCCTGGGGCGCGACCGTGCACCGGTCGCCGTCGGATCTGACCGCCGGAGGGCGGGCGCAGAGCGAGCACCCCACCGGCTCGCTCGGGATCGCGATCTCCGAGGCAGTCGAGGTCGCCGCCCAGAACGGGGACACCAACTACTCGCTCGGCTCGGTGCTCAACCACGTGTTGCTGCATCAGACGGTTATCGGCCAGGAGTCGCTGGCGCAGATGGAGATGGCGGGCGAGTATCCGGACACCGTGATCGGTTGCGTCGGCGGTGGGTCCAACTTCGGCGGTCTCACGATCCCGTTTCTGCGCCGGGTGATCCGCGACGGCGCCCAGACTCGATTCATCGCCGCCGAGCCCGCGGCCTGCCCGACCCTGACGCGCGGCGTCTATGCCTATGACTTCGGCGACACCGTCGGCCTGACGCCGCTGATGCCGATGTACACGCTCGGGCACGGCTTCGTGCCACCGCCGGTGCACGCCGGGGGTCTGCGCTATCACGGCGGCTCACCGTTGGTGTGCGCGCTGGTCAAGGCGGGGATGGTCGCGCCGCGCGCCTACCGGCAGAACGAGACGTTCGAGGCGGCGGTCCGCTTTGCCCGGACCGAAGGGATCATTCCGGCGCCGGAGCCCGCCCACGCCATCCGGGCGGTGATCGACGAGGCCATGGCGGCGCGCGAGGCCGGCGAGGCCAGGGTGATTCTGTTCGGCCTGTGCGGCCACGGCCATTTCGACCTCAGCGCCTACGACGCCTACCTGGCCGGTGAGCTGAAGGATCCCGAGTTCTCGGAGACGGATCGCGACGCGGCGCTGGGGGGCCTCCCGGAGGCTCCCGCGCTCGCATAGGAGGGCGAGGCGGGCGCCGGGTGCCGGACGTGTGTCGTCTGATGGGCGATGTCCCCCCAGACGACACACCCCGCCGGATCTCTCAGTAACCGCTCCCCGACGAGCTGCTGGACGAC
>CAWBDE010000005.1:0-692865 GCA_963787595.1 uncultured Actinomycetota bacterium
AGCCGGACCGTCGGCACGTCCGGCCGTCTTGGGCTTGGGGGCCGTTCCCAAGTACGAACGAAAACCACCTAGACTCACGGCAGCGCAGTTCGACGGAGTGAGGTAGTGCCGTGCCCGTCGAAGACAACGGGGTCATCCAGCCAGGACCGCTGCAGTGGCCGGGCCGCTCGGGGCCGCGACCGGCTCGGTCCAGCCCGCTGTATGCCTACCTGCTCGATGCCGACGCCGAGCTCGCCGAGCAGTTCGACGTGCGCGCGCGGGTCGCCGCTCGGCAGCTGGCGACCGCGAGATTGCTCCAGCTCGGGGTAGGGGACTCCGATCTCGTCCCCTGGTTTCACATCGCCCGCTCGGGCCCCGGTCTGCTGCTCTTGGACGGCATGATGGCGTTCGAGACGCGGACCGGCGACCGTGTCGCCGCCGAGCTCCTCGGCGCCGGCGACCTGTTGCAGGCACCGGAGCTGCTCGCCGACGATCTGCTGGAGCGGAGCTGTAACTGGCGGGTGCTGCGCCCGGCGCGGCTGGCGCTCCTCGATGGCGCGTTCTGTGACCGCGTGCGGCCCTTCCCCGAGATCATCCAGACCCTGCTCGGTCGCAGCTGCCAGCGGATCGCCGAGCTCGACGCGCTGCGGGCGATCGCATCCCAGCCGCGACTCGACGTGCGTCTCGTCCTGCTTCTCTGGCACCTGGCGGCCCGCTGGGGCCGGGTCGAGCCCGGCTGCGTCCGGCTCTCGCTGCCGCTGACCCACCGGCTCCTGGGTCAGCTGGTCGCCGCCGAGCGGCCCTCCGTCTCTCACGCGCTGAAGCGACTCGCCCAGGCCGGCCTGATCAGCGGGACGACCGATGATCTGCATCTGCACCGTAGCCTCGAGGCTCAGCTGGAGTTCCTGAGCGAGCGACCCAGCGCCCTGGCCAACCAGCCCGTCTCCGGCGATCGTCGTGCCAGCTGACGGGCTGCCGCCGGACGGGTCTCCGGTCAGCGTGCTGTGGATGACGAGCGGCCTCGGTTGCGATGGCGAATCGATCTCGATGACCGCGGCGAGCAACCCGAGCTTCGAGGATCTGTTACGCGGCTGCTTTCCCGGGATGCCGCCGGTGATCGTTCACAACCCGGTATTCGCCTACGAGAACGGCGATACGTTCATGCGTCCGTGGTTCGACGCGGCGGCCGGACGGTTGGCCCGGTTCATCTTCGTGCTGGAGGGCTCGGTCCCCAACGACGCGGTAAGCGGCAGCGGCCACTGGGCGGCGTTCGGGACCGACCCGGCGACCGGAGCGCCGATCTCTACCTGCACGTGGATCGATCGTCTCGCCCCCCGGGCCGCCGCGGTGCTGGCCATCGGAACCTGCGCCGCCTACGGCGGCATCCCGGCGATGCGCAACAACCCGACCGGTGCGATGGGCCTGCGCGACTACCTCGGCGCAAGCTGGACCTCACGTCTCAGGGCGCCGATCGTCAATCTCCCCGGCTGTCCGGTGGCGCCCGACAACATCACCGAGACCCTCCTGCACCTCGTGCTTCACGTTGCCGGGGTTGCCCCGATGATCGATCTCGACGACCAGGGCCGCCCCGCGCGTCTGTTCGGCCGAACGGTGCAGCAGGGATGCGGCCGGGCGGGGTTTGCCGAGCAGGGCGAGTTCGCGCGCACGCCGGCTGATCACCGCGGCTGCCTGGTAAAGATCGGCTGCAAGGGCCCGGTGGTGAAGTGCAACGTGCCGATCCGCGGCTGGGTCAACGGGGTCGGCGGCTGCCCCAACGTCGGCGGCATCTGCATGGCCTGCACCATGCCGGGGTTCCCCGACAAGTTCATGCCGTTCATGGATCCCAGCCCGCTGGGGACACTGGCCGCCGCCGGCGCCCGGTTCACTTACGGACCGGTGCTGCGGCGCCTGCGTCGGCGGGCGATGCGCCGGGACGGCGATCGGGCGGGATGGCGAGAGCCCTCCGACAGCCGCAGCGCCAGCCTCGCCGGCCGGCTCACCGTCGGGCGACCGGGGGAGTGAGCGGCGGCGATGCCGGTCGTGGTGGTGTTCACCTGCGAGATCTGCGGCGCGCGGCCCGATCCCGAAACCCAGACCGCCCTGGAGCATCAGTTACTGGACCTGCGCCACGGTGAATACGTGGACGCGGAGCCCGGCCGGTGGCTGACCTGGCACGGCCGCGGCATCTACGGCCCGCATCGCTACGCCTGTGGCGCGCACCGGGGCGAGTTGAAGGCGCTCATCCGCGAGCAGTACGGCACGCTCGGCTGGCACCCATGGGCCCGGGGACCGCATCCCTGGGCCGGGCGACGGGGCACCGACCGGGCGCGGAGGCTGGCGCGCGCGCTCCGCTCTACGTTCGGGGCCGGCGGCCGGGCGACGTACTGATCAGACGGCGGGGTGCGGTCTGAGCAGGCGGTGGTAATTCAGACCACCTTGCAATTGCGCCGGTACTGCACCATGGGTTATGGTCCGTCCGGCAATGGGGCGATTGCATCCGAGATCGGTGTGGCGGTCGCTCGATCCGAGCCAGAAACGGACGCTGACGATGATGGTCGTGGTCGTCGTCGGCCTGCACGTCGTCGGCCTTCTGATGCTGATCGCGCTGGTCACGCCCAGCCACCGTCAGCTCGGCACCGCGGGCGCATTCACGGTGGGCGTCGGGGTGACGGCCTACACACTGGGACTGCGCCACGCGTTCGACGCCGATCACATCTCGGCGATCGACAACACCACTCGAAAGCTGATGTCGGAGGGCAAGCGGCCGTTGAGCGTGGGGTTCTGGTTCTCGCTCGGTCACTCGACGATCGTGTTCGCGCTGGCATTGCTGCTCTCGGTCGGGGTCCGGTCACTGGCCGCCCCGGTCAAGAAATCAGGTTCCGAGCTGCATCAGGTGACCGGCTGGATCGGAACGCTGGTGTCAGGCAGCTTTCTGTACGCGATCGCCGCGATCAACGCGGTCATTCTGGTCGGGATCGTCAAGGTCTTCCGGGAGATGCGAACCGGCCGCTACAACGAGCGCGAGCTCGAGCAGCATCTCAGCCAGCGCGGCTTGATGAACCGCATCCTCGGCAAGCTGACCCGCACGGTCACCCAACCGGCGCAGATGTACCCGATCGGCGTGCTGTTCGGGCTCGGCTTCGACACCGCCACCGAGGTGGCGTTGCTGGTCCTGGCGGGTGGCGCCGCGAGCGCCGGCCTGCCGTGGTATGCGATCCTGTGCCTGCCGATCCTGTTCGCCGCCGGGATGTCGCTGATGGATTCGGTCGACGGATCGTTTATGAACTTCGCCTACGACTGGGCCTTCTCCCGGCCGGTCCGCAAGGTGTTCTACAACCTCACCATCACCGGCCTGTCGGTGGCGATGGCGCTGGTCATCGGCACGATCGAGCTCGGCGGGCTGATCGCCCGGCACCTCGATCTGTCCGGATCCTTCTGGACCTGGTTTGAGAACATCGATATCAACGCACTCGGCTTCGTGATCGTCGGCATGTTCATCTGCACCTGGGCGGTGGCGGTGTTGGTGTGGCGCGTGGGCCGCATCGAGGAGCGGTGGACCGCGGATCTCGAGGGGGCAGGCGGCTCGCCCGCGCCGACGACCTGAGCTGCGATGACGATCGCCCCCGACGCCCCCGCGCTGATCGTCTCCACCCCCGACGAGGCGATCGACGCGCTGCGCAGATCCGGCTTGCGCCTGTCCACGGCGCGGCGACTCATCATCGAGCAGCTGTTCGCCACGCGTGGACCGGTGGCGGCGGCGGAGCTGGCGCGGGCGCTGGCCCTGGAGGAGTCTTCGGTCTACCGCAACCTCGAGCTGCTGGAGCGGCGCGGGCTGATCCGTCACGTCCACCTCGGCCACGGTCCCGGCCTGTACGCCTTGGTTGGCCGCGACGACGGAGAATTCCTCTACTGCGAGGGCTGCGAGAAGGTCACGGTGGTCGCCGCCGGGGAGCTGGAGCCCGTTCACGAGCACATCAAGCGCCACTTTGCCCACAACCCTCGCTTCACCCATTTCGCGATCGTCGGGCTCTGCGATGACTGCGCCGCCGAGGCCGCCGAAGCCGCCGAGGCCGAAGCCGGCGAGACCGACGAGACCGGCGAAGCCGGTGGAGCCGCCCAGGCCGCCGAGGCCGCCGAGGCCGCCGAGGCCGCCGATTATTGAGCTCAGCTACTCGGTCTGGCGACCCAAAGTGGCCACGAAGCGACCGATCCGTCGTCGCTCCTCGTCGGCCAGCGGAGCATTCGCCGCCACCAGCAGCGTCATCGGCCCGCGCTCGCGAGCCCACGCGGAGGCAGCGTCGCTGAACTTCGCCGCCACCCACACCACGGGAAGACCCTCGGCGTAGGCGATCACGGTCTCGTCCTGGAGGGCGTCGGTCGCCTCGCCGCGCACCACCGCCACGCTGACCAGACCGAGCGAGTGCGCCACCTGGTCGACGGCCTCCAGGCCGCCGGCGTCGGCGAGCAGGGCGATCTCGCCGTCACGCAGCATCTCGCGTGCCCAGGCTGCCGTCTGCGCACCGGCCAGGGCGGTCGGCACACAGACGAAGCGAAAGCCGGGATCGGACACGACCGGGAACCTATCGGCTCGGGTCGGTTCGCGTTCGCCACCGCCTCACGCGAGGGAGAGCGTCACCGCCTGCACGAGGACCACTGCATCCTGGAGACCAACCTCGGTGTGCTCGTCGGCTCAAGTCAGACGTCGGATGACGGGTAGCTTGGGGTCGTGTCGGCGCAGCGGCTCACGCGATCACGGCTGGCTCCGGTCCTTCTGATCGGCGGCGTGATGCTGGTGGCGATCAACCTCCGGCCGGCGGCGGCGAGTGTCGGTCCGGTGCTGGATCGGATCGAATCCGGCACTGGGATCTCGTCCGGCTGGGCGGGGGCGCTGACCACGCTGCCGGTCCTCTGCTTCGGCCTGCTGGCGCCGCTGGCGCCGCTGCTGGCTCGAAGACTCGGCGTCCGAACCTCGATCGCGGCGGCGATGGTGGCGCTGCTCGGAGGCGTGCTCATCCGGCTGATCCCCGGCGTCGCCTTCCTGTTTGTCGGGACCGCGATCGCGGGCGCCGCGGTCGCCATCGGCAACGTGTTGGTGCCGGTGCTGGTCCGTCGTGACTTCCCCGACCGGGCCGGATCGGCGATGGCCCTGTACTCCACGTCGTTGATCGGGTTCGCGGCCCTCGCCGCCGGGGTGACCGTCCCGGTGGCCGATGCCCTCGGCGGCGGTTGGCGACCGGGGCTGGGGGTGTGGGCGATTCCGGCGGCGGTGGCGGTGGTGGCGTGGAGCCCCGCCTTGATCCGGCGCGCCGGCGCAAGGCCTGCGGCCGGCGGCGCGGGCCGCCCCCGTGCGGCGCCGGAGCACTCCGCGCGTACGCTCTTGAGCAACCGGCTGGCGTGGCAGGTGACGATGTTCTTCGCCTTGCAGTCCGGGGGTTTCTACGCGACGCTGGCTTGGCTTCCGAGCATCTTTCACAGCCACGGCGCCAGTGAGGCTCACGCCGGGCTGCTGCTCAGCCTGTCGATGGTCGTCGGTCTGGCTACCGCGCTGACTCTGCCCACGGTCGCCGCCCGGGCGCGGGATCAGCGGCTGCTCGTGATCGGCTGCTGCGCGCTGACTGTCGCCGGGCTCCTCGGCCTCCTGCTCGCCCCGATGTCGGCGCCGTACCTGTGGACGGTGCTGCTCGGGCTCGGACAGAACGCTGCCTTCCCGCTGGCGCTGATGCTGATCGTGCTGCGGGGCGGCAGCGTCGCTTCCACGGAGAGCCTGTCGACGATGTCGCAGTCGATCGGGTACATGCTGGCGGCATTCGCCCCGCTCGCCGTCGGGGCGATCCACGGCCTGGCGGACTCCTGGACCCCGGCGATCATCCTCCTGCTGGCCCTCACCCTCCCGCAGTTGGTCTCCGGCGTGGCCGCCGGACGCGATCGCACGCTGCCACCGGGAAACGTGACAAATCCGCCCGCCCGACGACCCCGAGAAACGTGACAAATCGTGACTCGACCCGCGAATTTGTCACCCGCTGGGGCCGCTCGGCGTGGCTAACGTGACAAACCCTGCGGCGCGACCCGGAATTTGGCGCAAATCGCCCCCCGATCGCGGGCGGCCTGTGCCGATCAGGTCGTTCGCGGCGGTCGGTCGCCCCCGACCGGCCTTTCCGCTTCGGCTCAGATCAGCGCTGGGCGAGCACGTTGGCCGGCGACACCCGGGCGGCCCGCCACGCCGGATACAGCCCGCCCAGGACCCCGATCAGCACCCCCACCAACAGCGCGCGTCCCAGGTCCCAGGCGCTCACCTGGGGCGCGACGAACTCCTGGGCGCCCAGCGCCGAAACCAGGAAGTGGGCTCCGATGACCCCGAGGAGAAGTCCGATCAGCGCCCCGAGCAAGGTGGTCAGCACCCCCTCCACGAGCACCCGCGAGGCGATCTGCGGGCCGCTCCAACCGACCGCTGAGAGCAGCGCGAACTCCGTGCGCCGCTCGATCACCGCCATCAGCATCGTGTTCATCACGCCGATGCCGCCGATCACCAGCGCGAGCACCGCGATCACCAGCGCTGCCGCCGAGATCAGCCGGCCGTTGGCGCCGGCGCGGGTCGCCTCTTCGGCGTCCGAGATCACCGTCAGCCCCGGAAACCGCCTGGTCAGCGTCCGCTTGGCGGCGGCGGGCCGGGTGCCGACGGCCAGCTTGACCGGGATCGTGGTCGCCTCCCCCTGGCGCCCGCTCATCCTCTGCGCGGTGGCCAGCGGGATGAACGCCCCGGAGTCCTGGTAGGCAACGCCGATGTGGTAGATGCCGACCACCCGCAGCCGCCGGTGGTGCACGGTCACCTCGCCCCCCACCTGCGCGTGCATCTGCCGAGCCAGTTCGTCGCCGACCACGATCTGGTTGGGGGCGTCGTACATGCGGCCGCTGCTGAACACCAGGCGATCGGTGAGGAATCCGCGCGGGACGGCTCCGAACACGACCGCCCCGGGGTTGTTGGCAACCTGCTCCACCAGCAGGACGACCGGTGTCGCGTCGGCGATCCCGGGGGTGCGGCGCAGCATCGGGATCATGCTCGTCGGCAGCACCGAGGTCGTTGGGTCGGCGGCATCCTTCTGGAACAGGCCGAGATCGGAGCGGCCGAGGTGCAGGAACTCGCCGGCGCTGCGCTGCGCGCCCGCGCCCACTGCCAGCAGCGCGACGATCGTGGCGATGCCCAAAGCGGTACCCAGCGCGGTGAGCAGCGTGCGACCCGGTCTGTGCCGGAGCGTGGTCAGGGTCTGCAGCAGCAGGGTCACGTCAGCTTCGACACCGCCGGCGCCCGGTCGGCCGCGGCGACCAGCCGGCCGTCGGCGATGTGCAGGGAACGGTCGGCGTGATCGGCCAGCGAGGGATCGTGGGAGGCGACGATCACCGTCGCCCCGCGGCGGTCGCGCACCTCGCCCAGCAGCTCCCACACCCGGTGCGACGCGGCGGTGTCCAATGCCCCGGTCGGCTCGTCGGCGAGGATCAGGCGAGGCTGGCCGCCGAGGGCACGCGCGATCGCCACCCGCTGACGTTCGCCGCCGGACAGCTGCGCCGGAAGGTCCCCGGCCCGGTCGGCAAGGCCTACCTCCTCGAGCAGCTCGAGCGATCGGCGGGACCGTTCGTGGCGGGGCACATGGGCCGCGACCATGGTCAGCTCCACGTTCTCGCGCGCGCTCAGCGCCGGCAGCAGGTGATGCAGCTGGAACACGAAGCCGACGGTCTCCCGGCGGAAGCGGGCCGGATGGGTGAGCGTCTGCACCGCCACGTCATCGACTCGAATCGAGCCCCGGGTCGGGCGGTCGAGGCTGCCGATCAACTGCAGCAACGTCGTCTTGCCCGAGCCTGACGGACCGGCCAGCGCGACCAGCTCGCCGGGCTCCACCACGAAGCTGACATCGTCTAAGACGAGAGCCCGGTCATAGGCTCTAGATACGTGCTCGACGACGACCCGTGCGCCTGGCATGGCTACTTGCGCGGCGTCACTGCCCAGTTGAGGTCGACCCTCCCGTACCGGGTGCTGACCACGACCCGCAAGGTGAACCGGTGCCCGACCGACGCGGGCGGGAAGCGCAGCCAATCGCGGTAGACCCCGTGCTTGAAGCTGTGGCCCGGCCGGCTGAAGGTCCCGGCCGAGGTCACGAAGTCATACCTCACCTTTCCGCTGAGCTTGGTCCGGCCTCGGTTGGCGGTCACGGTGATCCACCATTTCCGGTTCATCGTCGGAGTGTGGTTTGGCGCCTTGAGATGGGCCGTGAACGCCGCCGCCGAAGCGGAGGCCGGAGCCGCCAGGGCTCCCGCGATGAGGATGAGCGACCCCCAACGGGCGAGCCGCGGGGCGAAGGGACGCAGGAACGAATTCATGAAACCTCCCACCTGATGCAAGCCGAAGAAGTCAGAGCGTCGATGGCTCGATTAGTTGTTGGTGACGAAACCATCGTGATCTCAAAAGGATATACCTTTGTTACACTGACCCCGAAGATGGGGGTACCAGTTAGAGACCCGATGGGCGCCGTCCCGGCGCACTCCACGGTCCTGATCGCCCGGGTGGCTCGTGTCGTGCGCCAGCGCTTCGAGCAGGTGCTCACGCCAATCGGTCTCCGCCAGCGCCATGTGGTCGCGCTCAGCTATCTCCGCGGCTACGGCCCTACCGCACAGCAGGTGCTGGCCGACCGCCTGCGGATGGACCCGAGCAGCCTCGTCTGCCTGCTCAACGAGCTCGAGGACGAGGAGCTGGTGGTGCGTCAGCGTGACCGCTCCGACCGCCGCCGTGCGATCGTCGCGCTCTCGCGCCAGGGCGAGGGCGTGCTCCGCGAGGTCGACGAAGCGGTCCAGATCGTCGAGGAGGAGATGCTGGCCGGACTGGATCAGTCCGAGCGCCTCACCCTGCGCCGGCTGCTCGCCCGGCTCGGCGTCGGCGAGCCCGACTGGGCTCTGGCCGCCAGCGAGGCCTGAGCCCGCGACGAGCCGGCGCGCCCCGCGCGCCGGGCTCAGCTCGGGCGAGATCGGTTGCGCTGCTCGAGCTCGATCGCGTGCTGCTCGTTGAACTCCCTCCCGGTGCGCACGAACCTCAGCAGCAGCTCGATCTGATCCAGGCTGTAGCGCTGGTAGAGCTGCTCGGACATCCGTTGGTGGTCAACGTAGAAGGAGCCCAGCTCAGCCGCCTTGGCGGTCAGCTGAACGAGAACCCGGCGCCGATCGGCAACGTCGCGCACGCGTCGCGCGTAGCCGGAACGCTCCAGCCGATCGAGCGCGGCGGTCATCGCGCCGCTGGTAAGTCCGGTCTCGGCGGCCAGCCGTCCGGCGGTGAGGGATCCCTGGCGCTGCAGTACGTCGAGGCAAAGCATGTCGGTGGGATGCAGACGCAGCGCCATGGCCACCGCCTGGTCATAGCGCGCGGTCGCGGTCTGCGAGCGGCGGATCTCGTCGATGAGCTCGGCGAACGCCTCTCGCTTATTCCTTGACACTCGAGAGTCTCGATGGTAAAGGTATCTTGATCATCAAGGTAACCCTATCCACACCGGGAGACGAAACGTGCCATCGGCAATCGAAGCAGTGCAGCTGGAGAAGACCTACCCGCCCGCGGTCAAGGCGGTCGACGGCGTGAGCCTGTCGGTGCCCGCGGGCACGATCTTCGGACTCCTCGGCCCCAACGGCGCGGGCAAGTCGACGACCGTCCGGATGCTCTGCACGCTCACCGCCCCCGATCGCGGCCGCGCCTCCGTCGCCGGGATCGATGTGATCGCCGACCCCGTCCGGGTGCGCCGGACGATCGGCGTCGTCGGCCAGAAGCACGGTTCCGACATGGAGGCGACCGGCCGCGAGAACCTCGAGCTCCAAGGGGAGTTCTACGGCTGCAGCGGCCGGCAGCTCAGGCAGCGCATCGCTCACTCACTGGAGTGGACCGGCCTCCAGGATGTCGCCGACCGCCCGGTGAAGAGCTACTCAGGCGGGATGCAGCGCCGTCTCGATGTGGCCCTGGGCCTCCTACACCGGCCGCAGGTGCTGTTCCTGGACGAGCCGACCACCGGCCTGGACCCGGAGGCTCGCGTCGACATGTGGCACGAGATCGAGCGGCTCGCCGCGGCTGAGGGAATAACGATTCTGCTCACCACGCATTACATGGAGGAGGCCGACCGGCTGGCCTCGAGGCTGGCGATCATCGACCGCGGGCGGATCGTGGCGCGGGGAACCCCCGGCGAGCTCAAGAGCGACCTACGCGGCGACTCGATCCAGATCGAGCTCGCCGAGCTCGACGCCACCAGCGCCGTCACGGCTCTGGATCGCCTGGACGGCCTCAGCGAGATCGAGGTCGAGGGGCGCACCCTGCGGACGCGGGCGAAGGACGGCAGCGGCGCGATCCCCGGCGTCCTCGCCGCGCTGGAGACCGACGGGATCAAGGTCGCGTCGGTCACGCTGGCCCGCCCCTCACTCGACGATGTCTACCTGCGCCACGCCGGCCGCGCCTTCCACGCCGACGCCGAGGAGGTGGCCGCATGATCGCGCTGCGACAGGGCTGGCAGGTGTACCTCCGGGGCGTGCGCGTGTTCCGGCGCCAACCCGCCTTTCTCGGGATGACGCTCTCCCAACCGATCATCTGGTTGTTGCTGTTCGGGGCGCTGTTCAAGTCGGTGGCCGACATCCCCGGTTTCCGTGGGTCCTATATCAACTTCCTGACGCCCGGCGTGGTCGTCATGCTGGCGGTGTTCTCAGCCGGCTGGACCGGCATGGGATTCGTCGAGGACATCAACAGCGGGGTGATGGACCGGATGCTCGCCACCCCGGTGTGGCGCGGCGCCCTGAACGCCGGCACCGTGGTCTACGGAGCGTTCATGGTCGTCGTCCAGACGCTGGTGATCGTGGCGCTGGCGCTGATCCTGGGAGCCGACTTCAAGGGAGGCGTCGGCGGCGTGGTGCTGTTGCTGGTGATCGCCGCCCTCCTCGGTGCCGTGTTCGCGTCGCTGTCGAACGCGGTCGGCGTGCTCGCCCGGCAACGCGAGACGGTGATCGGCGCCGTCAGCTTCGTCCAGTTGCCGCTGACCTTCCTGTCGGCGGCGATGATGCAGCGCAGCCTGCTGCCGGCATGGATCCGCAGCGTCGCGCGGTACAACCCGGTCAACTGGGCGGTCGAGGCGTCGCGCTCGGCGGCCATGCAGAAGATCGACTGGGGACTGGTCGGCAGCCGGATCGGATTTCTCGTCGCGTTGCTGATCGGCGCGGCGTGGTTCGCCACCTGGGCGTTCTCCAAGTACCAGCGCTCGTTGTGATCGCTCACCCACCGGATTGCGCGGGGCGGTGCAGCGCGACCCCAGCCGCGACCAGCGCCACGCCGATGACCTCCACCCAGCTGGGGATCTGCGCCAGCACGACGATCCCGATGACGGTGGCGATGGCCGGCAGCAGGGCGACCATCGTCGCGTAGCTGGCGCGGGGAAGCCGCGCCATCGCCAGCTGGTCGGTGACGTAGGGAATCACCGACGAGCAGACGCCGACCCCGATGCCGGCCAGCAGCAGGACGGGTTGGGTGAAGGCGGGCAAAGCCCGCCCGATGGTGACGGGGGTGGCGACCGCCGCGGCGACGAGCATGGCCGCGGCCAGGCCGTCGATCCCGCTCACCGCGGCGCGCTTGGCGAGGCGGTCGGCGAGCACGATGTAGATCGAGAACAGAAGCGCATTGGCGAATGCGCACCCGAAGCCGATGACGGCACCGGAGAGCCGCACGTCGGTGAGCAGGTACACGCCGGGGACCGCAAGCCAAAGCGCGAGCAGGTTACGCGGCGATCGCACGCCGAACGCCGCCAGCGCGATCACCGGCAGGAACTCGATCGCCGAGACGGTGCTCAGTGGCAGGCGGCTGATGGCGGTGTAGAAGCACACGTTCATCGCCGCCAGGGCGGCGCCCCAGGCGCACACCAGTCGCCGACCGTCCCCGCCCAGCGACCGGTAGGCCCGCCACGGGCGGCGCCAGAGGGCGAGGATCAGCGCCGCCGACGCGATCCGCAGCCAGGCAACGCCCAGGACCTCCATCCGCGCGAACAGCAGCACGGCGAAGGAAGGGCCGAGGTAATGAAAGACCGCGCTGACGAGAAAGTAGACATGCGGCGGCGTCTCCTTGACTCGGCGCCCGGTCGGCGTGAGCGGGGTGTCGTGTCCCACGAGTTCACCCAAGCCTGCCGCCGGACGGGGCTGGTGTACATGGCGAATGACAGGTAGTCTCGGCCGCGTGCCTGAGAACCGAAGGCGTAACGGGCGGAACTCCGTCGAACCGCTACTTGACGCCACCAATCTTCGGCTGCTCTCCGAACTGCAGGCCAACGCTCGCTTGAGCCTCGCCGAGCTCGGACGGCGAGTCGGCCTGTCCTCGCCCGCGGTCGCGGAGCGCCTGACGCGCCTGGAGGGCGAGGGCGTGATCCTCGGCTACCACGCCGACCTGGACCCGCGCGCCCTGGGGATGAGCCTCAGCGCGGTGATCCGGGTGCGGCCGGCGCCGCGGCAGCTGCACGAGGTCTCAGCGCTGGCCCAGCGGACGTCCGAGGTCGTCGACTGCCGGCGGATCACCGGCGAGGACTGCTACATCATGACGGCGCACGTGCGCTCGGTGGAGCACCTGGAGGAGGTGATCGACCAGTTCGCCGCCTACGGGCAGACGACCACTTCGATCGTCCAGTCGGCGCCGGTGCCCGGACGAGGGCTGGCCCTGGACGCGGACGGAGCGGGCGCAACCCCGACTCGGCCGCGCCGCAACTGATGCCACGAAAGGCGATCGCCGTCGCCGCGCTGGCGACCGCGCTGGCGACGAGCGCATGCGGTGGGGGGCGCGCCAGACGAGGCGTGGTCACCTCCCGATCAAGCACGACGCCGACCAGCACGACGTCCACGTCCGTTTCCCGGCAACCGGCGCAAGCCTCGCCCGCCCAGCGACTGACAGTCAGGCAGCTCGCCGGCCAGCGGGTCATCTACGCCTACGACGGTCTGCGGCCGCCCGCCTCCCTCCTGGCGGCGATCCGGGCGGGCGAGGTCGGCGGGGTGATCTTCTTCGGCCCCAACATCGCCAGCCGGAGTCAGATCCGCTCCGTGATCGGTCGGCTGCAACGGGCGAATGCCGCGGGGCCGGTGCCCGCCCCGCTGCTGATGATGACCGATCAGGAGGGTGGCCAGGTGCGGCGGTTGCCCCGCGCCCCGGTCCTGTCCGAGAGGCAGATCGGGGAGCAATCCGACGCCGTCGCCAGCGCCCGCGCGGCCGGCGCCGACGCCGGCCACAACCTCGCCGGCGTGGGGATCAACGTGAACCTGGCTCCCGTGCTCGACGTCTACCGGCAGCCAGGCGACTTCATCGACGAGTTCCAGCGCTCGTACTCGCGCAACCCGGGGCTGGTCGGCAGCCTCGGTAGGGCGTTCATCGCGGCGCAGCAGCGCACGGGAGTGGCCGCCACGGCCAAGCACTTCCCCGGGCTGGGCGCCGCCGACTCAGACCAGAACACGGACGAGCGCTCGGTGATCCTGACCCAGTCGCGCAACGCGTTGCGCACGATCGACGAGGCGCCGTACCGCAACGCGATCGCAGCCGGTGTCGATCTGGTGATGGCGTCCTGGGCGGTGTACCCGGCGCTGGATCGGGAACGCCCCGCCGGCCTGTCGTCTGCCTGGCTACAGGGAGAGCTGCGCCACCGGCTCGGGTTCCGCGGCGTCACGATCACCGACTCGATCGACGCGGGGGCGCTGCAACCGTTCGGCGACCTGGCGCAACGCGGCGTGCTCGCCGCCCGCGCCGGTGCCGACCTGATCCTGTGCACGTCCGGCGATCCGGCGCAATGCCGCGGAGTGGCCGGGGCGATCGCCTCGGCGATCAAACGCCATCAGATCGGATTGGCCGCGGCCCGAGCGTCGGTGGCTCGCATCCTGGCGCTCCGCGAGCGCGGCTGAGCGCCGGCGCGCGGGCCGGCCGCCGCCTCGCCGCGAACGATTAGTCTCGGTCCGTGCCCCACCGCCATCCCTCCCTGCTCGCCGCGCCGCCGCCCGCGCCGGGGCGACAGTGGCTGACCGGGGCGCGCCTGTTCGACGGCACCGGCGATCTGGTGAACGAGCAGGCGGCGGTGCTGATCGATCACGGGGTGATCGAGCGGATCGGCAGCGCCTCCGAACCGGTGCCGGAGGGCGCCGCCGTGCTCGACCTCGGCGGTCGCACGCTGCTCCCGGGCCTGATCAACGTCCACATCCACGTGCAGGGGTACCAGCCGACGCCGGACGGGGGCGCCGAGCCGATCCTGGCCGGCACCAGTGCTCACTTCCTCCAGGCGCGGCTGCGCGACACGCTGCGGATGGGGGTGACCACGCTGCGCAATGTCGGGTCACAGGCCGTCCAGCCGCAGGAGGCTCGTCAGGCGATGCGCTACGGCGCGTTTCGGGGACCGCGGCTGCTGACCTGTGGGCGGATCATCTCGGCCACCGCGCCCGGCGGCCGGTTCTACGGGGCCATGTACCGCGAGGCAGACGGCCCCGAAGAAATCCGCAAGGCGGTGCGTGAGCAGCTGCGCGATGGCGCCGACTTCATCAAGGTGATGACGACCGGGGCGCGTTCCAACGAGCTGGAGGATCCCGAGCCGGCTCAGCTGACCGAGCCGGAGCTGAGCGCGCTGGTGCACGAGTCCAAGCGCCTCGGCTTCAAGGTCGCCGCCCACGTGGAGGGGCTCGACGGCACCGCGGCGGCCATCGCCCATGGCATCGACACGATCGAGCACGGGATGTACCTCAACCAGCGACCCGAGCTGCTGGAGGCGATGGCCACCAACGGACAGGTGCTGGTGCCGACGCTCGGCGGCTACTACTGGATGGGCGGTTTCGGCGAGGCCATCGATCCGGACACGGTCACCATCTCCCCGGAGATGCTGCCGAGCCTCGTCGAGCTCGCCCACCACAACCTCGCGCAGGGCACGCGCAGCCTGCGCGCGGCGCGTGCGGCCGGGGTCAAGATCGCGCTCGGGTCGGATCGCAACGGCATCTCGGCGCCGGACACCGCCCTGGAGCTGCTGCGCATGATCCATCACGGAATGAGCGTTGCCGAGGCGCTGCGGTCGGCGACATCGATCGCCGCCGAGGCTCTCGGGCTCGAGGACCACATCGGGAGCATCGCTCCGGGCAAGCTGGCCGACCTCGTCGTGATCGACGGCGACGTCCTTGCCGCACCCGAGCTGCTGCTTGACCCGGAGCGGATCTGGCTGGTCCTCCAGCTCGGCGAGGCGGTCGCGGGGGCCGGTGCCGGTCAGCGACCGTCGCCGGCCGGCTGAGTCAGCCGGCGGCTTGGGATCGCTTCGTCGCGTCGTCCGCAACGCGGTGAATCCGGATGTCCTCCGGCTGCGGCCGATCGGGAGCGGGGTCCGGGTGGCTCTCGGCGGCGGCGATCAGCGCCCTCAGCTCCGCGACGTCGATCTCGACGGTGTGGGCCTCCCCCTCGATGATCGAACTCGCCTCGGCGTCATTCTCGCGCGGGGACGGCAGCGGCCGCGAGCCCGCCGATCCGCCCGTGAGGGCGGACCGCGCCGGCTTCACGGTGGCGCGGAAGGCCAGCTCGGTACCGGTCTGTCCCCACTGAACGGCGAACCGTCCCTCGAGTCGATGCCCGATCCATGCGACCAGGATCATCACGGCCCCGACGATCATCAGCGGCAGCGTCCACACCGAATCGGTCAGCATCAGGCCGGCCAGGACCAGCACGCCGCCGACCAGGCAGAGCGTGACGCGCGGTCGGGTCACCCACTCGCGACAGGTTGCGCCCAGCGCCTCGAGCCGCGCGGGCCATGGCGATGACGCGGAGGGCGGTGAGGAGGGCGCGGAGGGCGGCGGTGACATCCTGACCACTCATTCGACTCCAAGCCGACGGGACCTGCCGGCTACTGGTCGCCGCGGTCCAGGAATCTGCGTCGCAAAAGCTCGCCGGCGCCGGCGATGAGGAGGCTGGCGCCGGTGGCGATGAGCAGCGGCACCCATAGGTTGTGCTCGAACGCGGAGCCACCGAAATAGCCCAGCGCCGACGAGTACGCGGCCCACAACACGGCGGCGATCGTGTCGAAGGGAAGAAACCGGCGCTTCCACGGCATCTGGAGCGTGCCCGATACGTAGGTGGTCGCGGTCCGGCCACCGGGGATGAAGCGAGCCACGATGATGATCCAGCCGCCTCGGCTCCGTAGCTGCCGCCGGGCCCAGGCGAGTCGCTGCTGGTTCTTGTCCGATCCCAGCAGCCGATCGGCGACGCGCCGCAGTCCGCTGCGCCCCAGCCCGTATGCCGAGTTATCCCCCAGCAGCGCCCCCACCGCGGCCGCGGCCGCGACCAGCCCGATGTTCAGATCTCCGCGGGAGGCGAGCACCGCGGCGGTGATCACCAGTGTCTCGCTCGGAAACAACGGGAGCAGGGCGTCCCCGGCGCACACCCCGAGGACGAGCAGATACGTCCACGCGGACCCCGAAATGGCATTTACCAGGGAGTCGAACATGAGCTGGGCAGCCGCACCGTGTCTCTCCGAGGCTGGCCGCGCGGCTGTAGCCGGAGGTTAGGGTCCGCGGGGGCATGAACGGCGGATCCAGGCCACTCGCGGCCCGCCAGCCTGGCGCCCCGACCCCAAGCGGGCGGTGCCCTCTGGTCACGAGTTTCCCAAACGGAGGATCAGCTCATCTGGTGGATCGGGTTCAGGTGCTCTCGCAGCCTGAGCAGGCGCGGCGCGGGCTCGTCGGAGTCGATCAGCACCGCCGTCCCGGGCCAGCCGTTTCGCAGGTAGGCGAGATATGCCTCGCGCGAGCGCAGATCCGGCTCATAGATCCACGAGCCGGTGTTCCAGTAGCGAATCGACCCGTCCGCAGCGGTCACGCCGTCCAGCGCTTGATGGGTGTGAGCGAACACGACCTTGTCGGCGCCGCGGGCCCAGCCCAGATTGGTGACCACCTGATCGATGGCCTGCACCGCGGGGCGGATCGGATCGCTCGGGCTGACGAGACGAACGAGCGCCTGGCTGGCGGCCTCGCCCCCGGTCGGGGCACCGGTCCTCCGCCGCCGGTCGGCCTCCTCGGAGCGAGCCTGCTGGTAGCCCGCAGACTGGCGCTCGATCCTGGCGCCGTCGTTGGCGCCGACGAGCGCTCCGCTCCGGGCGGCAACCCAGTCGGCCGTCCGCTCCAGCCGCGCCACCGGGGCCCGTGCCGCGTGAACCGCCCGCTCCAGTGCCTCGAACGCCGCGAACGCCCGGCGCTGAGCTTGGGTGCCGTTGGGAAGCTGGGCGATCGTGTACAGCAGCGAGGTCAGCAGCGTGATCGTCGCCTCGTAGTCCTCGATCCCCGGCGCGTGCTCGTGTCCACCGACGGCGATCGACCACAACGCCCGCGCCAGCAGCCGGGCCGGCGCGGCCCCGCTGCGTCGGGCATGGAAGTCCAGATAGTGCCCGTGGGTGAGCAGCACATCCCCGAACTTGTACGTCGGGTAGCGAATGTCGATCTCGACCCCGGCCAGACGCCGCTCGAGGGCGCGCCGCAGGAAATCGTTGCGGCGCAGCTCCGGTCCGAGCTCGTCCGGTCCCCTGCCGGTGGCCAGCTCCAAGCCGAGCAGCTCCTCCGCCTCCCGCCGGACGAAGTAGTGATCGTGGTTTCCAGCGAGAAACACGAAGCGCTTGCCTGCGAGCTTGCCGCGCAGCAGCTCGAGCAAGCCCTCCGCGGCACGAAACCCGCCCCGGATCGATCCGAACATGAAGTCGAACATGTCGCCGAGCATGATCACCTCGTCGACGTCGAGCACGGGTTCGAGCAACGCCAGCGTCTCGGGCCGGCTGAGGATGTCATCTCCGGTCCAGGCTCCGAAATGGGTGTCGGAGATCACCAGCGCCCGCACGGCCACCACCCCCCGGTGCGACAGCTCGGCATCTTCAGGCCGGCCGCCGGCCGACGGGATGCAGCCACTCCAGCCAGGCACCCCCGGGATGAGCAGCGGCGAGCAGTCCGGACGTCCTCCCGCCCTCTCGGTAGCTGACTCGAGCGAGAACGCCGAACACCCCCTCGGCGCGGTTGCGCTCGATCAACTCGGGCGGTGCCTGGATCCCGATGACGCTGCGGGTCGCCCCCCCGCCCATCGGGACGAGCGGATCCAGCGAGATCCAGTCCAGGTCGCGCTCGGATCCCGCGCCGTCGACCAGCTCCCGGAAGCGGATCAGATCCGCCTTGCTGAAGAAGACGTGCACGTAGCTGTCGGTCAGACACACCAGCCGGTCGTCCGGAATCGAAGCCAACACCTCTGGCAGCGCGGCGAACACGTCACCGCGGACCAGCCGGGCGGGATGCGACAGCGCTAACCGGGCGGCGTGGTGAAACCGGGTGACGGCGCCGATCTCCTGGGGCAGGCAGGCCTCCAGCCAACCTCGTACCGCCACGTCGCCCACGTCCAATGGCTCGACGTCGATCCCGACTCGTTCGGCGACACGCGGGAGCTCGGGCGCGACGGGCACGCCCTGCCCGCCCCGCAGCTCGGTGTCGATCACGACCTCGGAGCGCGGGTCGCCGACCACGATCTCCTGATCGCCCGGGCCGCGGAAGACGTAGCGGTAGCGATCAAGGTGCAGCGCCAGACCGGCGCCGGTCCCGATGTCGACGAGCGCGAGCCGCCGACCGGCGGCGATCGCCGGAGCCAGCGCCGGCAGCAGGTGCGCACAGCGTCCGACCTCGTTCATCTGGTAACGGTGCACGGCGCACAGCTCACCGAGGCGGTCTCGGTGATCGAGGCAGAAGCTGCGGTACTCGGCGCGGAACCCGGAGCCGAGCGCCGGTTGGGGGTGCCCGACGCGGGGAAACCACTCGCGCAACGGCTGCGGCTGGTACTCCAGCACCAGCGACGTCGCCGCCGCCGAAAACAGCAACGGCGGGAGCCGGTCCGGCTCGATCCCGGCGGCGATCGCCAGCAGCTCGGCGTCATCGCGCAGCGTCGCGAACTGCTCCGCGGTCAGCTTCCAGGAGACCGGCGCCCCCGGTGCAGACCAGGCGGTGGCGACCATCCCCGCCTGATCTGCGACCACTCGCGGGTCGGTGGCAGCGCCGGCGACGCCCGCCACGAGCGGCCGGCGCGCCGCGTCGCCGTCCCGCGGACGGCAGCGCAGCTCCGGCTTGACGTCGACGATCGGCGTCCCGTCGATCGCTTCGAGGTCGCGTACGCGCACCCGATTGTCCTGCACGGAGACCACCGTGACCGGGTGCAGCCCGATCGGGTTCGGGCGGTCGGGCGAGCGCGTGCTGAACACTCCGGTGACGGGATTATTCGGGTCGCTGCGCGGGCGCACTCGGAGCACGTCCCGCTCAGCCCGGTGAAACCAGGTGAGAACGAGGATCTCGTCGCCTGGGGCGAGGTCCCGGATGCCGTCGGTCACGTCGGGATCGAATACCAGCCACGCCTCAGGGCCGCCCTCGTCACCTTGGTGGGGAGCGTCCGCGCGATCACGCAGCGAGGACTCCACGACGCCGATCGGCGCCAGCTCATATCGGTTGTCGGCTCTGCTGTCCACGGCTTCCAGACGCTCACGGGTTCCCCGCCGGGGGACCGCCGGCGAGCAGCTTCGCGGTCATCTTGACGGACTTCACCGCGCTCGTCGCGGCGGCCTGCGCGATCGCCGCGAAGGCGACGATCACCAGCCCCGGAACGAACAGGACACGCACCCCGAGCATCAGGATCCCGATCCGGCCCAGTACGTAGGGTGGAGCGCTGACCACCGAGCCCACCGCCCCGGCGACTACGCTCGCCGCCAGCCGATCCCGCTTGGAGGCGGTCGGCTTGGCCCCGATCAGGCGTGACGGGATCGCGACGTAGCAGAGCATCAGCACGCCGATCATGATGCTCAGGGTGAGCGCGAACCACGGCCGGTGGATACGGGCGACGACTGTCACCGACACGCCGAGGGCGACGCCGACGACGGCGCCGGATCCGAGGATGATCGGCAGGTGAGTCCTGGCCTGCTCCGTCGCGGGCCTCAGCTGGGGCACCCCGGGTTGGGAGATGGCAAAGCCGAACACTGCGTTGAGAAAGAAGCTGGCCATGGTGATGGCGGCGATGGCGATCACGACCGGGATCAGGACCGGGCCGTTGACATCCGGCAGTGAGTTACCGCGCAGGACGTGGGCCCGGAGGTCGTACATGGCCGCCCAGATCACCACCGCGGGCAGGATCTGAACCAGCGTCAGCCGCCAGTTCGAGAACAGCAGCTTGAGCCCGTTGAGCAACATCACGAGGCCGCCGACCACCAGCGCCAGGGGAGCGAACGCCCGGTGCGACCGGCTGACCCGCAGCAGTGCCTCCTCCACCATCGCCTCGTCGCCGTCGCGCGCCGCGATGACGAGTTGGCCGAGCCGGGCCCGTCGCGCCGCCGGCGCGGGCGGCGGGTCAGCCGCGGCGTCTGCCCCGGCCGGGGGCGAAGCGGCCACCGATCGACCCGGCTCGCTCTCCGTGCTCACATCCGTGCACAGTACGCCTCGGTCCCGGAGGGTCCAGCGAGCCTCCGAGTCGGCCGGCGCCGGCGAGCGGAGACGCCGGGCAGAGCGGAGCCGCCCGCCGGATATGGTCTGCGCCATGGAGCCCTATGCGGACGTCAACCGGGCCACCTGGGACGCGCGGGCCCCCGCCCACGCCGCGTCTCCCGATTACGCGGTCGCCCGCTTCATTGAAGACCCGTCCTACCTGAGTGGGGTGGTGCGCTTCGACCTGCCCCGGCTGGGCGACGTGACCGGACTCAGGGGCGTTCATCTCCAGTGTCACATCGGCACCGACACGATCTCCCTGGCCCGGCTCGGCGCCCGGATGACCGGCCTCGACTTCTCGGCGGCGTCGCTGGCCCAGGCCCGGGAGCTCGCGGCATCAGCGCACGCGGAGGTGGAGTTCGTACAAGCCGAGGTCTACGACGCGGTGGGGGCGCTGGGAACGGAGGCGTTCGATCTGGTGTTCACCGGAATCGGGGCGCTCTGCTGGCTGCCGTCGGTGGTGCGGTGGGCCCAAGTGGTATCCGAGCTGCTCACCGTGGGCGGCCGGTTGTTCATCCGCGAGGGCCACCCGATGCTGTGGTCGCTAGCCGATTCCCGGCCGGACGGGTTGCTGGTCGTCGATTATCCGTACTTCGAGCGCGACGAGCCGGTGATCGACGAGGACGAGGGCACGTACGTGCAGACCGAGGCGAAGTTCGAGCATAACCTCACCAACACCTGGAACCACGGGCTGGGTGAGCTGGTCACCGCGTTGCTTGACGCCGGCATGGAGATCACAAATCTGGTGGAGCACGACAGCGTCCCCTGGGAGGCGCTGCCCGGGCAGATGGAGCAGATCGAGCTCGGGGAGTGGCGCCTGCGCGACCGGCCCTGGCGTCTGCCCCACACCTTCACCCTGCGGGCGATCAAGCGCGGCTGACGGCCCTACGAGGTGGCCTGGTCTCGCTCCGCGAGCCACCCCAGCACTTCGGCGGCGTGCTCGTCGGGCGGAAAGATCGGGTAGAAGACGTGCTCGATTCGCCCGTTGGCGACGATCAGCGTGAGGCGCTTGTAGAGCCGCTGCCCGCCGGCGGTGAAGGTCGGGAGGTCAAGCGCCTCGCCGAGTTTCATCCCGGGGTCGGAGAGCATGGAGAAGGGCAGGGCCAGACGCTCGGCGAACTCGGCCTGGTAATCGGCGTCCTGAGATGACAGCCCGTAGACCGCCGAGGCACCCGCCGCCCGCAGCTGCGAGAACTGGTCACGGAAGCCGCACGCCTCCGGAGTGCACCCGCGCGCGCCAGGGATCGCGTCCCAGCCCTCCGGCAGGTCGACCCCCGGCCGGCCGGTGAGCGGATACAGGTAGAGCACCGCCCGCCCGGCTCCCAGCCGGTCCAGCGCCACCGAATCCCCGCCGGTGGCCGTGAGCGTCAGCTGGGGCAGCGCGGCCCCTGCGAGATGATCGGCCGCCCCATCATCTTCGGGGACGGGTAGGTCTGCGGGAAGGCTCATGTAGTCCGACATCCAAGGCTCCTGACGCTGATCAAAGGTTTCTTGACTCTATGCCAGCGTAGGTTTGAGAGACATCGCGTGAAACGGTTCCTTTCCCAGCTCGGGGGCTTTGCCCAATGGTCGGGTCGCGTCGCCCGCGGCGAGGTCGTCAAACGGGTTGGCGGCCCCGCCCGGGCGCGGGTCATCCTGCTCTTCGGCGGGGTGCTGGCGCTGAACGGGGCCGACACGGCGACGGTGGGGGCGGTGGCTCCGCAGCTCGAGCACGCCCTGCATATCGGCAATACCAAGATCGGCCTGCTCAGCTCGGTGTCGCTCCTCGTCGGCGCGGTTTTCACGATCCCCGTGGGCCTGCTCGTGGACCGAACCAAGCGAGTGCCGGTGCTCGCGATCAGCATCCTGCTGTGGAGCGCGGCCTCGCTCGCCAGCGCGGTCGCCGGCAGCTACTCCACCCTGCTCCTGACTCGCCTGCTCCTCGGCGCCGTCACCGCCACCGCCGGGCCGGCGATCGCGTCGCTGACCGGCGACTACTTCCAGCCCCGAGAGCGGGGGCAGATCTACGCCTACATACTCGGTGGGGAGATCGCCGGGGAGGCCTTCGGCTTCATCATCTCCGGCAGCCTCGCCAGCCTCATCTCGTGGCGGGCCGCATTCTTCCTGTTGGCGATCCCCGGGTTCTTCCTCGCCCGCGCTCTGTATCGCACCGTGCCGGAACCGCGGCGCAACGGCCGCAGTCGACTGGAGCCCGGCGTGGTCGATCTGAAGCGAGCGGTCGCCGGCGACGGCACCCATCCCGACGACTGGCTCGGAGACGATGAGGACGTGGAGCTGGACGCCGATGACCTGGCCCGGGAAGCGGCCAAGCGGCTCGGCATCCAGGCCGATCCGGACCTGGTGCTCAAGCGGGACCCGCAGAAGCTCGGCCTGGCCGAGTCGGTCCGCTACATCCTCTCGGTTCGGACCAACATCCTGATGATCATCAGCTCCTCGCTGGGCTACTTCTACTTCGCCGGTCTACAGACTTTCGCGCTGCTGTTCGTCCGCGGCCACTACCACACCAGCCAGGCCACGGCCGAACTCGTGCTCGCCCTGCTGGTCGCGGGCGCCTTGATCGGAACCTTGATCAGCGGACGCGCGACCGACGTGCTGCTCCGGCGGGGGTTCATCGAATCGCGGGTGATGGTTCCGGCCTGCTGCTACATCGGCGCCGCCGCGCTGCTGGTCCCCGGAATCCTCGGCAGCCACCTCACCCCATCGATCTGGTTCGACATCGCCGGCGCGACCCTGCTGTCGGCGGCCAACCCGCCGCTCGACGCGGCCCGGCTGGACATCATGCCGGCCGGGCTGTGGGGCCGAGCCGAGAGCACCCGAACGGTGCTGCGCTCACTCGCCCAGGCGCTGGCGCCGCTGCTGTTCGGAGGCCTGGCCGACCTGATCGCCGGGGTGGCCCCCGCGCAGGCGCCGATCGGCACCCACCCGGGGCTGGTCTCGCCCAGCACCGCGCGCGGTCTGGAGATCAGCTTCCTGGTGCTGCTGGGCACCCTGGCCGCCGCCGGCATCTTCCTCCTGCGGGCCCGTGCCACCTATCCGCGCGATGTCGCCACCGCGGCCGCGGCCTATCCGACGCAGGCGACCGCGCCCCCGGCGGCCGACGCCGATCCACGCCCCGCGGGGCAGGGGTCGGGGCCCGCCGATTCTCCGCTCGCGTAGTGCACTAGTCTGCGCCGGCGATTGTGACCGCCGTCGAGTCCCAGCCGATTCTCACCGCCGATTCTCTGGGCGTGGTCAGCGAAGCGATCACCCGAGCGGACGAGACGCTCGCCCTCGCTCACCGCCATCTCGATCGGTCGCTGGTCGACGTGCTGCGGATCATCGGCTTCGACAAGTCCTACACGTCGGCGCGGGGCTCCTACCTTCACGACGCCGACGGCCGCGCCTATCTCGACTTCCACACCGGCGAGGGGTTTGCCGGCCTCGGCCACAACCATCCCGCTGTTCGCGAGGTGCTCCAGGCGACCCTCGCCGCCGATCTCGTGGACGGGGTGCAGATCCATTACTCGGCCCTGGCCGGGATGCTCGCAGAACAGCTCTCGCAGCGGCTGCCGCAGGGCCTGGACGCCGTCTTCTTCACCAGCACGGGCGCCGAGGCGGTCGACTCCGCGATGAAGTTCGCCCGGGCGGCGACGCGCCGGCCCCGACTGATCTCGTGTGAGTCGAGCTTTCACGGGGTGAGTCTCGGACCGCTGTCGCTCGTCGGCGACGACTTCTTCAAGGATGGGTTCGGCCCGCTGCTGCCGGGCTGCCAACGAGTTCCGTTCGGCGATCTGTCCAGTTTGGAGGCGGCGCTTCGCGCCCGCGATGTGGCCGCCTTCATCATCGAGCCGATCCAGGGACGGGAGGTGACGCTACCGCCCGCCGGCTACCTCCACGCCGCCCAGGAGCTGTGTCGCCGCTACGGAACGCTGTTCGTGATCGACGAGATCCAGACCGGACTCGGCCGCACGGGGCGGTGGTTCGCGCTCGAGCACTGGAGCCTCGAGCCGGATTTCGTGCTCGTCGGCAAGACGCTCAGCGGTGGCTACATGCCGGTCGCCGCCATGGTCACGCGCCGCGAGATCTTCGAGAAGGCGGTCGGCACGCTCGAGCGGTCCTATATCCACCAATCGACGTTCGGCCGCAACCGGCTGTCGATGGCCGCCGGCTTGGCCACGCTGCGGATCATCGAGCGCGACGGCTTGGTGGAGCAGGCCGAGCGGGTGAGCCGGCTGCTGCGCTCCGGGCTCGCCGAGCAGCAGGAGCGCTACGAGATGGTCAAGGCGGTACGGGGGCGGGGATTGATGATCGGGATCGAGTTGGGCGCGCCCAGCGCGCGCGCCGCCCGCCTGAACTGGAGCCTGAGCCACCTGGCCAGCGACGGACTGTTCCCGCAGCTGATCGTCATCCCGCTGCACCGAGACCACGGGGTGATCACGATGGCCTCCGGCAAGAACGACGTGATCAAACTGCTGCCGCCGCTGACGCTCTCCGAGACCGAGGCCGCCGAGTTCCTGGAGGCTCTCGATGCGGTGCTGGCCGACGTCCACGGCCCGGGCAGCCGGAACTGGCGGGTGCTTGCAGACATCGCGAGGACGACGCTCCGCGGGCGGCCCACGCGTAACGGCAACGGGCATGCGACCGACGCGAGATCCTCTCGGGGCACGCTGGTGGATTCATCGCGGGGCGACGTGTGCCTGGTCACCGGCGCCAGCGGGTTCATCGGCGGACACCTCGTCGAGCGTCTGGTGCGGGAGGGGTATCAGGTGCGCTGCCTCGTCCGGGCCGACAGCGACACGGCGCTGCTTGACCGGCTCGCCGTGGAGATCGCGGTCGGAGACCTCACCCGCGCGGGCTCGCTCACCCGCGCCGCCGCCGGGTGCCGTTACGTGCTGCATTGCGGCGCGCTCGTCTCCGACTGGGCGACCACCGACGAGATCGCTCAGATCAACGTCGCCGGCACCCGTAACCTGCTGCAGGCCTCGATTCACGCCGCGGCGGCGCGCTTCGTCCACTTCAGCACCACCGACGTCTACGGCTATCCCGGCGGACCGGCGATCGACGAGACGCATGCGGCCGCGGGTTTCGCCAACTGGTACGCCGAGACCAAGCGCGCGGCCGAGCTCGAGGTTCGGCGCGCGGAGCTCGATGCCGTGATCCTGCGACCGGCGACCGTCTACGGCCCACGTTCGAGCGATGTCGTCGGTGACATCGCGCGGGCCCTGCGCGGCGGCAACATGCTGCTGGTCGACCACGGGGCAGCCGTCGCCGGCCTGTGTTATGTGGAGAACCTCATCGATGCCGCGCTCCTGGCATTGCGTCACGAGGCCGCCCCCGGTAACGCCTTCAACGTCACCGACGGAGTCGACGTCACCTGGAAGCAATTCACCGACGGCATCGCCGAGGGGCTCGGCTACCCGCCGGTGCGCTGGAGCCTGCCTTACTGGATGGCGGCCGGGATCGGCGTGTCCCTGGAGCAGACCTACCGGCTGCTGCGCCGGACCACGCGGCTGCGAACGCCGCCGCTGCTGTCGCGCCAGGCGGTTCAGGTGCTGGGCCGCAACCAGGACTTCAGCAATCGCAAGGCTCGCGAGCTGCTCGGCTGGGAGCCCCGGGTGAGCTACCCCGCGGGACTGCAGGCCACGCTGCAATGGCTCCGGGCTGAGCACCTCGTGCGCTAGGGAGATGTCGTTCTCCGCGGGGCCGAGGGCGACCACGAGCTCGCGATGGTCGGGGCTAACCCACCGAGCAGTCTCGTCCGGATGGGGTGATGCGTCCACGGAGCCGATCACTGACGATCCAACGGCGAGCTCGTCATGCGAGCTCCCCCTTACGTCGAATCCGGCGAACCATGGAAAGAAGGGACGGACATGAGAGGACTGGGTCGGGCCTTGTTCGTGGCGGTGCTGTTGCTCATCGCAGGAACGCTCAACGTCATCTACGGGATTGCCGCGGTAAGCAACGCCCACTTCTTCGACAAAACGCAGTACCCGTTCTCGAGCCTTCACACCTGGGGCTGGATCACGATCATCGTCGGCGTCATCGAGCTCGCCGCCGGCTCCTCGCTGATGACCGGCGGGGGCTTCGGTCGGGTGATCGGGATCGTCGCCGCCAGTATCGGCGCGCTCGAGGCGTTGCTGTCGATCGGCGGTACTCACCCGTGGTGGTCGCTGGCCATCTTCGCGCTCTGCATCTTCGTCCTGCACGGCCTCATCGTGTACGGCGAGGAGGTGACGGCGGTCAGATCCGCCCGAGCCAGGGACGAGGCTTCACCGTAGCCTCTCTCTCCGGCGCCGGGATGACAACCGACCACATGCGACCCGTCCGACTCCGGGGATGGCGGGCAGCTGTCGCCGCGGGTGGGTGAGCGGCTACCTGGAGCTGCCTGACGGGTGGGAGCTCGTCTCCGCCGAGGGCCCCGGGTGGTTCGTGACGTCGGAGGTGTTGCGCCGACCCGACGGCACGCTGGTGTCCTGGCGCTCCCGCGCCCATCGCAAGGCGCGCGCCGCCTCGCCTGGTGGGGCGGCCGGCGGCGAGCGAGTCTGGTGGCGTCCGCATCAGCGCGGCTGGTGGATGGCGGGTCTGTTCGCCCTGGGCTCGCTGTGCTTCGTGCTCGGAGGCGTGGCTTCGCAATGGGGATCGAGCTCGCGTCCCGCGGTCGGCGTCACGTTCTTCGTCGGCTCGATCTTCTTCACGTCCGCGGCCTACCTGCAGTACGCGGAGGCGGTCAACGTCGAGCGCCGAATCGGCTCTGATCGGCGGCGTCGGCGCTGGCGACCCGCCTCCTGGGAGCCCTGGCGGATCGACTGGCTGGCCGCGCTCATCCAGCTCGTCGGAACCGTGCTGTTCAACATCAGCACGTTTGCCGCGCTGAACCACAACCTGACCACGCACCAGTCCAACGCGCGCGTGTGGGCGCCTGACGCCTTCGGCTCGGTCGCGTTTCTCGTGTCGAGCGGCCTGGCGTTCGCCGAGGTCTGCCACCGCTGGATCTGCATCCGGCGTCAATCGGTGTCGTGGTGGATCGTCGCCATCAATCTGCTCGGCTCGATCGCGTTCGGCGCGTCCGCAATCGCATCGTTGGTCGAGCCGGCCTCCGGTGACGCGGTCAGCGCGCGAATCGCCAACGCCGGCACGTCGTTCGGCGGGATCTGCTTCCTCGTCGCTGCCCTGATGCTGATGCCGGAAGCCGCCCAGGAGGAGCACGCCGCGCGCGCGACGACCCCGACTCAGGGCACGCCGGCGACGTAGCATCGGGCACGCCGAGGGCGTCACTCGTCGGCGCGCCGAATCAGCGGCACGGCAAACCACAGACCGCTGATGATCAGAAACGCGACCACGCCGGCGATCACCGGGGCCACCCCGCCGATGACGACGTCGGAGAGCAGGACCGCGATCCCGGTGAACCCGAGGCAGATGAAGATCATCCCGGCGATGGCCAGGTAGTTCGCCAACCAGATCAGATACCGCTTCTGGCCCTGCCGGAAGAGAATCCGGTGATGGATCGCGGGCGCGGACAGGAGGACCGCCGCCATGCCCACGAGCATCAGCGTGACGAAGTAGGTCGTCGTCTCAAACGGGGAGAGGTCCTTGAACCGGCTGTCGAACGGCACCACGAGCAGGAACGCGAACATGACCTGGACCCCGGTACTGGCCACCCGCAGTTCGTTGAGCAGCTCGATCGTGTTGCGATCCAGTCGCTCAGGCGGGGACTCTCCACGCTGGGCTTCCTGCGTTTCGGCCTGTCTCGATTCCTCTGGGACCATCGCGTCGCGTCACCCGGTGCACGGTCATCCGCGCAAGAGATTGGCTCACCGCTGGGTTGAGGGCATAAGCTACGGTCGAGCCCAGGACCTGACGGCTACCGGGGCTGAAGACCGCTGTCAGGTCCTGGCTCGGCGGGGCATCCGTGCCGAATACAGGTGGTTGTCTACCCCGCCGCTTCATTCTCAAATCTCGGACTGGTTCGATCCGGACCGTTGGATTGCCGCGATGCGCGCGGCCGCGGCCGCCGGGGCGATGCAGACTGGCGCTCGTAATCGGGGGCCGATCCCTCTGTGTATGGTCTCGCGCATCAACGATGGCCAGGTCTCACCGGCCGTGACCGGCCGTCAGCGGCGTGGACGCGGGAGGAGCGCAGGGTGATGACTGATCTCGGAGCGAGATTTGACGAGCACGTCGCGAGCGAGTTCGTCACCCAGGACCTGGACGCGACCATGCGCACGATGGTGCCCGAGCCCTACGTATGGCACGTCCCGCCGCTCACGGGCGCCAGCGGCGGCGAGGCGGTGCGGGGCTTCTACTCATCGCAGTTCATCGGCCACACCCCGGACGACGCCGTGCTGCGCCCGATCGCCCGGACGGTTTCGGCGGACCGGGTGATCGACGAGTTCGTGCTGGAGTTCACCCACGACAGCGAACTGCCCTGGATGCTTCCCGGCGTGGCTCCCACCGGACGCCGGGTCCGCATCCCGACGGTCGTGGTGATGGGCTTCGCCGACGACAAGGTGGCCTACGAGCACATCTACTGGGATCAGGCGTCGGTGCTGGTCCAGATCGGCCTGCTGGATCCCGGGCTGTTGCCCGTGGCGGGCGCCGAGCAGGCCGACCGCCTGCTCGACCTCGCCGGCGCTCACCGGGGCGGCTGAGACCCATGAGAGGGCGAGGAGCAGCCCGCTTGGGTGATCGCCCGAGGGCTCTCGCCGCGCCGCAGCTCACGTGGATGGCTCTCGCCGCGCCGCAGCTCACGTGGATGGCTCTCGCCGCGCCGCAGCTCACGTGGATGGCGATTCGGGTCTCCTGGAACCGATTTGCCATCCACGTCGGGTATTCACTCAGCCGCCAGTCGATTCCAGAACGTCCGAGGAACTGAAGAGAAATCCTCCGACAAGGCGAAGGAACCTCGCCACCCTCGCCAACCTTGCCGACCGGGCCGGCTCAGTACCCGTGGCTCAAGTGGTCGGCCGGGTCCGCGGCGAAGGCGCGGGCGATCAGCTCCGCGACCGACCAGCGGCGCAGCGGCACGGCTCGATCCGCGGCGGCCGTGGCCGGCTCGTCGGTCCCAGAGGAGAGCACCCCGCCGCTCATCGGCTCCGCCGGGCGGCTCACCGCGGCGCGCCGGCGCCGACGGAAGACGCCGCGAACGGCAGTCTCGGAGATGAGGCCTCCGGAGGGAGCGTGACTCTTTGAGGGATTAGTCATGAATTGCTCCTGAGATCGGGTCAGGTGGTCTCGAGGCTGAGATTGAGCTCGTCGCGCGACTCGGCCTGCGCCGCCCGGGCGCGGGCGGCGCCGTCGGACGGGAGCACGAGCACCGCGACGAGTAGGCCGGCCCCGAACAGCGCTGCCGCCCACTCGAACGCGGTGGTGTAACCGTGGATCGAGGCCGCGCTGGCGAGACCCGCGGTCTTGGCGTGAGCGGACGCGAAGCTGGCCGCGGCGCTGGCGAAGATGGTGCTGAGCAGCGCGGTGCCGACCGAGCCTCCGACCTGCTGGGAGGTGTTGACCATGGCCGAGGCGATGCCGGCGTCGCCGCTGCGGACCCCGAGCGTCGCCGTCGAGAACGCCGGGGCGAAGATGCAGCCCATCCCGACCCCGGTCAGCAGCAATCCGGGTAGCACGTGGCTCACGTACGCGCCGTGCGGGGTCAGCTGCGTGAACAGGAGCATGGCGACGATCCCGAGCGTCATCCCGCCGATCACGAGTGGCTTGGCGCCCGTCCGGGGCAGAATCCGCGTCTGCACGGTGGTGGCCGTGACGACGATCATGGCGGTCATCGGCAGGAAGGCCAGTCCGGTCTTCAGCGGCGAGTAGCCGAGGTTCTGCTGCAGGTAGTAGGTCAGAAACAGGAACACGGCGAACACCGCTGATCCCGCCAGCGCGATCGTGGCGTACGCCCCGCCGCGCGCCCGGTCAGACACGATGTGCAGCGGCAGCAGGGGATGATCGGCGCGGCGCTCGACGGCGACGAACGCGATGAGCAGCACGGCGCTGAGGGCGAGCGCCACGATCGTGATCGGTGCCGACCACGAGCTCGTCTCCGCGCTCGAAAAGCCGTAGACGAGGGCGAACAGGCCACCGGAGGCGGTGAGCACGCCCGGCAGGTCGATGGGCTCCCGCACGGGACGGCGGGCATTGGCGACCAGGCGCAACGCCACGAGCGCCGTCGGGATCGCGATCACCAGGTTCACGTACAGGCTCCAGCGCCAGGAGATGGCCTGCGTCAGCACGCCGCCCAGCAGCAAGCCGACCGAGGCGCCGCCGGCGGCGATCGCGCTGAAGATGCCAAACGCCTTCGGCCGGTCGGCCGATCCCTGGAAGGTCACGGTCAGCAGCCCGAGCGCCGACGGTGCGAGAAGCGCGCCGAAGGCGCCCTGCAATGTCCGGGCGGCGACGAGCATCCCGAACGACTGGGCCAGGCCGCCGATCGCCGAGGCTACGGCAAAGCCGATCAGCCCGCCGATCAGCGTCCACTTGCGTCCGAACAGGTCGCCGAGCTTGCCTCCGAGCAGCAGCAGGCTGCCGAAGGCCAAGGCGTAGGCGGTGATGATCCACTGCCGGTTGTCAGTGGAGAAATGCAGTGCCCGCTGCGCCGACGGGAGTGCGATGTTCACGATCGTCGCGTCGAGAACCACCATCAGCTGGGCGACGCCGAGGACGGCGAGGATCGCCCATCGATTCGGGCTGGGCGTTGCGGTTGGGGCTGGGCTGGTCGTGCTCATGGAGATCCTTAGGGTCGCTGACGGTTGGATACCCTAGCAGGATCATCCATGTAGCAAGAATAAATATTTCTTCGTGGATCGTCTTCGCCGTGTGCACGATGTCTCATTTGGGTGGTACACTGAGTGGGCTATGAATCCCAAGACCGGTCAGCACGCGGCGAGCTCGATGGTGCTTCTCCCGCGGCTGTCCAAGCAGGTGATGCGCCGCTGCAGCGCCGAGCTGCTGGGCGTCGATCTGCGTCTTCTGATGGCGCTGAGCTATCTCGGCGACCATGACGGAGCGCCCCAGCAGGAGTTCGTCGAAGCTCTGTGCATGGACGCCAAGAACGTCGTGCTCGTGCTCAACGAACTGGAGGACTGCGGATACCTCGTCCGCCGCCGCGATCGGGAGGACCGCCGGCGCCATCGCGTCTATATGACCGCCCCCGGCCGTCAGGCTCTCGAGCGAGCCGCCGAGGCGCTGAAACAGATCGAGGATGACGTCCTTCAGGCTCTGGACGCCGAGGAGCGCGCCACCCTCTGGAGGCTCCTCGCGCGCGCCCTCCGGGGCGCGGAAGGTGCCGTCGCGGACGCACGCGATCCGGCGCTGACCTCGGCCGTCGGCTAGCACGCGGCCCGCAGTCACCGCAGGCTTCTCCACCCACGCGTTGAACATGCTCGGCCCGCATGGATACGCCGCGTTCTTCTCCACTCAGACGCTGGACAGCCTGCTGGGCCAGTATGGCTACGCGGCGATCTTCGCGTTCGTGATGATCGAGAGCCTGGGCGTGCCGTTACCAGGTGAGACGATGGTGATCGCGGCGGCACTGTATGCCGGCACCACCCACCGGCTCTCGCCCTGGCTCATCTGGGCGGTCGCCGCGGTCGCGGCGATCGCTGGGGACAACATCGGCTTCGCCATCGGGCATTGGGGTGGGTTCCGGCTGCTGCGCCGGTACGGGCGCAAGATCCATCTCGACGAAGCGAAGCTGAAGGTCGGAAAGCTGGTGTTCGATCGCCACGGCGGCAAGGTGGTGTTCTTCGGGCGCTTCGTATCCATCTTGCGCACCTACGCGGCGTTTCTGGCAGGCACCAACCGGATGGTCTATGCCCGCTTCCTGGCCTTCAACGCCGCCGGAGGGATCATCTGGGCGGGGATCTACGCGATCGGTTTCTACTACCTGGGCAGCGCGCTGCAGCGCGTCCGCGGTCCGGTGGACTACGGGATCGCCGCCGTGGCGGCGCTGATCGTGATCGGCTTCGTCATCTGGACCCGCCGGCACGCCAAGCAGCTCGAGGAGGAGGCCGAGCGCACCTATCCAGACGAGGCTTGGGCTGGGTGAGCCCGGCGTTCACCACGCGACCTGAGCTCACCGGCTCGTTCGGCATGGTGGCGTCGACGCATTGGCTGGCCACGGCGAGCGCGATGTCAGTGCTGGAGCACGGCGGCAACGCATTTGACGCCGCCGTCGCCGGCGGGTTCGTCCTGCAGGTGGTGGAGCCGCATCTCAACGGACCGGGCGGCGAGATGCCGGCGCTCGCGTGGAGCGCTGAGCGCGGCGAGCCCCTCGTCATCTGCGGCCAGGGCGTGTCCCCGGCGGCCGCTTCGATGGAGCGGCTGCGCGACGAGCTTGGGCTGGACCTCGTTCCGGGCACGGGCCTGCTGGCGGCGTGCGTGCCCGGCGCCTTCGATGCCTGGCTGTTGATGCTGCGTGACCTCGGGACGATGCGGCTCGGCGAGGTCCTGCGCCACGCGATCGACCATGCCGGTGCAGGCATTCCGGTGCTCGAGCCCATCAGCGCGACCATCGCCGGGGTCAGAGACCTGTTCTGCGAGGAATGGCCGACATCGGCGCGGCTCTGGCTCGATCACGGCCGGCCGCCGGCGGTCGGAGCCTGGTATCGCAACCCGGAGCTGGCCGACGTCTACCAGCGCCTGGTCCGCGACGCCGAGCGCGCGACACCCGACCGCGAGGGTCAGATCGAGCACGCGCGTGACGCCTGGCGGCGGGGGTGGCTGGCCGAGGCGATCGTCGGCTGGCAGGGGTCGCACGAGGTCCTGGACGCATCCGGCGACCGCCACGCCGGCCTGCTCACCGGAGAGGACCTGGCGAGCTGGCGGGCGACCATTGAGCCGCCGATCCGCCTGGCCTACGCGGGCTTGGAGATCTGCAAGACCGGACCGTGGGGACAGGGCCCGGCGATGCTGCAGGCACTGGCCCTGCTCCAGGGTTTCGATCTGCAAGCCGCTGGACCCGGCAGCGCGGCTTTTGTCCACACCGTTACGGAGGCGCTCAAACTGGCGTTCGCTGACCGCGACGCCTTCTACGGAGACGCCGATCCGGCGGCGGTCCCGCTCGACGCGCTGCTGAGCTCAGGCTACGCCGAGCAGCGGCGGCGGTTGATCGGGGCGCAGGCCACACCGGAGCCCGCTCCCGGCGCTCCCGACGGCGTGACCGGTCGGCTGCCGCGGGTGGCGGTGCAAGCGACGGCAGCCGCGGGGGCGGGCGAGCCGACCCGGGGTGACACGTGCCATCTCGACGTCGCCGACCGTGACGGCAACCTCGTGGCCTGCACCCCGAGCGGTGGCTGGCTCCAGTCCTCGCCGGCGATCCCCGGCTTGGGGTTCTGCCTCGGCACCCGCGCCCAGATGTTCTGGCTCCAAGACGGGTTTCCGTCATCGCTGCGGGGTGGCCGGCGTCCGCGGACCACCCTGAGCCCGTCGCTGGCCCTGCGCGATGGCGAGGGCGCGATCGCGTTCGGTACGCCCGGCGGCGACCAGCAGGAGCAATGGTCGCTGCAATTGCTGCTCAACCACCGCCAGTTCGGAATGAACCTGCAGGAGGCGATCGACGCCCCCGCATTCCACACCAACCACCTGATCAGCTCGTTCTGGCCGCGGACGGGCGCACCCGGCGGGTTGGAGATCGAGTCGCGCTTCGGTCAGGCCACGCTCGCGGAGCTGCGCCGGCGCGGCCACGACGTCCTCGTCCAGAAGCCGTGGTCGCTGGGGCGGCTCAGTGCCGTCGCCCGCGATCCCGACGGACGGCTGCGTGCCGCCGCCAATCCGCGCGGCATGCAGGGCTACGCGGCGGGCCGGTGATCCGCAAGACCAGAGCTTGAAGGCTCGCCGCGGGCGGCGAGCCTGGGGATGGCGAAGCGGTTATCCGTCGGCCCGGGGAACTGGGGTGGATTGTTGGAAGACTCAAGGGGTGCTCGAGCGGACGCTGGACTCGATTTCGCCCGTGGCCGGCGCGGAGGTGATGGGGACCGGGATCGTCTCAATTGCGCTCTCGCTCGACGGCCAGGAGACCATCTCGCGGATCTTGCTGGCGATCGCCGCCCTGACCTGGCTCGGGCTCGTCGTACTGCTCGGAGCCCGTACGGCGCGCGACCCGGCGCGCTCTCGCGCCGACGCGGGCACCCCGGCGGCGCTGACCTCGGTCGCGGCCACGGCCGTGCTCGCCAGCCGGCTGGCGATCGTTGGCTGGGATGCGACGGCGGCCGCGCTGCTCGTGGTCGCGCTCGTCGTCTGGGCAGCGCTGCTGATCCCGGTGCTCGCCCACTGGAGAACCCCCACGGTCGGCGTCTCACTGATGCTCACCGTTTCCATCGAGTCGCTGGCTACCCTCGCCGCCACCCTGGCCGCGTCCGAGCACGCGCCCTGGCTGCTGATCGCCGCGCTGGCGCCGTTTGCCCTCGGGCTCGCCTCCTATGCGTGGGTGATCGCCCGGTTTGACCTGCGCCAGCTCGTGGTCGGACGCGGTGATCACTGGATCACCGGCGGCGCTGTGGCCATCTCCAGCCTGGCCGCTGCAAACATCGCCAGCGCCGCCAGAGCGCTCGCGATCTTGGGCGACGGCGGCGGCGTGTTTCAGGGGTTGGCGGTCGCCCTGTGGGGGCTGACGATGCTGTGGCTGCCGGTGCTGGTCCTCGCCGAGGCGCGCCACCCCCGTCCGGGCTACGACGCACGCCGCTGGTCGACCGTCTTTCCGCTCGGCATGTACGCCGCCTGCAGCTTCGCGGTCGGCGCCGCCGGCCACACCGGCGCCCCCACCCGCTTCGGGCAAATATGGGTATGGGTCGCGCTGGCGGCGTGGGCGATCATGTCGGCGGCCACGCTGCACCGGGGCTGGCAGCTCGCGCGCGGTGAGTGACGACCGAGGATCGTGTGGTCACACTTATCCCCTCGCGAAGCCCGCGACCTCGATCAGGCAGCCGGCGCGATCGGGGTCCTCGGGGACGAACCTCGTGAGCTCGGCCGAGGGTTGGAGCTCTTCCAGCAGGCCGCGGGTCAGGCCGCGGTGAAGCGTGCAGATGAGGGCTTGGTTCTCGCGGACCGCGTCGCGATAGGGGCAGTTGCCCAGCCGGAAGCCGACTCGGCCCGTATCGTCTCGCTCGCGTTGGGGCGCGAATCCGAGCACGGTGAGAGTGCGGGCCATTTGCTCCTCGGCACGCGATCCGGTCCGGCTGGGTCGGAGCTCGTGCCCGAGCTCTCGGCCAGCGCGTTCGATCTGGCGAAGGCGTCCCGGTTGAGAGGGAGCGGTGCGGGCCAACCAGCACGCGAGCTGGCGGTAGGCGTCGGGCGGCTCCGCCCCGGGGAGTGCGTCAGCGGCTACCGACCAGCTGTCACGCGGGCGTCCTCGCGGCTGAGGTGTGCGCTCACGAGAGACGAGTCCCGCGGTCTGCAGGCGCTCGAGGTGGACGCGGACCCCACTGGGATGAAGGCGCAGCTCCGCAGCCAGCTCGTCGGTGCCGACAGCGCGGCCAAGACCTGCCAGATGCGCGAACAACCGAGCGCGAGTCGGCTGAACCAGGACATCCGCCGGACTGCCGCGCTCTGGGGACGCCACGCCGAAAGCTTCTCATAGACAGGCTCGGGAAAACACCGCCCAGTGATATTTTTATAGCTCTCCTCGAAAAACTCATCCAAGAACAGACGGAGCTTGTGTCGTGGCATACGTGATCGCCGAACCGTGCATCGGAGTCAAGGACAACTCATGCGTGGAGGTGTGCCCGGTGGACTGCATTCATCCCACACCCGACGAGCCCGACCACGCCGCCGTCGAGATGCTCTACATTGATCCTGAGGAGTGCATCGACTGCGACGCCTGCGTGGAAGCCTGCCCGGTGGACGCGATCTTCCCTGAGGATCAGGTCCCCGACCAGTGGCAGCACTTCACCGAGCTCAACGCTGCCTACTACCGCTGAGGGCCTTAACCGGTGAACGGCGGCGGCGTTGGCCGGGATCTCAGCGCCACCCTCGCTCGGGCGCGAACAGCGCGTGCATTGATCGCGCTGGCGCTGGCCACGTCCCCGGCGTCCACCGACGAGGCGACATTCGCGATCGCGACCTTGACCGTGAACAAACGCGGTTGCAGCGGCCCCAGCCGGGCTATCGTCCAGCACGGCCGTCCGGCCCTCACGCGCGCGTGAGGAGCGCTGACCACGGTCAGCGAGCGACCCAACGAGTCACAGACGCGGACCCCGAACGCGGGGGCAGATCCCAGCGCCTGCACCCGGATGCGATAGGTGAGGCGGCTGCGGGCCAAGGCGCGCACGAACCGAGGAGTCTTGGTGACGCGCAGCCGCGCGGGTGGATAGCTCAGCTTCACCTCCGCGCTGGCGGTGTTGTCCGCCGGCGTGGAGTCGGGCTGGTCGGCGCTGACCGTCGCGGTGTTACGCAGGACACCAGGGGCGCTTGCGCTGGCTTGGATCGTGATCGTGGCGTGAGCCCCGGCGACGAGGCTGCCGAGCGCGCACTGCACCGCCTGCCCGGCGGCGCAGCTGCCCTGGCTGGGAGTGACTTTGCCCAGGGCGAGCCTCTGTGAGGCGCTGTCGCTGACCCGCACGTCGGTCCCGGTCGCCGGGCCGTGGTTGGTCACTCCGATCGTGTAGGTCAGCGACTGGCCGACGCGGGCGTGGGCGAGATTGACCTCCTTGGTCACGCTCAGATCCGCGGCGCTCGAGGGAGGCGGGGGTGACGGGGGCGAAGGGGGCGTTGGGAAGTCGTTCACCAACGTGACCGTGGTGTTTCCGTTGCTCTGATCCTTGATCACGGTCGTGACCGCGGTCGCGGCGCTGGTGTGGTCGGAGATGCCGCCGCGAGCATCGGTCTCCCACACGCTGCAGGTGGCGCCGACGGGGACGCTGGGTACGAGCAGCGGGGTATCGACGCCGAAGCTGGCGTCGCCGGCAGCGACCGACTGGGGGGTACCACCGGCCGGTGTCACGGTGCAGTCATAGTGCACCCCGAATGGCCCGGTGGCTGTGGCGGCCTCGGGACCGGTGACCTGCTTATCGACCTCCAACGTGCCGAACGGGAGCGCCACTCCCACCTTCGGCGGCTCGACCACCGGCAACTGCGTCGGGACGGCGGCGCCCGGCCGCAGGACGAAGTCAGTGTGGGCGAAGCTGTTCCACGCGATCGGCATGGCGTCGGGCGGGCTGTTCAGCGTCACCGGAGTGCTCATCGGTACCCGAATGGCAAAGCTCTTGCCGGGAGCCAGACGGTCAGGGAACGTGACGAAGGCACGAAAGCCCGCGGCGTCCGTGGAGAAGCCGGAGTCCCAGTCGCCGGCGGGACACCCCCTCGGAGGGCTGGCCAGCTCATCGATGCACGGCTGGAGCTTGGCGGTGTAGGCGAACGTCGCCTGAGCCTTGACGGCGCTCGGCGCCACCAGGGTCGGGGGATCGGTCAGCCGCGGGCGCGGGTCCCACTTAGTGTCACGATCGCGATCACCTCCAGTCCCGCCGGCAGCACGTCGGTCCCCGTTGCGCCCACACATGCCACCGTCAGGCTGGAGCACTGCGCCGTCAGCTGGTAGCTGAAGCTGTCTCCCGGGGTCGCCGCCCCGGTCAGGCCGACAACGGTCTTGCTGATCCCGACGGTGGCTGAGGGCGCCGCCGCCGCGACCGTCGTCGCCACGACGGCTCCGACCATCATCGCCGCGATGACCGTGCCCAGGCCCACCACCCACGCGCGCCGCGACCACCTCAGCACCTTTGCAACCTCCAGATCGTGGCGGCAGCCTATCAACCGGCTATCGCGGCCTGAACGAGCGTGACTGCGCCCGCTCTATGCTGCGGGCCGTATGCGAGATGGCGCGCCGCCCGCCTCAGGCCAGACCGAAGCCGTTCGCATGGAGGCGGCGGTGCTGTTTGCCCACAACGAACCGTTCCGGGTGCTCGAGGTGCAGCTCGCCTCCCCGGGAGCGGGAGAGGTCCAGGTCCGGCTGACCGCCACTGGTATCTGTGCCAGCGATTGGCACACCGCCACCGGCGCGATCCCCTCGCCGCTGCCGGCGGTGCTCGGCCACGAGGGCGCCGGCGTGGTGGAGCGGGTCGGCGAAGGCGTCACCCTCGTCACTCCGGGCGATCACGTGGTTCTCTCGTGGATCCCCGCCTGCGGCCGCTGCTCCTACTGCGAGGGCGGCCGTGCCAACTTGTGCGCGGTGGCGGCCCCGGCGCTGCTGGCCGGTTCGCTGGTGAGCGGGCAACGCCGGCTGTCCTACGCGGGCGCTCCGCTGTACCACTACTCGTTCCTGTCCACGTTCGCGCCGCGTGCGGTGGTCGACGAGGCGAGCTGCATCCCCATTCGGCGTGATGTCTCGCTGTCGGTCGCCGCCCTGGTCGGCTGCGCAGTGACCACCGGTTATGGAGCGGTGATCAATCGGGCGCGGGTCCGCCCTGGGTCCTCGGTGCTCGTCCTCGGCGGCGGCGGTGTCGGTCTGAGCGCGGTAATGGCGGCCGCGCTGGCCGGCGCCGCCCCGATCGTGATCGTCGATCCGGTGGGCTGGAAACGGGACCTCGCCCTCGAGCTCGGCGCCACTCACGCGCTGCACCCAGGCGAGAATGACGTTCCGGCCGCGGTGCGTGATCTCACCGCCGGCCAAGGCGCCGATTACGCGTTCGACGCTGCGGGGGCCCCGGGACTCATCCAGGAGGCGTTTGCGGCGACGCGGCGGGGCGCGACCGTCGTCGCCGTGGGGATACCGAGGGCCGGCACGACCGTGAGCCTGCCCGGGCCCGAGCTGGTTCGTGAAGAGAAGGTGGTGACCGGCAGCCTGTACGGATCCTGTCGGCCGCGGCAGGACATGCCGAGAATCCTCGATCTCTACGCGGCCGGCCGTCTCGCCCTCGACAAGCTGGTCACCCGTAGCTTCCGGCTGGATCAGATCAACGACGCCTTCGACCAGATGCGCGCCGGAGAGCTCACCCGCGGCGTGATCGAGTTCGGATAGGCCCGGCACGACCGCCGGTCTCACCGTGGCCACACCCCGACCTCGCCGGCGCGCACCCCCGCCTTCGCCGGCGCGCCCCACGTCGGGTAGGTTCAATGGCATGGCTGATGCCGCGCGCTCACCAGAAGATGGGCCCCGGGCTTCCGGGAGCGGGGTGTTCAGACGCGCCGACGCGATCGCCAGCCGCGAGCGGATCCTGAAGGCGGCGGCCTCACTCACGGAATCCCACGGGTTCAGCATGGCGGAGATCGCGGCGGCGGCCGGGGTCGGCCGTTCCACTCTGTACCGCCACTTCCCCACCCGAGAGGCGCTCTACGAGGCGCTGCAGGAGCGCCCGGACTCCGCGCCGCCCGAATTCACGCCGCCCGCAGGCCAGGTCACGAGCCTCCCGTATCAGCCTGCGGGGCGGCTCGGGCGCGAACGGCCCCTGGCCCTCGAGGTCACTCGCGTGCTCGACGAGGTGCCACCGCACCTGGCCCCGGACCAACTGATCGCCGAAGCCCGCCGTGCCGCCGGAGTCGCGGTCGCGCTCTACGTGGTCGACATCGACGGGTCGCACCTGCTTCGGCTGGCGGGGTCCGAGGAGTTTCCCGACCGGATCGACAACCCGCCGGCGCTCGGTCCCGAGCTCGTGCCGGAAGGGCTCCACAACTTCTACGAACACCTTCAGGAGCGTCTCCCCGGTTGCGTGGTCGAGCCGCTGTGGCTGCGGGGGAGGGTGACGGGCCTGCTGCTGTGCATGGGGACGCCGCTGGGCTCGCTGACCGACATCGCTCGGCAGGGCGCCGCCGCTCTGGAGCTGGCCAACCACTACACCGACTTCATCGAGTCGGCGCGGCGCCGCAAGCCGACCACTCCCGCCGCGGAGATCCAGCAGAACCTGTTCCCGCCACGCATCGCGCGTATCGCGGGCGCCCAGCTGGCGGGCGTTCTGCTGCCCACCTACGCCGTGGGCGGCGACTGGTTCGACTTCGTGGAGAATCGCGACGGGGCCTGGCTGGCGATCGCCGACGCCTCGGGCACCGGCCCGACCGCGGCCGGGCTGGGCGCGGCGGCCCTCGGCGCTCTGCGCGCCGCGCGCCGCGCCGGCGGCGACCTGAGGCAAGCGACCGGCCTGATGCACGAGACGGTCCGGAAGCTGGAGCATCCTGATTTCTATGTCACCGCCCTGGTAGCGCGCTGGCAGCCCGCGACCGCCACGTTGCGATGGATCAACTGCGGTCATCCGCCCGCGTATCTGATCGACGAGGATGGGATTCTTGACGAGCTGCCCAACCCGCGTCATCCAGCGCTTGGGGTGGGCGAGGCGCAGCCGCGCTTCGAGATCACCGAGCACCAGCTGCGGCCGGGAGAGCGGCTCGTCCTGATCACGGACGGGATAACGGGCCGCCACATGGAAGGGGGCGGGACGTTCGGGGTGGACGGCTTGCGGTCGGCGATCGCGGATGCCGACTATCCGACGGCGGCGTGTACGGCGATGGCGATCCAGCAGGCGGTCACCAGCGGCTGGCGCGAGCCGCTCGAGGACGACGCCACCGTCGTGGTCATGGCCGTCGCCTGACCGCGGGCTGCCTGTCCTGACCTTGTGCAGATTTACGGGTTGAGTCCCGGGGCAACGGGTAAGAGGCCGTAGCAATGTCCCATTTACTCACCTAAGTGGGACTGATCTCAGAAAGGAGGATGCCGATCATCATGGTCAGAGAACGGGCGGCCGCGATCGCGCCCTACGCGCGTGCGCTGCTAGATGACGAGAACGTCACATCTGCGGCCCAGCAGGCGGCGCGGGCGACCGCGGCGGCGTACCGGCGGGCCCGCGGGCAGGACGTCGGGGACGCCGTCAAGGACAAGCAGCTGCGACGGCGCGTCGCCGAGGCGACGCAGTCGATCGGGAGGCTCTGGATCGCCGGCACTGAGCCCCCACCCAAGCCCAAGCGTCGCATCCTATCCGCGGTGGCGCTCATCCTGGCCGCCGCTGCCATGGCGGCGCTGCTGAACGACCAGGTGAGGGTCCGGCTCCTCGCGGCGCTGAGCGGCAAGCCATCCACGCCGGCGGGCGGCCCGACCACGAATCCCACGGAGGCGTGATGGCAGCCACAGGAGACTCGCGTCAATCTCCACCGATGAGCGACCAGTCGATCGCCGAGCTGCTCAAGCAACTGTCCGAGCAGACCTCGACGCTGGTGCGCCAGGAGCTGGATCTCGCCAAGGCAGAGTTGACGGTGAAGGGCAAGCAGGCTGGCATCGGCGCCGGGATGTTCGGCGCCGCCGGCGTGGTCGGGTTGTACGCCGTGGGTGCGTTGACGGCGGCGATCGTGCTGGCGTTGAGCCTGGCCATGAAGGGCTGGCTGGCCGCGGTGATCGTCGCCGCCGCCTATGGCGCGGTCGCCGGGATCCTGGCGCTCGCGGGCAAGGGGAGGGTCCAGCAGGCCGTCCCGCCCACGCCTGAGCGCACCGTGCAGACCGTCAAAGAGGATGTGGAGTCGACCAAGCGACGTGCACAGGAGGGGCGACGATGACCGACAGCGCAGACGAGCGAACCGCTCAGGCCGGTGGCAACGAGTCCAGATCTCCCGAGGAGATCCGGGCGGAGATCGAGCAGACGCGCGAGGAGCTCGGCGACACGGTCGAGGCCCTGGCGGCGAAGACCGACGTCAAGGCGCAGGCTCAGGACCGGATCAGCTCCGCCAAGCAGGACGTCGCCGAGAACGTCGCCCGGGTCAAGGACACGGTCACCGGCAAGAAGGACGATTTCACCGCGAGGGCAAAGCAGGCAACTCCGGAGTCGGCGAGTGCGGGCGCCCAGCAGTTCGGCGCCACGGTGCAGAAGAATCCACTGCCGTTCGCCGCGGCGGGCGCGTTCTGCCTGGGTCTGGCGATTGGCCGGCTGCTGAGGCGGCAGTAGCCGTGGAGAGGAGCTCGATCGAACATCGTGACGTCGAGGCGGCGGCGCCGGATCAGCCCTCAGATCTGCCCAAGCCGGCATTGGGTGGGGTGCTGCGGCGGACGCTCAAGGAATTCAGCTCCGATCACCTGACAGACCAGGCCGCGGCTCTGACCTATTACGGGGTGTTGGCGATCTTTCCGATGCTGATCGTGATCGTGTCGGTACTCGGATTGATCGGTCATTCGGTGACCCAGCCGTTGATCTCGAACCTGAGCTCGGTCGCGCCCGGGCCGGCCCAGCAGATCTTCACCAACGGGATCCACAACATCGAAAACCACCAGGGAACCGCGGGGGTGCTGTTCGTCGTCGGGCTGGTGGGCGCATTGTGGTCGGCGTCGGGGTACATCGCGGCGTTCATGCGCGCGTCCAACGTCGTGTGGGACGTAGAGGAGGGCCGCCCGTTCTACAAGACGATCCCGATCCGGCTCGGGGTGACGCTGGTCACTGTCATCCTGTTGACCTTGAGCGCGCTGGCGGTGGTGCTCACCGGATCGCTGGCGGGCAAGGTCGGCAACCTGATCGGAGTCGGGTCCTCCGCGGTCCAGATCTGGGACATCGCCAAATGGCCGGTGATGCTGGTGTTCATGACCGTGATCCTGTCAATCCTCTACTACACCGGACCCAACGTCCGCCAGCCTGGATTTCGCTGGGTCACCCCCGGCGGGATGTTCGCGGTGGCGATGTGGCTCGTCGTCTCCGGGCTGTTCGCCCTCTACGTAGCCAACTTCTCCTCCTATAACAAGACCTACGGCGCGCTGGCGTCGGTGATCGTGTTCTTGGTGTGGCTGTGGCTGACGAACATCGTGATCCTGTTCGGCGCCGAACTGAACGCCGAACTGGAACGCGGACGCCAGATCCTCGGCGGTCATCCCGAGGACCGCGAGCCCTACCTGCCCGTACGCGACGATCCCGCCTGAACGGGCCAGCGCCGGGGCGCAGTCGCGATGACAAAGAAAGCGTGGTGAAAGATGGGAAAGCTCTTCTTCGTGCCGGTCAGCATCGTCAGCGGCCTGATCGCCGGTCAACTCGGCAAGCGCCTGTTCGCCCTCACGTGGGGCCTGTTCGATGACCAAGAGGCCCCGAAGGCCCAGCATCGTGACGTCAACTACCTCAAGCTCGGGGCCGCACTGGTGATCGAGGGAGCGCTGTTCGCGCTCATCCGGGGCTTCGTCGACCATGGAGCACGTCACGGCTACGCGCGGCTGACCGGGGCCTGGCCCGGTGAGGAGGAGCCCGAGGAGAAGTGACCGCCTACGTGGGCCACTACGCCGCTACCCGCGGCAGCCCGGCCACGGGTGGTGGTGCGTGAGCTGGTTGTCGTCGGGAATCGCGAGGAAAGCGCACCGCGATACTCAGCCCACCCTCCCGTCCGGGGTGCACGTCGAGGCTCGCGCGGTGGGCGGTGGCGATCGCGGCGACGATCGACAGGCCCAGGCCGAGACCGTCGGCATGCCCGATTCGGTCGGGGGCAAGGCGCTGGAAGGGCTGGAGCAGCCGCTGGATCTGATCGGCGGGCACGGGCGCGCCGGTATTGTTGATCAACAGGACGGCGTGGTCGGCGGTGGTGGCGGTCTGCATGCGTACCCATCCGTGAGGGGTGTTGTGGCGGATTGCGTTGTCGACGAGGTTTGACACCAGGCGTGTCACCAGGCGCTGGTCGCCCATGAGCGCGGCGGAGCTCAGCGAGACGTCGACGCGCAGATCCCGCGCGGCCGCATCGCCCTCATGGCTGTGGCGGACCTCGTCGGCGATGACCGCGAGGTCGAGGCGATCGTGGCCCTCGGGTACGCGCTGGCCCTGCGCGAGGGTCAGCAGCGCGTCGATCAGTCGCTCCTGCTGCTCGCTCTCCTCCAGCGCTTGGCGGCAGGCCTCGCGAAAGGTCTTCACCCCGGCGTGCGGATCGGTCATGACCATCTCCAGCAGCGCGCGGGTCGTGGTCAGCGGCGTGCGGAGCTCGTGCGAAGCGTTGGCCACGAACCGCCGTTGCGCTTCGAACGCAGCTTCCAGGCGGCCGAGGAGCCCGTCGATGGTGTCCGCGAGCTGTCTGAGCTCGTCGCGCGGCCCGGGCATGGCGAGCCGTTCGTGGAGGTTGACGTCGGAGATCTGCTGCGTGGCGGCGGTGATCGTCCGGAGCGGGCGGAGCACCCGGCCCGCGATCATCCACCCCAGGGCGGCCGAGATGACAGCCATGACGGCCAGCGCGATCGCCGATTCGACCACGAGCTGGTGCAGGTCTGAGATCCGCTGGTTGGAGCCGACGAACCTGATCGCGAAGCGACCGGACTTCGAGCGCAGCAGTTTCGTGACCGGCGGAGGGACGGTCGCCTGACGGACGTGACGGTTCGCGTTCGACCAGCTTGCGCCGGCGCCACCCGCACGCCGAATCGCCTGCACCGGCGCGAAGTTCAGGCGCGATCCGTCGGTCAGGGTGGCGTGATCGACGAGCGTGTAGGTGACGGCGAGTAGCGCGGCCCCCGAGATCAGGAACAGGCCGCCGTAGAGGAGAGCCAGCCGCCAACGGACGGTGGGCCGCGGATGAAGCAGGGCCGACCACGCACCGGCGGGTAATTCCCGAAGGGTCACGACAGCTGGCCGATCCGATAGCCGACCGGGGTGACGGTCTGAATCACCGGCGGGTCGCCCAGCTTGGCCCGCAACCGGCTGATCGTCATCCGGACGGTGTTGGTGAACGGGTCGGTGGCGTCGTCCCAAGCGCGCTCGAGGATCTCCTCGCTCGACACCACGGTGCCCTCAGCTGCGAGCAGGACCTCCAGGATCGCGAACTCCTTGGGACCGAGCGGCACCGGCGTACCTGACCGGCGGACGACCCGGCGGGCGCGATCGAGCTCGAGGTCGTCGTGCACGAGCACGGGCGGGAGCACCCGGCGGGAGCGGCGCGCCAAGGCGTGGACCCGCGCGACCAGCTCGGCCAGATGAAACGGCTTGGGGAGATAGTCATCGGCACCGATCCCCAGCCCCGCGACGCGGTCCTGGATCGTGCCCGCGGCCGTCAGCATCAGCACCGCGCCGGGGTAGCCGTCGGCGACCAGCGAGCGGCAGACCTCGTCGCCGTGGATCCCGGGAAGGTCGCGGTCGAGCACGATCACGTCATAGACGGTCAGCGAGGTGCGGACGAGCGCCTCGCGGCCATCAAACGCTACATCGACCGCGAGGCCATCGCGCCGCAGCACGGTTGCGACCGTCTGGGCGAGCCTGGGGTGATCCTCGGCCACCAGCACCCTCATTTGCCTGCTCCGACCGATCCTTTCCGTGTCTGGAGCGTCGGCGCGGGCTGGGCCCGCGCCGACGTCTGCCGCCCAGGATCGCCGATTGCGCATAACGACGACATAACGCCGTTATGACCGTGTTACCCGCCACGGCGTAGAACTCGACCCCGTGCCCCACGCTCCGCCGCCCCTCGCCCACCCGATCCGGGCGCGTGACATGCCCGGTACGGAGACCCCCAACCCAGCAGCCCGCCGCCGCGTGTTGGCCGCGCTGGTTGCCCTCGGCTGCGGCGTGACCCTCACCGCCTGCGGCTCGGGGAGCGGATCCGCCACCAACGGCGCCTCCGGCGACGCGGCAGCGATCAAGTACGCGAGCTGCATGCGGACACACGGAGTGTCGGACTTCCCCGACCCGACTGCCGGACCGGGTGGGGTCAAGATCGGAGGCCCCGGGTCCGACATCGATCCCACGTCGCCGGCGTTCCAGTCGGCCCAGAAGACTTGCTCCAGACTGATGCCGGGCCCCAGCGGTCCGCCCCGAATGACCGAGAGCGCGTACCTCGCCGCGCTGGGGTTCGCCAAGTGCATGCGCGGGCACGGCCTGCCGAACTTCCCCGACCCGTCGCGCTCCCCCTCCGCCGGTCCCGGCAACACCCTCGTCCTCCGCGGGATGGTCTTCCAGGTCGGCGGCGGTCTCGATCCCATGTCGCCGGCGTTCCGGCGAGCAGCGCAAGCGTGCGGGCTCAGGTTCCCCTGACCATCAGCCCGCCGGTTTCAGACCACTCCCGAGCGCTCACCAACATGTCTTGGACAACCACCGCAGACAAGCGCACCCGCCGCGGCGCCCGGCTGATCACGTCGGGTGCGGTCACCTGCATGCTCGCGCTGGCGGCATGTGCGAGCGCGAGCTCAGTGCCCACCGGCTCGTCGGGCTCGCAGCTCGCGCTCTCGCACTGCATGCGCGCCCACGGTGTGTCGAACTTCCCCGATCCGAGCCGGGGCCCGGGCGGCGAGGGCTTCTCGATCTCGGAGTCCGTCGCCGGCGGCCCGTTGACGGTCGATGGCATCTCCTTCAGCGGGCCGGCGTTCACGGCCGCTGAGAAGACCTGCAAGCTGTTCGGCGGCGGCACCGCGCCCCCGCCGGTGTCCGAGAGCCAGAAGCTCGCCATGTTCCATTTCGCACAGTGCATGCGCGAGCACGGCGTGCCGAGCTACCCCGACCCGAGCTTCGCCCCCGGCGGCCGCGGGGTCAATCGGAATCTCCCCTCCGGGCTGAATACCAACGCGCCGGCGTTCCAGCACGCCGCGGCCTCGTGCAACGCCACCTGATCTCGGCGTGCGCTCGCGCGTGATCTCCAGGTCTAAAGCCCGGCGTCGTCTCGCCGCCGGGCTGGCACTGCTCGTGGTGGCAGGGCTGGCGACCGCCGTCGTGGTCACCACCGGTTCGCCTCCGGCGAAGAATCCGGCGAGCGACACGGGCAGCCCGACGGGCGCGGCGACGGTCCGGCGACGCAACCTGGTGCAGACCGACACGGAGTCGGGCACGCTGAGCTACAAGGACCCACAGACGGTCTACAACCGCCTCGGCGGGACGATCACGTGGCTGCCTCGGGTCGGCGATGTGATCAAGCCGGGCGGCACCCTGTTCAAGGTCGATGGGCAGCCGGTGGTCTTGATGAGCGGAGCGACCCCGGCCTTCCGGGACCTGGGTGCATCGGACGACGACGGTCCCGACATCGCGCAGCTCAACCGCAACCTGGTTGCGCTCGGCTTCAATTCGGATGCGATCGTGGTCGATGACGTGTGGCAGCCCGCGACCACGGTCGGCGTCGAGCTGCTCCAGGAGTCGCTTGGCGAAACCGAGACGGGGGCGCTTCCCCTAGGGGATGTCGTGTTCCTGCCCGGCGATCAACTCGTCTCGGCGCTGGACACCACCGTCGGCTCCACCGGCGGCAGCGGCGGAGGCTCCAGCGCGGGCGCTGGCCCTGCGGCGAGCACCGCTGCGCCGGTGACCGCGGCCGTCCCGGGTTTCGTGAGCCTGCGCCGCCGGGCCACGCCGACGAGCCAGACCGACTCGCCCAGCGCCCCCTCCAGCGATTTCGACGGCAAGACGCTGAAGGCGCTGACCGCGCTGCTGAGAGCCGAAGCGGCGGAGCTCAAGGCGCAGGCGGCGCAGCTGAAGGCGGACCGGAATTCGGCCGGGGATTCCACGCGCCACTCCACCGCCCACCCGAACTCGTCGAGCGACACCGCCGGCGCGACGCCGATCCTGCAGACGACCTCGACACGACTGGTGGTGACCGTCGATCTCGCCGCGTCCTCGCAGAGTGAGGCGAACGTCGGCGAGCCGGTGACCGTGGAAATGCCGGCGGGCGTCACCGTCAACGGAACCGTCACCGCCGTCAGTCCGGTCGCGCAGAGCTCGAGCAGCTCGGACAATGGCGCATCCGCGTCGGCGGGGGGGCAGGCCAGTGGCACGGGTGGCTCGTCATCCACAGTGCCGGTCACGGTCACCCTCAGGGGTCATCACACCGGGGCGGGGCTGGATCAGGCTGCGGTCAGTGTCAACTTCGCCCGGGCCAGGGCGCGGCATGTGCTGTCGGTTCCGGTGACGGCGCTGCTGGCGACCCCAGGTGACAACTACGCCGTGCAGGAGGCGGCCGCCCCATACCGGCTCATCCCGGTGACGACTGGACTGTTCGCCGCCGGGTACGTGCAGATCTCCGGTCCGGGGGTATACGCCGGCCTCCAGGTGACCGACTCCCAGGGATGAGCGTGCGGCTCCGGCACGGACAACCGCGCGACCCCGGCCATGCCCGCAGGGAAGTGGAGCTCGGGGAGGCGACCGCCCTGTGGCTGCGTGACGTGGTGAAGGCCTATTCCGGCGAGGTGCAGGCGCTGCGTGGGGTGACCGTACAGATCGCTGCCGGTGAGCAGGTGGCCGTGGTCGGGGCCTCCGGATCGGGTAAGACGACGATGCTGACGGTGCTCGGGACCCTCGAGCGGCCGACCAGCGGCGAGGTGCGCGTCTGCGGCCGTGATTCCGTCACCGCCTCGGACACCGAGCTGGCGGGATTGCGCGCGCACAGCATCGGGTTCGTCTTCCAGGACTTTCATCTCCAGGATCCGATGACGGCGCTGGACAACGTCGCGACCGGGATGCTCTACACCGGCGCCCCGATCCGGGCGCGCCGCGCGCAGGCGCGTACCGCGCTGGCCCGCGTTGGACTGGACGATCGCCTGACCCACCGGCCACCGATGCTCTCCGGCGGAGAGCGCCAGCGCGTGGCGATCGCCCGCGCGATCGTCAAGCGGCCGGCGATCATCCTCGCCGACGAACCGACGGGAAACCTCGACTCCAAGACCGGTGGCGAAGTCCTGGAGCTCATGCGCGAGCTGGCATCCGAAGGCGCCACGTTGGTCCTGATCACTCACGACCCGCAGATCGCCGGGTCGTTTCCGCGCCGGCTCACGATGCGGGACGGGGAGATCGTCGCCGACGAGCGCGGGTGAGACCACGGCGATCACGCTGCCATCCCCTCAGAGCTCCGGTCCCCCGAGCCCCGGTCGCGCGCGCCTGCCACTGCGCGAATTGCTCGGCGTCGCATGGCAAGGGCTGCGGACCCGCCGGCTGCGGGCGGCACTCTCAGCACTCGGGATCGCGATCGGAATCGGCGCCATGGTCGCCGTCGTTGGCGTATCGGTGTGCGCCCAGGCGAACCTGCTCGCTGAGATCGACAGTCTCGGCACCAATCTCCTGACCGTCTCCCCGGGCCAGAGCTTCATCGGCACTACCGAGGTCCTCCCCGACACCGCCGTCCCGATGATCGGGCGCATGCCACACGTCACCCGAGCCGCGGCGGTGTACCAGATTCCCAACGGGACCGTGCTGCGATCTCCGTACGTTCCACCCCAGGAAACCGGTGGGATCGGCGTCGACGCCGCCGGTGACAACCTCCCGGAGGTGATGGGGACTTCGATGGCCTCGGGGCATTTCCTGGACGCCGTCAGCAACCGCTACCCCGAGGTCGTCCTCGGCGCCCAAGCCGCCGGCATCCTGCAGATCACCCGTATCGGCGGCCACATCATGGTCTACCTGTACAACACCTGGTTCACGGTGGTCGGGATCATGAAGTCAGCCCTCCTGGATACCACGCTCGATTCGACCGTGTTCATCTCGTTACCGGTCGCGCAACGCCTCTTCCAGGTCCCGCCCAACCCGACGGAGATCTACGTCCGCACCAGCCAGAGCCACGTCACCGGCGTCGCCAACCTCCTCGCCGCTACCGCCGACCCGCAGAACGCGAGCAGCGTCGCCGTCAGCCGGCCGTCGAACATCCTCGAGGCGCGGGCGGCGGCCAAAGGGCAGTTCACCACCCTGCTGCTCGGACTCGGCGCCGTGGCGCTGCTCGTCGGCGCGATCGGGATCGCCAACATCATGGTGATCTCCGTGCTCGAACGCCGCGGCGAGATCGGGCTGCGCCGAGCCCTGGGCGCCACTCAACGTCATATCAGTGCCCAGTTCCTCACCGAGTCGGCGCTGCTGGCCGCGCTCGGGGGGATCGCTGGCCTGCTCTTCGGCGCCATCGCCACGTGGGCTTACGCGGTCGGCAAGAGCGAGCCCTTCGTCATACCTACCTGGGCGCTGATCGCGGCGCCCACCGCCGGTTTCGTCATCGGCGCCGTCGCCGGTCTCTATCCCGCCACCAAGGCGGCGCGACTGAGCCCCACCGAAGCGCTGCGAGCCTAATGGTCGTCGGTGCGACCCTATCTGTAGGGGCCGGCCACTAGCTTGCCGCCGGCTGCGGATCCTCACGAACGAGCACGGTGTCGGCGACCTTGACGATCTCGTCGACCGGCAGGTCGGCCGCCCCGGCGTGCCGGCGGATCGCCTCGGGGCTCGTCGCCTGATAGACGCACACGGTGCCGACCGACCCACCGTCCTCCTCCAGCACGTAGCTGCGGATCCAGCGGACGTCGTCGGACATCTTCTCGCCTTCAGCCGTCGAGCGCTCGGCAGCCTGTTCAAGCTCCTCTGGCGAGCGCCAGCCACTGCGTCGCAGGATGACGTAAGTCTCCATCGAACACCTCCCGTTCTGGTTGGTCCGAGTCCTTCACCCGGCCCCGGGGTCGACCCTATCATCGGCCGCGCGGCCCGCACCCTCGCCGAGCGCACATGGAAGCTCCGCTGCAACCTCACCGACGGCCGGGCGACCTGGCGGAGAATCGGCTCGCGGAGCCACCCAGGGGCCGCGGGCGGGCCGGGTGCCACCGCGTCTGCATCTTTCCCCCAGACGTCTTCCGTCGATTGTCCCGGCGGCGGGTCGCTTCGCGGCGACCGGCTACGTCCCCGACGGCCGCGAGTACGATGCAGGCGATGAGCCTTCTCGCGTATCTGATCATCTTGTTCTTCGTCGGCCTGTTCGTCGGTGGGCTGGCGCGGCTGTTGCTGCCGGGGCCGGATCCGATGGGAATCGGCATGACAGCGCTCGTCGGGCTTGTCGGCACGTTCAGCGCCGGCCTGTTCTCGTGGTATGTGCTGCACCGCCACGGCGGCGGCCTGATCTTGTCCCTGCTGTTCTCGATGCTGCTGGTCTGGCTATACCGTCGCTCGCGCGGCGGGGGATACCAGCGACGGAACTGAACAGGTCGCTTCGGGCGCGGGTGGCGCCAGCCGCGTGCGTCGTGGCGGCGCTGTGGCTCGGCGGCTGCACGGACCGGAGCGCGTCCCCGTCAGCGGGAACATTCACGCCACGGCGGCCCGATGTTCTGACCGTAGTCACCAGTGACGTGCCGCAGGCTGGTTTCTGGGAGGGTACCCCCGACCACCTGACCGGCGGACTGGAATATGAGCTGGCCCGCGATCTCGCTCAGCGATTCGGGCTCAGGACGCTGCGGATCGAGATCGAGCCGTTTGACCGGGTCGTCATCGGACGCCTCGACGGGGCCGACATGGCGCTGGATCTGGTGACGCCGACCGCGCAGCGAGGCCGCTTCTTGGACTTCTCCTCGCCCTACCTCAACGCCGCGCCGACCGTCCTCGTGCGCGCCGGGACCAGCGTCCCCGACCTCGCGACCGCCCAGAGCTTGACATGGGGCACGATCCGTGGCAGCACGCTGGTCGGGATCATCAATCGGCTGGTGACGCCGAATACCCAGGTGCGAACCTACGAAGACGACGGCCGGCTGTTGGATGCCCTGAAGACCCACCGGGTCGACGCCGTCCTCCTGGACATGCCGGCGGCCGTGGTCATCGCCAACCGATCACACGGTCGCCTCCGGGCGGTGGCCCAGCTGCCCCAGTCAGAGGACATCGCCGCGGCCCTGCCCAAGGGCTCGGGCAACATCCAGGCCGTCGATTCGTCCTTGCGCGCCTTCTCGGCCGATGGCACGATCGATCACCTCCTGCGTACCTGGATCGGGCCCAAGGCGGCGAACGCCGAACACGACATCCCGCTGCTGCGCACCACCCGCTGACGCGCACGGCGCAGCGCCGCGGATCCGAGCCGGGAGTGCATCCGACGAGCTGTGGGGCCTCGGATTCCTCGGCGCTGTGCGCAACGAGTGCGCACGTTTGGAGAAGACGACTCAAGGTGCGACGAGTTTTGATCCCGGCCGGAGTCTCAGCGGGTGAAATTCGAAATGGAGGACGGCTTGAATGTCTGTTTCGGTAGCACTCCAGATGGCCAGCGAGGAGCTCGAGCCCGTGGCGGCTGAGCCGGCCGGCGACGATGGAGTGATCGTGGCGCGCGGGTTGAGCCGCTCGTTCAAGGGCGGGATCCACGCCGTGCGCGGCCTGGATCTGACCGTGGGCGCGGGCGAGGTGTTCGGCTTTCTCGGTCCCAACGGCGCGGGCAAGACGACGCTGGTGCGGATGCTGTGCACGCTGCTGCCGCCGAGCGCCGGCAGCGCGACCGTCGCCGGACTGGACGTCGTCAAGAGCGCCCCCGAGGTACGCAAGCGGATCGGCGTCGCACTCCAGGAGATCGGGCTTGATCCCGTGCAGTCGGGGCGTGAGCTGCTGGAGCTTCAGTGTGGCCTGTACGGGATCACCGGCAAGCGCGGCCGTGACCGGGCGGACGAGCTGCTTCACCTGGTTGGGCTGACCGAGGCGAGCGAGCGGCGGACCAAGACCTATTCGGGCGGAATGAAGCGACGGCTCGATCTCGCCAGCGCGCTGGTGCACTCGCCTCAGGTTCTGTTCCTGGATGAGCCGACGACCGGGCTCGATCCCGCATCGCGGCTGACGATCTGGGACGAGGTGAGACGCATCAACGGCGAGGGCGCGACTGTGTTCTTGACTACGCAGTACCTCGAGGAAGCCGACCGGCTGTGTGACCGGCTCGCGATCATCGACGATGGGCGGATCGTCGCCGCGGGGACGCCGCAGGCGCTGAAGGCAGATCTTGGTCACGACGTGGTGTCGGTGTCGCTGAACGGAGCGGATTCCACCGCCGCCGAAGCTGCTCTGGCCAGCCTTCCGGGGCTCGAGCGCGTGGTCGCCGAGCCACAGGCGCTGGCGCTGTACGTCGAGGATGGCGCCGGCTCGATCGTCGAGATCGTGCGCCGGTTGGAGCGCGAGCGGATCTCGGTAGGGGCGATCAGCGTGGCGCGGCCATCGCTGGATGACGTGTTCCTGCAGGCCACCGGCCGGCGGCTTGAAGGCGCGACCAACGACGATCAGGAGGTGCAGTCATGACGGGTCTCACGCTGGCCACTCAGCGGGCAGTCCGCGAGCGGACGGCCACGAGTGCGGTCCTGAACCAGATCGGGCTGCTCGGTAGGCGGGCGGTTCGGGAGGTCGCGCGCTATCCCGAGGCGACGATCCCGACGCTGTTCATCCCGCTGTTCTTCCTGGCGGTGAACATCGGCCAGGTGTCGAAGACGTTCCCGAGCTCGACGCCCTTCCTGCACGGTCAGGGGTATGTCGCGTTCCAGCTGCCGGTTTCGCTGATGTTCGGGGTCGCGACCGCGACGTCGGGGCTCGCGTTGGTGACCGACATCGATCTCGGCTACTTCGACAAACTGCTGGCCGCGCCGATCAGCCGCTCGTCGATCATCTTCGGACGCCTGGCGGCGGATCTGGTTCGCGGGATCGGCGCCTCGACCGTAGTGCTGCTGGCAGGACTCGCGCTCGGGGCGCGGATCCAGAGTGGTCTCGCCGGGGCGCTCGTGATCATCGTGCTGTCGGCGCTGTTCGGGGTCGCCTACGCGGGCTTCGGGATTCTCGTGGCGCTGCGGACGCGCAACGTGCAGGCGACGCAGTCGAGCTTCCTGTTGTTCTTCCCGCTGCTGTTCCTGAGCCCGAACTTCGTTCCGTTCAACCGACTCTCGCCGTTGATGGAGACGCTCGCCCACATAAACCCGGTCAGCTACGTGATCGTCGGGGTGCGTTCGCTCGTGATCGACGGCTGGGTGCCGGGTCAGCTGGCCGTGTGCGTCCTCGTGATCGTCGGGCTGGGGGTCGTCCTCACCGGGTTGTCGCTGCGGACGATCGCGACCTACGACCGTTGACCGGCGAGTCACTTCATGTCGCCTCATGTGTCGCCGCCGAGCGGCTGGGCAATGCGCCTAGCGTGGTTGGCGGCGGGAGTCGGTGTCCTGTACGCCGTGGTCAGCACCTACTGGGCAGTCGGTGGTACCTGGCTTCTGAACACGGTCGGCGGCGCCTTGGAACGTGCCGCGCGGGCTGGAGGGATCGCAATCAAAGTCACGAGTTGGGCGGTGGTCGTCCTGAAGCTCATCGCCTCGGCTCTCCCGGTGTGGGCGATCGCAACTGACCAAGCTCGGACTCGAGCTCGCATCCTGCGGCGACTGGCATGGCTCGAGGCGGTCGTCCTTCACTACGGCCCGCTCGCCCTGAGCCTAAAACCAAGATGACAGTTGGTGGCAGCTCGCGACAGGTCATGTGACCGTCGTCAGACGAGCCCGCTCGCCATCAGAAACCGTCTGGCGACGCTGGCGGGGCTCTGGTGGTAGACGTCGACGTCAGCGTTCATCCGTGTGATCGCGGCAGTGGTCAGCTTTGAGCTGACGGCGTTCAGCGTCTGCGCGAACTTAGGGCCCTCTCGGGAGAGTACGTCCTTGCGTACCACCGGGGCGACGTTCTGATAGCCGAAGATGTTCTTGGGGTCGGTGAGCACGGCGTAGTGGCCGTGCAGCAGGCGGCCGTCAGTGGTGAAGACAGCGATCGTGTCGACCTTCCCGGCATTCAGCGCCGCGTACTGAGCGCCGATCGGGTACGCGACGAACCGCGTCTGGTCCAAGCCGTAGGCCTGCTGCATCCCGCGGAGACCCTCGTATCGGGTCCGGTTCTCCGGCGGCCCACCGTAGGTGAAGGAGCCCAGCCGGGCAAGATCGCTCATCGTGTGCAGATCGTGGCGCTTAGCGAAGGCGACCGTAGTGGCCACTCGGTCGGCGTCCTGAAACGGCGTCGGGTCGAGCATCTCAAAGCCCCGGCTGTCCTCGAACGAGGCGGCCTGCTCATAGGCCTGGTCGGGGGAATGGGGAGGAGCCTTGGCGGACGCGTTGGCGCCACCCGGACCCGCCAGCGTGATGTTCTGCAACGCTGAGACGATCACGCCCGTGTACTCGGGGTAGAGGTCGATCCGGCCCGAGATCAGCTCCCCGTCAGTGACTCCCGAAGGGCCGATGTCGGCCTTGAGACGGACCGTGTAGCCCTTGGCCCGCAGCGCCTGGGCGTAGAGCTGGCCGAGGATGAACTGCTCGGTGAAGTTCTTGTCGCCCAGCGTGACCGCCGGCCGCCCCTTTCCGGGCATCCCCGCCGGCATCGCCACTGGCTTGGTGTTCGGGGCGAAGCTGTTGCCTCCGCACGCCGCCAGAGCCAGCGCGGTGACGAGTCCCGCGGCCATAGTCAGTGCGCATCTGGTCATCGAGCGATGCATCGTTGTGACACGGTGACGCTAGCGCCGGCCGCTGCCGATGGCAAGGACCGTGCGGTGGGTCAAGGGGTGAGTCGGTGACGCTTCCCGCAATCGGGACTTGACCTCATCCTCGTTCACGCTGATACTCGGGCGTGCATGAGCGTGTTTCGCGTTCCTGAGCCGGTCCGCAGCAACAAGGGGTTCCTGCGGCGGCTGGTAGCGGCCACGGCGCTCGGCGAGGGACTCGACGGCTACGACCTCGGCGTGATCAGCGTGGTTCTGCCACTCATCACCACCGAGTTCAACATGTCCTCGCTGGAGGCCGGGCTGATCGGCGCGTCGACGCTGATCGGCATCTTCATCGGCGCGCCGATCGTCGGATTCCTCACCGACCGCTATGGGCGCAAGCGGCTCTTCACGCTCGACGTCATCAGCTTCGTGATTCTCGGGCTGCTGCAGCTGGTGGTGGCCAACTTCATCGAGCTGTTCGTGATCAGGTTGCTGCTGGGCGTCGCGATCGGCGCCGAGTACGCGATCGGCGCGGCGATGATGTCCGAGCTCTCCCCGTCGAAGGGGCGCGGCACCCGGCTCTCCTACCTGCAGGTGTGCTGGTACGCCGGCTTCCTGATCGCGGTCGCCCTCGGCTACGTGCTCACCGATGCCGGTCTCACCTGGCGGGTGATCCTGGCCACCAGCGCCGTCCCCGCGATCGTCACGCTGATCCTGCGCTACGGCCTCCCGGAGTCTCCACGTTGGCTGCTGAGCCGCGACCGGGTCGAGGAGGCGCGACGGATCGTCAACGAGTATCTCGGCGGGGAAACCTACTTCAAGGAGGAGGACCTCGACGAGGAGATCGCCAAGCCGGGCCAGTTCCGCGAGCTGTTCGCTCCAGAGATGCGCCAGCGCACGGCGTTCGTGAGCATCTTCTGGGCCTGCCTGGTCGCGCCCTACTTCGCGATCTTCACCTTTGCCCCCACGGTCTTCTCCGCCCTGAACATCTCCGACGAACGCGCCGGTACGCTCGCCGCCAACGGCGTCGCCGCCGTCGGCGCGCTGCTCGGCATGCTCCTGATCGAGCGGGTCGGCCGGCGCCCGCTGCTGATCGTCTCCTTCTGGGTCACCGCGATCGCCCTGTTCGTGATCGGGGGCTGGACCAGCGCCCCCGGCCTGGTCGTGGTCATCGCCTTCGCCGTGTTCTCGCTCTTCAACGCCGCCTCGGGCGACCTCACCGGCGTGTATCCCGCAGAGGTCTTCCCGTCCCACCTTCGGGCCAGCGGAGTCGGCTTCGCCGCCGCGTTCAGCCGGATCGGCGCCGCACTGGGCACATTCCTGCTCCCGGTCGGGATCACTGACATCGGCATCGGCCCAAGCGTGATCATCGGCGGGGCGATCTGCGTGATCGGCGCGATCGTCTCCCACCTGTGGGCGCCGGAGACCACCGGCATGTCGCTCACGCGGACCAGCGAGTTCGAGGCGATCAAACCCACCGCGGCGGGTTCGGCCACGTCGCCCACGACCATATGAACCGACGCCAGGCGGTCAGATAGACCGCCAGGGCCACCTGGGCAGCTCGAGGCTCAAGGCGCCCATGGCGCGGTTCGGTTGACCGCATCCCAGAAGCCGCAATTGTGCTGCGTCATGATGGTTCTGGTCGGGGTGAGCGTGCTATCTCCGGCCGGCATCAGCGACATCACCGGCCGCCCTGGAGCGGTGTAGCGCGTCCACGGTGGCGTGTACCGCACGGTCGGGTCGCCGCTGCGAGCAAACCCGGTCCATTCGGCCAGCACCTGATTCTGCAGCGCGGCCTGGTTGGCATCCAGCGAAGCGGGAGGATCGTGGACCAGGCGGTTGATCGCGCTGTGATTGGCCCCGAGTGGTTGCGTCTCACCCGGGGAATCGGCGTCGTCATCCTCGTAGGCGTACAGGGGGATGTATCTGCTCAGCTGGGCATAGCTGACCAGCGAAGGGCAGACGCTGAAGGCATCGGCCATGATGGTGCGGTACGCGATGAACGGCGCGGGAGCTGGGAACCGCTTTGGTGGATACAGCCGCATCACCTTGCCGGCACGCGATCCGAATTGCTGGCGCACCAGATGTCGATACTGGCCCGTCGTGTCGGCGACAACGGTATGAGCCGGACTGTTCGTATATATCCCGCCGTTGAACTCGTCTCGGCCGACGCCGATCATCAGCTTGACCTTGTTGACGCGGCCGAGTTTGAATGCCTTGGCCGCCGACATCGGCAACGTCGTGCCGTTGACGATCGGCCCGATCGTACCGCCAGCGGTCGGGTCCTCGAACTGGCCCGCCTTCTCGACCAACGTGCTTGCCGGCAGCGCCCGCAGGCAGGCCGCGACATTGGCCGCCTTCCCACAGCCGACCTTGGCCGCGAACGCTGCCCCGACCTTCTCGGCCTGAGCCTCGGTCTGCAACTTCGACTTGCAGTCCGCCGGCCACCAGATGGTGTTGACGTTGAAGTTGTAGAAGCCGCTGATGCTGATCCCACGCTGGAACAGACCCTTCGCCGTCGGCGAGGCGACCTGGTCACACACGCTGGCCCCACCGGCGGACTCACCGAAGATCGTCACGTTCCCCGGGTTGCCGCCGAACCGGGCGATGTTGCGCTTGACCCAGCGCAGGCCGGCCTGCTGATCCTGCAGACCGTAGTCACCCGAATGAGGGCCGAGTGCCTTATCCGCCAAGAACCCAAGGATCCCCAGCCGATAGCGAACGTAGACGTAGATGACGGGACCGGCGCCCCCGAAGTTGGCTCCGTCGTCGTCCAGAGCTTCGCCCAGGAACCCTCCGCCGTGGATTTCAAACATCACCGGCAGCTTCTGCCCGGCCCGAGCGCCGGCGGGTTTTTCAACCTCCAAATTGAGACAGTCTTCGCTGGTGCCGGCCTGCGGGGGCGAGCCCGCGGGAAAACCCGGTGACGAACACGCCGCCCCACGCTGGGTGGCCTGATAGGTGCTCGTCCACGGGTGTACCGGCTGGGGTGGCTTCCAGCGCAGCTTGCCGACCGGGGGGGCGGCGTAGGGAATGCCCAGGTAGGACGTCTGTCCGTTGGCGGTTATGCCGCACACCGGGCCGCTCCTCGTCTGCACGAGCGTGCCGGGCGAGCACGGCGGTGGCGCTGTCTGGGCCCGTGGCTGAGGCGCAAAGACCCATCCCGCCAACCCGACCACGACGGCTACGGGTACCACCGTGAGCACCACGGCCGTGCGCCGTCCTCCCAAGATCGCCATGCCGGACCTCCCCTGTCAGTTGACCTGACTGGATCACTCGGCGCCGTGCTCGTCAAGTGCCGGCACGCCTTCTGGTCATAGCACGGACATCGAGGCCCAGGGAGTGGCGACTTCTCGAGCCGTGCCGGTCCGCAGCGGGGCGACATCCTGGTCGCCACCGGCTGCGGTCGGCTACCTCAACAGCGGGAATCGGCGGGTCGCGCGACGCCGGCCGCGCGACCCGTGGCGGGTTACTTGATGACCCTGACCAGGCGCTCCATGCCCAGCTGAGTGTGCTCGCGCCCGTCCAGCGTGTCCATGAAACACGCCTCGACGTAGTAGCCAGGCTTGGCGTTGAGGACCTCCTGCTGGAGTGCCCCGGGCGAGGCGGGGCCGAGCAGATTGACGAAGTTCCTGCTCGCCAGCTTCTGCGCCTTGCGATCCTGTCCCGCCCTTAGCAGGACCATCACCCTGCGCCCAGTGGTCGCGTTGCGCACGCCGATCATGTCGATCATGTGCACGAGCCATCCGTGGTTCTGCGCCCGCACGATCGTCCCGGCACGGAGGACGCTCGCTCCACGGAAGGTGAACTCGATGGCGGTCTGGGTTGCCTGGGCCGCGGGCAAAGCCGCCGGCGAGGCGGACTGGCTGACCGTGAACGGCGCAAAGGCGGGCTTGTTACCGGTGATATTGAGCGCGACGTAGTTACCGGGCGCCAGGACCGTCTGCACCGTGCCCGGCGCACTCGCGTCGACGAACAGAGAGCCGTACGGGGTCAGCGCGTTGATGTCCCCGCCGTGGCTCCCTACCGCTCCGGCCGCCACCTGGAGCGGCACGCCCGGGTTCAGGCGCACGAGGCCGAACTCGGGACCGTTGCTGTTTGGTCCCTGCGGCGCCTTGCCCGAGAACGTCGCGGTGACGTTCACCGCTCCGGACACCATGCTGCCCGAGACGGAGACTCCCTTCGTCCCGGTCAGGGCAACGTTGAGGGTCGGTAACGACGCCGCGCCGCTTGCCGGCCCGGACAGGGTCATAGCGAGGGCAGAGGCCAGCGCGGCCGCCGCGGCCGCGATTGACACAAATCGCTTGTACATTTTGTAAGGACCTCCTCCTGTTGGTTCATGAATCTGGCAAGGGCCCGTTGGAGGACCCGCCAGCTTCCCGCTGGTGCACGCGTTCATCGAGTCCTCGCGTCGCGGAGGGCCTCGCCGTCGCCCGAACTGCGCAGACCACAGGCAGCGGCGACCGCAGTATCGAGGCCGGCGAACAGCTCGGTCCAGCCTATGAACGCGCGCGGTGCTCCTCCTTGTCGCCACCACCGTCCCGAGACCGGGGAAGCGCCGGGATCGATCTCGATCCCGAACTGCAGCGGCTCTCCGGACGCCATAGCCGAGACGATCGCGGCGCGACAGGCATTTCGCCTCGTGGAACGGACCACGATCTTTGAAAGCGCACACCCCAATCGACCGTTTCTCTGGTGGGTTTACGGATGATCGGGCGCGTGGGCAGCGAACTGCTTGAGCGAGAGGCTGAGCTTGGTGCGCTGAGCGCGTTGCTGGACGCCGCCGAGGCCGGCTCCGGGCGCCTGCTCGTGATCGAGGGAGAGGCCGGCGTGGGGAAGACCGCGCTCCTCGAAGACGCCTGCGATCAGGCCGCCGCCCGTGACATGTCCGTGTTCCGGGCGCGTGGCGGAGAGCTCGAGCGGGAGTTCCAGTGGGGAGTCGTGCGCCAGCTGTTCGAGCCCTGGCTGACGCAACTGGCACCGGCAGGGCGATCGGCGCCGCTGAGCGGCTCGGCGGCGCTCGCCGAGCCGGTGTTCAGCCGCGACAGCGCGACGCCAGAAACCGCCGACGATTCGTTCTCCACGCTGCATGGCCTGTACTGGATGACGGTCAACCTGGCTCGGGATGGGCCCTTGCTTCTGGCGATTGACGATTTGCACTGGTCTGACCGGCCGTCACTGCGCTACGCGGCGCATCTCGCTCCTCGATTGGACGGACTGCCGATCGTGCTGCTGGCGACGATCAGGCCGATCGGGTCAGAGCCCGCCGCCGATGCCGACCTGCTCGGACGGCTGACGGCCGACCCCAGCGGCCGCCAGCTTCGGCCGGCGCCGCTGAGCCAGGTCGCGTCCACCGAGGTGGTCCGCCGGCGCCTGTCGTCCGCGGCTGATCCAGCGTTCTGCCTGGCCTGTCACGAGATGAGCCGCGGAAACCCGTTCCTATTGGGGGCGTTGGTTGACTCGCTGCGCGCGGAACGCGCGGAGGCGACCGCTGCGGGCGTGGAGCGCGTGCAGCGGATGACCCCGGATGCGGTCGCCCGAAGCGTGCTCGTGCGCCTGGCGATGCTGCCCCAGGGCTGCCGACCACTCGTGCGAGCGATCGCCGTGCTTGGTGCGCAGGCGGAGTTTCGCCGAGCAAGGCTTCTCGCCGGCCTGGACACAGGCCCGGCAACCCTCGCGGCCGGTGCGCTCGCCCGCGCCGGCATCGTGCGCGGCGACTCGATCCTGGAGTTTGTTCACCCGCTCGTGCGCTCGGCGGTGTACGGGGATCTCGCCCCGGCGGAACGGGCGCGCTGGCACGCGCGCGCAGCGCAGCTTCAAGCGGCCGAAGGAGCCCCCGTAGAAGAGATCGCGCCACACCTGCTGGCGTCGTTTCCGGAAGGCGATCAACGCACCGTGGAGCAGCTGCGCCGGACCGCAGCGCTGGCCCGCGCGCGGGGGGCGCCGGAGCTGGCGGTCGCCTACCTGTCCAGAGCATTGGCCGAGCCGCCCACGCCATCGAGCCGGGCTCAGGTGCTGCTGGAGCTCGGCGCTGCTGAGGCCCTGCGGCAGCCAGACGACGCGATCGCCCATCTCCGGGAGGCGCTGGAGTGCGCGCAGACCGATCACCAGCGAGGGACAATCTCGCTGACGCTCGGCGATACTCTCGCCGCCAGCAGCCGCCTTCCGGAAGCGATTTCCGTACTTGATCACGGGCTCGGCGAGGTTGCCGGGGAGCACGGGGAGTTGCGCGATCGACTCGAGGCCGCTCTGATCGCCACTGCACGATGGGAAAGCTCGGCTCAGCCTCTGCGCCGCAGCGCCGTCACCGAGCTACAACGTCGCTCCGCCGCGGGGGAGCGGCTCGACCCGCTGCTCAACGCTCAGCTGGCGGTGGAGATCGCCGCCGCAGGCACCGAGCGCGAGCTCGCGATCGATCACGCTCGCCTGGTGCTCGCATCCGCGCCCGAGCTGACCGTCGGTGCCACTACGGTGCCCGAGGTCGCTCTCGTGCTGGCGTTCGCGGGCCTGCCTGAGGAGGCGTGGCAGGCCACCCAGAGCGCTTTGGCGACCGCGCGCCGGCTCGGGTGGCCAGTTGGAATCGCCGCCGCCTCGACCTGCGCGGCCCTCATCGCCCTGCAACTCGGCTTGATCAGCGAGGCGCTCGCCAGCGCCCGCGAGGCGATGATCCCGGGGTCTGAGATGCAGATGGCTCCGGTCACCGTCGCGTTTCTGACCGAGGCGCTGATCGAGCGCGGCGAGACGGACGTGGCTGAGCAACAGCTCGCGCAGCTCGAGTCCGACGGGGAGCTCGAGCTGGTATGGCCTACGACACCCTTACTGCTGGCCCGTGGAAGGCTCCGCGCCGCAATCGGCGATCATTCGGGAGCCATCAAGGATCTCCTCGCGACGGGCGAGCGGGTCGCGGCCTGGGGTCTGATCAACCCGGCCATGACCCCGTGGCGCTCCAGCGTCGCGGTCTCACTCGCCGCAGTCCAAGCGCGGGACGAGGCGATTGCACTGGCGAGCGAGGAGCTCGAGCTAGCCCGGCGCTGGGGGGCGCCGCGGGCGATCGGCATCGCGCTCCGGGCCCTGGGAGTTGCCTACGGCGATGAGCACGGGTGCGAGCTGCTCCTCCAAGCGGCGACGCTCCTCAAAGACGCTCAATCGCCGGTCGAGTACGCACGTTCGCGCTTCGAGGTCGGCGCCGCGCTCCGCCGGCACGGCTCCCGCTCGCAAGCCCGCATCCACCTTCGCGAGTGCCTCGACGTCGCGCACCGATGTGGCGCCATCGGGCTCGCCGACCGGGCCCGCGAGGAACTGGTCGTGGCCGGGGCGCGACCGCGCCGGGACGCGCTCCGCGGCCGCGACGCACTCACTTCAGGCGAGCTGCGCGTCGCTCGCCTGGCCGCGGACGGCCGGACCAACAACGAGATCGCCCAGCTTCTCTTCATCACCCCGCGCACGGTCGAGACCCATCTCACCAGCAGCTATTCCAAGCTCGGCATCCGCTCCCGCCGCGAGCTCCCACGCTCGCTGCAAGCACGTACAGCCTGAATCTGCGGTGGCGTCGGCAAGCGATCGTGAGCCGATCAGTCGAGACGCGGGCGCGCGCAGACGCGTCGGCCCCGCAAGCCCGAGCAGGCGCCACCGCAGGCCGCTCGAATGTCGTCGTATCTGCGAACGGCGCCACTAAGTGGCCGTGGCCGTCGCACCGCCCCGGCGGGCGAGATCCTGGTTTGCGGGAACGAACTTGCTGGCGGTGAACGTGGCGCCCTGGGGATCGGCAATGACGGTCATCCTCACCCACGGGGCGTCAAACGGCGCGACGAGCACCTGGCCCCCGAGCTTCACCGCCGTTTCGGCCGTCGCGTCGGCATCGTCGACCGCGAACGTCACGCTCCAGTGCGCAACGACGTCGGGCCGGTCCTCGGCGATCGGGTGGAGCGCCGCGACCACGTCTTCGAAGCCGTTCGGAGCGGCCGCGCTCGCGGCCAGTCGCTCGCGGATCTCGGGATCATTTTGGGCCAGGAAGTCTCCGTACCCAGCCAGCCGCCACATTTCGACGCCGCCTCCAAGACTGAGCGTCTCCCATCCGAACACCGCGGCGTAGAACCCCTTCGCCCGGTTGAGATCGCGGACGTGGAGACCGTTGAAATTCAACGAACCCGGCTCGTTGACGATCTGCGCGCCCTTGTGCGACTGGGCCTCCCAGACGGAAAACGCGGCGCCTTCAGGATCAGTGCATACCGCCATCCGACCCGCGTCGGTGACGTCGAAAGGTCCTGCCAGAACACGTCCCCCGGCGTGCTTGACCCTCGCGGTCGCTTCGTCGGCGCTCCGCACCCAGATGTACGTGTTCCACACCGCCGCCGGCGTTCCGCCCTCGGGCGAGGATGCGATGGCGGCCACGTCGCCACCGCGGAGGCGAGCGATCAAGTACTTGCCGGGGGAGCCCGGCGGCATCCCGTCCGTGAGATCCCAACCAAATACGCCGCTGTAAAACGCCGCCGCCGCGTCCGGGTCGGGTTGGCTGGTGTCGACCCAGCACGGGACGCCGGGCAGGTAACCATCTCGCTTGAGCATCTGCGCTCCTTCTGGTGGTTGACATCGCCAAGTACCGTACGGGCCATCTAGGTCAGGATCCGTCCTCGTCGACCAGTGACACAACACCGCCGGCCAGCTCGCGGGAGGCGATCCGAGCCGGGCCGGCGAGCCGGCACCCCTACCCCCAGACCTCCTCGGCAACCTCGACGACCAGCCGCAGCTTGTCGGCCTGCTCATCGCCGCTGAGCGCGTTGCCCTCGACGGTGGAGGAGAAGCCGCACTGCGGCGACAGGCACAGCTGGTCGAGGTCGACATAGCGGGACGCCTCCTCGATCCGGCGTCGCAGCATGTCGCGATCCTCTAGCGCGCCGCGCTTGGTGGTGACCAACCCGAGGACGACCACCTTGCCCCTGGGCACGAACCGCAGCGGTTCGAAACCGCCCGAGCGGGCATCGTCCCATTCCATGAAGAAGCCGTCCACCTCAAGCTGGTTGAACAGCGCTTCCGCCACGAAGTCGTAGCCTCCCTCGGCCACCCAGGAGGACCGGAAGTTGCCGCGGCACATGTGCGTGGTGACGGCCATTCCCTCGGGGCGCTCGGCCAGCGCCTCGTTGATGTGCGTGATGTACGCCTCGTGCTGGTGGTCGGCGTCGCCGCCGATCTCCCGCACGTGCGCCCGTTGGCGCGGGTCGTTGAGGTAGGCGAGGCTGGTGTCGTCGAACTGCAGGTACGTGCAGCCCAGCCCCGCGAGGCGCTGCACCTCCTCGCGATAGGCGGCGGTCAGGTCGGACCAGAAGCCATCGATGTCGGGATAGACGCCGGCGTCGATGGCCGCCCGGCCTCCTCGATAGTGGACCATGCTCGGGGACGGGATCGTCAGCTTCGGCGTCTGTTCCTCAGAGACACACGAGGTGAGGTAGTCGAAGGCCTCGCCGAAGATCGTGTGCGAGACCCCGAGCTTCTGATCGATGGTCATCGCCGCCGGGGTGAACTCGATCTCTCCCTGGTCGTTGTGAAACTGCACCTTGAGGTCACCGGGCGCCCGGCTCACGCCGTCCAACTCGTAGATGAAGTCCATGTGCCACGACGCGCGCCGGAACTCCCCGTCGGTCGCGCTCCGCAGACCGACGTCCCGCTGCAATTTCACCGCCTGCAGGATCGCCTCGTCCTCGGCCGCCGATAGCTCGGCGTCCCCGATCCGGCCGGCGGCGCGCGCCTCGCGGGAGGCCAGCAACTCGGGCGGCCGCAGCAGGCTGCCGACGTGGTCGGCGCGGAACGGCGGGCGATCTCGCTTCGCCATGCCGTGGATTCTGACACGGGCCTGCTTGTAGAGTTCGGATGATGCCGAGGCGGCGGGTGGTTATCGATCATGTGAGTGTCGGCGTCAGCGACCTCGAGCGGAGTCGGCAGTTCTATCGCCGCGCGCTCGTCCCGCTGGGGTTTGCCGAGGTCGGCCCATGGCGAGAAGGCGCCGAGGAGGTCGTCTTCGGCTTGGAGGAGGCAGACGACTTCGCCATCTGCACCGCCTACGGGACGGGCGCACCCATCCACATCGCGTTTGCCGCGGACAGACGCGAGCAAGTCGACGCGTTCTATGCGGCCGCGCTTGAAGCTGGAGGGCGCGACAACGGCCCCCCAGGCCTGCGGCCGGTGTATTCAGAGGGCTACTACGGTGCGTTCGTGCTCGACCCGGACGGGCACAACGTCGAGGCCGTCCACCGCGGACGGTGACCGAGGTCGCGGCGAGCGCGCGGTGGGCTCGCTTGTAGCGGCTCCAGACCGGCGTCCTCTCCCAACAATTGCCAGCCAGCTTGCGCCGCGCGGCGGCGGGTGGACAATCCCGTCGATGCAGCACTCCAACCACCGCAGAGGAGTCCAATGACTACGAAAGCCGACTTCAACGCCGAGGAGTGGTCGTCCATCGCCGACGGTCCGCTCTACGCCGGCATGCGCGTGATCAGCGCCGATCGCGGCGGCACGCTGCGCGAGACTCTATCCATAGGCCGCGCTTACCAAGAGACGCGTCAGCATCACGGCGAGAGCGAGCTGCTTGACGAGTTGGTCAAGTCGCCGCCGTCCATCGATCCAGACCGGATCCGCGACGCGGGCGGGAGCATAGCCGCCGTTGCCGCCGAGCAGCTGCGCGACGCGGTAGCGACCCTCGAAGCGAAGGCGACCGCCGAGGAGGTCGACGCCTACAAGAGGTTCGTGATGACCGTTGCGCAGGCGGTGGCCAGCGCCCACAAGGAAGGCGGCTTCCTCGGAATCGGCGGCAAGCAGATCAGCGACGCGGAGAATGAAGCGCTCGACGAGATCTCGTCAGCATTGGGAGCACCGCCAGCAGCCTGAACGCCGCGCTGGCAATAAAGCACCACGATCTCGATTGACTATGGATAAGCCTTAGCTAAACTGAGGTCGTGTCGTCGACGACTGACGCGGTCATCAGGCGGAGCTACCGATCAGAGCCGCGGGAGCGCCGAGCGCGTGAGACGCGGGAACGGATTCTCGCCGCGGCGAGCGCCGAGTTTGAGCACCGGGGTTACGCGGCGACCCGCATGCGCTTGGTGGCCCAGGCCGCCGGTGTGTCGGTACCGACCGTGGAACTGCTCTTCGGCACCAAGCCACAGCTGCTTCGAGCGGCGATCAGTTTTGCCATTCGGGGTGATGCCGAGCCGATTCCGATGCTGAAGCGCGGTTGGGCATTGAAAGCACAGGAGGCTGCGTCTGTCGACGATTTCCTGGCGATCGTCGGCGGGGTCCTGGTGAAGGGCGAGCAGCGTTCGGCCGGCCTCATCCTCGCCGCATTCGAGGCAGCCAACCACGACGAGTCGATGTCGGCTCTGGCCGATCGGCTACGCGGGCAGCGAGCCGAGACCGCGGCGTGGCTGGTCCAAGGGCTGATGGCGCGCGCCTCGCTCCGAAGCGAGATCACCCGTGAGCAGGCGATCGACACGGTCTGGCTGCTCATGGATCCGGGCGGATTTCGTGCCTTGACGCGGGACCGCGGTTGGACCGCCGAACGGTTCGAGGCGTGGTTCACCGACAGCGTCCGCCGTCTTCTTCTGGCGGGCGGGACAGCGCCGGTGGCGACAACCACCCTGTCGCGGCCGGCACGTCCGAATACATCCACCACGAAACGTAAGCGGAGGACACCATGAGCGATCACTCCAACGAGCCGGCGGCTGCCGTCGCCGGGCACAGCGTCGATCCCGGACTCGCACGACCTGGCGCGATCACCTATCTCCACATCCCGGCGACCGACCGCCGCGAGGCCGCGGCGTTCTACCGGGACGTGTTCGACTGGAACATCAACCAGCCAGACAGCGACCATCCCAGCTTCGATGACGCCGGTCGGCTCCTCAGCGGCGCGTGGACCGGCGACCACCTCGCCGCTGCCGAGCCGGGGCTGCTCCCGTACATCTACGTGGCGGACATCGAGGAGACGGTCGCCCGGATCGACGCGCACGGGGGAGCGATCGTCACCGAGCCGTTCCCCGAGGGCCGGCTCACCGTCGCCACCTTCCGCGACCCTGCCGGGAACGTGCTCGGACTCTGGCACGACACGACCCGCGCGTCGGCCGCCTCCGCGCCGCGGTTGCCCGCTCGCGAGCCGACGGTCTCACCCGTGCCCGAGCACCTGCACACGGTCACGGCCCGGCTGGCCCTCACCGATGCCACGGCCGCGATCGACTTCTACGCCAACGCGTTCGGCGCGCGCGAGATCGGCGAGCGCCACTGTGCCTCCGACGGGACACTCATCCACACCGAGCTTCGGATCGGCGACTCGATCGTGATGGTGACCGAGGACGAGGGCTACAGGGCACTGCTGTGCACCTACTGGCGGGATGTCGACGCCGCATGGGAGCGGGCAGTCGCTGCCGGAGCGCACGTCATGCATCCGCTGGCCGACCAGTTCTACGGCGAACGCGGTGGACGCCTGACGGACCCCTTCGACCAAGAATGGATGCTCAGCGCACGCCTCGAGAAGCTCACCGCAGCTGAAATCGCCGCTCGCGCGACGGCGCACGACTGACCTCACCGATCGAAGTGGCCGCAGAGCCGGGTGGCACCGGCGCCGGGAACCGGGGCTCCGGTTTCCGACCCGTCTCTCGCGGGAATATGATGCCTGTTCCGTCGGTTATCGGGAGGTGGCAATGATGGGCCGTCGACGAATCGCCAGTCTTGTATCGGTGCTATGCGCCGCTGTCTGTGCCGCCGCGCCGTCCGGCGCTTCGGCTGCCCAGCACGGCGCCTCGGCTGCCCGGCACAAAGACCGGTATCCGGACCAGCCGATCGCGGTGGGGACCGGGGGTGCCGTCGCCTCGATGGATGTCGGGGCCAGCCGGGCCGGTATCGACGTGCTCCGGCGCGGTGGCAACGCCGTTGACGCCGCCGTCGCAACGGCGAGCGCCCTCGGGGTGACTGTTCCGTTCGTCGCCGGCCCAGGCGGCGGTGGCTTCATGGTCATCTACAACGCGCGCACTCACACGGTCACCACGATCGACGGGCGCGAGACCTGCCCGGCGGCCTGCACCTCAACCATGTTCGTCGATCCGACGACGGGCAAGCCCATGGATTACACGGCGGCCTCCGATCAACCGCTGTCGACTGGCGTGCCGGGCATGCTCGCGACGTGGGCGACGGCCGTGCGCGACTATGGCCAGCTCTCACTGGGGGCCGACCTGCGGCCGGCGATTCGCGTGGCCCGTCGCGGCTTCGCGGTCAATTTCGACTTCAATCAGCTCGAGCAGTCCGGTCTGTCGACGCTACAGGCATACCCGGCCAGCCGGTCTCTGCTCCTGACGCCGTCGGGGGATCCGCTGCCAGTCGGGACGTGGCTGCGCAACCCGGACCTCGCACACACCTACGAAATGATCGCTCGCCGCGGGCCGGCGGCCTTGTATGACGGACCGATCGGGCGAGCGATCGTCCAGGCCGACGATCACCCCGTGCTCACCCCGGGACAGACGATCGTCACGACTCCGGGGATCATGACGATGAACGATCTGCGGTCCTACCGCACCCGGATCCTGGCGCCGACGCGGGTGACCTACCGGGGACTGAACATCTACGGGATGGCGCCGCCCTCGAGCGGCGGCTCGACCGAGGGCGAGATCCTCAACATCCTCAACGGCTACCGGCTCGGCTCCGAGTCGCGCGTCACCGCACTGTTTCACTATCTCGAGGCGTCCCGGCTCGCCTATGCCGACCGCAACGCCTACGTCGGCGACCCTGCCTACGTCCACGTGCCTCTCGCTGGTCTGCTCGATCCGGCGTTCGCGTCGACGCGCCGCTGCCTCATCGGCAGCACAGCGCTCACGTCCCCGGTCGCACCCGGTTCACCGTTCGCCCCGTTCCCCCGCTGCGCCGGCACTCCCGCATCGACTCAGGCCTCGTCGGCGTCGCTCGAGGCCCACCACACGAACAACATCGTCACCGAGGACAAGTACGGCGACATCGTCGCATACACCAACACGATCAACTTCTTCGGCGGCAGCGGCCAAGTCGTGCCCGGCTACGGCTTCCTGCTCAACGACGAGCTCACCGACTTCGATTTCGCGCCGTCGTCGCCAGGCGCTTATGACCCGAATCTGCCCGCGCCCGGCAAGGAGCCCCGGTCGAGCATGGGCCCGGTCATCGCGCTGCGCGACGGCCAGCCCCAATTCGCGATCGGCGCTGCCGGCGGCTCGACCATCATCACGACCGTCGTTCAGATCCTCATCAACCACGTGGATTTCGGTATGAGCCTGCCCGCCGCGCTCGCCGCGCCCCGGGTGAGCCAGACGAACTCGTCATCGAACACCTCATTGGCCGAGCCGGACTTCTACAACAGCGCGCTCGCCCAACAGCTCACAAGCCAGTACGGCGAGCACTTCGCCCTCGCCACCGGACCGATCCTTCCGCTCGACAACTACCCGGGAGATGCGACGGCGCTGCAGATGCTCGGGAACCGGCAGGCCGAGGCGATCGCCGAGCCGGTCCGTCTGGGCGGCGGGAGCGCGCTCGCCGTTAAACCGAATCGGCGGTAGCGCGCAGGACGCTGGTCGGGCCGGGCCGAGAACCGGCCGCTCGAACCGGGCTCGATGTGAGAGTTACGCAGCTGGCTCGGCGTGCACGATGACGGCGCGGCCTCCTTCGTCCTGCCAGCGGGAGCGGATCGTCACCTCGCCGGTGTCCCCGGAATAGCGGATCATCGCGACGCTTTCCGTTTCGCCGATGTCGAGGCCGAGCACCTCGGCCGAGGTCACCGGCTCCGGGAGCGCCTTTGCGATCTCGGGCACGTGGGGTCGCAGGCCCTCGGTGAAGTCGCCCACGACCGCGTCCATGTCGCCACGTACGACGGCATCAGCATGCTGCTCGATCCGATCACGCGTCTGCTGCTCGTCCATCATCTCTCCTCCAGATCGTGACCACCGGCCCGGTTGATGGAGCCTATCCCGCATCGCCGGGCAGATGTTGCGCGGACCCTTGCTTTACGAGGAGCTGCCGGATCGTGGTGATCGCGGCAGCTCCAGGGGCGTCAGGTTCCGGGACAGGGCTTGCGAGAGGGGTTGGCGATCGTCCCGTTGGGCATGATCGTGTTGCAGAAGATCGTGCCGGATGTGTTGACGCCGGTGAGGTTGGCGGCGATCAGCGAGGTTTGGCTGAGATTGGCGTGTGAGAGGTTGGCGCCGCGGAGGTCGGCCGCGGTCAGGTTGGCCTGAGAGACGCGCGCGTAGGTGAGGTTGGCTGCGCGCAGGTCGGCGCTGTCAAACACGCTCGAGCGTGCGTCAGCGCGAGAGAGGTTGGCGCCGCGGAGGTCGGCGCCGACGGCGACGGTGACCGCGAGTGATGCGTCGCGCATTGAGGCTCCCCGGAGGTCGGCGTGGACCAGGGACGTGCCGCCGATCCGGATGCCGTCGAGGTGAGCGCCGCGCGCGTCGGCGTAGGCGAGATCACCGAGTTGGAAATTGGCGCCGCGCACGTCGGCGCCACGTAGGTCGGCGTAGGCCAAGAACCCGCCCTGTAGGTCCGCGTTGCGCAGACGCGCCCCGCGGCAGCGGGTGAACGCGCGGATGACGCAGCCGTGCAGTTTGGTTCCCGAGGCGGTTTGGCGACCGTACTCAAGCGCGTACACCGCGGGGAAGAACGGGCTCGTCGCCGGAATCGTGATCGGCTTCGCGCCGTGCGGCGGCTTGGCCCCATGCTGCCCTGGGCACAGGCCTCTGCGCGGAGCCCGCACCGTGCCATCGGGCATCAGCGTCTTGCAGAAGATCGCGCCGCGCAGGGCGGCCCCCGCCAGACGAGCGCCGCTGAGGTCGGCGTTGGACAGGTTGGCGCCGCGTAGGTCCGCGCCGCGCAGATCGGTGCCGTTGACATCAGAATCGGAGATGTTCATGCCGCGCAGGTCCGCGCCGCGCAGATCCGAACCGACGATCGCTCCGAAGTTCAGGTTCGCGTCGCGGAGGTCGGCGCCGCGCAGATCAGCGTTCGTGAAACCGGCGAACGTGAGGGTGGTGCCTCGCATTCTCGCCCCGGCGAAGTCCGCGTCGACCGGTGCCGTCCCGACGAGGTTCACGCCGGTGAGATCGGCGGCGCGAAAGTTGGTGTGGGTGATAAACGAGGCCGCGAGCGAGCTGCCCGCCAGATCGGCTCCCCGAAAGTTGCCGAACGGGACGAACGCTCCGCTCAGTCGCCGGCGGGACAGCTGCGCCGCGGCGCAAGACGTGCGTGGCACGAAGGTACACGTCCCGACCCGCGCCCCGTAAGACAGCGCCTTGTTGCTTTCAGCGGTCAGGAGCGTCCAGTAGGGATTGCTCGGCGGGACCATGAGCTGGCGCGGGAGGGCCGCGACAGCAGGAGACGCAGCCAGTACCGCGGCGCCCGCCACGACCAGCATTGCGCGCGAGAACATACGTGCGAACATTAGACTCCTCCTTCGGTGAGCCCAGGCCGTGGCACGGCTTGGGAGAGAGGACACGAGACCTGCCGGATCATGAGAGGTGCCGGTCCAGCCAGTCGAAGATTCGGGTTTCCCGCAGCGCGGAGCCCCGCGGCTCGCAGTGGCGGCCGGCGCCCTCCTGAGCGGTGAACTTCACGAGCTGCTTGGGGCCGGACAGCCGGTCGTAGAGCTGCTGTGATTGTCCCGGCCAGAACTGCTCGTCCTCGGGATCGGTGATCAGCATCGGCGTGGCGATCTGTCCCACCTCGTCGCCCAGCCGGTAGGACGAGACCGTCTCATAGAGCACGAAACGGGAGCCACCGTTGAGCCCGTATGGCTCCCCGCGGAAGCGCAACGTCGCTGCGGTCGCTGGTGAGAACAGCTCGGCGAGGTGCATTTCGCGGTCAAACGCGTCCTGTTCGTCGCGCTTTAGCTGTTCGCGCATCGGCGGGGGCAGCGGCTCCGTCCATGAGGTGGACACGTCGACGACTCCGGGGTCAGCGACCGCGGCGGCGAACCGGTGCTCGAAGGCGAGTGCCCGGGGGATCCAGAAGCCGGCCTGACTGACGCCGATGACCGCGAGCCGTTGGGGGTCGACGTCTGCCCGCGCGGTCACAGCGTCCAAAACGGGAGTCAGCACCGCCTCCCAGTCAGGCCGGAAGGAGATTCCCTGCTCAAACAGCGCGGCTTGCTGGCCGGGGCCGTCAAACGTCATCCAGTGATAGCCGCGCTCGCTGGCCGCCGCACCGCCGTACATCCACATCTGGGAGGTGGCGCCATCGCTTCCGTTGTTGATCACGACGAGCGGCCGGCGCTCCCCGGGCGCGGCATCTGGCGCCCGAAAGAAGTATCCCGGCAGCGTCGCGCCTTCGTACGGGATCTGGAGCCGTTCGCCGGGGACTGCGAACCGATCAACTGCGTGATCCCAGCAGTCACGTTGGCGGCGCCAGAGCTCGAGCTGGCGCTCGGGCTCGCTGGAATGCGCGATCCGGTAAAGCGCGGTCGCATAATAGGTCGCCGCCCGCAGATAGTGAGCGAGCGCGCTGACCCGATGCCCGCGCTCGGCGGCCTGAGCGGCCATCGCCCACGCGGCACCCGCGGTCGCGGACCACTCGAGCACCCAGGAGTCGGCGTCGCCGTCCTGGATCCGGTCAGCGGTAGCGAGCACCTCGCCTACGTCAGCAGCCCGCCGGTAGACCGCACCAAGGGCGTTCTCCAGCCCGAACTCGAAGTCGTCGTCGGCGAAGAGGGTGCCCATCATCGCACCCGGCGAGCTTGGCCCTGGGCGCCACTCACCGCGGCCGTGCGCTTGGCGGCCCACCCGATCAGGATGATCGGTATCGCCCAGTTGAAGATCAGATTCGCGCGGTGCGTGTCGATCGCGCCAGCGATCAGATGAGAGGGAACCATCACGCAGAAAACCAGCGCCCACAGCAGGGTCAGCTGCCGGTTGACCTGCTTGAACCGCGCGGAGTGCCACACCTCGCGCGGGACTGACTCGCGGGCGTACTGCTCGGTGAACGGGGTGAACAGGAGCGACCCAAAGGCAATCAGCGCAAGCAGTGCGGCGGCGATCGCACGGGCGTAGCGGGCTACCCACTGGCCGGTGGCGGGATCAACGTTGAAGGCGACGAACGTGAACCCGGCGAACGCGAGGATCGCTCCGAGCTCGAGCAGCTTCGGTCGACGTGCGAGTATCGACGGCACCGCTATTGCCGCCGACCCGATGAGCGCGACCACGGCCGCGGCTTTGAGCGTGCTGTGCTGTGCGATCAGCGAAAACAGCACCCACGGGATGAACGCCAGATAGATGCCGAACCCAGGCCCGTGACGGCCGCTGGCGTGGTCTGGGATGGTGGGCAGGATTGTCGCGGGCATGTGGCCTCCTGGTGGTCTACATCAGCGGGATCCGCGCTCGGCGAGACCCTGCTTCTTTGTGTGACCATCAGCCTGCGGGATTCCGTGTCGTATGTCTTCAGTAGCGCACTACTGCATTTGCGCGTCGCGGGGAACGCAGCCCTTCGCTACCGCAATCGAGGCGCTCTACGACGCTCCCGAGGCTCCCGCTACCCGCCCCATACCGCTCGGCAAAAGCGGCCCATAACTTCGGGGCGCAATTGGCTCTTATCCCCGAGCCGCTTGGCACGTACCGTGATCGAACCATGACCAGCAGTCGGCTCAGACCTCAGCTTCTGTCGGCCTCCGGAGCGCCGGCGCTGCTGGGTAGCTCGATCATCGCGCGCCTTCCGCTGGCGATGTTCGGGATCGCGCTGCTGGTGCACGCCCAGCAGCTGACCGGATCGTTTGCGGTGGCCGGCCTGGTCAGCGGGGCGTACGCGATCTCGAGCGCGCTGTCGGCGCCGCTGCTGGGCGGGCTGGTCGATCGCTGCGGGCAGACTCGGGTGCTGGTCTCGGGCGCGACGCTGACCGCGTTGGTCCTGATCGCGAACGGGTTGCTGCCGGCGAGCGTGTCGCCGTTGCTGCTGATCGCGTTCGGCGGCGCGAGCGGAATGTGCACGCCTCCGCTGGCGGCTTGCGTACGCACGTTGCTGCCGGCGATCGTCGCCGATCCCAGCGGGCTGCCGGCGCTGTTCGCGTTGGAGTCGACGGTGCTCGAGCTGACCTTTATCCTCGGGCCACCGCTCGCCCTGGGCCTCGGGGCGCTGTGGTCAACCGGCGCGGCGCTTGTTCTGAGCGGCGTCGTGATGCTCGTGGGGACGCTCGCGTTTGCGGCCCAGCCGGCGTCGCGACGCTGGCGCCCAGATCCGGGCGCACGGCGCCCGCGCGGCGGCGCGCTGCGCTCACCGGCGATGCGAACGCTGGTGCTGATCCTGCTCGGGACCGGCGCGGTGTTCGGCGCGACCGACGTCGGCGTCACCGCGGCGACGCATGCCCTGGGAAGCACCGCCGCAGCCGGGCCACTGCTCGGCCTGTGGGGAGTCGGATCGCTGCTCGGGGGCATCGCAGCCACGCGGCTCGGCGGCGGCGCGCGTGGCACGCGCTGGCTCACGCTGCTGCTCGCCGCGCTCGCGCTTACCCACGCGGCCCTGCTCTTGACCACCGGCGACATGCTCGCGATCGCCATGGTGATCGTGCTCGCCGGAGCGACGATCGCCCCGACGGTGTCGAGCATCTACGCGATGGTCGAGCCAGCCGCTCCCGCTGGTACCCGCACCGAAGCCTTCTCGTGGGTTCTAACCGCGTCCTTGACCGGCTCGGCGCTGGGCGCCGCCGTGGCAGGTGCGCTGGCGCAGAGCGCAGGCGCTCCCGCCGCGTTCGCGTTCGTCGGCGCGGCCGGCGGATTCGCCGTGCTGGTCGCGCTGCTGCGAGCGCCCAGCCTCAGAAATGCAGTGCCTGACGAGAGCCGAGGCCCGAGCTTGGCTGCCGGTGAGGTTCTAGCGAAGCCGACGGCGAACGCGACGTGCGCAGCGAGCTAGCTCGCGTGCCGCCGGGCCAGGTTCCGTGTCGCTCCGTCCCCTCCCTCGGGGCGCCACGGAGGCGGGGGAGGGGCGGAGAGGAGCGCTCGGCGCAGAAGCGTGAGCAACTGGCGGCGATCGGCGGTGGTGAGCCCGCCCAGCACGTCGTCCTCGACCTGCGCGACAAGCTCCCTGGCCCGCTCGAGGGTGCTCCGACCCTTGGGCGTGATCGTCACCTCCCACGCGCGGCGGTCGCCCGGACGCCGTCGGCGCTCGGCCAGCCCAGCGCTCTCGAGCTCATTGATCAGCTTGACCATGGCGCTTGGGTCGATGCCCATGTCGGAGCTCAGCTGCTGCTGGATCGCTCCGCCGCGAGCGCCGAGCACGTTGAGCAGGGCAAACAGCGCGGGCGTGAGCCCAATCGAATCGAGCAGCTCCTCGGTGCGGGTATGCGAGGCCCGCCAGAGCCGGAAGAACAGCTGGCCGGCGAACTCGGTCACGGCGATGTCGGTCGAGTCGTATGCCGCCATCGCTCAAGCTTCGCACATTTGCTGGATGATCACAATCATTGACAACTACCACGATGGTGGGCTACCATGATATCCAGGCAGTGCAGACCGCACATCGGGTCAACGGAACCCACGACAACAAGGAGCGACCATGACCTCGATCGAATCCCTCACCCTCGAAGTGCCCGACCCCGCGGGCGCTGACGCCTTCTACGCCGCGGTGTTCGGCCGGGAAAATCAGGTGGCCCTCCGCGCGTCGGAGGCACCGACGACCGGCTTTCGCGGATTCACGCTGTCGCTCGTCGTGTCCCAGCCAGCGGCGGTCGACGGGCTGATCGGCGCCGCCCTCAACGCCGGGGCAGAGCCGCGCAAGCCCGTCAAGAAATCGTTCTGGGGCTACGGCGGCGTCATACAAGCCCCGGACGGGACGATCTGGAAGGTCGCCACGTCCGCGAAGAAGAACGCTGCCCCGGCCACTCGGCAGGTCGACGAGATCGTGCTCCTGTTGGGAGTCGCGGACGTTGCGGCGAGTAAGCGATTCTACGTCGACCGCGGCTTGGAGGTGGCGAAGAGCTTTGGCCGCAAGTACGTCCAGTTCGCCACCGGGCACGTCAAGCTGGCGCTGTACGGGCGCCGTGCGCTGGCCAAGGACGCCGGCGTCTCCCCGGAGGGCACCGGCTCGCACCGACTCGTCATCGGCAGCGATACCGGGTCCTTCACCGACCCCGACGCGTTCGCGTGGGAACCGGCAAGCGCTGAACCGCGTCCGGCCTTCGCGACCGCCGCGACCGCGATCCCGCAGGCAACCTGATCCGCCACCGAGACCTGCGGTCAGCCATCCAGCCAATCGCAGACATCACGAGAAAACCATGAGGAGGTTTCGATGAGCCCAGCGAAGAACACCCAAAGGCGCGCCAAGAGCACCAAGTCCGAGGGCTTCACGAACGAGGAACGAGCCGCGATGAGGGAGCGCGCCAAAGAAGCGCGCGCGAACAAGAACAAGGCGGACGCGGAAAGCGACGTGCTCGCGAAGATCGCCGAAATGCAGCCGTCGGATCGAGCGATGGCCGAACGGCTCCACGCCATCATCAAGGCCACCGCACCGGACCTGTCGCCGAGAACCTGGTACGGGATGCCCGCCTATGCCAACGAGGACGGCAAGGTCCTCTGCTTCTTCCGCGACGCGCGGAAGTTCAAGACGAGGTACGCGACATTCGGTTTCAGCGACAAGGCCAACCTCGATGAGGGGGCGATGTGGCCAACCGATTTCGCACTCACGGAGTTGACCGCCGACGTCGAGAAGCGGATCAGCGCGCTCGTGAAGAAGGCGGTGAGCTGAGAACCGAGCCTCACTGGCCCGCGGCTCGGGGTCCTCCCGGCACTATGAGACGAGCTCTCTCACCGGTTCTCACCCGTCCCACTCCACGTATAACGAGACGCGGCGAGGTCGGCCGAGTGGCGAATCCCTCATGGCGGTTGGGACGCGGACGCTTGGTCCCCTCTGCCTACCGACCGGCGCTCGCCAACCGGGTGTTCCTGCGGCTGATCCTCGGCTTCGCGGTCTCCTACCTCGGGGACGGGATGAGCTTCGTCGGGGTCGTGTGGCTCGCCATCGCGCTCGCGCCGCACGCGGCCGCGGGGCTGTGGGTCGGTGGCGCGGTCGCCGCGTACACGTTGCCGGGCGTCGCCGGCGCGCTGGTGTTCGGTCGCCGTTTGCGCCGGATGCCGGCCAGGCGGCTGCTGCTCGCTGACAACGTGGTACGCGGCGTGTGTGTCGGCGCCATACCGCTCGCCTGGGTCACCGGGCTGCTTACCCTGCCCCTGTACGTTGTGCTGCTGGCAACCTCCTCGCTCCTGCACGCGTGGGGGAGCGCCGCTAAGTACACCCTGGTGGCCGAGCTGCTGCCCCGCCAGCAGCGGCTCGCCGCGAACACCCTCGTCAGCGCACTCGGCTTCGCCGCCATGATCGCCGGGCCCGCGATCGCCGGTGTGCTGGTCACGTACTTCAGCTCCGCGCTCGTGCTCGGCCTCGACGCGCTCACCTACGCGTTCCTCGCCTTGCTCGTCGTGCGCATCGGACTCCCTCAGTCTCAGGGCGCCTCCCCGGTGAACCGGGCGGCCGCCCGCGGCGGGCTAGCGTCGATGCGGTCCCAGCCCCAGCTGCTCGGTCTGCTGGCGCTCACCTGGTTCTTCAACCTGCTTTACGGCCCGGTCGAGGTCGCCCTGCCGCTCCACGTGACCCACGACCTGCACGCACCGGGCACGGTGCTTGGCCTCTATTGGATGCTCTTCGGCATCGGCGCGATGCTCGGCGCACTCGCGGCCGGCGCGCTGCGAGCGCTGCCGCTCTGGCCCGTGACGATCGCCATCGTGATCGGGTGGGGACTCTCACTGCTGCCGTTCGCCTTCGATCTGCCGACTGCCATCACCGTCGCGTGCTTCGCCTTCGGTGGCGCGATCTACGGGCCGTTTGTAGCGCTCTCGGTGACGCTCATGCAGGCGATGGCGCCACCGCGGCATCTGGCCGCCATGCTCGCAGCCCGCAGCGCGGCGCTGCTCACCGCATCCCCGCTCGGCACCGCGCTCGGCGGACCACTGATTACGGCATTGGGCCCACGAGCGACCCTCGGCGGTTCGGGACTCGCCACCATTGCGCTCGGCGCCATCGCGTGCATCCTGCTGCTGGCTCGACGGGAGGAACCAGTGAGGGCGTGATGCGGCCGCTGCGTCAGCAGCGTCGCAGTTCGCGCTTGCCCGGAGCGGCGGCGTGAGGTCGCGCGACTTCTGCGCAGAGCAGGATGAGCAGCGTCACCGCGCTGATCGCCAACAGCAGCGGATATCCACGAAACCCGGCATAGCGGAATATGACGCGATGGGTTCCGGCTTGGACGGTCGTCGCCACCAGGGCGGGTGCGACCATCTCGGTCGGCTGTGAGCGTCCGTCGACGGTCGCGGTCCAGCCCGGGTCAAACGAGGCGCTGAGGACGACGACGCCGCGCCGGCGCATCGCAACGGTCGCGGCGGCCCGGCCTGCTGTGAGATGGTCGGCTTGCGCGACCACGGTGCCGGCTGACCGCCGGGGTGGCGGCAGGGTCGACGATCGCAGGGAGCGAGGTGGGATGCCGGAGCCGGATTGGTCAAAGCGCACCTGCTCGTAGCCCTCGTGCTGGGCCAGGTCGGAGTGCAGCACAGGCAGCGTCCGCGTGGCGATGTCCGTCCGGTTCGCCGAGATCGCGCCGACGATCCGGCCGGGCTGGACGTAGCCGGCGGCGCCTGGTCGCGTCCACAGCGAGTAGGGGCCGGCCCGGAGCTTAAGCTCAGCGGGCACGGGAGGTCTGGAGCCGGTCGGGAGGATGAGGTAGTGAATCGCGAACAGCAGGTAGTCGGAGGGATCGCGGTCGTCGAAGAAGTACTCGGGGTCGGTCATCAGCGAGGCGGTGCGCAGGGTGTAGCCGACCTCGTCGACGTCGCGGCGTTCGAGGTATTTGAACACGGGGACAGCCCCCACGGTGAAGTCCTGGCCCCAGTTGGTGGGCATCCCGGCGTACGTCCGGCCGGCGCCGTCGCGCTTGATCACCGCGACGAGGCGATCGAGCGCGGCGCCCTGGGTGTCGTCGGCGCGGCGCTGGGCCGCGATCGCGGCACCGTCGCGACGGTCATAGGCGCTTAGCTGAAGCCAGGCGGGGGCGAGCGCCGCGACCGCTGCCACCAGCACAACGGCCGCGGACAGGCGGAGTGGCCAGCGGGGGAACCAGGCGTGCAGCTGCCGCACGCCGCCGGCCGCCAGCCGCGCCGCCCCGCGCCCGGCGAGCAGCAGCGCGGCGAGCTGGATGCCCATCATGAACCGGCGGAAGAACAGGTCGGCGCTGCCTGGGATCAGCTCGACGAGCGACCCGAACGTCGTGCGACCGAACGCCAACAGCAGGCACACCCACAGCGCGACCAGCAGCGCGCGGGAATCGGCGTCCGAGGACCAGGCTAGCCAGGCCAACCCAAACCCGAGCGCCGCGCACACGGTCAGCACCGGCAGCCGGCCGTGGTCGAGCAGCCCGCCGGAGACCAGCCAGTCAAGCACGCGACGCGCGCCGTAGCCGTTGACCAGTCCGCTGCCCTGCAGCGGCTCGTTGACCGCCGCCCACCCCCGCTGCGCGAGGAGCGGGACGATCACCCACGCCGCCGCCAGCAGCGAACCGCCGAGCAGCACCGCCGCCCGCCGCAGCCGAGCGACGAGCGGCCGGCCGGCGACCAACGGCCAGACGAGCAGCACCGCCAGCGCCAGGTAGCCGGTCTCGAAGTGCAGCGCGACAGTGAGCGCGGTGAACAGGACCGCTTTGAAGTAGCCGCGCCCATCGCGGATCGCTCGCCAGCTGAAGCCCCACGCCAGCGGCAACGTCCACGACGCCCACAGCTGCGTCCACACCCCGAACCCTGTCCACACGTAGGCGTGCTGCTCATAGCCGACCCCCGTGGCACTGACCAAGAACGGAGCCATCGCGGCCGAAGCGCCCGCCGCCGGCCTCCGCGCCCCGAACGCGCGGGCCGCCACATAGACGCTGATCGGCCACAACGACAACAGCAGATACAGCGACCAGCGAAACGCCGCGTCAGGCCCGACCAGCAGACCGAGCGCGCCGGTGAGGATCGCCGGCAGGCTCTGGTAGTGCAGAAACTGCGGCGACCCCGCACCCAGAAACGGGAACCAGCTCGTGAGTGGCAGGTGCCCGGCGCGCAGCTGCGCCGTTGCGAACCGCACCATCTGCTCGTGCAGCGAACTGTCGTTCAGATACGCGACCCCGACCGTCGAAGCCCGCAGATTGACGAGGTTCCAGCCGACCGCCGCGGCGACGAGCAGCCACGGCCACCACGCAGCGGTCCGGCCCCCACCACCACCCGGGGGCCGGACCGCCAACCGCGCCATCACCGACGCCCGCGCCCGGTGGGCGCCGACGGCTGTCACCGAATCAACCGGCGCCTGTGTTGCCGCTATACCCCGCTATTGCCCGTTCCGCCGGTGTAGCCCGTGCCGTTGGAGACGTAGCAGGCGGCCAGGTGAAAGGTGCCCACACCTGTGTTGCCGCCCGTGGTGTCCGGGCGGATGACTTCGGTGCCGTCCTTGCCCACGAGAACCTTCACCGTCGGCCCCGACACGCTCTCACCCGGCTTCGGTTGACACTTTACCGCGCCGCTGACGGATGCCGGCCCGCTCGCCATGTCGATCCCGAACTGCTCGTGGATTCCCATTGCGGCGAGCTTGTTGTTGGCAGCGACGATCGACGACGTTCGGTTGATCTGCACGGTCACCGAGCCATCGCCGTTCGTCGTGACGGCGTAGGCCGGCGAGGTCGTCGCCGACCCGCCCAGGGCCAGCATAAGCGCGACGCCTACGCCGGCCAGCGCGAGCGTGCTACCCGCGAGAACGCGCGGACGTGTACGCACCCACGGCCGCGTCTTTGGACCGAGGAGCCGGGATGAGCGCTCGTCAGGAGCTTGGATCAAGCGAGGGTCTCCCGGCTCGGCGACGATTCGTGCGAACAGTGCGGCGTGATCGTCAGGCTCGGCGGCCACTGGTCTGGCCGCGCGAAGACGGCGCATCAAACTGTCATCCTTCATGTCTGCCTCCAATTCGGTTGATGTGCTGAGACGGGCTTCACCGAGGCCTGCGTCGTCAGGAGATCGCTGAGCCGCCGCCGAGCGCGGTGGAGCCGGACTCGGAATGCCGTCGCGGAGATCCCAAGGCTTGCCGCGGCCAGGGACGGGGTCAGGTCGTCCCAGGCGATGAGCAGCAGCGCGTCGCGATCCTTCTCCGGAAGCGCTCGTAGGCCATGCGCGAGGTCGGGGTCGAGATCCAATTCGGACGGCAGTTGCTCAGCCGGCGCTTCAAGGTCGATGTCGCCGAGCGGCTGTCTTCCGGCCGCCGGCTCGCTCCGACGCTCCGCAAGGAGCAAGTTACGAGCGGTGACGATCAACCACGGCCGGGCATCGGCGGTTGGGACATCCGCGAGCCGACGCCAGGCAATTGCCATCGCCTCGGCCGCGATGCCGTCCGGATCGCGTGCGCCCCGACGACGCGCGTATGTGGAGATGAAGTCCAGGTGCGCGAAAATCTCGGCGAACCGGGCCTCAACGGCGTTGCGATCGTTCTGGGAATCCCTTTTCATGGCCCCTACTGTCGATTCCGCCCCAAATCGTTACAGCGGGCGCCGAGAAAGCTCCCGCGGGGTACCTTCCAGCCGTGGTCAACAGCGTTGAGGTTCGCAGCTACGGCACGGTATTCAACGAGATTGCCGACGAGTATGACCGTCACCGTCCGGGTTACCCCGATGCGCTCGTCGACCGCGTCTGCGAGGTAGCCGGGCTCGCTCCTGGAGCCAGGGTGCTCGAGATCGGCTGCGGCACGGGGCAGTTGACGCGCAGCTTGCTCGCGCGAGCGTTGCGGGTGGTGGCGGTCGAACCCGGCGAACAGCTGGTCGCGCGAGCGCGCGACCAGCTGGCCGGGGGTGGTGAGATGCAGTTCGTCAACGCGCGCTTGGAGGAGGCGTCGTTGCCGCCCGCGCACTGCCGGGCGGTGTTTTCGGCGTCGGCGATCCATTGGGTCGATCCGGATGTGAGCTGGCGAAAGGTCGCCGATGCCCTCGTCGACGGCGGGACGGTCGCACTCCTCTCCTATTTCGGATTGCACGACTCGCGCAGCGCCGAGGATCAGCAGGCGCTGCGCGCCGCGCTGGCGAGAGTCGCACCCCAGCTCGCCAGCGAGTGGCCGACATACCGAGATCTCGACGGGACGCTCGCCGGCGCCGCGCAGCGGCGCGACAACGTGTCGGAGGTGTGGGGATGGCTGGGGAGCTATGCGGTGGCTCGCCGGTACGTCTCCGACCTGTTCGCAGACGTTCAGATTGCCGCGATGCCGATCCTCGCTGAACACACCGCTGATGCGCTCAACGCCCTGCTGGCAACGATGTCGTTCTGGGCGCGCCTGGCGCCCCGCCAGCGCGAAGCTCTCATCGCCGAAACTCGCGCGCTGCAGCAGCGGCTCGGCCGCCCGATCCGTTCGAGCACGGTCGCCTGCCTGGTAACCGCGCGGCGGACGCGGCGCCTCTGACGGCTCCCCCTGATCTCGCCCAAGCGCTCGCCCAACCGCTCGTCCGTACGCGCCGCGGCGCCGGTCAGCCTCAGCGGATGAGAGCCAGCTGGAGAGGGCCATATGCTGCAGCTTTCAGATGGCCGATCGGTCACAGCGCTATTTCGTCGTGCCCCACACCCACTGGGATCGCGAGTGGTACCGGCCCTTCGAGCACTTCCGGTTGAGGCTCGGAGGGGTCGTCGACGAGGTGCTCGACACGCTCGAGGACGACCCCGACTTCACGTCGTTCACCCTTGACGGGCAGGCGATCGTACTCGAGGACTACGTCGCCGTCCGGCCCGAGAACGAGCCGCGGCTGCGCGCCCTGATCGCAGCGGGCCGGATTGAGGTGGGGCCCAGCTACGTTCTGCCCGACGAGTTTCTGGTCGGTGGCGAGCCGCTGGTGCGCAACCTGCTGATCGGCCGCGCCGTCTGCAGGCGGTTCGGCGCCGAACCGTCGCCGGCCGGCTACCTGCCCGACAGCTTCGGCCATCCGCTCCAGCTGCCCCAGATACTCGCCGGCTTCGGGATCAAGAGCTTTCTGTTCTCACGCGGGCTGGGCGATGAGATCGACGTGCTGGGCGTGGCCTTCAACTGGGTAGCCCCCGATGGCAGCGCCGTCCGGGCGCTGCAGCTGCTCGGGGACTACAGCAACTTTGCAAATGTCATCGATGCCGATGATGCGCAGGCGCGGGTGCAGGCCATCAGCGAGCGATTCGGCCACTGGCTCGCGGCCGCCGGCGCCCACGAGGTGGTGCTGTGCAACGGCACCGACCACTGGCGCATCCAGCCTCAAATGCCGGCCGTGTGCGCCGAGCTCGAGCGCCGGTTTCCGGACTCAGCGTTCGAGATCGCCGGCTACGGCGACTACGTTCGCGCCCTGCGGACCGGCGAGCTGCCGTCCTTCACCGGTGAGCTTCTGGGTAGCCGTCTGTGGAACGTGCTGCGGGGCGTCAACTCCGCGCGCCTTTACCTCAAGCAGGCCAACGAGGCAGGGGAGCAGCGGATCCTGGCCGTTGAGACGCTCGCCGCCGTCATCGCATTGGGAACGGGTGGCCGCTTCCCGGCGCAGGACCTGACGCTTGCCTGGCGCGAGCTGCTCAAGTGCCAGCCGCACGATTCGATCTGCGGCTGTTCCTGTGATGAGGTCCACCGCGACGTGGTAGGTCGCTACGCCTCGCTGCACCGCACGCTGGACGCGATCTGCGACAGCGCGGTCGCGGCGTTGGGACGGCGCGAGGCCGAGGGGCAGGTCAGCCTGTTCAACCCGCTGCCGTTCGAGCGCGCGCAGCTGCTCAGGCTCCCTGACTCAGCGCCGGCGCTCGTGCACCTGGCCGGGTTCGAGGCCCGAACGGTAAAGCTGGCGCCACCCCCTCAGCCGGAGATCGCGCCGGGGCCGAGTCATCGGATCCAGAGCGACCGCTTCGCGGTCAGCGTCGCCGACGGGACCGTGACCGTTCAGGACTTGCGCGACGGCCCCCGGTTCGCGGGTCTGCACGTGCTGGAGGACGAGCTGGACATGGGCGATCTGTATAACTTCTGCCCGGTCGAGGGGACCGGGGTGTGGCGGTGCTCGGAGGCCTGCACCCGGGTCCTCTCAAACGGTCCGGTGTCCTGGGAGCTCGAGATCTCCTACCGCGGTCGACGGCCGGAGGGGCTGGACGCCAAGCTGCGACCCCGACCGGAGACGGTCGCTGTCGCGGTCACCACGGTGGTCCGGCTCACGCGCGCGAGTGACCGGATCGAGTTTCAGACCACGATCGACAACGCGGGGCAGGACCACCGGCTCAGGGCGGTGTTCGCAGCCGGCGATGCTGGTGGACCTGTCCGCGCCGAAGGCCAGTTCGCGGTCATAGAGCGCCCGATCTCCCCGCCGCAGCCCCGCACGCCGTGGTGCGAGCCGCCCGACCCCACCCAGCATGCGATCGGGGCGGTCGCCCTCGGTCCGGTCGCGCTGCTCACTCGCGGTCTGCCCGAGTACGAGGTGCGCCACGGCGATGCCGGGCCCGAGTTGTGCCTGACCCTGCTGCGCTGCGTGGGACTGATCTCGCGCCCCTCGGACGCAATCGCGACCCGCCCGCTCGGCGCCGGCCCTGATCTCCCGACCCCGGAGGGCCAGTGCCCGGGGCTCCACGTGCTCGACTACGCGCTCACCTTGGACGCCGAGGTCCTCGACGAGGTCGCGTTGCTGCGAGCGTCCCAAGACTATCGCTCCCCATTCGTGCTCCTTCCCGCGGGAATCGACTTCGCGCCTTCGCTCGCGCTCGAGGGTGAGGTCGTGTTCTCCTGCCTGAAGGGCGCCGAGGATGGTGAGGACCTCGTGCTGCGTGCCTTTAACCCGGCAAGGCGCCCGGCTCGCGCCACGGTCCGGGGGTCCTTCGTTACAGAGAGGGTGCGCCTGGATGAGACCAATCCCTCGTTGGTCCCCGACGGGATCGTCGAGCTCGGTCCCGGGGAGATCGCGACCCTGCGGCTGAGACTCTGAGCCCAGCCCGGCTGCAGGCCTCGGGGTTATCTAGGCGGAGCCCATTGGCAGTTTCACTCAGCCGGCGGTGATCACGACCGTGTGCGGGCCGCTGCCCCTGACCGGCGCGGTGACCTCGAGTCCTCGGTTGGTCTGGACGGCGCTCGGGTGTCTGACGCGCCGCCCGTCGAGCGTGACCCGGTAGCTGACCGTGCCCGCGGGCAAGGTCGAACCCACCCGCACCGATTTCAGGCGCAGGCCGGTCAGCAGCACGCGGGTCGTGTAGCGCGAGCCCACGTGCGAGGCGAACTCGTTCAGCGCCCCGCCGCCGAGGCGGATGTTCGACCCGGCCACGCTCGGCTGACCGGACGGAACCTGCGGGATGACCTCGAGCGCCCCCTGACCGATGAACGGCCTGACGCCGAGCTGCTGGGAGACGACGGGCCACACCGTGCCGTAATTGCCCCAGCCCTGCATGACCATCGATCGGCAGGTCCAGCAACGGTTGATGTTGGCGGGGATCCCGTTGGCCGGATTGCCCTCGGGGGCCGAGGGGAAGATCTCCGGCATCGCGCCGGGCTGCTCATCCGGCGTGCCGCCGGTCGCCGGCTCCGAGAACATCGTCTCGGCGTTCGCGTCCGTGTAGCGCCGCTGCTGATCGGCCCCCAGACGCCCGTAGTTGCCTTCGCCGACGGCCATGATCGCAGTCGTCAGCGAGAAGATCTCGAAGTCGCCCTGGCCGTCGGCGCCGCCGCCGCAACCGGTATGGAACAGCCCGAGGTTCCCGGGACGCTCACCGCTGTAGCACGAGCCCTGGCGCCCGGTGAGCGCCGTGTTGGCGTGGCTCGGCGTGGCCAGACCGGGGGTGACGCTGGTGCCGCGGGTGAGCGCGGCCTCCATCGGTACGACGCCGATCCAGTGCTTCTGGAATGACTGCGCGTAGCTCGGGGTGAGCAGCGAGTCGGCGTACTGAGCCGCCGACGGATCCCACCAGGTGCGCTCGAACTCGCCCCGCAGCCGGCCGGCGAGATGGCTGGCCCACCTCGCCGTGGCGCCGTCATGCAGGAAATGGGCCATGTCAGCCAGGTCGTAGAGCCCGCGGATGTAGTAGACGGCGTTGTCGAGCTTGATCGGACCCATGCCGGGCCGCTCGACGTTGCCCGACCCGAGCGGGAAGCCGGTCTTAGGATCCGAGTAGCGCTGGGCGATCACCCGCAGGTTGCGCACCGCGAAGGGATAGAGCTCGCGCAGGAACGCGTTGTCACCGGTCCAGCGCCAGACCAGCGCCAGGGCACTCGGGAACTTGACCGTCTCGTCGGTGTTGAAGTCATTGGTCACGGTGCCGTCCGAGCTCGTGCTCTGACTGTCGTGGCCGAAGTAGACCGAGCCGTCGGAGACGGTCTCATGGACGACGATTCCGGAGCCGTGGTTGAGGATGTCGGAGATGTCGCGCAGCGCGCGCAGGTGATCCTCGATCGTCGAGAACTGTCCGAGCGCGACGGCCGGGAAGGCCATGTACTCGCCGTCGGTGGCGAAGATCCACGGGTAGTCCGGGAAGCCCGCGCCGAACCACTCGGCGTGCGCGACGGTGCCGAGCGGCGCCGGGAACTGCGTGCCCTGGTTGGTCCAGCGGATCTGCAGATTCGACGCCGTCTGCGTGAGGTCGGCCATGTTCTGCTTGCCCCAGCTGATCGCGTTCTGTAGCAACCGGTCGCCGGGCAGCGAGACGACGGTTTGGGCGGCCAATGCGCGGCGCGCCGCGATCTTCGCGGTCAGCTCGCCGGCCGGATCCTGGAGCGCGGCGGCCAACTGCGACCGGGCGTCGACAAGGCCCGCGTCCGAGCCGCCGACGCCGGCCCAGAAGGTCGTGGTGCCGTGCGCAGGGACGCTGACCGAATAGCTGAGCTCGCCCCCGGTGCCCTTGCCGTACGGACCGTCGTCGCAGGCGCTCGGCAGCGAGGTGCTGTCACTGGCGGCGCACGTGGTGGCGCCCTGCGGACCGCGGTAGGCCCCCCCGGTCGCCGCCGCGACCCCCGAGGTCGGGGTGCGGTCGGAGCCTACCAGTGCGGCGTAGTGATGCACGGGCTCCCCGGGGGCGAGCGCGCCGTCGTCGGTGAACACGAGCGAGTGTCCGTCGTAGCTGCCGTGGTCAGGGAGGTTCTCGGCGGCACTGATCGGGGTCGTCGAGGCCCACGGATAAGCGCCCATCAGCTCTGAATGAGCGTCGACGGTCACCGTCACGGTCCGTGCCGCACCGGGGTTGGCCAGGGTGAGCCGGAAGAGCGCCGCCCGCCTGGCGTCGGGCGCGAAGTCAAGCCGCGACACCGTGAGGCCGTCGACGGTCGGGTACGAGTACCGGGTGTAGCCCCACCCGCTGGTGAAGCTGGTTGCCTGCGGCAGCCAGGTCCCGTCCAGCCCGAACCAGATCCCGTCCAGGAGCTTGACCGGCGGTGCCCAGACACCGCCCATCTCGCCCGTGATGTGCCAGCCGTTGGCGTAGAAGCGACCGTCGGCGAAATCCTCGATGTACGAGCGCTGGCCGGCGGCGACCACCCGGCGATCCTGGAGTCGAGTGTTGACCGACAGCTCCGGCGTCGCTGCCTGCGCAGCCGCCGCCCCGGTGAGTAGGACAGCCATCGTCGTGACCGCCGTGGCGACTCGCCCGCCCACTTCTACCTCCCTCGTAGCACCAAGACACCTTGCGTATACCCGTCTCGGCGGGCGGCAAATCGATGGCCTCCCCAAGGGCGCGCCCTTCTTGACACCTACACAGTCACACTCCGCGCCCTCCTCGGCGGGCTGTAGACCTCGACCCCGGCCGGACCATCAAAACAATCCGCCGACTCTGCCAGAGCAGGGGGTTGCCCGGGGGCTCAGGCAGAGCGCCCGCGCGCCCGGCGCCTAGCGAAACGCTGCCTCGTCCCGTCGAGCACCAGGAAGACGGGCATGCGCGCCCGGCGGCGCACGCGCTGGGGCTCCTGGGACCACATTATGTAGCCGACGAGGCGGTTGCGATTCGGACCGGCCGCCATCACGATCGCCTCCCAGCCCTCGTTGATCGCCTCATCGCAGATCGTCTTCGCGGGCGCACGCGTAGCCAGCACCTGACCGTCGATCTCGACGCCCTTGCCACTGAGCCGCGTGACGGCATCGGCGACGATGGCGCGCTGGCGCTCCCAGTCGCGCTTGGTCGGCAAAGGCCCCGCGTTAGGGAGGCCGAACGCGTGGCCGTAGATCCGAACGATCGAAAACACGCGAACTCTCGCCCCCCAAAGCGGGACGAGCTCGAGCACCCGAGCGACCGTCGCGTCCGGAATCGGACGTCCGTCGGTCGCGAGCAGAATCCGTGCGAATCGCCGGTTGCTCGCCGAGGATTCCCTCACCGCGCGCCGGGGTCGAGCCGGCCGAGGGACCTCGAGGTTGGCAGGTTCTCGGGGGATCGGGCAAACAGACTCGGAGCATCCCAGCGTCCCAGGGCGCTGACAAGCAGACGCCGGAGCGCTCACGCGTAGAGTCAGACCGGTGACCGACTCACCGAGGAGGAACGCGGCGGCCATGTTCGAGCCGCTGAGCTGGGATGAGCGGTACTCCAGCCTTCTTGCATCCACCAGACGGCGGGATGGTCCAGGTAACCCGTCGGCTGGCCGAGGCGGTCAGACCTGGCGGACATCTGCTGGTCGTCGGCCACGCGCCGTCTGAGGCGTTCACCCACCTGACCGCGCGCCAGCGAAGGGCGATGTTCCTCGCCAAAGACCTGCTGCCTGGCCTGCCGGATGACTCTACGCCGCTTGTGGTCGAGCAGCGGTTGCGGACAATGACCCGCGAGGCAATGACGGTTGACGTCCACGACTCCACGCTGCTCGCCCGCCGTCAGACCTAACCTCCGCCGGCAGCAACGCTGAGCCGCTCGATGACGCGCGAGCGCATTGTGGCTCCGGCGGGCAGTGCAACTCGATCAGGGGCGCTTCAGGCGCTGGCTTGTGCGCGCTCACGCGCGTCGGCTAGGGTGTCGCGGGAATGGAGCCGATCGGTCGGCGGGAGCTCCTGTTCCGCGCCGGGAAGATGACTGCGGGTGCCGGGATCGCTTCCCAGGCGGGGCGGCTGGGAGTGGCCGATGGCAGGCGGTGCCCGCCGCTGGCGTCGCTGCGGGCGGCTGTGAGTGGACCTGTGGTCGGCCGCGGCGAGCGCGGTTACCAAGTCGCCCGACAGCCATTCAACGCTCGCTTCGATCGGGTGGCTCCTCTGGCGGTCGTCTACTGCCAGAGCTCGGCTGACGTGGCTGCCACCATCCTCTGGTGCAGGACCCACGAGGTGAGGGTGGTGGCACGGAACGGCGGCCACAGCTATGGCGGCTACTCCACGACCTCCGGTGTGGTGGCCGACGTGAGCCGGCTGCACCACCTGCGGGTTCATGCGGATGGCACCGCCAGCGTCGGGGCGGGCAAGCTGCTGATCGACATGTACGCCGGGCTCGCGCACCATGGCCGCGTCGTGCCCGCCGGAACGTGCCCCACGGTCGGGGTGACCGGCCTGGCGCTCGGCGGGGGCGTGGGATTGAGCTCGCGCAAGTTGGGCTTGACCTCTGACCAGTTGCTCGGGCTCGAGATGGTCACGGCCGGGGGCGAGGTGGTGCACTGCGACGCGCATCGCCATCCCGACTTGCTGTGGGCCTCGCGAGGCGGGGGCGGGGGCAACTTCGGGATCGTCACCGCCCTGCATCTGCGCACCCATCCGGTCGACCAGGTCTCCACTTACCAGCTGCAGTGGGCGTGGCGCGACGCTGCCGCCGTGATCCAGGCCTGGCAGCAGTTGGCGCCGCACGCCCCTGACGACCTGACCGCGGTGTGCAAGCTCGTCGCAGTGGGGCGTCCAGGCCAGCGCCGCCAGCCGGTGATCAAGTCCTACGGCCAGTACTACGGCCCGCGCGACGAGCTGGCCGCTCTCATCGAGCCACTGACCCGCGTCCGAGCACCCACCCAGCGCCAGCTCGCCACCGTCCCCTTCCTCGAGGCGGCCCTCAACTGGGCCCTGTGCGGCGGCGCCACAGTGGCCGAATGTCGCCTCCCCAGCCAGAACCCTCATGGGATCGTGCCCCGCACGGCCTATCGCAACAAGTCAAGCTACGTGACCGAGCCACTGACCGGCCGCGCGATCGAGGTAGCGATCGCGTGGATGGAACGCTGGCCCGGGAGTTCCGATCCCATCGGCGGCTCCCTCCAGTTCAACGCCGACGGCGGCGCGGTCAACCGTGTGCCGCCCCATGCCACCGCCTTCGTGCATCGCGATGACCTCTACCACGCCCAGTTCATCGCCCACTGGACTCCGGACGACTCTCCCCGCGTGGCGCGAGGGGCACAGCAGTGGGTCCGCCGCTTCTATGCCGACATGCGCCCCTTCATGTCGAGCTTCGCCTACCAGGACTACATCGACCCCGAGCTACGCGACTGGCGCCACGCCTACTACGGGTCGAACTACCGCCGGCTCGTCCGGATCAAGCACCGGTGGGATCCCGACAACGTCTTTCACTTCGCGCAGAGCATCGGCGCGTGAGCCAGGGCGAGGCATCGTTTCTGCGCTTCTTCAAGCAGCGATCTCGACAGACTCCCCCGGTGCCCATCCCGTCTCCGACGGGTCGGCTGCTCTGAACGAGAGGTCTCTCAGCTCTGATCGAGCAGGCCGAAGCTACTGAGATGGTCGTGAATGACCCGGTCGCATACGTGCGTACCGGGCGAGTAGCTGGCGACGGCGGTGACGAACATCTTCCGGCTCAGTGCGCTCAGCGTGAGCGCGGTCGTGGCGCGGACGGAGGTCGTGCGCCGGCACCCGCGAATCAGAGCGAGCTCGCCGAAGCAGTCGCCGGGCCCGAGCGCGGCGAGCGATTCCCGTCCCGGGAGATGTCGACGTGCCCCGCTCGATGATGTAGAAGTGGTGCCCTGGTCGCCCTGTTCGAACCCGGCCACCCCGGCTGGCACCTGTTCGCGAGTCAGACTTGCCTTGCCAGCTCTCGATCGTCACCTCTGAGAGCGGCCGATCTCGACGATCGCCAGATCGTCTCCTCCAACACGCGTGCTGGCGATACCGTGGAACAGCACCGCGTCGCCATCGAGGCTGCGGTCGTAGCCGGGGCGCGGCGCATCCTCCCAATAGCCAAGCCACGTTCACCCTCGGCATGTTCATCGCCATGCGCGCCGGAAGCTTCGCCGCCGTGGACCCAACCCTGGAGGAGCTCCTCGGCCGCAGCCCGACCACGCTGCGCGAGGTACTCGCCGCCAGCCAGCCCACCCCTCCGACGGACTGAGTCCCAGCGGCGTCGAGACCATCGGAGTCTGGTCGATGTCGTCCATCGACCCGACAGCTGCATCGGCCTACCGGTCGCGGGCCGGAATCGGCTCAGCTAGCGCAGCCCGCCCGGGAGCCGCCTGAAAGGGATCGGCGAAATACTGGGTCTCGTGGGCTACGAGACCGTCGACGATCTCCATGACGCTGACCGAGTATGTGGGCACGCCGTCATAGGTGATCACGCACTCGCTCACCCAAAGATCGCCGCTGCCCAGGATCCGGCGGACGGTGAAGTGCCGTTCCGCCGGATGCCCGCCGCGCTGCGCTTGGATCCTCGAGCGGCCTCTGAAGCGCTCGCCCGACTGCGGATAGTCCAGGATCGCGTCCGCGGCATAGATCGCGTGCTCAGCGTCGACGTCGCCACGCTCGGAGGCCTCCCAGTGGTCTCGGAGCCGAACCCGAAAATCGGCTAGAGAATCACTCTCGCTGTTCACCGTTACGCCCTCCTGGCCAGTAAGAAATGTCGCTGGCTCGCCCAGCAGATGCCACCCCCATGATGTCCAGGCCGCCGTCGAGCTGGCCGTCGCTCCCGACCACAGCAGGCGCGGCGCGAGGACCACCGCCCTCTCCATGGGACGGATGGGATCAACCACACGCGCTACTGCTCTTTACCCGCGTCCGAGCGGGGGAACTACGACTGCGGAGCAGGCTTCCGCCCCGGCGGCTCGTGTGGAATATGTGGTGGCGCCGGTCGCCACGCAGATGCGGTGAACCGACGTGCCCGCCAGGTCACCGGGAATTTCCACGGGGACCCTCAGTAGCTTGGTTCGGCGCCGCGCGAGCTCAGCGACGTGGCGCACGACAGGAGGAGCGACACGGATCTTGACAGACTTCAGGCTCGCAGGTCGACCAACGCTCGTCTGGACAAGCACGTTCCATAGGGCGGACAGACGGGGGTTGCGTGGCCCACGGCGGGTGTTCTGCACGCGCACCGTGTACACGGCGACAGAGCCCGGGACGACAGCTCGCGGTCCAGCGATAGAGACGGCCAACCCTGGGTGTCGTGCCGGCGTCGGAGGCGCGACGGTACGCAGACCGGTGACCGCGCCGCCTCGGTTGCGCACGCATCTCCATTCGGCGGGCAACGAAACCGTGTGGGTGGCGTGGCCGTCGCTTATCTGCAAAGCAGCTTGAAGCGTGAAGGGTGGCGTGGCCATCGAGACCGACGCGGGCAGCTGCTGGCAGGCGTCGGGAACCGCCACCCCGAGGCGGCTCAGGCTGAGCGTGAGCCTCGGCTGACCGTACCGCGGACGCTGAAGGGCTAGCGTCATCGGCGGCGTCCCCCGCGGGCTGCCAAGCATGTTGCCGCCAGGGCCGCCGCGCAGCTTCCCGCCGGCGGTTGTGAGGCGGACCGTACCCAGGGAGCGTCCCGTGCTGCGGGTCAGGAGGGCCCCTCGGCCATCCGGCTCATATAGCAGCCGGTTGGCGGTGAGTGTGGCGCCGTGTACGTCAAAGCTGCGCGGCAATCCCACCGCCGCGGTCAGTCTGAGCCCCCCGTTGGGCCCGGTGCTCGCCACGCCGGACGTCGAACTCGAGCACGAACCGTATTCGTCCGAGGAAGGGGTGCCGTTCTGGAGAAAGAGCCGCGGGCTGGCGGTACAGGTCGTAAAGTTCCAGCCGTTCGCTAAGCCGCCAATGGCGTCCGTGCTCGCCTGCGGGCTGACTCCTAGGTTACAACCGAATGTCCATTCGGTGTGCGGGTCGCCGTTGAAGTTACACGTGTCCGATAGTGGCCCCCACACCTTGGTGGCGATGTCTGTACCGGCTTCACCATTTACCGTCGACGTAGGCGCCGCGTTGTAGTGACAGATCCAGGACCAATCCGCCCAGCACGGCCACCCCGATGCCGGATTCTGGCCGGTTGAGTGCGCGCCCTCGAGGTAGGTGAAGTCGGGCGGACTGCCGATGCCGCCAGTAAACTTACTCCAGAAGCAGTCGGTGTTGTCCGGCGAGCTCTCTGACTCTCCTCGGCAGCCCGTGATGACGTAGCGGTCGAGCATCGTCGGGAGCAGCTGCTTGTAGGCCCACAGGGCGAATCCCTCGTCCATGCTGCCCTGCAGTCCGGCGGCATTGATCGCATGCCACGGACCGCTCGGTCCGGTCAGCGCCGTGACGAGTTGCAGCATGCTGTAGTTCAGCCGCACCTCGTAGCTCTGTGCGTCCACCGCCTTGAAAGCGTCGGTCACCGCGTTGGCCAAATGGTTCTGCAATTGGTTGAGCGTGCTGTTGAACGTCGGCCCGGTCACATCGGGAGTGGCGGACGGGATGAATGCGGCGATGTAGGAGGCTATCCCCAACGCTGCTCCGGCGACTGGATTCAGGATTCCCGCAGTCGCGCCTGCGATGCCGAACCCGGTTGAAAACAGGCTCTGCAGGCTGACCTGGGTTCCGTTGTTACCGGCCGCCTGACCAAGGGCGGCGACCGAGGAGCTGATCGCAGGCAGCTCGGCTTCCTTGGCCAGGAAGGTATCGCTGTTCAGAGTCGCCAGCTGACCGAAAAAGTCGTTTGCCTGCCCGGCATCAAAGATTTCCGTCAGCGCCTCGTTGACCACCGCCGTCCAGTCTGGCGTGGCGATCCCCGATCCCGCGGGCGCCGTACAAGTCTGGTAGGTGGTGGGGTTTGCCGACTTCGGGACCGAGCAGCCCGCGAACAGAAGCAGACCGCTGCGGAGCTGGCTGAGGGTGTTGTCTGTTGGCGCGGTCGCGCCCGTCCAGACATCGCGGATCGTGCTGGCGGGGTTGCTCGAGATCAGCTGCGCCTGACGCGCGAGTGTGTTCAACTCCGTCCACGCCGTCGCCTGACCGCCAGCGAACTCCGGATATGCCGGGACTGCGGGATGGCCGCTTGCCTGGGGGATCGGTTGCGGACGCCAGCTGGTCCAGCCGCTCTTGCCCCGGAGACTGGCGCACCCGGGGACCGGTGAGGACCGGCCGGTGCAGTAGAACCAGGTGCGGATCCCGAACGGTCCGCGGGCGATCACCCCGTCTGGATACCCGGGCCCGGCGATCGGCCCCACCCGGATCGTCGAATAATAGGACGCGTTGTCCTCGAAGCTCTGGCCCAGGTTCAACGACACGTCCGTCGCCAGCTCGTTCCACGCCCATCCCCCGGAGCCGTTGGGCTTCAGCTCCCACGCCTTCAGCTGGCCATCGACCAGGGCCAGCACATCGGTGCGTCCATCGCCGGTGACATCGCCGGTGCGGATCGAGGACCACTCGCCCGGCGGGGCCGTTTGGCCGGAGGGATCCTTCAACGCCGTCAGCACTGGGATTGAGCTGTCCCAGCCCGAGCCGTCGCTGCTCGCGTACACGTGCAGGCCATTGCTCAAGCGTCCGAGCACGTAGCCGTCGTTATCGCCGGGACCGCGAAGATCGTTCGCCACCCGCAGCGTCTCATACCGGGACGGGTCACTGCCGAAGCAGCTGAAGTTCTCCGGAACGCACGACGGCGAGGCCTTGTCGCCAAGCGGAGCCGGTGGTCCCCCGAAGTATCCCGGAACTCCTGTCCACGGAACATCTGGCGGCCGGGTCGTCGGGACCTGAGGGCAATCGTTATATTGGCCATACGAGCCGCAGTAGGTCGTCAGTGTCGGGTCGTAGATCTGCCAGCCGATCCCGTCTGGCGTCCGATATATGTTCACCGGCCTCAGATGGGTGCCATCGCCACCCCGGACCGGCCATAGCGCCGCCCGGTTGTCCAGGTAGTACCGCGGGTCACTCGTCTCGGGCGCCCGCGTCGGGTGTCCGGTCGAATCCCAGGTGCCCGTACCCGGGGTCCCGTTACCGCTGTGTGGGTAGAAGCTTCTGCCAAAGACAAGCGTCGCCGGAGTGACGTTGGCGGTCACCGGGATCACCCGCAGGCTCAGATAGTCGCTGGGCGGCAGGTTCCCGGTCGGACCGCTGATCGGCTCTCGGAGCCAATTGCCGCCGTCAATGCTCTTGGTGCCGGCCGGCGGCACATAGTCATAGGTATGGGTGCCATCGGGGAACTGCGCCACGATCGACTCCGTCCCGTTGCCCAGCACCTGCGCGGCTTGAAGCGTCGAGTACACCATCGGATCAGCGCCATGGGTATCTGCCGACTCATCCGGCAGCGAGGACCGAAAGCCGGTCAGGACCTCCGGAAGGCCGTCAGCGCCGATAGCCGGGCGCCACTGCCCAATCGAGGTGTCAAACCTCCAGACCTCCAGCCCATCGTTGCTGCGCGCGAGCAGCTCATCCTGGCCGTTGCCGGTGATATCGGCCAGCTGAATCGTCGAGTACTGAGACGGGTCCGACCACCCGGCTGCATCCCCCCAGCCCGGGCTTTCGAACTCTGGGCCACAAAAGCTGTTGTAGCCGAAATCACCCAGCGAGCAATCCGCCGCTCGCGACGTCGGCGGGAAGAGCAGGATTCCCGCGATCGCGAACAGCCCGACCGCGAACAGCGGCAGAACGCGACGCAAACCTCGCCAGCGTTGATCAAGCCTGACCCTCATACCCACCAACCCCGACACCACGAAAACCCTCCGGTCGGCTGAATCGCGAAGCCTCCGCAATCCTGACCCCCACGGGGTGATCCGTCAAGCCGGTCGCGAAGAATCACTCCAGATGATCGGTTGTTCTCGTTCGTCCACCGTATCCACTCCACCGACCACGCGGGCCTGCCAGGACCAAGGGCCAGCAGCGACCGCGTGAGGCATAAAAGCAGCACTGATGCTTAGCTCGTCGCGGCACGCGAGGCCGACCTTGACGGCGGTCGCGGCGGCCCCAGCGTGATTTCTAACCAACGGACTTCACCGGCCCTCAACCGTCTGGCTAGTGGCCGCCCCTGTCGGTGGGGCGGTGACGCCGCGGTGAGTCGGGAACGCCGCCCCGCTGGTATCGATGGTCAGGTGAGCGTGGTGATATCGGTGCCCTGCGTTCCCGCGTAAAGAGAAGTCAGGCCCACCGCAGCCCGTAAGTGGCGGTGTCATGCGACCCCGGGATGATGATCCCGTTCAACGGCCGGGCGTGACTTCACCGCGCCTCATCGGCCATCAATGCCCGGGTTTGACCGCCGGCGCGGTCGCCGAAGCGGCGGCCCGGGCGGTCGCCGAGGCGGGTGCGCTTCTGCTGACGCGCCCGCGGCCGGCGCAACCGTGAGCGCCCCGATACGACCGCGGCCAGCGTGCCAGCCACCACCGAGCCGTCGCGCTGCCGGCCCCCGCTCTCTTGGCTTCTGGAGCGTCGTCTCCCGGACCTGCCCCGTGCTCGGTTCGGCGCCGGCGCTCGGGCGCACGTAACCGGCGATGCGCGCCAGCAGCCGTGGCTGACGGGCACGCGGTTTGCTGCTGACCGGGTCAGCTCGCGTAAGGAAGATGGAGGTTGGACCCAAGGGTCTCGAGCCAGTAGGCCCGGGCGGAGCAGCAGCCTGGATCTACAGCCGTCTGATCTTGGCTGAGCGAGTGCGACCGTGCCGGCAACAGGTCACGCCAGCGCTCCGACTTGAGGATCGGTTCGACGACCGCCCACCAGGGGCGACGCCTCGACTGCTGCTCTTTGGATAACCGGGTCAGCCGGCCTCTGCGAGCGCGGGGAGGCGACGACGGTCGGGGGCGATCCAGACCCCGCGGGCCCGGTCGCTGAGGATGAGGTCACGCGAGTAGAAGTGCCCGATCAGCTCGCGGTCGAGTAGATCGGGATTACCCTCGAGGAACTGATCGAAACTGTCGGCTCCCCAGCGCTGAACGTGGACGGCGACAAAATGCAGCCAGGCGCGCGTCATGGTCTCGTGGTATCTGCGCTCATCGCCGTGCATGCGTGCGACATGCTGGATCGCCGCGACCATGACCGATCTCGCCTCCTCGAGCGGATACCGCTGCAGGTAGTCCCAGGCCAGCTCAAGGTGTTCGCGATGACCAAACCCGCCCCGTCGGGCAAGAATCCCATCCAGGATCCGCAGATCAGCTGCGCGCATGTTGTCACGATACCCGCGGGGGATCCTCATCGCCCAAGCGCGCCTCGAGACGCGCCTCAGGAAGATCAGTCCGAGAACGTCACGCCCAGCCTCGGCGCGACATATCGCGTCGGCATCGAAGCAGGACGCAACCGGCGGCGGATCACAGTTCCGGAAATCGCCAGCCGGGGGTATGGGGTCGGGTGGGGCCGCCGGACGCCCTAACGCTCGGCTCTCGTTCCGTTGGGGGCAGTTGGACGGCTACCCCGAGCCTGCGGGGGCTGCCAGCTCGGTTAGCCGCCGTTCGAGGAAACGTCGTTCGGCACCGTCGTCGGTGAGGTCCCTGGCACGTCGATAGGCCTCGCGCGCCTCATCGGTCCGTCCGAGTCTTCGCAACAGCTCGGCCCGGGTGGAGTGCAGGTAGCGAAATTCGTCGAGACCGAGGCCGTCGACGATACGCAAGCCGGCCTCCGGTCCTTCGGTGTCGGCGATGGCGATGGCACGGTTCAGCTCGACGACGGGCGAGCCGGTCAGGCGGGCCAACTCGCCGTACAGTGCCGCGACCTGCGCCCAGTCGCACGGCATCTCAGAGTGCAGCGAGGCGATCGCGGCCTGCAGGACGTACGGCCCGCGGCCACCCAGGACGAGGGCGCGGTCGAGTTCGGTGCGTCCAGCAGCGATCTGCGTCATGTTCCAACGGGAGCGGTCCTGATCGGCGAGCAGCACGAGTTCGCCGTCGCGGAACCGCGACTTGCGGCGGGAGTCGTGCAAGAGCATCATCGCCAGCAGCCCGCGAGCCTCGGACTCGTTCGGCAGCAGTTCGGCGAGCGCGCGTCCCAGCCAGATTGCCTCTGCCGCCAGCTCGTCACGACCCCCGTAGCCCTCGTTATAGATCAGGTAGACGACGGCGAGAACAGCGTCGAGACGCTCGCGGAGCAGATGACCTGGTGGCACTCGAAACGGGATCCGCGCTGCTCTGATTTTGCGCTTGGCGCGCACCAGACGCTGCGCCATCGTGCGCTCCGGCACCATGAAGGCCCGGGCGATCTCGTCGGTAGTGAGACCGCCGAGGGTGCGCAGCGTAAGCGCAACCTGCGCCTCGACCGCGAGCGCCGGGTGACAGCAAGTGAAGATGAGCTCGAGGCGCTCATCGGGAAACGTCATGGTCCTCATCGGCACCGGGACACGATCGCCAGCAACGAGCAGATCAAGCTTGGTGGCAAAGGCCCGGTCGCGGCGGATGCGGTCCGTGGCACGGTTGCGGGCCGTCGTCATCAGCCAGGCGCGCGGGTTGGTGGGGGTGCCCTCGCGTGGCCATCGCTCGGCGGCGATCGCGAACGCCTCCTGAGCGGCCTCCTCGGCGAGATCAAAATCACCGAGGAAGCCGATCAGGGTGGCCAGGACGCGACCCCATTCATCTCGGAAGACGTGATCGAGCGTCGCTACCAATACACCTCCGAGGGCCGGATCTCGACGGCGCCGCCATAACGTGCTGCGGGGACGCGGGCGGCCACCTCGATCGCCGCATCGAGGTCGTCGGCCTCCAGGATGAACGCGCCCCCCACGGCCTCCTTCATGCCGACGAACGGGCCATCGGTCGTCAAGGTCTTGCCGTCCTCGACGTGGACCGTGGTCGCGTTCTCGGCCAGGCCCAGCGGCGGCACGGGGGTGACGCCCGGCGTCTCGTTGATCCCTTGGTAGTCGGCGTACACCTGCTTCTGCTCCTCCTCGGACAACGCGGCCTGTCGCTGCAGCGCATCGCCCTGATAGATCAGCATGACGTAGTTCATCGCTTCCTCCTCGTCCAGGTGGTCGCAGTAAGACGAATGGCCTGCGGCCAAATCGACAGGTCGAGCCTCAGAAAATTTTGACCGGCGACGAGCTCGCTCGGCGCAGGCGAGGCGAGCCCACCAGCGGAACCGCCTACGCAGGCTTACGGCAGCGTCCTGACGGCCCGCTCAAGCTGGCCGCGGTGAATGATCCGCGCGACGCGGGCCGAACTCGCTCTGCGGCTGGCTCAGCGCGCTGGTTGCGGCGCGCGACGCGGCAGTTTCCAGCCCGGACGGACGAAGTGGCAGGTGTAGCCGTTCGGATAGCGCTCGAGGTAGTCCTGATGCTCGGGCTCGGCTTCCCAGAACGCTCCGGCGGGCGCCACCTCGGTGACGACCTTGCCCGGCCACAAGCCGGAGGCGTCGACATCGGCGATCGTGTCCTCCGCGACGCGGCGCTGCTCGTCGTCGACGTAGTAGATCGCCGAGCGATAGCTCGCCCCCACGTCGTTACCCTGGCGGTCCTTCGTAGTCGGGTCGTGAATCTGAAAGAAGAACTCCAGCAGGTCGCGGTAGGAGATGCGCTCCGGGTCAAACAGGATCTCGATCGCCTCCGCATGCGAGCCATGGTTGCGGTAGGTCGCGTTGGGCGTGTCGCCGCCGGTGTAGCCAACGCGCGTGGCGCTCACGCCATCGAGCTTGCGGATCAGATCCTCAACACCCCAAAAGCACCCGCCCGCCAGGATCGCCTTCTCGGTCATAGCCATCTCTCTGCTCCTACTCGTCATGGTTCGTTGGTCACGTTGCACATATATGGTGACGACCCGGCGAAACGTGAGGCTCTCCGCCTCGTATCGCTCCCGACACGAGATGCTCGGCCAGTCGAGACCACGACCGTCCTGAGCACCACGGGCCCGTAGCGCAGGACGCGCTCGCACGGCGGCAACGAACGGCGAGCACCCTTTGAAAGGCGTTCTTGGACGTTGGCCACGTTGTCGTCACGTGCGGTCGGTGCGGTTGCGGTGAGGGCTGCGGCGACGTGGCTATGAGCTCCTCGCGGTCAGCCACTCTCGCAGGTCTGGCAGGAGCTGCGGCGCTCCAGCACTTGCGGGATGAGACGATGATCCAGGAGGACCGCGAGGGCCATCCCTCCGCCGTTAGGCAGACAGTTCGCGCATGCTCCGCTCCTTCACAGCGAATTCGGTCGGCACTCGATCCCGCTTTCATCGAATCATGTGGCCAAGATCCGCTCGAGCTCGTCGAGGCAGCCGTGCCATCCCTCGTCCTGGGCGTCGCGGCGCTCGTCGGTCGAGATGCCGCTGTTGACCATCAGGACCGTGGTCGAGCCCTCAGACTCCGAGAAGAAGAGCTCGATCAGCTGCTTGTTCGAGGGATCGTCGTCGAACGTCCAGGTCATTGCCAGCCGGTGCGGGCGGTCGATCAGTGTGTACTGACCCTGCGCATGGACTTCCGTGCCGTCGGGCCGCCGCATCACCACCTGGACCTTCCCCTCCACGCGGAAATCGACCTCGGCCTCCGGCGTGTCCCAGTCCGCGGCGCAATGAAACCAGCGTCGCATCACCTCGGGGCTGGTCCAGGCGTCAAAGACGTCCTCGACTGGAGCGTTGAAGGCTCGCTCGATCCGCACCACCCGACCGCCGTCCTCGGTCATCATGGCTCCTTGCTTTCCTCTAGGTACTCGCCGACAACGTCAAAGAGGCGCTCCCAGCGCGCCCGTTGGCTTTCTATCCAGTCCGAGGCCTCGGCAAGCGCCTCCGGCCTCAGGGCGAGTCGGTGATTCCTGCCGTCGATCACGCGGCTCAGGATGCCTGCCTCCTCCAGCGTCTTCAGATGCCGTGAGATCGTGGGCTTCGACACCGTGAGGTCGTGGGTCACCTCCCCGACCGTCGCCGGCCCTCGAGTGAGGCGCTCAACGATCTCTCGTCGGAGCGGATGAGCAAGGGCGCCAAAAATATCGTTAGCCATTATGCTAAGTATGACGTCTGTCACCGTGAGCTGAAGGAGGAGCAGCTGATGCCTGAGCACAGGACCGCAACTCGTGAGGAATGGGCTGCGGCGCGCGCCCAGCTGCTCGAAGGCGAAAAGGAGCTCTCACGGATGGGGGATGAGCTCGCCCGACAGCGTCGCGAGCTTCCTTGGGTGCCGGTGGAGAAGGAGTACACGCTCCAGGCCGCAGACGGGACCAGGACGCTGGCGGAGCTGTTTGACGGCCGCTCGCAGTTGGTCGTCTACCACTTCATGTTCGGCCCTGACTACGAAGCCGGATGTACCACCTGCTCCTCGACCGCCGACAGCTTCAACGGAGTGCTGGCCCACCTCAGCGCCTGGGACGTGACGATGATCTGCGTATCGCGAGCGCCGATCGAGAAGCTGCTCGCCTATCGGCAGCGCATGGGTTGGAGCTTTGACTGGGTCTCGAGTCATGGCAGCGACTTCAACGTCGATTACGGTGTATCAGCCGTAGACGGGCGTCCGCGCGACCCGGCCGTCCCCGGGCTCCAGGCCAACGAGCTCGCGTTCCGCACGCTTCTTCACGAGCGGCCCGAGCTGAAGGAGAACCTGCCGCTGGTTGCGATCCGCAACGCGAGCGCGAGCGGCACGGATATCGACGGCTATTTGTCCGAGGGGCACGGCGTTAGCGTGTTCGCGCGCGAGGGCGCCACCGTTTATCACTGCTACTCCAGCTACGCCCGCGGTACGGAGTTCCTGATGGGCTACTACGCGATCCTCGATCGCGTTCCGGCCGGCCGCAGGGAAGACGGTCCGGTCACGTTCCAGCTCCGCCGCCACGACGAATACGAACGCGGGTAACCGGGCTGCCGAGGGTTCGGTTCCCCGCACATGCAAGACGCGAGCCCTCCTCTCGGCGGACCAGAGCCTACGAGCCAAGACGGGAGGCAGAAATGGCCGAGATAACCCCCGAGTACAACGCCAAGATCATCGCGGAGTTCCGGGACAACAGCGGGCGCGTAGGGGGCACGTGGGAGGAAACACCGCTGCTGCTCCTCCACCACACCGGCGCAAAGTCGGGAGTGAGCCGCGTCAACCCGGTCGCATACCTGCCTGACGGTCCGCGCTACCTGATCTGGGCAGCGAATGGAGGAGCGCCGAACCATCCCGACTGGTACCACAACCTGGTGGCGCGGCCGAACACGAGAATCGAGGTCGGGCGCGAGACGATCGCTGTTTGGGGCAAGGAGGCGACGGGCGAGGAGCGCGAGCGCCTCTTCGCCAGAGCAGCCCAGCGCCACCCGCAACTCGCCGAACTTGCGCGGAGCACCGAGCGAGTCATTCCGATGATTGTCCTGACGCCCCGCGGTAGCGCCTGAGTGGCTCGACCACGCACCGTGCGACCCAACGACACCGGCCCTTGCCGGTACGGCGAGCACGACGACGGCCACGAGTGCCGACGGACGGTCCGCGATCCTCGCCATCGAGCGGTTGACCTGTGACTCGTGGGAACTGTGGCCGCCAGTGACGGGCCACGACTGGAATCCGCCAGTCAAGCGCCAGCGGCTATCTGGCCGCGTGGAATGCCTGCGGGCTGTTGGCGTACGGAGTCTTCCGAGCCGTCAGGTGGGCGGAGATGTACGTCGTCGCCGGCTGGCGCCCGGGATGGGCGCGATCCGCATGGGGTTCGAGCACGGAGCGTTCTGCATCGGGTGCTGCTGGGGGTTGATGCTGATCCTCTTCCCGCGCTGAGGCTGATGAGCATCACGTGGATGCTGGTGGTGGCCGGGCTGATCTTCGTGGAGAAGGTGCTCCGGTTCGGCGAGCGGCTCTCGACGATGTTCGCGACCGCATTCGTGGGCGTCGGGATCTGGGTCGGGGCCGCACCGGCGAGCGTCGTCGGGATCTGGGCCGGGGCCGCACCGGCGAGCGTCCCGGCCTCACCCAGCCGGGAAGCGCTCAAGCGACGGAGGTCATGCGAGTATCGACATGCACGGCGTGAATAAGAGCATGAGCATGCAGAAGTCCCACCATGGGCGCTGAGAAATCAGGATCGATGAAGATGAGTAGGGCTCACCGCCAATCACACAATTGAGCGAAGGAAGTGACCATGAGCAGCGAGGATCTTCGGCAGCAGAGCGCCGACATCAATGACGCAGCGGTCCCGGCTGTCGTGGAGCGGGCTACGTTTCAGACCCAGCTCGATGCGCTGCGAATCCAGGAGAAGGCGTACACCCGCGAAGGCGACACGATCGCAGCCGCTCGTCGCCGGCTGCCGATGGTCGAGGTCGACGCGGCGACGCCGCTGATCGGCCCACACGGTCCGGTAACGCTGCTGGAGGTCTTCGAGGGTCGCCGTCAGCTGATCGCCTACTACCACATGTGGTTTGACGGGCAGCCCGCCAAGGACCAATGCGAGGGCTGCACGTTCTACAACGGGCAGGTCCGGGAGCTGTCGATCCTGCATTCCCGCAGCGTCACGTACGCCACCCTATGCCAAGGCCCCTACGAGGAGAGCGTGCGCTACCGCGACTTCATGGGCTGGGATGTGCCCTGGTACTCGGCCCAGCAGTCGCTTGACACGCTGCTGACCGGCCGCCAGATCGGACGATTTCACGTGGTGTGCTACGTGCGGCACGGCGACATGGTGTTCGAGACCTACTGGACCAACGGCCGCGGCGACGAGGCGCTGGACAACAGCTATGGACTGCTGGACCTGACCGTGTATGGGCGACAAGAGCCCTGGGAGGACTCCCCTCCAGGATGGCCCCAAGCACGAGAAAACCTGTCCTATCGCACGAACGGACGCCCCTACGCCCAGTGGTCCCGTATCCACGCCGGGCGCTCCGACGACCTCGGAAACACCGTCGTATGACGACAGCCGCTGAGGCAAGCCGCGTAGCTGTGGCCTGGCGCTGCCCGGATACGAGATCAGACCATGACCAGTCCTCGCGACCGCACGGAATGCCGTGACCCACCGCGCCGATGAGTTCGCCGCCGGGATCGAGGCTCGCTCAACCGCTGCAATCACTTCGAGGAGACGACCATGCCCGGACCGATCAGCCACCCCCCCACCGTCACCAAGCTCCCCGCCCAGGATCCCAAGCGGGGCGCGCCTTCTACCGCGACAAGCTCGGCCTCGAGCGGTCGAGGAGCGCACCGGCGGCCTACGCTACGTCTGCGGGCCCACCGAGTTCCATCTCTTCAGCTCGTCGGGACGCCCTCCGGGGAATCAACCCAGATGGCATTCCAGGTCGAGAACCTCGAGACGACCCTGGCCGACCTGCGAGCCCGGGGTGTGACCTTCGAGCGCTTCGACGTGTCTGGCTTCGATGTCCGTGCCGACACGATCCCCGCGCCCGACAACTATCCGAGCAGAGGCACCGGTGAGCTCGGCGCGTTCGTTTTCGACAGCGAGGGCAACCTCATCGGGATTGCCCACCCGATCCGAGAGACTCCACGCCGGAGTCGAAGCTTCCGCCCGAATCCGTCGGATCGTGGAAGCAGGCCCTCTTTCAGCCACGAGGGAAACCTCCGCCCGACTGAACGGGCGACCCGCTATGCGGACAGCAGGATCTCGTAGCCCGTGGTGCCTCGCGGTTCGATGCGCGGCCCACCTCGCGGTGGTGGCATCCGGGTGCAGCGCGGCATGGGTCCTCGCCTTGACTTTGACACCGGGTGAGGCGGTGTCACTGGCTCGTCATGTTAAGTATCGGAGAGTTCGCCCGGCCCGGGCAGGTGTCGCCGAGGATGCTTCGCCATTACCACCACCTCGGGCTGCTTGCGCCCGAGCGAGCAGGCTTTCCCGACGAGCGATCGACCGCATCGACTTCTCCGAGGACCGCGGTCGGGTGCGGCAGATCGCGCGTGATGAAACGAGCAGCGCCTGCGTCGGCCCCCGGGCTACCGTGCGGCTACATGAGCCTGAGGACAGCTCGGCACGCTCGCCTAAGGCCGTGGCATGATCGCGGTGTTCGCCCAGGTGTCCGATCAACCGGGGCACAAGGCGCCCGAGAGAGATAGCTTGCGGCCAAGCTCAGAAGAAGGTGGATGAGATGAGCGTCATGCGTGAGACGATGGCGAGGCAGCCCGAGATGCTGGCGCGGATGCTCAACGATCAAACCGGGCTCGAGTCTGCGGCGCAGCGATTGGCTGGCCGACGGGTGCTCGTCGTCGGGACTGGCACCAGCTGGCACGCCGCTAATCAGGGCGCTTGGTGGTTGCGGATGGGTGGCGTTGACGCGTGGGCCGTCCAGGCCGCCGATGCCGCCAGCGGTCATCCCTTTCCCGCGGAGGATGACGCCCTGCTCTTGCTCAGTCACCGGGGAACCAAGCTCTTTACCTCAGAAGTGCTGCAGCGCGCGCGAGCAGCGGGTGTTCCCACCGTTCTGGTGTCTAAGCGCGGAAATCCGGATGCTGACCTAGAGACGGTTTCGGAGGAAGTCTCCTCGGCGTTTACGGCGAGCCACCTGGCTGCGCTCATGCGGGTTGCGCAGCTCGCCGAGCTGCTAGGGGCCTCGCGGCTAGCGCTTGACGACGTTCCAGACGCCGTGGCCCGAGAGCTCGAGGCCGGTCCAGCCGGCGTGACGCCACCAGTGCGCCTGCTGGAATTCGCTGGCGTGGGAATCAACGCTTGGACAGCCGCAGAGGGCGCTCTGAAGATCAGAGAGACTGCGCTGGTCGCCACCGAGGGACTCGCGTGTGAGGCCATTCTGCACGGGCCAGCGGTGGCTCTTGGTGCCGATGACGCGCTTGTGTGCCTTGACAGCGGGACCGGCTCTGAGCGCCTCAAAGAACTGGCCGGTGTCGCGAGAGCACAAGGTACGGCGGTACACGAGTTCGAGCGTCCCGAACTTGGGGAGGCCCTTTCGATATTTCCGCTCACCGTGATCGTCCAAAAGATCGCGGCCGAAGGCGCCGAAACGCTGGGAACCAACCCCGATAGCTACGGACGCGACCTGCCCGGTCGAGACGCTGCTTGGAGCGCAATCAGGTTGTAAAGCGACGTCCCACTTCTAGACGAGGTCGCCTCACGCGTGCTCGGCGTCGCCGGCGGCGACGGGGCCCTGTGCATCCGGTAGACCGATGCGAGCCTGCGGACAGACCGACTCGCACGATCGCCAGGCAATGAATTCCAGGGCCTACCACCGCGCAAGGGCCACATGACCGGGCCGCCCACGGGACGGTCGTGCCCGCCGATGTTGTCGAGCGCGCCAGGAGCAGTTCGCTGACCGCCGCCCCCAGCGGCGGGCCCTGCGGGCGCCCGGTCCAGGGCGGCGGATTGACCGGCTCAGCCTGCTCAGGCCACGGCCTCGAGGAAGGATCAAAGAATCCGCTCCGCTCACGCCGCGACTCTAAACGCGCTGCTCGTGCGACGGCACAGCATGCTCGGCGAGGCCGGCAGGCGGAAACCAGCAGCCGCGGTTCGATCGTGCAGGCTCCTATGTACCCGACTGGGCCGTGAGCGACAGCTGCCACTCAACGCGCTCCTCGATCAAAGCGGGAGGAGGCGGCGAGTCACCAGCGAGGCGCGAGGTGTCCGCACGCGAGAGTTACGGCCCGATAGAGCCGCTGGCCTCTACCACGGGTGACGGGCTCGGAAGTACAGTCGATCAACCAGATCCCGCAACACGAAGGGGAAGCAATGTACGCCGTCGTGGTCAACCTCACCATCAACGAACCCGACGCCGATCTGCGCGCGTTGCGCGACCGGGTTGTGCCTCTGGTATCTCAGGCCCCCGGTTTCGTAACCGGCTACTGGACACGGAGGGGTAACGCCGGGCTGTCAATGATTATGTTCGATTCAGAACATGCTGCCGACGCTGCGGCTGATCAGCTGAGATCGACGATGCCTGACGCGGCGGCGACGCTCGAGAACGTGGATGTACGGGAGGTCGTCGCTCACGCCTGAGCGGCTCTCGGACCCTACGAGCAGGCTGCCGCCGCTGCGCTCGGTCGGCTGGGCACCAGGGAGCGGTTCAGTCATGCTATGCGCCGACCCGGAGGCAAAGCCGTAGCGGCACCACCTCGCAAACCTTCCCGGACTCGCGCCTGTCACCTGGGCTGTCACGGCGCGCTCGGTCCCGGGCCACCAGGCCAGGTACCAGCGGTTCAGGACGGTCGCCTGGGCCGAACTTCCGTCGCTGCGCTTGATGGTCACGCTCGTGACGCCGGCACCGATCGGGCCGTCGACCATTGTCAGCGCCTGCCCATCGGAGTCGGACTCGCCTGCGCCGTGGAGTTCGATCGCTCCGGCCGGGATGCTGGATGTCGCGCCGCCACCGGCACTGATCTCGATGCCATTACCGTCCAGGCAAGTGGAGCCGTCGGCATAAATCGAGGCAGTGGACGGGCCGCGAGTGTCGGTTGGTACCGGCGTGCCGACAGCCGTGTTGCAGTGTCGTTGGGCAGCGGCAAGCTGGCCAGGCAGCGGCGTCGTGGGACTCGCCGTCCGTCCGGGGAATGCGGGCGGCGCGCTTGATCCAAGCAGGATGGCCGCGCCCGCGGCAGCCGCGGCGCCGCTCAGCCCGACCCCCCCCAGAACGCTCAGGGCCCGCCGCGACGCCAGCCTCCGTGAGTGCGGTTGATAGTCGACCGCCCGCAGCCGAGCGCCAGGTTGACCAAGATCCGCCGCGCATAGGCCCGAGGCTGCTCCATGCGGCGGACGCGTGGCCAACGGCGTGCGACCCTGAGCAGGCACTCTTGGACAAGGTCCTCGGCCTCGCCCTGGTCCAAACGATCAAGTAGGCAGGGCGAAGCAAGTCATCGACGTAGGCGGCGACAAACTGGTCAAAGTCGGCCATCACCCCCTTCACCCGCCTTGGCCTCAAGAAGGTTCCCAAGTCACTACACGCAGCCGCCTCCTGCCGCATGGGGACGCGTTCACCTGGAGCGGCGCGCGCCTCCTGTCGCGCCACGAGCAGCGCGATCGTTTCGCAGACAGCTTTCAACGACCGATAGCAGGCCCCGCGGCGAGATACCTGGCGCTGTCCGAGATTCCCCCATTGTGCCGGCTAAGCCGTCTCGGCGGCGCTGCCTTCCGGGCCGGCAGGGCTGAAGGGAGAAGCCGTCCAACGCCGTCCTCGTCGCGACGGCATTCCTCTAGCTTTGTGAGTGCGGCAGCGCTGGGAGGTAGCCGACCGTCTCAGCGATGACTGCCGGCCTCGAGGCCGTCCTTGCATAGCTAGCGGCAGCCGTGGCACCGGGGCATCCGCAAGAGCGGATGCCCCGGTGCCTTTTCAACGGCGCCTTGATGCGTCGGGGGCCTCAGGCCCGTCTGACGGCTAGCGGTGTAGCAGCATTCCGAGGTTGATCGCATTACCCATCGCTACATAACCGGCATCGTTCGGGTGCAGGTGATCGCCGCTGTCGTAGATCGGGTTCATGATGTCGGGGTCATAAGGGTCGGCGACCACGGAGGCGAAGTCGATCACGCCGTCGAATGCGCCGCTGGTCCGGATCCACTTGTTGATCGTGTCCCGTTTTTGCTCGGCCGCGGCATCCCAGTAGAAGGAATCCTTGAACGGAGTGATCGTGGCTCCAAAGATTTTCAGGCCCCGTGCGTGGGCGGCGGCGATGAGCTGCTCATAGCCGTCAATGATCTGCTGGGCAGAGACATTCGTGTTCGGCATGAAGCAAGGCGCGAGCCCTGCGGGGGCGTTGCTTGGAGTGACTTGGCTGAACCCGAGGTCGTTGACTCCTTCGAGGATGATCACATCGCGCACGCCGTCCTGATCGAGCACATCGCGCCTGAACCGGTCCAGCGCGCTTTCGCCAAAGCATGGCGAGCTATTGAGCACGCGGTTACCGCCGATACCCTCGTCGACAACCGAGAGCGTGGGACCGTGCACGTCGGCGAGCCGATCACCGAGAATGTTCGGCCAGCGATCATTAGTGTTGACACCCACCGTCGCCCCATCAGTGATGGAGTCACCAAATCCGACGACCGACCCTCGCACCTCAGGGTTCGGCCGCATCACGTCGACCCCGTCGACAAAGAACCACGAAGTGGTAGTCGTGGTGAATGAGGTGGCGGTGGAATCCTGGGCAAAGTCCCCGGTGGTCGACACGAAATTGTCCTGCTGACCCTCTTGGTGATAGGTGGCCGGGCCAGTCGCGTTGGGCAAGAACAAGCTCACGGCGAGGTCCTGCTCTCCGCGAAAACTCAGCGACACCGGATCGCTGAATATCTCCTGGCCGACAGGAATCGTCACCGACTGCTTCCCTCCAAACGTCAGCGCGTGCAGCGTACCCGGGACCGTCTCCGCCCCTACGAGATCGATCCCAACCGACGCCGAACCGATCACCAGCGGCTTGGCACCGTAGGTGTTGCTGAACCGGACCCGGACCCTACTCCCGCCAACATCTGCGTACACGATGTTCCGCACCGTCTGGTCGCTAAAGCCGGCGACGCTCATCGGGCTTTGCTCCGAATTCGCCGCCTGCGGGCTGGCGGCCCACGTTCCGACCCAACCTCCTCGCCTGAAAGATCCACCCAACCTGGCGACGTGGGTCGATCTTGACCTGTTCGCCCCCTGGGAAGCGAACGCCCCGTCTGCACTCAGCGCCAAGGTGACCCCTGCCGCAGCAAGCACCGGCAAAGCAAAGCGCGAAAGCGCCCGGCTACAGAACCGCATGAAACCTCACACTCCCTCCTAGAACTTGGTGACGCGACAACCAGTCCCGCCTGACAGCCTAACGCGAACCACCTGCAATGGCCGAAGATGGAGAGATGAACAGGTTCAGGTCGGTGTCGCCAGCGCAGACAACACAGCTAGCTCATCACTCGCCACCACAGACGTAGGGCCACGGACATTCCGGTGCCATCAACGCAGACCGACCCGTCGGTTTAGGTCGGACCGCGTCCAAGCTACATTTAGGTACACGCTCGTCCGCGCCAAGGCGGGGGTTCGATGGTGGCCGCATCGGGTACTTGCGCGTGCGATGGGACGCTCGCGGGTCTCCCCGAGGCTGATCGCCCGGCGGCGCCTGGTGACGCTGATCTGTCTGCTGGCCGGCGGGGTGGCCATCGCCAGCTGTGGCTCGACCGGGGTGGCGGGCCGCACGCACGCCCGTCGCGCGCCCACGGTCGTCACCCGCGACGGCGCCGTGCGCGGCTTCGCCGTGCGCGGAGTAGACAAGTTCCTGGGGATCCCTTATGCGGCACCTCCGGTGGGCAACCTCCGCTGGCGGGCGCCGCACCCGGTCCGCGATTGGCGAGGCCTGCGCCCGGCTACCCAGCTGCCGCCGGCGTGCCCGCAGCAGCCCAACCCCAACCTCCCCCGGGGGTCAACCGATGAGAACTGCCTGTACCTGAGCGTCTACCGGCCCCACGGTGTCGCCGCCCGCGCCCGGCTGCCGGTCCTGTTCTGGATCCACGGCGGCGGGCTGACCACCGGCAGCGGCAACCAGCACGATGGCTCGTTGATCGTGCAGACCAACCACATCATCGTCGTGTCGATCAACTACCGGATCGGTGTGTTCGGCTTCCTCACCCTGCCCTCGCTGAACACCGAGGCCAAGGACTACGCCTCCGGCGACTACGGCGTGCTTGACCAGGAGGCCGCCCTGCGGTGGGTGCACGCCAACATCGCCCGCTTCGGCGGTGACCCAGGGAACGTCACGATCGCCGGCGAGTCCGCCGGCGCCTACTCGGTGTGCGCGCTATTGACCTCCCCGCCGATCCGCGGCCTGTTCAGCCGCGCGGTAATGGAGAGCGGCAGCTGCACCAGCCGGCCTTTGGCGGCCGCCGAACAGTCGGGCAGCAAGTTCGCGGCCGCGGCCGGCTGTCCTGACCCCAGCACCGCCGCCGCCTGCCTGCGCGCCAAGTCCGCTCGGGTGCTGCTCGCCCAGTCTGACTATCCCTCGGCCGTGGTTCCCACCGTGGGCGGTACCGAGCTGCCGGTGTCCCCGGCACGACAGGTGGCCCGCGGCCGCTTCGCGCAGGTGCCACTGCTGATCGGCACCAACCACGACGAGGGGCGCGACTTCACGCAAGCGTTCGCGCCCCTGACCCGCCAGCAGTACGAGGCGTTCGCGCGCTCTAGCTACGGCACTATGGCCCCCCGAGTGCTCTCTCACTACCCATGGAGCGCCTACCCCCGCCCGTACACGGCCTCCTACGCGATCGGCGCCATCTGGACCGACAGCGGCTTTGTGGATGGGATCGGAGGCTGCGCCACGCAGCGACTGGAGCAGCAGTTTCGCCGCCACACCCGGGTGTTCGCCTACCAGTTCGACGACCGCCAGGCGCCCGGCCTCGACCACAAGCTGCCAGGCTATGAGTGGGGCGCAGGCCACGCGGTGGAGCTGGCCTACATGTGGCCGAGCTTTGACAACGGCTTCTCGCTGTACGCGAAGCTGACCCCGGTGCAGCGTGCTCTCTCGCGCCACATGGTCAGCTACTGGGGCGCGTTCGTCCGCTCGGGCGCTCCCCAGGTCGCCGGCCTGCGTCACTGGCCCGACTACCGGACCCACCGCATGCTCTCCCTCCGAGACGGCGGGCGGACGGTCGCGATCAGCGACGCGCAATTCGCGCGCGAGCACCAGTGCGGCTTCTGGGACTCGCTGCCGGCGAGATAGCCGCGGCGCTCAGGTCGATGGCTGCCCGTTGCGGAGCCGCCCTCCCCTAGGGCACGGCGTAGTTCGGCGAGTCCTCGTTATCAGGTCCGCGGGGCGTGCCAGCCTCGGCGAGAGTGCCGGCTCGGCGATTAGGCAGGAGCGGGCGGTAGGGCGTAGGCGAGCGTCTCGCGGTCCTGTTTCAGAGATTGTTGGCCAACGCCAGGCTCCTGCTCGGTCGCCGGACCGGCCATCTCGCCGGCGCTACGGCTGCGACTGTCTAGGGCCCGAAGCGGAAGCCGCGTCGCGAATAATCGGCCGGGGAGGTGGCCCGTCATTCGTGGAAGCGTTGATCACGCCATCTCACGCCGGAATTGGGTTACGACGACAAGCGTTACCAGGTTAGCGATGGCGAGCACCCAGTAGGCGGATTCATTGACCCCCCGGTCGTAGGCGACGAATATCTCGGTGGCGGTCGCAAACGCCACCCAGAGCAGCGCGATAAAAATTAACCCAGCCTCGGCGGCGCCCACCGTTCGCCACACTGTCCCGCTCCAGGCGACAGCCCCGTACCACAACAGAGCGGCGGCGACTGTTTCCCAGACCACGACGCCGCCGAGTAGGACTTGGTTAACGGGCCGGCTGTGAAAGTAGATCCGCGTCGCAGTCTGAATGAATGCGAGGTTGCCCGAGCGAAAAGCCGCATGTATCCAGCCAAACGACGCCAGCAAATCGGCGAGGTTTGACACTGCGACCACGGTCGTGTAAACGGCCCATCCGGCGACCAGCAGTGCGCCGAAGGTTCTTCGCTGAGTGGGACCGCCGAGCAACGAACTGAGTCTAAGCGCGCGTGGGGACGGTAACTCGGTTCCCGGAGACCGGCCGCGCGCGGGCAGCCGCGCCCGTGGGCAACGCAGCGCGAGCAAGGCCGGACTCGGCATCGCGTGGCTCAGCGCGGCGCGTGGGCCGGGACCGGCCAACTGGTCGCTTCCCGTCGCCGCCGGGGAGAGCCATCCCTGGCTGCCGCTCCGCTCGGCCGGAGATCCAGGCCGCCCGCTCGCGAGTGTTGATATTGAGCAACGCCCAGAATGTGTTGCTAGAAGCGTCGGCGGGTCTAGGCTCCTTCATTCACTCGGCGCTCGGAAGGCGTCGTGGGGTGGGATTCGGGACCTTTGTCGTTAACCGAGCCGGGACCGCGCGCTTCCGACCGAGCAGCTCTCGGCGTGCCGGTGAGTAGTAGCGGTGATCGCTGGGCGCCCGGCTGCGAAGAACTCACAGCCCGCCACGCGCTTGTGGACGCTTAAAGGGGGCGGGATACGACTGAGGCCAGGTTTCCTGCTCATCGCCGATCCCGACATTGAAGAGCAAAGCTGTTGCCGGATGCGCAACGTACTCGGGCCCGCCGCCCGGCAGTGTCACGTGGAGCGGGCCTGCCGGATACGCCAGGTCGACCTCGAGTGCAGAGTGATCACTGAGGTCTTGATCGCGCCAGGCGTGGTGATACAGGCAGGCGACCGGGTTGCTGGGCTAAGGCGAAGATATGGTCGATGCGCCAGCCGCCGGGATGGCCAGCGATCCGCTTCCGCAGGTCGCAAAGCGTCCGCGGGTACGATCAGTAGCCACAAGCAACGGTAAGGTCCAGAATGATTTTGAGAGGCGAGAACGGGAGGGGCTGAGACGCGATGCCGCATCTCAGCTTCGGGATCGCTACCGCCCCCCAGCGGGTTGACTACGCCGAACTCCTGCGCGTGTGGCGCGAGGCCGACACCGTTACCGAGATCGAGCACGCCTGGTTGTTTGACCATCTCATGCCGATCGGGGGAGACCGCCTCGGCCCGATCTTCGAGGGCTGGACGTTGCTCTCGGCGCTTGCGGCGCAGACCAGCCGCCTGCGCCTCGGCCTGCTGGTGACCAGCAACCGCTTACGCCCACCGGCGGTGCTGGCCAAGATCGCCACCACCGTCGACGTCGTCTCAGACGGAAGGCTGGACTTCGGCATCGGCGCCGGCTCCCGGACGAGCGTACCCGAGGCCCGCCGCGAGTACGACGCCCACGGCCTGCCCTACGTCGACTTCGCCGACTCGGTCGATGCCCTCGCGGAGGCGTGCACCGTGATCAAGCGGCTGTGGACCGAGAGCCAGCCATTTGACTTCGAGGGCCGTCACGTCCGGCTCGCCGGGGCGTTCGGCAACCCCAAGCCCGTTCAGCGGCCACGCCCGCCGATCCTCATCGCCGGACGAACCGCCCGGGTGCTGCGCGTGGTCGCCGAGCACGCCGATGCCTGGAACATCGCCGGCGTAGACATCGACGATGCCACGAGCCGCAGCGCCCTACTCGACCGCTACTGCACCGAGATCGGCCGCGACCCCGCCACGATCACCCGCTCGTTCCACGTGGCGGTCTCCTACGACGACCCCGCCACGACTCGGGACACCGTCGCTGCCGCCATCACCGCCGGCTTCACCCACATCGTCCTCAGCCTGACCAACCCCTACCCTGACCGCGTCGCCCGCTGGGTCGCGGACGAGATAGTCACCCCGTCGCAGCGCTAAGCGCAGACCAGCTGTCCACCCGGCGGCGGACCGTCGATGAATCAGCTTCGAGACGCGCCCCGGCCCGGGCCCGGCTCGTCGCGCCGGGCTGGGCTGATGGTGGCCGGCGAGGCTGGATGCCGAGCAGGCCGCAAGCCCGAGCCGGCGCCGCCAGGGGTGCCTCGACTGCCGACGAACTCACCGGACGGGACACTAGGCGTCGAGGGTGCGGTAGAAGCGCAGGAGAGTCTCGGCAAGTGCCTCGGGGTCCTCGAGGGCGGCGAGGTGGCCGACACCAGTGAGGTTGGCCTCGGAGACGTTCTCGGCGATGGCGTTCATCGTCTGGTGGGTGAACGGGGCGGTGCCGGCGCCGACGGACAGGACGGGGATGGTGAGCTTGCCGGCTGCGACGATCTGCTGGACCTCCTCGCCCTCGGCGAGCATGGAGCGGTACAGGCCGCTGGCGCCAGCGAACCCGTCCGGCTGGGCATACGCGCGGGTGAATTCGTCGATGTCCTGCTCGGTGATTGCGCCGGTGCCCGCGCTCATCGCGGGGAAGGCGTAGCCGGCGAGGAATTCTCGCTCACGGCCGGTGAGCAGCATCTCGGGAATGCCGGGCGCGGCCATCACCCCGATGTGCCAGGTGCCTCCGTGGGTCACGTCGGCGAGCGTCTCCAGACCAAAGCCAGGTAGGCCGGTCTCGATGGCGGCGTAGCTGCGGATGAGCTCGGGATGCCCGGCGGCCAGACGAAACGTCGTGGGTCCGGCGATGTCCTGTCCGGTGAGATGCACCCGCCCGAGGTCCAATTGCTCGATCAGCTGGTGCAGGCTCTCTGCCGCGAACGTGCTGGAGTAGTCGCCCCCGCCGTGAGCGGAGTCGCCGAACCCGGGCAGGTCGGCGCAGATGACGCGGTGCTCGGCGGCCAAGACCGGGATCACCCCGCGAAACGCCCACCAGCTCTCCGGAAAGCCGTGGACGAGCAGGACGGGAGTGCCGGAGTCGCCGGCCGTGACGTAGTGCAGCGCCTCCCCGTTGACCGGCACGGTGTGGTGGGCGACCTCGGGAATGGTGGTGCCGGCGAGGGACTCGGACATGAAGCGCTCCTTTGATAGACAACTTGGTTGCCGTTAGACTAGCAACCTAGTTGTCTTTACGCCAACCGGGTTGTCTATATTTGAAGCGTGACCCGATCCGGAGCTGATCTCGCCCTCCTCCTGCTCGGCGGCTTCCGCGCCCTCGCCGACGCCGCGACTGCGCAGCTCGCGCTGCGCGGGCACGAGAAGATCCGCCCGGTCCACGACTTCGCGATCCGCACCATCGACGCCGGCGCCGACACCGCCTCAGAGCTCGCCCGCCAGCTCGGCGTCTCCAAGCAGGCCGCCGCCAAGACGCTCGCGTTCCTCGAAGAGCGCGGCTACATCAGCGCAGAGACCGACCCTCGCGACTCCCGTCGGCGACGCTTCGCAGTCACCGACGAGGGGCACGGCCTGCTGCGCACCGGGGAGCAGGTCTTCGACGAGCTGCGCGACCAGTGGGCCAAGCGGATCGGCGCCGAGGAGCTCGAACGCCTCGAACTGGCGCTCTCTGACTTAGGGATTCGCATCCCCGCCAGCTTCGACGCTCCCGGGTATTTCAACAACCCCGCCGCCGACTGAACGGGACCTCGAGCGGCCCGAAGCGGGCGCTTTCGAGGCACCAACCGCCGCCGCATCGTCGCCGACGGAGCGGTCTCGCCTCGGCCGGGCTGCGAACGGCCGCCGAGCAGTTCGGGGCCCTCGGACAGCCAAACTGGTGTGGCGTCACCCAGACGACCTCGCCAGTTGGCAGGTTCAGCAGGGGCAATTCGAGCAAAGCTCTCGGCTGCTCGCGCGGGCCACTGTCACGCTCGAGCATCTTGGCGCCAAGCCGGCTGTCGTCCGCATTCAGGAATTGAGCGAGCAGCAGCCGACTGGTAGGCCACCGGACGGCTAATGAAACAGCTGGGGCGGCGCGTGGGTGAGCATCTCGTTGGCGGCCACACGCCCCGCCTCGCGAGCGACGTCGAGTTGATGAAACTCCAGCAGGCCCACGCCTTCGGCCCGCGGCTTGATAACGAAATCCGCATACCGGCGGGCCGATTCCGAGGTGTTGGTGCTCCCAAGCAGGAGCACGCGCGCGAGGGTCTCTGGGAGGTTCGGTACTCGCTGGTGGCGCTCCGGTCCGGGCGTCGACTGCGAACCCCCGGATGAGGTCATCTTCACGTCGACGGCGATGATCGGGCCCTCGCCCAGCTCATACATCGTCCGTACCGGGAGATTGTCCGCGAGCGATCCGTCGACCAGGAGGGCTCTCCCCCGCACCTGAGGAGGCGCCAGGATCGGGATGTTGATGCTGAGACCGACGGCCTCCCACAGTGGTCCTGACCGCGCGACGATGAGCTCGCCAGTGCGCAGCTCGGCCGATCCGCTCATGAAGCTACGGGGCAGTTCCTCGATCCGGAGGGAGCCGAACGCGCGATGCAGCATCGCCTCAACCCGATCGCCCCGAATCAACCCATGACGCGGAACCGTGTAGTCGCCGAGCGGGCGGCGCTGGACCCACTCCTCAAAGCAGTGCGCATCGATCTCGTCCGTGTCCTTCCCGGTCGCGAACAGGGCGCCGACGAAGGCACCCATGCTCACTCCCGCGACGCGATCGATGATCACGCCCGCGGCCGTCAGCTCCTCGAGCACACCGATGTGCGAGAACGCCCGGGCGCCGCCCCCGGACAAGACGATGCCCACCGATCGCCCGCTGAGTCGCCTCGCCAGGCGGGCCAGGTCGATATCAAGCGAACCGGTTCGCAGTACATGCGATTCGATCGGCTCAAGCGCGGCAACCCAGCTGTCCAGTACCCCGCTGCCGGTGCTGATGTCGTAGCCGATCAGATCACAACCCTGTAGCTCCGGCCGTGCATCGAGTCCCGGCGGAAGCTCACCGGCTGCCATCACCAGGATCCGGTCCGCTTGCTGGAGGCAGAACTCACCCCACGGCGTGGTCGTATGCGTCAGGTCGGCGACGAGCAGCACCTGGTCGTGGGCGGCTTCGGCCCGGTCCAGGACCGGCCCATAGACCGCGATCGCGTCGCGGTCAGGAGAGCGACCATCGACCTCGCTCTCCAGCAGCAGGGCAGCCGACGCATGAGGCTCGAGCGCCGTCTTGATCCGTTCAGCGAGATCGATGAGCGGCACGCAAGGATCGAAGGCGACCACGGCCGCGGTCGTCGCCAGTGGTCGGGCGGCTGGCGCAGGCGCGCGTGTCACGCGTAGCTGCGCCGCCAAGGCGCGGGTGAGCGCCACCGACAAGGCCGGAGAGGCCCTCAGCAGCCGCTCAAAAGCAGCCTTGCCGACAGTGAGGAGGTCGCTGGCGCGCGCTGCTCGCACCGATGCCGAGCGGGGCGACGCAGTCACCAGCCCCAATTCCCCGACCCAATCGCCACGACCCAGCTCGCGCAGCGTAGACCCGGTCTGCTCATCGATCACCACCAGGCGTCCGGCCTGAACGATGTACATCGCGTCGCCGGGATCACCATCGTGAAACAGCCATTGATCGGCGCGGAGGCGCAGCGGCCGGGCACTGGCGGCAACCGTCTCCAGCTGCGCCCGTTCAAGTTGAGCAAATAACGGCACGCGCGCGAGAAAGTCGGCAGGTGACTCAGCTCGCGTGAGCGCCGGATCAAGGTTCGCCACGGTAATCGCGCGCCGCGTACGAGGATGCTCTCGCCTGCCGGGGACGTTGGCCAGTCGCTGCTGCCGGAGGGATCGCCTCGCATCGCCGAGCGCAGGCGCCGTGTCAACGTCGATCCGACCCACGAGCAGACAGCCCACCGCAGCCACAAGCAGGCTGACGGCGCCGAAGGTCCAGGCTTGGTGGAAGGCCGTGACCGCGTTGAGCGGAGAGGGCGTGCCGATGATCGCCACCACGACCGCAACTCCGAGTGCCGCTCCCACCTGGCGCGCAACCGAATTCAGCCCGGTGGCGGTCGCAAAGCTCTCGCCTGGAGCCGCCGCCACCGCCGTCGCGCTGAGGTTGGGCAAGAGCGTCCCCGCTCCGATCCCCAGCAGAGCCATCCCGGGCAGCCACACTGTGAGAAATGCGGGCTGTTCCCCGACCCGCTCGACGAACCACAGCACGCCTGCGCCCCAGATGAGGCCACCGGTCACAAGTACCGGACGCGGCCCGAGTCGCTGGAGGAGCCGGCTTGTCGGTCTAGCCACGGTGGCGGCCACCAACGGTCCCGGGGTCAGGGCGAGCCCCGCCTGGAGGGTCGAATATCGCCAGACTCCGATCAGGAACAGGACGTTGGCCAGCGTGTAGCCGTAGAAGCCGGCGGCGGTGACGATCGTCATCGCGTTCGCGGTGGCGAAAGTGCGGATCCGCAACAGCGAGAGATCGATGATCGGGGAACGGTGCCAGCTGCACCGCCAGGCGAACACCGCGCCCACCGCCACCGTCAGCCCAAACGAGACCAGGATCCGTGGACTCGCCCAGCCCCAGTCCTGACCCTTGACAACGCCGAGCACCAGCGCCGCGATCGTGATCGCGAACAGGACCGCGCCTGGAAGGTCCGGCAACGAGCGGCGCCCGGGCGCTCGGCTCTCGGAGACCCGTCGACGCGCAAGCAGGATCGCTCCGACACCGATCGGCAGGTTGACCAGAAAGACCAGTCGCCAGTTGCCGACCGTTATCAGCAGGCCCCCGAGCGAAGGCCCAAGGCCAGCGGCGGCTGCCGCAACCGCCGACAGCAGCGCCACGCCGTGTGAGCGCTGGTCGGACGCAAACGCGTTGAGCACCAGTGCTAACGCGGACGGGACGATGCACGCCGCCCCCAGCGCCTGCACGACACGAAAAACGATCAGCGTTGCGGCCGATGGGGCGATCGCGCATAGCAGCGAGGCACTGGTGAACAGCTGCAGCCCGAGGATGAAGACTCGCCTTCGGCCCACGAGATCGGAGATCCGTCCGGCCGCCACCAGAAAAGCGGCGAATGCGATGTTGTAAGCGTTGAGCACCCAGGACAGCGACGAGATCGGGACCCCTGGAAACGATCGCTCGATGTCGGGGAACGCGATGTTGACGATCGTCGCGTCAATGAACGCGACCGCCGCGCCCAGCGAGGCGATCGCAAGCACCGTTCGCGGCGCCGCCCCACGGCGGTGCGCCGGCCTCCCCCCGGCAACCGCGGGCTCTGCTGAAGCGTTGCTCGCCATCATCGCTCTCGAGCTGGCGCGCCCTACACGACCAGCGAACGGGTCAGCTCGGGATTGTCCGCCAGCGCCTGACGAACGGCTTCGCGTCCCAGCTCTCGCATGCGCGGGAGTGCCTTCCAGTCCAGGAGAGCTATGCCCTCAACCTTTGGCGTGATCACAAGATCCGCGTGGATACTCGCCGCGGCAACAGTGTCGATACTGCCGACGGTGAGGGCGCGGACCATCGTCTCGCCGAGCGGGGGAATCTCTGAGTCGCTCCCGGTGAGCGCACGACGAACGGGACGACTGAATCGTCTCAGACCCGGTCGGCGCGGCTGCCTGACTTGTTCCTTGAGACCTGGCACGTCCACCGCCTTGCGTCCAGTCACGTCGACCGCAATCACCGGCCCCTCTCCGGTTCGTGCCATCGTCGCCACCGGTAGGTTGTCGAGCACCCCGCCGTCGACGAGCACCCGGCCGGTATCAGTCGCCATCGGCGGGAAGACCCCCGGGATCGACAGGCTCGCATACACGGCCTCGATCAAGGGCCCGTACCGGTGCACAACGGTCTCCCGAGCCACGAGGTCGCAGCTGAGGCAGAAAAGCCGCAACGGCAGCTCCTCGATGCGGCGATCACCGAACACTTCGTAGAGGCCTTGCCGGGTGCGACCGCCGCGGATCAGCGAGTAAATGGGTGGGACAAAATCGCGGGTAGGGTTGCTATCCACAAGGAAGCTCTTCGACATCTGGTAGGTCGCGTCTGGCGCGAGCCCCGATGCTGCCGCCGCGGCCACGATCGAGCCCAGGCTCACGCCGCCGATCCGGTCAAAGTGCACCCCCGCCGCCGTTAACTCCTCCAGGACTCCCAGGTGGGCGAGGGCCCGCGCGCCGCCGCCCGAGAGCACGATGCCCAACGAGCGACCCACCAAGCGCCGGGCCGTGGCCTCCAGAGCCGCCCGACGATGTCCTTGGTCAGCGATGACCTGCACCTCGCGAGGTCGCAGAGCTTCGATCATCGATCCATCCACTCCCGTCCCGAGTACGAGCAGCTCGCATCCCATTAGCGCGGCAGTGTCGTTCTGTCCGGGGGTGAGGTGAGCACCGGCGCTGACGGCGACGATGACGTCAGCCTCGGCGATGCACAGCCTGGTCCAGGATTCGCCAGGGGCCATGCAACGCAGCACCACTCGCCCCACATCACGTTCGGCCTGATCGATCGTGCTCAGCGTGCCTTCGGAAATCAGCGCGACCGAGCCGTGGTTGCTCAGCGCCTCGGTCAGACCTTCGGCCACCGCGGCGACCGGAGCTGCCACATCCAGCCCGATGACGGCGATCGTGTGGGGTACAGCCGCCGCCGTCAGCGGGGTCCGGCTTGCCGCTAGCTGAGCGCCCATCGCGCGTGTCAGGCCAAGGGCAAAGCTCGGCGCTTCCTGGATCAGCATCTCGAACTCCTGACGTCGGAGCTCCAGCAACTCGGCGTCTCGGCGAGCGCGCGCTGACACCGAGCGATTCCCCTCACGCAGCAGCGCGAGCTCGCCCAGCACATCTCCTCGGGAGAGGACGCGAATCACGACGCTGGGCGGCCCCTCGTCGACCACCTCGACGCGGCCACCTTTGACGATGAACATCGCATCGGCTGCGTCGCCCTCGCGCATGATCCAATCACCGGCGCGCACGCGCACCGTCCGAACCTTCCCCACGACCTCCCTCAGCAACTCTTCCGGCAGGTCAGCCAGAACCGGTACGTTGCGCAGAAATGCGGCGCTATCCATCAGGTGGGTCGAACATCCATCGCGCACGACTACTCTGGCTACCCCGCCTTCACGGCGCGCTCAGAGCAGCGTCGACCGGACCGACGCGCCTGGCGCCGCGCATCGCCCAGCCACGGCACGACGCGACCCGCAGGGACGAAGTCTGGGCAGACGATCCAGACCACGCTCGTGAACAACATCGAGAAAACCCCCACCAGACCTCACTGCGACATGGTTGCCTAACCCCGGACAATCCTCCTCATCTTGCAACCCGTCCTTGTGAGCATCAAGACGATCGAGACGCAGTCAAGCTACCGACCCGTGCGGACACGGGCACCGACTCGCCGAAAGTCGTCAGCAAGCTGTGCCAAAGCGTGACAAACCTGCATCGAGCCGCCGCCGAACCGGCCACGGGCGTGAAGCCGCTGCGTGCAGGGCTACCTTGAAGACGTGCCGGCCGAGGATGAGAGCGTCGATGTCGTCTCTGACTGTTCGATCAACCGGATCCCAACGACACGCCCGAGTACCACCGCCGGAGCTACTCATGGCCGGTAGACCGACAACATTCAAAAGATGACAGGAGAGTGCGTCACGCCATACACCGTGGATTTCAACGATGTCTCGACCGTCGGCCTTGAGTCCTCGCCGGTCGCGGCCGCGCTCGCTGGTCTGCGGGCGCACGAGGCTCGGTACTTCAAGAACAAGTACGACCACGTCTTCACGGTGGAGCCTGCGAGCAACGCTAAGACGACCATCGACTGGGTGCACCGGATCCTCGAGGAAGAACGCGACATCGTCATCTCCTCTCGGCCGCTCGAGGCGACGGCCTTCCGAGTCGAGAACATCCGAATCGCCTACGTCTTCTACGAGAGCGGCCTGTCGATCAACGTGATGTACACCGTCGACCACTCCAACAAGCGGGCGGTCGGGTTCAAGCTCTCCGAAGGGATGGACGTCCCCGCGGAGCTCGCCTCGCAGTTCAAGTTCGCGAGGCAGAAATCAAAGCTGGCCGGAACCATTCGCGGTTCCTACTTCGCCTTCAAAAACGATTACTGACCGCGGAACCTAGCGTTTGTCCCCGCGACGCGACATCGTGCTCGGTCGCGAGCTGCTCTACGAAAACGAGCAGCACGCGCCGCCTGCTGCCGCGTCGACGTGGGGGGGGCTGAGGATGCGCGGCGGCCGCGCTGACTCGGGCCCTGCGTCATCCGCTCGGACTCTCATGTGTGCTGGTCGCGGTACTCGGCGATACTGACGCCATTGGGTTCTATGAGAACCAGGTCGTTCCGCGTCTCACCGCTCTGCTCATGAGTCGCGGTGAGCTGACGCCAATCCGTGCCCGCGTTACCGCTTCGCTTGAGGGCGACGTGCTCGAGGTCGGGTTCGGCTCGGGGCTGAACGTCCCGCACTACCCACCCGCCGTCACTCAGCTCCGAGCCGTAGACCCGGCGACGATAGGCCGCAGGCTGGCTGCGAAGCGCGTTGTGGCAAGCCGCCTGCCGGTCGAGTACGTCGACTCTGACGGGCAAGCGCTCTCACTTCAGTCGGACACCGTCGATCACGTCCTCACGACCTGGACGCTGTGCAGCATCCCCGACGTCGATCGCGCCCTCAGCGAGATTCGCCGAGTACTGCGCCCCGGGGGCTCGTTTCACTTTGTCGAGCACGGCCGCTCCCCGAACACCAAAGTCGCAGGTTGGCAGGACCGGCTGACCCCGATCCAACGCCGCGTCGCCGGAGGCTGCCACCTCAATCGCCCGATAGACCAGCTGGTGCGCAACTCCGGGCTCGAGCTCATCGAACTGGAGAACTACTACGCCAAGGGTCCGCGACCCTTCGGCTACATGTTCGAAGGCGTTGCCACCAAGACTTGAGCTCACCGTCCAGAGCAGCCTGCTCTCCTCGCCACGGTGAGCGTCGCCGTCTCGCTGATCGGCTCAGAGCTCGGCCACCCGATCGGCCGACGAATCGAATACGACACCGGGCTCTTCGCCAGGGGAGTCGTCGCCGCTGTTGACATCGCGATCGTAGTCGTCGACGTGCCCCCCGCGGAGGAGTACGCGGCGGCCCCTGCTGTCACGAGAAAGCTGTTCCGGCTGGCCCTTCCGGGCGATTCAATACCGGGATGGACCTGCGCAGGTTCGTCGAGGAGCAGCTCCAGCGCCCGCCCGCTCGTGTGCTCGAGGTCGGCTGTGGCGCCGGGGAGATGGCGCGCGCACTCGTCCGTTCCGGCTACGAGGTCGTCGCGATCGACCCACGCGCACCAGAAGGTGAGCCGTTCCGGCGCGTGTCCCTCGAGGACTTCGCCGACCCGGCGCCGTTCGACGCGGTCGTCGCCAGCCGGGCCCTGCACCACATCCCGGAGCTGGGGGACGCGCTCGACAAGATCGCGCGGGTGCTCGGCCCCACCGGTCGCCTGATCCTCGACGAGCACGCGTACGACCGCCTCGATCGGCCGACCGCGCGCTGGTACCTGGCACATCGAGCGGCGTGCGACCGTCACGCTCCGCCGTCGCCGGAACAGTGCGTCGCGGCCTGGGAGCGCGATCACGCTGGGCTCCACGGGTCCGCGACGATGCGCGCGGAGCTCGACGCGCGCTTCACGGAGCGCTACTTCGCCTGGAGGCCCTACCTGTACGCCGAGCTGCACGGGGCCGTCGACGAGGCCGAGGAGCAGGCGCTCATAGACGCGGGCCGGATCCAGGCGATGGGGTTTCGCTACGTCGGCGTCCGTCGCGAAGCGCACTCAGCAGCGTCGGAGCGGCGACGAGCGTTCGCAGCAGCCGACTGCGCGAGCAGCTCGAGGCTGGTGAACGCCGCTTGCGGTTGACAGGGAAAGCTAGGTAAGGTTACGCTTACCGTGAGTGGTTGCTTACCGAGTTGATGGATGGGCAGCGCTGGGCGACCGCACGCGGCGCACGATCTTCGCGCGCGTTGCCCGTCGTCCGTGCGCGGTCGGCGAGCTCGCGCGCGGGCTGCCGATCAGCCGCCCGGCCGTCTCGCAGCACCTCAGGGTGCTCAAGCAGGCCGGCCTGGTGATCGACCGGCGGGCCGGCAACCGCCGCATCTACGAGGTCAACCCGGACGGCCTCGCGAAGCTGCGCGCCGACCTCGACCAGTTCTGGGGCGGCACGCTCGCGGCCTACAAGACCGCCGTCGAACAACCTGAACAGGAGAGCCGATGACGACACCCGCGCACGCGACCACCATCCACCACGAGATCGTGGTCAACGCCCCGATCGAGCGCGCATTCTCGGTCTTCACGGAGGACTTCGGCAGCTTCAAGCCACCCGAACACAACCTCCTCAGCGTCGACATCGCCGAGACGGTATTCGAAACGCGAGCAGGCGGCCGTCTCTATGACCGCGGCGTCGACGGAAGCGAGTGCAACTGGGCGCGCGTCCTCGCCTACGAGCCACCCGACCGCGTCGTCATCAGCTGGGACATCAACCCCCAGTGGCAGATCGAGACCGAGCTCGAGAAGACGAGCGAGGTCGAGGTCCGCTTCATCGCCGAAGCATCCGACCGGACGCGCGTCGAGCTCGAGCACCGCAACCTCGACCGCCATCTCGCCGGCTGGGAGACCGTCCGCGAGGGCGTCGACGGAGAGGCCGGCTGGCCGCTGTACCTGCAACGGTTCGCCGAACTGCTACACGGGCAGAAGGCAAGCTGATGGCGCCGCTCGTTTCGAGCATCGAGATCGCCCGACCGCAGGACGAGGTGTTTGCCTACGTGACCGACCCCTCCACGTTCTCCGAATGGCAGGCCGGCGTCGTCGGCGGCGCCATCGAAGGCGGCAAGACGCCTGAGGTTGGCTCCAAATGCACGACGACCCGCCGGATCGGCGGCGTCGAACGAGCCGTGACCTCAGAGATCACGAAGCTCGACCCGCCGACCAGCTGGGCCGTCCACGGGATCGACGGACCGATCCGCGCGACCGTCGACGTCACCGTCGAACAGGTCAACGGGATCCCCCGCTCCCGAGTTACGATCGCCCTCGAGTTCGAAGGCCACGGCATCGGCAAACTGCTCGTACCGGTCCTCGTCCGCAGACAAGCACGCGGCGAGATGTCAGCAAACGTTGAGCGGCTGAGGAAACGGCTCGAGGCGCGGTAAAGACTCCGCGGCAACGGACGGCGGGGGTCCCGACACCTGCTGCGCAAGTCGGCGCGCAGCTGCCGCATGCCGCTGTTCGTCTATCGGATCAGACGGCGCAACCGCCAACGAGACTGGCCGTCTCGTTCGAATCGGCGGTCCGGCGCCCGACAGCCCCGAGCACGAACAGCTTCAGTCGGCCGGACGCCGCACGGTAACGAGTACCGCGTCCGAACCGGAGCAGGTGTGGTGGGCCAGACTGGACGCGCGCGCAAACTGCTACGGGAAAGGGAGCGTGCGAATCCGAGTCTCGCGCCGTCCCCCCCAGCCCGCCCTCAGCCGCCGGGCGCGCGAGCCAGGTAGCGGTGACCGGCGTGCACGGCCACCGTCACGTGACGCGTGAAGTCGTACACATCGACGGTGTGGAGCTGCACGACGGTCAGCGTCCCGTCGCACCGCTCGATGGTGTCCCACTTGGTCCCGCGGACCGTGCCGGCGCTGTAATGACCGACCGTGCGAAAGCGCCCGTGCGCTCGGGCGTGCAGCGTCTGCAGGACCCTTGAGCTCAGTCGCGCGATCTGCGCGCGCACCACCGACGAACCTTGTGCCCGCCGGCAGGCGGCGTAGGACGGAGCGCCGGGGAAGGCTCCCTCCACCAGCGAGATCGTCGTCAATCCTCTGGCTGCTCCGCGCCGATCCTGCGTCACCGAGAACAACCCCGATGTGAACTCGCCGGCCTCGGTGCGTCTCGCGCGGGGGGTAGCAGCCGTCAGCTCGAGCGAGCCCCGCCGCGCATCGACCCGGGTGCCGACCGGCAGCGACAGCGCCTCGGTCAATGGAAAGAAGCCGTGGCTGCCTGGAAGCGTGACCCGGACCGACCGGCCGCCATGCGCCGTCGCGGCGGCGTGGCCGGGAAGGTGGATGAGCACGAGTCCGGATACGACTCTCGCGTCGAACGTTTTCCCCAGCACCGGCCTGGCTGGCGCGGCCGTGACCGTGCCGTCCGCCTGCGTGGTGAACGTCTGATCGCCCCCCACCGTGGTGCCGGCGGAGTTGGTGGCCACCAGCCGCGCGTGGTAGAGCGCGTGGGCGACGAGACCCGAGAGGTGCACCTGGACCGTCGTCGACGACGGACTCGCCGCCAGCGGCTGAGAGTCGGTTTGCTGGTCGTAATCGATGTTGCTCGTCGGGTTTGCCCGGTACCGGTTGTCAAGCCCGTATTGGAGATAGACGGTCGTCCCGAGCCCGCAGGTGCTCACCGGTACGCTGACCAGCGCGGTGGAGGTCGCCACTCGTGCTCGCGAGCCGGGACCGATCAGCGGAGCGCTCTGGGCCGCCGCGCCCGGGCACACCGGCGCGATGTCGGCCGTGTTGGTCGCGACGGTGCTGTTGCTCGGATCGTGGACGTCTGAGATCGTGACTCTGATCGTGTAGGTGCCCGGCGAGGCGTAGGTGTGGTCGCCGGAGACCGCGAACCTCCCGGCCGAGCCGGTGACCGTGCCGGCTGTCGTGGTGCCGTCGCCCCAGTCGATCGTGGCGGTGTAGGACGCAGCCGTGGCGGTCGGATCGGCCACGGTGAACTCGGCCACCTCACCGCTGATCGTCGTCGGCGCGGCGCCGGTGATCGGGGTCGCGCCGATCGCCGAGATCTTGCCTCGGATCGTCGCCTGGTCGATCGTCGTCGTCGTATTCGTGGGGTTGGCGACTGCGGACGTCATGACCGTGACCGCGTAGGATCCCGGCGCGCTGTAGGTGTGGTCGCCGGACACGGTGAAGCTGCCTTCGGAGCCCGTGATCGTGCCGTTCGTAGTGGTTCCATCGCCCCAGTTGATCGTCGACGTGTACGAGCCCGGCGTCGTGGAGTGATTCGGATCGGTGAACGTCGCCAGCGGCCCGCTCACCGTGTCGGGCGCGGTGCCCGTGAACGTCCTCGTCGGGCCGGATTGAATGGCGCTGATAAAGCTCGCGGCGCCGAGGAAGACGGCGGAGTCGAGGCGCGGGTCTCTGGTGTCGCCGATCGCCAGCTTCATGTGGTTCTCGTGGCCGGCACGGACCTGCGCGGTGCAGGTGAGCACGGTGGTCAGGCCGTCCAGCTGGCTGTCGATCGACGGCGCGGGACGGACGTTGTCGCGAAACAGCTGGGGATTGTGCGGGGTCCGATCGCCCCCCGGGGCGTCGCTGCCGTCGTTGATGGTGTTGACCGACACCGGCTCGTCGGTCCCGGGCACGAGCGCGCAGTCTTGTCCGTTGACGAAGAAGCCGAACACGTCGTCGAACTTGTTGACGAAGTCGCTGTATTCCTCGGAGCCGAACACATACCTGATCTGGATCACCGGCTCGGTCGGCACGAAGTCGAACTGCAGGACGGCAGCGTCGTGCGTCCTCCACGGTGCGACCAGTGCGTCGAGATCCGGGTCACCCGCGGTGCCGAACACCGTGCTGTCGCCCCTTCCGCTCACTCCACCCGACGAGCGGCCCACGGCTTCGTAGCACGTGTTCGGCCCCTCGACGCCCACCGAGCAGCCCCGGTCGCCCGGATCGGTCTCGACCTTGCCCGAGCTGAGCACGACGCCGGCGTCGAGTCCGATGCTGCTCGCGCCGCCGGTGAAGCCGCCTGCGGCGCGCACATCCCCGGTGTAGGTCACATTCGAGATCGCCACCCCGCTCCCGGCCAACGACTGGGCGAGCCCCCGGGGGGTGGCGCCGCGGGTCAGGTCGGTGACCGCGACACTGGTGGCGCCGGAAGCGGCCGCGCTGGCGGCGGGGGTGAGCGTGGCCACCGACGCGACCAACCCAATGCTCAACGAGACGACGAGTGCTACGCCGGCACGCCTTCGGCCACCCATCGGAGCATTCACGTGGGTCCCCTCCCTTAACGATCTGGCCTGCCGCGAGACTGCCGTGCGGTGCGGTACAAACCCCGCCGTTCCCAGCCATCCTAGCCGAGGCGAGCAAGCAAACCTACCACAGCAGCGCGGCTGGTGGTCAGGTTCCGGGCTGCACCGGATTTGTCGCTTTCGCAGCGTCAGAGGACACCCGCGCCCGCTCCGGGTCGTCATCCTCAGCGGCGGGGGCTGCGGTCTCGCGCACCGACCACAAAACGAGCCTGCCGGTGCGACCCCGGATCTCGGACTCGCCGACCCGGATCAGTCCGGGGTCGGGGGAGACGAGTGCGTCACGTGTCGCCGTCGCGATCAGCAGTTGGTGAGGTGTGCCCTTGGTGAGCCCCTCGATGCGCGACGCCGTGTTCGTGGTGTCCCCGACAACCGTGTACTCGACCCTCCGCTCCGAGCCAACGTGACCCGACATCACGAACCCGCTGTTGAGGCCGATCCCCATCCGCAGCCCGTCGCTGATCTCCTCCCGGCGCAGCCACGCGTTGAAGCTCGGCAGCCGCACATGCAGCATCTCGCGGGCCGCGGCCACGGCCCGGTCGGCATGGTCAGCCTGGGGGAGAGGAGCGCCGAACACCGCCATGATGCCATCGCCCAGGTAGGCCACGAGGGTGCCGCCGTGATCGAGGATGGCGTCGCTCATCTCGCTGAGGTAGCGGTTCAGGATTTCGATGACCCGCGCCGGCGTCTGGGACTCGGCGAGCGTGGTGAAGCCACGCAGGTCGCTGAACATCACGGTGCCCATCCGCTCCACTCCGCCAAGTCGAGGGCCCGCGCTCGCCAGGATCTCGTCAACGACGTTCTCGGGCACGAAGCGGGCGAACAGGTCGCGGACGCGGATGCGCTCGAACGCTTCGGTCAGCAGTCGCACGGCCAGCGTCCCCGTCGCGGCGAGGATCAGGCCCAGTAAGGGGTAGACGAACACCACGACCCGGCCGGAGTCGAAGGCAACCTGCACTCCGACAGCCAAGATCGCGGCCAGCCCCGCCGCCAGGAATATGGTCGCCGCCATCCCTGCCCGCACAGATGCGAGCGGCACCGCAATCGCAAGGAGGACGATCAGCATGAAGTCGGCCCAGGCCGGAATCGACGACAGCGGCATGCCGCGGAGGACGGTGTCGACCGCATTGGCCTGAATCTCCGGCCCGGCCATCTGGCCATCGACGGAGGTCGGGTGGATGTCCTGGAGCGATGGCGCGGTCGCCCCGACGACGACGATCTTGCCCGTGAAGAAGTGTGGCGGCAGCTGATGGCCGCGGTAGGCGGCGGCAAAAGACACGGAGTGGATGCTGCCCGCGGGTCCGGTGAAGTCGATCCAGTCGTGTCCCGACGCGAACGACGACCGCGGGATCCGGCGGTGAGTCGCCACCTCGGCTCCGGCCACCGCCAGGGTGTCCAGCCCGTCGATGGCGTAGCTCATGTGCCGGATCACGCCCTCGGCGTCGTACGGGAAGAGACCGTTGGCGGCGCTCGAATGGACCTCGTGCAGCAGCTTCGTCCCCGACGTCGAGCCCAGGAAGCGCGTGCCGCCGGCCGCGGTGGTCTCGGTGGTGGCGAACACGACCTTGCCGCCGGCGTTGTTGATCGCATTGAGCAATGCGAGATCGTCCGCCTGGCCGCGCTCGCTCGCTTCGGTGAACTGGACGTCGTACAGGATCGCGGCAGGATGCTGCGCGGCGATCCGAGCGATGACCCGCGCGTGAACCCGGCGCGGAAAGGGCCATTGCAGGCCCAGATCCTGGAAGGTCGCGTCGTCGATCTTCACGATGACGATGTTCGACGGCGATCGCTGTCGCCCGCGGATCGCGAAGCGGGCATCGACTGTGCCGCTCTCCAGGAGCGACAGGGCGTGGGTGGCCCAGCCGGCGACCGCGATGGCCGCGGCGCCGAGCGACACCAGTACCAGCAACACCGTGCGAAGACGCGCCGTGTTGGCGATGGCGGTCAGGCCCCTGCGCGTGAACGCTGCTGTCATGGTCAGTCCGCGTCCGGCCGCGCCGTCCGCCGGACTCTCCCTCTGCCCCATGGGCTCTGGCTGACCGCCGATGCTACTGACCGGCCGGCCCTCGCGGTGATCGCCGCGAACACGCGATCCGAGATCTCGCTCGCGCCGTGATCTACGCTCGACCGGTTTCCACCTACTCCGCAGCAGTGCCGCCGCTGGGGCTCGAACCCAGGACCTTCGAATTAACAGATGCTGCTCTGCAGGGTTTCTGCGGATCTACGTGCAGTTGATCCCAATTAGCGCAGGTTGCTGGAGGTCATATCTGCCGAGTGGGGCACATGGTTCGGGACACGTTTCTGCTGTTCGTCGCCGTCCGACAGATGCTGAGCGGCCCTCGTTCACGATTGAGCGACGTCTCGCGCCGATGAGGCAGGATGAACGCCACCCGCGAACCCCACGAGCTTCGACTGCGCCGAGCCGACCGATGCGCGGTCTGTCGCATCAAGATCCCACAGGGCACCCTGGCGACATGGCACCCCACACAGCGACCGGTGACCTGCCTGACGTGTACGGGTCAACGCCGCATCTCGGCTCCCGGATGCCACCGCCGGCGTCAGCCCGCGGCGCGAGTATGAGCGGCGCCACACGAGCGCGAGGATCACGCGCGCCGCGAGCTCAGCATTCTGGGAGTGGCCGTCCCTTGCGTTCGTGGAGCCGCAGAGCACCCGAGCATGGAAGACCGGCGCCGAGGAGAGGAGAGCGAGCCGCCGAACGCCTCAGAACTGGTGACGGGATCAGGTGCTGCGGTAGGCGGCGAGGAAGACGTCCACTGCGCTGTCGGTGTAGCGCTTGAGCTGCGTTGCCGCGGGCGGCCGGTGGTCGCCGCTGAGCATGGCGTGGTTGAGCGGGGTGGTGAGGACGAGCGCTTGGAAATGCTCGGCGGCGAGTGCGGGGTCTTGGAGCTGTAGCAGCCCTTTGCCCGCGAGCCGTTTGAACGCTGCGGTCCATGCGGTGATCGAGCGCCCGGGTCCGTGCTGTTCGTAGGCGCGACCGAGATCGGGGAACCTGCTGGCCTCGCCGATCACGAGTCGGCGCAGGCGCAGGTTCGTCGGCTGCATCACCCCCTTGAGTAGGAGCGTGGCGAGCTCGCGCAGGCGCTTGGCGAGATCTTCATCGTCGCGGAGGTTGACGATCTGCTCATAGAAGGGTTGTGTGATCCCGGCGACGAGGTCGTTGACGATCTGCTCGAATAGCTGCTGCTTGTCGGCGAAGTGGTTGTAGACGGTCGGCTTTGAGACTCCGGCGGCCGTCGCGATTGCGTCCATGCTCGCGCCGGCGAAGCCCTCGGCGAGGAACACCTGCGTGGCCGCGTCGAGGATCGCACGACGCTTGCGGACGGATCGGGACTCTGAGATTGGCGTGGCAGCGGCGGGGTCGGTCATGGCGATTCCTTCGGGATGGGGATGAGTTTCGGGGCTGGCGCAGGTCTATACCTATGACTGAACCGTTTAGTTTGATGGAGCGACCCCGCCTCACAGTTACTAAACGGTGCAGTTTAGAAGCCGACCCACGATTTCACCAAAACCCACAGCCACCCTAGGAGGAGGAAGATGATGGGCACGATCGCGGTACACGAATTCATCACGCTCGATGGCGTGATCGACGCGCCGACCTGGACGTTCGACTACGGATTCGATCCGAAGATGGGCGAGGCGATCGGCGCGATCATGGGGTCCTGCACGGCGATCCTGCTGGGTCGCCGTACCTACGAAGAGTTCGCGCCGGCCTGGTCGGACCGGACGGCCGAGCAGGACCCCGGCGCGCCGTTCATGAACGACTCGCCCAAGTACGTAATCTCGTCGTCGCTGCAGCGGACCGAGTGGAGCAACTCGACGATCCTGGGCGCCTACAGCGCTGAGGCGGTCCGCGCTCTGAAGGATCAGATCGACGGCCAGATCTACGTCAGCGGCAGCGGGACGCTCGTCAACGCGCTATTCGCTGACGGCCTGGTCGACGAGCTCCACCTGTTCGTCTACCCGTTGACGCTCGGCACGGGCCAGCGGCTGTTCGCCAACGGCCACAAGACCACGTTGACGCTCGCGGCAAGCGACGCCTACGACAACGGCGCTCTCCATTTGCACTACCAGCCGACCGCATAGCCCAGCTCATGCCGTGGCCACGGCCCCACCGACCCGGTGGGGCCCGACGGCCCCCGGCAGACACCGCGACCACCCAGCGGCGATCGCACCCGTCGCAGCGCACGCCCATCCCAACGATCTGTTCCGCGCGCGAGCGGCACACTTCGTGATCGCGCAGAGAGTCCCGCGCGGCGAAGCTAACAACCAGGAGCAGAGCATGGCTGTGATCAAGACAAACCCAGAGGAAACGCAGACGATCGAAGGCGTCGAGCACGGAGCCACCATCTCGCTGATCCTCGACCGCAGCAACCCCGGGCAAGGGCCCAAGCTTCACCGCCACCCCTACGACGAGACCTGGCTCGTAGTCGAAGGAACTGTCAACTTCCAGGCCGGAACTGAGACCCGCGCGGCCTGCCCTGGCGACGTCGTGATCGTCCCAGCGCACACCCCGCACAAGTTCACCAACGACGGTCCCGGGCCCTCAAGGCTCGTGTGCATCCACGCCAACCCCACCGTAATCGGCGAACGGCTGGAATAGCCGTCGTCCGCCCCAAGACCGCGTACCCCGGGCTCGCTGCGCTCGAGCCGCGTCCCCCGGACTCGCAACGGCCGGTGCCTCAAGCGGGCCACCGCCGGCGGCACGGCGCACCGCTCGACGTGACATCTTGGTCCGGATATCGCGTGACCGGGGCAGGCGCTCAGCGTCCGGACCGGCACGCCAGCCGGTGCCGATTCCAGGCTCGAACAGCTCGCCGATCGTGTCAGCAGTGAGTCGGACGCGGCTGCGGCGCCCCTGGCGTTGTCCGCTCCCGGTTGCTTGATCTGGCGAGCGTGGGGCTTTTAGTTGGTTGCCGTGGGCCTGAGCCGCGAACGGGCGGCGCGTGGCCGCCTCCGGTCAACGACCGGACGATCGCGGCGGTCCACGCGCGAACGAGTCACGAGGCGGACGCCGCGTGTGAAAGCTCGCGCTCGCGGCGTGGATCCGGCTCGCAGCGCCACGCCATCGACGGACAGGGCGCGACAGGAAGGCCCGTACTTTCGTGCTTCGGAGGCGGCGGCGTTGGCGGATCCCGCGGTCGGCGGTCGCGAGCTGGACAACCGCTGGATGGACCGAGCCGCCGGGAGCCCCGGCGGCGTGGGCCGGCGCGAGTGTCGACGTGCCGGACAAGGCGACCACGATGGCAAGAGTTCTCTACCGGCTCCAGCTGGATCCGCGCCGGCGCCCCTGCTCGCCACCGGGAGACTGCGTCGTGGAATCGCGAGCACTCAGACCCCGCCGACCGGCGTCGCTCGTTCCGGGTCACAGCTGTCGGCCAGGGTGTGCACAGCCAACTCACAGGTCCGGCTGTCAAGCTATCGCCGTGAGGCCCCCAGCAGAGAGTACAACCGCCGATCCCACCCGGGTGCTGGTGGTCGATGACGAGCTCAACATCACCGAGCTGGTGTCGCTCGGCCTGCGCTATGAGGGTTTTGATGTGAGCAGCGCGCCTGACGGTCGCGCGGCGCTGCGAGCCGTCCGCGAGTTGAGGCCGGAGCTGATGATCCTCGATGTGACGATGCCAGACATCGACGGTCTTGAGGTCGTGCGGCGGATGCGGTCAGAGAACATTTGGACGCCGGTGATCTTCCTCACCGCCAGGGATGCGACCGAGGACAAGATCGCGGGGTTGACGGTCGGCGGTGATGACTACCTGACAAAGCCGTTCAGTCTGGATGAGTTGATCGCGCGGGTCCGATCGATGGTCCGTCGCAACAACCTCGCAGGGCGGCAGGCTTCGTCGGGAGTGCTTCAGTTCGCCGACCTGGTGCTCGACGAGGACCGGCTGGAGGTCGCGCGTGGCCCGCGGCAGATCTCGCTGACCCCGACTGAGTTCCGGCTGTTGCGGTTTTTGATGCTGAACGCCGGACGAGTGGTGTCCAAGGCGCAGATCCTCGATCACGTGTGGGAGTACGACTTCGGTGGCGACGGCAACGTGGTTGAGACGTTCATCAGCTACCTGCGCAAGAAGGTCGATGTGGAGGAGCCGCCGCTCATCCAGACGGTGCGAGGGTTCGGGTATACGCTCCGCTCGACGCGGGGCTGATGTCGCTTCGCGGCCGGTTGCTGTCGGGCGTGCTGGCGATGACCGCCGTTGGCCTAGTCGCCGCTGGTGGCGGGACGTATCTGGCGCTGCGGTCCTTCCTGCTTGATCGTGTCGACCAGCAGCTGATGGCGGCCCGGGCGGCGGTCGGTCGTGGTCTGCGCCAGTCCCCGACCGGCACGATCGACACGACGACCTTGGACCAGGTCGCCCCGCCGGTCGCGTTCGTCGAGGTTCGTGAGGCTGGCGGGCGGGTCGTCGCCTTACATTTTCCGAGCTCACTCAGTGGATCCAGTCCAGAGCCGCGCCTGCCGGGGGCGCTCCATCCACCGCCGGCGCCCCGGAGCGGTGTGCCGTCTCGCGAGCGGGCGCTGCAGTTCGACGTGCCGTCGGTGCGCGGAGCGGGGCGCTACCGCGCTCTGGTCAGTTCGCTGCCGGCGTCTGGGGGTGTGCTGATTGTGGCGGTCTCGCTCGATGACGTCACCGCGACCCTCCAGCGTCTTGTTCGTGTGGAGTTGCTGATCGCGGCCGGGCTGCTGGCCGTGCTCGCCGTGGCAGCGTTCTGGTTGTTGCGCACAGGGCTGCGACCACTGGAGCGGATCTCCGAGGTCGCCGGCACAATCGCGCAGGGTGATCTGGACCTGCGGGTCTCGCCGGCGGAGGAACGCAGCGAGATCGGACGCCTCGGTCTCGCGCTCAACGGGATGCTCGAGCGGCTCGAGGACGCATTCGCTCGGCGGGATCGGTCAGAGGCGCAGTTGCGACGATTTGTCTCAAGCGCGTCGCATGAGCTGCGCACGCCGCTGACGTCGATCAGTGGCTATGCGGCACTGGTGCGCCGGGGGGCCAGACACAACCCGAAGGATCTGGAGAAGTCGATCTCCCGGATCGAGTCAGAGGCGACGCGGATGGCAGGGCTGATCGACGATCTGCTGCTGCTCGCCCGCCTCGATGAGCAGCGGCCGCTCGCGCGAACCCGTACAGATCTGACAGTGATCGCTCATGAAGCGGCAGACGATGCGCGAGCACGGGACCCGAAGCGGTCGATCACCGTCGATGCCGGCGCTCCGGTGGTGGTGGTGGGCGATGAACCCCGCCTGCGGCAGATCGTCGCCAACCTTCTCGAGAATGCGCAGGTGCACACGCCGACAGAGGCGTCGGTCCGGATCGAGGTTGCCGTTCGCGATCAGCTGGCTGTGCTGGCGGTGATCGACACCGGCCCCGGCATCGACCCCGCGCAGGTCGGGCACGTCTTTGAGCGCTTCTATCGCGGCACGCCACCCGGCAGCGGCGACACCGCCCCCCGCACCAAGGGAAGCGGCCTCGGGTTGGCGATCGTCAAAACGATCGCCGAGGCTCACGGCGGCGCCGCGACCGTCACCTCGCAGCCCGGCGAGGGCTCGTGCTTCGAGATCACGCTGCCGCTCGGGTAAGCGGGGTGTCCCCAGTCGACCGTCGGGGAGAGCGGCTGAGCGCAACGACAAGGGCTGGTCGGGAAACTCCCGGCCAGCCCCAGACCCAGCGCGCTGTCACGACGCCCTTAGTCGTTGGCGCCGACCACCTTGAAGTTGCTGGTGACGAAGACGTGATGGGGCCAGTTGACGCCGATGTAGTGGACTTCGTACTCGCCGTTGCTCAGCCGCACCACCCGGTCGACGATCCCGCCGGCGTACGAGGTCAACGCGGCCTTGGTGGCCTTGGTCGCCGCGGTTCCACTGACGATCGTGCCCGACCCCTGCTTGTAGCTGGCTGGGATCTCACCCACGGTCTTTGAGTTGCTCTGCGTCCCGCGCTTGAACGAGCTCACGTTCGCCGACGCCTTCGCCAGATTGATCGCGGGCGCCACGAGGACCTGAGATGCGGTGATCGTCGCACTGTTGACCTTGCCAAGCACGAGGACGGTCTTGCCTGTGGTGACGGCGCTCGCCGCGGACCTGCTGGTGCCCTTGTCGTAGACCGTCGATGAGGTCTCCTTGACGGTGACCTTCTCGCCCGTCGGGGTAGACACGGTAAAGCCCGACGCCGACACCGCGGTGACCGTGCCGACCGATCCGCCCGCGGCGTTCGTCGACCGGGCGCCTGACCCCCCGCCCGACGCGGTGTGACCGGCGACGCCAGCTGTGACGCTGGCTTGCGTCGCGGTGGCTGAGGGGGTCGTGGCGGCAGCCGAGCTCGAGGTACCACCACACGCCGCGAGCCCAACCCCGAGCGCAGGAACGCACAGCGCGACCGCGACCCCCACAAGGCGCTTGCTCAACGGCAGTCGCCGCAGCTTGGCGCGGCCGGGCTGGTGTTGAGATATTGCACTCGACTCATCGTGGCTTGTGTCGCTGGGACTCTTCATTTTGCTGCGCTCCAATCTGATCGGTGGACAATCCGAGACGTGAGTCGCTCCGCGAGCGGATGCTTGCTCTCAGACCTCGTCCCTCACCTTCCTGAACGCGGCTGGCGGGCAGCTGGACACGACCTGTGCATCGCCTGTGCGTCGCGGACCCAGCAGACGGCTGGCTCAAAGGGGGGTGGTGCGGGAGCAATCGGCAACCGACCGGCCGCAACGACCGGCCAACCAATCAGGGAGCATCCCGTAGCTCCCCCCGAGCCCACGCGTCCCGCCGCGACGGCGCGCCGGCCCGCCGGCGCGAACGATCGGGTTTGACCTCTGCCCAACGCGCGTGCCGCGATCGAAATGGCGACGGCATTTCGATCCCGTGCTCAGGTTCCGGGGCCAGCAAACTCGGCTGCAGCGCCGGAGCATCCGGACCGACTCTGCGTATGCAATCGCTCGAACTCGCCCGCGTGAGCGCGGGGCCCGGATTCGGCGAGTGGCGGGATTCCGGTGGCTCGGAGGGACGTGCTGATGTGACCGGGTTTGTCCGATACCGGCCACGCGCAGGGCGAGTCCGGCGCCCGGATCACTGCCCTCGGCATGGAAGGCAGTAGCGCCGCCACGCCATCGCACGCGTGCTTGTCGCGCACACCGCCAGGCGGCCGCCATCTCGGGTTAGTGGCTTGACAAACAACGGCAGTTCGGAGCTTGGCGGTCGACACGGCGACGCACGGGTGGTACGTTTGGAACGCTCTAGGGCGCCGCGGTGCGGCAGCGTCTCCGCACGCCACGTGGAAGAAAGGGGGCCGTGATGCTTCGATTTGCTCGTGTTGTCTTGCTCTCAGTCGCCGCGCTGAGTGTGATTCCGGCTGGAGCAAGCGCCGTCCCGTCTAACAAGGACGCGACCTATCTCGCTGCGCTCTGGACTACGGTGTTGGAGACTCCGAGCGCCCATAATCCTTTCGGTAACGGGGGTCCAGCGGCGGCTTGCCTCGATATTGGCCACACGCTCGCGCCTTTCGGGCCCAACGGCGTCTCATCGTGCACCGTGCGCCCTGGCGTGAAGGTGTTCGTGGCGGCGTCATCGTTTGAGTGCAGCACCTTCGAGGGGAACGGCACCACGTACGAGCAGCTGGTGAGCTGTGCGCGACAGAGCGACGTGCAGGTGGCTCCCACCGTAACCGTCGACGGGACTGCCGAAGCCGTAAGCGAGGTCGTGACCGGGCCCCTAAACCTCGTGCTACCCGCGAACAACATCTTCGGACTGCCAGCCGGATCAACCGGCCTGTCCGCGGCGCACGGCTGGGTCGTGCTTCTTCACCCCCTCGCCCCCGGGACGCACACCATCGTCATTCAAAGCGGCACCTCGACGATTACCACGACGATCGTCGTCGAGCCCCACCGCTAGCGATCACGCGCCCTCGCGCGTCCGTCACGCCCGCTCGACGCGAGCCGCAGGCGTCAGGAATTGCAGCTCGCGCCGCTGCGTCCTGTCGCCAGCGCGACTACCGGAAGTCGTTGTGGCGAGACTCAACGACCCGGGAGCGGAGACACAAGCGGGCGTTGCTTATGCATTCCGGCGGTTGCTCAGGCCATGCTATGCGCCCTGCTCTCGGCGACAGGCGCGTCTCCGAACCGCGGCTCGCACGATCGCATTGGTCCGCCGACCGGCGCCGACACGGATGAGTCCAATCCCGCGGAGGCGATCGCCAGGCGGTGCCTCGCCGCACGAGAGCATCGGCGACGAAGGAGTTGGGGATCCGGACGGGTCGGCGCCGGCGCGGACGTCGCCTTTTCCTGACCGCGCCGACGGCCGGTCAAAGCTCGCCAACGTTCGGTTGGCGGCGACTAGGATCGCCCCATGGCTAACAAGACATGGTTTATCACTGGTACTTCTCGCGGCTTTGGCCGGGAATGGGCGATCGCGGCGCTGGAGCGCGGGGATCGCGTCGCGGGGACGGCGCGGGACCCGAGTGCGCTTGACGATCTCGTGCAGCGTTACGGCGACGCCCTGCTCCCGCTCGAGCTCGACGTCACCGACCGTGGGGCTGACTTTGAGGCCGTCAAGCGGGCCCACGAGCACTTCGGCAGCCTTGACATCGTGGTCAATAACGCGGGCTACGGACACTTCGGGATGGTCGAGGAGCTCTCCGAGGACGAGGCGCGCGCCCAGATCGAGACCAACCTGTTCGGCGCGCTATGGGTGACCCAGGCGGCGCTTCCCTGGCTGCGGGAGCAGGGCAGCGGCCATATCGTGCAGGTGTCCTCGATCGGTGGGATCTCGGCGTTTCCCAGCGTCGGTATCTACCACGCCTCCAAGTGGGGGCTGGAGGGGATCAGCCAGGCGCTCGCCCAGGAGATCAGGGAGTTTGGGATCTACGTCACGCTGGTCGAGCCGGGCGGCTTCTCCACCGACTGGAGCGGCCCGTCGGCCAAGCGCTCAGCGCCCCTGGCGGTCTACGACGCCCAGCGCGAGCGCCAACAGCAGCGGCGCGCCGGCACCGAGCCCGGAGACCCGGCGGCGTCCGCGCACGCCATCCTGAAAGTGGTTGATGCCGACCCGCCGCCTTTGCGCGTGTTTTTCGGGACGGCTCCGCTGGGCATCGCCGAAAAGGACTATGAGGGCCGGCTGGCGATCTGGCGCGAATGGCAGCCGGTCAGCGAGCTAGCTCAAGGGGACGGCAGATAGATCGGTTTGGGCATCGGGTAGTTCCCCACCCACGACGGCGGTCAACTCGCGACGCTCGCGCGGATGATCGAAGCGGGCGGCCACGAGTCTGTGTTCTTCGCTGAGCACCCGCACATCCCAGCCAGCCGCGAGCGCCGCATCCCGGCGACGGGGGAGCTGCCCCGCAAGTACAGCCACACCTACGCCTTGAGTGCACAATGGCTGCGTCGGTACCCGGGACAGCGCTCCCTGAACCGGCTGCGGGCGCGGCCAAGCCCGCTCGCGCGATTCGGGACGGGTGAGCGGCGGCTTCAGCCCGGACCCGGGCGAGCGCACAGCATCCGAATGGCTCTCGGCCCCGAGTGGTGAGCGCCCTTTCGTAACGCCGTGGGTCGGATGTCGACCGGCACTACCTGCCGGCGGTTGTCGGCGAACTGGTTTCACCGGCCGCTGAGCTGGTGGGCACGTTTTGCGTGACGCGTCAGAGGGCCTCGACCGCAGCGACGTATCGCAGCTCGTGCGGACGGTTCGTCGGCTGGCTGGTGAACGGCCTCGGCCCCCACGTCGGACCGGAGCAGGGCACTGTGGAAGGACTGGCCGCTTATCAGCAGCAGCTGCGCGGGCGCGTCGGGGTTCACGGTGGGCAAGGACCGCGCCGCGATCAACACGTTTATCCGCTGGCTGGTCGATCACGAGCAGCTCGGCGCCCGCCAGGCGCGCCTGGCGTCATCGGTTCAGTCACCGCGCCCCTCAGACCCAGGACGCCCGCCGGGCGATCATCGCGCTGACCATCGAGGAGAGGGAGCGGCTGCTCACCCAGGCCCATGCTGAGGTGGGCGCTGATCCGCTGTTGGGACGCGACCTTCGCGCGCCACCGCCTGGTCTATCGTGGTCACCACGCCGCGGCGATCGCGCTCAACGGAGACATCACCCTGGAGGTGGTGGCCGGCATCGTCATGAACACCGCTTGGTATGCCGCCGTGCAGCCCACAAACCCGCGTACCGGCCCGCGCTGGCAGGCCGCGTCGACCATCCCCCAGCGGATCGCCGGCGACCAATTCGGCGGGTTCGTCGAGCGTCACCCCAAGATTGACCACTGATGCGCCCCGCTCTCATGACAGCCCTCCTCCTGACCACCTCGCTCGCCCTGGCTGGCTGCGGGGGCAGCAGCCACCACGCGGCGCGCGCAAGCTCGCCCGTCGGCGGCCGGTCCGGTCGCGGCCACGCTCAGCGGGTCAGCCGCCACGGCGCCCCACCACCGGGCTCGCTGGCGGCCGCGGCCCGCACGGGCCCGCCGGCGGCGCGCGCGGCCGCCGTCGCGTTCCTCAAAAGCTGGCTGCTCTACGAATATGGGCACGCCAAAGCGCAGGTGATAAAGGACGCTACGCCGACGCTTAAGATCAGCCTCGCTGATTATCCGCCCGACATTCCGCCCAGCCTCAAGAACCCTTACGGCCGTGTGGTTTCGCTTGCGCTGATGCGCCACGGCTCCTGGTGGCAGGGGCTGGCGAACATCACCGATGGCCAGGAAACCTTCGATGAGACCGTCCAGCTCATCCAGACCGCCGGACGCTGGCTGGTGAGCCTCATCATCGCCCAACCATGAGCTGGCCGGTCATCGAAGTGGCGCTGCGCCGAGACCCAACGGCGCCGTGCACGGCCGGCTGCGCCTACCCAACGGATCGTCCCGGCCCGTGCACGCCGCCTCGCTTCCTGCGAGCCCCTCCGGCGCCCCGAGCTCCCGTTGACGCACGGCTGATGAGGCGCGTCGACGTCGTCGGCGACGAGGATTGAGCGTGGGGGCATACCACAAGATGTACTCCAGGACTGCGAAGAGTCCAGCGACGAACAGAGCGACCAGAGGCCAAGCCTCCCAGCCCACGAGTTTTCTCGGATGCAGCGCCAAGACGACCGGACTTGCCGGTCACTGCGACGGAGGCCGAACGGAGCTCTGGCTCACACGGAGAACGTGCCGGATCCACCGCCCGCTCGCAAATCACGAAACGAGGCGCCCGCCTCCGGCCTCCGACGCTTCTGCCCTCGCGGCATGGGAATCACGCCCGCGGCCGCAATCGGACGATTCCTTAGCCGCGAACGCGATTGCCAGCTCGCCGGCCGGCGGATGAGTGCCCCGGGGACATCGCGATCGCTGCCCCAGTCAGCAAGCTCTCCACACTGCTGTTCTCGCTGCACAGCAGAAGCAGGGTGAGGAGTGCCGGGTTGCGACCAAGCAGAAGCCAATGCTGAGCGCCTGAGAGTTCCGCTCCAACCTCGATCGTTAGCCGGAAATCTGCCAACGCGTGGACAAACGGATGCGCGGTTTCCGCGCGAGCGAGACCGACGGGTGCGGCTACTGAATACTGGTGTCGATCGCGAGGCGGGCGCCGGTTCGCGGACAGTGGAGGATCGTCCTGGAGTGGTGGGTGGGTACGACGTGGCGGTGATCAGGTTCTGGCCTGCAGCGGCGACTTGTTCCCGACGGACCAGTTGTGCCCGAATGGGTCGCGGAAACCGCCCTGACGGTGAACGGTGCCGGGGAAGTGGTGGTGGTCCTCGATCGAGGATCCCAAGGTGGCGCCAGCCGCGAGCGCGCGCTGGATCACCTCGTCGGGGTTATTCACGAACAGCTCGACACGGACGCTGGTGGCGCGGATGGCCTGGGGGCTGTTCTCCGTCGGGTTTTGCGGGTTGACCTCGTGCAGGAAGAATGGGGCGCCCTGCACCTGGAGCCCGGCGACGCCGCCGAGGTTCCACAGCTCGGTGGCGCCGAGGGCGGTGTGATACCAGGAGATCGCCGCCTCGGCGTCCGGGACGATCAGCATGAGCGAGAGGTGCGCATCCGCGGATCGACCGGATGCGTGCAGCGCCGGACCGGATGTACCGCCCCACTGCTCGGGCGCTACATCGGCGATCGACTGTGAGAAGCCCCAGTGATGGCCGCCGAGATCCTCGGCTGCGTACTGGCATTCTCCGTATGGAAAGTCGCGCGGTTCCTCCAGGATCTTTGCGCCGCGCTCGCGCGCACGCTCGTAGTGTGCGCGGACGTCGGGAACGCGCACCAATAGCGACTGTGGTCCAGGAAGCGCCTTCGAGGTGCGGGGCTCGGTGACCACCACCGCGCCCCCGTTCAGCCACAGCTGCGCGCGATGATCCCCAGCTTGCCAGCGAACCTGGAACCCGAACTTGTCACACATCCACCCGATCGCCTCCCCCACGTCCGCGTAGACAAGCTCGGGGATCACGCTCGACGGTGGCATCGTCCGATTAAAACCATCGCCGGCCGGCCTGTTCTCGGTTACAGACACGGCCCTAATATTTACAGTGTTGTCAAGGTTCGAGGATCGATCCGCCCGTACTGACGCTCGGCGCAACGCCGGGCGGCTCCTGGAGGCCGCAGCCGAGCTGCTAGCCGCCGATCCGCTCGTCAGCCTCGAGCAGGTCGCGGCGCGCGCTCGCGTCTCGAGGACGACCCTCTACCACCACTTCTCGAGCCGCGAGGCGCTGCTCGATGCGCTCACCGACAGGTCAGTCAGCGAGGTCCGTGCAGCGCTGGGGTCGGCCCGTCCGACCGAGGGAGCCGCTGCGGAGGCGATGGATCGGGCACTGAAGACCACCTGGCAGGTGGTCGGCCGCTACCGCGGTCTCGTGTTGATCAACCCGCGGCGACTGGGGCGCGATGAGCTGCGTCGGCGTCTCGAGCCCGCTCTAGAGCCGGTCCGCTCGTTAATTGTCCGCGGCCAACGCAGCGGAGCGTTTGACCCCGAACTCGCCCCTGACTGGCTGCTCGGACTCCTCACCGACATGATCCACGCCGCCAGCGCTCAGGTCAGCGCCGGCACCATGGACACGACCGCCGCCGAATGGACCCTCCTACGCAGCGCGTCCGCGGTTCTCCGCGCTCCACGCTGAGCCGAGGCTGATATGCCAGTTGCGGATGCCCGACTATCAGGAAGCAGGACGCGACCTCGCCCAGTGCGTGGTCTGAGAGGCGCGGCCCGACCCGGAAGCAGGGCCGGCTCCTAATGGCTTGCTCGCACACGCGGGTCGCGCGTCGGGACGCCGCTCGGGCGTGCAGCACCCGCTAGGTTCTCAGGGGCCGCCGAGCTGGTTGCTTTGCACGTCGTTCCGGAGGCATGCGAGCGCGTAGTTAGGGGTGCCCGGGGGCCGATGGTTGCGGGGGTGGGGTTGAGGTGATCGCGCGGAGTTGTGTGAGGAGGTAGCGGAGCTGGGCGAAGGAGTCTGATCCGAGCTGGGTCTCCCACTCGGTCTCGACCTCGGCGACGATCTCGCGGATGCTGTGCATAGCCGCGTGACCACGCGCGGTGAGCTGGACGCGTCTTGACCGCTGGTCCTCGCTGTCCGCCTCGCGCGTGAGGTACCCGAGGTCTTCCATCTGCCCGAGCAAATAGTTGAGCGCTTGCTTGCTCATCCGAACGTGCTCGGCCAGCTCGGATGGGCGCAGGCCGTCGGGGCCGGGGTATTGCAAGACGTTCAGATGAGCCGGCACCAGGTCGGTGAACCCACGCAGGTGCAGGCCATCGAGCATCCGCTGGCGGACGATCTCCCACGGCATCCGCAGGAGCGCCCCGATCAGCGGAGGCCCGATGTTCTCAGCCAGCATTCAGGTGGTAAAAGGACTTGACAGCATCGGTCAATGAAGTGTACTCTCGTAAAAGCACTTGACCAATTGGGGGGGGCAGTCTTGAGTACTGCGACAAGCGACGCGATCGCCGTCGGTCCGATCAGCATCCGGTTCCGGATCGAGAGTTCAGACTCGAATGGATCCGTGACCGTCTTTGAGTGCACGGTCCCGCCGCAGGTACCAGTCCCCGCCGCCCACAGCCATGACGGCTTTGAGGAAACGATCTACGGACTGGCCGGGGTGCTGACCTGGACGATCGACGGCCACGAGGTCCCGATCGGGCCTGGGGAGACCGTCTGCATTCCGCGCGGCGCCGTTCACGGGTTCGTCAACCACGGCGACGTCGACGCAACCGTCCTTTGCATCGCGACCCCCGGCGTCTTCGGGCCTACCTACTTCGAGGAACTCGCCGCAGTCCTGAGAGCCTCCGCTGGAGGCCCGCCCGACCGTGGGGCGATGCTCGACGTGATGCGCCGCCACGGCCTCACTCCCGCCACAGCCCCCAGCCGCTAAGGCATGAGCGCCAATCTATCCGCGACGTGTGGTTGAACCTAGTGGCGACCTGCACAAGATCTAAATACGTCTAGCAGGCACTTCCCGATGCCGCCGCTGGGCTCGAACCCAGGACCTTCGGATTAACAGATGCTGCTCTGCAGGGTTTCTGTGGATCTACGTGCAGTTGATCCCAGTTAGCGTAGGTTGCTGGAGGTCATATCTGCCGAGTTGGGGACACGAGTCCCCGGGACCGCCGATCACGGCCGTACCCCCATCGCCTGAGACCGCCACGCTCCAGCCGAAATTGCTCTTTTTGAGCCTCAGTCAGCTTCTTACCTTGCTGAGTCCAGGTGCTCCCCGAGCGCACGAACACCCACGCCGCCCCCTTACCGTCGTTGTCGAGGGGGCCGCCGATCAGCGCCGTGCCGCCATTGCCAGACAGCGCCACGCTGGAGCCGAAGCAACCGCAGGGGAAGTGGTTGATCTCGTCATTGGCCGTCAGCTTCGGTCCCTGCTGGGTCCAGGTGCTGCCCGAGTGCACGAACACCCACGCGGCCCCCTTCCCGTTGTTGTCGTTGATGCCGCCGGCCAGGGCGGTGTTGCCGTCGGCGGGTAGCGCAACGCTCCACCCGAGTCCGCCGTCGCTTGACCCGGCACCGAGTAGCTTCGGTTCTTGCTGGGTCCAGGTCTTGCCCGAGCGGGCGAACACCCACGTCGCCCCCACAGGGGAGTTGTCGTTATAGCCGCCGACCAAGCGGTGTTGCCATCGCCAGAAAGCGCCACGCTCCAGCCGAAATTCCGTCGCCGCTCTCGTCGGCACCGATGAGCTTCGGTCCCTGCTGCCACGCGGTACCCGAGCGCGCGAACACCCACGCCGCGCCCACGTGGTTGTTGTCCTCGGGCGCGCCGATCAGCGCCGTGTTCCCGTCGGCTGACAGCGCCACGCTATAGCCAAACTGGCCTTGGCCGTTCTCGCCCGCGTCGGTCAACTTTGACCCCTGTTGGCCTGACTGCCGTGTTCCCTGGCGATGCATCAGCTCTGACCGCCGAAAATCTAGGATCGTTTGGACGACCAGCATCCGTCGCGTCCGACTGTCGGTGCCGCGGGAAGCGGCAGCGCGAGGGCAGCGCGGCGGATGGTGGGCGGGGGAGCGGGTGATGCACTCCCGCCCTTCTGGTCTACAGGGCCAGACCGGCGCTGGCGTGCATCATCGGTGCGCGCCTTGCGTCGACGGTCGAGATGATCTCCTCCGCGTCGATCCCCTGCAGGTAGGCGCCGGTCGTCGAGCGAGAGATACGCGTGGCCGAGCTGGCGCTGGATCAGCGGCAGCGGGATTCCTCGTGCAGAGAGCGAGAACGGTTGACCGTCCAGCTCTACCGCCGCGCGTGGAGCGCTCCACCCACGTCGCTTCGTGGGGCCGGCGCCGTCACCAAGCCGGCAACCGTTGCGCACTGCTGCACGGCGAGGAAGCAGCCGCGATGCCTCTTGATTCCTGCTCGTCCAGGGCAGCAGTGTCCGAGGCGGTGAACTCGGCGCCTGGTATCTCCGGATTGCAGAAGAGCTTGTGCTTGCCGCGGTGCGCCGATTCAGCCGTCGGCAAGCACTTCGCTGACTGCTGCTCGCGGTGCCGGACGGACTGTCATCAATGTTTGTCGCCTATGACGCGGTGGTCCTACCGTCGCGGAAAGCACAGGCGGTCATAGATGTCACGGTTACGCAGTGCACATTGCAACGCCGTCCTCGGGGGTGGGAGTGATTCGTTGACGGCGACGGAGCAGGTCCTGCTCGATCGTGACAGCGAGGGTGGCGAGCCTGCGGTCGCTTTCGGCCTTCCGAAAGCGGGTCTCGGCTTCGAGCAGCCCGCCGGTCCAACTGAGGAATATGTCGCCGAGCTCTGGTTTTTGACGTTTCGATGGGTGACACGGACGCTGGAGATGAATCGACGCGCACGGAGCGGTCGACTGGGCGTGACCTTGAGCTTGCCGGTGATCCCCCACCTCGTCGGCGAGCTTCGGCTACCCGGCGGTTGTCGGGACAGCCGTTGCTTGCTATAGTCGCTCCGCTCCGTATGTGGGGGTATACGAATTGTTGGCGTTCGTCTTAACCGCGCGGCGGTCTGGTGCCAGGGCGCTGCTTGCTGGCGTGGTCGGTCTGCTGCTGCTGGCCGGGGTGGCCAGCGCTGACCCGAATCACTCGCCCCGCAGCGGGCAAGCGCCAGCTGCGTCGGGTGCGACGCCGTATTCCATCGCCCTCAACTACACCACACGGTTCTATCCACGGCTTTTCACCTACGTCCAGGCAGGTCTGGGCAAGCAGAACTTCCTAAACGGCCCCAACGATATGGGCCCCGTGTATGGCGCCGTTCCGGCTCCTAACGACGACACGCTTTACGCCAACTTTTTCCTGAACCTTGCCCACGGTCCGCAGGTCTTCACTCTCCCGGGCACCAACAGTAATGAGGTTAGGTACTCGTTGCTCGTGACGGATGTGTTCGGAAACGTCATCCAGACCAACATCCCGACCAATATCGCAACGACTGGCACCTATCTGCTCGTTTCAAAGGGATGGCAAGGGACGCCGCCGCCGGGAGTCACTGTCGTCCGCGTGCCGTACCCCTTGACGGTCTGGATTATCCGAGCAGACAAGTACATCAACGGTCAGAACGTGATCCCCGAGGCCAACACGTTTCGCACTTCGCTGCGGCTGGCCTCGCTAGGTGACTACGAGCAGGACCCCTCGAGCGGAGCCACCCAGCTGCTGCCGCTGAGGCATTACGCCCCTCGGGCGAAGGCGATCGCCGATGGGCTGGTCGATTCCCATACCACGACCTTCTTCCGGCTGGTCCAACTCGCCCTGCGCTCGCCCACCACCGCGCCCCTGAGCCCGTCGGACCTGCGGCTCTCACGCGCCTTCAACCGCGTGTTCGCAGCCGCAAACCACGCCGCCCGCCGCGGGAACCACAGGCCGCTGGCAGTCCTCATCCAAGCCGCCCGTACCGCCCATGCCATGATCATCGACAGGTTCGTTTCCAATGTGGACCAGAATCGGTGGGTCTACTTCGACAACATTGGGGAGTGGGGGACTAACTACCTCGACCGCGCCGCCACTACCGAGTTCCTCGAGTTCAGCAACAATGCCACGACCTCTGGCTACTACAGCGCCTTTACCGACGCCCGAGGTGCCCCGCTCAATGGCTCCAGCCACGTCTACCGGCTGACCTTCTCCGCCAGCGAGAATGCACCCAAGGGGGCGATCCCGGACGCCCAGCGCTTCTGGTCGCTCACGGCCTACATCCCGCGTGGAATGACCCTCGTCCCCAATGCAGCCAGAAAGTACCTGGTCGCCAGCTACACAAAGACGCAGAAGAACTCCGATGGATCGATCACGCTCTACATCCAGGCCTCGCCGCCGGCCGGCCACAGGGCCAACTGGTTGCCCGTGCCGCGAGGGCCGTTCTCGCTTGTGCTGCGCGTGTATGGTCCCACGGGCAACACGAGCCCCGGTAGCAAGTACATCCCTCCCAAGATCATGGCCTCTAGCCGGCCGTGATCGGCGCGTCGGCCGGCGGACGGAGCGGGCCTCGACCAACGAACTCCCGGATGTAAACCCTCGATCACGTGCGCGGGGTTATCCAAGTTCCTTGCGGGTAACCCACGGGTAGTGCGGATCCCTCGGCGATCCGGGGGTGCTCCACAAGGACGTCATTTCCACAGGCCGAGCCGTTCCTTTCGGCGCGAGGGACTCCGGAGAAGGTGTGCGGCGACTGGCGACGTTTCCCGTCGGTCGCCGCGATATGGTGTGCGTTAGAAGTCAGACGGCCGCTGCGATCGTCTCCGCGCGTTCTGATGGTGGGCCTGCTCGCGTTGGGCGGGTGGCAGGTCGCCGAGTGTCGAGTGGCGGCGACGGGGTTGTACCAGCCCTCGATGTACTCGAAGACCGCGCTGCACGCCTCCGTCGTGGGCCACGAGCGGCGGTTGATGAGCTCGCGCATAGGCGAGTCGTGGAAACGCCTCGCCCACCGCGTTGTCGAAGCAGCCCCCGATCGACCCCATCGAGACCTCGATCGCGGCCTGCTCGGAGCGCTCTGAGAACAGAAGCGCCGTGTATTCGGCGCATTCACGCGGTCGTCGCAACACTCGATCGAGAGGAGCTGCAATTGGGAAAATATGGCGGGCTTCGGATCGTACGAGCAGAGCGCCGATGCGCTCGCCGGGACGTCCGCGGGACGGACGCAGGAAGCATCGGCAGCGGTTCTGGGCAGCGATCGCCCGCGGCGGGACGAGCGAGGCAGCTGGCATGGAGCCGGTGTCTCGGCGGCGGTTCGCGTCCGATGGTTTCGGGAGGGTGGCGGGATGCCGTGGGTCGCCCAGGGCGCCGGTGTCGGGACGCTGCCTGTCGTTTGCCGAGCGGGAGGAGATCGCCATCCTGCGCTCCCGCGGGTGCGGGGTCGGCGAGATCGCGCGTCAGCTCGGTCGCCCGCCGTCGACGATCTCGAGGGAGGGAGTTGCGCCGGAATGCCGCTACCGTAGCGGTGCCTTGCCACGAAGGCATCGTCAACTCGGCTGCGATCGTCGCGATTGCTACGGCGGGAGGCTGTCGGGCAAAGGTTTGACGGTGAACAGGCGACGGGCCAGAGTCATCTCGGCGCGTGGGCGACCCCGCCTGGTGTCACGCGGTGGCGGGTGCGATCCAGTGGTGGTGGAGCTTCAAAAGGTTGTGGGTGGCGGTGATCAGGCGCCATTCCGACCGGGCAGCGCCCCGGCCTCGTCGTCGGAACTGTCGGAAGCCGCGGTTGTGCTTGATCTGCCCGAAGGTCGGCTCGATCGATTGCACGCGCCGGTGATAGAGCGCGCTGCCGACAGGGCTGTCCAGCACGGCGCGCATGAACGCGTAGCGGCCGGTGTCCCAGCCCGGCCGTGGTGTGGTTCGGGTGCGTGATTGGGGTGGGATCAGCACCTGGGTGCCGGCGGCGACGATCTCATCGGTCTGCTCTGAGTGCCAGTAGCCGGTGTCGGCCAGCACCGTCTGCGGGCGCTGGTCAACACCGGCCAGCGCAAGGTCGCGCAAGGCGGCGTCGAACACCGGCGCGAGGTGACCGAAATCGGGGGAGCGGGTTGAGATCTCCGCGGCGAGGATGATCTGCCCGTCACAGCTGACTGCTGCTTGGGCGTTGTAGCCCTGCAGCTTGGTCAGGCGCTTGTCATGGATCAGCCGCGAGTCGGGGTCGGTGAGATTGACCGTTCCTTCGGGCAGCAGCGGCGGGGTGTGGGGCTTGGGGTGCTTGCCCATCCGCCGGCCCAGCGTGTCGCGGCCGCTGGCATGAAACGCCTCATAGGCGTGGTTGGCCGCGGTGTCGACGGCCAGCTCCTGCTCCAGCCGACGCTTGGGGCCCTCAAGGCGCTCGCGCCGCCCGCGCGGGATCGGATCGGCCCGGCGGTCACGTTACGCGTCGAGCTGGTGAGACGCTTCACGCTGCCAGCTGCGACGACCCTGTCGTCGACGCGTGAGCTGCTCGACGTCCAGGTCGATCCCGGCGTCAAACTCGGCCGCCATCCCCGTCTTTAGCTGCTCTCGGCGCTGGGCCTCCAGGCGCACCTTGGCCTCGGCCAACGCGTGGCCGCGCTCATCCCGGGAGCGCAGTCCGGCCGGTGGCTCATCCCCGCGATCCGGGCCATGACGCTCGTCCTCGTCGCGATCGGTCTGCTCGGCATCTGCGAGCAGCTCTTCGACGATGGAGACATAGGAGCGCCCGCAATCCCGCGACGCGTTGGCGGCGATCTTGGTGCCATCAATCGAGATCACCCCGACCCGCACCAGCCCGGCCTCCGCGCACAACGCCAGGACCTGCACGAACACCTCACCGATCGCGTCCTGGTGACGGCGGCGAAACTCCGCGATCGTCGAGTGATCGGGCACCCGCATCGCCGTGATCACCTTAAACGCTACATCGACCTCACAGCAACGCTCGATCTGACGCGAAGACGACACGCCCGACGCGTAGGCGTAGAGCAGCAAGCTGAGCAGCATCCGGGTCTAGGCCGCGCGACCCTGACCGTTGGCGCGATACGCGCCATAAAACCCGCCGAGATCCATCTGCTCAACCGCCCCGAGCACCGTCCACACAGAGTGCTCCTCCGGCAGCCAATCGACCAACGCCGGCGGCATCAACAACACCTGATCACGATCCGCGGTGATGAAGTTCTGACCCATCCCGACATGGTCTTAACTTTAAACCGCCCGGACGACACCCCGTAAACCCGACAGCCTCGCGCCGAAGCACTCGTGAGCGTCGATCAAGTCGGCACGTGAAAGCGCTCGCGCACGACCAGTCGGCAGCCGACCGGTTCCGGTTCAGCGGCCCGCCTTGCGACGAGCGGGGTCACCCAAACTCAAGCGCCGACTGCTTGATCGCGACCGCCGCAGTTGCGGCCTTACGTAGGCAGATCACTAGTCGGCAGACGGGCGGCAGACTGCCCTTTTTAAAATGCGTGGGAGGGACAGTCTCGTCCGGTGATCCGGCTGGACGGAAGCCTCACACGGCTCGACCGACCAGTAACCGCCGAGCCTGCAGCGCTCCGATCGCGGCGGCCCCGGTCAGCACCGCTTGATCCCCGAGGGCCCCGGGGAGGATCTCTGGCGGATAGGGGACGAGCGCCGCGGTTGAGGCGCGCAGCGGCTCGATCAACACATCGCTCTGAAGGCCGATCCCGCCGCCGATGAGGACGAGGTCAAGGTCGACGACGGCGTTGATGGAGGCAATGCACACCGACAGGGCCTCGGTCGCTTCGGCCACGACGGCGCGGCCGAGTCGGTCGCCGCGGCGGGCCCGGGCGAAGAGCTCCCGGGGGTCTCGGGGCGCGTCGGGATCTAGCGAACGCGCGAAGCTCACCAGCGCCTCGTGGGATAGGCGCTTCTCCATTGCGCCCTGGCTGGTGGTGGTGGCCGCCGCTGGGTGGGCGCCGACCGCTAGGTAGCCGACCTCGCCGGCGGCGCCGTGGCGTCCTCGGTACAGGCGGCCGTCGATGACCAGGCCGGCGCCGAGGCCCGACCCTACGTTGAGGTAGGCGAACGAGCCCTGGTCCTGGCCGGCCCCGCGGGCCAGCTCACCGACGGCCGCTAGGTTGACGTCGTTCTCGACCGTGGTGCTGACCCCCAGCAGATCCGAGAGGACCCGCTCGGCCTCGATGCCCTCCCAGCCCTCGATCTGCGGGCAGGACCGGATCCGCCCGCTGGCCGGGTCGACGATGCCGGGGGAGCCGACGATGACGAGCTCGGTCGCGCTCCGCTGCAGCTGCCCGGCCAGACCCTCGATGACGTGCAGAAGCTGCTCGGCGTCGGGGACCTCTAGGGCGGCCTCGGCGTCGGCCTGGGGCACCCCGTCGAGATCGGCCAGGGTCGCCCGGACTCGGTGTGCGCCGATGTCGATCGCGAGCACGAGCGCGGCGTCGGCGACGAACTCATACAGCGAGGCGCTGGGGCCGCGGCGGCCGGTGGTGCGTCCGCGCTCGTGGACGAGGCCGCTGCGCTCCAGCGAGCTCAGCGCGGTGGCGACCGTCGGCTTTGATAGCCCGGTCAGCTCGGCCAGCTCGGCCCGGGAGCAGCGCGGCTGCTTCTGCAGGGCGCCGAGCACCGTGCTGACGCTCGCCTGGCGCAGCGCAGTCCCGTTGGTCGGCTCCTCGAACTCTATGAACATATCGTTTGGCAATAAACCCGCTTGACAGGCTGGGCTAAGCGACATAGGTTGCCCAGAAAGAGAAATGTGCTTTCCAATTGTTTGCTCCTCACAAAGTCAACCATGTGACGTGGTCGCCCCGTCACCGCGCCGTCTCGGCCCTTCCGTAGTCCCGATCTTGCCCCGCTCGTGAGCACGCGTCTGGAGATGGAGATCGCCGAGCAGGGGGCCGGGCTGCGCGAGCGTGGGCCGCGTTCCGGCGAGGCGGCCGTCGCCTCGGCGCAGCTGCTCACGGGCTCCGACGTCACTCACCTTGTCATTGCTGCCCGCGGCAGCTCGGACAACGCGGCCCGGTTCGCGCAGTACTTGTTCGGAGACGAGCTGCGCCTTCAGGTTGGCCTGGCCGCCCCCTGGCTGTACCGGCATCCCGACCAGGCGCCGCGCCTGTCCGGCGCCGCGGTGGTCGGCATCTCCCAGTCGGGCCAGTCACCCGACGTTGTCGCGGTGCTTGCCGCCGCACGTCGGCAGTTCCGCCCGACCGTCGCTCTCACGGCCGATGTCGACTCGCCGCTGGCCGAGCAGGCCGACGTTCTCGTCCCCCTCGTCACTGAGGAGCGGTCGGTGGCCGCCACTAAGACCTACACCGCGACGCTGCACGCCGTCGTGCAGATCACCGAGGCGATCGCGCCCGACGCGGAGCGCCGCGAGTGGCTTGACCGGGTGCCGGCGCTGGTAGACGCCATGGCCGCCCGGGCGCTCGGGCACCGGGGGCTGTTCGACCCCCTGCTCACGGTGCCGCTCATCACCGTCACCGGCCGGGGACTGGCCTACTCGGCGGCGTGCGAGACGGCGCTAAAGGTGCGGGAGCTCGGCGGGGTGCCAGCGGAGGCGTTCTCGCCGCCGGATCTGCGCCACGGGCCGATCGCTGCGCTCGATGGCCGGGGCGCGATCTGGGCAGTCGACCCGCATGACCGAGAAGTGGAGGACCTGGCCGCCCGTGCTGCGATCCGGGTGCTCGTGGGCTCCGCCTCGGACGCGGGCGATGAGATGGATGCGAGCGCCACGGGGCACGGGGGGAACCCGACCACGGTCACCATCCCGCTTCCGGGGGGGGCGCCCGGCTGGGTGCGTTCGCTGCTAGCCGTCATCCCCGGGCAGGCGGCGGGCCTGCGGCTCGCCGAGCTGCATGGGACCGACGTCGACAGCCCGCACGGCCTCACGAAGGTCACCCTCACCCACTGACCGCCATGCCGTCCGTCGTCTTCGGAGTCAACACCTGCTTTGCGGTTAAGCGCTGGCCGGAGCCCGAGGAGTGGTCACGGTTGCTCGTCGAGATGGGGGTTACCCACGCCCAGTTCTCGTTTGACCTCGCCGACCCGGTGCTCGTCGGCGATCAGCAGATCTACGAAGAGACGCGGCAGGCCTGCGACGCGGCCGGAATCGCCATCACCTCGGCGTTCACCGGCCTCATCCCGTACTCCCAGAATCTGCTCGGCCATCCCAGCACGCCCATGCGCCGCCGCGCCCTGGACTGGTACCGGCTGGCCATCGACGCCACCACGGCCCTCGGCGGCTCGTCAGTCGGCGGTCACATCGGCGCCCTCACCGTCCGCCAGTACCGTGATCCATCCGAGCGCCGGCGCGGGATCCGGCGCATCGTGGATGGTGTACGTGAGCTGGCCGACCACGCCGCCGCCCGCGGGCTGGACTACCTGTTGTGGGAGATCATGCCGGTCGTCCGCGAATACCCGGCCGCGCTGGAGGAGTGCGAAAAGCTGATGATGGAGCTAGAGGGCGCCACCGCCGTGCCCATCGCCCTCTGCCTCGACATGGGGCACGCGTGCGCGGCAGGAGCCGAGGCCCCCGACCGGGACCCCTACGCCTGGCTGGAGCGCCTGGGCCGGTTCACTCAGGTCGTGCACGTCCAGCAGACCGATGGCATCGGCGACCGGCATTGGCCGTTCACTGCTGAGTTCAACGCTCAGGGGATCGTGGATCCGGCACGCGTCGTCGATCTCGTCACCGGCTTCGACCGCCCCAAAGTGGAGATCGTGCTCGAGGCAATATCACCGTTCGAGGCCGACGACGCCGCCGTGCTCACCGCTGTGCGGGAGTCGGTGCGCTACTGGGAGCCGGCGCTCCAGCGGCTCGGCGTCGGCGGGACAAGGCACGGCTGATGACCAACGAGGAGGACGCCGGACGATGGACGATCTCGGAGTCGGGCTAATCGGCGCGGGCTTCGTCGCCGATCTGCACGCAGAGGCGTTCAAGCTGGTTCCGAACGCGCGGGTGCGGGGCGTCGCCTCCGGCACGGCCGACCGAGCGCGAGCCTTCGCCGCCCGGCACGAGATCCCGAGCGCCTCTGACGACTACCACCGGCTGCTGGAGGACGAGACGATCGACATCATCTCGGTGGCGGTGCCGAACCTGCTGCACCACGAGGTGGTGATGGCGGCGGCAAGCGCCGGCAAGCACGTCATCTGCGAGAAGCCGCTCGCCCGGACGCTGGCCGAGGCCGATGAGATGATCGCCGCGTGTGCCGCCGCCGGCGTCCTGCTCATGTACGCCGAGGAGCTGTGCTTCGCTCCTAAATACGTGCGCGCAAAGGAGCTCGTCGACGAGGGCGCGCTCGGCCGAGTGTTCATGGTGCAGCAGGGCGAGCAGCACTTCGGGCCGCACTCGGACTGGTTCTGGGACGTCGAGCAGTCCGGGGGCGGCGTCCTCATGGACATGGGCTGCCACGCCGTGGAGTTCGCGCGCTGGATCTACGACAAGCCGGCCGCCGAGTCAGTCACCGCCGAGCTGGGCACCTTCGTCCACGCTGATCGCACCGCCGTCGAGGATCACGCCATCGCCACGGTCCGCTTTGAGGGCAACCGCCTTGGGCTGGTGGAGACCAGCTGGGCCAAGCGGGGCGGGATGGACGACCGGGCCGAGATCCTCGGCACCGACGGCGTCACCTACGTCGATCTGCTGCGCGGATCGGCGCTCATCACCTACAGCGAGGGCGGGTACGGCTACGCCGTGGAGAAGGCCCCGGTGACGCGGGGGTGGACGTTCGCCATGTTCGATGAGCTGTGGAACTACGGGTTCCCCCAGGAGATGCGGCACTTCGTGGAGTGCGTGCAGCACTCCGGCCACCCGCTGGAGGCCGGCAAAGACGGCCGGGCCGTCCTGGAGATTCTGTACGGCATGTACCGCGCCGCCGGCAGCGCCGGCCGGGTGCGCCTGCCCCTCGACCTCGACGACGAGGAGCGGCGGGCCGCTCCGGCGGCGGCCTGGCTGGAGCCGTCCGCTGACGCCCGCGGCTGAACGACCGAAGGAGGAGCTCTCGATGATCCGCTACGGATACAGCGTCCTGCCCTACGGCGATGAGCCGTTGGAGGCATCGTTCGATCGGGTCGCCCGGTGTGGCTATGACTCGATCGAGCTGCTAGCCGACCCGTTGGCATTCGACGTCGACGAGATCAACCGCCACCAGGAGCGGACCGGGGTCAAGGTCGGGTCGGTCTGCATGATCTACGCCCCCGACACCGATGTCGTCAGCGCCGACGAGAGCATCCGCCGCCACGCCCTGGAGTACATCCTCCAGATGCTGCAGCTCGCAGCCCAGGTGGGCGTGGAGGTGGTGCCGATCACTCCGACGGCGTGCATGAAGACGCGGCCCGAGGCGTCCATCGAGCAGGAGTGGGAGTGGGCGCGGGACACCATCCGTACCGCCGCCGAGGCCGCCGAGGGGCACGGGATCCGGATCGTCGTGGAACCCTGGAACCGGTATGAGACCTACCTCATCAATCGTCTCGACCAGGCGGTAGCGATGGTGCGCGACGTCGACCATCCCAACGTCGGGGTCAAAGGCGACCTGTTTCACATGAACATCGAGGAGCTCGACCTCGCCGGGTCCATCCGCGCCACCGGCTCGCTGCTGTGGCACCTCGACGTCGCTGACAGCACTCGGGCGGCACCGGGGGTCGGACACATCGACCTGAGGGGGGTCATGGCCGCCCTCCACGAGATCGGCTTTGACGGCATCGTCAACTTCGAGTTGCTGCCGGCGGCGGCCGACCCGTTCATCTCGATCAAGGGCGGCGGAGCGCAGGAGTTCAAGGACCAGTACACGGCGGCCGCGATCGAGCGGCTCAAGGCGATCGCCGGACGGCCCTTCGCGCCCGCGGCGAGCGAGAACTGACATGGAGAAGACATCGGCGCACAGCGAGACGCCAACGACCTCGGTGCCCGACACGATGAGGGCAGCCGTCCTCCATGGGCCAGAGGACCTGCGCATCGAGGAGGTCCCAGTTCCGGTCGCCGGCCCCGACGACGTCATCATCAAGGTCGACGTCTGCGGAATCTGTGGCACCGACGTCCACATCCTCCGCGGCCACTTCCCGGTGCCGAACCTCCCGCTCATCCCCGGCCACGAGTTCTCCGGCCTGGTGGTGCAGGTCGGCCCGGCGGCCGAGCAGCTGAGGGTCGGCGACTTCGTCACCGCCGACATCAACATCGGGTGCGAGCGCTGCTACTTCTGCCGCCACCAGCTGCGGATGTTCTGCCCCCACCTGAGCCAGATCGGCGTCCATCGCGACGGGGCCTTCGCCGAGTACGTCAAGGCGCCGGCGGCGGCCACCTACCGGCTGCCGGACGAGATGTCGCCGCAGCACGGTGCCTATGTGGAGCCTCTGGCGTGCGCGGTCCATGGCCAGGAGCGCGCCGACCTGCGGCCGGGCAGCACCGTGGTCATCATCGGTGCGGGACCGATGGGTCTGGTCCACATCCAGCTGTCCCGCCTGCGCGGCGCAACCCGGATAATCGCCACCGAGCTCAACCCCACCCGCCGCGCCAAGGCCGCTGACCTCGGCGCCGACGTCGTCATCGACCCGACGACTAACGATGCGGTCGCCGTGGTCCGCGAGCTCACCGAGGGCCGGGGAGCCGACTGCGTCATCGAGGCCGTGGGCAGCATCCGCACCTACCGGGACGCGCTGGACATGGTCCGGGTCGGCGGGACGGTCGTCGCCTACGGGGCCGCCCCCAGCGACGAGAACCTGGCGGTGCGCCCGTTTGACATCTACAGCAAGGAGCTGACCATCGTCGGCTCCTACGCCGGGACCTACGCCACCTGGCCCGATGCCATCGAGCTCATCCGCGCCGGGCGCTTCGATCCCAACAAGATCATCTCCAACATCGTGCCGTTATCCGATGTGGTTGCCGGCATCGAGGCCGCCGAGCGCGACAAGAACGTAATCAAGACGCAGGTGCGCCCGTAGCTCCGTCGGGGGCGGATGCCGACGCCCCGTCAACGTGCACCGCGGACGTGTCAGGTGCGCCACCTCGCGCCAGGCCGATCGACTTGGACGCACGGTCAGGGTCCCGCGCGCGGTGTGCGACAGATTGTGGCCGCCGACTCGGGTTGTCGCGGACTGCACGCTCCGGGCACGGTGAGGCGGCGGACCTCGGCTCCTCCGGCCAGCTGACCGGATCGCCGAGCGCGTCCCAGATGCCTGCCACCTCGGGGCGCCCATCGCGCACGCCGTCGACGCCGGAGACGTAGGCCCGGGTGACGAACGCCTGGATGCGAAAGCCGAACACCACCGTGTCGCCGGGCTGCGGCATGGGGTCATCGCCGGGCAGCAGCTGGCCGTAGTAGTCGATGGCCTCTGGTGAGGGAAACTCGGCGGCGCAGAGGCGGTCGTTGACGAGCGCCCGCACGGGATAGGGTGGGAACACCGGGTCGATGTACAGGCCTCCGCCATAACAGTAGGCGGCGCCGCCGTACTGGTGCGAGACCTCGGTGAGATACAACGCCGCGGGCAGCTCGACCAGGTCGGCCCTAGCGTGCAGCGGCGTCGTTCCAGTGAGGGCGTGGCCGGGCTCGACTTGGGTGACGCCGTTCCGGGCGAGCGTCTCCAGCGCGACCGTGGACGTCGTGCCCGGCGCGTTGATCTGCACTGCGCCGTCCAACTTCCCGGCCGCGCGGACGAGCGTCGTCAGGTTGGGAGTGGGGGCCACCGTCTCGGTCGCGGGGTCATAAAGCAGAGCGGGGAAGGTGGTGATCCCGGCAAACCGCGCGCCGTCGAGCGCGTCGAGCATCGCGGCGACCTGGCGCACCTCGACCGCGGGAAAGCCGCCCTCGTGCCCGTTGTAGAACCGGTCGCCGGGCGCGTGGACCCGTGCGAGCAGTGCTTGCTCACGTCCCAGGTCACGCGTCGCCGCTGCCGCCCAGCGCGCCTGCTCGATCGTGAACACCGTCCAGTTCTCCGGTTGCATCGCCGCCGCGGCCGATGCCTCCGCGCGGGGGACCTGGACGAGATGGCCGATGTGGCCCAGCCGCATCCCCTCCCGGTGCACGACCCGGGCCTCGGCCACGTCGACGGCGACCGCGCTGTCAAGTCCGGCGTCCTGCAAGGCGGCGAGGAATGCCGGGTTGCGCCCGGCCTGCTTGCTCATCGCGAACATCCGCAGGCCTAGGCGGTCTGCTTCGGCCTGGAGGGTGCCGGCGTTGTGGCGGACGGCCTCGAGGTCGAGGACATAGGTGTTGGCCGGGAGCGCTCCGATGCGATGCAGCTCGATGACGGCGTCGACGAACGGCCGATTGCGCCTTAGCAACGGGTCGAGGAACATCAGCCGCTCACCCCGACCGCCGTCTCAGACATCTGGGCGGCGTCGAGCGCCATCTCCACCGCCCCCAGCATGCCGGCGCGCTCGCCGAGCGCGCTGAGGACCAGGTCCGGCGCCGGGAGGCCATGCTCGGCGAGTGCCTCCTGAACGCGGGCATGCACGTCGGCGCGCGCTCCGATCCCGCCGCCGAACACGAACAGGTCGGGATCAAGCAGCGCCTGGACGGTACGTACGCCCATGGCCAGCGCCCGCGCCTGATCGTGCAGGAGCGCGGCGGCCTGAGGGTCGCCGCGTTCGGCTGCGGCGTACACACCACGTCCGTCGGACTCACGTCCGGTGAGCGCCGCCCAGTGCTGGGCCAGGCCGGCGCCACCGGCGATCGCCTCCAACGGGCCGAGCGCGCGCACGTCGTCCCCGACGCGGTCGGGTCCGAGCGGAAGGGCACCAAGCTCCCCGGCACCCCCGTGCGCGCCACGGAGGATGCGCCCGCCGATCACGATGCCCATGCCCACACCGGTTCCCACGGAGATGAACACCAGCTCCTCCGGCGCCGAGGAGCGCCCGCGCCGCTGCTCGCCGAGCGCCGCCAGGTTGACGTCGTTCTCCACCACGACGGGGACGGCGAGCTCCTCACCGAGCAGCGCCCCGATCGGGGCATCGTTGAGCCCGGGAAGGTTGATCAGCGGGCCAATCGTGCCGTCGGCCGAGACGGGAGCAGGCACGCCGATCGCGACCGCCGAGGCTCCGTCGGGACACAGCCCACACACGAGCTCTCGTGTTCGCAGGACGAACCGGTCCGCGGTGAGCTGCCCGACGCGCTCGATTCGCTCGGTGTAGACCCTGCCGGCGCCGTCGGCCGCGGCGACGCGCAGATGCGTGCCGCCGAGGTCGACTCCGAGGACCTGCTGGGTCACGCAACGACTCCCACTTCGACCTCGGCCGCGGAGACCGCCGGCGACTCCCCTTCGGGGCTGTCGATCCACACGCGTCCCATGCCGTGGACGATCTCCGGGCTACGGGAGCGCAGGTACAAGAAGTAGCCGATGCCGCCGACGATCCAGACCACCAGCAGCGGCGGGACGAGCGAGTACGGGTACGGCGGATAGGGGTGGATCTGGCCCCAGATCGGCTGGGTCAACAGCAGCACGCAGACGATCGGAATTAGACCATGCTTCCACCAGGAGAAGTGCGCCCGCTCGTGCATCCAGACCCAGACCACAAGCGCGAGGCTCACCGAGATGTAGACCACGCAGATGCCGAGGCCAAGCAGCGTCCCCATCCAGTCGTAGAGCCCGAGCGGTCCCATCGCGGCGCCGAGGGCGAGGGTGATGATCGTCGACAGGATGATGAAGAACGTCCAGGCGCCGATCGGGCTGCCGCTGGTGTTCGTGCGTGCCAGTCCCCGCGGGAGCAGCCGCTCACGACCGAGCGAGTAGAGCATCCGAACGGCGCCGTTGGAGCCGGCGAGGGCGTTGGCGAACTGCGAGAAGATGACCACGAGGGTCAGGATCCAGGCCAGGGATGTGCCCCAGTTGTTGTTGGCGATCGTCGTCCACGGCGTCGCGTTAGCGGCGAACGCGCGGCTGCCGGCGCCGGATCCGAAGCTGACCGCCGCGGTGTAGGAGGCGAAGACGTAGAAGACGCCGATGATGCCGACGGCGATGAACAGAGCCCGCGGCACCCCCCGGCGCGGGTTCTCGGTCTCCTCACCGAGGGTGGCCGCCATCTCAAAGCCCACGAACATCAGGATGCCCCACAGCATGCCGAACCGGATGCCGGTGAAGCCGTGCAGGGAGCTGCTGGGGCTGAACGGGGAGAGCGACACATGGTGGGCGTTGATGAGCGCGGTAACGCATAGCGCGGTGACCACCGTGACCTCAATCGACAGGAAGACGATCGCGGTGCGGGCGGAGCGCTCCAAGCCCCGGGCGCCGATCGCGAACACAATCAGGATGACCACCAGGCTCAGGACCCACCACGGGATGTCGATCGAAAGATTGGCCTGCAGCCAGGATGACCCGAACGAGCCAATGGCAGCGAACAGCATCGGCCCGACGGCCAGATAGGCAAATCCGAGCAACCACCCCGAGAGAAAGCCGCCGCCTCGTCCGAAGGCCGCCGTGTTGAACGTGTACGCAAAGCCGGCGGTCGGCATCCGCTTGGAGAAGGAGCCGATCGTGAAGGCGAGCGCGAGGCACACGACCAGCGCGAGCAGGGTGCCCAGCGGCAGCCCATACCCGGCCTGTGCCGCTCCCGGAGCGGTGTTGAAGTTGACGCTAGTGGCCGGTCCCATGAACGCCATGGCGATCGCCGCCGCACCGACCGCGCTGATTGCATTCGGTCGAAGGCGACCTGCCTTCGTCGATCCCGTCATCATCTCCTCCAAACTGGAAAGCGGGTTTCCCTTACCGGCGAGAAACCTACCCTGAACCGCCGATCTGTCAAGTCGAAAACTGGAAAATCCCCTCAATAACTTCCCCCCTAGCGACAGTGAGGGCCGTGCTCGGGCAGCCGACGTACCCGTGCCCAGCCCGCGAAATCTGACATCGGTCCACGATCGGCTCCGGCGGCGGCTGACTGTCTGTCGGCCGTGATCGGGCCGCCGACCTCGCCGCGCCCGCCGAGTCCGCCCAGGCCTCAGCCGCCGAGGCTCCTCGCTTGCGGCACCGCCGCCGCCCAAGCGACACCCGCACCGCACCAAGCCACCCGCCCCTCGACCGCCACCACAGGGCCGGCGCCCAGACGTCGAGGGACTCGCCAGTCCGATGACCAGCTCGAGGTCCTCCCGCGGCGAGCTCCGATCAGCTCATCACCGCGGACGCCGACACGATCACCCCAACCCCAGCACCCCGAAAGCGGCCAGCTCTCCTGAGAACTCGGTGGCGAGGAAACGAGAGTTCCCCTTCGTCGCCGCTGCACCCACGAGATCGCGGCTTCCGCTTTCTCGGCCCGCTCGCCTGAAGCAGAAGTGCCCCCGTGTTCGCCGGCCGGATGTTGCGCTACCGCAGCGACGACGCCGACGAGGCCAGGGCCTAGGCCTACGCCCACGGGATCGCCCCATGGCGTTCCGAGGACCAGATCGGCGCCTAGCTGTGGTCGCCATCCTGGTCATCGGCGCAGGGCGTTGATGTGCCTCGCGCACCTGGACGGCCCAGCGCTTCGGTTCGCGTCACCACCGGCAAAGTAGCGTCTTCTAACCAGCGTTCGCTGGCGGTACTGCCCGGACCGCCGTGAGGATACGGCGGCGCCGGGGGGTTGGGAGCGGCGGGATACGTCGGCCTGTCAGGACGCTTTGGTTCTTTGGCCTGTGGCGTAGTACGGCCGCCAGCTGACGGTATTATCACGATCTCCCAACTGAGAGCGCCGGAGTCTGGGAAGTCGCTCCGGCGCAGGCAAAGCGCTCGTAACGGTAGCGAGGCTGGCGGGTTGTCAGCGCCGGCGATCGGTAGGGGAGGCTGGCAGGTCGGCCATGATTGACTCCATGTGTGACCCCGCTCCCGCATGTCGACACGCCGCGGATCCCCGTGGCCACCACGTATCACGGTGTCGAGGTGACCGAGGACTACCGCTGGTTGGAAGACGCTGCCGCCGCCCCAACCATCGCCTGGACCGCCGCGCAGAGTGGACGAGCCCAGGACTACTTCGACGCGCTGCCATGGCGAGCTGCGCTGCGCGCGCGGGTCAGGCAGCTGATCGAGGCCGACTCACGTCTTACCGCTGGCTGCGCTATGGCGGCTCGACTTACTTCGCGCTGAAGCGCCAGCCGCGCAAGCGGCAGCCGTTCCTCGTTGCGCTGTCCGACCTCGCCGACAGCACCACCGAGCGCGTCGTGGTCGACCCCAACGCGATCGATCCCTCAGGCGAAACCGCGATCGACTTCTATGTCCCCGCGCCCGACGGCGCACGGGTGGCTGTTTCGCTGTCCGAGCACGGCAGCGAGGACGGCACCCTCTACATATATGACGTGGCCACCGGCGAGATCGTCGACACCCCGATCGCGCACGCGAACCCGGCAGCGGCGGTCACGTCGCTGGCCTGGCGCCACGACGCGCAGGGGTTCTGGTACGGCCGAGCTGACGCAGAAGGATTCCATCAGCAGGTGTGGGTCCACGAGCTCGGCGCGACTGAGGACAGGCCCGAGCTGAGCGAGGTCTTTGCCGACCCTGTCATCGTGGAAAACTTCCTGACCGCCTCCGGCGACGGCGCCTGGGTGATGGACCAGGCGCAGAAGGGCGACGGTGGGGAGTGGCAGATCTTCCTGCGCCGCCAGTCCGTCGCCGACGACGCGGGAGCCACTGGCGCCGATCTCGGCTGGTGGCAGCTCGCCGGGATCGCCGGCAAGTGCTTCGGCGCAGACACCCTGTTCTTGCTCTCCCGCGCCAGGTCCCCGCGAGGCTCGGTGCTACGGGTGACACTCACCCCTAGCGCGACGATCGCCGAGGCCGAGGAGTTGGTCGCCCCGGGAGCGCGGACGATCACTGGCCTCGCCGTCACCGACGAGACCCTATGGGTCAGCGACATCGACGGCGGCCCCTGCGGCATCCGCCGCTTCGGACTCGACGGCAATCGGCTACCGACGTCGAGGTCCCCCGCTCAGCACCGTGTCCGACCTCGCAGCGCTGGCTGCTGACGAGGCGGTGTCGGCCGTCGAGTCGTTCACCGAGCCGGCGACGTGGTGGGCCAGCACCGACGGCGCGCCCCCCGGCACACCGCGCTCGGCACCACCACCTCGGTGGACCTATCCGGCTACCAGGTCACGCGGGAGTTCGCGACCTCCCAAGACGGCACCACGGTGCCGCTGAACGTGATCGTGGCACCGAGCACGCCACGCGACGCCTCGCCGCCGGCAATCCTGACCGGACACGGCGGGTACGGCATCTCGCTCAGCCCGAACTTCCCGCAGACTCTGGCGTGGCTGGAACAGGGCGGGGTCTATGCCGTGGCCAACCTCCGCGGGGGCGGCGAGCACGGCGAGCAATGGCACCACCAGGGGCGCCTCGCGGCCAAGCAGAATTGCTTTGACGACTTCATCGCCTGCGCCGACCACCTCGTTGAAAACGGCGTCACCCGCCGCGACCGCCTGGCGATCATGGGCGGCTCCAACGGCGGCCTGCTCATGGGAGCGGTCCTCACCCAACGACCCGACATCGCCCGCGCCGTTGTGGCCGCCATGCTGCGCGCGGAGACAACATCGAACGGGCGCTACAACATAACCGAGTACGGCAGCGTCGAAGACCCGGACATGCTCTCCCGGCCTTACTCGCGTACTCGCCCTACCACAACGTCGTCGACGGGGTGCCTTATCCGCCCGTGCTGCTAACCGGCGGCGAGTTCGACTCACGGGTAGACGCCTGGCATCCCAAGAAGATGACCGCCCGACTGCAAGCTGCCACAGCGTCCGACGAACCGATCCTGTTACGGATGGAGTCCGGCGGACACGGATTCGGCCAGTCGCTCGATCAGGAGATCGGCCTGGTCACCGACTAGTACGCCTTCCTCTTCGACCGCCTCGGCATCGCCTACTGCACAACGCAGAGCTATCCGACCTGGGGGATCAGAGAACGTCTAAAACCGATGGCCTTCTCGGCTCCTGGTTTGTCGCCGCAGGGGCGTCTCGACCGCACTTCCGCTCCTCGCCGGGAAGGGAAGACACCGCGGCGGCCTCGTGGCCGCCCCCTATCAAGACCGCAAGGAAGTCGTCCACCAGACCGGCGAGCTGGCGATCGCGTTCGCGGCAACGCAGTCGCGGGCGCGACCGAGAGCGGACGCGCCCTTTGCTAGCGGAGGACTCGTCCCTTCTCGAGCGACTCGACGATGAATGCGATCGCCAGACTCGGCCGCCGTAGCCCGAGCCTCCCGGCGTGTGTGGCACTAGCGGACCCACTGCGATAACGATCACGATCGGCCCCCTGGCGCCGGGCTGGCCGTTGCTTATGCACCGATCCCCTTCGCGGAGTTTCCTGGCGGCTGCTGCAAATCGTGAGGCTGTCGGGGAAAGTTGTGACGGGTGAGCCCCTGCCGGGCGGAGACTCGTCGGGCGATGGGCGTCAGGGCGCCGCTGCTTCCGTTCAGGCGGTGGCGGGTTGGATCCAGTGGTTGTGGAGCTTGAGGAGGTTGTGGGTGGCGGCGATCAGTCGCCACTCTGACCTGGCGGCGGTCCGGCCTCTTCGTTGGAAGCGACCGCAGCCGCGGTTGTGTTTGATCTGCCCGAACACCGGCTCGATGCGTTTGCGGATCTGGTAGAGCTCTCGGCCGTGGGGGCTGGCCAGGACGCGGCGCATAAACGCATACATTCCGCCGTCCCACCCCGCACGGGTTGCGGAGTTCAGGCTGCTGTCGGGCGGGACTAGGACCTGGATCCCGTCGCTGACGATGTTCTCGATCTGCTGCTTGTGCCAGTAGCCAGCGTCAGCCACCACGGTGGCGGGCGTCTCTGTGACACCGGCGCGCCCCAGGTCGCGCAACATCGCGCGAGCGGTCGGCTCCAGATGCCCGAAGTCCGGCGAGTCGGTGGTGACCTCCGCGGCAACGATGATCTGCGTGTCGGTGACCGCGGTCTGCGCGTTGTAGCCCTGCACGCCGAATCGGCCCTGGGTGTGCATCAGCCGCGAGTCAGGATCGGTGGTGTTGATCGTCCCCTCCGGGAACCACCGGCAGCTCGATGGGTTTCGGCGGTGCTCCGAACCGGCGCCCGTCGCGCATCCGCCCTCCGGCGCGATAGGCCTCATAACAGCGGTTGGCGGCGTGCTCGACCGCGAGCTCCTCATCAAGGCGCTGCCGGGCCTCGGCCAGCCGCAGCTCACGCGAGCGCGGGATCGGTGTCGCTTCGCGCTCGCGCTGGGCGTCCAGCGCGCGACGGCCTTCGCGCAGCCACGCCCGCCGACCCTCAGGCCGAGTCACAAACCGCTCCGGATCGAGATCCAGCTCAACCGCTTGGACGACCGGCTCACCCGCGTCCTGTTGGGCTTGGCGCTCAGCCAACAGCTTCTCGCGCGCGGCCTTTAACGCCGCGCGCCGGCCCTCCCGGGTGCGCAGCTGCTCAGGCAGCTCATCCCCGCGCGCGTCGCCGTGAAGCTCATCCTCCTCGCGATCGACCCGCTCGGCCTCCGCCAAGATCTCAGCCACGATCGACTCATAGGAGTGATTGCGATCCCGCGACGCGCCGGCGCGGATCTTGGTCCCGTCGATCGCGACCACCCCGACCTTGACAAGGCCCGGCCTCGTCACAGAGCGCCAGCACCTCGACAAACAGCTCGCCCAACGCGGTCTCATGGCGGCGGCGAAACTCCGCGATCGTGGAATGATCCGGGATCAACATCGCCGTGATCACCTTGAAGGCCACATCAACCCGACACGCCTTCTCGATCCCGCGCGAGGACCGATTCCCGACCGCGTAGGCGTAGACCAGCAGCGCGAATCATCGCCGGGTCATACGCCGCCCGCCCCTGCCCATTGGCCCGATACGCGCCGTAAAACCCGTCCAAATTCATCTGATCAACCGCCCCCAGCACCGACCACACCAGATGATCCTCGGGCACCCAGTCCGACAGTGACGGCGGCATTAAGAACGTCTGACCGCGGTCACAGAGATGAAGTTCTGACTCATCGCCAAATGGTCTTAACACGCCGGACGACATCCCGTAAACCCGACAGCTCGCGTGGATGCAGCAGCGCCGCGGGCTCGCGGGTGGCGTCTCTTTGGCGCTGTAAATTTGGTTCCCGGTAGGTGGTGAGTCTAGGCGGCTGTCACCTCCTCGGGGATGGGTTGTTCGTTGCCGTGGTAGCGCGCTCGTTTGAGGCGTTGGCGGTCGAGCGCGTTGAAGTGCATACCGTTGGTCTGGTGGGTGATGAGCAGGTCAAGCACCGCCCAGACGAGGGTGAGGCAGCTGCTCTCGCCCGGGAAGCGGCCCATCACCTTGGTGCGGCGTTTGACCTCGCCGAGCGAGCGCTCGAGCAGGTTAGTTGATCGCCATCGTCGACGGTGGCGCAGCGGGTAGCGCAGATGCACCACGAGCGCGTCGAGATCATCGGCCAGGCACCGGGCGGCGGCGGTGAACCCTTCCTTGTCGAGCTGGTCAACGAGCGCTTGGAGGCGGCGTTTGCCGTCTGATTCGCTGATCGCCTCATCGAGTGCTTGCCAGTAGGCGTGCTTGACGCGCTCGCGTTCGCGGTCGGGCAGCTTGGCGTAGAGGTTGCGGGCGCGGTGCACGCAGCAGCGTTGGCGGTCTGACGCCGGCCAGCACTGCTCGATCGCCTTGGTCAGCCCGGGCGCGCCATCGGCCACGATCAGCATCGGTGCCCCCAGCCCACGGGAGATGAGATCGCGCCCGAGCGTCTGCCAGTCCTCAAAGGACTCGCGCATCCCCAAGCTCACTAAAAGCAGCACGCGCTCGCCGTCCTCGGTGACCCCCCACGCCACCAGCACCCCCTGTTTGGGCCCATTGGGCCGCACAGCGATAAAGGTGGCGTCGAGGAACAACGCGACCAGCCGGATCTCATACAGATCGCGCCGCTGAAACGCGCTAAAGCGCTCCTTGAGCTCCTCACACATCCGCGACGCCGTCGACTTTGACAGCTGGCCCAGCCCGGCCTGCTCACACAACGACTCGACGTCGCGCATCGACAGGCCGCGCACGAACGCGCCGATCACCAACGCCTTCAGAGGCTCGGTGCGCAGCAACTTCGGCGTCCTAGGAAACAGCTTGGAGGCAAACGTCTCCGCCGCCTGCCAGACCTGCGGGATCTCGATCGCAAGCTCCCCCTCGGCGGTCTGCACCCGCCGGGGACGAAACCCGTTGCGCAGCCCGCTCTCCTCGCCATGCTCCTCGCGCTGATCGCCGGCGCGACGCTCATAGCGGGCGCGACCCAGCCACGCATCAAACTCGTCCTCCACCGCCCGCTGGATGATCAGCCGGGCCCCCAGCCTGGCCAGCTCTGACAACGAATCGCGCGGGTTCTCACCCACCCCGACCGACAGCATGTGCTCAATCCGGGCTTCTATCTCCGCCGACGGCGGTACGGTACGTCTCACGGCGTAGGCCTCCTTCATCGTCTTCGCAGGACTTGAGGGAACCTACGCCGTCGCTCTGACAGCACCGGCGCCATTTACAGCATCTCTAAGACGCGACCCACGCAAACGCGACTGCTGGATTGTCGCCACAGCGGTCCTGCCCGCGCAGGTCCTTCGTCAAGCTGTGCGGGTGGACGATCAAGACGCCAGTAACCGCGGCGGCATAAGCATCGATGAGCAGTGCGACCGCTTGAAGAAGGCCTTCGTTGATGGTTGGGTGACTCCGGCCCGCGGACCGGTGAGCTTCAACGAAGACGAGCTGGCCCGACTGGATGAGGTCAGCGAGCACGAAGGTTGGCTCAATAGGGAAGAGCTTGAGTATTTACAGCGCCTTCAGGCTCGAGGGCGACGCGGAGACCCTCTGCCGGCCGCGCCGGCTAGCCGCGAGCCGTTCATCAACGGGATTGGCGAGGACTTTGAGGTCCGGATCGCCAGGACGCCAGGGCAGGCCAACGTCGTGATCCTTTCCTCCCACGAGCGGTGGCCCGGCATTCGCTTCGGCCACCGATTCCCACCGCCAGATAAGGCCGACGGATACGAGGACATCTGGCTCAAGGAAGAGATCGAGACCGGGGCTCTGGGTCGCTTGATGGATCGCGTCCCAAGCCCGGACAGAGACGGGGTCATCTGGACCGACTGGGCGAACCGGTGAGCCCAGACGCTGACCCGACATAGCCCGTCCCCTCGCGACCTCGTCAGCTCCTGCTTATCTGAACGTCGTTGGCGTGTCAAGGCCTCCGTTCGGGTTGTGGCTCCATGGGTGCCCGGACTTATCTGGTCCTCGAGCAGCCGGTCGTGGCTGTCGGGACGTGATGGTTGATCGGTCATCCCGTGGGGGGGTGTCCGGCCGCTCGGTCTTTGTCAGGACCGCCATGGTGGGTGCCACGGAAGCTGTGGGAGCTGGCCGGAAGGGTCCGCATCTGTGAAGGTGGGGTCGCGAGGCTGGAGCCGATGGTGAAGCTGGTTAGGTGACGGGCGCCAGAGCGGCGGGTCCGAGGTTGTTGAGTAGGTGGTAGCTGCGTCGGGCGATCTTGCGCGCGATCGTCAGCGACGCGCGGGTGTGGGACATGCCGCTGGCGCGGAGTGCGTGGTAGTGGGCGTAGTCGGGGCTCTGGCGGCGGGTCGCGGATTGCGCGGCCTCATAGAGCGCCCAGCGCAGCGGCGATGAGCCTTGACGGGTCAGCCGTCCGACACGGCTGGTCTGATCAGAACGGTGCACGCCGATGTCCAGCCCGGCGAAGCGCACCGCCTTGCGCGAGCTGTTCAGGCGAGCGGCGTCGCCGAGCTCGGCCAGGAACGTCAGGGCGATCAGCTCCCCGACCCCGAATTGGCTCATCAGCGCCTGGCAGCCGGCCTGGTGGCGCGCGACCGCCGCAGCCCGCGTTCGATTTCGTGAATCTGGCGCTCGAGGGTGTCGATCATGAACAGGGCGACGGTGACCCGCTCACGCGCGTCCTCGGGCAGAGCCAGGCGCTCAAGGAACCGGCGACCGTCGGCTGCGGCGATCCGCGCGGGCGCGCCGGCGCTAATGCCGTGGTGATAGAGGACCGAGCGGATCGCAGCAGCCATTGGGTGCGCTCGTCGATCAACGCTTTGCGCAGATGCAGCCGCGAGCGCCACTGACGCACATGCTCTGGAGCGATCCAGGACTCCGGCAGGCGGCCCTCCGCGAGCAGCTCTCTGAGCCACAGAGCGTCCTGGCGGTCGGTCTTGGCGCGACGCTTGCGACCCGCAACGCGCGCGTCTCCACGGTCTCGGCCAGGTGCGCAGTCCCGCCGCACGCCTCAACGGTCCGGGCGACGAACAGCCAGCCGGTGCACGCCTCGATCGCGACATGCACCTCCCGGCCGCGAACTGTGCCATCCACTCCCGCACCGCCGCCGGCTCTGAAGCGATCCGCCCGCGCAAGACCTCTCCGCTGGCCGAGTCCAGACAGTCAAAGGTGATCTGGCGCAAATGCACGTCAAAGCCCGCGATGATCGCCCCGGACAGCCGGGTTGGCATCACGCCAGCCGCGTTCCGAGCGACCGACCCTTTACCGTCGCTCACGGTCGGTACCTCCTGTTCGATTGGCCGGCCGCGCGGGCGCAATCCGCGCGCGCCTACGACGCCGTTCGACACGGAGGACCGACCACCTTCACGGCGACCAGCGCCGGCTGAATCAGAAGCCGTTCATGCACTTCGTCGCCGAGGCGGCCATCGGTGCACCGCTTCCGCTTCTTGAGTTGGCAGAGCCCAAGGCGGCGGTCATGTCCGTAGATACGCGCACGCAGCACGCAGCTCAGATATCTTGGTCAGGTGCGCGGACGGTCCGAGAGCGCGGCCGCCTTGGCGTAGGCGGGGCGTGACTCGCTGCGTTGCACATAGGCCTCGAGGGGGAGCACGCTCAGCGCTGGAGCGCAGAGCGGGGCCGCCTTGGGGATAGCTCAGACCGGCACATTGATGCCGTCAGTCGGCGTCGGCGACGATCGAGCCGACTCGTTCCCCGATCGTTCGGTCGCGCGCGTAGACGATCGCGCCCCAGATCAGCGCCGCAACCACGACGCCGGCCGCGATCGCGGGGTAGTGGTCAAACGGCGCGGGCTGTCCCGGCTTGACCAGCTCATAGAGCGGGTACCCGATCGCCGCCGCGCCCAGTAGCGGCAGCACCAGGTGCTTGACGACCGAGAAGCTCTGGCGCTCGAAGCGGCGGTAGTAGACCGGCAGCGCCAGGTTGGCGACCAGGTAGGTGAGCGCGATCAGAATCGTGCCCAGCGTTGCGATCTCGCCGAAGAAGACCACCGGCGTCGTGTTCCAGCCGAACACGTAACACAGCCCCAGGGCCAGCACGAGATACACCAAGAAGGCCACCCACGGTGTGCGGCGGGTGTGTGTCAGTCGCGCGACGACCGACGGCAGCAGCCCCTCACGGCCGGAGTTGAAGATGATTCTCGCCTGCGAGTTAGTCGCCGCGATCAGGCAGGAGCAGATCGAGGTAAAGCCCGCTAGGTACGCAACGAACAACAGTCCGCTGGCGACCCCACCGGCAGCCGTTAGGAACGGAACCGAGGCGGCGGTCAGCGCCGCGGCGTTGTCGTTGAAGCCGACAACCGTCGCGTAGGAGAGAAACACGTAGAGCGCGCCGACGACGGCGATGCTCGTAAACACGGCTCGCGTGACGCCCCTGCGCGGGTCGCGGTGCTCCTCGGCAAGCGCCGCCGAGTTCTCCCAGCCCACAAAAAGATAGATCGCGAGCGGGAAGCCCAGCGACAGGCCCGAGAAGCCGCGATGCAGGTGAGACGGATCGAACGGCGATCCGTTGATATGGCCGGAGTGCTGGATCAACAGCGCGATTGCGACCACCATCAGCAGCGTGACCTGGAACACGAACAGGCCGGCCGCGACCCTGGTCGACGGCTTGGCCCCGCTCACGATCAGCGCAAACGCGCCGATTGACAGCACCGCGCTGCTCGCCTGCCACGGGACCGTGATGCTCAGGTAGTGCTTCAGGATCGTCTCGAGCAGGCCGCCGGAGATCACCACCACTGCGGCGACCGCGATGATGTATCCGACGCACAGGACCACCGCCGTCACGACCGCGCTGTAGCCGCCGAACGCTCTGCCGATAAAGGTCACGAACGAGCCGGTCGACGGCCGCGAGCGCGAGAACTGGCTGATCGTGTTGCCCAGCAGCGCGATCGCGATCATCCCAACGATCACCGTCAACGGCGCGGCGATCCCGGCGGTGGCCACGATCGTCGCGAACGAGAAGTAGAAACTCATCGCCGGCGCCATGTCGGCCAACGTGAGGGCCGCGATATCCCAGTCGTTGAGGACCCCACGCGCCAGCCGGCCATCGCCTGAAGGGGGCGGGCCTACCGTCTCCTTACGACCAGCGCCGGTGATCGCCATGAGCTATTCCTCCTCTGAAGACCGCGCCTGAAGCCCGGAGCATATATCCCTCCCTCAGCGAGCCGGCCGGATCTGGAGTTGGTGGCCGGATCTGCCATTGGCTGTGCTCGCTAGCGAGACTTCTCGTCTGTCGCCGCAGCAGCCGCGAGATCGCGGCTGCTGCTTTGGTACTTCGAGAACCCGAAGCAGAAGTCGCGGCCGGCGTCGCGAGCGACGTCGAGACGACCGGAGCTGCGTGAATGCAGAACTGATGATCAACTACTCGGGATGCGGCGGTGTCTGCCGTGCAGGCGAGCAGGGCGCCCTCGACGTCGTCGGACGGTGAATTTCCTACAGCGTTCCTGTCGTGCCGCCAGTGCGCCCCCGTTGTCGTAGGGGGTATGCTCTCGCCGCTCGTGCATCCGGCAGGGCCAGCGTGTTGAGTCCGCTACGCATAAGCCAAAAGCGTCCGTACCGCGCCTCTGGCGTGACGATACTGGTGGTGGTCTGCTTGCTGATGATTGTGCCGGCGGCAGTGGCGGCTCCGCGCTTGTCGTGGAGGGCGTGTCCGCGCGGTAGTGACGCCGCGCTGGCTGGGTTTCGCTGCGCGCGGCTGCGGGTGCCGTTGGACTACCGCCACCCCCGGGGGCGCCAGATCACGCTGGCGGTGGTCAAGCACCCCGCGACCCGACCCCGCGCCCGGATCGGGACGCTGTTCATGAACCCGGGCGGCCCCGGAGGCCAGGGCACGGTACAGATCCCCGACTGGTATCTGCAGCTGCCCCAGACGGCCCGTCAGCGCTTTGATGTGGTCAGCTGGGATCCCCGCGGGATCGGCCAGAGCACCGCCGTGCAGTGCTTCGCTAACCCAGCCAGCGAAGCCGCGTTTTTGGGCGTCTCGGCCGATTTTCCGGTGACCGCGGCCCAGCAGGCGACCTACATCACCCGGTGGCGGGGGCTGGGACGCCGGTGTGCTGCCCGCGCCCGGCAGCTGCTGCGCCACGTCTCGACCGCCGACACCGCGCGAGACCTCGACCGGCTGCGCCAGGCCGTCGGCGCCCGCCAGCTGACCTATTGGGGCCTGTCCTACGGCACCATCCTCGGCGCCACCTACGCCAACCTGTTTCCCTCGCGGGTCCGCGCCGTGGTGCTCGACGGAGACATCGCCCCGTCGGCGTGGACGGCCCCCGGTGACCAGCGACCCGCGCTGAGCATCAGCCTGCGCATCGGGTCAGACGCCGGCGCCGGCCTGAACCTCAACGCGCTGCTGGCCTACTGCGGTCGCGCCCCGGTCGCGCGCTGCGCGTTCTCGGCCGGCAGTGCGCGCGCCACCCAGCGCAAGTTCAACCTCCTGCTGGCCCGGCTGCGCCGGGCGCCGATCCGCCTGGACGCCGTATCGCTGACCTACGCGCAGCTGCTCGGCGAGCTCGACGACGGGCTCGATCTATCCCAGCCGTTCAAAGACCCGCGGCTGCCCCCGACCGCGTGGAGCCAAGGCTGGCAGGGGATCGCCGGCCCGCTGCAGAAGCTGTGGACCGCCAGCCAAAGCGCCGCCGCGACCCCCCCCGCCGGGGCGGCCACCTCACCTCTTGGGCACGCCGCCGCGGCCGCCGAGCGCTACGCCGGCCCCGAGCAGGCGCTAGCGGTGATCTGCGGGGACACCCCCAACCCCACCAGCCCGCAGCGCTACATCAACCTCCAGCGCTTCGTCGTGCGTCGCGCCGGGCCGATCGGCCTGTCGGCCCTGTGGGGCGATGAGCCGTGTGCCACCTGGCCGGTACGCACCGCCGACCCCTACCAGGGACCCTGGAACCGGTGGACTGCGAATCCGATTCTCGTCGTCGGAAACACCGTGGATCCCGCCACCCCGTACGCCAACGCGATCGGCATGGCCGCTCAGCTGCGCCGCGCTCGGTTGCTGACCGTCACCGGCTACGGCCACACCGAGCTTTTGAACCCCAGCGCCTGCGCCAGCCGCTACATCACCGCCTACCTGATCCGCGGCATCCTCCCACCGGCACGCACCGCCTGCCGCCAAGACCGGCAACCGTTCGCCCGCTGACACGATGGCGTCACAACCACGCGCGGACTCGGCTCGCCACCGCGTGGCCCAAAGGCCTGCACCAGCTCAGCTGGCGCTAGCAATCCCTCAGCCTTCTATTTGATGATCCTTGCTACGGGACCTACGCAAAAGCCTCACCGGATCGCTCCGGCTTCCGCCAGCGCGAGCACCTCAACAGTAGCCTCGAGAACCAGCCTGCCGGTCATGGAGAATCCTTCCGAGACTTCTGGTTCGTCGCCGAGGCGGCCACGAGCGGCTGACTTCCGCTTCGGGTGTTGGCCGCACCGGAGCAGCAGCGCGGTCCGGGCCGGCGCCGGCCGGTCTGACGCCCCATCGTGGGAGCAGAGGTCTACTCAGCCTTGGACGTTCCTGGCTGGACTCGGGGCTTAGGACCAATTGCCGATGGCATCCGAGCGGACCTGTGTCTACGGTGAGTGTGAACTGACACGAGGAGCAGATCTCATGACAATCTCAGCAAGCCAGCGGATCACAGAGGTAGTCACCTCGTGGGCTGGCGTAACGGCAGGCACCGGCCGTCGGGGCGAATGGTCGTTCAAGGTCGGTAAGAGGGAGATCGGGCACTTGCACGGGAACCACGCCGCGCATTTCTCGTTCCCGAGGCAGGTGTGGGTGGAGCTCGTGGAGCAAGGGCGGATCACCGATCACCCCGTGTTCCCCGGCCGGGTTGGTCCGGGCGCACGCAGGATTGAGAACGATGCCGACGAACGCGACGTGATCGAGCTGATGCGGCTCAACTACGATCGGTTTGTCGCGGGAACGCTGGTCGCCGAGCCCGCGGTGTAGGCACATCGCAGAAAGGGCGGTGAGCGAGAGGTTTCTGCATGGGCTCCGGGCCGATGAGGAGGATTTCGTGCCGACGACCCTGAGCTCATGACATGGCTCAGGCTTCGTGGAAGTGGATGTCCCTGAGTCGGGATTGGTGCCGCCGAGCCGCGTCTCCTTTCTGTGCAGGAATCGCGGCCAGCTCGGGCGACGGCTCATGCTTGGTCGCCAACCCGGCACTCCTCACCCTGCTTCTGCTGTGCAGCGAGAACAGCAGTGTGGAGAGCTTGCTGACTGGGGCAGCGATCGCGATGTCCCCGGGGCACTCATCCGCCGGCCTGCGAGCCGGCTATCGCGTTCGTGGCATGGGAATCGCCCGCCGGCGCCGACGCGCGTGATCCTCTCGTCGCCGAACCGATGACTGTCACGTCGGCGCGAAGCGATGAATGCGCTCGTCCGACTTCAAGTTCGGCGACGCTTGGTTGCGCCGTTGTTGGCGCAGCGGACCTCAGCCCGCCCTTGCGGCCAGACGCTCTGGAGTAGACGTCGGCCGTATTAGCGTCCTATGGTTGTAGACCCGCCCCGCCGCAGCTTCCAGTTACGGCTATGCGGTTTCGGTGCTGGCGCTGGAGCGTCAGGCAGTCCAGCCTCGAGCACCCGGACATCGTCCGCGGTCCACCCAGCGTCTCGGGCGAGCTGCTCGGCGATCTCGCGCCATGCAGCGGGCATAGCCAGCGTGAGTTCGCCCTTGCTGAAGCCCTTCTGGGGATGGTTGTGCCAGGCGCGAGACTTTTGCAGGAACTCAGTGTTGCCCGACGAAGCGGGCGGCTAGCTCAGTACGAAGCCGAGGCGCTCGGCCGTGATCGCCTCGAGCGCATCGCGCAATGCGGCCACGCGCTCCTCGCCGATCCGCTCGCCCCACTCGCGCTCGATCTCGGCGATCAGCTTGAAGCCGAGGGCCTGGGCCTCGTGGCCGCGCTCGGTCAGGCGGATGATCTTGGCGCGGCCGTCGGCCGGGTCCGGGACGCGCTCGACGTAGCCACGCTGCTCGAGGTCGGTGGTGACCTCGCCCACCGACTGCTTGGTCATGCGGGCGCGCTCGGCCAGATCGGTCAATCGCGTGCCCTCGGGATCGATGTTGCCGAACACGCAGCCGTGAGCGACGCGGATGTCCGAGAACTCGGTGCCGGCCACGCGGGCGGCAAGGTCATCGACGAACTGGTCCAGCGCCGTGTCGAGGAGGCGGATGAACGGCGGTTGTGACGAGGTTGAGAAATCGCTGGACATTTGGTCAAGACTCCTGATAAGGTCTCCGAACGATCAGGTCGCCTTACCAGGCTCCCTGACAAAACAATAGCACCGCACACAGAGGAAATCCAATGGCTAGAAAATGGTGGACCCTACTGGCGGTAAGCGTCGCGACCTTCATGCTCCTGCTGGACATCACGGTCGTGAACACGGCGCTGCCGTCAATTCAGAAAGACCTGTCGGCGAGCTTCACGGACCTCCAGTGGGTGATTGACGCCTACACGCTGACGCTGGCCGCAGTGGTCCTGACCGCGGGTTCGATCGCGGACCGGATCGGGCGCAGATCGGTGTTCGCTGGTGGTCTGGCGATCTTCTCGCTGGCTTCGCTCGCGGCGGGACTGGCGCCCAATGCGACAGTGTTGAATATCTCGAGGGCGGTGCAGGGCATCGGCGGCGCCGCGATGTTTGCCGTGTCCCTGGCCCTGGTCGCCCAGGAATTCGCGGCCGGCCGCGAGCGAGCGACGGCGATGGGCGTGTATGGCGCCGTGATCGGCGCCGCGGTGGCCGTCGGCCCGCTGGTCGGCGGGGTGGTCACCGACGCGCTGGGGTGGCGTTGGGTGTTCTTCCTCAACGTGCCGATCGGCATCGCGGCGCTGGCGGTGACCTTCGCCAGGCTGCGCGAGTCGCGCGATCCCAACGCCACACGGGTCGATTGGCTGGGTCTGGTGACCTTCTCCAGCGCCCTGTTCCTGCTCGTCCTCGGCCTGCTACGCGGCAACGACGACGGCTGGGGCAGCGCCACGATCGTGTCGATGTTCGCCGGCTCGGCCGTGATGCTCGGCGCCTTCGCCGCTGTGGAGCGGCGAGTAGCCGAGCCGATGCTGCCGCTGGGCCTGTTCCGCAGCCGCGCCTTCACCGGCGTGCAGCTGGCCGCCTTCGCGGTCTCGGCCTCGCTGTTCGCGCTGTTTTTGTATCTGACCCTGTACCTGCAGAACTACCTGGGCTACTCGCCGCTGCAGGCCGGCCTGCGCTACCTGCCGATCACGCTAGTCCCGTTCCTGGTGGCCCCGCTCGCGGTGGCCCTGATGGGCCGCCTGCAGGCCCGCGTCCTCATGGCGATCTCACTGGTGGCCGTGGGCGCCGGGCTGCTGCTGATGTCCGGCCTCACCGCCAGCTCCGGCTGGACGGCCCTGCTGCCGGGCTTCCTCGTGGCCGGGGTCGGGATTGGCCTGCTCAACCCGGTGATCGCCGACGTGGCCCTGAGCGTGGTACCCAAAGAGCGCAGCGGCATGGCGGCGGGCATCAATGACACCTTCCGCCAGGTCGGCGTGGCGGTGGGCGTGGCCGTCTGGGGCGCGGTCTTCCTGGGCCGCGGGGCCAGCAAGATCTCCAGCCTGACCGCCGGCACGCCTGCGGCCACGGGTGGTCACCCGCGCCAGCTGCTCGAGGCGGCGTCGGACGGACGGCTGGGCTCGGCGCTGAGCGCGGTGCCGCACGGAGCCCGCGGCTTGGTGGCCAGCGCCACCCGCGAGGGCTTCCTGTCCGGGCTGAACTGGATCCTGCTGATCGGTGCCCTGGTGGCCCTCGCCGGCGCCGCGCTTGCCCTGTGGCTGGTGCGCGAGAACCAGATCGAGCGTGATCAGCCCGAGCTCGTGGCCACCGCCGAAGACGCTTTCGAGCCAGGCGAGCTCGAGCTGGCGGCCTGAGCTCACCACGCCGTCCGCGGATGGTCTGCGGCGCCAGTACTCGGCAGGTTGCGAGCGCTGGCGCCGCGGGTCGTCCCGCCGCCGGGTCCGGGAGGTCAATGCTCGGCGCGCACGTCCTGCTTGACATCGTCGAGGACCGCCCTGTCCTGATCATCGAGCTCGAGGCCACGGCGGCCCGGTTCTCCTCCAGGTGGGCGACCGAGGTCCTGCCCGTGATCAGCAGCATCCGGTCATAGCGGGCCAGCCGCCAGGCCAGTGCGACCTGGGACAGAGTCACCCATGCTTGTTGGCCACCGAGCTCACTGCCGGGTCGGCGGCCAGCTTCTGGGGACCACCGGTGAAAGCCGACCCAAGCGGGAAGAAGGGCACGAAGGCGATCTCCCGTTCGCGGCAGAACTCGACGATGTCATCGTGGGTGCGGTCAAGCACGCGGTAGGCGTTCTGCACCTCGCCGAGACCGACCAGCTCGAGCGCCCGCTCGACGCTTTTCAGGATCACGTTGCCAGGAGCGCCGCAGCGGACGACCGCTTTGCTCGTCCCGACACCGCCGAGCTGACGATCGAGTTGGGGACCAGGCGATCGCAGCGATCTTCGGCGCCTGACGAGCGCTTCGCCACGTTCGCGATAGCCGGCCGGTGCTAGCTCATGACCGCCTAATCGGGTGGGTCGCAGGCAACGCGCGCCGACGATGGCGCGCCCCGCTCTGCCCAGATCAAGCTTGCGGCCGAGCTCCCGCCTTGAATTCACTCGCTTCTGGTTCCACGCAGCTCCGCCGTCTCGGTGACGCGGAGGGTCGCCGGTCGGGCTTCTGCTCCGGGTTCTCGAAGACTCGAAGCAGCAGCCGCGATCTCGCCGCCGGCCCGGCGACTGAGCAGAAGCCACGGCTGAACGCCGTAGCGTTCTGCTTCGACCCGGTTGTTAGCAGCGACCTGCTAGCGGGCAAATCGACGCGTCCTCGCCCTCCGCGCTAAAGGGGTGCGCCGGGAGCCAAGCCCGTGCTCGCGTTATCAGGGTTGCGTGTCGCCGGCCAGTTCCGCGGGAGCGCAGCAGTTCGAGTACCGCGGCGCTGGGCCGTTTCGGCTCGTCGGGGTTGAGCCTGACCCCATCTAGCGAGGCGCCTGGGTCGAGCCACAGCGTTACGGTCGCTACCCAGTTCGACGTGGGGGGCGCTGTCGGGCCTCTCGCCGCTGCCCTCAAACGCCCATTCGATCCCAGAAACCATCGGTTGGGCACCGTGCTAGCTTGCTAGCATTGCTTCGATGTCGTCCGATCCTGCCGAGAAGCAACAGTTCAACGTGTATCTACCGCCCGGCTTGATTCGTCGCGTCAAGCACACGGCTGTCGATCAGGCGTCGTCATTGTCGAGACTCGTCGAGGACGCGCTGACCGCCTACCTCGACCAACTCGATCAGGCAACGTCGCGATGAGGGTCAGGCCGATTCATTTCGTGTCCGACGTTGCCGAGGCCGCGAGGTTCTACCAGGCGCTCGGGCTGACGTCGGACGTGCGTTCGCGTTCCGGACATTGGATCGAGCTGGGGGCGAGCGGCGGTGAGCTGTGCTTGCACGACGCCGCGATCGCCGCAGACGGTCACGGGCGTCACGGTGTGGCGCTGAACTTTGTCGCGGACGAGTCACTCGAAGCGATCGACGCGCGGCTGCGCGCAGCGGGATTCCCGCCCGAGGGCACGATCGTGGATCAGGAATGGGGCCGCGCTCTATTGGTCCCTGGCCCCGACGGGATCATCGTCCAGATCGACGAGCCTGATCGCGAGCTCTATACGTGAGCGCGGCACGCACATACCAACCAAAGGACCCCACCCAATGCCCACCGTCAGCGTCCGCTACATCGTTGATGACGTCGACACCGCGATCGCGTTCTACTGCACCCATCTCGGCTTCGAGGAGAAGATGCATCCCGCGCCCACGTTCGCGATGCTGACCCGAGGGGATCTACGCCTCGTCCTCAGCGCCCCGAGCGGCGCCGGCGGTGGCGGGCAGGCGATGCCCGATGGAACTCGACCCCAACCTGGCGGCTGGAACCGATTCATGCTCGAGCTCGACGATCTCGCCACGGCCGTCTCGACCCTCCGAGAAGCAGACCTCCAGTTCCGCAACGACATCGTCACCGGCGTCGGTGGCCAGCAAATCCTGCTCGAAGATCCGAGCGGTAACCCAATCGAGCTCTTCGAGCCAACTCGCCGCGAAGCTTCGCTATCGGCCCGTCCATGACCCGTTAACCCCAGTCCGATCGGAGTAAGCCAAGTGCCTGTCGCTACCCATGGTGTCAGCGAGCTCGTGATCGAGGCCAAAGACCTCGCGGCGTCCGAACGCTTCTACAGCCTGGCGTTGGGTCTGCCCGTCGTCCTGCGTTGGGAGGGCGAGGCCTGGGCGGGCCGGGAGGCAGTCTGGGTCCAGTCCGGCGAGCAGACGAGAATCGGGCTCTGGAAGCCCGCCCCTGGGATCAGCGGCGCCCGGCCCGGAGCCCACGTTCACTTTGCGCTCACGATCGCCGAGCAGGACTACGACGCGATGGTCGCGCAGATCCGCGCTCACGGCGTGCACGTCGACGAGGTCTACTTCGGGGACGACCCTCAAGGTCCGGGCATGCGGTCTGCCTACATGGAAGATCCCGACGGCCACCGCGTGGAGATCTGGACCAGAGACATTGCCACCCAGACCCAGGCCGGCCCTCCCCATCCTGTAAGCGTCCGTCGACACGCCTGATTCAGAGACCCGACTCCGCCGACACGGGTCGGATCACAGTCTCCGTCAACCTCTGCCTGACTCAGCCCGCCTGGTGACCGGCCGGTGTCTCCGGTGAGACGAGTAACGCATTGGTTCGTCCACAGGATCAGCTGCCCTCTGCCGCGCGGGGCCAAGCAGAAGCAACCACAGGCTTCTGAGCGAACAGCAGCGATGTCGTTCTCCAGCGTTCCGTCCGAAGCGGATACTCCTATCCGAGCCGGACGGCGTACCGCAGTGCCGACACTGAAGCGGGGCGCAGCCCACGCTGTCCCGTGTACCCGTGATTCGCCAAAACCGCGCACCGGTGCTTGCACGCTCACAGCTAATTATCAGGTCGAAGCAGAAGTTCAGATGAAATACGTCGCGCTGCCGGATCCACGCACCAGCAGCCACCTGGGCCAGTGGGGGAGGCCGCGAGCGGACTGCTGCTCTCGGTCCGCGGAAGAGCGAAGCGGAAGCGCCGACCTGGTGGCTGCAGGGGCGACGAAGCTGGCATGAACGGCTTCTGATTCGGCCGGCGCTGGTCGCCGTGAAGGTGGTCGGTCCTCCGTGTCGAACGGCGTCGTAGGCGCGCGCGGATTGCGCCCGCGCGGCCGGCCAATCGAACAGGAGGTACCGACCGTGAGCGACGGTAAAGGGTCGGTCGCTCGGAACGCGGCTGGCGTGATGCCAACCCGGCTGTCCGGGGCGATCATCGCGGGCTTTGACGTGCATTTGCGCCAGATCACCTTTGACTGTCTGGACTCGGCCAGCGGAGAGGTCTTGCGCGGGCGGATCGCTTCAGAGCCGGCGGCGGTGCGGGAGTGGATGGCACAGTTCGCGGGCCGGGAGGTGCATGTCGCGATCGAGGCGTGCACCGGCTGGCTGTTCGTCGCCCGGACCGTTGAGGCGTGCGGCGGGACTGCGCACCTGGCCGAGACCGTGGAGACGCGCGCGTTGCGGGGTCGCAAGCGTCGCGCCAAGACCGACCGCCAGGACGCTCTGTGGCTCAGAGAGCTGCTCGCGGAGGGGCGCCTGCCGGAGTCCTGGATCGCTCCAGAGCATGTGCGTCAGTGGCGCTCGCGGCTGCATCTGCGCAAAGCGTTGATCGACGAGCGCACCCAATGGCTGCTGCGGATCCGCTCGGTCCTCTATCACCACGGCATTAGCGCCGGCGCGCCCGCGCGGATCGCCGCAGCCGGCGGTCGCCGGTTCCTTGAGCGCCTGGCTCTGCCCGAGGACGCGCGTGAGCGGGTCACCGTCGCCCTGTTCATGATCGACACCCTCGAGCGCCAGATTCACGAAATCGAACGCGGGCTGCGGCGGGTCGCGCGCCACCAGGCCGGCTGCCAGGCGCTGATGAGCCAATTCGGGGTCGGGGAGCTGATCGCCCTGACGTTCCTGGCCGAGCTCGGCGACGCCGCTCGCCTGAACAGCTCGCGCAAGGCGGTGCGCTTCGCCGGGCTGGACATCGGCGTGCACCGTTCTGATCAGACCAGCCGTGTCGGACGGCTGACCCGTCAAGGCTCATCGCCGCTGCGCTGGGCGCTCTATGAGGCCGCGCAATCCGCGACCCGCCGCCAGAGCCCCGACTACGCCCACTACCACGCACTCCGCGCCAGCGGCATGTCCCACACCCGCGCGTCGCTGACGATCGCGCGCAAGATCGCCCGACGCAGCTACCACCTACTCAACAACCTCGGACCCGCCGCTCTGGCGCCCGTCACCTAACCAGCTTCACCATCGGCTCCAGCCTCGCGACCCCACCTTCACAGATGCGGACCCTTCCGGCCAGCTCCCACAGCTTCCGTGGCACCCACCATGGCGGTCCTGACAAAGACCGAGCGGCCGGACACCCACGGGATGACCGATCAACCATCACGTCCCGACAGCCACGACCGGCTGCTCGAGGACCCAGATAAGTCCGGACAACCCATGGAGCCACAACCCGAACGGAGGCCTTGACACGCCAACGACGTTCAGATAAGCGGAAGTGTCAGCCTGCCTCACGCAACACCACACGCTCGGCGGTAAGCCCTGGCTGGGGCATCGGATCAACGAGCAAGTCCACGCCGGCGATTGCGGTAGCCATTGTCCCGCGGCGATCGGGCTCGGCGACCCCGGAGCCGTGGCGCATTCATTCGCCCGTTCCCCGAACGACCCTTCAGCCGCCGTCTTCGAACGCCCGCGCCAGAGGCGTTGCCAGGACGCCCGGCCCCTCGACCACGAGCAGCGCTGAACCGGGCGATCGACGAAACTCGGCGCGCCTGATATGCCCGTCTAAGCGCTGCGGTGTTGCGTCCGGACAAGCCCACGGAGCTAGGCGCCGATGAGTGCAACGGACGGCTTACGGTCAACGTGAGTGGGGCCCACGCCGCGACCAATACCGTGCGGTGGCGGCTTTGGACTTCACTCCTCTTCAGACTTCACTGCGATGTCTGTCGTCGGCAAGCTGCTTGCTCGACTATGGGCCGGATGCGGCACGCTGCTCTTCATTGGGTTGAATGCCTACCGTCACGGTGCAACCAGGCGCAAAATTGCCGACGTAGGCGCGGGCGTCCAGCCTGGTAACAACATCGTTGCTGGGCCAAAAGATGTCGTTTTCCTGGCCTGGGGAGAACGTACATGTCTCCGACTGCCTAAAAAAGGTGCACTTCGACTGCGGCGGCGGCGGTGAGCCGGCAAGCTTGGTTACGTTTAGTTTCGTCGAGCCGAAGTTGCCACCACCGCACCGGCCCCCGATCCGGTAGTCGGCGGCCTTGAGCGTCGTACTGAGCTTCAGCTTGAACGAGAACGCGCCCTTCTTACTCTTGCTCAATGACGCGTACACGCCAGGCACGCCGGCGAACCTCCGCTTCGTGGCGCCCTTGAACGCGTTCGAGTAGACCGTCGCTACATCGCCGGGGCGCCCGGTCTGGCAGCCGTTGCCGACCGAGCCGGAGACGGTGATCGTCTTGCCGGGCTTGGCCTTGGCCGGCGAGACCTTCAGAAAGTGAGACGACGCCGACGCCGACGCCGACGCCGACGCCGCGCTAGCCGCGACGACGGCGAGCCCCACAAGCCCTGCAAGCAAGTTCTTCAAGACGGCTCCTCTCATCGGATTCGTGGAGACCCGGAACGTCGAGCTTCCGAACGGCAAACATATATCCAACAGCGGACCGTTTCGCCGCCATCTGGACCATCCGAGCGCGCCAGGGTCAGGGAGCCAGCGGTAGACGTCGCTCAGCTGTAGGTAGCGCTCCCGCCCTGTCGGCCCAGCCCAGCGAGGATGGCAGCGCCTCCTCGACCGCGGTCAGCACCACGCCGCCAGGCTCAGCTCCGCCCCGCGAGACTGCTGGTCTCACGACGAAGCTGGGGTCGTCTCGACGTCACGCGCGGCCAGTCCGAAGGCTTCCGCTTCGCCCATGCCAACGACGCAACCAGGAGCCGAAGCGACGCGGCCGGATTGGCGACATTCCAGCAGTGTGACGCCGCCTCAGGAGACGGCCGGGATGGTGCTGAAGGACATGTTTCGCCAAGGCGCTGGTCGGTGCCGGGCTGCCGGATCTCCGGGTCAGCTAGAGCGGGATCGCGCGCCGGTCCCGCGTTTGCCCTTCAGGGGCTTGGGCTCGACCGCTTGGCCACTGTCAACATACTGCCGGCATGCGGGTTCGCCGGCTCGTGACCGTGGTGTGCGTAGCGGTGGCGCCGCTGGTTTTAGGCCGTGCAGGCAGCCGGACAGAACGCCCCGGATCTGCGCGGTCGCTCGCGAACACGCCGGTGGCGATGGCGCCGGTCTCGCCTGCCGCGTGAGCCGGCTGATCAAGGGATGGTTGTTGCGCCCGGCCTGCCCACGACTGCGTCCCCGCGTCGGATAGCCGCATGGCGCCCGACATCGTCGTCGGCTGCTCTGGGGGACCGAACATGACCAAGGTTCCGCTCACCAGCCGCCAATGCCACTTTGGGCAGTGGAGCTATCTCGCCGGCGGCGGGTTTCTGCCGGGAACCCGCGGGCAGGACGTGACCTCCACGTCCACGCTGCCCGCCGGGCCGCCGTACTTCATCCATGTCCTGGTCTACGCGGCAACCAGCCGCGATGATCTTCCATTCGCGCTCCCCCACGGGCGGCCGCAGCGTCTCACCGACGCGCTGCTGCAAAGCAGCCATCCCGCGGCCGCGACCTCCCTCGGCCCGGTTCGCTGGGTCGGCCAGCGCGGCCAACTGCCCTGCTCGCTCCGTCATATCCCGACGGCGGCGAGCCCGGCAGCCATCTCGTTTTTAGCTACCGCACCCACGGGCTGTATCACGGCATCTCGCTGCACCTCTGGCCGGCGGTGTATCAGTACCGCGCTGGCCGCCTCAACTACGCGTTTCGGCTCGCGCTATCCCCTGCCTATCCACGAGAGGTAGCGACGCTCAAAGCGATCGTGGACAGCTGCGCCCCTACTCCGTCATCAATCCGGCCGCGAGGCTGAGAATGCGGCGACTGAAGCACCAGCCACCCCGACGCGCGCCCGCGGTACCTAGCCGACTGCTGCTCCCGGCCCGCGGGGCAGCGGAGCGGCAGCGCCGGCCTCGTGGCCGCTGGGGCGACGATTGGGGAACTCTGGCCGGTGCCAGCCAGCGCCGCCCCTCGTCCAAGCGGTGGCCAGCGTTAGCTCGGATCGACCAGGCACCGGCTACTCCTTCCGCGGCAAACCACTCGTACAAGGCTCGTCGCCGCAGTACGTGGTCGCCTCGGCGATGCGATCGTCGGCCGCAGCGCGGTCCGCCGACGAAAGCACTCACCGGGGACGCCGCTGCGCCCCGATGGCGGGCGATACCCCACTGTGGGGAAAGCAGCAGCTAGACGACCACGAGCTCGACCACGCAACTAGTCGCGCCGATCCCACGGACTCAGCCTGCCGGAACCAGGCGGGTATGGTCACCGGCGTGCAGACCTCAACTACCTTTGAGCAGTCGCGTCGCCTCATCACCACCGGGCTCGTACTGGCAGCCAGTCTGCTCGTCGCCTACTGGGTGCTCTGGTGGGCGGACCGCGGATTGATCGCAAGCCGTACAACATCGTCGTACTACAGCTTCGAGGACGCGTTCCAGGTCGCCGATGCCTGGCTGCTGGTCACCGTCGGCACCGCGGGCCTCCAACTCGCACGACGGCGCGCCAGCGCCTTGCTTTGGCTAATCGCGGCGGGCAGCGCTGGGCTTTACCTACTCGGTATGGATGTGTTCTACGACCTCGCGCACCAGATCTATGCCACCAGCAGCGGCGGCGTGATCGAACTTATCATCGACATTCTCGTCGCCAGCGCAAGCGTCACCGTTCTCGTCTGGAGTTGGCAGCACAGGACCGACCTGCTCACCCAACCCCGCGCTCTTCAGGACCCCCGGCACGGCTGACCGACGGCTACCGGCGACCACGGCGGCGTCGGGAAGCTCATCAGCCGTCAGCATTTCTCGGCCGTCGCCCGCCCCCCACGCATGGAAAGCAGCACTCTGAGCGAGACTGCTCTGTCGGCGACCAAGCGGTAGTCCGAACGATCTGAGTTGCGTGGTGGCCCAGCCTCAAGGGCGGCCCGAATGAACCGACCTACTCAAGGATGACATCAATTGGTCCAATCGAACTGGAGTGCCGCGAGGCCGGAGGCTGCCGAGCCGCTGGTGGTGATGTGAAGCACGTAGCCGTTGTGCACGTCTGCGGCCGGGATTGTGATCGTGTCCGGACCGTTTCTGGAGAGATGGATCTCGAGTGGGGCGGGACCCGTCGAGGTCGAGGATCCCGCTCTGCCGGCCCCAGACACCGAGCCACTGCCCTGGTGGCTGCTCTGACTGGTGACCGGAGCCGGTCCGGTGCCGGCCGGGGCTCGACCGGAGGCCGAAGAGCCGCCGTCGACAGCGCCCGACCCTGCGGGAATCGGTGGGGGTGGCGAGCCGTTGGCGTCGTAATTGACGATCGCGTCGATGCCGTCGGCGCGCAAGGCGCTCTGGAGCCCGGACGCATCAGACAGCGAGTTGATCGTGACGACGACATCGCCGCTGGAGGCGGTGGTGACGGCGTAGGCCGCGGTGGCTCCGCTCAGTGCGCCGAGGCCGACCACGGCCGCTGCGGCCGCACCGGCGACGCCCACTGGCACCGCGATGAAGCCGGGCCGCCTCAGGCGGCTGGCCAGCGGATGGCGGGGGCGCCGTTCGGCGTGCTCGGTCACGATCGTGCGCAACTCGTTGAGCAATGCTGTTTCGAAGCTGTTCATGTCGTTATCTCCTGAAGTCATAGTGCGATCGAGGTGGTGATTTGCGCTTTGATGCGCGTGCGACTTCGGTGCCAGCGGACGCGGGCCGCTCCTTCGCTGATGCCGAGCCGGCGTGCTGCCTCGTTGACTGCTAGACCGTCGACGGCGACGAGTTCCACGAGAGCTCGGTCGTGGCGCGGCAATCTCGACACCGCCTGATACACCTCACGGGCGGCGCGTTCGGCGTCGATCCGGTGTTCGATGTCTGCCAGCGAGTCGCTATCGAGCAATTCCCTGGCGCAGATCCGACGCGTTGCCGCGCGGTGCTTGGTCGCCCGGCGGAACTCCGCGTTGACGACGTTGCGAGCGACCCCCATCAGCCACGCTTCGGGAACCCCGCGCTCAGGCCGGTAGCGCTCCGCGCTGTCGATAGCCGCGATGAAGACGTCGGCCGTGAGGTCGGCCGCTAGGTGAGGGTCACTGACCCGCCGGGCGACGAATCCCTGCACGGCCTGAAGGTGGGCTCTATAGAACGCGGCGAACGCGTCGGGGTCGCGCCCGATCTGTCGCACCTCGCTCCCGATCTCTTTCATGCCTCTACTTGGACCCCCACGCCCGCGGCGTTACAAGATCGGACTATCACACCCCACCAGCCGCGGACTGACGGCGGCTGGCGGGCACCTGGACTGTCCGTCACCTCAACAATCGGGCCAGGCTTCCCAGCGTCGATGTAGACCAGTCACCGGTCAAGGCTTCCGCCTCCACGCACGACCGGTCGTCACGGCCGACGCTCGCGGATGCGAACTAAATGCTGCTCTGGGTTGGCGAAGCCCCGAAGCAGAAGCGGATCGGTTGCCGGACGGCTGTTCTGGTCTGAGGATGCTGTTGATGCGTCCTGGACTAGCCAGGACGCATCTCCTCCACGAGGAGTAGCTCATGTCCGTATCTCGATCGTGCTGCTGGATGCCGCGGGACGGCGGCGATCGCCCGCCACCGTGCCCGAGTATCTCGCGGGTCGCGCACCCCGAAACAAGAGGATGGAGTATCCGGCTGACCCGCCTCGACCGGAGGAGATCATCCTGGTCATGCGCCAGGCCGGTCGCGATCGCCACAGGCTGCGTATCCGGGCGCTGATCGCGGTGTTGTGGCGTGGCGGGCTGCGGATCTCCGAGGCGTTGGCGCTCAATGAGACCGACGTCGACGAGCGCCGAGGCTCGCTGCTGGTCCGCCACGGCAAAGGCGACAAACGCCGCGAGGCGGGGATGGACCAGTTCGGCTTTGAGCAGCTCAACGCCTGGCTCGCTCACCGCGTCCTGCTGCCGCCCGGACCGCTGTTCTGCGTTATCGACGGCCCCACCCGCGGCCGGCGCTGGTCAGACACGGCTGCCCGCGCCGAGCTGCGCCAGCTGGCCATCGACGCCGGAGTCCGGCGGCGGTCGCGCCTCACCAGCTCCGCCACGCGCACGCCGTCGAGCTCGCCCGTGAAGGTGTCGCGGTCAACGTCATCCAACGCCAGCTCGGCCATACCGATCTCGGGACCACCTCGACCTACCTGCAGGGCATCGACCCCAGCGAAATCATTGACGCAGTCCGCACCCGGCGGCCGCCGACCATCTCCGCCACCGCCGGACTGACCCTTTAACCACCCGGGCGCTTGCGCGGACTCCATAGGCCGAAATCGACGACCAGCAGACGGGCGGAGCGGCGAAGTGCTGCTTCGCCCGTCTCCGGGATCCAACCAGCAGTAGCGCCACGACCGCTGCCTGGGCGACGATGGAGAAGCCGACCCAAGGCGCCGTGGGCTTCCGCGTCGACCGGATCGTTAGCTGCGAAGGTGGCTAGCACTCTGATGGGCGCGTGCCTGGGGTCCGCGCTATGCGGGTCTATGAGATGAGCTCGGGTCACGTCCCAGAAGTGCGGTAAATACGCGCGGGGTGCTGTCAGCGAGACGGCGTAGGTTCCCTCAAGTCCTGCAAGACGATGAAGGAGGCCTACGCCGTGAGACGCACGGTACCGCCGTCGGCGGAGATACAAGCGAGCATCGACAACCTGCTCGGGAAGAGCTTGGTGGATGACCCGCAGAAGATGCTGTCTGAGCTGGCCCGGCTCGGTGCCCGATTGATCATCCAGCGGGCGGTCGAGGAGGAGTTCGACACGTGGTTGGGTCGAGCTCGGTGTGAGCGCCGGCCGGAGCGGCAGCGGGGGCTTCGCAACTATGGCGATGGTTATCGCAACGGGTTTGGGCCGCGCCGGGTGCAGACGGCGGAGGGAGAGTTGCGGATCGAAATCCCGCAGGTCAGGAAGGCGGCTGAGCCGTTTGTCTCAAGGCTGTTTCGCAGGGGCCACACGAAGTCGGTTGCTGCGCACCGATCCGCTCAGGGCGATGGTGGTCGGCGCGTTCGGGCGCGGCCTGTCGATGCGAGACGTCGAGTCGCTGTGCGAGGAGGCTGGGCTTGGGCGCACCTCGAAGTCAACCGTGTCCAGGATCTGTGCAGAGCTTCACGAGCGGTTCGAAGCGTTCTGTCGCCGCTCGCTCTACGACGTCAACCTGGTCGTGCTGTTCCTCGACGCGATCTACCTACCGGTCCGCTCCAGCGGCCCGAAGGAGGGCGTGATGTGCGCCTGGAGATTTACCGAAGACGGCAAACGCGTGTTGGTGTCCGTGCGTCTGGGAGCACGCGAGTCCAAGGAGGACTGGCTCGAGCTCGGTCGCGACCTCACCGCTCGCGGGCTCGCCGCGCCCCGTCTTGTCGTTGCCGACGGCGCGCCAGGACTGACCTTGGCGATCGAGGAGATCTGGCCGCGCGCCGACCGTCAGCATTGCGCGGTTCATCGCCTGCGCAACCTGTTGGCGAAGCTGCCCAAGGCAGAGCACGACCGAATCCGCTTTAACTACTGGAGCGCGTTGACCGACGCGACGAGTGTCAAGGCCGGCAAGCTCCGCCTCGGAGTCCTCATCTCAGAGCTCGAGCATCGCGGCTACCAGTCGGCCGCCCGCTGCCTGGCTGACGATCTCGACGCCTTGGTCGTGCATCTGCGCTACCCGCTCCGGCACCGCGAGCGATGGCGGTCAACAAATCTCCTCGAGCGATCGCTCGGCGAGGTTCGCCGGCGCACCAAGGTCATCGGCCGGTTCCCCGGTGAGACCAGCTGCCTCTCACTCGTCTGGGCAGTGCTCGACCTGTTCTTCAGCCACGCCAGCAACGGCGCCACGTTCACCGACGTCGACCGCCAACACCTCTACCGCATCAAGTACCTACAAACCGATCCCGACGCCATCGACGAGGAGGTGCCCGCCGCCTAGACTCAAGCCCGGGAACCCAAGCTGCGCGCAAATTTACAGCGGCAATGGGACATGACCATGAGCGGCTTGAGGTACCTCGCGACGAGAAGAGCAGGACCGATCGCGATCGGCGGAGATGCCCGCCCCGCTTCGGCGGGCTCTTCCGCGAGCCATCCTCCGGTCCTCCTACCGCAGCCTTCGTGGTAGTCCGAACTGGGGGAAGACGCTGCTGTCGGCGAACCAGGTGACCGCCGATATTCGGTTGCCCTCGAGCGTGAGGACGAACAACGCGTACGGCCGGGCGATGTCGGTTTGTGGGGAGCGCAGGTAGCAGGCGAAGGCTGGCTGGCCGTTCGCACGGGTCGGCACTAGCCGAATTGCGCCGCGCGCGACCTCCCGGCCGCGCAGGAACGCCCCGATTGCGGCGGGGCCTTGATACTCATAAGGCTCGGGCGGCATCGTCACCCAGGCGTCGTCGGTGAGCAGGGCAACCATGCAGTCGACGTCGCCCGCCTCGACGGCGTCGGCGAAGCGGCCGACGACGTCCCGCTCAAGCTTGGAGTTCGGGAGCGGCGCCCGTTCGCGTCCGGCGGCCGGTAGGCGCGACTCGAACGCCGCACGCGCACGGCGCAGCAGGCTGTTAACTGACGGCTCGGTGGTCTCGAGCATCTTGGCAACCTCCGTAGCGTGGAACCCCAGCACATCGCGCAGCACCAGGACAGCGCGCTGCTGTGGCGGCAGGTGCTGAAGGCCCATGATGAACGCCAGCGCAACCGCCTCTTTGGTCTCGAAGCGCGCCTCCGGTCCGGGAGCCTCGTCACGGATACCCTCCAGCAGGACGTCGGGATAGGGCTCAAGCCCAATCGGCTCGGTGCGGCGCGTGGGCTCGGGCACGTCTGTCATGCGTTGCGACGCCTCCGGGCGGCGCCGGCTCGCCCGGAGGGCATCTAGCGAGCGGTTGGTGGCGATCCGGTAAAGCCAGGCCCGCATCGACGCGCGTCCTTCGAACTGCTCAAGCCCACGCCACGCGGCAAGCAGAGTCTCTTGGAGCAGGTCCTCGGCGTCCTGGACCGAGCCGGCGATCCGATAGATGTGAAGCTGCAGCTCACGCCGAAAAGGGTCAGTCAGCTTGCGGAACGCGTCTTCGTCGCCGCCACGCGCGCGGGCGAGGGTCTGCTCGGTCACGCCCGCATCCTCGCACCGGCGCCGTCTCGTCCGCATCACAAATAACAACGTCGGGGCAGCTCGACATTCGCCGCTCAGTTTCCGTCCCGGATAACGCCTCGACAAACGCAACGAGCACCAGTCCAACCGAGGAGAGCTGCGATGGGAAAGATCGTTATCAGCGAGAACGTGTCGCTTGATGGAGTTGTCCAAGACCCGGCCGGTGACGAGGGCTTTGGGCGCGGCGGCTGGGTCGGCCGGATCACGGACCGCCCACAGGTCGGCAAGCTCGCGCTTGACGAGGCGCTGGGTGCGGAGGCGTTCCTGCTGGGCCGGCGCAGCTATGAATGGTTCGCCGCCAAGTGGCCATCCCGCAGTGGCGCCTTGGCAAACAGGTTGAACAGCATGCCCAAGTACGTCGTCTCCTCGACCCTAGAAGACCCCGACTGGAACAATTCGATGGTCCTAAACGGCGATGTGGTCAGCGAGATCGCGAAGCTGAAGCAGGAGAAAGCAGGGGACATCGTCGTCCCTGGGAGCTTCCAGCTACTGCGCACGCTGATTGAGCACGACCTCTTCGACGAGCTGCGGCTGAAGATCTTCCCAGTCGTCCTCGGCGCTGGCGAGCGGCTCTTCAACGAGACCAATGACAAGAAACCGATGCGCCTTGTGGAGACCCAAGCCCTCGATGACGGTATCGCCTACCTCACCTACGAGCCCCTCCAAGACGCCTAGCGAGTGCGCTACGCCGCCGATGTTGGACTCGGTGTTGTTGGACGCTGCCGGGGCTCAAAGGTGGGAGGATCTGAAGCGTGACCACGAGCGTGCTTGAGCGGGCGTCCGCTGGCGATGAGCTTGCCTTCCGCGAGCTCACGCAGCCGTTCCGGCGCGAACTGGAGTTTCACTGTTACCGGATGCTCGGCTCGGTCCAGGATGCCGAGGATGTGCTGCAGGAGACGATGCTGGCCGCCTGGCGGGCGCTGGCGCGTTTCGAGCGGCGATCGAGCTTGCGGACTTGGCTTTACCGGATCGCCACGAACCGGTGTCTGAACCTGCTGCGCGACGGCGGTCGCCGCCCGCACTCGATACCGCCGCTGACGTTTGCGATTCCGGCGCCGACACGGATGTCCGATCCGCACTGGCTGGAGCCGTATCCGGATGACCGGCTGGGATGGCTGGCGGACAGCCAGCCAGGGCCGGCGGCGCAGTATGAGAGCCGTGAGGCGATCGAGCTGGCGTTCATCAGCGCCTTGCAGCGATTGCCTGGACGCCAACGCGCCGTGCTGGTGCTCCGAGACGTGCTGGGCTTCCACGCGGCGCAGACCGCGGCGATGCTCGAGACCTCGGTCGAAGGTGTCAAGAGTGCGCTCAAGCGCGCGCGGGTGACGATCGAGCAGGAGCTCGGTGATCCGACCCAGCGGATCGCGCCGCCGCCCCCTGCCTCCGTGGAGGAGCAGGAGCTGGTGGAGCAGTTCGCCCGGGCGTTCCTCGCCGACGATATCGACGGGATGGTCGCTCTGGTCACGCAGGACGCGTGGTTCCGGATGCCGCCGGCCAGCCAGGAGTACAACGGCCGGGAGCTGATCGGCGCGTTCCTCATCGCGGTTTCTGCGGGGCATTCGGGCCAGTCGAGCCGTCTGATCGCGACCCGTGCGAACGGAGAGCCGGCGTTTGGGACCTATTACATCGACCCGCTTTCGGGGTTAGTCCAGCAGTCCGGGTTGTTGGTGCTGTCGCTGGCGGGCGCGGAGGTCTCTGAGCTGACCTGGTTTCTCGGCCCCGGCTACCTGGAACGGTTCGATCTTCCCAGCGCCCCCTTTGTGGGCGCTTCGGTGTCAAAAGCTCCGTAATCGCTTAAATCCCGGCCCCAGCCGGCAGACACCAGGAGGCTCAATGCCGGTCTTGATGATGGTCGAAATCCCCGGCGCTGACGCAGCGTTCGCGGAAGGGATGCGCCACGCCGGAGTCATTGAGGAGTTGCAGACAGCCCCAGGGTTTCGGGGTCATTGGAGCGGCGCCGCAAGCACGGGCTACAGAGCAATCGAGCTGTGGGACTCGCGTGAGGACTGCCAGGCGTTCGCCGAGGGCCACTTCGCGCCAAAGCTGCCGCCGGGGGCCGAGCTCCCGCCGATGGAGTTCTTTGAGTTGAACTTCGAGGTCCGGCCCACACCCTAGGCATACACAGCACCAAGCAACCACCGCCGACTCCCTCCAGCCCAAAGCCGAGTTGGAGTGGTGCCTGATTGGTACCTCGCGCGGCTGCCGCTTCATCGCGAAGCGGCAGCCGCCGAACCGCTTGAAGACGGGTCGTCCGTCGCACCGCCAGCACGCTCCCAGCGCTCCTGCTCCTCTCGGGCAAGCCGGGCGCCGGTCCACGCACCACCCGACCTGCGATCCCCGCGCTGAGCCACGGAACCGCGCCGCCGCGAGCCCAAGCGCCGGGAGCAGCGCGGCCACTTGAAAGCGGGTCCGGACGGCGGGACCGCGGTGGCGTCCCCGCTTCTCGCCTTCAAAACCGCGCATCGGTGCTTGCCAGGTCGCTGCTAGCGGCGCGGCCGATACAGCAGTCTCACGCGAGCCCGGTGGCGTCTCTTTGGCGCTGTAAATTTGGTTCCCGGTAGGTGGTGAGTCTAGGCGGCTGTCACCTCCTCGGGGATGGGTTGTTCGTTGCCGTGGTAGCGCGCTCGTTTGAGGCGTTGGCGGTCGAGCGCGTTGAAGTGCATACCGTTGGTCTGGTGGGTGATGAGCAGGTCAAGCACCGCCCAGACGAGGGTGAGGCAGCTGCTCTCGCCCGGGAAGCGGCCCATCACCTTGGTGCGGCGTTTGACCTCGCCGAGCGAGCGCTCGAGCAGGTTAGTTGATCGCCATCGTCGACGGTGGCGCAGCGGGTAGCGCAGATGCACCACGAGCGCGTCGAGATCATCGGCCAGGCACCGGGCGGCGGCGGTGAACCCTTCCTTGTCGAGCTGGTCAACGAGCGCTTGGAGGCGGCGTTTGCCGTCTGATTCGCTGATCGCCTCATCGAGTGCTTGCCAGTAGGCGTGCTTGACGCGCTCGCGTTCGCGGTCGGGCAGCTTGGCGTAGAGGTTGCGGGCGCGGTGCACGCAGCAGCGTTGGCGGTCTGACGCCGGCCAGCACTGCTCGATCGCCTTGGTCAGCCCGGGCGCGCCATCGGCCACGATCAGCATCGGTGCCCCCAGCCCACGGGAGATGAGATCGCGCCCGAGCGTCTGCCAGTCCTCAAAGGACTCGCGCATCCCCAAGCTCACTAAAAGCAGCACGCGCTCGCCGTCCTCGGTGACCCCCCACGCCACCAGCACCCCCTGTTTGGGCCCATTGGGCCGCACAGCGATAAAGGTGGCGTCGAGGAACAACGCGACCAGCCGGATCTCATACAGATCGCGCCGCTGAAACGCGCTAAAGCGCTCCTTGAGCTCCTCACACATCCGCGACGCCGTCGACTTTGACAGCTGGCCCAGCCCGGCCTGCTCACACAACGACTCGACGTCGCGCATCGACAGGCCGCGCACGAACGCGCCGATCACCAACGCCTTCAGAGGCTCGGTGCGCAGCAACTTCGGCGTCCTAGGAAACAGCTTGGAGGCAAACGTCTCCGCCGCCTGCCAGACCTGCGGGATCTCGATCGCAAGCTCCCCCTCGGCGGTCTGCACCCGCCGGGGACGAAACCCGTTGCGCAGCCCGCTCTCCTCGCCATGCTCCTCGCGCTGATCGCCGGCGCGACGCTCATAGCGGGCGCGACCCAGCCACGCATCAAACTCGTCCTCCACCGCCCGCTGGATGATCAGCCGGGCCCCCAGCCTGGCCAGCTCTGACAACGAATCGCGCGGGTTCTCACCCACCCCGACCGACAGCATGTGCTCAATCCGGGCTTCTATCTCCGCCGACGGCGGTACGGTACGTCTCACGGCGTAGGCCTCCTTCATCGTCTTCGCAGGACTTGAGGGAACCTACGCCGTCGCTCTGACAGCACCGGCGCCATTTACAGCATCTCTAAGACGCGACCGCCGGGCTGTCGCTGCTGGCTCTCGATCTAGGCAGCTGTCTCTCGCCCTTCCGCTGGTCGGGAGTCGACACTGCTGGAAGTTCGTGATTGGAGAACTCTCAGATCGTCAGCGCTCACTGATCGGGTGTGGACAGATCCGTGAAGAGTTCGTGCGTACCGACCGATGGGAAGTCGGCCATTCGGACGTACCTGCTGTCGGATTCGCGCCTCGGGTGGGTCATCTTCCAGGCAGAGCCTGGCATTGCTCCTGTTAGCGAAATCCGTCAGCTTCTGCGCTATGGGGATAGCCATTGGACAAGGACAGCTCCGTCCCCACCACTGTGGCCCGGGCCGGCGCTGCATACTCCGCCAGCGCCTCCGTCGCCGTACAGGAACCCAATGCCGCCGATGCCGCCGGTGGCGCCGTTGCAACCGAAACCGGCACTTTGCCCGGCTCGTCCGTTGACGCCCATGAACGCGGACGGACCGGAGGAAATACCACCGGAACCGCCTACACCGCTGAACAGACCTCCAGTCCCACCGCCGGCAGTCAAGGTTGTAGCCCCGCACGCGACGGACGAGGCCGTACCGGTAGCGCCATTTGTAGGGGTCGTCGGCATAGTCGGCGTCGAACCGCCCAAGCCGCCGGCCCCGACCGTGATGGTGCAGACGTCGCCAGCGGAGACAGTGAGCAGGCCCTGGGCGTACGCGCCAGCGCCGCCGCCGCCTCCGCCGCTTGGGAGGACAGGGTTGCCTGCAGCGCCGCCCCCGCCCCCGCCATACAGCGAAACGATCAGCTGCGAGACACCACTCGGGATGGTGAACGCCGATGGGCTGGAGCCGCTTGGGACACTGAATAGTTGCTCGGAGACTGACGGCACTGTCGACTGACAGGCCACGGTGCCATCCTGGTTGACTTTGCCAATCGCGCTGCCTGATCGACAGGAGTCAGTCACCCGCGATTGCACCACCGTCGGATCAACGCCGAGCGTGCCCGAGTTACCGAGCGCAATCGACCCGCCGCCAGTCAGGCCGGTTCCCGCTTTGATGCTCAGCGACGGGTTGGCGAGCTTCGCGTTGGTGACCGCGCCGTCGGCCAGTTTGTCTGTCGTCACCGCGCCCGACGCGATCGTCGGGTTCGGGTAATTGCCGGTCAGATCACCGCCCGCTGGCCCGGTCGACGGTCCGGGCGGTCCCTGAACGCCCTGCGGTCCCGTCGCGCCAGTCGCCCCTGTATCGCCCTTCGGACCTTGCGGTCCCGTCGCGCCAGTCGCCCCCGTATCGCCCTTCGGACCTTGAAGTCCCGTCGCGCCCGTCGCGCCCGTGTCGCCCTTCGGACCCTGTGGCCCAGTCGGACCTACCGCTCCCGTGTCGCCCCTGGAACCCGCCGGACCGACCGCGCCGCGCACCCCAGGCCGCCCTACCCGGTTCCACGAGATCTTGCGCTGCCCACGTGGACAAATAGCCGACGCGCCGGTCAGATTCAGTGTCTGATATGGCCGTACCAAGCAAGCGTAGAGCCGCCCCGGCGAGGACGAGCCCCGCTCAGCCGCTGCGTACGAAGTCCCGCCCAGAGCAATGAACAACGCCACCAACGCCAGATGATGCTGGCGCAAATACCCAGCCAACCCTCTCCACATCCTGATCCTCCAAACGTTCACGACGATTCTCCCGCCGCCGATGATTCACCGTCGAGCGGCTACCAACCGCTTCCCGTAAGCGCGATCCTACGCCAGCCACGCCGCACACCAGATTGGGAATCAGAGATGTGCCACAGCACCGGCTTGCCGACCAGCGCCCAGGGCGCGCGCAAAGCCAGCCGCGTCAGCGTTACCGGGGGTGGATCAGGCGCTTCGGGCACGCCTCGCATTCCATCACTTCCTCGCTGTCGGAACGGGCTAGTCGCAGCAGTCCGACCGTGCTCCGCAAGGCTGCCGCAATCACGCAATCTCGGCAGCCTGGCACTCCCACCGAGGCTGGCGGCGAGAGTGCTCCTTCTATCGGGACGAAACCAAAAGCAGAAGCCGGCCGCGGCTGCCGCGACGACGACATCCTGATGCCGCCACGCTCCCGGACTCGCTCTGGATGATCGCGTCGTCGTCGCTGCGGTCGAGGTCGCCCCTTCGGGGCTGCCTTCGGCAGGGCCTGACGGCCCCTCCCCTGACCTCCGCTCCTCCGACGCGGCTCTGCAGCAAGGTCCGGCATCGGCCCAGTCGAACGCTCCGACATCCCCGTCACAGGCATACACTCCACGCACCTCGTTGCTGGGCAAGATGCCCGAAGACGTCCCTTGGGCCCGAAATCGCCGATACGTGCTGAGGATTCGGCGCCCGAGTGACCGCTGCGGGAACGGCTCGCGTGTGTCCCGCGTACAACCGGGGACGTCTACGGGCATCTTCGGACATCTCCTGCAAATCCCGTATCCCGACAAGCCCTTCATCGGGGCTCCGCGAGGGGGAGATCTGCCGGCTCGGCCACCGCGAATGCCTCTCCCACCAGGGCCGCGTCCTCCGCGTGCGACGCGTAGTGCAGGTACCGCATCGCCGTTTGGATGTCGGCGTGGCCCATCCACTCCTGCACGCGACGGATGTCGGCCTTCGCGATCATCCGCGTCCCAAACGTGTGGCGCAGGTCATGGAAACGCAGCGAGCGCAGGGCCGGCCCGCGCCAGCGCCTCCTTGTAGCGGCGGCGCAGCGCGGAGCCGTCGAGGTAGCTCCCCGTCACACCCGCGAAGACCAAATCGTCCTCCCCGACCCAGTCCACCCGCCTTCCCAGCTTCGCCAGCGCCCCGGCAACGTCAGGGGCCATCGCACCGAGCGAACCTTGCCTGACTTCGGCGTCGTCAGCTGGCCGGCCGCGCAGCTCGAGCGCACCCGGATCGTCGCGCCCGGAAAGTCGACGTCACGCCAGCGCAACGCGATCAGCTCCCCCACGCGCAGCCCGGTGAATGCGGCGGTCAGGAACAGCGCCCCGTCTAGCTCGCTCGCCGCCGCGCGCACCAGCGCCCAGACCTCCTCCGGCGAGAACACCTCGATGTCGCCGCTCGAGGGAACGGGATGCTTCTCGACCCGCGCCAGGGGGTTGGCTGGGATGCCCCACACGATCTGCGCCCGGCGGAACATCCCGTGCAGCTGGATGAGCAGCTTGTTCTTCGACCGGTTCGACAGCGACGTCAGCGAGCGCCGCCAACGCTCGATGTCGGCCGGCTCGATCGACCCCAGCTCCCGGTCGCCGAACGCCGGCAGCAGGTAGGCGTTGAGCACCGAGCGGTAGTCCTTCAACGTCGACGGCTTGCGCTCACGATCCACCGCGATGAACCGCAGCCACTCCGCCGCCGCCTCGGCAAAGGTCACCCTCGGACGCTGCTCGCCTCCGGACACAGCCGCCAGTCGATGCGCCTCGTCGAGGATGTCGCACAGCGCCGCCTGTACCGTGCGCTTGGTGAAGTAGCCCGCCGCTGGCGGCCGCGCTCAGTCCACGCCGGCCCCAGCTTGCGCTGCACCTGGCGCCCGTCGGGCCGCCGGTACTGGACGTACCTGGCCGGACCGCGCATCCGCTCGACTCGGAACACCTGGCCGCTCGCGACCCCGACTGGAGCAACTTCTTGGGACATATTGGGGACACGGTTGCACCTAGTGGCGACCAGCACAAGATCTAAAATACCTCTGAGCAGGCACTTCCCGATGCCGCCGCTGGGGCTCGAACCCAGGACCTTCGGATTAAAAGTCCGCTGCTCTACCAGCTGAGCTACGGCGGCGAGGTGTCCCGGAGGTTACTCGCGCGCGCGTAATCGCCCCGTTCGCAAATACGTCGACATTCGAGCGGCCCCACTCAGCCGAGATGGGCCACGGCCTCGATCTCCACCAGCATGCGGGAGTCGATCAGGCCGCTGACCTCCACCATCGTCATCAGCGGCCGGTGAGCGGCGAACACCTCGCCGTGGGCGCGGCCGACCTCCTCGGCGCGGGAGATGTCGGTCACGTAGACGCGGGTCTGGATCACGTCCGCCGGTCCAGCGCCGGCGCGCCCGAGCTCGTGCACGAGCTTGCGCAGGACCTCGACGGTCTGCTCGTAGGGGGTCTCGCCGATCACCCCGCCGCCCGCGGCGACCGACGTGACCCCGCCCACGAGGACGAAGCCACCCACGGTGACGACCCGGCTGAAGCCGAACTGCCCCTCCCAGGGCGACGGCGGATCCCCGGTGAATCGTTCGGTCAATGCCGGAAATGGCGCCGGCTGGTGAACACCATCGCCGCTCCGGCGCGGTCGGCCGCCTCGACGGCGAGGTGATCGCGCATCGAGCCACCGGGCTGGATGATCGCGGTCACTCCCGCGTCGAGCGCGAGCGTGGGACCATCGGCGAACGGGAAGTAGGCGTCCGAGGCCAGGACGGCGCCCGCGACGCCGCCGCCGGCCTTCTCCAGCGCGATCCGGACGGCGTCGACCCGGCTCATCTGACCGGCGCCGATGCCGATCGTCTGCACGTCACGAGAGATCACGATCCCATTGGACTTGACGTGCTTGCACACCTTCCAAGCGAAGCCGAGCGCCTGCCACTCGGGCTCGGTCGGCCGGCGTTCGGTCACCACGTGCATCTCGCCGCGCTCCTCGAGGTCGAAGTCGCGGTCCTGGACGAGCAGGCCGCCGACCACCTGACGCACGTGCGGCTCGATCATGTTCAGAGAGCGGCGCTCGCGGTCATCGAGGATGCGGGTGTTGGGCTTCTCGGCCAGAACGGCCAGCGCCGCCTCGTCGTACCCGCGCGCGAACAGAACCTCGATGAACTGATCCGCCAGCGCCCTCGCCAGCTCACCGTCGACGGGACCGTTGAGGCAGACGACACCCCCGAACGCCGACATCGGATCGCAGGCGAACGCCGCCTGGTAGGCCTCCGACGGCGTCGAACCGCAGGCCACCCCGCAGGGGTTGTTGTGCTTGATGATCACGCACGCCGGGATCTGGAACTCGTTGAGCAGGAGCCGGCCGGCGTCGAGATCGAGCAGGTTGTTGAACGAGATCGGCTTGCCGCCGAGGTGCGAGACCATCGACAGGACGTGGGCGCGAGCGCCGACCTGCTCGTAGTAGGCGGCGCGCTGATGCGGGTTCTCGCCGTAGGGGAGCTCCACGACCTTCTCGAACGCGCGCACGAACAGCTGCGGGAAGTCCTCGCCCTGCTCCTGAAACCAGCGCGCGATCGCGGTGTCGTAACGCGCGGTGTAGGCGAACGCTTCGGCCGCCAGGTTCTCACGGGTGGAGGCCGACAGGCGGCAGTCGGACTCGCGCAGCTCGGCCAGGATCGCGTCGTAGCTCACCGGGCTGACCACCGGCGCCGCGTAGGCGTGGTTCTTGGCCGCGGCCCGGATCATGGTGGGGCCGCCGATGTCGATGTGCTCGATGACCTCCTCGTCGCCGACCCCGCGGCGACCAGCGGTCCGCTCGAACGGATACAGGTTCACGCACACCAGGTCGACGAACTCCACTCCGTGCTCCTGCGCCGCCCGCAGGTGGTCCGGGTTGTCGCGCACCGCCAGCAGCGCGGCGTGGAGCTTGGGATGAAGCGTCTTGACGCGCCCGTCCATGATCTCGGGAAAGCCGGTCAGGTCGGTGATCGAGCGAACCGGAATGCCGGCCTCGCTGAGCGCGCTCGCCGTCCCGCCGGTGGAGATCACCTCGATGCCGAGATCGGCCAGCCCCCGGGCGAACTCCACGATCCCGGTCTTGTCAGACACCGACAGCAGCGCCCGCCTCACCGTCGGTCCGACGGGTGCCGCCGGCAGGACGCTCATCGGCTGTCCACTGGCGTCCATCGATCCCGACTCTACCGCGAGATGACGACTCGGCGAGGGTTGGCCGCATCGAAGCCGACGGCGCCTCGCGCGATCAGCCGGACCGCCTCCACCAGCAGCTCATGCTCCGCCGGGCGCAGCGCAGCCGCCACCTCGGCGGCGTCGCGCGCATCGGGCAGCTCGAGCGCGCGCTGGAGGATGATCGGCCCGGTGTCGACGCCCCCGTCCATGAAGTGCACCGTCACCCCGAACACCTTGACCCCATACTCGACCGCTTGCGCAATCGCATGCAGTCCCGGGAAGGCTGGCAGCAACGCCGGGTGCAGGTTGATGACCCGGTTGGGGAAGCGCGCCAAGAAGCCGCCGCTGAGCAGTCGCATGTAGCCGGCCGCCACCACCAGCTCCACCTGACGGGCCGCCAGCCAGTCGGCCATCGCGGTGTCGCGCGCCGCGCGGTCGACGAACCGGCCGGCGGCGAACGCTTCGGCGTCGATCCCCGCCCGGCGGGCACGCTCCAGCGCCGGCGCGTCCGGGTTGTCGGAGGCGACGGCCCGGATGTGGATGCCGTCCAAGCCATGGGCCCGGTCGATCAGCGCCTGCAGGTTGGTGCCCGCGCCCGAGGCGAGCACGCCGACGTTCATGCCGCGGCAAGCTCCGGCGCGCAGACGTCGCAGCACGGCCCGTCCGAGTCGGCCACCGACGCGTCGCCGAAGTGATCCAGCAGCGCCCGGCGACGGCAGCCATCGCCCTCGACGTACCCCCAGACGGCCCGATACTGGCTCCACCGTACCCGCTCGGACTCGTGCGCAGAGACCAGGCAGGCGGCCGCGGCGCGCCGGTCCCAGCCTCCGGTGATGTGTCCCGCGACGCGATCGGGTGCGGACGGAACCGGCGCCAGCACCCCGGCGCGGGCGAGATGGCCGATCACCGCGCGCACCCCGTCGGCGTCGTCTGGACCGCGCCCGGAGCCCAGGCGCAACAGCTCGGACAGGGGGACGTCGTAGCCAGCGTCCGAACCGCTCGAGCTCGCCGCACAATCGACATCCAGTCTCATCTGGTCATGCGGCGCTTCGCCCTGCAACCGCTCGCCGACTCGCTCAAACGTATCGGCCGTCAACCGCGAGCGCTCGATGAAGAACACGTGCAGCCCCTTGTCGCGCGGTTGGGCGAACAGGAGGCACCGTGCCGGCCTGCCGTCGCGCCCGGCGCGACCCGCCTGCTGGTAGTAGGCCTCCAGCGACACCGGCACCGAGACGTGGCAGACGGTGCGAACGTCGGGCTTGTCGATCCCCATCCCGAACGCGTTGGTGGCGACGATCACCGCAGCATCGCCGCGCATGAAGCGCTGCTGGGCGGTGGCGCGAGCGGCGCCATCCAGTCCGGCGTGGTACGCGACGACCGGATCACCCAGCACGCGTCCCAGCGACTCCGCAAGCTGCTCGCACCTGCCGCGAGTGCCGACGTAGACGATCGCCGGCAACGCAGCGGGCGTGGCGAGGGACGCGGCCAGCCGCCGTTCCTGGTCGGCGGCGGTGTGACAGGACACGACGGCGAAGCTCAGGTTGGGGCGGTCAAACCCGGTGGTGACCCGCACCGGGTCATTCAGGACCAGCCGGCGGGCGATGTCGTCGGCGACCCGCGGTGTCGCGGTCGCGGTCAGAGCCATCGTGCAGCGCGCCCGCAACCCCGCCGCGGCCTGCGCCAGCGTGAAGTAATCCGGTCGGAAGTCGTGTCCCCACTCCGAGACGCAGTGAGCTTCGTCGACGACGAACAGTCCCACCTGAGCGTCGGCCAGCCCCCCGCGGAACGCCCGCGACCCGAAGCGCTCGGGCGCCACGTAGAGCAACTGCACCTCGCCGGCCCGGGCCCGGGCCAGCGCCTCGGCGTTCGCCGCCCGTCCTCGCTGGGCGTTGACCATCGCCACCCGCCCGGGGGCGATTGCCGACAGCGCCGTCACCTGATCCTGCATGAGCGATACCAACGGAGAGACCACCAGCGTCAGGTCGTCGCGCATCAGGCCCGGCAGCTGATAACAGAGCGACTTGCCCGAGCCGGTGGGCATGACGACGAGCGCGTCGCAGTCGCTGAGCGCGGCCCGGACCGCCTCAGCCTGGCCGGCGCGAAAGTGCCGATGACCGAAGAGCCGCCCCAGCGCACCCGTCGCTGCTTCATGAGTGAAGGCTTCACGCCCATCCACCCGGCCGACGATACCGCCGGCACCGGGCGTCACCGCAGCGCGCGGATCGACCGGTGGCGTTGGGGATTCCGCACTCAGGCCCGGAACAGCGGCGTCGGTGAACCCCGCTTAGACCCGGACCAGCGGCAGCTCGTCCTCGAGCGCGAACTTGCCGTTGGCGGACTCGCTCCCCGCGAGCGGATAGTCGCCCGAGAAGCAGGCGTCGCAGTGATCGCCGCGGCGCGCCCCGACTGCCTCATACACGCCAGCCAGCGAAAGATAGTGCAGCGAGTCGGCGCCGAGCTCGGCGGCGATCTCGGGCACGGATCGCCCGTGGGCGATCATCTCCTCCCGCGTGGACATGTCGATCCCGTAGTGGCACGGGTGCTTGATCGGCGGCGCGGAGATCCGCAGGTGCACCTCGGCGGCGCCGGCGTCACGCAGCATCTGGACGATCTGGCGAGTCGTGTTGCCGCGGACGATCGAGTCGTCGACCACGACCAGCCGCTTGCCCTCCACCACCTCCCGCAACGGGTTGAACTTCAGCCGCAGGCCCTGACGGCGCAGCTCCTGACCCGGCTGGATGAACGTCCGGGCGACGTAGCGATTCTTGATGAAGCCGTCGTCCTGGGGCAGCCCGGCGGCTCGCGCCAGCCCGCGCGCCGCGGCGTTGCCGGAGTCCGGGACGGGAATCACCACGTCGGCGTCGACCGGCGCCTCGCGCCACAGGATCTCGCCCATGCGGGCTCGTGCCACCTGGAGCACGGTGCCCGCCATCCGGGAGTCGGGCCGGGCGAAGTAGATGTACTCGAACACGCAGGACGCTCGCCGCTGACCGGTGGCGACCGATCGCGAGGTCAGTCCGCGCTCGTCCAGGGTGACCACCTCGCCGGGCTCGACGTCGCGCACGAAACGCGCTCCGATCAGGTCGAACGCGCACGACTCGCTGGCGACGCAGTAGGCGGGAGGCCCGCTCGAGCCCGCCCCGGGGCCGTCCAGGCCATCGATGACCCCGATCGACAGCGGCCGCAGCCCCTGGGGGTCACGGAAGGCGACCACGGACTCCTCGGTCATGACGACGGTCGAGAACGCACCGCGCAGCCGCGGCAACACCGCGGCAACCGCATCCTCGACCCGCTGCGCCGGGTGGGTGGCCAGCAGCGCGGCGATGATCTCCGAGTCAGAGGTGGAGCGGAACGGGACATCGCGGCCGGTCAGCTCGGAGTGCAGTTCGACGGCATTGATCAGGTTGCCGTTGTGGGCCAGCGCCAGGGTGCGGTGATCGTCGCGCACGATCGGCTGGGCGTTCTCCCACTCCGAGGAGCCGGTGGTGGAGTAGCGCACGTGACCGATGGCCATGTCGCCGACCAGCGAGCGCAGCGTGTGCTCGTCGAACACCTGTGAGACCAACCCCTGATCGCGGATCGCGATGATGTTGGCGCCATGGGTGGCGGTGGCGATCCCGGCCGATTCCTGGCCGCGGTGCTGGAGCGCGAACAGCGCGAAGTACGCGAGGCGGGCGACATCGTGATCGGGAGCGTGGATCCCGAAGACGCCACACTCGTCGCGAGGGCCGTCGCGGTGATCGTTCACGGGGAGCATGTGGGGGCCAAGCTTCGCGCAGACCTCGGCCGGAAAGCCGAGGCTAGCAGCGGCCTGTCAGACGAAGCGCGCCAGACCGCCCCGCCAGGCGGACTCCAGGTCGGAGATCGCAACCGCGCACTGCTGACCGACGACGAGCTGATCGCCGCCCACCCGACCGATGATCTGCAGCCCGGCAAGCGCCGACTCGGGCCCGGAGACGATGAAGGCTCGCCCCGGCGCCTCGGCGAACGGATCGACACCGGCGGGCAGGCGCACCCGAGCGCCGACACCGCCCGCGATGCAACACTCAGCCAGGGCTACCGCGATGCCGCCCTCAGCAATGTCATGTGCATTGTGGAGCGCCCCGGCGTTGACCATCGACTGAACCTTGCCATGCGCATCACGGACAGCCTGCTCGTCCATGGGCGGCAACGGCCCGGCGATCGGCGCGCCTCGCAGCTTCGCCAGCTCGGAGCCGGCAAGCGACGGGCGAAACTCACCCACGATCGCGATCGCGTCGCCGGCGGCGGCGAACGCCAGCCGGCCGGCGCGCGCCGCGTCCGCCAGACGACCGACCATCCCGATCACCGGAGTCGGGAAGATCGGACCGGACGGTGCCTCGTTGTACAGCGAGACGTTGCCGCCGACGACGGGGACGCCGAGCGCGTGGCAGGCGTCGGCGATCCCCTCCACTGCCTGCACCAGCTGCCAGGCAACGTGCGCCTTCTCGGGGTTGCCGAAGTTCAGGCAGTTGGTCAGGCCGAGCGGCGTGGCCCCGACGCAGGCCAGATTGGCGGCGCATTCGTAGACCGCCTCGGCCGCGCCCCGACGCGGGTCGCAGGCCACGCGCCGGCCGTTGCCGTCGATCGCGACGGCGATCGCGGGAACAGCGGGATCGTCATCCGCACCGCCCGCCCTCAGCATCAGCACCGCGGCGTCCGCCTCCTGCGGTCGGCGCACGGTGCGCGACTGCACCACCGGGTCGTACTGCTCGAACACCGGCTGGCGCGACGCGAGGTTGGCCGAGCCCAGCAGCGTCAGCAGCGTCTCCGCCTCCGACTCGCCACCGCTCAACACCGCAGCCGGCGGGGCATACAACGGAGCCGCCGGTGCGATCGGCTGCAGGTCGTACACCGGGCAGGCATCGACGAGGATCTCCACCGGGAGGTCGGCGGCCACGCCATCGCCGGCCAGGACGCGCAGCCGCCGAGAGTCGTTGACGGCGCCGATCGGCGTGGCCAGCGTCTCCCAACGCTCACACACCGCCACCACCTCAGCGAGACGATCCGGCGCGACGACGCACAGCATCCGCTCCTGGGACTCGGAGACCATGATCTCGAACGGCTCCATGGCCGGCTCGCGCAGCGGCACCGCCGAGCAGTCGATATCGAGTCCGACGCCCCCCTTGCTGGCCATCTCCGCCGACGCCGAGGTCAGGCCGGCGGCGCCCAGGTCCTGCAGCGACACCAGCAACTCCGCCTCCAGCAGCTCCAGGCAGCACTCCAGCAGCTTCTTCTCGGCGAACGGGTCGCCGATCTGCACCGACGGACGCTTGGCCTCGTCGCCCTCACCCAGCTCGGCTGAGGCCAGCACCGACGCGCCCCCGATCCCGTCGCGCCCGGTCAGCGCCCCCAGCAGCACCAGCACGTTGCCCGGACCGGCGGCGGCCGATCGGATCAGCCGATCGTGGGGCGCCAGCCCGAGGCACATGGCATTGACGAGGCAGTTCTGCTCGTAGGTCGACTCGAAGTACAGCTCGCCGCCGACGGTGGGGACGCCGATCGAGTTGCCGTAGTGACCGATGCCGCCGACCGCGCGGTCCAGCAGATACCGCGAGCGCTCCGAGCCCGCCGGCTCGCCGAAGCGAAGCGAGTCGAGCACCGCGATCGGGCGCGCGCCGACGGCGAAGATGTCGCGCAGGATCCCGCCGACTCCGGTGGCGGCGCCCTGGAACGGTTCCACCGCGCTGGGGTGATTGTGCGACTCGACCTTGAAGGCGACGCCCAGGCCACCGCCGACGTCGATCACCCCCGCGTTCTCCCCAGGGCCCATGAGCACGGCCGCTCCCTCGGTGGGGAGGCGCCGCAGCAGCTTCTTGGAGTGCTTGTAGGCGCAGTGCTCGGACCACATCAGCGACAGCATGGTCAGCTCGGTGTCGCCGGGCTCGCGAGCGAGCCTGGCCACGATCAACTCGTACTCGGCGTCGGCGAGGCCGAGGGCGCGATGGCGGCTAGACGCGGATGCGGCCGGTGACATGCGCTCGCATCGACTCGAAGATCTCAAGCCCGTCGGTGGAGCCGGTCAGCGGATCCACGGCGTGCTCGGGATGGGGCATCAGACCGAGCACGTTGCCGGCCTGGTTGCAGACGCCGGCGATGTCGCGCAGCGAGCCGTTGGGGTTCTCGCCCGGGGCGTACCGGAGCAGGACCTGCCCGGCGGCCTCGAGCCGGTCAAGCTCCGCGTCAGGCGCGTAGAAGCGGCCGGTGGTGTGCTTGACCGGGATCGACAGGCGCTCGGCCCACGGGCCTGCCACGCGCGCGCGGGTGAACGGGGTGGGCCCCCGCACCACCTCCAGCCAGACCTGGCGAAAGATGAAGCGCAGCGACGTGTTCGGCAGCAGCGCGCCCGGAAGCAGACCGGCCTCGCACAGCACCTGAAAGCCGTTGCAGATCCCCAGCACGATCCCGCCGCCGCGGGCAAACTCGGCCACTTCCCCCATCACCGGAGCAAACCGGGCGATCGCCCCCGCCCGCAGGTAGTCGCCGTAGGAGAACCCACCCGGGATCACCACCGCGTCCACCCCCTGAAGATCACGATCCCGGTGCCACAGGATCACCGCCTCCCCCACCCGCCGGCAGGCCAGCTGGGCATCGACCTCGTCGCAGGAACCGGGAAAGCGGATGACGCCGAATTTCACGCCGATACCGGCTCGTCGGCGGCGACGATCTCGTAGTCCTCGATCAACGGGTTGGTGAGCAGCCGCTGGCACATCTCGGGCAGCCGCTCCGGGTCCTCCACGTCGAGCTCGATCAGCCGGCCGACATGGACGTTGCGCACTCCGGTGAAGCCGAGCGCGGGCAGCGCCCGTTCCACCGCCTGCCCCTGGGGATCGAGGATCCCGGCCTTGGGCTTGACCAGCACCCGCGCGCGCATCGCGGTTAGGCGGCCGTGCGCGTCAGCCAGGCGCCGAACGGGTCACCGGTGATCCGCTCGTAGGCCTCGACGTACTTCTCACGCGTGCGCGCGACCACGTCCTCGGGGATCGGGGGCGCCGGCGGGTTGCGATCCCACCCGGTGGAGGAGGCCCAATCGCGCACGAACTGCTTGTCGAAGCTGGGCTGGCCGCGCCCCGGCGCGTACTCGTCGGCCGGCCAGAAGCGCGACGAGTCCGGGGTGCACAGCTCATCGCCGATCGTCAGCTCGCCGTCGCTGTCGAGGCCGAGCTCGAACTTCGTGTCGGCGAGGATGATCCCGTGGGCCCGGGCATGGTCGGCCGCAAACCGATACAGCGCCAGCGACACGTCCCGGACCCGCTCGGCCAGCGCCTGGTCGCCGATCAGCTCCATCGCTCCCGAGAAGTCGATCGCCTCGTCGTGACCGACCTCGGCCTTGGTGGAGGGGGTGAACAGGGGCTCGGGCAGCTGGTCGGACTCGCGTAGCCCGGCCGGGAGCTCGATTCCCGACACGGCGCCGGTGGCCTGATAGTCCTTCCACCCCGACCCGGTGATGTAGCCGCGGACCACGCACTCCACCGGCAGCATGCGCAGCTTGCGGACGACCATCCCGCGGCCGCGAACATCGTCCGGGACCCCGCCGGTTACCGACACCACGTGATTGGCGACGATTCCGGCGGTGCGCTCGAACCAGAACGTCGACAGGCCGGTGAGCACGCTCCCCTTGTCCGGGATCGGCGTCGGATGGACCACGTCGTAGGTGGAGATCCGATCCGAGGCGACGATCAAAAGCTCGTCGCCGACGTCATAGATGTCGCGGACCTTGCCGGAGGTGACGAGGGGCAGGTCGGCGGCGCTGGTCACGGAGCGATCCTAGCAACGGGTTCGGCGCCCGCCCGGCTACGCCAGCATCGACGCCGCCCGAGGCGACAGCGCCCCCTCGAGCTGCAGGATACGGCGCAGGATGGCCAGGGACGCGGCGTAGGTGGAGTCCAGCCCGTAGTAGCTGAGCCCGCGCGCCCCAAGCGTGCGCGCCTGGGTGTAGGGCGTGTCGGAGGCGTAGTGAATGATCCCGAGATCGATCGGGAGCTTTGAGAAGTTGACCGCCTCCCCCTCCGGGTAGCGGTCGGCGTCGGCGATCTCATAGACGGCGTCGCAGTACGGCCCGGCCTCCATCTCCACCACGGTGAACGCCTCGCGGTAGTAGAAGTCCAAGTAGGCCCGGTTCTGCAGGAAAGTGCTCTTGACGGTGACCGCGCGCTGGTTGTCGAGCCCGGAGCCGAAGCGCAGGTCGCGGGCCAGATCACCGACGCTGAACGCGTTGTCCAGCCAGTAGGTGGAGTTGGAGTGCTCGTTGTGGACGACGCTTGAGATCATCACGTCGCCGACGTCGGCGTTGAGCGTCGCCGCCTTGCCCAGGATGTAGACGCCGCGCAGCCCGGCGCCGCTGTCCACGGCGATCTCGCGCAGGATGTTGTAGGCGGCGACGCCGAGCGGATAGTCGATGTTGACGATCACCGCGTCGCTGGCCGCGATCACCGCCTCGTCGACCGCGCCGAGCCGCGGATCCAGGCTCCCGCGGGCCACCGCGCACAGCGGGATCACCTGAGCCGGTACCCGCAGCGCGGTGTGCGACACCAGATGGGTCACGCCGGCAGCCTGCTCGGCCTCCCGGCGCTCGGCCTTGCCCGCGGCCCCGCGCGAGTTCCACCACTGCCGGGCCACGAAGTACAGGAAGTTCTCCCACGACCCCTCCGAGCGGCCCTCGCGAAAGGCGTCGAGCTCCTGGCGCAGGATGTCGTCCGGCGGCCGCGCCTGCACGAAGCCAACCAGCTCCGGCTCGCGCTGGCGAGCCACTCCGGTGGCGATGTTGATCAGGCTGTGGGCGTTGGAGCTGACGAAGTACAGCGGACGGTCGGCGAGCTCCTCCCGCACGAGGTGTGCGTGCACCGGAGCCCACCAGCGCCGAGTCAGCCGCGCGTACTCGACCGCGCTACCGCCGAGCATCCGCAACCGCAGCGACATCCGCGCCGTGGCCATCCGGTCCATCCGCTGCCCAAACTGCCCGCCCCACGCCTCGCCCAGCCGCCGCCAGTCGTCTGCCGCGCCGCCGAGCAGCTCCGCGCACATCTCGGCGTCCACCGGCCCTTCAGGTGGCCAGCCGGCGGCCCGGGCCTTGACCCGGATCTTGTTGTACTCGATCTGGAACGCGACCAGCGTGGGGACGAGGTCGTCGACGTCGGACCGGCTGGCCAGCAGCACTGCCAGCGTCCCGGCGCCGTCGTCGTACCACCGTCGCCGCCGCGCCAGCGCCTCGGTCTCCTCCCAGTCGGCGACCTCGATCCCGTAACCGGCGAACACCTCCACGCTCTGGCCCATCAGGATCAGCCGGGCGCCGACGATCCCCTCGGGCAGCCGGCGGATGCAGTAGATGAACGCGCCGAGGTCGACCTCGTCGGAGTCGGCGAGCGGGTGCAGGCTCGACCCGATCGCGCGATGCGAGGACTCGAGCACCCGCAGATGGGTCTCGCCGCTGGAGCGCAGCAGCGTCGTGTAGGTGCGCTGGTAGAGCTCGATCTCGTCGCTGAGCCGCCCCGAATCGTCGCTCGGGGCGGCGAGTGCGAGACGGGATACGGCCATTGGACTAACTGTGGCAGATGTCGACCGCTCCGGTTAGGATTCGCCCGCCGCCATGCTCCGCAAGCCGATACTCCTCGTCCTCCCCCTCGCCTGCGCGCTCGTCGTGAGCGGTTGCGGGACCAAGAAGACGACCACCTCGACCGCCGCCGCCACCACCAACACGTGCACGCCGGCCAAGCTGCAAACGATCGTCAAGGGAAAGCTGACCGTCGCCACCGACGCTCCGGCCTACCCGCCGTACTTCCAGCACGACGATCCAACCAACGGCAAGGGCTTCGAGAGCGCCGTCGCCTACGCGATCGCGAGCCGGCTGGGCTACGCCACCGCGCACGTCAAGTGGGTGACCGAGCCGTTCAACTCCTCCTACGCCCCCGGTCCCAAGCACTTCGACTTCGACATCAACGAGATCTCGATCACCAAGCCGCGTGAGAAGGAGGTCGACTTCTCCAAGCCCTACTACCAGGCGCCCCAGGCGGTCGTCGTCGCCAAGGGCTCCAAGTACGTCGGCGCCACCTCGCTCGCGGCGCTGCGCGGCGCCTCGATCGGTGTCCAGATCGGTACCACCAGCCTCGACGCGGTCGACAGCCAGATCAAGCCGACGAATCAGCCCAAGGTGTTCAACGACTCCAACGACGTCGTCACCGCGCTCAAGCAGCACCAGGTCGACGCCATCGTCGTCGATCTGCCGACCGCCTTCTATCTGACCTCCGTGCAGGTTCCGAGCGCGAAGATCGTCGGCCAGTTCAGCGCCGCCGGCGGCGACACCTGGGGCGCGCTGCTGGCCAAGGGCTCGCCGCTGACCGCCTGCGTGAACCGGGCGGTGACACAGCTTCGTTCGTCCGGCGAACTGGCCCAGATCACCCACCGCTGGATGGGTGGAGCCAACGCGCCTGAGCTCGGCTGACGGGGCGTCGGTCGCGCCCGCGGCCGTGTCGGATCGCCGGGCCGCACGGGCGGCGGCGAAACGCGCCCGGAACCGGCGCTCGGTGGCGATCGCGGCGGTCTCCACCGTGGTCGTGCTCGGTGGTCTGGCCGTGCTCCTCCTCACCAGCCCGGGATGGCCGAGCGTCCGCCAGACGTTCTTCTCGTGGTCGGCGTTCAAGTCGGCGTTCCCCGCCGTCCTCCGGGGCTTCTGGCTCGACGTGAAGCTGTTCTTGATCGTCGAGGTGGTAGTCCTGGTCTTCGGGCTGCTGATCGCGCTCTGCCGGACGGCCCGCGCTGCCGCCCTGTTCCCGCTGAAGCTGCTCGCCGCGGTGTTCACCGACTTGTTCCGGGGCGTGCCGACGATCCTCGTCGTCTACCTGATCGGGTTCGGGATCCCCGCGCTGCAGCTGACCGGGCTGCCGACCGACCCGGTGGTGCTGGGCGGCGCGGCGCTCGCGCTGTCCTACTCCGCCTACGTCTCCGAGGTCTACCGGGCCGGGATCGACTCCGTCCACGGCAGCCAGTCGGCGGCGGCGCTCGCGCTCGGGCTCACCCGAGGTCAGGCCACCCGCTACGTGGTCCTTCCCCAGGCGGTGCGCCGCGTGCTCCCGCCGCTGCTCAACGACTTCATCTCGCTGCAGAAGGACGTCGCCCTGGTCTCGATTCTCGGCCCTCAGGAGGCGTTCCGGGTGGCCCAGATCAGCGCCTCCTCCACGTTCAACTACACGCCGCTGCTGGCCGCGGCCGCGCTTTATCTGTGCGTGACGATCCCGCTGGCGCGCATCCTCGACCGCATGCAGGCACGCGACCGCCGGCGCCGGGAGGCGGCGTTCGCTTGACCGCGGTCCTCGAGGTCCGCGGGGTGACCAAAGCCTACGGCGAGCTGGAGGTCCTGCGCGGGATCGATCTCACCGTCGCCGAGCACGAGGCGGTGGCGCTGATCGGCGCCTCGGGTTCCGGCAAGTCCACGCTGCTGCGCTGCATCGACCTGCTCGACGAGATCGACGACGGCGACGTGTTGCTCGACGGCGAGGTGATCACCGACCCGTCGGTCAACCCGGTGGCGGTCCGCCGCCGACTCGGGCTGGTGTTCCAGGCGTTCAATCTGTTCCCGAACATGACCGTGGTCGAGAACGTGGCCCTCGGCCCGCGCCGGGCGCACCGGGAGCCCAAGGACCGGGCGCTGGCGCACGCCGCCGCGCTGCTCGAGCGATTCGGGCTCAAGGGCCGCGAGCATGATTACCCGGACCGGCTGTCCGGCGGCCAGCAGCAGCGGGTGGCAATCGTCCGCGCGCTCGCCACCCGCCCCCGCGCCCTGCTGCTCGACGAGGTCACCTCGGCGCTCGATCCCGAGCTGGTGCGCGAGGTCTTGGAGGTCATCCGCGAGCTCAAGCGCGAGGGGATGACGATGGTGCTGGCCACCCACGAGATGGGTTTCGCCCGCGAGGTCGCCGACGAGGTCTGCTTCCTCCACGAGGGGCTGATCGCCGAGCGGGGCTCCGCCGAGCAGGTCTTGGTGGCTCCGCAACGACCCGAGACTCAGCGCTTTCTGCGCCTCCTGCCGCCGCGGGCGCCGTAGGACCGGGGGCGGGGGGCGCGCCGGTTGACCCTTGGCCGGCCGCCGGCCGGCGGCCGCCGGTCGCCGGTCGCCGGTCGCCGGTCGCCGGTCGCCGGCCGTCCGCCGTCCGCCGTCGGCCGGCGGCTCAGGCGATCGTGTCCAGACGCGCGACGATCTCGCCGGCGTGGCGGACAAACGGCACGTAGTCGAAGATCGCGTCCAGATCCAGACCGGCGCCGGCCGGATCGGCGGCGAGCAGCTCCCGCATCGGCGTGCGCTCGTCGAGCGCCTGCCGGGCGACGCGCTGCACGATCCGATACGCCTCGTCGCGGCCGCGGCCGGCCGCCACCAGCGCCAGCAGAACGCGCTGGGAGAACAGGGCGCCGCAGGTCAGCTCCAGGTTCTCGCGCATTCTCGCGGCGTCCACCACCATGCCCGCCACCAGGCCCAGGACCCGGCGCTGCATATGGTCGAGCAGGATCGTGGAGTCGGGCAGGATGATGCGCTCCACCGACGAGTGCGAGATGTCGCGCTCGTGCCACAGCGCCACGTCCTCCACCGCCGCCGATGCGTTGCCGCGGAGCACGCGCGCCAGGCCGGTCACCTGCTCTGACTTGATCGGGTTGCGTTTGTGCGGCATCGCGCTCGAACCCTTCTGCCCATGGCCGAACGGCTCTGAGACCTCGCCGACCTCGGTCCGGGCGAGGTGACGCAGCTCGGTCGTGAACCGCTCCAATCCGGCCCCGGCGAGCGCGATCGCCTGCAGCAGCTCGGCGTGACGGTCGCGGGCCACCACCTGGGTCGAGACCGCCTCGCGCTCGAGGCCCAGGCGGGCGAGAACGCGCGCCTCGAATTGAGGCGATGTGGCCGAGTAGGTCCCAACCGCGCCGGAGACGGCGCCGATCGTCGCCTGGGCGAAGGCGCGCTCCAGCCGTGCCGCGTTGCGGTCGGCCTCGAACGCGAACCCGGCCAGCTTGATCCCGAACGTCGTCGGCTCGGCGTGGATGCCATGCGTCCGACCGACGCACAGCGTGTCGACGTGCTCACGCGCCCGGCCCGCCAGCGCCCGGACCAGGCGCCGGGAATCGGGGAGAACGAGCTCGGCGACCCGCCTGATCTGCAGCGCCAGGCCGGTGTCGAGGACGTCGCTGGACGTCAGGCCGTAGTGGATCCAGCGCCCGGCGGGTCCCGCCGACTCCGACAACACATCGACGAAGGCGGCGGTGTCATGGTCGGTGACCCTCTCGCGCTCGTCGATCGCGTCAACGGTGAACGTGGCCGCCCGGATCGCCGCCAGGTCCTGTGGGGTCGGTCCCTCCATCTCCTCGCACGCCGCCACCTCGACGTCTCGCATGGCGGCGAACCGGGCGTGGTCGGACCAGACCGCGGCGAGCTCCGGGCGGGTGTAGCGCGCAATCAACGGCGCCGACGGCTACTGGCTAGACGGCGGCGCGCTCGCCGGTCGGCTGGCGCTCCACGACCACGGCCGGGTTGGCGACCTCGACGGCCGTGCCGTAGCTGCCCGGGGCGCAACCGCCTCGGGCAGCCTGCAGAATCGTCGCCAACAGGCCGGGAAAGCGGGCCTCGAGGTCCTCCCGCCGCAGTCGATTCAGCCGCGTCGTTCCCTGCGCCCGCTGCTGGATCAAGCCGGCATCGCGCAGGACCTTGAAGTGATGGGTGCAGGTCGACTTGGTGACCGGAAGCGCGAAGCTACCGCACGGGCACTCGCCTTCGCACCGAGCCAGCTCGGCGACGATCCGCAGCCGCACCGGGTCGCTGAGCGCGTGCAGCACGGCTCCGAGCTCCAGCGCCTCGCGATCGGGATGAGCGATCGATTCGGTGACTTGGATGGACATTCTCCCCCTCATTGTAGGAACGTCCGGCGTCTTCGTACGACGACCATCGTACAAACTGATGTCGTACGACCTCCACCGTACAACGAACCCGCCGAGGAAGCACATGAGGCGGCGGGCGCCCTGGATCCCCCGGCGCGCTGAGTCCGGCGTGAGGATGTCGCTCGAGGCGAACGCGGCCTCAGGGGGGCACGCCGGGCGGCGAGTCCGGAGCCCGGGCGTGCATCAAGCGACAAGCGCATACCCGATCGTTTCCGTGGGACGGTTTCTGCGGTTGGGCGCAGATCCGCGGACGTCAACCCGCCGGAGAACCCGGCGCGGTCCACCGAAAACCCCGGCCGGCGGTCCAGGCGGTCGCGGTCCGCGGCCGCCCCCAGCGTCCCGGCGACCCGGCGACCCGGCGACCCCGCGACCCCGCGACCCCGCGACCCCGCGACCCCGACGACCCCGACGACCCCGACGACCCCGGCGACCCCGCGACCCCGCGACCCGGCGACCCGGCGACCCGGGAAACGTGACAAATCGTGACCCCACCCGCGGATTTGTCACCAGCCGGCCGCTCAGCGTGGGTAACGCGACAAATCGTGATTCGGCTCCCGGATATTCCGCATAAACCACGCTGGAGGTGGGGATCGGCGACAAATCGTCGAGGTGAACCCGGATTTGTCGACTTGTGCACGGCCGCCGCGGCCAGGTCGAAGCCCACCCGCCGGATGCCTGGCCCGGCCGCAGGATGCGATGTGCAGCGGCCCTAACTGAAGAGGATGCGCGCCGCCAGCACAGCAGCGTTACGTGCGTTGTCGATGCCGACGCACGCCACCGGTACTCCCGGCGGCATCTGGGAGATCGACAGCAGCGCGTCCAAGCCGCCGGCGACCGATGTGCGGCTGGTCAGCGGCACCCCAATCACCGGGAGCTCGGTGTGGGCGGCGACCACGCCCGGCAGCGCCGCCGACAACCCGGCCCCGGCGATGATCACCTTGATCCCCCGTAGCTGCGCGTTGCGAGCGTAGTCCGAGACCACATCGGGCTCGCGGTGGGCTGACATGACCCGCGTCTCGGAGCGGATCCCCCGAGAGGCGAGCTCCCGCTCGGCCCGCTCCATCGCCTCCATGTCGCTCTTGGAGCCCATCAGGATCGCCACTTGGGGAGCGTCCACCTCGAGCTCCTGGATCTCGGCCGCGGTGTCGGCCATCGGTTCCGGCGCCTCCGGCGCCGGCGCCAGGCCGGGCTCGCCCTCACCGGGAGCCGGCAACAGCTCGTCGGCCGCGGTCACAAGACCGCCCTCAGGGCGATGTCGCGGCGCAGCTGCATGCCATCGAACCGGATCATGTCCGCTGCAGCATATGCGGCGGACCGGCTGACCGCCGGGTTCTCGCCCAGCGCGGTGACGCAGAGCACGCGCCCGCCGGCGGTGACGAGCTCGCCGGAGCCCGACCGCGCGGTGCCGGCATGGGTGACGAACACGCCGGCGTCGACTTCGTCGAGGCCGTGGATCACGTCGCCGCTGTGCGAGCTCTCCGGATAGCCGGCGCTGGCCAGCACCACCGTGACCGCCGCCCGCTCGTCCCACTCCAGCCGCGGCACGCCCGCCAGCCCCCCCGGCGCGCACGCCGCTTCCAGCAACGTGAGCAGATCCGAGTTCAGGCGCGGCAGGATCGCCTGGGTCTCGGGATCACCGAAGCGGACGTTGAACTCCAGCACCTGCGGACCGGCGGCGGTCATCATCAGGCCGGCGTACAGCACCCCGTGAAACGGAGTGCCACGGCGGGCGAGGAGGTCGAGGACCGGCTGGTGCACGGTGGCACAGATCTCGCGGGCGCGGATGGCGTCGACCGCCGCCACCGGCGAATAGGAGCCCATCCCGCCGGTGTTCGGCCCGTCGTCCCCGTCCCGGATCCGTTTGTAATCCTGCGCGGACGCCAGGGGGCGCGCGGTCACGCCATCACAGACAGCGAGGAGCGACAGCTCCTCGCCCTCCAAGAAATCCTCGACGACGACGCGCTCGGTGTCAAAGCGGCGTCCGATCAGCAGGTCCTCCAGGGCCGCCCGCGCCTCGCCGGCGTCAGCGGCGATGATCACGCCCTTGCCGGCGGCCAGCCCGTCGGCCTTGATCACGACCGGGTAACGAGAGATCGCCGCCATTCCCGCATCCGGGTCGGTGATCACCGAGTGGGCTGCGGTCGGGACGCCCGCGGCCGCCATCACCTGCTTGCAGAACGACTTCGAGCCCTCCAGCGCAGCCGCCGCCGCGGTCGGGCCGAAGCAGCGGATCCCGGCGGCGCTCAGCCCGTCGGTGACGCCGGCCACGAGCGGCGCCTCGGGACCGACCACCACCAGGTCCGCGCCGCAGCTCTGCGAAAGGGTTATGACGGCGCCGACATGCTGGGGATCGACCGCGATCACCTGGGCCTCGGTGGCGATCCCGGCGTTGCCGGGCGCACAGATCACCTCGGGCGCGCGTGGTGAACGCGCCAGCGCCTGAACGAGCGCGTGCTCGCGGGCCCCGGAGCCGAGGACGAGGACGCGGTAGCGGTCGCTGCTGCTCAACTTGAGCGGGATGATCGGCGGATCAGATCGCTCCGATGAACTCGTCGATGGGAATCGCGCTCAGCGTCTCGTAGCGGCCGGTGCCGCGGGAGCCGAGCTCCAGCGAGACGCGCGCGATCGTCTGCTCGTCGGGAGCCTCGATGATGTTGATGAAGTCGTACTGGCCGAGCGTTGCCCACTGGGCCTTGACCCGGGCCCCGAGCTGCTCCACCTCCCGATTCACCTCGCGGATCCGCCCCGGGTTGTTCTTGATCGTCTGGACTCCATCCGGCGTAAGCGTCGTGAGCATGACGTAGGTGGGCATCTGACTCTCCTCGGGCGTTGACGGCTGCAGGCGGATCCCACTTGTACCGGATCCGAGGGTCCGGAGGCGTGGCCCGGGACGGCGCTCGGTGGCGCCGTCCCGCGCTCTGCCTCACTACACGGTCACCGCGGGCGCGTCCGCGCCGGCGCGCCGGAGCACCAGTTCGCCCTCGGCGGCCCCGACCGACACCGTGTCGCCGGCCACGAACCGTCCCTCCAGGATGGCCAGCGCCAGCGGATCGACCAGGCGCTTCTGGATCACCCGCTTCAACGGCCGCGCCCCGTAGGTGGGGTCGTAGCCGAGGTTGGCGATCAGCGTCCGGGCCTGGTCGGAGAGCTCGATCTCGATGTCGCGCTGCCGCACCCGGGTGACCACGGCGGCCACCTGGAGGTCGACGATCTCGCCAATCTGGTCGCGGTTGAGCGAGTCGAACTCGACGATGTCGTCCAGGCGGTTGATGAACTCCGGCTTGAAGCTGGCCTCGACCCCGGCCCGCCCGCCCGGAATGTTGGAGGTCATGATCAGGACGGTGTTCTTGAATGAGACCGTCCGGCCCTGGCCGTCGGTGAGCCGACCGTCGTCCATAACCTGGAGCAGGGTGTTGAACACGTCGGGATGGGCCTTCTCGATCTCGTCGAGCAGGACCACCGAGTAGGGCCGGCGGCGGACCGCCTCAGTCAGCTGACCACCCTCGTCGTAGCCGATGTATCCGGGAGGCGCGCCGACCAGCCGGGAGACGGAGTGCTTCTCCATGTACTCCGACATGTCGATCCGGACCATCGAGTTCTCGTCGTCGAACATGAACTCGGCCAGCGCCCGGGCGAGCTCGGTCTTGCCGACGCCGGTGGGACCGAGGAACAGGAAGGTCCCGATCGGCCGGTTGGGGTCCTGGAGGCCGGCGCGGGATCGGCGCAGGGCGCTCGCCACCGCGGTCACCGCCTCATCCTGCCCGATCACCCGCTGGTGCAGGCGCTCCTCCATGTGGACGAGCTTCTCGATCTCGCCCTCCATCAGCCGCGATACCGGCACCCCGGTCCACTTGGCCACGATCTCCGCGACGTCGTCGGCGTCGACCACGTCCTTGAGGAACCTGGGCCCGGCGGCGCCGGTAGTGCTCGCCGCGGCCTCCGCCTCGGCGGACTCGGCTGCCTCCAGCTGCCTGGTCAGCTCCGGGATCGTCCCGTACTGCAGCTCGGCGGCGCGCCCGAGGTCGGATTCGCGCTGGGCTCGCTCGAGCTCGATCCGGGCCTGCTCCAGGCGCTCCTGGACGTCGGCAACGGCGCCCAGCGATTCCTTTTCGCGCTGCCACTCGGCGTGCATCGCCGTGGACCGCTCGCGCTCCTCGGCCAGATTGCGCTCCAGCTGCTCGCGGCGCGCCACCGTGCCCGGATCGTCGTCATCGCCTAGCGACTGGAGCTCGATCTCCAGCTGCATCATGTGCCGGTCGACCTCGTCGATCTCGGTCGGCTTGGAGTCGATCTCCATCCGGATCCGCGACGCGGCCTCGTCGACCAGGTCGATCGCCTTGTCAGGGAGGAAGCGGTCGGCGATGTAGCGCTGGCTGAGGGTGGCGGCGGCCACCAGGGCCGAATCCTGGATACGGACCTTGTGGTGCACCTGATAGCGCTCCTTGAGCCCGCGCAGGATCGCGATCGTGTCCTCGACGCTCGGCTCGCCGACATACACTGGCTGAAAGCGGCGCTCGAGCGCGGCGTCCTTCTCGATGTGCTTGCGGTACTCCTCGAGCGTGGTCGCGCCGACCGCGCGCAGCTCACCGCGCGCCAGCATTGGCTTGAGCAGGTTGGCGGCATCGACAGCGCCCTCGGCGGCACCCGCGCCGACGATCGTGTGCAGCTCGTCGATGAACAGAATGATCGTGCCCTCGGCGTCGGCGATCTCCTTGAGAACGGCCTTTAGCCGGTCCTCGAACTCTCCCCGGTACTTGGAGCCGGCGATCAGCGCGCCCACGTCCAGGGCGATCACCCGGCGGTCCCTCAGGCCCTCGGGGACGTCGCCGGACACGATTCTCTGGGCCAGCCCTTCGGCGATGGCGGTCTTGCCGACGCCCGGCTCGCCGATCAGGACCGGGTTGTTCTTGGTGCGGCGGCTCAGGACCTGGATCACGCGGCGAATCTCATCGTCGCGGCCGATGACCGGGTCCAGCTTGCCCTGAGCGGCGGCGTCGGTCAGATCGCGCCCGTACTTCTCCAGCGCCTGGAACTTGTCCTCCGGGTTCTCATCCGTGACGCGATGCGAGCCGCGCACCTCGGTGAGCGCCTTGATCAGCTCGTCGTGAGCGGCGCCATTGGCGCGCAGCGCGTCGCCGGCGCCGCCCGGATGAGCCGACAGAGCCAGCAGCACATGCTCGGTGGAGACGTACTCGTCACGCAGCTCGCGCATCTCGGTCTCGGCGGCCCGCAGGATCTGGACGAGCTCGCTCGATCCGCCGGCCGACTCCGGCGTGGAGCCCGCCCCCGACCCCCCGGTCAGCTTGGGAAGTGACTCGAGTCGCGGGCGCAGCGCCTGGCGCACGGCAGCCGGGTCGGCGCCGAGCTTGCGCAGGACGGGCGCCACCACCCCGCCCTCCTGTTCGAGCAGGACGGCAAGCAGGTGCTCGGGCATCGTCTGCGGATTGCGGCGCTCGTCAGCCAGCCGCTGGGCGGCCTGCAGCGCCTCCTGGGTTTTTATGGTGAAGCGGTCTGGTTGCATGAGGCTCCGGTTTCAGGTGAAAGGATTGCCAGCTCGGCGGCCCGGCCGGCCAGCCAAATCTCAGTCTATGCGACTAAGATTATCGCACGGATCAACCTCGATGACAAGGCGCCCGCGCGAGCGGCTCATTGGTAATCTATTGGTATGAAGGTTGCCATCGACTCGGTGGGCCGGCTGGTCGTGCCCAAGGCGCTACGCGCTGAACTGGGGATCACTGGACCGACAGAGCTGGAGATGATCGCCCGCGACGGAGTCATCGAGCTCGCGCTTGCCGATGTGCCAGCAAGGATCGAAGATCGCGAGGGTGATCCGGTGATCGTGACCGAGGGACCGATGAAACCGCTCACGGTGCAGGACGTTCGGGCGGCGATCGACCGCGTCCGGCGGTGATCGCCCCCGACTCGAGCGTCACCATCGCCGCGGCGGCACCCTGGCACGTCGCGCACGAAGCAGCGGTCGCCGCGCTGGCCGCCGGTCAGCCTGCACTGATCGCCCACGTCGCGTTCGAGACGACAGCGGCTCTCAGCAGGATGCCGGAGGGTCAGCGCCTCTCACCGGCAGTGGTCCTAGGCTGGCTCGAGCGCCGCTTCCCGACCACCTGGCTCACCCTGCCTGCGGGAGCAGCGCGGCGAGGTCTCCGCGCGGCGGTCGATTGCGGAATCCGTGGCGGCGCGCTGTACGACGCTCTGATCGCCGCGACCGCGACACATCACGAGCACACCCTCGTCAGCGCCGATCGGCGGGCGGGGCCCGCCTACGCCGCCATAGGCGTCGAGATCGTCTATCTCGTCCCGGAATGACCCGCCCGCCCGCCGAACCGGCTACGCAGGCTGGACGAAGACACGGCTGTGATGGTGGGTGCGAACTAGGCGAAGTAGTGGCCCGTGTTCACGTCCTCGACCCAGCCGGGATGGGTCGGCTCCCAGCCCAGCAGCTCGCGCGTCTTGTCGTTGGAGGTCGGGTTGTCGAGGCCGGCAAAGGCGGCTAGGAAGCCGAGGTACTGCGGCGCCTGCTCAGCCGTGATGCTCTTGGTCTCGATCCCGAGCTTGCCGGCGATCGTCTCGGCGATCACCTTGCGCGGGATGCCGGTGTCACCCACGCCGTGCAACGTTGCGCCGGCCGGGGCCTTCTCCACCGCCAGTCGGTAGAGCGCGCCGATGTCGTAAGTGTTGGCCGCCGGCCAGCGGTTGCTGCCGTCGCCGGTGTAGGCCGCGACCCCGTTCTCACGGGCGAAGCCGATCAGCGCGGGCGTGAAACCGTGATGGTCGAGGTCTGAGTGGACCATCGGCGAGAGGCGGACGACGGAGGAGCGCACCCCCTGCTGCCCGAGACTGATCGTGTAGTTCGCTGCGTCGATTCGGGGACCGCCCTCGGACTGGTCATCCTCGGTGCCGGGGCGACCGGTGATCCCGGCCATGGCGAGCATCAGCGTGCCGCCGGTCGACACAAAGGGCTTGTCGGTGCCGATCAGGGTCTCTCCGATCGCCCGGGTGGCCGCCATGTCGGAGTCGACCGCACCCATGAAGTCGCCGGTGCGCATCGCCTCGTGCTTGAAGGCGAGATGGATCACCCCGTCGGCCTCAGAAGCGGCCTGCTTGAGCCCGTCGAGGTCGTCGAGATGACCACGGCGGACCTCGGCACCGAGCGCCGAGACGGCCGCGGCGGACTCCTCAGACCGGGCGAGACCGACGACCTGGTGGCGGTTGTTGAGAAGTTCGGGGATGACGGCGGAGGCGATGTGGCCCGAGGCGCCAGTGACGAATACGCGCATGAGAGGGATCTCCATGTTGGTGGGCGGTGACGCATGTCACCTGGTGTCATCACCATAGCACGCCATGTCATTTGGTGTCATCAACTACGCTCAGGCCCATCTCCCGTTGGAAACCCGATGCCGCCGGCCGGCTGATGAAGGCAGCGATGACCCTGATCGAGCGACAGGGATATGACGAGACGACCGTGGCCGAGATCGCCGCCGAAGCCGGGTTGACCAAGCGGACGTTCTTTCGCTACTTCTCAGATAAGCGCGAGGTCCTGTTCGGCGGTAGCCACGAGCTCGAGAATCGCTGGCTGCAGGCGGTCGCCGCCGCGCCGGCCGATGCGACCCCGCTGGCCACCGTCCAGGCGGGCTTCGACGCGGTCGCCGAGATGTTCGTGGATCGTCACGCGTTTGCGCGCACCCGAGCCGCCATCATCAACGCCAACCCCGAACTGCAGGAGCGTGAGCTGATCAAGCTCCAGAATCTCGCGGGCTCGATCAAGGACGCGCTCCGCCAGCGCGGCGTGTCCCAGAACGCCGCAATCCTCGCCTCCCAGGCGGGCGTGACCGTGTTCCATGTCGCCTTCGCCCGGTGGGTGGAGCAGGATGACCCAACTGCCCTACGGCGCCTGATGGACGAGTCAGTGCGGGAGCTGCGTTCGGTGACCGCCGCCTAGAGCCGTGCGGGTAGCGTGACAATCATGCGATCGGTGGATCTGGGGGCCCTGGATAGCATCGTCACCGCCCGGCGGCCGACGCGGCCGGGCTTTGGTCGCCGGGTTGCACGGGATGGGACTTGAGTGTCTGCGCAGGAGAACAAGCTGTTGGTCCGTCGGTTGGTCGATGAGGTTGTTCGGGAGCGAAGCCTCGAAGGCCTTGATGAGATCGCGGCCGGCGGCTTCGCGGAGATCGCGACGCGCTGGGTCAGCCCGTTTCAGAGCGCGTTTCCGGACTTCGAGATGGAGATCGTTGATCTGATCGCCGAGGGGGAGCAGGTCGTGGGCCGGTTCAAGTGCTCCGGAACGCACCTCGGCGAATGGCTCGGTGTGCCGGCGACGGGACGGCGATTTGAGGATGTCGACGAGATCTACATTTTCACGGTACGGGATGGGAAACTGATGTCCGCGCTCGGGGTCGAGGACAACCTTTCCCGGCTTCGTCAGCTCGGGATCACTCCCCAGGCCGGATAGCACGCACGCCCGGCCGAGGGGCGATGGGGTGGGGCGTCGTGCACAGCCGTTGCGGCCGGCAGCGCGGCAGCGATCGGAAGCTGGCGGGGATGTCATGTCGGTAGGCTCGCTGTTGAAGCTGGGTTGATGTCAAGCGGAGCGCTACAGGATTGAGCAAGGTCGTGCGACAGCTGGCGATTGGCGAGGTGGCAGAACGGATGGGGATGCGCCCGTCGCGGATTCGCTATTACGAGGCTCGCGGGCTGCTTCCCGAGCCGGAGCGCGCCGGGGGCAAGCGGCGGTATACCGAGGACGTGTTGCGTCGTCTGGCGATCATCGACGCCGCGCAGCGTGTCGGGTTCACGCTCGAGGAGATCCGCGACCTGCTCGGGTCACGTGACCAGCCGGCTCACGAGCGGCTGCGCCAGCTCGCGGTGCTGAAGCTACCCGACCTCGATGATCTGATCGCGCGGGCCACCTCGGTCCGCCGGGTCCTGAAGATGTGCAGCACGTGCAACTGCGAATCGATCGACGTCTGCCGCATGTTCGACGACCGCGTGTTGGCGTTTCGCCCGAACGGTCCGTTGACCGGTGCGACACGCGCCCCGCGCCGGCTGTCCGCCGGGGCTTGACTTCAACCTCGGGTGAAGTGCAACAGTTCCCCGGTAGGTCTGACCCGATCGTGTGAGGAGAATTCACAATGGCGTACGTGATCGCCGAGCCGTGCATCGGAACCAAGGACAACTCATGCGTGGAAGTGTGTCCGGTCGACTGCATCCATCCGACGCCCGACGAGCCCGACTACGACAGGGTCGAGATGCTCTACATCGACCCGGAGGAGTGCATCGACTGCGACGCGTGCGTTGAGGCGTGCCCCGTCGACGCGATCTTCGCCGAGGACCAACTCCCCGAGGAGTGGCAGAAGTACACCCAGCTCAACGCCGACTACTACAACAAGTCATAGCCAGGCGGCCGGTTTGGAGAGCTCGTTGACGAGCACGGTAATCCGTTGGTTGATGTCGTCCCGGATCTGGCGAACCCGCTGTACGGGTTGATCGCTGGGGTCGGGTAGATCCCAATCGATGTACCGCTTGCCGGGGATGAAGGGGCATCGGTCGCCGCAGCCCATCGTGACGACGATGTCGGCTCGCTCGGCGAGCTCGCGCGTCAGGAGCTTGGGCCTCTGATCAGCTAGGTCGACGTCGAGCTCGCGCATCACCTCAATGACTTCCGGGTGGACGTGGGCGGCGGGAGTGCTGCCGGCGGAGAGGGCCTGATGCTCGCCGGCGCTGGCCCGGGTGAGCAGCGCCGCGCTCATTTGTGACCGGCCGGCGTTTTGTCGACAGACGAACAGAACCGTGGCCATCGCTCCACTGATCGTACCCATTGACATACATCACTTCGATTGATACTTGTAGATAGATGAGCATCGATCTGGAGCTGACTCCGAAGCTCAAGCGTCCGGCCGGCGAGCCGTGCTGTGAGCCGGTCGTGTATCCCGACGTCGAGCGTGAGCAGGCGCAGCGGATGGCGGGCATCGCCAAGGCGCTCGGTGACCCGGTCCGGCTCCAGCTCGTCGACGTGCTCAAAAAGCACGCCGGCAAAGTGTGCGTGTGTGAGTTGGTGCCGTTGTTCGACCTCTCCCAGCCCACTGTCTCTCACCACCTCAAGGTGCTCCGCGACGCCGGCATCGTCGGCTCAGAGCGCCAGGGCCTGTGGGCCTACTACTACGTGATCCCCGACGCGCTGAAGGAGCTCTCGGCATGGCTGAGCTGACCAATGACATTCGCGAGACCGTCCGCGCGCGCTACGCCGACGCCGCCAAGGCCGCCGCTACCGGTGCCTATGACCAGGCGCGCGCCCTCGAATCCCCGTCGGGGTGTTGCGGCTCGGAGTCGCTGACGTGTAGCCCGGCTGATGAGACCGGCGTGTTCGGCTCAAGCGTGTATGACGAGGCCAGCCGGGAGAGCGTGCCGACCGCGGCCGTCGACGCATCGCTGGGGTGCGGGGTACCGACCGCGGTTGCGCAGCTGCGCGATGGCGAGATCGTCCTCGATCTCGGCTCCGGGGCTGGTGCTGACGTGTTGATCTCCGCTCGCCGGGTGGCGCCGACCGGTCGCGCGATCGGGCTGGACATGACCGATGAGATGCTCGACCTCGCGCGTGCCAACGCAGCCGAGGCGGGCGTGGAGAACGTCGAGTTCGTCAAGGGCTATCTCGAGGACATGCCCCTGGAGGACTCGAGCGTCGACGTGGTGATCTCCAATTGCGTGATCAACCTTTCCGCCGACAAGCCCAAGACGATCGCCGAAGCCGCCCGCGTCCTGCGCCCGGGAGGCCGCTTCGCGGTATCCGATGTCATCGCCGACCCTGACATGGACGACGCCACCCGGGCCGACATGGCCGCCTGGACGGGCTGCATCGCCGGCGCGCTGACCGAGACCGAATTCCGCAGCGCGCTCCAGACAGCCGGCTTTGAGCAAATCGAGATCCAGCCGACCCATCGCGTCCACGAACGTGCCTCGGCGGCGATCGTGCGAGCCCGCAAGCCGGCGGTATGCTGCGACTCCGAGGCTCAGGCAACCTGTTGCGAGCCGGCCGATAAGGCCGCTTGCTGTGGTGACACCCACGCCGCTGGCTCATGCGGGTGCGGGGTTTCTGGCTGACGGCTGGCGGCTGCTAACCGCGAGCTCGCCGCCTTTCTCGGCATCCAAGCCACCGGCATTGCACCGACGTCCTACACGGTCAGTGCCGGATTCGCAGTTGCTCGCCGCGCGTGCGCACCTCCACCCCGCCCCCGGGATCGAGGATCGTCGCGTAGACGGTTGCGGTCACCCGTTCGTGGCGGGTCAGCGCCCGGCGCAGGGTATCCAGCCCCGGCGGAGCCAAGTCGATCTGGATCGTCGCGTGGCCCCCTCGGCTGAGCACGTGCATGCCCGAGCGCTCGGTGATCCGCCGCGGCGAATGGCCGATCTGGAAGCGCGCGTAGGCGCCCATCAGGCAGCGCGCCGAGCAGGACACCCGCGCGATCAGATGCCGGCTGGCCACCGGATGGCCCTGCGACGGCAGTGCGACGTCCACTACGGCGAACTTGGGCACCATTGCCATGGCGGCCGACGCCAGTCCGGTCAGGTTCACGCTGCCCAGCCCGGACGCCTCGTCGTAGCCCGGCCCCGCGGTGCAGCAGCCCAGAGGCCCGCCCGCGGGGGTCAGGCTGGCGCCGAGGTCGTTGCTGTTGTCCACCACGTCGGAGATCACGTTGGCGGCACTCGGCGAGCGGGCGATCGCGTACAGAATCGGGTTGGCGAGTCCGACGTTCTGGCGGCCCTGAGCTCTCAGGTTCTGATCGACAAGCGCCAGCCCACCGGCCAGCAGCGGCGCCGCCGCGCTCGTGCCTCCAACCTCGCTCCAGGGACCCGAGGACCCCTTCCCGACGCAGTCGGGCTTTGCCGTGCAGTAGATCTCGTAGCCCGGCGCCACGTCGGCGAGCATCGAGACGTCCGGCACTGCCCGGTGGTCGAACGTCACGTACGGGTCCTGGTAGGCCGGCCGCCCGAACAGGCCGCTGACTCCTCCGCCGCCGGCGGCGATCACCAGCGGGGAGTCGTTCCACACCGGTTGGGCGAGGATCTGATTAGCCTGGTTCAACGCGATATTCGTGCCGCCGACCCCGGTCACCCACGGGGAGGACGCCGGGAAGCTGACCGCCAGGGTGCGCACCGGCTGGCCGCTCGGCTTCTGGCACGCCGATGATCCGTCGTCTCCGCTCGCCGCCAGAACCGAGATCCCGTCCGCCGCCGCCATGGCCAGCGATCCTTCGACGGCACGCAGTCCCGAGTTTCCGATCGTGTTCAGCGTGGCTCGCTCACAGGATCCGAGCGAGATCGAGATCACGTCCGGCCTACTGGCCGACTTGGCCAGCGGCGCCGTCAACGACTGCAGCACGTCGACTGCGTTCGGGCGCGACTCGTACACGTCGACGCCCTTGAGCCTGGGTGCGGCGGCGGTCAGCACCTCCAGGTCCAGCGTCGACTCCCCGCCGGGCGGCAGCGGATGCTTGAGGCCGACCCCGTGGCCGGTGATCGCCGGGATCGCCAGGCCAAAGCAGTTGGCAAAAGCGCGCAGGTCCGAGAGTCGGAACCCGTCGATCTCGATCAGCGCCACCCGCTCCCCCTGGCCGAGGATCCCGGCACTCTGCAGCGGTGCGTAGTTGTAGGCGGTGAGGTACTGGTTGGGGGTGAACCCAGGCGTGGCGACGGCGTCCCGGCAGCCTGCCGGCGTTCCGGTGCGAGGCGTGTAGCCGGACTCGTCATCGGCGTCTTCCCGGCCGGACGTCGCCGTCGCTCGCGCCCGAGCCGCCGCATGCCTCCAAACCTCCCGGACGTCGGGACGCGCCGGCGCTGGCGGCCAAACCGCCCTCGCGTCGGGGCGCACCGGCGAGGAGCCGAACAGAGATTTTGTGTCCAGCCCGACCACGCCGGTAACCGATGACCGCAGCGCCGCCGGGACTCGGGCGGGAGTGTCCGGCGCGATGAATCGCGCGGCCCGGGCGGTGCGAAAGTCGGCGAGGGAGGTGCCGAAGAGTCTCTCGGCCACCGATACCGTGAGACTCGCGTCGGCGAACAGCCCGGTGACATCGACCTTGGCTCCGGCAGCCCCCGCCCGCCGCAGGAAGCGGAGCACGCGGGCACGTTCGGCGGCCGGGGCCCCGAAACGCTTTGCCAGCTCGGCGATCGACTCGTACCGGCCGTATTCCGGCGACCCCGGGGTGGACACCGCGGTGGCAAAACGCTCCAGGCCGGACCCGTCGGCCCTCAGCGGCAGCGCCAGCGACACGGTGGCGTCCGGATCGGCGGCGGCGACCCGTGCGGCGCCCGCGATCGGGCCGGCGGCCCGCGCCGAGGAAGCGAGTGCGGACAGCGCGACCAGGAACGCCAGACAGGCCGCGGTCACCGCCACCGCTCTGACGCCACGCCAAGCCAAGCGGCTCAGACCCCAGCTCAACTTACCCATGGCGTGTCACTTCCTGGTCGACGGGCTCAGCCTGCGGCCCGAACCTCCCCGGCCGTCGGAGGATCGTTGCACACCCCGGGCGCCGGCGAGGCGGATTACACGCGGTCTCGCTCAGGCACGTCCGATTCGAGCAATCGCTCGGCCAGCTTGCGGGCCTCGGGGTCTCCCCACCGCTCGCCGGCCTGGAACGCAAGCCGGGCGTTGTCCACATCTCCCCGCTGGGCCAGAAGGAAGCCAAGGTTGGTCGCGGCCCGGGCGTGCTGGTGGTCAAGGCAGCGGCTCCAGGCGATCTCCGCACCTTCGTAGTCCTCTGCCCCGTAGAGCAGGACGCCGAGGTTGAAGGCGGCCTCGTGGACGCCCGCGGCCTCGGCCCGCAGATACTCGGTCGCCGCGCCACGCAGGTCGCCGCGCTGGTGCAGCTCGACTGCATGACGCCACGCCTCGGCACCTTCGGCCGCGTCGTCGAGATCCGTCTGATCGCCGTCATCCTCCTCCGCCTCCACGGGCGGTGAGGCCGCCGGCGTCGGTTCAGCTTCGACGGGCGCCGCCTGGCCCGCAACCGGTTCGGGAGGGCCAACCGGCTCGGGCGCGGCAACCGGCTCGGGCGGAGCAACCGGCTCGGGCGGAGCAACCGGCTCGGGCGCGGCAACCGGCTCGGGCGCAGCAACCGGCTCGGGCGCAGCAACCGGCTCGGGCGCGGCAACCGGCTCGGGCGCGGCAACCGGCTCGGGCGCGGCCACCGGCTCGGGCGCGGCAACCGGCTCGGGCGCGGCAACCGGCTCGGGCGCGGCAACCGGCTCGGACCGGACCTCCGGCTCGGGCGGAGCAACCGGCGGCGCGGAAGCCATCTCCGCCTTGACGGGCTCGGCTGATGCCGGATGCACCGGCACGGCCGGCCCCCTGGCCCGGACGGGGCGCGCCCTCCCCCGGGCCGGCCTTGGCTTGCTGCGTCCGTGGCGAACCTTGGCCCGAGCTGGCCGAGGTTCAGGCGAGGCCGGCGTCGATTCCTGAGGAGTGGGCCCGGCCGGCGTCGATTCCTGAGGAGTGGGCTCCGATGCCTGGAAGGCACGTCCGCGTCCTGCCGCAGCCGCGCCGGCCCCGGCGGCCCCCACAACTCCGGCGGCTCCCTCCGTCCCGCCCGTCCCCGCAGCCCCGGCGGCCCCCGCGGCCCCCGCAGCCCCGGCGGCCCCCGCAGCCTCGGCGGCCCCCGCAGCCCCGCCGGTCCCCGCAGCCCCGCGGGCCTCGGCAGCCGCGCCGGCCCTGGTTCGCGTCCCGGCGATCTCCCGCCGGCTCTCGCGGCGCCCCGGCGAGCTCCGCCGGCGCCCCGGCCGATCCCGACGCCGCCACACCGCCGCCCAGAGCGCGAGCAGCGCCACTGCAATCGCGCCGACGATCACCAGCAGTATCACCAGCGCACTCGAGCTGCCCTTCTGGGGACGGGTCGCCGGCTCGGCGCCGCCGGAGGGCTGCCGTCCCTGTGAAGTGCTCGGAGCCGAGCTGGTGGCGGTGGCCGATCCGCTCGAAGATCGGCAGCACAGGTGCTGGGGACCGAGCGGGAAGGCCTGCGTGAGCCCCTTGGCGGCGCTCTGCTGATTCGGGCCACTGGCCCCGGACGCGATCCCGACACCACCCGGCAGCCCGCCGAGCACCAGCACCATCAATGCGATCAGGGCGAGGCCCGACGCTGATGCGGATCCAGACCGCTTGTCGCTGAATGCCTTCATTGGACGATCACCGGAGTTCCGACGGGCATCAGCCTCCCCAACTTGAGGATGGCGGAATTCGTGAGTCGAATGCAACCATGAGATATACGGCCCGGGATCAAATCTGGCTCATCGGTTCCGTGAATCCCGATGTAGCCGCCGTCGGGCCAATCGGTCAGGTACGGGGCGCGAGCGCTGGTTCCGAAGGCGAGCGGGCCGTAAACCGGGCTGGCGAACTTGGTGAGGCGATCGCGCACGTAGAACGTCCCCGCCGGAGTGGGATTGGTCGCTGTGCCGATTCCAACCGGCGTTCGGAAGATGGCGCGGCCGGCGCGAAACAACGTCAACTCCAGGCGGGAACGATCGATCACCGCGCGGGTATCCACGAACGACCAGCCGCCGAGGACGTTTCGTGGCAGCCACCCGAGCTTTCCGGGGGCGCCTATCGCGGGCAGGCGGGCGCGGACCCAGTCCACTCCGTCGCGGTTGACTTCCGCGGTCACAACCACCAGGTTGGCGGTTCCCTCGGGCGTGCGCGTCGATACCTGATTGACGACCGGGCTGCTGGCGCTCGGCCCGCGATAGGCCACCGACGCTTGGAGCACCGCCGCCCACCGAGTCTCTCCCGGCGGATCCGACAACATCTGCGGCTTGGGAATTGCGAACCCGGTGGGCGGCGCCGGCAACGAGAAGGTCGGCTGGGTTACCGCGGCCGACACCGGGCGCGATCGCCCCGGCGAGCTCAGGGCCAGTCCGATTGCCGCCGATGCCGCGATGACACCGACGCAGAGCAAAACGGCCGGCCGCGAGATAACGCGCCGGATCGATGACATTGCTAACCGGTGAAACCGGGCTTTCCGTGTGCGTTGGTCACGGGTGGGTGGAGGCTGACGAAGTGAGTCGAGTTGACGATACCGATCGTCTTGGGGTCAGACAGCGGTTCGTCGAAAGCATGCTCGGCGGGGACGAATCCCGCCAGCCGCCTGATCCAGGCCGCATGCCGGGCCTCCACCGAGTGGATCGCGACCGCCGTGGCCAGATACTCCTTCGACTCGATCTTCGGCAGCTGCTCCTTGTACGCGCCGACCGCCAGATCCTCGAACGCCACCGCGGTTGGGCGGAAGCTCTTAGGTGAGTCGGTGACGCCGTGAAAGTTGAAGCTGGGTTCCTTGACCGCCTTGGAGCCCAGGACGGCACGAAACCCCCTCACGTGGGCTCGCTCATGCGCGCCGACTACGCGAGCCTGCTCCGCCAGGGCTCCGTGCAGCGCCCCCACGCGCTCTGCCTGGGTGTAGAACGCCGCCTGCAGATACTCGAGCGTCAGCGCGAAGTTGAGGATCGCAACGTCGCTCTTGCTCGCCTTGGCCGAAGCCGACGCCGACGCCGCACCCAGCCCCAACCCTCCGAAGAGCACCGCACCGCCCCCGGTGGCGGCGCGGGCGAGGAAGCCGCCGCGGGTCGGCAGCTGCCCCACTGCCTCCTGCAGGGCGCCGTCGGAATCGATGTCAGACAGCGCCAGATCGAACTGATGGGGAGCGCGATCCGTCATGTCACGCCATGTACTGCTTCAACTGGGCGTGGGCCTGGGCGGCGGTGATCGGGACGTCAACCGCCACCGGCGCCGGCCGCTGCCCCGCCAGCGATCGGATCCACGCAGCATGACGCGCCTCTACCGACATCACCCGCCCCACCTCGGCCAGCACGTGCGAGCTGAGATTTGTGGCCTGCCCGTTGTAGGCGGCCAGGCCGGTGTCCTCGAGCGATACCGCGGCGGCCACGAACGAGCTCTGATCGCGTAGCGCGTCGCCGAACGTGAACCTCGGGGCCGCCCCGGCCGCGGAACCGAGCGCCCGACGCACGTAACGCAGATGGGCGCGCTCCTCGGATCCGACGGTCTCGGCGAACTCGCGCGCCTCACCGCTGAGCTTGCCGGCCTGGAGAGCCGCGGCGTAGAACGCCGCCTGCAGCTCCTCCAGCCCGAGCGCGAACTGGAGCACCTCGTGGTCCTGCGAAGATGACGCCGAGGCGCCGGCGGTGGCGAGACCGCGCGCCGCGGCGGCTCCGGCGCAGACCGCACCCAGGCCCAATGCCGCGCGAGCGAACAGGCCCGACCGCGAGACCGAGGCTGCACTGTCGACGCCGCCCGCACCCGGTCCCCGGTTCCCTCCGGAAGTCCAATCCTGACGCTGCACCTTGAGGGAAGAACGGTACCCAGAGGTCGTTCTTTCTAACCAAAGTGCGCTTTTCTCGTCAGACGCCCCCGGGGTCAGCGCCCGGCGCCTGCGGGCGTCCGAGGAAGGGGGAGAGATCCGCGTTGCGCACGAGCTCACCGCCGCGGGCGTAGGGAACGATCTCGGCACGAAGCTCGCGCCGCAGCGCCTCCAGCCGCTGCACCTCGGCACCGAGCTCCTCGGCTCGCTTCTGCAGGCCCGCGACCTTGCGCGCCATCGTCTCCAACTGCTCCTCGAGCTCGAACACCCGCTCCACACCGGCCAGGTTCATCCCCAGCTCGGCCGTCATCTCCTGGATTCGGCGCAGCCGATCGACGTCCTTGCGCGAGTACAGACGGGTCCCCTTGGGCGAGCGCTTGGGCTCGATCAGCCCGCGCGCCTCGTACATGCGCAGCGTCTGGGGATGCATCTCGGCCAGCTCGGCGGCAACCGAGATCATGAACACCCCGCGGTCGGAGGAGACCTCCACCCGAGTCGACGTTCGCACCCGGCGGCTGGAGGCCATCACGTCCGCTCACCTGCCGCCGCGAACAGCCGCTCGCGCGGATTGCCGTCCATCACCTGCGAGAGCCTGTCGACGACCTCGGACTGCTCCGGCGACAGGGAGGCGGGCACATCGAGCACGAAGCGGTAGTGGATGTCGCCGTTGCCCTTGGCGCCGAGCCGCGCCGGACCCTCGCCGCGCAGGCGCTGGATGGTGCCGTGCCGCGTGCCCGGCGCCACCCGTAGACGCTTGGACCCGTTGAGCGTCGGCACCTCCACGACAGCGCCCTGCAGCGCCTCGGGAATCGTCAGCGGCACCTCGACCTCCAGGTTGTCGCCGTTGCGCTTGAACACCGGCGACTCGGACACCCGAGTGATCACGTACAGGTCCCCCGGAGCGCCGGCCTCGCCGTCGGAGCCGGCCCCCGCCGCCGCGAGGAAGCCCGGCTCGCCCTTTCCGGCCAGCCGGATCCGGCTGCCGTCGCGGACGCCGGCGGGAATGTTGACCCGCATCCGGCGAATCGAGCGCTGCGCGCCGCTGCCGTGGCAGGTCGGGCACGGATCGTCGATCACGGTTCCCGAGCCGTGGCAGTTGGAGCACGGCTGGGACATCGAGAAGATGCCCTGGCTCTGCGCTTCGACGCCACGGCCCCCGCACACCGGACAGACCCGCGGCGAGGTCCCCGGCTTGGCGCCCGATCCGCGACAAGTAGGGCAGGGCTGCGAGGTTGGAACCGCCAGCGGCACCTGAGCGCCGTTGACCGCCTGCTCGAAGCTCAGCGAGACCTCGGTCTCCAGGTCACGGCCGCGCTGGGGCCGCGGACGCCCGCCGCGGACGCCTCCCTGGCCCCGTGCACCGCCGGCCCCGGCCCCGGCCCCGCCGAAGATGTTGGACAGGATGTCCCCGAAGCCGCCGCTGAACGAGCTCGGGTCAAACCCGCCGCCGGTGAAGTTGCCGAACGGCCCGGTCCCGCGGTCATAGGCCTTGCGCTTGTCGGGGTCAGACAGCACGTCGTGCGCCTGCGAAATCTCCTTGAAGCGCTCCTCGGCCTTCTTGTCGCCCTGATTTGCATCCGGGTGATAGCGGCGCGCGAGCTTGCGGTAGGCCTTCTTGATCTCCTCGTCGGAGGCGTTCTTGCCCACCCCGAGGATCTTGTAGTAATCGGGCCGGTCAGGCATCTGTGCTCACCGCCCCTCAGCCGGCAACTACGACGCGCGCCGGGCGCACGACGGTCTGCCCGATCCGGTAACCGCGCTGGAACACCTCGACGACCACTCCGGGGGGCGCTCCGTCCACCGGCTGCTGGGCGACCGCCTCGTGGTACTGCGGGTCGAACGGCTCGCCCTCCGGAAAATACGGCTCGATCCCGGCACGGTGAAGCGCGGCGAGCACATCGGAATGGACGTGCTTGATCCCGGCGATCAGAGAGTCGTTCCCGTTGCCGGCGGCGTTCGCCGCCGTCTCGGTCGTGTCGGCGTGGGCGAGCGCCCGCTCCAGGTTGTCGATCGCCGGCAGCAGCGCCAGAGCGAGCTTGACCGTGCCCCGCTGCTGAGCGGCGGTGGCCTCGCGCACGGCACGCTTGCGGTAGTTCTCGAAGTCGGCCTGGGTCCGCTGGGCCAGCGCCAGGTACTCATCGGCCTTCTCGGCCCTGGCCGTCAGGGCGTCGAGCTCGTCGCCGGCCAAGGCGAACGCCTCGGCCGGCTCCGCGGCCACGGGCTCCTGCTCTCCCTCGGCGCCGGCGGCGACGCGGGCGGCGCGGCCCGGCTCCGACTCGGAGGGCACGTTGCCGTCAGGCTCGGGGGCCACGGTGCCCTCGGCAGATGCTCGCGAAGCGGCATCGGCCGAGGGGGACGTGGCCCCGGAGCCAAAAGCCGGCTCCGGGGTCTTCGTCTTGTCGTTCATCGAGCGCCTACTTGCCCTCGTCGACCACTTCGGCGTCGACCACGTCCTCCTCCTCGGCGCCCGCGCCGTTGGTGGAGGCCGCGCCGTCAGTGGAGCCGGCGCCGTCGGTCGAAGCCGCGGCCTGCTCCTGGGCGCGCTGGTACATCGCCTCGGAGACCTTGTGGAAGGAGGACTGCAGCGCCTCGGTCTTGGCGTTGATCGCGGTCGCATCCTCGGAGGTCAGCGACTCGCGGACCTCCTTGATCCCGGCCTCGATCTCATCCTTGGAGGAGCTGTCGATCGAGTCGCCCAGATCCTTGAGCTGGCGCTCGGCCTGGTAGGCGGCGTTCTCGCCGTTGTTGCGCGCCTCGGCGAGCTCGCGCTGGCGCCTGTCGTCCTCGGCGTGGGACTCGGCGTCGGTCACCATCCGCTTGATCTCGTCCTCGGACAGACCGGAGCCCGACCGGATCTCGATCTTCTGCTCCTTGCCGGTACCCAGGTCCTTGGCGGACACGTTGAGGATGCCGTTGGCGTCGATGTCGAATGCGACCTCCACCTGAGGGATGCCCCGCGGCGCCGGCGGGATGCCGGTGAGCTGGAACTTGCCCAGCGACTTGTTGTACATCGCCATCTCACGCTCGCCCTGCAGCACATGGATCTCCACCGACGGCTGGTTGTCCTCAGCGGTCGAGAACACCTCCGACTTGCGGGTCGGGATCGTGGTGTTGCGCTCGATCAGCTTGGTCATCACGCCGCCCTTGGTCTCGATGCCGAGCGTCAGCGGGGTGACGTCGAGCAGCAGAACGTCCTTGACGTCGCCGGCGAGCACGCCGGCCTGGATCGCGGCGCCGACGGCGACGACCTCATCGGGGTTGACGCCCCGGTGGGGCTCCTTGCCGGTCAGCTCCTTGACCTTCTCCTGCACCGCCGGCATCCGGGTCATGCCACCGACGAGGACAACGTGATCGATCGTCGCGGCGCCCTTCTCCTTGGCGTCATCGAGCGCCTGGCGCACCGGCGCGACCGTGCGGTCGAGCAGGTCGGCGGTCAGCTCGTTGAGCCGTGCGCGGGTGAGGCGCATGTCCAGATGCTTGGGGCCCGAGGCGTCAGCGGTGATGAACGGCAGGTTGATCTGCGTCTCCTGGGTGGTCGACAGCTCGATCTTGGCCTTCTCGGCCGCCTCGTAGAGCCGCTGCAGCGCCATCGGGTCGGCGCTCAGGTCGATGCCCTGCGCCTTGCGGAACTCGGCGACCAGCCAGTCGACCAGCGCCTTGTCGAAGTTGTCGCCACCGAGGTGGTTGTCGCCCGCGGTCGCCTTGACCTCGAAGACGCCGTCGCCGATCTCGAGCACGGACACGTCGAAGGTGCCGCCGCCGAGGTCGAAGATCAGGATCGTCTGGTCTGATTCCTTGTCCAGCCCGTAGGCCAGCGACGCCGCGGTCGGCTCGTTGATGATCCGCTTGACGTCGAGCCCGGCGACCTTGCCGGCGTCCTTGGTCGCCTGACGCTGGTCGTCGTTGAAGTACGCCGGGACGGTGATCACGGCCGAGTCGACGGTCTCGCCCAGATACGCCTCGGCGTCGACCTTCAGCTTGCCCAGGATCATCGCCGAGATCTCCGGCGGTGAGTACTGCTTGCCGCCCGCCTCGACGCGAGCGTCGCCGCCCGGGCCGGAGACGACCTTGTACGGCACGATCGCCTCCTCCTCGCGCACCTCGGCCTCCTTGCGGCCCATGAAGCGCTTGATCGAGAAGACGGTGTTCTGCGGGTTGGTTACTGCCTGGCGCTTGGCTACGGTGCCAACGAGCCGCTCACCGCCGCTGGTGAACGCCACCACCGACGGGGTCGTACGCCCACCTTCGGCGTTCTCGATCACCGTCGGTTCGCCACCCTCGAGCACGGCCATGCATGAGTTGGTCGTGCCGAGGTCGATTCCGATCGTTTTTCCCATGTTCTTGTCTGCTCCCTTGCGGTTACAAAAATCTTAGTGCGAGAGTAGCAGATCTGAGGTTTGGTCTTTGGGCGGCAAACCGCGTGGCGGCGCGAGCGCCTGCTGGGGCCGTGTCCCCACGTCGGCGCCCGGCAGTGCCGGCGGTTGCGCCACGCCGTCGAGCGTTCGCGGCCGCTCCGGTGAGGACCCGGGGCGCTCGCTGAATCATTTCTCTGGAAAGCGCCGCCGGCGGGCACTCCGCGACCAAGCACACCCGCGGCCGCAGAGCGTGGTCTGTCGCGCCCGGATACCGGCGCCCACGGACCACGCTCCGGGCCACCCCCGACGGTTGGTCTCCAAATGCCCGCCGCATCCGACCGGGGCGCGCGCCGGTACCCCCCGGGCGGACCCCGCCCGCGAACAGATCTCGGCTTATCGCCGGAGCATTGCCAGATTCACGGCCCTGGCCATCGCCTGATACCCCGCGTCGTTGGGATGTAGGTGGTCGCCGCTGTCGTAGGCGGGGTTGATCATCCGCGGATCCCCGGGGTCGGCGACTGCGGCGGCGAAGTCGATCACCCCGTCGAAGGCCCCGCTGGTCCTGATCCAGCGGTTGACCGCCTCGCGCTTGCGCTCGGCCGCCTCGGACCAGTAGCCGGCGCCCTGAAACGGCGTCAGCGTCCCGCCGAAGATCTTGATCCCGGCGGCGTGGGTACGAGCGATGATCCGCTCGTAACCAGCGATGATCTGTGCCGCGGAGACGTCGGTGTTGGGGGCGGTGCAGCCGCTGTCCGGCCTCTGGGAGAAGCCGATGTCGTTGATCCCCTCCAGCAGGATCACGTCGCGGACCCCGGCCTGGCTGAGCACGTCCCGATCCAGCCGGGACAGCGCGCTGGTGCCGAAGCAGGTTGAGCCGTTCAGGATCCGGTTGCCGCTCATCCCCTCGTCGACCACGCCCAGCCAGCGGCCGGTTGCGCTCGCGGCGAGGCGGCGCGCCAGGTAATTCGGCCAGCGGTCGTTGGCGTTGATCTGAGACCTCGCCCCGTCGGTGATCGAGTCGCCCAGGACGACGACGGCGCCCGGCCGGGTTCCCTGCGTCAGAACGTTGACGGCATCGATGTAGAACCAGGATGGGCTCGTCTTCACGAAGGCTCCACCACCGACCTGGGCGGCGAAGTTCCCGGTGCCCGAGACGTAGTTCGTCTGCTGCGCCAACGCGTGGTAGGTGGCCGAGCCCGACGCCCGCCGCAGATAGACGCTGACCGCGAGGTCACTCAATGCCGGCACCGCCATCGCCGCCGGATCGCTGACCGCCTCGCGGCGTGGCGGGATGGTGACCGAGCTCCTGCCGCCAAACGTCAGGAGACGGTTCGTGTTTGGCTTCAGATCGGCGCCGTGCTGCGCCACGCCGACCGCGACTTGCCCCACCACCAGCGGCCGGCCGGAAAACGAGTTGCTGATGCGCACCTCGACCCGGCTGCCCGGGACGCTCGCATAGACGATGTTGCGCACGGTGCGGCCCCGCAGTGCGTCGGCGGACCCATCCGGCGGCGCAGCCCGTTGGGCGCCGGCCGTCCAGGTGGCGACCCAGTGACCCGTCGGGGCGACCGGTGCGGCAGCGTGGGTCGCCGGCCGAGCCGCGGCGCAAGCGACCGCCGCGTGTCCCAGCACGACGGCGAGCGCCACGCGCCTCATCTACCCAAAGCTCCCGGCGCTCGGGCACATGCGCGCCAACGCACACGCCCCGCACGCCGGCCGGCGCGCGTGACAGGTGCGCCGGCCGTGGCGGAGCAGGTTGATGTGGAGCTCCAGCTCCTGGCCCGGCGGCGTGATCGCCAACATCTCGTCGTGCAGCTCGGTGAACGAGGCGCCGGTGCGCATCAGACCCAGCCGGGTTCCCACCCGGGAGACGTGGGTGTCGACCGGCACGTCGCGCATCCCGAGCGCGAACAGGAGCACGCACGCCGCCGTCTTGCGCCCGACGCCCGGGAGCGCGGTCAGGTACGTCTGCGCCTCGGCCACGGTCATCTCCGCCAGACCATCCAACGACAGATCGCCTTCGCGCCTGGCACCCGCTCGGCATCCTGCCTCGCCTGAATGGGCGGCGCGCGAATCGTCCAGCTGCTCGATCGCCCGCAGGATCTCCTTGATGCGCGCGGACTTGACTTTCGAGATGCCACCGGGCCGGATCGCCGCCTCGATCTCGTCCACGGGCGCGTCGCGCACCGACTCCCAGCCGGGGAAGCTCTCGCGCAGTCGCAAGTAAGCGACGTCGCGGTTGCGGTCGTTGGTCGACTGCGACAGCACGGTCAGGATCAGCTCGGCGATCGGGTGCCCATGGGGCTCCCAACCGGGAACCCCGTAGACGAGGCGCAACCGATCCCGGATCGCGCGCACCCGGCGAGCCGCCGGTCGTTTCCAGGACTCAGTCAAGCGATCCCCAATGCCGGCAGGCGCGTGCCGCCGCCCCCGCCGCCTCCGCCAGCGCCACCGCCGCGCCGCCCACGGCGAACCCCTGCGCGGTCAGCCACGCCACCAGCGTCCCGGTGAAGGCGTCGCCGGCGCCCATCGCGCTGAGCACGGCAACCGGCGGCGCGGCGACATCGGCCCGCTGCACGCCGCGCATGATCGCTCCTCCGGTCCCGAGAGTGATCGCCGCCAACCGCGCCCCGGCCGCGCACAGGGCACGCGCGGCGCGCTCCGGGTCGGACTCGCCGGTGATCAGCTCGGCCTCGTACCGGTTGGCGCGCACGAGCAGCGCCCCCGGCACGCACCCGCGCGCGGCTGCCGCCGCCCGTGCCGGCGAGGCCCAGCGGTGCAGGCGGAGATTGACGTCGAACACCAGCGGGACCTCGCGGCGCAGCGCGATCTCGCGGGCCCGCATCGTCACCGCGCGCTCGCCCTCGCCGGCGAGCGTGTTGGAGCTGATCAGCACTCCGGCGCTGCCGCCGACCACATCACAGACGCGATCTCCGATCGCGTCCACCACGGCTTCCACCGGCTCACCGTAGAGCTGGTACGTCGGCTCCCCGGCGGCGTCGATGGCGGTGAACGCCAGCTGAGTCTGCACCCCCGGCAGCAGCTCGAACCATGACGTGTCGACGCCCTCCGCCCCCAGGCGGTCGATCAGCCATCGCCCCCATTCGTCCTCGCCGGCTCCGCCCACCAGCGACACCGGCGCCCCGGCGCGCGCGGCAACCACGGCGATGTTCGCGACGGTCCCGCCGAGGTGGGCGGCAAACCGGCGCACGTCGCTCATCGACTCCACCCATTCCTCGCCGACCAGGTCGACCAGCGCCTCACCCAGACACAGCATCCTGCCGCTCGCGGGGTGGGGATCGGTCATCGCGGGGACGTTATCCTCGGCCGGTCGTGGGCGTCGACGAGCGATCCATCGGACTCGCCGGAGCTCCCGTCTTCTACCGGGAGGCGCCCAGTGGCGAGGTCCCCGCGCTGTACCTTCACAGCGTCCCGACGAGCTCGGACGACTGGACCGAGCTGCTGAAGATGACCGGCGGATTGGCCCCCGACCTGCCCGGGTTCGGGCGCTCGGGCAAGGCGGGCAACCTGGACTACTCGCTCAGCGGGTATGCCGACTTCGTCGAGCGCTTCCTGGGCGCGGTCGACGTGGACCGCATCACCCTGGTCGGTCACGGGTGGGGCGCGGCGATTGGCCTGGTCTTCGCCCAGCGCAGCCCGGAACGGGTGCAGCGGCTGACGATCATCGACGGGATCCCGCTGCTCGACGGCTTCTCGTGGCCGCCGCTGCCCCGCTGGCTGCGACGTCCCGGCATCGGCGAGCTGCTGATGGGCTCGGTCTCCCGGCGGCTGCTCGCCCGGGAGCTGCGCCGGGGCAGTTTCACCTCCGCCGCCTGGACCAACGCCATGATCGACGCCGTCTGGGAGCAGTTCGACCAGGGCACCCAGCGTGCCATCCTGCGCCTGTACCGGTCCGTCGACGAGCGAGCGCTGGCTCGGGCCGGAGCCGCCCTGAACGAGCTGCACCAACCCGCACTGGTCGTCTGGGGCGAGCAGGACCCGTGGCTGGATCCGGCGTTCGCCGACGCCTATGGCCGCCGCCTGGCCAACGCGCAGGTGCTGCGCGTATCCGGCGCCGGGCACTGGCCGTGGCTCGATCAGCCCGAGTGCAAAGCACGGCTGAGCCGCTTCGTGGCGCAGCCCGCGGATTCGTGACCGCCACCCTGGCACCGCCGGTGGCCCCCGCGCCGCCCGACAGCCGGCAGCGGTGGATGCGGATGGCGCCGGTGATCGTGGCGGCGCTACTGGGCGTCGCGTACGTGATCGTCTCGCCGGCGACCCAGGATCTGGCGGCGCATCTCTTCCGGGCCCAGCTGTTCCGGGAGCAGGGCTTCGGGCTCTGGGACAACAACTGGTACGGCGGACATCACATCGTCGGCTACAGCGTGCTGTTCCCGGCGGTGTCGGCGTGGTTGTCGCCGCAGCTGACGGCGGCGATCGCGGCCACCGGCACCGCGGCCGTGTTCGAGCCGCTGGCGCGGCGTCATTTTGGTGAGCGCGCCTGGCTGGGGGCGCTGCTGTTCGGAGCCGCCACGGCGATCGACCTGTACTCGGGGCGACTGGCGCTGGCGTTCGGCGCGCTGCCCGCGCTCGGCGCCGTGGCCGCGCTGGACGCCGAGCGCCCGCTGCCGGCCGCCGGGCTGGGGGCGCTGTCGGCGCTGTGCAGCCCGGTGGCGGCGCTGTTCGCGGCGCTGGTGGCGTGCGGGTACGGCTTCGGCGCCTTGATCTCGCCGCGACCCGGGCAGCGGGTGCTGTCCGCGGTGGCCGTGGCGGCGGCGACGCTGGCGCCGGTGGGGGCGCTGGCGGTGGCGTTTCCCGAGGGGGGGACCGAGCCGTTTGCGTTGCTCACCTTGGTTCCGGTACTGGTGGTCGCGGCGGTCGTCCTGATCACGATCCCGCGCTCGGCGGCCGCGCTTCGGACGGGGGTCGCCGTGTACGCGGCCGCCTGCGTCGTCGTGTATCTGGTGCCGTCCTCGATCGGCAGCAACATCGCGCGGCTGGGGACGCTGCTCGCCGCCCCGCTGGCCGCACTGCTGTGGTGGCAGCGGCGCAGGCTGCTGCTGGCGATCGCCATCGTGCCGCTGCTCTACATCGGCTGGCAGGCGCCGGTGTCAGACGTCGCCCTGCTCGCCGGGGATCCGTCCACCCAGGCCGGCTTCTATGGGCCCCTGCTGCGCTTCCTGCACCGCCAGACGGCGCTGCACGGGCCGTTTCGGGTCGAGATCCCGCTGACGCGATCGCACTGGGAGGCTTACCGGGTCGCCCGCTACTTCCCGATCGCACGCGGCTGGGAACGTCAGCTGGACCGCCGAGACAACGCCATCTTCTATCAGCGCCGGCTCACGGCCGCGGGCTACGAGGACTGGCTTGCCCGCAACGCCGTCCGCTTCGTGGCCACGCCCGACGTCGCCCTCGACTATTCGGCGCGAGCCGAGATGGCGCTGATCGCACGCGGCCTTCCCTATCTCCGGCTGGCGATGCGATCCGCCCATTGGCGGGTCTACGCGGTGGCCGATCCCACCCCGCTGGCCGGCGGGGTGGCCAGGGCCACCGCACTCGGTACCGATTCGGTCTCCCTGCAGGCGCGGTCGGCCGGCCAGACCGTGGTGCGCGTCCGGTGGACTCCGTACTGGGCGCTGGCGCAGGGCGCCGGATGCGTCGCGCCCGCCGGTGATTACACACGCGTGACCCTCCGCCACGGCGGCTCGGTGCGCCTGGTCATCCGGTTCGCGTTGGGTCGCATCGGGGCGCGATCGCCCCGCTGCACCTAGTGGATCGCGCCACCGTCCCACCTGAGTCTCGAGCAAGCCGGGCGGGGGCGCCCACCTAACCGGAAGCAGACACGCGCGCGGGTAGGATGAGATCCGTCTCATGCGGCGGCGGATGCGACACATCGAGCGAAATGTGCTGCCGCGAGGGTGGGGGGATGCGCTACGCCAGCTGTCGCTGTTCCTCGGGGTCTACCTGCTCTACCAGCTGGTCCGCGGACTGATCGACTCAAACGACGTCGCGCGCGCCTCGTGGAACGCGACCAAGGTGATCAACCTGGAGCGAACGCTGCACGTGTTCGTTGAGCCGAGCATCCAGGCGTGGGCGCTGAACGAGCACTGGCTGATGGACATCGCCGACTGGACCTACCTGAACGCCCATGACCTGGTCACCGTGGGCGCGCTGACATTCATCTACCTGCGGCGCAACGACTCCTTCTACTTCGTGCGCAACATGTTCATGATCGCGATGATGATCGCGCTGGTCGGGTATGCGGTCTACCCGACCGCGCCACCCCGACTGATGCCGGAGTGGGGGTTCACCGATCCAATCCAGCAGTTGACCGGCGTCACCGCCGAGCACGGCCCCGGCAGCGCGCTGCTGAACCTGTACGCGGCGATCCCGTCGATGCACGTGTGCTTCTCGGTCATGGTTGGCTGGCCGATGTCGAAGCTGGTCAGGCGGCGCGTCGCCCGGATCGCCTGGCGGCTGTACCCGCTGTTCATCACCTTCGTGGTGATCGCCACCGGAAACCACTATCTGGTCGACGTCGTGCTCGGGGCGCTCACCGCCGCCACCGCGGCGCTGCTGGCCAACCAGCTGCTGGCCCGGGCGCGGCCCGACGTCTGGACGTTCGGGCGGGCCCGCCCGTCGGTGCCGGCTGGGGTGAGCAACGCCTGAAGCGCCGGCGCCGCCGGATCGAGGACCGAGCCGCGGGGCCGGCGGCAAGAGGACTAGCCTGTCTGGGCGCATGGCTCCGCAGAGCTCCCCCCCGCTGGCCCGTCCGCCCAAGCCACGCCGTTCCTCCCGTCCCGGGCCGATGACCCAAGAGGTGATGCGCGAGCGGCTGATCGAGTCGCGGCTGACGCCGAACGCGATCTCGCTGACCGGCTTCATCCTCAACTTGACCGCTGCGGCACTGATCGTCGACCGGATGTTCTTCCTCGCCGGGATCGCGTTCATCGTCGGCTCGGTGATGGACACGCTGGACGGCCGCTACTCGCGGATGTCGGGCAAGGGCACCCCGTTCGGGGCCTTCCTGGACTCGACGCTGGACCGGTTGGAGGAGGGGATCGTGCTCACCGCGGTGGCCGCCTACTTCGCCTCCCGCCACGATCAGCCGGCGGTGGCCGCCGTGGTCGTCGCCGTGCTGGCGTCCCTGATGGTCTCCTACACCCGGGCACGGGCCGAGGCTCTGGGCGTCGCCTGCAAGGTGGGCCTGGCCACCCGGCCGGTGCGGGTGGTGATCCTGTCCGCCGGGCTGGTGTTCGCCGAGGGGGCGTCGATCGGCCATTTCGAGCTGCTGGCGCCCGCGGTCTACGTGCTCGCGGGCCTCAGTGCAATCACGGTCGTGCAGCGGATTCTCCACGTGCGCAAGCAGCTCTCGGCGGTGTAACGAAGCCCCTGGAGCGGGGGTAACCTGATCCCCACCCGCGCATCTTGCACCGCGCGGGCCTCATCTTGAAGAAGGGAAATACTTTTCAGTGAGCACCATCAACGCATCCGCGAACGGGACCGCGCGCCATCAGTCCGAAAAGGTCCGGGTCGCGATCATCGGCGTCGGCAACTGCGCGAGCTCGTTCGTCCAGGGCGTCCAGTACTACCGGGACGCCGACCCAACCCAAGCGGTCCCGGGATTGATGCACGTTGATCTCGGCGGCTACCACGTGCGCGACATCGAGTTCTCGGCGGCGTTCGACATCGACGCCGACAAGGTCGGCAAGGATCTGTCACAGGCGATCTTCGCCGGCCAGAACAACACCCTCAAGCTTGGGTCAGACGTGCCCGAGCTCGGGGTGAAGGTGATGCGGGGGATGACCCACGACGGCCTCGGCAAGTACCTCAAGGAGAAGATCACCAAGGCGCCCGGGCCCACCGCCGACATCGTCGAGATCCTCAAGGAGACCCGGACCGACGTCGTCGTCTCCTATCTCCCGGTCGGCTCCGAGGAGGCGACGAAGTGGTACGTGGAGCAGATCCTCGACGCCGGCTGCGGCTTCGTGAACTGCATCCCGGTGTTCATCGCCCGCGAGGGCTACTGGGACAAGCGCTTCCGCAAGGCGGGGCTGCCGATCGTCGGCGACGACATCAAGTCGCAGGTCGGCGCCACGATCGTGCACCGCGCCCTGGCCCGCCTGTTTCACGACCGCGGGGTCAAGCTGCTGCGCACCTCGCAGCTCAACGTCGGGGGCAACATGGACTTCTACAACATGCTCGAGCGCGAGCGCCTGGAGTCCAAGAAGATCTCCAAGACCAACGCCGTCACCTCGATCATGGGCCACGAGCTGCCTCCAGAGGACGTCCACGTGGGTCCATCTGACTACGTACCGTGGCTGACCGACCGCAAGTGGGCCCACATCCGTCTCGAGGGGCAGGCTTTCGGCGACGTCCCGCTGACCGCCGAGCTCAAGCTCGAGGTGTGGGACTCGCCCAATTCGGCCGGCATCGTCATCGACGCGGTGCGCTGCTGCAAGCTGGCGCTCAATCACGGTCTCGCCGGCCAGCTCGACGGACCCAGCTCCTACCTGATGAAGTCACCGATGAACCAGCGGCCAGACGCGCAGGCGCGCGAGCTGACCGAGGCGTTCATCCAGCAGTACGCCCGCCGGCTCGCCTTCACAGAGAGCTCAGCGCCGGCAGCAGCTCCCGCTGCGCCCAGCCCATGAACTCATCCTGGTGATCGCCGCCGATCTGGACCAGGGCAACCTCGGTGAACCCGGCGTCCACGAACGGCTTGATCTTCTCCACGTGCTCGTCGACGTCGGGGCCGCAGGGCAGCGCCGCGGCGACCTGATCCGGTGTCACGAACTGGGTGGCGGCCTCGAATGACTCCGGATTGGGCAGGTCTGCGTTGACCTTCCAACCGAGCCCGAACCAGCGAAACTGCTCGTGGGCGCGTTTGATGGCGGCGTCGCGGTCGCGGTCGTAGGCGACCGCGATCTGTCCCACCCGGGACTTGCCGGCCCCGCCGGCGGCGTCGAACATCTCGCCCAGCTCGGGCTTGGGCTCGACGGCGATCATCAGGTCGGCCTTGTCACCGGCGAGCCGACACGACGCGGCGCCGGAGACGGCGATGCCGATCGGGACTCGTTGCTCGGGGAGATCCCACAGCTTGGCCTGCTCGACGTCGAAGTGCCGGCCGCGGTAGTTGACTCGGCCGTCCCCGCCAAACAGCTCGGCGATCAGGTCAACCGCCTCCGACAGCATCTCGTGGCGCACACCGACGGCCGGCCAGCGCTGACCGACGACGTGCTCGTTGAGGTTCTCGCCCGCGCCCAGTCCGAGGCGAAACCGGTTGCCCGAGAGGATCTGCATCGTCGCCGCCTTCTGGGCGACGATCGCGGGGTGGTAGCGCAACGTCGGGCAGGTGACGTAAGTCATCAGCCCGATCGTGCTCGTCGCCTGCGCGGCCGCGCCCAGGATCGACCACGCATATCCGGAGTGTCCCTGCTCCTCCAGCCATGGCTGGAAGTGGTCTGAGATCACCGAGAACTGAAACCCCGCCGCCTCCGCCGCCTGAATGTCGCGCACGAGCTGATCCGGCGCTGCCTGCTCGCACATCATCGTGTAGCCGAATTTCGTCATGTCGTGGCTGCTACCCGGCGCGGCGCCAGTCACTCAGAACCGGACGCGCTCACCGCCGGCCCGGCGCGCCCTCCCCAATCAGGCCCGGGCGGTCGCGGACCCTAAGATGTGGCCGTGCCCACGGCGCCGCGTCTGGCCATCGCGCAGGTCACTCCGTTCGCCTGGGAGGCGACCAACGACGTCAACCGATACGTGGCGCGGGTGGCCGATGAGCTCGCCGGCCGCGGCCATGCCGTGCTGATCATCGCTCCCTCGCAGTCGGACAGCCTGGTCCGTGACAGCCGGCGAATGCTGCGGTCGCGGCCAGAGGCGCTGCTGGAGGCGACCGAGGGCGAGGTCCGCGTCCTCGGCGTCGGTGAGGTGCTCTCGTTCGCCCCGGCACGCCGGCGGGCGGCGTCGCTGCCGGTCGATGTGGCGCGGACGATCGAGGAGGCGCTGGCCGTGCTGGCGCTGGACATCGTCGATGTCCACGAGCCGTTCGCCCCCAGCGCTTCGAGCGCGGCGCTGCGCCATTCACGGGCGCTGAACGTCGGCAGCTTCCACTCGCCGACCGAGCGGATCCTCTCCACCCAGCTGGCCGGGCCGCTGTCGCGACTGCTGTTCGGGCGCATGGATGCCCGCATCGCCAGCTACGCGGCGACGCGAAACCTGCTCCAGCGCTTCTTTCCCGGCGAGTACACCGTGATCACCCCGGGAGTCGACCCGCCGGTACAGCGCCCGCCCAACGCGGTCCCCGAGTTGGTGATGGTCGCCACCGAGGAACGCGCCGCGCTGCGGACGTTCCTGCGGGCGCTACGGGCACTCCCGGCAGCGCTCGAATGGCACGCCACTGTGTGGTCGCCGCGTCCCACCGCACCGCCGGCGACGCTCGGCCAGGTGCTGCGCGAACGGGTCACCTTTGCCGAGGGCTCCGAGCACAGCGAGGCGGCGTTGCTGGCAGCAGCCGACGTGGCGGTGTTCGCCTCCGACGGGGTGCGACCGACTCCCGGAACGCTCGTGCGAGCGCTGGGGTCGGGAGCGGTGGCGGTGGCGACCCGCCTGCCGGTGTACGAGGAGGTGCTGGGCGACGGCGAGCGCGGGCTGCTGTTCGAGCCCGGCGAGGCCGAGACCCTCACCGCCCACCTGGCGCGGCTGATCGGCGACCGGCAGCTGCTGGAGCGCACCGCGAAGCCATCGCCCCAACTCCAGGAGTCACTCGGCTGGCCGCGGGTGGCCGCGGAGCTCGAGCGCGTCTACCTGCAGCTGGCGGGGCGGCGGCGGGAAGGTGGCTCCGATGCTCGGCTGAGATCCCGTCTTGAGTCGCGGCCGCTGATCGACGTCGACCTGCACATGCACACCGACCACTCTGCTGACTGCGCCACCCCGGTCGAGGTGCTGCTCGCGCAGGCGCGTACGCGCGGGCTCGGCGCGATCGCGGTCACCGATCACAACGAGATCTCGGGTGCGCTCGACGCTCGGGACAAGGCCGACGGCGTGAAGGTGATCGTCGGCGAGGAGATCAAGACAGCCGAGCAGGGCGAGGTGATCGGACTGTTCATCCAGGAGAAGATCCCCCGCGGGCTCACCTTGCAGGCGACGATCGCTGAGATCAAGCGCCAGGGCGGGATCGTCTACGTGCCCCATCCATTCGATCGGATGCACTCCGTTCCCGACTACGAGCACCTGCTGGCGGTGATCGATGACGTCGACGCGATCGAGGTCTTCAACCCGCGAATCGCGATCGCGGAGTTCAACGAGGAAGCGGTGCGCTTCGCCGCCAAGTACCGCATCCCGGCGGGCGCCGGCTCCGACGCCCACGTCTCGCAGGGGCTCGGCTCCGTCCGCATCCGGATGCACGACTTCGACGGGCCCGACGAGTTCCTGGAGTCGCTGCGCGATGCCGACATCATCCGCAATCCGGCCAGCCTGCTCTACGTCCAGGCACTCAAGTTCCTGCAGACCAAGGCGCTCCCCGGCGCGGCGCGGCGCGCCTCCCGCGAGCGACGCGTCCGCCGCGCAACCGGGCGCAACTCCTGATGCAGTCGCAAGGACAAGCCGGACGGCCGTCCAATCCGAGGGGCGTGCCGGCAACCGACGACGAGATCCGCGAGAAGTACCTCGAGCGGGCCATCCGAGAGCTGAACGCGTTCGCCCGGCGGCTGAGCGAATGCGGCCAGTGTCCCCGTGGCGCGCTGATGCCGGTGCTCGGCTCGGGCCACCCGCAGGCCGACATCTTCATGATCAAGTACTGCGCCCGCCCATCGGAGGTGGAGGAGGGGGTCGCCTTCTACGGCCGCACCGGCAACGCGCTGATGAAGTCGCTCAAGCGCCTGGCGATCGATCCGCTGGCCGTCTACGGCACGCTGTGCGTCAAGTGTCCGGTGATCGACCCCGCCATGGCCGACCCGGCCTGTGTGGCGCGCCTGCTGGAGGAGCTGGCCATCGTCGCACCGAAGATCGTGGTGGTGATGGGCGAGGACGCGCTCGCCGTCATCAACGAGCTGAAGGTGCCGCTGGCCCGGGAGCTGGCGCCGTCGCCGGGTGAGCTGCAGCGGTTCACGCCGTCGATCGAGGCGCTGTTCGTGCCCAACATCGACGAGTCGCTCGACGAGGAAGCTGCCAAGCGATCCTTCTGGGCGGCGTTCCGGGTGCTCGGGCAGTGGTGGGCGGACCTCCCGCCGTACTGATCCGGCATCGGCCCGGAGCGAGCCGGACGTAGTCGCCGCGCTCGTCGCTGCGACGACCCTCGAGCGGCGTCCCGGCGGCGCCGGCTATTGCATCGTCAGGACGATCTTCCCCAGCTTGCCGCCGCGCTGGAAGTGCTCGTAGGCGGCGGCCGCCTGCGCCAGATCGTAGGTCCTGGCCACTGGCACCTGCACTGTACCGGCGGCGAGCAGCGGCAGCACCGAGCGCTCCATCGCGCGCGCCGTGTCGGCCTTCTGCTCCAGCGGGCGGGCCCGCAGCGTCGAGCCGTGGATGCGGCCGCGCTTGCGCATCAGCAGGCCGAGGTGGATCTCGCCTTCCTGACCGGCCGAGGTGCCGATCACGGTGATCCGCCCGCCGGTCTCCAGGGCGTTCAGGTTGTCGATCAGGTTGATCGCCCCGACGAGCTCGAGGATGACGTCGAACGGCCCGTGCTCGCCAAAGCCCTCGGGCGCGATCACCGTGGCGCCGAGCTCCCCGACCTTGTCGCGGAGCTCGGGATTGCGCACGGTGGCGGTGACGCGGGCGCCCGCGGCCCGCCCGAGCTGCACCGCCGCCGTTCCCACGCCGCCGGCGGCTCCGTGGACGAGCAGCCGCTCGCCGACATTGAGCCCCGCCTGGGTGAAGACCGCGTCGTAAGCGGTGGTGAACACCTCGGGGACGCCGCCGGCCTGCTCCCAGGTGAGGTTGTCGGGGACGGGCATCAGGATGCGCTCGTTCGCCGTCGCCAGCTCGGCCTGGGCGCCGCCGCCGACGATCCCCATCACTCGGTCGCCGACTGAGAAGCGAAGGACTCCCGGCCCGACGGCGGCGACCTCGCCGGCCAGCTCCATCCCTGGGATGTCCTGGGGAGAGCCGGGGGGCGCCGGGTAGCCGCCGCGCAGCTGCATCATGTCGGCGCCGTTCAGACCGGCGGCGCGGACCCGCACCAGCACCTCGCCGGAGCCGGGGGCGGGGTCCGGGTGCTCCTGGATGAGCAGCTCCCCGTCTTTGATCGTCGCAGCGTGCATCTGCCTGGTCACCCTAGCGTGCGGGATGCGAGCTGGCGGCGGCCGCTGTCGCGCTGGAACCATGAGCGGGACGCGGCGCCGGGGGCGGCGGCCGGCCGCATCGCCGGAGGCCGCCGGCGCGGGTGTCGAGATCCGTGCCGGGCCGTTTGCGCATCTCGGAGAGTCCGCCTGGCGCCTCGACCGCCGCGGCCAGAGCGGGGACCCAGGGGCCTCAGCCGCCGCGCACCAACTCGGCGATGCACTCGATGTGCGGCGTCTGCGGGAACATGTCGACCGGCCGTACCCGCACCAGCCGGTAGCCCGCCTCCACCAGCTGGGCTGCGTTGGGGGCCAGCGTGGTGGGATTGCAGGAGACGTAAACGATCCGCGCCGGAGACGCCTCGACGATCCGGCGTACCACCTTCTGCGAAAGCCCGGCCCGCGGCGGATCGACCACGAGCACATCGGGGCGGCCGGCCCGGTCGACGAGCTCGCGCAGGGCGAGACGAACGTCGCCCGCGAAGAAGTTGGCGTTGTCGACCTCGTTGATGCGGGCGTTGGCGATAGCGTCGGAGATCGCCTCCGGGAGCAGCTCCAGCCCCCATACCTCGGCCACCCGGGGCGAGAGCAGCAGGCCGATCGTGCCGATCCCGCAGTACAGGTCGTAGACGCGCTCGAAGCCGACCGGAGCCGCGTACTCGATGGCCAGCTGATACAGCCGCTCGGCCATCTCGGTGTTGGTCTGGAAGAACGCCTGCGCCGAGATCTCAAACTGCATCCCGCCCAGGCTCTCGAGAAACCGGTCTGAGCCGGCCAGGAGCTCGGTCTCACCGCCCTGGGTCGTCTCGGCCGAGCTCTGCGAACGCGTCCACAGCAGTCCGTCCAGCCCCCCGGCGGCGCCGACCAGCGACTCGCGATCGATCCCGGCGCCGGCGGTGACCAGCCGCACCTGGAGCGCGCCGGTGCGCCGGCCCTCGCGCACCACCAGATTGCGCAGCAGTCCCTCGCCGGAGTGGCGATCATGCGCGGTCAGGCCGTGGCTTCGGCACCACGCGACGATCTGCTCGCGCGCCCGATTGGCGCGCGCTGAGGCCAGCCGGCAGTCCGCGATGGCCACGATCTCATCCCAGCGCCCCGGCGCGTGAAAGCCGCATCTCAATCCACCCGACGGATCGGTCCCGAACGAGTACTCCAGCTTGTTGCGATATCGCCACTGGTCCACCGCGGGCACGATCGGCTCCATCACGAACCCGGTCAGCTTGCCGATCCGCCGCAGCGCGTCGTGCACCTGACCCTGCTTGACCTCCAGCTGGCGCTGGTAGGCGATCACCTGCCAGGGGGCGCCGGGATGGTCGGCCACGGGAGCGATGCGGTCGGGACCGGGCTCCAGGATCTCGATCGTGCGCGCCTCGGCGTAGGCGCGCTTGCGCTTGCCGATCACCGCCCTGACTCGATCGCCGGGGACCGCGCCGGCGACGAAAACGACGTAGCCGTCGGTCCGTGCGACGCCGGCCCCGCCGAACGCGAGCGCATCGATCGTCAGCGTGAGCTCGTCCCCGCGCTGGGGGCGCGTCTGACCGGGCGGAGCGGTGGACATCGTGCTTCAAGGACTAGCACGACCACGATCGTGCCGGGTCTGCGGCGGGCTAGTGGCCGTCCCCGTGCGTACGTGCGGACGCGGCCATCAGATCAGGCCAGGGCCTTCTCGAGCGCGCCCACGACCGTCTTGCGATCGGCGTGCTTGCGCTCGTAGTTGAGCACCTTGCGCTGCTCGGACCGGCTGAGATCCTTGACCCGGAGGCGGATCTGGGCAGCCGTGAGGTCGTCGTAGCCGAGGATCGGAAACGACCCGACACCGAGCGTGCGCCGCACCCTGTCGGCGCCGCGGACGATGCGGTCGACGGGCTGCGCGCCGGCGGCCCGCTTGGTGGTCGACCCGACCTGATTGCGCCCCCGGCCGACGAGCAGCTGGAACTCGCGCAGCAGATCGTCGCTCTGGGTCCGCCCGCGACTGATCAGCTCGGCGGCGAGCTCGTTCGCATCCTTGCGGGTGACGCGGCCGCGCGAGGCGGCGTCGTCCAGCGTCTCCTGGATCCGCTCCCGGGTCAGCGTCACCAGCTCTTGGGGCTTGATCGCGCCCTGGGCCAGCTGCTCGAGAGCCGAGAGGACCCCCTCGGAGCTACCGCGGGCGCCCCGGGCGGCCGTCCGGCCGGTGCCCTTGGCGCCCGAGCGGGCGGATCGAGCGGTCTGTGAGGCGGCGGAGCCCGAGGTCTTGGCGGTGGAGGTGGCGGCCGCGGCTGTGGGCTGGGCGGCGCGCCCGGTCTTGGCCGCGCCCGACTTGGCGGTATCGCGGGTCTTCGTCGCGCCCGACTTGGCCTGGGTCGTAGTCCGACGGCTCGCCTGGCGGGTCCCGGTGGCGGCCGCTTTGGTCCCGCTGCGCGAGCCGGAGCTCTCCGGCTTACCGGAGGATCGCGGCGAAGATGATGAACTCGACCTCGTCGTGGACGAGCGTTTGGCGGGGGGCATGGTGAGGCTCCTGCTCCTGGATGATTGGCGCTCGGGGCAGCCTACCTAAAAGCTGGTTCGTTTCCGAGAAGTCCGCATTTTGCGAATATCTCGGGTTCAGTCGACCAACATCTCCAGCAACGCCTTTTGCACGTGCCGGCGGTTCTCGGCCTGATCCCAGATGCGCTGACGCTCGCCGTACAGCACCGAGGCGGTGATCTCGTCTCCCGGATGGGCGGGCAGGCAGTGCAGCGCGATTGCGTGCGGCCCCGCCGCGTCCAGCAAGTCGTCGTCGATCCGGTAGGGAGCCAGCGCCCGGCGGCGCGGCTCGGCGGACGCCGGATCGTCGCTCATGCTCACCCACACATCCGTGTAGACGGCGTCGGCCCCGGCCGCTGCCTCCCGCGGATCATCGGTCAGGACCACATCCGGCAACGACTCCAGTTGGTAGCCGTCGGGCGCGGCGACCCGGACCCGCACGCCGGCGGTCCGGCCGAGGATGGCCAGAGAGCGGGCGACGTTGTTGCCGTCGCCGACGTAGGCGACGGTCAGGCCGGCCAGCGAGCCGAAGGCCTCGCGCAGCGTGAACAGATCGGCGAGCGCCTGACAGGGATGGTGGCCGGCGGTGAGCATGTTGATCACCGGAACGTCGGAGTGCTGCGCGAGCGTGGTCGCCTCCTCGTCGGGACCGGTGCGGATCCCGACCGCGACCACGTGCCGGGACAGCACGTACGCGGTGTCGCGGATCGACTCGCCGCGGCTGAGCTGAAGCTCCCCGGCGCGCAGCACCATCGGGTGGCCACCGAGCTCCGCGACGCCGGTCTCGAACGAGGTCCGGGTGCGGGTGGACGGAGCCTGGAAGATCAGCGCCACCGCGCGGCGCCGCAGCGCATCGGAGCTCAGCGGCGCGGCCTTCAGGTCCGCGGCGCGATCCAGCAGACGCCCCAGCGCAGCGGCGCTGAGCTCGGCGCCGGTGAGGAAGTGGCGAGGCACGGCCCGCAGTGTACGTTGGCCCCTGTGCACTTGCGGGTGCTGACGTGGAACCTGATGCACGGCCGATCAGTGCCGCCATCGCACCGTGATCTGCTCGGCGAATTCAGCTCGACGCTGCAGCACTGGTCCTGGGACGTGGCGCTGCTCCAGGAGGTCCCGCCGTGGTGGCCGGCGATCCTCGCCACCCGGTTTGGCGCCGAGCAGCGGACGGTGCTCACCTCACGCAACGCGCTGATCGGGCTGCGCCGCGGGCTCGCCCGGCGGTGGCCGGAGGTGATGAGGTCCGGCGGCGGGGGCGCCAACGCGATCATCGCTCGGCGAGACCGAATCGTCCGCGACCGCGCCCAGCGGCTGTGTCGGCTACCCGAGCGGCGCTGGGTTCATGGGGTCCAGCTGGGCTGCGGTGTCTGGGTGGTGAACCTGCACGCCACCGCCCACGACCGATCGGCGGCGATTCGCGACGGCCGGCGCGCGGCCGCTGCGGCGCGAAGCTGGTCTGGTGACGGGCCGGTCGTCCTCGGCGGGGACTTCAACCTTCGCGAGCCGCAGTGGCCGGAACTAGCCGCCATCGCGGGACACGACGTCGATCACATCTTCATCGCCGGCGGCGTGCGCCCGGCCGGAGAGCCGGAGGTGCTGGATCGGGGCCGGCTCTCAGACCATGCTCCGGTCGCCGTCACCGTGGCGCTGCGGACCGGCGAGGCCGAGCCGTCCGCAGCCGTATGATCGGGGGGACCACTTCCCCGGGGAGGCTCGCATGTCGCGACTCGTTCGTTTGGATCAGACCGGGCACACCGTGGTGGCGCAGTGGAGCCGGGAGGATCCCGCCGCCACTGAAGCGGCCTCGGCGGCCCTGCAGGCGGAGCTGGAGCACGGTTTCCTCGCCGTGGCCAGCGGACCCGACCTGTCGGCCACCGCGGTGCGCGAGCTCCCGCTCGATGCCGACCTGGTGATTCTGCGTCGGCCGATCGCCGGCGGTTGATGGACGCTGGCCGTGCCGAGGTGGGGTGGGCGCCGGCCCATCGCGGTGCCGAGGTGGGGTGGGCGCCGGCCCATCGCGGCGCCGCGGCGGAATGGGCGGACGCTGATCACGGCCCTGTCCCGGCCGACTGTGACCCGACGGCGCGCGACAACCAGCTGCCAGAGCTCGCCGGGGTCCGCTGGCGCCCACGCGTCGACGAGCGCGCCCTGCGCCGGGCCGATCGCGTGTGGACGGCCAGCGCCGTCGCCCACCAAGTCCCGTTCCTGATCACCGCGGTCGCGCTCGCGGTACTGGATCCGGTGATGATCCCGGCCTCGCTGGTGGCGCTCGTGTTCGCGTGGGTGATCCCGGCGCTCTACGCCGCACGCGGAGCCGGAGTGCTCCGACCGCCACACCATTCCGGCCGGGGTCCGGATCCGGCGGCGCACCGGCGCGCGCTGGGGCTGCTCGGGGACCTGGTCGACCATGCGGCGCGCGATCTGCTGGACCACTACGGGATGGCGCTGGAGCGCGGCCGGTTCGGGGTCTGGCTGCTCGCTCCCGCCGGAGCTCTGCTGGTGCGCTCAGGTGGGCGCAGAGTGCAGTGCTATTGCGTTCGCGTGACCGGCGACGACCTGCCCGACGCAGACCGCGTAGCGCATCTGCTGCTGGCACTGCGCGCCGACGAGAGCGGCTTTGCCACGGTGGCCAACCTCACCTTCTCGGGCTCGTGTCGGCGGCTGCGACGACGACTGCCGCCGACGGCGCGCGACGCCCTGGCGGTGGCGTGCGCAACCGCGCGCAGCCACCACCCGTGAGCGGGTGCGTGGCGCCGTCAGTTGCGGGCGGCGCGTAATCCGAAGCCGCGCAACATGAGCAGCGCCTTCTCCCCCAGCGTCCCGCGGCCGGGCAGGACCCCCAGCTGGGTGGCCGCGTCGTAGACGTCGAAGAACCCCCGCACCCGCAGGAGCAGCTCGTGCTGGAGCTCGCAATAGAACACGCAGTGCACGACGACGAAGCGGTTGGTCGCAGGCAGCCCCTCCAGCGCCGCGCGATGTGTGCCCAGCACCTTGCACGGGGCAGCGACGAAGCGACCGTCGTCCAATCGCTCGCCCGTCCGCTCCAGACGCGCGTCGGGAAATCCGGCCCACAGCCGGTTGGCGTGCCCCGACAGCGCCGCGATCCCATTCAGCGGCCCCCCGGTGAGCGGGTCCTCGTACTGGATGCCCGATGCGCATACCTCGGCGAACGCGTTCGCGTCCTTGCCTGACCATGCCTGCTGCCAGCCGTCGATGAGCTCGTCGACGGTCACGGCGCGGCGCCCGAGACGTCGAAGGCAGGCATCCCCTCCTCCGGCGTCGACGCCCGCGCGTACCGGCGGCGCGGGATCCGGCCGGCGCCGCGGGCCAGCCGTCCCGCCTCCACTCCGAGCCGCACCGCCCGCGCCATCGCGACCGGGTCGTGCGCCCGCGAGATCGCGCTGGCGCATAGGACGGCGTCGCAGCCCAGCTCCATCGCGTTAGCCGCGTCCGAGGCGGTGCCGACCCCGGCGTCGAGGATCACCGGCACGGTTGCGTGCTCGACGATGATCGACAGGTTGTAGGGGTTGCAGATCCCCATGCCGCTGCCGATCGGGGACCCGAGCGGCATCACCGCGGCGCAGCCGACGTCCTGGAGGCGGCGGGCCAGCACCGGATCGTCGGTGGTGTAGGGCAGGACCGTGAATCCATCGTCGACCAGTTCCTCGGCGGCGGTCACCAACTCGACGGCGTCGGGCAGCAGCGTCCGGTCATCGCCGATCACCTCCAGCTTGATCCAGTCGGTCGCAAATGCCTCGCGCGCCAGTTGGGCGGTGGTGACGGCATCACGGGCGGTGAAACAGCCGGCCGTGTTGGGCAGCACCTGGATCCCGGCCTCGTCGAGGACATCGAGGATCGAGCCGCGGGCGGCGGGATCGAGCCGTCGCAGCGCGACCGTGCACAGGTCGGCCTCGGCCTCACGGCAGGCCGCAGCCAGCAGCTCGTGGTTGGCGAACCCGCCGGTGCCGAGGATCAGTCGACTCCGCAGCCGGCGGCCGGCGATGACGAATGGATCGGACACCGGTGTCATCCCCCCTGAATGGCGGCGACGACCTCGACCAGCGAGCCCTCTTGCAGCTCGGTGTCGGTCCAGCACGATCGCCGCACCACCTCGCCGTCCAGCGCCACCGCGACGCCACGGCCGCCGGGAGCGACATCGAGCAGATCGATCACACTGGCGACGGTAGCGCCCGCCGGCAGGCGCCGACGCTCGCCGTTGACGGTCACGTTCACGCCGGGCTTGCCACCGCGGACGCGGCGGCGCGGTCGGAGGCGGCGAACCGGCCTGGGGTGAACGCCCTGCCGTATGCGGGAGCCGGCACTCCGGCGAGCATGCCGGCCACCAGCTCGGCGGTGATCGGGGCCAGCAGGATGCCCCCGCGGCGGTGTCCGGTGGCCCAGATCAGGCCGTCCACTGATCCGGTCCCACCCGCCCCGATGGCCGGCAGATTGTCGGGCGTGCCGGGTCGCAGCCCGGCGGCGAACTCGTCGAGCACCAGCTCCGACACACCGGGCACCAGCTCGCCGGCGTCGCGCAGCAGCTCGAACGCCGCCCCGGCGGTCACCGTCGTGTCGAAGCCGCGCTCCTCCGAGGTGGCTCCAATCACGTAGCGGCCGTCCCCGCGCGGTGTGATGTACGAGGGACCCATCCGGATGACACGGTGCAGCAGGTCGGGGCCGGCGGGATCGTGCAGCCGCATGATCTGGCCCTTGACCGGCCTCACGGGCACTCGGGCCGCCTCGGGAATACCCTCGAGTTGGCTGGACCAGACGCCGGCGGCGACCACCACCCGGTCGCTGCGCAGGCAGCTGCCGTCGTCCAGGATCACGCCGTGAACCGATCCTCCGACGAGCTCGAGTCCGCGGACCGGGCACCGCTCGCGGATCTCTCCGCCGGCGGCCCGGAGCGCGGCCGCCAGCGCCGGAACCAGCTTGCGGGGATCGACCGCGTGATCGTCGGGCACCTCGAGAGCGAGCCGCAGCGCTGGCGCCAGAGAGGGCTCGCGCCGGCGCGCTTCGCTGGGGCGCAGGCGCGCCACTTGCAGGCCAAACGCCCGGCGCAGCGTCAGCTCGCGCTCCAGCGCCTCGGCCTCGTCGGCATCGCGGGCCACCAGCATCGTCCCGCACCGGGTGTAGCCGACATCCATGCCCGAGCCGCGCGCCAGGTCGGCCACGAAGCGTGGGTAGCTCCGCGCGCTGCGCAGACCGAGCTCCAGCAGCGCCTCCTCGCCCGGCGTCACCTCGGCGATCGGCGCGAGCATCCCGGCGGCGTAGTGAGAGGTCCCGGTCCCGGGTCGGTCGCGCTCGAGCACCACCACCCGCAGTCCCCGAGCGGCCGCCCGCCACGCGATCGAGAGGCCGATCACGCCGGCGCCGATGATCACGGCATCTGCTGGTGCTGATCTCTGCTTGGACAACGAACCTCCCTGCGCCGGCATTACCCGGTTCAGGTGTTGACGGTCGGCGGATCGAGGTCCGCCCTCTCAGCCCAACGGTGGGGCTCCCGTAGTTATCTATGGTAGTGCGCCTGACGGTGGGCGCCTGGCGCCTGCCAGACTCAGACAGTGTCCGCGATTCGCGATGCGCTGGGGCGAGCCCGGCTGTACCTCGTCTGTGACGAGCGCTCCGACGCTTTCCTCGCCCGAGCGCTGGCCGGCGGGGTCGACATCGTCCAGTTGCGGATCAAGCTGACCCGCCCGCCCGACGATGCGACGATCGTCGACGCCGGGCGGCGCTATAGCGCGCTGTGCGCCGCGGCGGGCGTCCCGCTGATCCTCAACGACCGGCCCGACCTGGTCGTGGCGGCCGGCGCCGACGGGGTCCACGTCGGCCAGGAGGATGTCCCGATCGGGGAAGCCCGACGGCTCGTCGGCCCCGATCGGCTCGTCGGGCTCTCGACCCACAGCCGGGACCAGATCGAGGCCGCGGCCGCGGAGCGCGAGGTGGACTACATCGGGGTCGGCCCGGTGTACGTCACCCCGACCAAGCCGGGGCGCCCGGCGGTCGGCTTGGCACTGGTGCGCTACGCGGCGGCGCACGTCACCACCCCGTTCTTTGCGATCGGCGGGATCGACGGCGAGAACGTGGCCGCCGTCCGAGCCGCCGGGGCGCGGAGGATCGCCGTCGTCCGCGCTCTGACCGAAGCCGGCGATCCCGAGCCGGCGGCGCGAGCGCTGCGGGCCGCACTGGACAGCGAGCAGGCGAGCGTTGGCGCAGCGTAGCCGCAAGCGCGGGCGGCGGGACCGGCCGGCGGCCGCGCAGACGCCGGCGGCCGCGCAGACGCCGGCGGCTACACAGAGTCCGCCGGCCACACAGAGTCCGGCGGCCGCGCAGAGGCCGGCGGCCACACAGAGTCCGGCGCCCCCCCTCGGTCCGGGGCCCCCGCGGAGTTCGGCGGCTGCGCAGACAGCGCCGCTCCCGCCCGGTCCGGCGCCCCGGCAGAGCCGGCCCGCCCCGCGGCGCTCGCCGCAGTGGTTTGCCCCCACCGGGGAGGAGCTCAGCCGCTCGCAACGTCGCGACGCTGAGGCCCGGGCCAACCTGACCCCGATCGCGCCCGGCGAGCACCCCAGGGTGATCCAGATCTCAACCGCGGTCGCGGCGGTGCTCGGGCTCGCCAACCTGGTGGCTTACCTGGCCGGCGACAAGATCGGCGGCAAGCACCCGGCGGCCGCCGGGATCGCGGTCTTTTCGGCGCTCATGTTCGCGTGCGCCGTCGGGCTGTGGCGACTGTGGTACGGCGCGGTGCTCGGCTTCATGGCCCTGCTGGCGATCATCGTCACCGTGTTCGCCCTGCTGTTGATCGAGGCCAGCAACGTGCTGGGATTGGTGGTGGCGCTGGTGGTGATCGTGGTCGCCGGCTACCTCTTCTTCAAGCTGGTGCGCGTGCTCAGCCGGATCCAGATGCCGCGCTCGCCGGGAAGCTGACGCCTCGCAGCGTCAGCGAACGGATAGCCTCAGGTGCAATGCCCGACTCCACCTATGACTGCATCGTCGTCGGCTCCGGTCCCGGCGGATACGTGGCTGCGATCCGTGCCGCCCAGCTCGGGTTCAAGACCGCGGTGGTCGAGAACGACCGCGTCGGCGGGCGGTGCCTGAACTACGCCTGCATCCCCGCCAAGGCGGTACTCCGCGTCGCCGATGTGCTCGGCGAGATCCGCGAGGCGGGTGACTTCGGGATCAAGGTGGGGGCGCCCGAGGTCGACTACGCGGGCGTCTCCACCCGCCGCGAGAACGTGATCTCCACGCTCACCGGCGGGGTCGCCGGCCTGTTGCAGAAGAACCGGATCGACGTGATCGAAGGCGAAGCATCGCTGGCCGGGCCGGGCACGGTCGCCGTCGGCGAAGCGCAGATCGCCGCCAAGACGATCGTGCTCGCCACCGGATCGGTCAAGCGTCCGATTCCGGGCGCTCAGTTCGGCGGTCGGGTGATCGGGACCGAGGAGGCGTGGGCGTTCGAGGAGCTGCCCGAGTCGATGGCGGTCGTCGGAGCCGGCGCGTCGGGATCGGAGATCGCCTCGGCGTACGCCCGCCTTGGTGTCCAGGTGCTCCTGTTCGAGGCTCTGGATCGGGTCCTGCCCACCGAGGACGCCGACATCTCAAAGGTCGCGGAGCGCGGTCTGCGGCGCCAGGGAATGACGATCCACACCGGTACGCTGGTCACGGACATCGCGGCTGCCGACGGCGGCGTCAAGTTCAGCTACGGCGAGCGCTCCGGCGAGGTCGACTGGCTCGTGATCGCCGCCGGGCGCGGACCTGACATCGAAGCGCTGGGTCTCGATGCCGCCGGGGTGAAGCTGGACGAGAACGGATTGGTCGCCGTCGACGGGGCGATGCGGACCAGCGTGGAGGGCGTCTACGCGATCGGCGACCTGGTCGCCGGACCGGCCCTGGCCCACAAGGCCTCCGACGAGGGCGTCATCGCGGTCGAGGACGCCGCCGGCCAGCCCACCCACCCAATCGAGTACATCGACATTCCGCGGGCCACCTTCTGCACGCCCAACGTCGCCAGCTTCGGCCTCACCGAGGCTCAGGCGCGCGAGCAGGGCTACGACGTGGTGATCGGCAAGGTCCCGTACGGCGCCGTCGGCGCCGGCACCGTCTACGGCGACCGCAGCGGGCTGGTCAAGGTCGTGGGCGAGAAGCGCTACGGCGAGTTGCTCGGCGGGCACATCGTCGGCGCCAAGGCGACCGAGCTGATCCAGGAGCTGGTCAACGCCCGGGCGCTCGAGGGCGGCTACCCGGAGATCGCCCGCCTCATCCATGGCCATCCCACGATGGCCGAGGCCGTCATGGAGGCCGCCCGCGCCGCGGACGGCTGGCTCATCCACGGCTAGTCCCGTGGGATCGCAGCCACCCGCGCAGCCGGTCTTCTACTACGACCTGGGCGACCCGGCCTCCTACCTGATGGCCGAAGCGATCATGGCCGAGCTCGGGACAGTCGACCAAGTTCCCGAATGGGAGCCGATCCACGCCGCCCAGCTCGGCATCGTGCCGCCGCCGGTGCCCGAGACGCTGGCGCTGACCGTCGCCGCGCACGGGCTGCAGTCGCTGCGGCTGCCGGCTCGGTGGCCCCCTGACACCCGCCTCGCGATGCTGGCGGCGACCTTCGCCAAGGGCGGCGGACGCGCCGTCGCGTTCTCGCTCGCCGCCTTCCGCCAGGCGTTCGCGGGCGGACGCGATCTCGGCGACGAGAGCACCGTGCTGATTGCCGCCGCCGCCTGCGAGATGCACCCCACCGCGGTGCTCAAGGGCGTGGGGCTGCGCTCGGTGGCGACCTCGCTGCACGCCGCCGGCGAGCGAGCGCGGGGGGCGGGCGTCACCGCGTTGCCGGCGATCCAGGTCGGCGCCGAGGTGTTCGCCGGAGACGGTGGCCTCATGGCGGCCACCGCAGCGTTGCGAGCAATCGGCGGACCGGTGGCCTGAGCGGCCCCGGTAAGGAGGACAGCGGACGCATGAAGGCCAACCGCGTGTTTCACCTGACGGTCTCGCGCGGGGGACTTCAGCCCGCCTTCCTGGCCGACAGCCGGCGCCGGGACCGGATCGAGGTCGTCGCCATCGATGATGGCGAGCTGCTGCTCTACTGGGAGGTGGCGCCCAAACAGGCGGCGAAGCTGCTCAAGCAACTTCGCGAGGACCTCGCCGGGCTCCAGGCCGAGGAGTTCCTCGCACTCTGGGAGGGCGCTGACGGGTCGCTGCCGTGATGCGGCGGCGGCGCTATTTTCGGTTGCACCGTGGAGCTTCCGTCCACCGCGCCGGCCGTCGCTGAGACACCCCTGAAGGGGGAGGTGTCGGCGACCGAGCCCAGCCGCGCGCAGCGGGCCATCGCGCGGCGCAGCGCAGAGACGCGAGCCACCGTGCCCGACCTGGAGCTCGCCGTCGACGTCGATGCCGGAGCGCTTCTGGAGCTGACCGAGCGCCAGGGGTTTACCACCACCGGAGTGCTGGTGAGCGCGTGCGCCGCTGCCCTGCGAGAGTTCCCGGTCGCCAACAGCGCCTACCGCGACGGGCGTTACGAGGGCCACTCCCGCGTCAACATCGCGGTCGTGCTGGAGACCGACGACGCCCAGACCGCGGCCACCATCCTCGATGCCGATACCAAGTCGCCGGCCCGGCTGGATGAGGAACTCGCGCATCTGCGACGCCGAGCCCGCGCCGGTGAGCTGACTGCGCCCGAACAGGCCGGCGCCACGTTCACGGTCTCCGACCTGGGCGAATTCGGGATCGATCGCGGCGCCGCTCTGGTCGTGCCGCCGCAGGCGGCCGCGCTCACCGCGGGCGCCATCCGTCCCGTTCCGGTTGTGCGCGATGGGGCGGTGGTGCCCGGCCACCGGCTCGCCCTCACCCTGACCTGCGACCACCGGATCCTGTTCGGAGCCCTGGCCGCGCGATTCCTGGCGCGCGTCGCGAAGCTCCTGGAAGCCGCTGGGTGAGCGCGGCCGGCGAGCGGACGGCGGAGCGAATCGCGCGGGGCGGGCGTGAGGCGCTGATTGCGCGCCTCCACGCGGCGTTCGCTCGTCAGGCCGCCGCGTCCACGGTGGTGACGCTGGACGCGGACGAGCTCGCCGAGCTGGTCACCGCTGCGGTGGGCCGGGCTGGCGGCCCGTTGTGGCGTCGCTGCCTGGCCGAGGCGGCGACCGCCGAGCTGAGGATCGACCTCTCCGAGGCGGTCTCGCACCCGGCCGTGCTCCGTGCGCACGAGCTGGTCGCCGCACCCGTCTACGAGATCCCGCCGGCGGCGAACCCGGCTCCGGCCCGGCCGGACCCGGCCCACGCAGCGCCGGCGGACCCGGCCCACGCAGCGCCGGCGGACCCGGCCCACGCAGCGCCGGCGGACCCGGCCCACGCAGCGCCGGCGGACCCGGCCCACGCAGCGCCGGCGGACCCGGCCCACGCAGCGCCGGCCCCGCAGCGCCGGCGGAATCGGCCCCGGCGCAGGCAGCGCCAGCGGCCCCTGCGACGTCCGATGCCGTGAGCCTGGCCGCCGTGCACCTCGAAGGGATCGCGGCGATCCGGCGCGGCGAGGACGACCTCGAGCTGCGCTTCTCGGCGGCTGGGATCGACTTCCTCACCCGGTCCACGGGGGCCGCCCTCGGTCGCCTGCGCGCCCGTGAGATCGTCGCCATCGAACTCCCGCCCGCCCGGCGGGGACGGCGGCGCGGCCGGCGCCGGGACCCGGAGCTGCACATCCGGACCGGGCGCGGGCGGGCCAGCTTCGCGGTCCCCGGTCTGACCGACGAGCAGATCCGGGAGCGGCTGGGGCCGATGGCGGATCGCGCGGCGGGGTGGCGATCAAACGACCGCTGAGGCGCGAGCCCGCCAGATGACGCGACGCGATCGCGCCGACGCAAACGTCCGCCGGAAGATCAAGGCGGACCTCCGATGGACGTTTGCCGAAGCTGGGGACGCAAACGACCGCCGGCGGATCGGACCCGATCGGGGATGGACGTTTGCCGACGCCCGAGCGCGCGGGCCGGACGGCACGCGGCCTAAGCCCGCTCGCGCTCCAGCACCCGGATGTCGTGGGCCAGATCCTCCGGAGTCAGCTCGTCCGCGGGGAATCCCACCCGCTCATAGCCACGCTTGTCGATCAACAGGACGAACGTGGAGTGGTCGACCTTGGGGGTCACCGGCTGGATCGCGTAGTCGTGCCAGACGCGTCGCATTGCCGGCAACGGGCCGTTGACGAACGCCAGCCGCCCCGTCATCTGATGCCGGGCCAGGAACGCCCTGCGATTGGCGACCGTGTCTTGCCCCGGCTCGACGCTGACGCCGATCGCCGGGACGTTCGCCCCTGAATCCGGCAAATCGTTGAGCGCGCCCTTGATCTGCTCGACCATGAACGGGCACTGATCCCGGCACAGCGAATGAATGAAGGTCAGCACCACGACCTTGCCGCGATCTGCCGACAGCCTGACCTCCCGGCCGTTCTGGTCACGCAGCGTGAAGTCCGCCGCCCGCAGGTTCGGCGGCATGGTCGGTCCGTCAAACGGCGAGTTCGCCCCGCCCACGGCCGCCGCGGAGCGGCCCGAGCCGGCATCGGCGGCGCCTCGGTTCTCCACGACGACGAAGCCGATCGCCGCGACCAATCCGATCAGGAGCAGCACCAGCAAACGCTGGATCTTGGTGCTCGCCAGCATCGACTCCGATTCTCGCAGGTGGGCGCGTACGCCGAGCCGAGAACCGGGGACAATGGCCGGAGTGGACCAGGCAGTCGGATTGGCCCGCCGCCTGGCGGGGGCGGTGCGCGACGAACGCGTCCTGAGCGCCGTCGCCGCGGTGCCCCGGGAGCGGTTCGTGCCCCTCCAGGAGCGCAGCCGCGCCTACGAGAACGTGGCGCTGCCGATCGATTGCGAGCAGACGATCTCGCAGCCGATCGTGGTCGCCCGGATGCTGGAGCTGCTCGAGCTCGATCCCGGCGACCGGGTGCTCGACGTCGGTACCGGCTCCGGATACCACGCCGCCCTGCTGAGCCTCCTGGCCGCCGAGGTGTGGACGATCGAGCGCCACCCCGAGCTCAGCGACGCCGCCCGCCGCACCCTCTCCGAGCTCGGGTACGCCAACGTGATCTGCATGGTCGGGGACGGCTGGCGGGGGGTGCCGGAGCGGGCCCCCTTCGACGCGATCAACGTCGCCGCCGCCACCGGGCGCCAGCTTCCGGAGGCGCTCGAGGACCAGCTGGCCCCGGGGGGACGGCTGGTCGCGCCAGTCGGCACCAGCCGCCAGTTCCTGACCCGGGTGCGGCGCACCGGCCGCGGCTTTTACCGCGAGCGCTGCGACCCGGTCAGATTCGTGCCGCTCGTGCGCGATCCGCCGCCGGCGCAGCCGGATCCAGGCGGCGGCGCATGACCTCGATCGCGGTCGGATTGGAATCGACCAGCACGAAGCGGCGGCCGAGCTCCCGGCACACCGCTCCCAGGGTGCCCGATCCGGCGAACGGATCCAGGCACCACCCGCCCGGGCGCGACGACGCCGCGACCAGACGACGCAGCACGCCCGCCGGCTTCTGGGTGGGATAGCCGGTCTTCTCGGTCCCGTTGGTCGGCACGATCGTGTGAAACCAGACGTCGGTGGGACGCTTGCCCCGCGCCGCCTTCTCCGCCCCTACCAATCCCGGCGCCATATAGGGCTCGCGCTCCACGGCGTCGGCATCGAAGTGGTGTCCCCCCGGCGTGCGGACGTAGGCGAGGATCGTGTCGTGCTTGGCCGGCCAGCGACGACGCGACTTGGCGCCGTAGTCGTAGGCCCAGATGATCTCGTTGAGGAACGCCTCGCGCCCGAACACCTCGTCGAGCAGCAGCTTGCAGTAATGGGACTCGCGATAGTCGATGTGGAAGTACAGCGTCCCGTGCGGCGCCAGCAGGTCCCGGGCGCGGACCAGGCGGGGCTCCAGGAAGCCAAGGTAATCGTCGAAGCGATCCTCGTAGCGCAGCCGGGCCAGCAGCGACGACCGGTACCGCCGCCCCCCGAACCCGACTCGCTGGGCGGCAGGATCCGCCACGGAGCTCACGGTCGATCGCGCCTGGGCACGACCGGTGTTGAAGGGAGGATCGACGTAGACCAGATCAAACGTCTGATCGGGCAGATGCGCGAGCACCGGCGCGTTGTCACCGAGGATCACCGCGTCATCTGCCAGCGACACCGGTTGATCGGAGGACAGCCAGCGCACTGGACTCTCACGCTATCGCGCGGCGCGGTCGCTGCCTCAACCGCTAGAGTTCACACCGGTGTCCTCGGACCTCCATACCCGCGCGCGCCAAAACGCGCTTGTGCAGAAGCTGACGAAGTCAGCGTTCGCCGCGAAGGTGACGAAGTACGCGATCGGCTCGGCGGTCGCGTTGCTGACCAGCGTGGTGGTGTTCGCGCTCGCCTACGTCGCGCTCGGCGGCAAGCACACGACGATCTGCTCGATCATCGCGTTCCTGGCCGGGGCGGTCCCCAACTGGATTTTGAACCGGCGCTGGGCGTGGAAGCTGGAGGGTAGGGTCGCGTTCCTGCGCGAGATCGTCGCCTACATCGCGATCTCGGGCGTCGTGCTCGTCGCCTCGTCGCTGAGCACCGGCGCGATGCAGAGCTGGGTCAAGGCCCATGTCGCCCCCGGGACGGGCCTGCGGGTGATCCTGGTCACCGGCGCCTACGTGTTCGTCCAAGCGGTCATGTTCGTCGTCAAGTTCGTGATCTACGAGAAGTGGGTGTTCGCAGGCCGTTCCCGACTGCGGGCGGCCGTGCGGTCGCGCCACCAGGTGTGGACCGCCGCGCGGGCGAACCGCACCCCGTAGCCGAGGTTCCCGCCCTTCTTGGTGGTGGTGGCGTGCCGGCCGCGGTCGCGCATGGTCGTCGGCACCTCGGCGAGCGAGAAGCCATGCAGCGCCGCGGAGATCATCAGCTCCGACGCCTGGTATTGCGGCTGCTCGAGCTTGACCACCGCGGTCACCTCGGATCGCATCGCCCGCAGCCCGCACGCCGGATCGGTCACCCGGTGACGGACGAGGACCGAGATGAGGGCGCCGAACACGATCACTCCGGCGTGGCGGGTGGCGTCGGTGGTGAGCTCGCTGCCCAGCCGGCGAGAGCCGGAGACGAAGTCGGCCTCGCCGGACAGGATCGGCCTGATCACCCGGCCGATCTCGTCGGCCTCGTACTGACCGTCGGCATCGATGGTGACGATCACCTGGGCGCCCCGCGCCCGCGCCAGCCAGTAGCCGAGACGGAGCGCCGCTCCCTGGCCGCGGTTGACGGGCACGTCGCAGACGAGCGCACCGGCTTGCGCCGCCTGCGCCGCGGTCGCATCCCGGGCGCCGTCGACCACCACGATCACCTCGGTCTGCAGCCCGGCCGCCTCTGCGGGGATGCCCGCGATCACCTCGGCCACCGTCGGCGCCTCGTTGTAGGCGGGAATCACCACCGCCGCCGGCGCGCCGGCGCCCGCCGGATGCTGCTCCAAGAACGCCTCGGCGGCGCCGCGCTCGACGTCCTGCAGCCGGTCGTATTCGTCGCCGGTGACCCGGACCGCGGTCATGACGCCGGCGCCTGGATGTCGGTCTGCGACCACTCCTCCCAGACCCCGACCAACCCGTCGCCGAGCACCGGATAGCGTGGCGTCCAACCGGCCGCTCGGGCGCGGCTGGGGTCGACGATCACCGCCGGCATCTCGCCGGCCTTGGCGGGCCCGTGGCGAACGCTCAGCTGCGCGCCGGAGACGTCGCGCACGGCCTGTACGACCTCCAGCACCGACAGAGAGATGCCCGAGCCGATCACCATCGGGCCGGCCCAGTCCTCGCGACCCAGCCCGAGGCGGATCGCGCCAACGACATCGGCGACGTGAACGTAGTCGCGCACCTGGGTGCCGTCGCCGTAGATCTCGAACGTCGCCCCGAGCCGGATGCCGCGCATCAGGCGGGCGATGATGCTGTCTTTGGCCTGCATGCCGGGACCGTAGACGTTGGTCAGGCGGATGCAGGCGCAGCGCAGCCCGTAGGAGGCGGTGTAGGCGGACATCAGCATCTCGCCCGCCGCCTTGGTCGAGCCATACGGGGTGAGCGGATTCAGCACCGCTGTCTCGGAGATCCGCGGGGCGGTCATCGGACCCGTCACCGCGTTGGTCGACGCGAACGCCACCGCGGTCACCCCAGCGGCGCGGCCGGCCTGCAACAGCGTGTTCGTGCCGACGACGTTGGTGGCGAAGGTCAGCTCAGGCTGCTCCAGCGACCGCAGCACCGAGGTCACCGCGGCCAGGTGGACGATCGCGTCAAAACCGCCCTCCAACGCGCTGGCGAGCACCGCCGGGTCGGCGATGTCGCCGATCACGACGTCGACCGCCGGGTCGGGGTGCGGCTGCAGATCGACCACCCGCACTGCGGCGCCGCCGGCGGACAGCTCGGCGACGACGTGGCGTCCGATGAATCCCGAGCCCCCGGTGACCAGTACGCGGCGGCCGTTGAGGTCGACGGGGGTCATGGCGAATGGGCGGGAGCGTGCATACGACTATCGATTGCCTTGAAGTACGAGCGTCAGGGTGAAGCGGCGGCGGTCCGCCGTGGCGATCGGACCGTCGGCCACCGGCGGACGCTGCGCAGCGAGCGCACGAGCATAGCCGACGCCGCGTTGATCGGATCGAATGATTGATCGCTCGCTCGCGCTCGCGTTGTGTCGAGTAGGTTGCCGCCATGACCGACGTGGCTCGCGTCCCCGAGCGAGACCTGGAGGGGCTGCCGGACTTCGCGTTCTCGGCTCGGTGGACGGAGTTTCAAGGATTGCGCCTCGCCCATCTCGACGAGGGCGACGGGGCGCCCGTGGTGTTCGTCCACGGCGAGCCGACCTGGTCGTTTCTGTGGCGCAAGGTGCTGGTGCCCGTCCGCGACGCCGGCTACCGCTGCATCGTCCCCGATCTGCCCGGCTTCGGCCGTTCCGACAAGCCGACCGACAGCGGCTGGTACACGTATGACCGTCACACCGAGGCGCTGATGTCAGTGCTCGAGGCGCTCGGGGTCACCGGCGCGACGATCGTCGTCCACGACTGGGGCGGCCCGATCGGCCTCCGCGTCGCCGTCGAGGCGCCCGACCGGGTGGCGCGGATCGTCGTCCTCGACACCGGCCTGTTCACCGGAGGCCAGCAGATGAACGATGCGTGGATGGCGTTCCGAGATTTCGTCGCCCGCACCGAGGATCTACCGGTCGGCCTCCTCGTGCGCCGCGCCTGTCAGCGCGATCCCGGCGACGCGGTCATCGCCGGATACGAGCGGCCGTTCCCGAACGCCCCGAGCAAGGCCGGAGCGCGAGCCTTCCCGCTGATCCTGCCCCTGACCCCGGACGCCCCGGGGGCGCCGGCCGGGCAGCGGGTGCTGGAGGCCCTGCGCGGCGACTCGCGCCCCCGGCTGACCCTGTGGGCCGATTCCGACCCGGTACTGCCGCTCGCCACCGGGCGCCGGTTCGCCGCCGCGCTCGGCGGCGACGTCGACCACGTGATCGCCGACGCCGGGCACTTCCTGCAGGAGGACGCCGGACCCGAGATCGGACGGCTGATCGCCGATTGGCTGCTGAGCGGGTGAGCGTAGCGACTCCGAATACCGCTCGGTCGCGCTGACCGGTTCTAGACGGGCTGCGTCTCCGGCTGCGCCGGCTGCGGCGCGGCCTCCCCCACCGCCGGCCCGGCCGGATCGCCGGTGCGCTGCTCGTAGGCGCTGCGCTGCAGATGGTCGGGGTTGACCAGCACCTCGTCGCCCTTGAGCAGCCTGGTCACCGAGTCCGCGACCGAGCGCGGGACCAGGTGCAGGAACCAGGCCAGGCCCGACATCCTCCGCGGGACCCAAACGTCGACGCGGCCGGTCTGGAGCGCCTCGACGATCGCGTCGGCGACCTCGGCGGGCTCGGCCAGCTTCATCCCACGGGCCGGCGAGACCCCCGAGTACAGGTCGGTGTTGACGCCGACCGGGAGCACGATGCTGACGTCGATGTCGGTCTTGCGCACCTCGGCGCGGATCGCCTCGCTGAGGCCGACGACCGCGTGCTTGGTGGCGCAGTAGGTCGCCCCGCCGGGGAATCCGCCCTTGCCCGCAATCGACGAGACGTTGACGAGGTGGCCGCGCCCGCGGGGCAGAAAGCGCTGCAACGCCAGCTTGGAGCCGAAGATCACGCCGTGGATGTTGATGTCGACCATTCGCGCCGCGGTTGCGTCGGTCTCGTCGACGAACGGGCCGATCGGCATGATCCCCGCGTTGTTGATCAGCACGTCGACGGGTCCCAACCGGCTCTCGACCGCGTTGAAGAACTCGTCGAAGCTGGCGCGGTCGGTCACGTCGAGCGGCAGCCCGATGGTCCCGTTGCCCAGCTGCGCGGCGGCCTGCACCGCCAGCGGCGCATCGATGTCACCGACCGCGACCCTCGCTCCCTGCGCGATCAGCGCTGCCGCCGTCGCCTTCCCGATCCCCCTCGCTCCGCCCGTGATGGCGACGACCTTGCCGGCAAGCGAGCGTGGAGCCTTGGCCATGTGATGCTTCCTCCTGAAGTCTTGCCTCGCCGGCGCGCGACCGGCGCGGTTGGGTTCGGTGACTGGTACCGGAGTGTACCGTCGGCGATCAGGCGGGATGAATGCTCTCGGGCTTGTGCACCGCGGTGCGGCCGGTCTTCTCGCTGCGCACCAGGTACTGCGGCTCGTCCAGGGAAGCCCTGACCTTGCGGCCGCCGGCCTCGGTGTCCGCGGTGATCTTGCGCTCGATGATTCCCACCGAGCTCTGATTCCCGGCGTCCCACCGCACCCGGTCGCCCTGCTTGAACTCCTTGGCCATACCGTCCTCTGTCTTCCCGCAGACGGGTGCGACAAACCCGCGCGGCCCCACCTCAGCAGCGACGGCTCGCCAGGTCCAGCTCGTCGCCTCCCACGGGGTGGTCGTGGTCGCAGCGCAGCTGAGCTCTGACGGGCTGCTCGCAGCCCCTGTGGCGGAGCTCGACGCGAGCACCGTGAGGAATGCCCCAACGATCCCCCCACTGCATCAACGCGACCAGCACGGGAAGCAGGTCCGCGCCCTTCTCGGTGAGCCGATACGCGTGGCGCGTACGCTGCCCCGGCTCCTGGTAGGGCTCGCGCTTTAGGATCTCCTCCCTGGTCAGCTCGCGCAGGCGGGCGGCTGTGACCGGCTCGCTGAGCCCGGTCCGCTCGACGAACTCCTCGAAGCGGGTGGCGCCGTAGAAAGCCTCCCGCAGGACCAGAAACGCGGACCGAGTACGGACCACGCCGAGTGCGGCCGCCATCGGGCACCGATTCGCGGTCCAATCGGCGCGCGGGTCGAGTGCTCCGGTCATTTGAATCGTAGCGGTCATGGGGCCGAGTATAGCTGGCTAGTGCAACCCTTAGCCAGTGTGATACGGTGCCTGACTGTGATCTCTCTAAGTCAGATCGTCCAGCGTCGCGCCGACGCGTCCTCGCGGCTGGTGCTGGTGATCGTGTGTGCCGGGGTCGTCCTCGCCAGCCTCGACCTGTTCATCGTCAACGTGGCCCTGCCCGACATCGCCCGGGATCTGCACACCGCCAGCCTCGGCGACCTGTCCTGGGTGCTCAACGGCTACGCCATCGTCTACGCCGCCCTGCTGGTGCTGTTCGGCCGGCTGGCGGAGAGCCGGCGGCGCGAGAACGGCTTCCTGCTCGGCGTACTGCTGTTCACCGCCGCTTCGGCGGCTTGCGGCGCGGCGAGCAGCCTGACGACGCTCGTCGTGTTCCGGGTCATCCAGGCAGCGGGCGCGGCGCTGCTGACCCCGACCTCGCTGAGCCTGGTGCTGGCCACCACCGAACCGCAGCGCCGGCAGAGCGCGGTGCGGGCCTGGACCTCGGTCGGGGGGCTGGCCGCGGCGCTCGGGCCGGTCGTCGGGGGCTTGCTGGTCGCCGCCAGCTGGCGCTGGGTGTTCTTCGTGAACGTCCCGATCGGCCTGCTGGCCGCGGTCGTCGGCTGGCGCCGCCTGCCGCGCGTGGCCGGCCATCCCGTCCCCCGCCCCGACGCGCTGGGCGCGGTGCTGGTCACCGCCGGCGTCGCCGCGCTCACGCTGGGCCTGGTCAAGGGCAACGACTGGGGTTGGGGCGCGGCTCCGACGGTGATCGCCCTGCTCGGCTCGGTGATCGCGTTGTCGCTCTTCGCGCTGCACTGCACGCGCCATCACAACCCGCTGATCGATGCGTCGCTGTTCCGCGTCCGCGATTTCTCGGGCTCGTCGCTGGTTGCGATCCTGTTCTCGATCGCGTTCGGCGCCATGCTGCTGTCGATCGTGCTCTGGGACCAGCAGGTGTGGGCCTGGTCGGCGCTGCGGACCGGGCTGGCGATCGCCCCCGGACCGCTGATGGTGCCGCTGTTCGCCTTCCTCGTCGGCGGCCGCCTGATCGCGCGGTTTGGGCCGGGACCGGTGATCGCCTTCGGCGCCACGGTGTTCGCCGCCGGCGTGGCCTGGTGGGCGCTCGCGATCGGGACGACGCCGGACTACGTCGGAGACATGCTCGGCGGGATGCTGCTGAGCGGCGCGGGCGTCGGGCTGACGCTGCCGACGTTCATGGCCGCCGGAGCGGCGTCGCTGCCGCCGCAGTCGTTTGCCACTGGCTCGGCGGTGCTCAACATGCTCCGCCAGGTGGGGCTGGCCGTCGGGGTGGCGATTCTCGTCGCCGTGGTCGGCACGCCGGACGGCCCCGCCGCCGAGCTGTCGGCGTTCCGGGACGGCTGGATCGTGATCGCCGGCGGCTCGCTGCTGGCGGCGGTCGCCGGCGGCGTTGCGCTCAGGACACCCGGTCGCGCCCGTGAATCGGCCCGTCGGTCAGCCGCAGCGGCGAGCCCGCGCGCTGTGCCCGAGCGGCGATGATCTCGGCGAGCACGGAGACGGCGGTCTCCTCGGCGGTCCGGCTGCCGATGTCCAGTCCACACGGAGCGTGGATCCGGGCGAGGTCGGCGTCGCCAACCCCCGCCCGGCGCAGGCGCTGCTCGCGGTCTGCTGTCGTCTGACGTGAGCCGAGGGCCCCGATGTAGCCGGCGTTGGTGGCCAGCGCGCAGATCAGCGCCGGCTCGTCGAACTTGGAGTCGTGGGTGAACACCAGCACCGCGTCCCGCGGACCCAGCTCGACGTCCCCCATCACCTCCTGCGGCCAGCCGATCATCACCTTGGCGTCCGATGAGAACCGCGACGAGCGCGCGAACCGGTCACGCGCGTCGCAGATCGTCACCTCGTAGCCGATCTGGGCCGCGAACGGGGCGAGCGCGGCCGAGAAGTCGATGGCTCCGAAGATGTACATTCGCGGCGGCGAAGCGTAGGCGCGGATGTGGACCCGCAGATCGTCGCCCAGGGTCGCGCCGTCGGCCCCGAAGCGGCGCAGCGTCGTCTTGCCCTCCTCGAGCAGTCCCTGCGCCTCTCGGGAGACGTTTGAGTCGAGCAGCTCGCCGGCGTGCAGCGATCCGTACAGCCGATCCTCGATCACCGCCAGGCGGGTGCCGGCCCGCGGGCCGTCGAGCAGGGTGGCGACCGCCGCCGGCCGGCCCGCGGCATGGGACTGCAGCGCCGCCCGCTCGACATCGGCGATATCCCCGGCCAGCTCCGAGACGAAGATGTGGACGGTCCCACCGCACATCAAGCCGACCGTGCCGGCGAGCTCATCCGAGATGCCGTAGCGCAGAAGCTTGCCGGCGCCGGCCGGCGGGCCCGCGTTGAGCAGCGCCTCCGCCTCGGTGACGACGGCGCCCTCGACGCAGCCGCCGGTGAGCGAGCCCTCGATGCTCCCCTGATCGTCGATGACCATCATCGCCCCGACGGGGAGCGGCGCCGAGCCCTCCACCTCCACCAGCAACGCCTGGACGACGCGGCGACTGTCGGCCAGCCAGGCGATCGCCACATCCTGCGTGGCGCTGACGACACCCGAGTCGATCACAGCGCAAACGATATCCAGCGACGACGGTCAGCCGGTCGGAATCGGCGGCCCCGGCGGGCTGATCACATCGCGGCCGGTGGGCGCAAAACGCTCGTCGAGCTCCAGCTGCCAGTAGTACCGGGTGAAGGTGAGGCCGGGCGTGAACTCCCCGACGTGAGGCTCCACGCTTGCCCCGCCGGCGAGCCGGATGATCAGCTCGGGGTAGGTGCGCCCCGGCGGCGCGGCGTACAGGTGCGCTGGGCAGGCGCCGCCGAAGCGGGTGTTGACATCGGTGATGCGCAGACCGATCTCCGGGTCACGGAAGGCCTGCACGGTGCATGGGCCGCGGCAGCCGAGCGCCTCGACCACGCGGCGGCCGAGATCGACAAGCTCGGCGTCGGCGATCACCGTCCCCTTGATCGACTCGCCACCGCGGGACTCGATCATCGTCCGCGGGATGGCGTTGAGGCAGCGTCCATCCAGATCGGACAGGCAGTCGATCGAGAGCTCCGGGCCCTGCATCGCTCGTTGCAGCATCGCCGGCTCACGGATATAGGCGCTCAGGAACTCGGCCTCGCGCTCGTCCTGGGCGAGGAAGATCGAGCGCGCCCCCGACCCCCAGCGCGGCTTGACCATCACCGGGTAGCTCGGCACCGGCTCGCCGGGCAGCACCGTGGGCGGCGAGGGGAGGCCGAGGCGCTCCAGCAGGAGATGGGTCTCGAACTTGTCAAACGTCGCCCGCGCGATGCCCGCGTCGGGGACGAACGCCGGCAGCGGGCGGCGGGGATCGGCACGGGCGTGGCCGAGAATCTCGAGATCGAGGTCGGTCAAGGGCACCACGGCGCCGACTCCGAACTCGTCGACCAGCGCCTGCAGGGCGGGGACGTAGCCGGGGTCGTCGAAGCGCGGTACCGCGCGCCGGTGGTGGGCGGCGTACTGAGCGGGAGCCAGCGGGTTGGGATCCGCGGCGATCGTGGTGGCGTGCTGCGCGAACGCCGACACCAGCGTGTAGCGCTTGCCGACGCCGGTGAGCAGGACGGCTATGTCTCGCTCGGGGGCTGCCATCCGCCCGTCGCTCCCTTGTAGATGCCGCTGCCCCCTGCCACCAGGCCGAGCGTGCGCCGGAGGATCCTCAGATCGAGGGCAGTGGACCGATGCTCGACATACCACAGGTCGAGCTCGATCCGCTGCGGCCACGGCAGCGACGCGCGCCCGTTGATCTGCGCCCAACCGGTGATCCCGGGCTTGACGGCGAGCCGGCCACGCTGGCGGGGCGTGTAGCGCTCGACCTGGCCCGGGAGCGTCGGACGCGGGCCGACGATCGACATTTCGCCCCGGGCGACGTTCCACAGGTTGGGCAGCTCGTCGAGCGAGTAGCGACGCAGCAGCGCGCCCAAGCGGGTGATCCGGGGATCCCCCTCGGCAATCGCCAAGCCCGCGCCGGTGAACTCGGCGCCGGCCACCATCGTGCGCAGCTTGTAGATCGCAAACAGCCGGCCGTGCTGGCCGACCCGGGTCTGGCGGTACAGCGGATCCCCCGGCGACTCCAGTCGCACCGCCAGCGCCAGCAGGGCGACCAGCGGAGCGGTCAGGATCGCCAGCGGCACGGCGACGACGAGGTCGATCGCGCGCTTTATCGCCGCGTCGAGGCGGGCGCTGCGGTCGCCCCGGCGGACCCTCCCCAGCTCCCGGCGGATCATCGAGTGCCCTCGGCTGGCTCCCAGCCGACCTGCGTGCCGCGCACCAGCCAGTCCCACAGCCCGGCGACCAGCGACGTCATCGTCAGCACGTAGTACCGGGCGATCAGCAGCGGCCGGGACGGGGCGACGCCGGCCGCCCCCGCCGCCAGCAGCAGGCTCAGCTGGAGCGCGACCGCGGCGGCGTACACCGGCCCGTCGCCGAGCAGCGCCAGGCTGGCGGCGAGCGCCGTCACGTGCAGGAACGGGGAGGCGTAGCGCGCGCCCCGGTGCGAGACGATCATCGTGGCGTACACCGGGTCGTAGCCGCGGGGCGAGAGCAACCCGCCGCGGAGCACGATCGGCCATCCGTGGCTCATCATCCGCCGCTTGCGGCGAAACTCGCCCTCGATCGTCGGCACCATCTTCTCCTGGGCGCGGGCGCCGGGAGCGTAGACGGCGCGCCACCCGCGCTTGACCATGTTGAACGGGAACGACAGGTCGTGCCCCATGACCGGATCGACGACTAGGTAGGAACCGCGCCGGGTGGCGTAGATGGCGCCGTTGCCGCCGGTTACCGAGCGCACCCGCGACTCCAGCGCGCGCACCCACATCTCATACCGCCAGTAGACGCCCTCCTGGTTGGGGGCGCCGTCGTTGACGAGCCGCACGTCCCCGCAGACATAGCCGACGGCCGGGTCGGCGAATGGCCGCACGAGCTCCCGGAGCGCGTCGGCGGCCCAGCTCACGTTCGCGTCGGAGAAGGCCACGATCTCCCCGCGGGCCCGCTCCACGCCGGCGTCCTGGGCCCGGACCTTGCCCACCCGGGGAAGCTCGAGGACGACGTCGGCGCCGGCCGCCTCGGCGCGGGCGGCGGTCTCGTCGGGCGAGCCGTCGCAGGCGACGATCACCTGCAGGCGATCGCGGGGATAGTCGAGGGCGTCCAGGTTGGCGACGCGGTCGGCGATCACGCCCTCCTCGGCGTACGCGGCCACGACCACCGACACCGAGGGCAGCCTGGCGTCCTCGGGCTCCGCCGCGGGGGCGGTGTCGCGGCCGCCGCGGGTTCGCGCCAGGGCGGCGAGGGCCAGCGGGTAGCCGGCGTGGGTGTAGGCCAGCAACCCGGTCGAGCCCCAGAAGAGAGCTTTCAGGAACATCACGGCGCGGGATTGTGGCATCGTCGGGTCACCGGGGCACGGCGGCGCCGGCGAGGGCGGCGATGACCCCGAGCGTACCCGCGGCGAGCAGCGTGGTGACGACGCCGCGACGCATCGCGAGCAGCGCGACGGCGGCGGCAGCGCAGATCGCGAACTGCCAGACCTCGCTCAGCGCACCGGCGAGGAGGATCGCAGCACCGAGGATCGCGCCGATGGCGGCCGGCCCGGCGCCATCGAGAAAGGCGCGGGCGCTGGCGTTGCCGCGCAGCTGCTCGAAGTGCCGCCCGCCGATCAGGACGAAGGCGAAGGAGGGCAAGAAGGCGACGACAGCGGCCAGCAACCCCCCGACGAGGCCGTGGGCGGCGTAGCCGACGGCGGCCACCGTCGCCACTACCGGCCCTGGTGTCACCTGGCCCAGGGCCACCGCATCGAGGAATTGCGGGTTGCTCATCCAGTGGTAGGTGTGCACGGCGCCGGTCTGCATCAACGGGATGATCACGAACCCACCTCCGAAGGAGAGGGCGCCCACCTTCAACGCCGTCCAGACGAGCGCGCCGATTCCGCCCATGGAGATCGAAGCGGGGGCCATCAGGCCCCACGAGACGGTCGCGCCGCCCGCCCGCCGGCCCCGGAGCGCGAGCTCGGTCAGCCCGCAGGCGAGCAGCGCGAGTACGACATACGCTCCCAGCCATGCGGCGGCGGCGGCCCCGGCGACGACGTAGGCCAGCCATCGTGCCGTGCGGGAGCGGTCGGCGCGGACGCGCTCCAGGCTCGGTCCGATCAGCCCGCGGGCGGCGTGAACGGCAACGGCGGCGACGGCGGCGCCGGCCCCAGCGCCCGCTCCCCGCACCCACGACGGCGGCGAATGACCGAGAAACAGCATCGACAGGACGAGGATCAGCGCCACCGCGGGCACGATGAACCCGAGGCCGCCGACGATCGCGCCGGCCAGGCCGGCGATCCGGTATGCGCAGTAGATCGCCATCTGGGTGGACGCCGGTCCCGGCAGGAGCCCGCAGGCGGCGTTGGCGTCCTCGAAGGCACGCGCATCCATCCACTGCATCCGTTCGACCACGAGCGTGCGGAGCAGCGCGATGTGGGCGGGAGGCCCCCCGAACCCCGTGATCCCGATCCGGGTCCACTCGCGGCCGACCGTCGCCAATGGGACCTCGCGCTTGCACTCCCGCCCGGTCGGGTCGGTCATTCCCAGAGCTTTCTCACCTTTGGATTAACGACCTCTAACCGCGCCGGGCGAGACTCACTGGTCATGCTCGGGGAAACTGACACCCGGTCGCCCGCGGCCCGCCCGGCTTGCGGTCCGCGGCGAGCCGCACCTGGCGACCCGCGACCGCGCCACGCGCGCCTGACCGGCGGCGGTACCGATGGCAACGAGCGTCTCACGATGCTCACCGGGCTGTTGCTGGTCGTGCTTCTGGCGGTCCTCGGCGTAACCATCGTGCGCATCGGCCAGCTGCTGTGGCTGCACCTGTTCCTCGGTCTCGTGCTGCTTGGGCCGGTGGCGCTCAAGCTGCTGAGCACCGGTTACCGGTTCGCGCGTTATTACACCTCGGATCGCGCCTACGTGCGCAAGGGACCACCCGCTCCGGCGCTGCGGCTGCTGGGTCCTCTGGTCGTGCTGTCCACCCTCGCAGTGTTCGCCACCGGTGTCGCTTTACTGGCGCTCGGTCCGGGCTCGCGCCAACCTCTGGTGCTGTTGCACAAGCTCAGCTTCTTCGCCTGGCTCGCCGTCGTCGGCCTGCACGTCCTCGGACACCTCCCGGAGATCTTCGGCTACCTGAGCACAGCGGCGGCGGCGCGGCGGGACGTGCTGGCTCTGCGGTCGCCGTCCGCCGGCGGCCCTGCACCGCGCCGCGCTACCCCCGCGCTGCCCGGCGCCGCCGGCCGGGCGGCATCGCTGGCGGTGGCGGTTGTCGCCGGTCTGGTGATCGCGGTGGTGCTGCTGCCGCAATTCGCCCCGTGGACGCATTGAGCGTCTCCTCGGCGCGGAGGCGCAGCGCCAGCGTGGGACAGGTGTTGACGGCACGCCGCGCCAGGCGCTCGAGCTCGGGCGGGACAGCGGCGCGATCGAGTATCGGGAAGCCCCAGTCGTCCAGGGTGATGCGCTCGGGCAACAGCTCGGCGCACAGGCCGTGCCCCTGACAGGCGATCGGATCAAGCTCCAGACGCACTACGAGATCGCCGCCAGTCGGTACGGCGGGGTGGGCAGGGTCGCCGGGAGATCGCAGGCGTCGCAGAGGCCGTAGCGGACGTGATCCTGCAGCTCGTCGGCGAACACGGAGAGGGCGCTGACGACGAAGCGAGTGGCGCCGTCAGGGTGCGCGCAGGCCCCCCGACCAGCCACCTGACCCGACCAGCGCTGGATGTCGCGCAATCGGTCCGGGGAAGCCGTGCCCCGGCACGCCGCCGCCAGGCCGTCGGCGATCGCCGCCAGACCGTGCTCGCAGGGGCCGCACTGTCGGGCGCTCTGGTCGGCCAGCCAGCCCGCGACTCTCGCCACCTCGGCGGCCGGGCAGGCGCTCTCCGGTAGCGCGACGATGATCCCGGCGCCCAGCGAAGCCCCGGCGACCCGCAAGTCGGCTCGCGACAGCCGGAGCGAGGTCGCCGCTGCGCCATCCACCCAGCTTCCCGCATAACCGCCGATCAGGAACGCCCGGACGGACTCGGAGAGGCCACCGGCGGCGGCGATCAGCGAGCTCAGGGTGGAGCCGTACTCGATCTCGAACACGCCGGGGTAGCGAACCGCGCCACCGAGGGTGACCAGCGCCGAGCCCGGCTCCTCGTCTGTTCCCAGCTCCCGGAACCAGCTCGCCCCGTGGCGGGCGATCAGCGCGACGTGGGCCAGGGTCTCGGGGTTGGCGACGAGCGTGGGACGGCCGGCGACGCCACGCTCGGTAACGCGCGGGGGGACGTGCGTGGGGAGCGCCGGGCCGCCGTTGATGAACCTGACCACCGCCGTCTCCTGGCCGCTGACATAGCCCGGGGGCACCTCCACGATTGCCGGCCTCACCCCGCCGCCGAGGTCCCGGCGGTCGGCGAGCGCCCGTTCCACGGCGTCGCCGGCCCGGACACAGGTCTCGTCCAACGCAATGAGAACGTCTGCGGTGCGCAGCGTCCGCGCGCAGCACAGCGCCCCGTCCAGGACCAGGTGCGGCAGCGACTCCAGCAGCAGCCGGTCCTTGGCGCTCATCGGCTCACCCTCACAGCCGTTGACGACGATCACCGGCGCCCCGGCAGCCCCTCGCACCGCATCCAGCTTCTCCGCCAGGGGAAATTCTCCGCCGCCCCGCCCCCGCAGCCCGGCGCGGGCGAGCTCGACCAGCAGCGCGCCGCCGCGATCGGCCACCGGCAGCGGTCCGTGGATCTCTTGGTGGCGCCGGTGCGAGAGCACCTCGCCGTCGGGGCCGCTCAGCAGACGAGGCAGGGTCACGCGGGTCACGCCCCCCCGGTTGCCGACCGGGAGGTCAGCAGCGACGAAGGCGTGCCCGACCGGCGCGCCCAGTTTCGGCCGAGAGGACCGCCGGGCAGCCAGGCGACGAGCCCGAACGCGAACGCCGCGGCGCCGACAAGCGCGCCGAGACGCAGGCGTCGGTGCTCGGGCCAGCCGATCAGCGCCCGAGCGACCACGGCGATCAGCACGGCCGCGATGCAGACGACGTTGATGGCCATCATCCAGCTCAGGCGCACGTCGCTGCCGGTGCCGAACCCATGGACCACCGCGATCGGCCACGCGAGATAGGCCAACCAGTGCACGGCGCGCCATTCGTGGTAGCCGATCCGCACCCGGAGCAGGCTGGTCACGGTGACTGCGACCAGCAGATCGAAGCTGACCGCCCCCAGCCCGAGCCACAGCGGCCGGTAGGCGCCGGCGAACGGGATGATCGCGTCCAACCAGCCGATCGGCGCGAAGCCGTCGAGCACGGCGGTGACGATGTGGACGACGAGGAACACCACCGCGAGCAGGGAGCTCGTCCGGTGCAGGCCGTCGACCGCGAAGCGGGGCCAGCGGGGCGTCCGCCACCGGCCGATCGCGGCCACGCCGACGACCAGCGCGAGCGTGAGCGAAATCAGCGCGATCGCGCCGGTGGCGCGCGTCAGGTACCAGTAGGCGCTCGGGCCGACGATCATCGCGGCCACCCGCCCTGGACCCGCACGCTGCCGTCGTGGCCGACCAGCCGCGCCGCCAGCGCGTGCTCCGCCAGCCACGCCGGGCCCTCGTCCCCGAGGACGATCGCCGCCGTCGACGCGATGTTCGCCTCGGCGCAGCTGGCCGCGGTCACGCTCACCGTCCGCCACGGGGAATGCACCGGTTGCCCGGAGCGGGGATCGAGGATGTGGTGCATCGGGCGGCCGCGATGCTGCCAGCGCCGCACGCAGGTGCTCGACGTGGCCACGGCACCGGAGCGGATCGCGATGGTCTGCCCGGGGGCGTGGACGCCGGCTCGATGGTCGTCGGTGACGTGCACCGCCCACCCCTCGGCCGGCGGCCGCCCGGCGGTGGCGATATCGCCGCCCAGCGCGACCAGCACGCCGCCGGCGTGGCTGCGGCCGACGGCCCGGGCGGCGCGGTCGGCGACCAGAGCCTTGGCCGTCGCGCCGAGGTCGAGGGCGACGCCGTCCGGGATGCACACCGCCGGGGGGTGCCTGGCCAGCGCCACCGCCCGCCATGCCTCACGGACGCGCGGACTCGGGAGACGATGCGGCGGCTGGATCGCTGCGTCGGGCGCAGGCGGGGCCAGCCGGCGCCAGTCGCGGTCATAGCCGGCATCGATCAACTCGCGGCCGAGCGTCGGGTCGACGGCCCCGCCCGACACCGACGCGGCCCGGAGACCGAGGGCGATCGCCTCCCACAGGAGCGGGCTGATCGGCACCCAGCGACCGTGGGATCGATTCACGCGGCTCAGCTCCGAGTCGACGCGGAAGCGGCTGGCCGCGCGGTCGATCGCGGCGATCTCCCCGCCCACCACCCGTCGGGCCAGAGCAGCGGTCGCCGCGTCGGCGCGGTGCAGCAGGATCACGGCGGTCGTGCCCAGGGCGTCCCAGGTCTCGGTCACGAACTCCGGGGGGTCCGAGACGGCGCTCACGAGCCGCCCGAGACGACCGTGGGCGCGGACGCCGGCGGCGGGGCGGACGCGGTCGTCGTAGGCGGTCCCGAGGCCCGCTTCGGCGCCTGAGGCGCCGGCCGCAGGCGGTGCCCGCGGTCGTGATGGTGGGTGCGGGCGCCGCCGGCGCCTTGCCGCCGCGTCGCTGGATGCTCGGACGCCGTGGCCCGAACGAGCGTCACCCGGCGCTTGTGACCGTGAAACGCGTGCGACGCCAGCTCGGCGAAGACGAGCGTGAGCACGAGCATCGCGACGATCAGGAGTCGATTGACGGCCCGAAGCCGTCTCATACCGGCGTCCCGCCGCTCAGGGGTGAGCGCTGGTGAGCCTCGGGTCACACCCCGACTGTCGGCGGCGTCGCTAAAGCCGTTTTTACCTCCGGATGAGAACTTCCTTTGAGCCGTTTGCCGCAAGCGGACAGCATTTTAGGATGGACGGGTGGGTCAGATCGTTGTCATCGAGGACGAACCCGGCATCATCGACTTCATCTATCGCGGCCTGCGCGCCGGCGGCCTGGAGGTGCGGTGCGCGCTGGACGGCGAGACCGGGCTGGAGATGGCGCTGGCCGAACGCGTGGACCTGGTCGTTCTGGACCTGATGCTCCCCCGGCTCAGCGGCGAGGCAGTCCTCGCCGAGCTGGTCAAGGAGCGGCCCGGCCTACCGGTGATCGTCCTCACCGCGCGCGGCGAGGTCGAGGACCGGGTGGAGGGCCTGCAGGCGGGGGCGGTGGACTACATGGTCAAGCCGTTCGCGCTCGCCGAGCTCAAGGCCCGGATCCAGGCGCAGCTGCGCGCTGCCCGTCAATCGCCGCCGACCACGCTGCGGCACGCCGGTCTGGAGATCGATCTGCTCGCACGGCGGGTCAGCTGGCAGGGCGTCGCGGTCCGGCTGTCCAACACCGAGTTCGACCTGCTCGTCTATTTCATGGAGAATCCCGGGCGGGTGCTGACGCGGGAACAGATCCTTCGCGCCGTGTGGGGTTATCAGCACGATCCGGCGACGAATATCGTCGATGTCTATGTCGGCTACCTGCGGCGCAAGCTGAGCAGCGACGAGCGGCCGGCGCCGATCCGAACGGTGCGGTCGCTCGGCTACCAGCTCGAGGGTCGGATGTGATCCGCCGCTCGAGCGTTCGCTGGCGTTTGGTCGCGTGGGTGACCGGCGTCCTGCTGATCGCGTGCGCGGCGATCTTCGTCGTCATCTACGAGCGGGCGACCGCCGAGCTGCGCTCCCAGATCGATTCCGACGTCGCCGGTGACGTCGCGCAGCTGTCCCAGGCGGTCCGCGGCCTGCGCGGCGATTCTCCGCCGGCCCTCGCCGCCGCGATCGCCCGATATCTCCGCGCGCAGCCGTTCACCGCCACCTCATCGCTGCTGTTCGCGGTGGTGCCGAGCCAGGGGACGGTGAGCAACCATCCCGAGCTGCTCGGGGCTTCCCGACCCGACGATGGCGAGACGGTGGCCGAGCAGGCTCGCGAGAACCAGCAGGGCCGGGCGCTGGTGACCGGCTCGCTCGCGCTGTCGACCCACACCGTGCCCGACCTCGGCCCGGTGCGCGTGCAACAGCGCGTCGTGCCGGTCGGCGACCTCCGGGTGCGAGTCGGGGCGGGGGAGCCGCTGATCGTGGTCACCCGCGCCGGGCGCAGCATCATCCGCTCGTTCGTCCTCGCCGGCGCGGTGGCCCTCGTCCTGGCGCTGATCGCCTCCTACCTGGCCGGTGCCTCGGTATCGCTGCCGCTGCGCCGGATGGCGAAGGTCGCCGCCCGGGTCGACGACGGCGACCTGCACCCGCGGATGCATCCGCCGGACATGGCGAGCGCCGAGATCCGCGTGCTCGCCGAATCCTTCAACCACATGCTGGACCGGCTCGAGGAGGCGTTCGCCGCCCAGAAGGAGTTCGTCTCCGACGCATCGCACGAGCTGCGCACGCCGCTGACGGTCATCGCCGGCCAGGTCGAGGTCCTGGCCGCGCAGCAGAACCCCTCGCCTGAGGACCTGCAGGCCGTGCATCGGCTCGTGTCTGCCGAGATCGCCCGCACGTCAAGGCTGGTCGACGACATGCTGCTGCTGTCGCGCTCGGAGCGAAGCGACTTTCTGCGTCCCCGGATGATCGAGCTGCCGAGGTTCGTCGCCGATCTGTGGGCGGGGATGACCTCGGGCCCGGCGCGCCGCTTCCAGCTCTCCGAGGTCCCGCAGGCGACGCTGGCAGCCGATCCGGACCGGCTGGCCCAGGCGCTGCGCAACCTGATCCGCAACGCGATCGAGCACACCGCCGATCCCGATGGTCTGGTTTCGCTGCACGTCGACCGGCTCCCCGGCAACTGGGTGCGGTTCACCGTGCTCGACGACGGACCCGGGATCGACCCCGAGCAGCGCGAGCGGATCTTCGAGCGCTTCCATCGCGTCGACGCCGCCCGGGACCGCGCCAGCGGAGGCGCCGGGCTCGGCCTGGCCATCGTGGCGGCGATCGCGCACGCCCACGGGGGAAGGGTCCGGGCCTCGGCGGCGGCCGGCGGCGGCGCCGCGCTCGAGCTCGAGCTGCCCGATGCGGTGGCGCGCACCGCGCCGATTCCGGACGGCGCCGGTCTGGCCAAGGCGACGCCGGGCACTCGCGCATCTGAGCGCAGTCCCTCGCCCTGAGGCCGGCGTAGATTCCGGCTCAGCTACGCCGGACGCGCTTCAACCATGGCCACGGCAACTGTGGATAAGGCGACGAGCGCATACCCGATCGTTTGCGTGGGACGGTTTCTGCGGTTGGGCGCAGATTCCCGGTCGCCAACCCGTCCGAGAACCCGCCGCGGTCCACCGAAAACCCCGGCCGGCTGTCCAGGCGGTCGCGGTCCGGGGCCGCGCCTAGCGTCCGGCGACCCGGCGACCCGGCGACCCGGCGACCCGGCGACCCGGCGACCCGGCGACCCAGCGACCCGGCGACCCAGCGACCCGGCGACCCAGCGACCCAGCGACCCAGCGACCCGGGAAACGTGACAAATCGTGACCCCGCCCGCGGATTTGTCACCAGCCGGCCGCTCAGCGTGGGTAACGCGACAAATCTCACGGCGCGACCCCGAATTTGGCGCAAAACACACCCCCCCGGATCGCAGGCGGCGGGACTCGGCCCGCGGTCTCGGCTCGCTCAACCACTTGGGATCCCTCACCGATGAAACCCCCCGCGCCCACAGCGGTGCAGGGCCGCTCCCCCGGGCAGCGCCGGGAGCGCTGCCGACAAACCCCGCCGGAAACGACCGTGGCATGCAAAAAGCGACAAATTCGGATTCGCCATCACCATTTGTCGCCGATTCCACCTCCAGCGTCGGTCTACGCAGAAAATCCGCCAGCCGAATCACGATTTGTCGATTAATGCACGCCCGATCGCGGTCTGCAGCCGATATGCCGCCCTGACCGCCACCGCCCGGGTTCCCACGATGGACGGGCCCTCGACGTCCGCGCGGGCGGCCGGACCGCCGGTTGAAAACCAGGTCAGTTGAGGGTTGAGGCTCGGGACCGCGTGGGCGCAGGGAGTCATCCGGCCGTCCTCGGATAGTTGTCCCCGCAACCAACTGCTATGGTCATCGGCATGGAACTCGGGCTCGCCACCTTCGCCGACCTCAGCGCTCAGATCAGCCCGCGGCAGCGGATGCGCGACCTCCTGGAGGAGGCCGAGCTCGCCGACCAGGTCGGCCTGGACGTGTTCGCGATCGGCGAGCATCACCGGCCGGACTTTCTGATCTCCTCCCCGGCGGTGGCGCTCGCCGCGGTGGCCGCCCGCACCGAGCGGATCCGACTCTCCAGCGCGGTCACGGTGCTCAGCTCCGATGATCCGGTGCGGGTCTTCCAGCAGTTCGCCGAGCTCGATCTGGTGTCCGGCGGGCGCGCCGAGATCATGGCCGGGCGCGGCTCGTTCATCGAGTCGTTCCCTCTGTTCGGCTACGACCTCGACGACTACGACGAGCTGTTCGCCGAGAAGCTGGACCTGCTGCTGCGCATCCGCGAGTCCGAGCGGGTCACCTGGCGCGGCCACCTCCGGTCGCCGCTCGACGACGCCGGCATCTATCCTCGGCCGCTGCAGGATCCGCTCCCGGTGTGGGTCGCGGTCGGTGGCTCGCCGCAGTCGGTGGTTCGCGCCGGCGCGCTCGGATTGCCGCTGACCCTGGCGATCATCGGCGGCCAGCCGGAGCGGTTCGCGCCCCTGGTGGCGCTCTACCGCCAGGCGGCGGCGGAGGCCGGACACGATGCCGCCGGCCTCCCGCTGGCGATCAACACCCACGCCTTCGTGGGCGAGTCCTCCCAGGCCGCCGACGCCGAGTTCGCGGCCCCCTATCTGGCGATGATGAACCGGATCGGACGCGAGCGCGGCTGGCCGCCCTCGGGTCGTCCCGAGTATGAGGCGCTGCGCTCCCCCCGGGGCGCGCTCGCCGCCGGCTCCGCTGAGCAGGTGACCGAGAAGATCCTGTTCGAGCACGAGCTGTTCGCCAACAGCCGCTACGTCGGACAGATGAGCGTTGGTGCCGTCGCCCATCGGGACGTGATGCGCTCGATCGAGCTGTTCGGGACGGTGGTCGCGCCCGCGGTGCGCGAAGAGGTCGCCCGGCGCCAGCCGGTCAGCGTCTGAGGCGCTCGTACAGGGCCAGCGTCCGCCGCGCCGCGGTCTCCCACGAGTACTCCCCGCGGGCCGCGTCCCGCGCCGCTGAGCTAAGCCGCTCGCGGGCGGCGGGGTCCCCGATCAGCTCGGCCAGGGCTCGGCGGAGCGCGTCAGGATCATCGGGGGCGACGAGCCGCGCGGCACCGCCGGCGGCCACCTCGGAGAAGCCGCCGACATCGGTGAGGACCACTGGCTTGGCGAACGCCAGCGCGGTCGCCAGCACGCCCGACTGATCGAAGCGCTCAGTGCGCGCGTAGGGCAGCACGACCACGTCGGCGGCGGCGAACAGGGCGGCGACCTCGCCGGCGGCGACGAACCGGGGAACCCAGCGAACGCCCGGTGGGGCCAGCGCCCGCAGCGGCTGCAGCGCCATCATCGGACGGCCGACGATCCACAGCTGAGCGCCATCGATGCCGTGCCACGCCCGCAACAGCGTCTCCAGCCCCTTGTAGGAGCGCAGCAGGCCGAAGAACAGCACCGCCGGGCCAGATCCGCCGGCCAGCTCGGGGGGCAGCGGGCCGGGAGCGGCGGCCGCCACGTGGGTGAGGGCGCCATGCGGGATCACGTGCACCTTGTCCCCGGGAAGTCCGAGCCGATCGACCAGCTGGCCACGTCCGTATCGGGAGTGGACGACGATCGCGTCGACGCGATCCAGCAGCCGCCGCTGCGCCGCCACCTGGCCGGGGCGGGGTTCGCGCGGGAGCAGATCGTGGGCGGTCAGCACCAGCGGGCGGTCGGGCAGCAGGTGCACGTCGAGGACGGGCACTGTCAGCCACTGGAAGTGCACGATGTCAGCGGCAAGCGCGCAGCGGCGGTAACGCAGCATGTCGGGCACGTGCGCGGCCAGCTTGCCGTACCGCCGGAGCGGCGATCCGGGCGCTCCCAGCAATCGGCGGTAGAACAGCTCCCGCACGACGTATCCGTCTGGCTCGGGCACGTCGCCGTAGGCGAAGCGGCTGGTTATCAGCTCGACCTCGACGCCGGCCCGGTGCAGCGCTGCGGCCAGAGCATGGTCGTAGGGCGGCGTGAACGCGGACGGGTCGACGATGTGGACGCGGGTCATTAGTCCGACCGGCGACCGGCGAGCCGCGCCAGCCTCGCCGCGCCGGTTCGCGCCGCCGGTCCCCCGAGCGGATGGACGCGGGCCCCCGCATCGCGCTGCAGGCGGATCACCGCCGGAGCGATCGCGGCCAGACCGGGCGCGCCCGGCTCGGCCCGCCATCGGGTGAGCAGATCCCGGGCGCAGCGCCACGGATGCCGGACGAGCAGCCGCAGGAGCGCGCCGGCGCGGACGGCGGCGCCGTCGTCCTCGCGGTAGTCGACGACCAACCCGTGCGCCGCCGCGCGGTGCACGACGGTGGGCCGCGCGGTCGCCTCGACGCGGGCGTCGGCCAGCGACAGCGCGAAATCGGCCAGTGGATCGCCCTGGGCGGGGAACCGGTTGGCGACCAGCACGACCTGGACCGGCCCGTCGGGGCGAGGACCGTCCCCGCGGGGCCGGTTGGAGAGGGTGAGGCCGGCCAGCTCCTCCAACCCCAGGAGCGCGTCGAGCGCAAGGAAGCGACCGCGGTCCACGGGCCCGATCGGCGTACCCTCAACCGGCGCCGCCGTCTCGCGGCGTGGCCGCCTGCGGCGCAGAACGCGGCCCGCGGCCCGACGAAACGCGGGCTCGGGCGAGAAGCCGTCGTAGCGCCGGCCCAGCCACGCCCTTCCGGCGGCGTAGCCGCGCCACTGCCGGCGCAGCGCGCCCAGGCTGGCGCGGTAGGCGTGCTCCACGCGTGCCTCGGGGCGCGACTCAAGGCGCCAGCCGGCACGCTGCAGCCGCCAGCTGAAGTCGGTGTCCTCGGCGGCGCGCACGCCCTCGTAGAACCCGCCGACCGCCTCGAACGCGCTGCGCCGCACCAGGAGGTTGGCCGCCACCGCCCGCGGCATGAACCGGTGGCCGAGGTGAACGTCCTGATCCAAGAAGCTCTTGGCGGCGCCATAGCGCGCGGCGACACCGGCGGCGGCGGGGGCGGGCGCCACGGCGCCGGCGAGCGCCCCGACGTCGTCGGCCACCGGCTCCGCCAGGAAACGGTCCAGCAGGTTGGCGGGGGCGCGGCAGTCGGCATCGAGGAAGAGGATCCAGTCGCGAGCCGCGCACGCGGCGCCGGCGTTGCGGGCGTGCGACGGGGATCGCTCACCGGCGGCGCTGACCACCCGCACGACCCCGTCGGTGACGGCGGTGCCAGAGTTGTCGGCGAGGATCAGCTCGTCCTCGGGTCCTGTCCGCAGCTTGGCGAGCGCGGCCAGGGCGAGCCCCGCCTCGGCCTCGCTGCCGGCGAACGGCATCACCACGCTGATGCCGGGCCGGCTCACGACTGGCTGCGAACCGGACGGGGGTGGGCGCCCCGGACCCGCGCCAGCAGCAACCGCGCCTGGCGCAGCTCTGCGGCGTGAGCGAATCCGGTGGCCAGCAGCACGGGCGGGATGGCAGCGAACACGGCCAGCCGCGTCACGAAGCCGACCGGCCCACTGGTGGGCAACAGCACATCACCGGCGGCCGCCAGGCCGCCCACCAATAACACCACCTGGGCCAGCCGCCGCCACTCGAAGCTCACCGCAAACGCCCGGCGGGTCAGCAGGTACATGACGGTCAGCATCACCGCATAGGCGCCGCACAGGGCCAGACCGGCACCGGCCAACCCGAGCGGCCCGACCAGGAGCACGAGCAGGACCACGTTGGTGGCCAGGCCCGCGATCGCGGCGGGAAAGTTGCGCGTGGTCACCTGGGCGCGGCCGGCGACAACCAGGAACACCACCCACAACCCGTACATGGCCCATCCCAACGAAACCCACGGCAGCGCCCGGTAGGCGTCAAAGAACGACGGCGCCGTCAGCAGACGCAGGATCCAGCGTCCCATCAGCGCCAGCCCCGCCACGGCCCAGCCGCTGACGAGCACGTAGTAGGTGGTGACCAGTCCGTACAGGCGCCCGGCCTGCGCGTCGTCGGAGACCGAGTAGGCCAGCGGCGGCCACGCGTACTGGAACGCCCGGACGATGAACGCCACCGCGCCGGCCAGCTTGACCGCGATCGAGTACAGCCCGGCCAGCCCCGGGCTGCGGTGGTGAAACAGGTAGTAGCGGTCGATGATGCTGAGCGCGTACACGGACGCCTCGGCGGGCACCGTGGGCAGGCCGAAGCGCATCAGCACCCCCATCCGCGCGGCGGCGCCGGGCCGGGGACGGAGCCGGTGGCGCAGCGCGAACCAGAGCGCGATCAGGACCACGGTGGAGGCACCGTAGTTGCCCAGCAGCAGGCCGAGGGCGCCGTCGTGCAGCCCGACGACGAGCACCACCGAGGCGGCGACGGTGAGCAGCACGTTGCTCAACGACGCGATCGCGTACAGGGTCAGACGCTCGTCGACGCGGAGCAACGCGTAGGCGAGCTCGAGATTGGTGAACGACCACAGCCCGAGCACCGCGACACGCATGATCGCCGCGTCGGGATAGCCGAGCACCACCCGGCTGACCGGACCGGCGGCGGCGGCGAGCAGCGCCGAGGCAATCGTGGTGATGGCGAGCAGGAACGCGATCGCGCGGCGCGCCAGGGCATCACGACGATCCGGGTCGTCGTCGATGAAGTAGTAGCGCAGGAACGCCTCGATGATTCCGAAGCGGACCAGGATGCTCACGAAGATGACACCGTTGCCGAGCAGCTCGACGACGCCGTAGCCGGCGGGATCGATGTACCGGGTGTAGACCGGCAGCAGGAGGACGGCGATGAACTTGGAGACGACGTCAGCGACCTGATAGGCCGCCAACGAGGAGACCAGGCGCTTGAGGTAGGAGGTCACGGCGCTTGCAACGGTACGCGGCCGAGGGGCGCTAGTAGTGGCCCCCCCGCAAGTCCGCTCGCATTCGAGCGGCCTAGCGGACCGTCACCACCGCCTGCGGCGCCGCCGCCACCGTCACCGGCACCGGCACCTGGACCCGGTTGCAGGTGCGATCGACCAGCCGCAGTCCCACCAGATACCTGCCGGCGGCGGCGGGGCGGCCATGGATTTCGCCGTTCCAGGAGCTGGTGCCGGAGCGAGATGTGGCGGCGTAGTTCTTGACCTGGGTGGCCCCGGCGCCGGAGGTCGTCCGGTAGATGAGGATCCGCGGGCGCAGGCCGTCGTTGCCCGCGTAGTGGATCGTCACCGGGCCGGGCTGGCGCAGCGTGCTCGGAGTCACCCCGGTCACCACCAGGCGCGGCGGCTTGGTCTGGACGGTGACCGGCTCGGCGCCCGAGTTGTTGGAGATCAGCAGGGTGCGCCCCTGGTGCACGAGCGAAACCCGCACGTAGTAGACGCCGTCGGGGGCGATCCGTCCATCTTGCTCGCGTCCATCCCAGACGAACTGCCTGCGCCTCTTGATGGCCATGTGGCCGCCGGAGCCGGGCAGCGTGTCGACGATCGTGCCGTCGGCGTCAACGATGTAGACGTCCACGTCGTCGGCGCGATTGAGCAGGTAGAACGAGACCTTCATCTCCCGGAAGCTGACCGGCGCAAGCGTCCCCCGCCCGTTGCGGACCAGGCAGGTGCCGCCGTCGGTGGGATTGATGTAGCGCGGCACCGGGGCGGGAAAGCCGGCCAGCAACGGGGTCGTCACCTTCAGATGCTGGGTGACGAAGAACGCTGCGACGGTGGCGACCACCAGCGCGATGAAGGCGCCGAACGGCCACCGCCGTCTCACAACGGCACCACCGCCACGTTGCGCACGTCGAAGCTGTGAAAGGCGTCGAGGCCGCGCGGGTCACGCGCGCACAACGTGACCCGGATGCTGCCGCCGTGGCAGACGACGAGCGCCGGGAGCCGGCCGGTGCCGTGGATCTCGGCGAGCGACGCCATCACCCGCCGCTGGTGCTGAAGTAACGACTCGCCGCCCGGAAACCGGAACCGGGGACCGGCTCGCCGCCAGGCGGCGTAGAGCTCGGGCTCGTCGCGTTCGACGTCGACCATCAGGTGACCCTCCCAGCGCCCGCGGCAGCCCTCGCGCAGGCGGGCATCGAGCCGGGGGTGCAGGCCGATCCGGGCCCCGACGATCTCGGCGGTCTCGCGCGCCCGGCGCAGGTCCGATGACCACAGCGACACGATCCCGTCCGCCGAGACGTTCTCGGCCAGCTGGTGTGCCTGGTGCAAACCGGTGTCGTTCAGCGGCGTGTCGGTGAACCCCTGGAACCGGAACGGCTCCAGGTTGTCGTTGGTTTCGCCGTGGCGCGCCAGCGAGATGCCGGTCAGCCGGTCTGCGTCAGGCGATGTGGTCAGCCCCTCCGGATCCATCGTCCCAGGGCGCGCGGGCGCCCTCAATCGTGTAGATCGGCGACCGCCGTATCCGAGCGCAGCCCGACTCGGATCGTCTCCAGCGAGAGCACGTCCTCGGGCGTGATGTTGCCGAGGTTGACGTCGGGCCCGAGGCGGCGCACGAACCACACCTGCTGGTCCTTCTGCGGGGCCTCGAACAGGATCCGATCCGCGTCCACGGCGTGGACGATCTCGTCGATCAGGCCCATCCGGACCTCGCCGTCGTGGCGGAAGATCCCGACCGTGCCGCTCTCCCGGGCCTCGGCGATCACCTTCCAGGCGCCGGCCTCGAGCTCGGACTGGATCTGCTCCACCCAGCGAAACGGCGCCATGATCCGCGTGTCGTCCTTGGACCCGACCTCCGAGAGGACGGTGAACTCCTCCGCCAGCCGGGCGATCAGCTCGAGCTTGCGCTCGTGCTCGATGTTGATCGTCCCGTCGGAGAGCTCGATGTGGTCCAGCTCGAGCTCGTGGAGCCATCCGACCAGCCGGTCGAGCCGGTCCCGCGCGATGGCCAGCTCGGTCAGGGTGCCGCCGAACATGACCGGGATCCCGTGCTGGCGGTAACGGTCCAGCTTGGCTGCGAGGTTGCCGGTCGCCACCGCGGTGCCCCATCCGAGCTTGACCAGATCGATGTACTCGCCGGCGACCTCCACCAGGCCGTCGACCTCGGCCACCGCGAGACCGCGATCCAGCACGTGAGTGATCCCTTCCCGGCGGGGCTTCTGGCTGCGCTCGGGCAGCTCCAAGAGGTCCTTGATCGCAGACATCGGTCGGAGAGACTAGCCGGTGGCCGGCGCAGGCCGCAGCAGGCCCACCGGGGCGGGGCGCGTCACGCCGCCGAGGTCAGATCGGCGCCAACCGTCACCATTGCCCGTCACGCCGCCGAGGTCAGATCGGCGCCAACCGTGACCACGACCTGCGCCGGGCAGTTGGTCGGGGTCAGGCTGCACGCGACCGTCTTGTCGCTCTGATCGACGCCCTGGACCGAGGCCGAGCCGAGGTTGAGCGACTTGGCCACCGCCAGCGCGTCGTTCCGGTCGGCGGGCTGGGTGTAGCCGACGATCGTCGATTCGAGCGTCTGATTGGACGCCGTCTCGATCTGTCCCTGCTTGTAGCCGAAGTTGGTCAGCTTGGCCATCACGTCGTGGGCGAGGTTCGCGGTGGCGGTGCCGTTGAGCACCGCCACGGTGACGTGGGACGGCGTCACCGCGACCTTGGGGGCCGCCTTCGTCCGCGCGTGACCACTCGCGCTGGCCGAGCTGCGGTGCCCCGCGGGCGCGGTGGAGCCCGAGCCGCTGCTGCCGCTGGTCACCACGAGCACCACGACGATGACGGCGGCCACAGCGAGCACGGCCACTGCCGCGGCCACCAGGCGCCCTACCGGCCGTCCTCGGTCACCGCCGGTCAGGTCGCGCGCCGGGGGCAACGGTCGTCCGGGGGCGCCGCCCGAGGAGCGCGGCGACACACCGGCGGCGGCCGGCACTGGGGCGATGAGCGACCCGTCGGCGACGGCGCCCGGACGAGCGGATCCATTCCCGGCGGCCGCGGTTGACGGCGGCGGGCTCGCGGAGGCGGTGGCGGTGGCCCCGGTCGACGGCGGCGGGCTCGCGGACACGGTGGCGGTGGCCCCAGTCCGAGTCTCAACGGCCTCCCGATTGCCGGAGGCGCCCAGCGCGCGAGCCGATATCGGGTGGTCCAGGGCATCGATCGGGATCAACCGCGTGGCGGAGTGCAGCGCGGGGGCGCCGACGCCGGCGGGAGCCGACGGGGCGGTGGCCAGGGCGCTCGCCGGCGCCGGGCTACGGGTGGTGAGGCGCGACGCGGCCGCGGGGGCCGGCGCGGCGTGCGCGGCGGGTCGGCTGCCCGCGGGCGCCTCTGCCGGGTGCGCGGCGGGTCGACTGGCCGCGGGCGCCTCTGCCGGGGGCGCCGAGGTTCGGGCGGCCGCGGGCGCGGGTGCCACCGGCGGCGCCCCGGTGTCCGGTGCGAGGCCCGTAGCGGCGGCGGCCGACGTCGGCCGCCCGAGCTGCTCCAGGAAGATCCCCTGCCGCTCCAACTGCTCCTCCGCCGCCTCGGTCCGGCGGCGCATCGACGCGATCTCGCGCGCCTGGGCGAAGAACAGCAACACCAGAATCGCGAGTCCGACGATCGCGGCGAAGCCGGCGTACTCCCCCACCGAGGTGATGAAGTGATGAACGGATAGGGCGAACGGGATCGCTGCCATGATTACGGGCGCAAGTCTAAGGGGCCGATGGAAGCATCATCGCTCGCGGACAGAGTGACACGGGCACCGGAGAGCTCGGACACGGTCTTCGCCAACGTCGCCGCGTCACCTTCGAGGACGAGCAGGTTTATCTCGGCGAATGTGGCCTCCACCCAATCGGGATCGAGGCGATCGTGCGCGGCGCGCTGGATCCGCTGAGCGGGCGTCGGCTGCGCATACTCGTGAGTGTCGAACAGCTCCTCGTGGAACTTCTCGCCCGGCCGTGCGCCGACGATGTCGATCGCGATGTCCCGTTCGGGCTCCAGACCCGAGAGGCGGATCATCTGCTCCGCCAGGTCGATGATCTTGATCGGCTCGCCCATCTCCAGCACGAAGACCTCGCCGCTCGGCTCGTCCCGCAGGGAACCGGCGCGGATGATCAGCTGCACCGCCTCCGGGATCGTCATGAAGTACCGAGTCATCCGCTCGTCGGTAACGGTCACCGGTCCGCCGGCGTCGATCTGCCGGCGGAAGATGGGAACCACCGACCCCGAGGACCCGAGCACGTTGCCGAACCGGACGGTCGCGTAGCGGGTCGCCGGGCGCTGGGTCGCCTCGGCCTCCACCGCCCATTCCGCGAGCGCCTTGGATGCCCCCATCACTGTCGCCGGGTTGACCGCCTTGTCGGTCGACACCAGCACGAACGTGCCGACTCCCAGCTCACCGGCGATCCGCGCAACCAGCCGGGTGGCCAGCGCGTTGTTGCGCACCGCCTCGACCGGGTTGGCCTCCATCATCGCCACGTGCTTGTAGGCGGCGGCATGGAAGATGACCTCGGGGCGGTGCTCGAGCAGGACCTCGCGCATCCGCTCCTCCTCCTTGCAGTCGGCCAGCACCGGGACCGCCGTGCGGACATGACGCTCCTCCTCGAGCTCGCGACGAATCTCGAACAGGTTGTCCTCGGCGTGATCGATCAGCACCAGCTTGCGCGGCCCGACGCGGGCGATCTGTCGGCAGAGCTCGGATCCGATCGAGCCGCCGGCGCCGGTGACGAGCACGACCTGTCCGGCCAGGTAGGCGCCGACGCGCTGCAGCTCCTCGCGCACCGGCTCGCGGCCGAGCATGTCCTCGACGCGGACCTCGCGCAGTTGCCGGGTGACCCGCAGCTGACCGGAGCCGTCGCGCAGCAGCTCGAACACCGTGGGCATGGTGCGCACCGGGATCCCGCGCTCACGACACGCGGTCACTACCCGGGCGCGCAGCTCGCCGGGGGCCGAAGGGATCGCGATCACCACCTCGTCGGGCTCGACCTCGTCCAGCACCCGCCCGAGATCCTCGTTCGACGTCGTCCCCAGCACCTTGAGGCCATGTTCGTCCCGGATGCCGAGCAGCCGGGGGTCGTCGTCTAGAAAACCCACCGGGCGCAATCCCAGGAGCGGGTTGCGCGTCAGCTCCCGGACGACGAGGTGGCCGCCCTCACCGCCGCCGACCACGAGCACCTCGAGGCCGCCGTTCTTGGCGGTGATGCTCCTGATTCTGCCCTCGGTGAGCAGCTGGACGACGAACCGCGCCCCGACGAGGAGAGCCAATGTCAGGAGGAAGAACAACATGATGACGCTCTTCGGCGGCAGGACACCCGCCCGCGGTCCAGGGACGGCGACGTACTCCTCGTGGTACTTGACGGTGCGGACTCCGGCCGCCACCACAGGATGGAGTACGGCGATCAAGCCGACGACCACCACCGTCGCCACGAACGCGGCCTTCAGAACCGCCTCGTAATCGCGCCGGCCGACGAACCTCCACAGACGCTGGTATTGCCCGAACGCAGCCAGCGAGATGAGCGTGACGACCACGACCCCGGCGATGGTCGTCGTCAGCAGTCGGAGGTAGCGCTGATCGTCGGCGCTGAAGCCGCTCTCGAAGCGAAGCCAGAAGGCTAGGAAATACGCGAGCGCGACCAGCAGACCGTCCACCACCAGCTGGGGGACCGCGTGGCGATGTACCGGAAAGGCCGCCGATCTCATCCGTCGGCGCATGCGGCGGAGATTGTAGGGGGAAAGCCCCAACTGCCGGTAAGGATGGCGCCTATTTCGGGACCAGGACGCCGCCGGGGTGCCGAGCGGTGGGAACGTACAGCGACTTGAGCCTGGTGCAAGCGGTGTTGCCGTGCTGGTTGTACGGGGTCACTCCCCAGCCGTTGGGCAGCGACGTGAACAGCATGATCGGGTGCTTCTTCTTGAGCTCGACCTGGGGCCGGTATCCGATGGCACCGGTGTTGAGGTGCGCGTACCAGCCGAAGATGCTGACGAACTCCACGTTGAGCACCGGGTGGCCGCAGGCGAGGACCTTGCCGGGGCCACCGAGCGAGTTGATCGTCGCCCCCAGCTTGTTGATCTCCTGGGTGCGCGCCCGCTCGTGATTGATGTCCTTGTGCTCGGTCCGGGCCTGCGAGATCGCCTGCGGGATCATCACCGCGATCAGGAGGACGGCCAGCGGAATACCGGCCCAGCGGGGGAGCCGTGACCAGAACTGGGAGACATCGAGCAGCAGCCAGCCGACGGTGACGCCAGCCAGCACCCCCATCAGCGCCGCCGGCTCGAACAGGTAGCGTGGAACTCCCGGGAAGCCGTGGAGCACGAACGCGATCTCGATGACCACCCAGCCGGCCGTCATCGCCGCCAGCGTCAAGTAGGTGAGGTTCCGCCGCAGCAGCGCCAAGCCCACCCCCACCAGGGCGGTGATCTCCATCGGCCAGTACTGGAGGTCGATGAACCGGCTGATCGTTCCGGTGATCTTGTTGTTGTGCAGCTCACGCGGAGACTTCAGGGCCAGCTGCCCGGCGATGTCCGGCCTGCCGTTGGTGAGCGTTGGCACGCCGAACCACAGCAGCAGGTTGACGATTGCCCCGGCGTAGATCATCCAGCGCATCGACGGGTGCTTGAGAAACAGCCAGACGCCGTAGACAGCCATGAACGGCCACACCTCGGGACGGCCGAGGGAGGCCAACGCGCCCAGCCACCACGCCCAGCGCAGGCGCCCGGACAGGTAGGAGTCGATCGCCGCCAGGCAGACGGCAACCAGCATCGAGTCCGACTGAGCGCTCATCAGGTAGTGGAAGTAGTCCTGAATCCCCAGCACCGCGGCGCCGCCGGCGATCGCCGCCACGACCGCCGCCCACCGGCGCTCAGGGCCCGCGCCGGTCAGCCGGTAAGCGATCCGGCCACCGAACACCGCCCCCGAGAACGAGATCGAGACGGCGGTGAGCATCCACAGATACAGCGCCCAGTGGCCGAACAGCGCGTAGACGACATTGAAGATGTAGGTGAACGGCTTCCACGAGGGCGCGCCGCCGAGGTTGAGGTTCCCGCGCAGCGTCTGGTAGCCCCAGTCCAGCCAGCCGTAGGGATCGTAACCCGGGCGCGTGTTCGCCCAGCGCAGCACGACCGCGGCGAGCAGGACGACGCCGATCGCCACCAGCCACCACGCGTAGCGCACCAGAAATGCGCCGGCCCCTCCGCTCGGGCGGCCGGATCGGCTGGATGCGTCGCCCTGCGGGCGGGGGCGGGGGCGGGTCTGGACGGTGGTGTCAGGCACGGGTCTGGACGGTGGCGTCAGGCACGGGTCTGCGGGTGGGGGCGGGGGGCGGGTCTGCGGGTGGCGTCAGGCACGGGTCTGCGGGTGGCGTCAGGCACGAGGCGCCAGTGAAGGTACCAGCCCCGGGCCACGGCATCGTCCGCCGACTCTTCCCGTGTTAGCGCTGCGTTCAGGCGCCATTGACGGGGGTTGTGAGTAGGTCGGCGAACACCGCGGGATCGCGGCGAACCCGTTGCGCACGGGCGCCCGCGGGATCGCGCTTGACCAGGTGGATCTGGTCGGCTCGTTGCAGGCGGGCGAGCCTGCCCTCGGCCAGCAGCCGCTCGTCGACGGCACCCAGCCGGCCTTCGAACACGGTGAACACCGGCGTTCCCAGCGCCACCGCCTCGCGATTCATGGTGCCCCCGGCGGAGACCACCAGGTCCGCATAGGCGATCAGCGACTGGGCATCGATCGCCCCCTCCGGGACGATGAAGCCCCCGGCACGGACCAGCTGCATCCGCTGCTCCGGGGTGCGCGGCAGGACGACCGCTTGGGCGCCCCGCAGCTTGCGCAGCACCTGCGCGAACAGGTCGTTCTCGAACCGGTGATACAGCGACACCGTGGGAGGCGTCCGGACCACCGCGACCGGCGCGGCCCAGTCCAGTCCGAGGTCGGCGAGTCCCGTGGCGTCGGGCTCGAAGTCGGCCAGGTAGTACTCCTCCTTCAACCCCGGATAGCGCTGGAGCTTGGCACGCGCGCCGTACCGATAAAGCCGTTGCGGGGGGATCGCCTGCGGCACCACAACGGTCTGGGCCAGGTGGCAGTTGACCGAGTGCTGGACGGTCGCCCACTCGTAGTCAAAGGTCGTGGAGCAGGGGATCCTGAGCAGCGCCGCCGCGACGGTGATGTCGTTGGAGCCGTGGCCGATCGCCAGGTCGAAGCGGCGCGGCCGGGCCCAGCGGGCGAGCGCGCCCGACCGCGACACCAGCCCCTGGGCCTTGCCGGCCAGTCCGGCGCCGCGGTGTCGGCCGATCGCGGTGTGACCGATCGCGAAGCGCCGGCACAGGGCCAGGGTCTGGGCGAAGTCGCGGGCGGTCACCTCCACCTCATGTCCCTCCCGGCGCAGGCGCTCGATCACCGGCCGGAGCACGAGCACATGCGGCGAGTTGGTCAGGTCGACCCAGACTCGCACCGGTCAGGGCACCCCGGTGATGGTCGCGACCTGGCTGAGTGCCGAGCGCACGGTCAGGGCGTCCCGGTGATGGTCGCGACGTGGCTGAGTGCCGAGCGCACGGTCAGGGCACGGCCCCGCGGACGGGGCGTCTCGGCGTCGAGCAGCGGTATCGGGCATCGCGTTCACCGTATAACTCGGCGCGCCGGCGAACGTTTGCGTCCCCAGCGTCGGCAAAGGTCTAGGGCGGCCCGGCGAGGCGCGGCGGATGGACGTTTGCCGACGGCGCGGTACGTAGCCCCCAGCCGGAGGCACTGCGTCGCCGCCAGCCGGCGCCCTGCGTCGCCGTCGGCCGGGGCCTGCCCCCCGCGCTGCGGCCAGCCGGGGCCCTGCGTCGCCGCCGGCCGGGGCCTGCCCCCCGCGCTGCGGCCAGCCCGAGACCCCCGCGTCGATGCCGGCGCCAGCCGCTCCGGACGCCGCCGCCTCGGGACGGCGAGGCCATCGGCCGTCTCATCGGCCGCTACGCTTGCCGCTGTGTCAATGCTGCTGGCCTCGGTGACCGGGCCGCTGGTCTCGGTCGCCACCCACCTGATCGACACGCTCGGGCTCGCCGGCGTCGCCCTGCTCACGCTCACCTCGGGCGTGATCGGCGTGCCCGGAACCGAGCCGACGATGCTGTTCGCCGGCTTCGATGTGTTCCGGGGCAATCTGACCTTGCCGGGGATCATCGTCGCCGGCGTCGCCGGCGACGTCGCCGGCGCGGCGATCGCCTACGCGATCGGCTACTTTGGCCAGCGCGAGCTGCTGGAGGCGCAAGGCTCAAAGCTTCACGTCAGCGGCGCCGGCCTGAACCGTGCCCATCGCTGGTTTGAGCGCTACGGCTCACCCGTGGTGTTCGTCTCCCGTTTCCTGCCGTTGATCCGCGCGGCATTTCCCTATGCCGCGGGCGTGGGGCGTATGCCCTTCAGGCGCTTCCTCCCGCTGACGGCGCTGGGCTCGCTGTGCTGGATCGGCGGGCTGGCGGTACTCGGCCGGGCGGTCGGCTCCAACTGGGAGCAGTGGCGACATCACCTGGAGTACGTGGACTACGTTGGCGCCGTGATCCTGGTCGCGGTTGTGGTGTACCTGATCGTCCGGTGGCGCCGTGCCGGGCGCCAGGGGGCGGCCGAGCCGGCCGCCGATGCCGGACCCGGGGGCAAGGGCGAGCCGGCCGCCGACGTCGGGCGCGAGCGGGCGAGCGAGCCGGCCGCCAGCGATGTCGTCCCCAAGTGAGCGGCCCGGCGCGCAGGCTTCCGCGCAGCCGGCCGAATGGCCGTACCCGCTCCCCGTCGGCCAGGCGCTGATCCTCGGGGCGCTGCACGGCCCCGCCGAGCTGCTCCCGATCTCGTCGTCGGGCCACACCGCGCTGGTCCCGTGGCTGGCCCGCTGGGACTACGCGGACGCCGATCCCGAGCTGCGCAAGGCTTTCGAGGTGGTGCTGCACGCCGGCGCCACGGCCGCATTGCTGATCAGCCTGCGCGGCGAGGTCGGCGCGGCCGTGCGCGAGCGCAGCCCACAGCTCGCCGAGCGGCTCGTCCTCTCCGTCCTGCCTCCGGCGGTGATCGGCTTCCTGCTGGAACGGCCGATCGAGCGACACCTGGGAGCCCCGGCTGCGATCGCCGCCGGCCTGGTCGGTGGATCGGTCGTGATGCTGCTGGCGGACCGGACGTCCCAGGAGCGTGATTGGCGATCGGCGGCGGCGGCCGACGCGGTGTGGCTGGGCGTCGCTCAGGCGGCGGCGCTGATACCCGGGGTGTCACGCAACGGGGCGACGCTTGCCGCCGCCCGGATGCGCCGGTTCACCCGCGGCGACGCGAACACGCTGTCGGCGCAGGTGGCGGTGCCGGTGATCGCCGGCGCCACCGCTCTCAAGTCGTTTCGCCTCGTCCGCCGCGGGCTGCCGCCTGGCAGCGTGACTGCGCTCGCGACCGGGACGCTGGCCTCGTTTGCCTCCACGCTCGGCTCCACGTGGCTGGTCGGGCGGTTGCGGCGAGACAACTCCCTGCTCCCCTACGCCCTGTACCGGCTGGCGGTCGCGACGGCGGTGGTGGCACGCCTGCGCGCCGGCGTCACCGGGACCGGCGCGCCGTCCGGCCCATGTCCGCGTCAGAACGGGTCGTGACTGCCAGGTCCGGGCCATATACGACAATGGAGACGTGATCGACACCGACGCCTACGCCACCGCCGGGGTCGACACGCGACAGGCCGATCGTGGCGTAGCCGCGCTGGTTGAGGTCCTGGGGTCGATCGAAACCGGCCGCGAGCAGCTGTCGGTGCCGCTGCCCGGTCACTTCGCCAGCGTGCTGCGGATCGCCCCGGGATTGGGGATCGCGCTGGCGACCGACAGCGTGGGCTCCAAGGTGATCGTTGCCCAGGCGACGCAGCGCTTCTCCACGATCGGGATCGACTGCGTGGCGATGAACGTCAACGACCTGATCTGCGTCGGCGCGCAACCGCTGGCGGTCCTGGACTATCTGGCGGTGGAGGCGGCCACACCGGACCTGCTGGCCGAAATCGCCGCCGGGCTGCGTGTCGGTGCCTCCGAGGCCGGCGTCGAGATCCCCGGGGGTGAGGTGTGCCAGCTGCCGGAGGTGATCCGCGGCCACCCGTCACCTTATGGCTTCGACCTCGTCGGCTCGGCCTTTGGCACGATCGCTCTGGACGCGATCATCGACGGCCGTGCGTGCCGTCCCGGCGACGCGCTGATCGGGCTTCCGGCCTCTGGCGTGCACGCCAACGGGCTCACCCTCGCCCGCCGGGTTCTCATCGACCGGGCGGGGCTCTCGCTCGACGCCCGCCCGCCCGGCCTGCACGGAGCGAGCGTCGCCGACGTTCTGCTGGAGCCGACCATCATCTACGTGCGGGCGATCCTCGAGCTGCTGCGTTCCGACGTCCCGGTGCACGGCCTGGCCCACATCACCGGCGGGGGCCTGCTGAACCTGCTGCGGCTCGGCGAGGACGTCGGCTTCGAGGTCACTGCGCCGCTGCCGGTCTCACCAGTGTTCGAGCTCATCGCGCAGCTCGGCGACGTGACCGCGGCCGAGATGTGGGAGGTGTTCAACATGGGCTGTGGCTTCTGCGCCGTGGTTCCGAGCAGTGACGCCGACCGCGCCGTCGAAGGGCTCGCCGAGCGTCATCCCGGGGCCGCGGTGATTGGCCGGTGCACGGACGTCGCCGGGCGAGTTACGGTTCCCAGCGTGGGGATAGAGGGTTACTCAGGCCGGCTGCGCGCCGTCTGAGAGGGTTTTCGGTCGGGCGGCGTCATGCCGACAGCCGGTGTCGCAAAATAGGACCGTCTGAAGGCTGTGACCGAAACCATCCGATGAGCACGCTCCTGGGGACCAGCCTGAACGGTCGCTATCGCCTGGAGGCGAGAATCGCCTCCGGCGGGATGTCGACCGTCTACCGCGCCCTGGACGAGACCCTCGAACGTCAGGTGGCGGTCAAGCTGATGAACCGCGAGGTGGCGTCGGACTCCGACCAGCTGGAGCGCTTCCGGCGCGAGGCGCGGGCGGTGGCGCAGCTGTCCCATCCGCACATCGTCGGTGTCATCGACGCCGCGGAGGACGACGGACGGCCGTACATCGTGTTCGAGTACGTCGAGGGCGAGACTCTCAAGAACCGGATCCGCCGCATGGGCCGACTGCCGATCACCGAGGCGGTCGCCTACGCGATCGAGATCGCGCGCGCCCTCGGCGCGGCCCACGCGCGCCACATCGTCCATCGTGACGTCAAGCCCCAGAACGTCCTCATCGACCCGGAGGGATCGGCCAAGGTCACTGACTTCGGGATCGCCCGCACGCTTGAGGAGGACGGCCTGACCGCCGACGGACGGGTTCTCGGGACGACCGACTACGTCTCTCCCGAGCAGGCGCTCGGCCAGCCGGTCACCGGTCAATCCGATCTCTACTCGCTGGGCGTGGTGCTCTACGAGATGCTCACTGGAGAGGTCCCGTTCAAGGGCGAGAGCCAGGTCGCGGTGGCGATGAAGCATGTGCGCGAGGACATCCCCGACGTCCAGCAACAGCGCCCGGAGGTCTCGGCGGCGCTGGCATCGGTGCTGGAGACCGCCACCGCCAAGCGTGTCGACGAGCGCTACGCGGACGACGCGGAGCTGATCGCCGACCTCGAGGATGCGCTCGCGATCGAGACCGCCCGCGCGGGGAGCGCCACCGGCGAGGTCACCTCGGTGCTCAAGACGCTGCCGTCGAGCAGCCGGCGACGGCTGCCGCTGCGGATGCGCCAACCGGCGGTGATGATCGTGGTGGCGGCGGTGTTGCTGGCGGTGATCGCCGGCGGCAGCGTCTACCTGGCCGGACGCACCCACCATGGCACGGGCCCCGCCCCCCAGCCCAAGCCGAAGCAGACTCATCGCCAGATCTCTCTCTGCGACACCTGCGCCACTGACTACAACCCCGACGCGCTCAGTGGTCCCAAGAATCAGCATCCCACCGAGGACGGGCTGGCTGTTGACGGTGACCGCAACACGGCGTGGACCACCGAGACCTACTACGACAACACGTTGGGCAAACCGGGGGTCGGCCTGTACGTCGACGCCAAGCCGGGGGTGGCCGCCCGCGCGCTGACGATCGACACCGCCACTCCGGGTTACTCCGTGTCGATCTACGCCCGCAACTCCACCCCTGACCCCAACACGTTCGACACCGGGCCCAACGGTTGGGTGAAGGTAGGGGCCAAGGCCGACATCCGCGCCACCCAGCCGATCTCGCTGAAGACCAATGACGTCAGGTACCGGTACTACCTAGTCTGGATCACCGATCTCGGCGACCACGACCAGGTCGCCATCAACGAGATCCTGCTCTACACCTAAGGCTGCGCAGTTTCAGTATGTGTGGGCACGCTCGGCGGCGTGCCGCTCGAGCGCGAGGGTCACCAGCCGGTCCAGCAGCTCCGCGTAGGGGATCCCGCTGGCGGCGAACAGCGACCCGAACACGCTCGTCTCGGTGAAGCCGGGCATCGTGTTGAGCTCGTTGACGAGCACCTCGCCGTCGTCGCCGACGAAGAAGTCGACCCGCGCCAGGCCGGCGCAGTCGGCGCGGATGAAAGCGTCCACCGCCAGCCGCTGCACGCGCTCGCGGGCGTCGGCGCCGATGCGCGCGGGAACGACGAGCCGCATGCCACCCGGCGAGTACTTCGCGGCGTAGTCATACCAACCCTCCTCACCCGCGGCGAGAAGGATCTCGCCGGGCTCGGACGCGATCGGCTCGCGATTGCCGATCACCGAGCACTCGACCTCCCGACCGGCGGCGAGCGCCTCGACGATCGCCAGCGGATCGTGGGAGAACGCCGCCCCGAGCGCTGCGTCCAGATCGCCGGGTGACGTCACCCGGGCGATGCCGACCGACGAGCCGAGCCGAGCCGGCTTGACGAACACCGGGTAGCCGAGTTTCGACACCGCCCTGGCTACCCCCGCCGCGTCCACCCGATACTCAGCCTCCGCCACCGCCCGGTACCGGACCTGCGGAATCCCGGCTTGTGCCATCAGCTGCTTGAACACGACCTTGTTCATGCACAGCGCCGAGCCGAGCACCCCGGCTCCGACGTAGGGGACGTCAAGGCACTCCAGCAGCCCCTGGACGGTGCCATCCTCGCCGAACGGCCCGTGCAGGACGGGAAACACGACCTCACAGCCAGCGAGGCCGGCGCCGGGGTCGACGGATATCGGCTCACCCTCCAGGCGCCACACCCCGTCGCGGCCGATCTCGATCTTGATCACCTCGTGGCCGCCGGCCCTGAGCCCGGTCGCGACCGAGGCGCCGGAGGCCAGCGACACCTCGTGCTCGGACGAGCGGCCGCCCAGCAGCACCGCGACGCGACGCGAGCTCATGGCGCGGGGCTGCTCTTCGACGAGGTCGTCGACGTCGAGGAGGACGTATTCGGCGAGGTGGTGCTGGAGCTGGTGGTGGACGTCGTGGTGGAGCTGGTGGTCGACGAAGTGGAGACGAATTGGCCGACGATGATCGTGACCGTGCTGCCCTTCTTGACCGTCGCGCCCGCACCGGGGGACTGCCCGACCACGATCCCGTTCCTGGCGGAGTCGGTGACCGTACGGGTCGTCTGGGTCACGCCCAGGCCGGCAGAGCGCAGGGCGCTGGTCGCGCCGGACACCGTATCCCCAGTGACCGAAGGTACGGTAGTGGTGGGCGGAGCGACGGCGACCACGATCGTAACCGTCGAGCCTGGAGGCGCGCTCACGCCGGCTCCGGGGTCCTGGTCGATCACGTTGCCCACCGCCACCGAGCTCGAGGCCTGGTTGCGCTGGTTGACGTTGAAGCCAGCGCGGGTCAGCTCCGCCGTCGCCGCCGTCTGGCTGTCGCCGGTGACGTTCGGAACCTGCACCGTCGCCGGACCTGATGAGATGAACAGCGTCACCGGGGTTCCGCGCGCAACGGAGCGGGTGACCCCCGGGTTGGTGCCCGTGGCCTCACCGGCGACAAACCGTCCCGATGGCTGCGTGACCACGTGGGCGACCTTGAGGCCAGCCCGCCGCAGCATTCGGGTCGCGGCGGCCTGCGACAGCCCCAGGACGGTCGGGATCGAGACCTTGCCCGGGCCTCCGGAGACCGTGAGAGTGATCGTCGAGCCTTTGTCGGCCTTGGTCCCTGGGTCGGGGCTCTCGCCGATCACCGTGCCCGGCGGCCTGCGGTTGGCGACGTGGATCGAGTCCACCTCGAAGCCCTGAGCCTCGATCGTCTTGCGAGCCAGGCGGAGCTGCTCACCGGTGACCTTGGGGACGAGAGACTGGTTGGGCCGGGTCAGGAAGTAGGCCGCGGCTGCGGCCCCCGCCACCAGCAGCAGGACGAGCGCCGCCAGTGCCCACGGCACCCAGCGTCGCGAGCCCGACTCCGGGGGCGCCGCCACCGCCGCCATCTCGCCCGATCCGTTCGTGGTCGGGTCCGCGGCCAGCGCACCTCCGGCGATCGCGGCGCCGGCGCCGGCGGCTGCCCCCGCGGCAGCCACCGCGGCCATACTGGCGGTGTGCTGACCCTCGCCCGCCGACGTCAGCGCCTCGCGGCAGTGCTCGAGAACGGTGATCAGCTGATCGGCGTCCACCGGCCGGTCGGCCGGATTCTTGTTGAGTACCCAGAGGATCGTCTGCTCGAGCTCCGGCGGGATGGCGGGATTGATCGCCCGCGGCGGGAGGGGCGGCTCGGAGATGTGCTTGAGTGCGATCGTGACCGGCGACTCCGCGTCGAACGGAACCCGGCCGGTGAGCATCTCGTAGAGGACGATGCCAACCGAGTAGAGGTCCGAACCGGGGCTGACGGGGAGTCCCTGCGCCTGCTCGGGCGACAGGTACTGGGCGGTGCCCATGATCGAGCCGGTCTCGGTCATGTCCGAGGCGCCGGCACGGGCGATGCCGAAGTCGGTCACCTTGGCGATGTCGGCGTCGTCGACGATCACGTTGTGGGGCTTGAGGTCGCGGTGGATCACTCCGCGGCGGTGGGCGAAACGAGCCGCCTTGAGAATCTGGATGGTGATGTCGATCGCCCGTATCGGCTCCAGCGGAGCCTCCTGGCGGATCAGCTGCTTGAGCGATCGGCCCGGCAGATACTCCATCGCGATGTAGTAGGTGTCGTCGTACTCGCCCCGGTCGTAGACGCTGACCACGTTCGGGTGCGCGAGTCCCGCCGCCGCCTGGGCCTCGCGCCGGAAGCGCTCGACGAAGTCCGGGTCCTCGGCGAACCGGCGGTGCAGGAGCTTGAGCGCCAGCTTGCGGCCCAGCTGCTGATCCTCGGCAAGGAAGACGTCGGCCATCCCGCCGGCGCCGAGCCGCGAGAGCACTCGGTAGCGCCCGTCGATCAGCGTGTTGACGAGGGGCTCGGCCATCACGGATCCGCTCCGCGACGCGGTTTGTGGCGCCGGTGCGCGACCACGCTTACTTGCCCTCGGCGAGCAGAGTCTGCACCACGGCACGAGCGATCGGCGCGGCCACCGTTCCTCCGAATCCGCCGGTGGTCTTCTCCACGGTCGCGGCGATCGCCACCTTGGGGTCGGTCACCGGGGCGAAGCCGATGAACCACGGCTGGGTCTCGTTGAGCCCGGTCGGGCCGATCGACGCCGTGCCGGTCTTACCGGCGAAGGAGATGCCGTTGCCCAGTTGCGCCGGCGTCCCCGTCCCCTCGTCGACCACCGTCTTCATCATCTGCGCCACCTCGGACGCGGTGGACTGCTTCATCACCTGGCGATAGACCCGCGGCGCGAACGTCGCCACGGTGCGACCATCCTGGTTCACCGCCCTGTCGCTCAGGCGCGGCGCCATCAGCTTGCCGCCGTTGGCCACCGCCGAGGCGACCATCGCCATCTGCAGGGGGGTCACCAGCAGGCCTCCCTGGCCGATCGCGATCCGCCCGATGTCCTCGTCGGGGCTTGCTGGCGGGTAAGGCCGGCCCCTCGGGGAATAGGGCTGGCTGGTGTCCAGCTCCCCGCTGGGGAGATCGATCGGCGGCTTGGCGTAGAAGCCGAAGCGCTTCATGTACCTGGTCATCGTCGCCCGGCCCAACGACTCGCCGACCTGGGCCCATACGGTGTTGACCGAGTAGGTCAGCGCGGTCGTCAGGTTGATGTTCCCGAACGCCTGATTGTTGTCGTTGGACAGAGGCACGCCGGAGACGTTTATCGGGGAGCTGCCGTTGACGACCGAGTCGGGCGTGTACTTGCCGCTGTCGATCGCCGCCGTCGCGGTCACCACCTTGAACGTCGAGCCGGGCGGGTACTGCCCCCGGGTCGCTCGGTTCAGCTGGCAGGCATCGCTACACGGGGCGTTGGGATGATTGTCGTTGTAGGACGGGTCCGAGTACATCGCCAGGACGGCGCCGGTCCGGGGATTGAGGGCCACCACCGACCCGGCGCGTCCGGCAAGCGCCGATTGCGCGACCTGCTGGGCCTTGGGATCGAGCGACGTGTACAGGTCGTCGCCGACACGCTTGGCGCTGCCGCCGAGCGGACCGAAGATCGAGGACAGGCCATTGGGGGTTCCGCTCAGGTACTTGTTGCGCGAGACCTCCAGGCCGGCCTCGTTGCCGGCCTGACCGGTCCAGTAGCCGACCGACTGCGAGAACAGCGAGCCACTCGGGTAGGTTCGTCCCCAGATACCGCCCGGGCGCGGCACCGGACGGGCCAGCACCGAGTCGTCTCCCGCCAGGATGCGGCCGCGCTGGGTCTCCAGCTCGGCGATCAGCGTGCGGCTATTGAGTGGGTTGGCGTTGAGCGCGTCGGCATCGAGCACCGTCCACCGCGTCGTGAACACGATCAGCAGCCCGAACAGGACCACCACCAGGCCGAACAGCTTCAGGATCTGGGAGTTCACGGCGCCGGCCTCCGCGCCCGGTCGGACACCAGCAACAGCAGCGCCAGCAGGACGAAGTTGGCCACGATCGACGAGCCCCCGTAGGAGATGAACGGGAGCGTCACGCCGGTGAGCGGGATCACCCGCGTCACCCCGCCGACGATCACGAACACCTGGAGCGCGAACACCGAGGACAGCCCCACCGCCAGCAACTTGGAGAACGAGTCCCGAGCGAGCATCGCCGCCTTGAAGCCGCGATAGACGAACAGCAGGTAGGCGACGATGATCGCGGTGGCTCCGAACAGCCCGAGCTCGTTGGTGATCACGGCGTAGATCATGTCCGTCTGCGGGTACGGGATCAGCGACAGGATCGACTGGCCGAAGCCCTGCCCGAACAGCCCGCCGGCCGCTTGGGCGAAGAGGCCGTTGGCCAGCTGGAAGCTCCCCAGCGGCGCGTGGTACAGCCGCGAGTCAAACGGATGCAGCCAGGCCTCGACGCGCCCGTTGACGTGGGCGATGTGAGTCCCCAGATACCAGGCGCCGAGCGCGAAGGCGAGCGCTCCGATGACCACGAACGACAGGCGGCCGGTGGCGACGTACAACATCGACAGCAGCGCCCCGTAGAACATCAGCGAAGACCCGATGTCGTGCAGCGCCAACAGGATCACCATCGCCACCCCCCAGATCACCAGCACCGGGCCGAAGTGCTTGACCGGTGGAATCGTCACTCCGAGGATGCGTCGCGCCCCCAGCACCATCACCTGACGGGTGTCGCGCAGGTAACTGGCGAGGAAGACCACCAGGCCGATCTTGGCGAACTCGGTCGGCTGGAACACGATCCCCCCCGGGAGCCGCACGCCGAGATAGGCGCCGTTGACCTGGTTGCCCACCCCTGGGAGCCGGGGCAAGAGCAGCAGCGCGAGCGAGGCGGTGACAATGATGTAGCGGTAGCGCTCGAGCTTGCGGTAGTCACGAAACGCGACGATCGTGACCACGAACAAGACCAGGCCGAGGACGAACCATTGCGCCTGCTGACGCGCCTCCACGGAGTCGATCCGGTAGACCATCACGATCCCGAAGCTCGCCAGCAGAGCGACCAGCGGGAACATGTACGGATCGGCGTTGGGGAGCGTGATCCGGATGAAGATGTGCCCGCCGAGGCACAGGCCCAGGAAGATCGCGCCGTAGGTGAGCGACGCGTTGGAGAGGACGTTCTGGCGCTGGATGAACACCCCGGCGAAGCCGGCAGTGACCAGCAACGCGGCCGGGATCAGGCCGAACAGCTCTCGATTGCGGGCGCTCATCGACTCAGCTGGCCCAGCTCGGCGGCGCGCACCAGGCTGATCGAGTTCGTCTGCGAACGGAGCTGGTGATTGAGCAGCTGCGCCCGCCGGTCGGCCGGAACCGCCGAGATCGGGACACCTGAGACGTAGACCTGCTCGTACATGCGGACTCCGAGCGGCAGGTCGTAGGGGAATCCGCGATAGACCGTGACGATCCCGCTGGAATTGGTCCCGATGAAGAAGTACTGGCGGCTGGCCAGGTAGGCGCCTCCCCCGACGACGAACAGGACGATCGCGATGGCGATCAGGGCCGACGCCGTCTTGATGAATCGCTCCGAGCGGCGCCGGCGGGACCCGCCCGCTCGCGTGGGACGCCCCTGGGTCCGGGCCAGACGCGGGGCCGGGCGCTGGCGGCGCGCAGACGGCGGCGCTGCCGTCAGGGTTGCCGGAGCGCCGCCGGGTCCCGGCCGGTCTGCGCCGTCGTCCGTCGCCGGAAGGCGTTGCGTCGGCGCCCTGCCGACCATTGTCGGCTCGTCGCCCGCGCCGGCGCCATCGGCCTGCTCCAGACGGAACAGGACGACGGTGATGTTGTCGCGCCCGCCGGCCTCGTTGGCGGCGTCGATCAGGCGGTCTCCGGCTCGGTCGAGGCTGGACTCGGCGCCCAGGATCTCGGCGATCTGCTCCTCGTCGATCATCGAGGTCAACCCGTCGCTGCAGAGCAGCACCACGTCCCCGGCCCGAGCCGGATAGGTCCACGTGTCCACTTCGACGTCGACCTCGATCCCGAGCGCCCGGGTGATGATCGAGCGCTGAGGATGCTCCGCCGCCTGTTCCTCGGTCAGCTTGCCCTGTCGGAGCAGCTCCTCCACCAGGGAGTGATCCTCGGTGAGCCGCGTGAGGGTCTCGTCGCGGTAGATGTAGGCACGACTGTCGCCGACATGAGCAACCGCCAGGCGGTCATCGCTCACATACACGGCGGTCAGAGTCGTGCCCATGCCCGCGTGCTCGTGCTCGGCCTGCGACAGCTCGTAGATCCGGCGGTTGGCCGATCGAATCCGAGTGATCAGCCGCTCCTCGGGGCTGCCCCGATCGGGCAGCACCTGCTGGAACTCCTCGACGGCGAGCGCCGACGCCACCTCGCCCGCCCGGGCCCCACCCATCCCGTCGGCGACGACGAACACGGGCGCGCGAACGAACGCGCTGTCCTCGTTGTCGCGGCGCGCGCGTCCGGTGTCGGTCTTCCAGATCGTGTCGGCTGCACGGAGCATGGTGGTTGGCGGTTGGTGTCGCTGGGCGGTTGGCTACTGGAGGTAGGAGAACTCGCTGTCGCCGATCCGGATGCGATCGCCGTCGTAGAGCGGCTGGGGACCGGACAGCGGCTCTTCGTTCAGATAGGTGCCGTTGGTGGAGCCGAGGTCCTCGATCAACAGCACCCGGCCCTCGCGCGAGATCCGGGCGTGGCGCCCGGACGCGAACGGATCCTCGAGCTTTATCTCGACGTCGCCACGCCCCAGCGTGGCCCCATCCATCAGGTCATAGGCGATGCCCTCCTCGTGCCCGATGGCGTGCTCCACCAGAAGCCGCGGCTCGAATCCATCCACCTGGCCGGGGCCACCGGCGGCGTCGTGCATTCCGGTCTCGTCTCGTGCGGGAGACCGTTGCGGAGCGACCGCGCCACCCCGAGGGCGACGCAGATCGCGGATCGCGCTCCACGCCACCCACATGAGGAACAGGTAGAGAACGGCGAGAAAGCCGAACTTGAGTCCGACCGAGACCGGTTGCAGCACGACGCGACGTCCTCCTACTCCAGCTCGAACTTCAGCAGCGTGGTGCCCAGCTCGATCTCGTCACCGGGTTTGAGCACCTCGGGGCCCTCCAGTCGGCGGCCGTTGAGACGCGAGCCGTTGGTGGAATCAAGATCCGTCAGCACCCAGGACCCGCCCCGGGGACGGATCTCGGCATGGGTACGGGAGACGTTGGGGTCCTCGACCAGGACGTCGGATTGCCGGCTGCGCCCCATCGTGACCCCAGCCGGTCCGACGACGAGACGCTTGCCGCCCATCAGCAGCAGCGCCGACTGCGCCCGGGAGCGGGCCCGCTCCTCGAGCGGCTCGGCCACCCGGTCGGCGGTGCTGTAGATCATCGTCCGCCCCGACTCGGCCCCCGCCCGCCCGACCGGTTCGCCCTCGGGGGCAGCCTCGGGGGCGGGACTGATGACTCGAGTCTGGATCCCGAATTCTCCCAGGCCGAGCTGGTCATCGGTCGCGAACTCCACCACCGGCCGCGACATCAGCACCAGGCGCTCGCTGCGGGCGTGCTCCAGCAGATAGCCGATCAGCTCGCTGGTGAGAGCATCCTCGTAGTCGGCGAAGCGCTGACGATCCCGCGGCGACAGATAAACACGGTACTCGTTGGGGACATAGGTGCGCGACAGCGAGAAGGTCTTGTGCTCCTCCATCTCGCGCGCGAGCTTGCGCGCGATCTCAACCGGGCGCACCTCGGACCGGAAGGCACGACTGAACGTGCCCTCAATGAGGCCGGCGATCTTGCTCTCGAGGCTCTTGAGCACACTCATTGGTCGCCCCTCCGGGCGGATCCATGCTACGAAACTATGGCCCGAGAGCCACCCGACCGCAATGCCTCGCGCCACAGCTTCATCGCCAGCGGGGCGAGCGCAAGCGCCGCTCCGGCGATCGCTCCGATGACGGCGTCGGGAGCCGCGCCGACCCGACCGGCGCCATGGGTGACGGCGATCGCCACGCCCGTGGCCGATACCAGGATCGCCGCCCAGACGACCACTCTGACGAAATCAGCCGCGGCGGACCGGCCGCAGACCAGCCATGGCACGACAGCCGCCCCCAGGCCCCAGACCAGCGCCGGAGCCACCGCGCCGGCGCTGAGTGGCGCCGGGAGCAGGTGGTGCACGGTCTCGGGCAGCGAGCCGGCCCACACGTCGAGTCCGGGAGCCCCCGGAATCCGGGGGAGATAGAGGACCCGTCCGGCGATCGCGCCGGCCGCCAGCAGCCACATCCAGCCGAGCGCGCCCACCGCACCCCGCCGCCAGGCGGTGCCGGCCCGTCCGGCGATCGCCGGCCAGGCGCCGGCAAGGCCGATCAGCCCCAGCGCCGGGGCTCCCGCCGCCACCGGCCACAGCGTCGGGCGGCGGGGGAGCAACGCCACGGGCGCCAGTAGCCCGATCAGCATGACGAGGGCCGCGCCCTCCCGGTGCTGGGCGGCGGCGGCCGCGCACAGCGCGGTCGTGATCGCGGCCCAGCCGAGTCGGGGTGCCAGCAGCGTCAGGCCGCCGGCGAGAAACCCGATCAGCGCGGGCGCAACCGGGGCCGGCGTCAGGGCGGTGGCCGCCAGCCACGCCGCGGCCGCGGCGGCGCCGACCGCCGCCAGTCCCCGGTCGGGCCAGCGCCGGTTCAGCGTCGGCTCCGGCCCGGGCTCGCCGCCCGCCCGCCGGTGAGGTGGATCGGACGGCGCGTCGGCGGGGTCACGAATGGTGGTCCACAAGCCGGTGAGCACCCCCGTTGGCGCGGAATCACCGATCGTGGCCCACGGTCCGGTGACCACCCCCGGCTCGTCGCCCAGATGATCCTGCGCTGCCTCCAGCGCCTGGCGCAGCAGTTCCACGGAACCGCGCTCGCGGGGGCGAGGACGCAGCGCCAGGTCGATGCTCTGGCCGAGCACGCGGGGGAGGTCGCGACGCTGGCGGCGCAGCGGCGGCAGGTAGGCGCCGAGGCGACGCGACCGTCGGGTGGCTCCCGCGGCGACGGGGTTGACCCCGCTGAGCGCCTCGTAGACGACCAATGCCAGCGAATAGAGGTCGGCCGCCGGACCGGCCTCGAGACCTTCGGCCTGCTCGGGAGCCATGTAGGCGAGCGTGCCGAGCACGTCGCCGGTGCGCGTCAGCGAATCGCCGCCGACCACGAGCGCCACGCCGAAGTCGGTGAGCTTGGCGAGCTGGGCGCAGCTCACCGGCGCCTCCGGGACCAGGATGTTGGAAGGCTTTACGTCGCGATGCACGACCCCCTGCTGATGAGCGTGGCTGAGGGCGTCACACAGGACGATCGCGATCTCTACGACGTCGCGATCAGACAGCCGGCCCTCGGCGAGTAGCCGGTCCAGGGTGGACCCCACCACCAGCTCGGAGACCAGGTACGCGCCGTCGTCGTCGACGGCGGCTTCATAGAGGGTGACGACCGCGGGGTGCGAGAGCCGGGCGGCGGCCCGGGCCTCGCGTTCGAAGCGCCCGCCCAGAACCCGCTCGCGGGCGAGGATCTTGACCGCGACGTCGCGCTGCAGGCGTTCGTCGCGGGCCATCCACACGGTTCCGAATGCGCCGCCCCCGAGCCGCCGCGTCAACCGATAGCGATCGAGCACCAGCGGGGCCGCCGGGGACTGGCGCGATCGGCTCCGCTCGACGCGGGTGACCGCCGTACTCAGCCGCGCCCGAGCCGTGCGCAGCTCGCTGGAGCTCATGCGATGGCTTTCCACATCGCGCGGTCGGTCCCTGCCCGGCCACGGGGTCGTGGACGCTGGCGGCGCCCGGCGCAGCCCTCCCTTAAGCTGCGGTTTTCTATCCAGCCGCCCCGGCGGTCATACTGGTCGCTTTCACCAGTACGCAAGGAGCGATACCGCTTGTCGTTCTTCGACGAGGTGCAAACGCCTCCGACAGAGAATCGTACGACCCCGCGCGCGACTAGTCGTACAGCGCCGCGCCGGCGCCGCCCGTCGGGCTCAGCCGGGCGCGGAAGCAGGTCCCGTCCGCCGCGGCGTCCCCCCGGTGATCGCCAGACGGTTCAGGTCCGTCGCGCGGTCGCGTTCGGAGCGCTGCTGGTGGTCGTGCTCCTGATCGCCCTCGGGATCCACAGCTGCCAGGTCAGCGCCACCAACAGCGCGCTTCAGGATTACACCGACAACGCGTCGTCGCTGATCCAGCAGTCGAACTCCACCGGGAAGAGCCTGTTCGGCGTGCTCTCGACGGCGGCGGCGTCGGGCAACCCGACGACCGTCCAGAACCAGGTCAACCAGACCCTGCACACCGCGAACACCGTGCTCAGCCACGCCCGTAGGCTCAGCGTCCCCGATCAGGTCAAGACCGGCAACCAGAAGCTGGTGCTGGCGCTGCAGATGCGCGCCGACGGCATCTCCAACATCGCCGCCGACATTCAGCCTGCCCTGGGGACGTCGGTGAGCAAGACCGCGATTACCTCGATCGCCGCCGAGATGGCCCGGTTCTACGCCTCAGACGTGCTCTACAAGGACTACGCGGCACCCGAGATCTACGGCGCGATGCACGCCGCCGGGACTCGCTTCTCGGGGCTGCCGGCGGGCCAGTTCCTCCCCAGCGTGCAGTGGCTGACGCCCGACTTCGTGGCGACTCAACTGCATGCCTCCGTGCCTGGGCTGGCCTCGACCCAGATCGCGCCTGGCCTCCACGGCCACATGCTGAACTCGGTCAGCGTCGCCGGGACCACGCTGCAGACCGGATCGACCAACACCATCCCGTCCAGCCCCGCGCCCACCTTCACGCTGAACTTCACCAACGACGGGAACAACAACGAGACCAACGTCGTCTGCAAGGTGTCGGTGACCGGAACCGGGGTCGGCGGGCAGACCACCGTGCCCGAGACGATCGCCGGCAAGAGCGCCACCTGCTCGGTCAAGCTCACCGCTACGCCCCCCACCGGCAGTCAGACGGTGGTGGCGACGATCGAGAAAGTTCCCGGGGAGAAGCATCTCGCCAACAACACGATCTCGTTCCCGGTGACCTTCCAGTAGCTGGATGACCAGCGGACACTTCGGCGCTGACCCGATTCCCTCTCTCGCCGCAAGACCCCGAGTCGTCGGCGCCGGCCTTATCCTTCCATCGGTGCACAACCTCAACAGCACCGTCGGCATCGTCGCCCTCGCCGCCGGCGGCGTCGCCGTGGTGTCGCTGCTCACGACGCTCGGGCTGGCGTTCCGGCTGGCGCGGGTGCGATCCGAGCAACGCGCCGTGCTCGGTGATCGCCGCCAGGACCTCGTCGCCCACGCCGCGACTCTGCAGAGCCAATTCGAGGCGCTGCGCGAGTACGTGGAAGACCTCGCCGCTCATCTGGACCACCGCATGGGCGGCGCTGAGGCCCGCCTTGACGGCGCGATCTCCTACTGGTCGCTGGTCCGCTACGACGCCTATGGCGAGATGTCCGGGCGTCAGTCGATATCGATCGCGTTGCTGGACGTCACCCGCTCGGGCGTTGTGCTGTCGTCGATCGCCCACCGAGACCAGGCCCGCGTATACGCAAAGCAGGTCCGGGAGGGCCACGGAGAGCTCGAGCTGTCGCCCGAGGAGGACGAGGCGGTCAGGGTCGCTCTGGAGGACGGCCGCCAGCCGCAGCCGGGCGCCCGGTCCCCAACCGGCACCCGGTGAGCGGATGCGGGCTGGGTACTTCGGGCCCGAGGGGACCTATACGCAGGAGGCGCTACTCGCCGACACCGCGGGACTGGAGCTGGACACCGTCCCGCTGCCGACGATCTACCACACGGTGATGGCGGTCCACGACGGGACCGTGGACCGTGCGCTGGTGCCGATCGAGAACTCGCTCGAGGGGTCGGTGAACGCCACCCTCGATGCCCTGGCGATGGAGACCGACGATGTCGGGATCGTCGGTGAGGTCGTGCACCCGATCCGGCACTGCCTGATCGCCCGGTCAGAGCTGGAGTTGCCCGACATCGAGGCGGTCGTCTCCCACCCACAGGCCAACGCCCAGTGCGCGCGCTTCATCCGGACACGGCTGTCGAACGCGCGGCTGCTGGCGGGCAGCTCCACTGCCGACGCGGTGCGGCTGGTGGCGAGCCATGACGGCCCGTGGGCCGCACTCGGCAACCGGATCGCGGCCGAGCGCTACGGCTGCGTGGTGCTCCGCGCCGGGGTGGAGGACGTCGCCGACAACGAGACCCGATTCGTGTGGCTGGCTCGCGCAGGGACCGTGCCCGGCGGGCCGGCCTCCTGGAACGGCCGCGCCGTGATCGGGGCGTGGAAGACGGCGATCGTGTTCTGGGGCGTCGGCTCCGAGTCGCCGGGGTGGCTGGTCGCCTGCCTGTCGGAGTTCGCGCAGCGCGGGGTGAACCTGACCCGGATCGAGTCTCGCCCGCGCAAGCAGGGCCTGGGGCGCTACATGTTCTTCGTCGATCTGGAGGGCCACGAGCGGGATCGGCAGGTGTCCGAGGGGCTGGCCGGGCTCGCGGCTCGGGTGGAGCGGCTGCGCGTGCTCGGGTCGTTTCCGTCAGCCTGACGGGAGCTGCGACAACCGTCCCATCGTCGCCAGGAACGCCCGGGGCTGGCCGCCAGTCGCCTCGGTACACTGGCGCCGAGCAACGCCATGGCCACCTCCGTACCAACAGAGCCATTGGGGTCCGCGCCGCATTTCCAGCACCAGCGGCGCGGGCGGGAGGTGGGTCGGGTGCTTGTGTTGAACGCCACGTACGAGCCGATCAACGTGTGCACGGTACGGCGGGCGGTCGTGTTGCTGCTCAAGGACAAGGCCGAGCTCATCGAACGCTCTGACTGGCAGCTGCACTCGGCCACAGCGACGATGGCCCGGCCCGTCGTGATCCGGCTGGTCAGCTACGTGCGTATCCCGCGTGATACGCACCGCCGCAAGATCACCCGACGTGCCGTATTCGCCCGAGACGACTGGACCTGCCAGTACTGCGGCGCCCGCTCCAACCTCACCGTGGACCACGTGGTCCCGCGGTCCAAGGGCGGCCCGTCCAGCTGGGAGAACATCGTCGCCTCGTGCGCGCCCTGCAACCGGCGCAAGGGCAACGCTCTGCCCCGGCAGGCCGGCATGAGGCTGACTCGCGAGCCCCGCTCGCCCAGCCCCCACGTGTTCATTCAGGTGGCCAGCCCGACGATACCGGCGGCCTGGCGGGCCTACCTGGCCGCGTGAGCGGTCCGCTGCGCCGCGTTGCGCGCGGCCGTCGTCCTACGCCGCGTAGCGCTCGGCAGCGCGAGCCCGCGCCTTGGTCGCCTCGACCTCGCGGTCCTTGGGCGGAGCCGCCGTCGTCAGCTTGGACAGAAGCTCGGCCGAGGTGGCGGCCACCGCCTCGACGGCCTCGGCGAACGCCGCCTCGTTTGCGCGCGAGGGCTTAGTGAAGCCGCTGATCTTCCGAACGTACTGCAGCGCCGCCGCCCTGATCTCGTCATCTGTGGCGGGCGGCTCGAAATTGTGGAGCGTCCTGATGTTTCGGCACATACGCCCAGAGTAGTCGGCTCGAGCCGCGTCGCGCAGGGTGGTGCACGTCAGGTCGGCGCGTCGCGCCCAATCTGTCAGGCGGTCCTTAACGAGTGAGGGCGCCGTCGACTCGGCGCCCTCACCCAATCTGGCTGCGTACCACCGTGAGCCAATTAATGCCGGAGGGACAAATCCCGGGCGCTCACGGACGGCGGTGTCGCGGGTTGGACTCCGCTAAGCGGGGTCAGCCTCCGACCTAGCGGCCGGACACCTCCAGGGTCCCGCAAGAACTGTCAGACAAGCTCGGACCACCTCCTTTCTCTGGTACTCACCAGGTTATCGAATCCGTCCGGCGGAATCGGAGTCCGGTGTTCGACCCTCGCCGCCGAGTCGGCGCTGGCGCCCGTGGCCGCCCCACACGGTTCCCCGTGGCCGCCCCGCACGGTTCCGCGTGGCCGCCCCGCACGGTTCCGCGTGGCCGCCCGCACGGTTCCAGACTGGGTGCTGAGCGACCACGCTTGACCGTCTTGGCGAAGCGTGGCTCATAGGTCCCGCCCAGCGGGTCCGGCGGACCACGCGCGTCCGCGGAGGCGTCGGTTGGTCGCGAAGTGCCCGCTCTAAGAAAGCCGCGGCCTGGGGCGAGCCGCCCGCGAAGACGTGGTAGGACTCGACCCACCGCACCCACCGCACCCACCGCACCCACCGCACCCACCCGCGGGTACCACCGGCCCCCCACCGGCCCCCGACACATGACCGACTTCGACTCCATCGACCCCGAGCTCCTGCGTCGCCGGCGCAGCTCGAAATGGGCGGCCTATCCCGCAGACGTGCTCCCCGCCTGGGTGGCCGAGCTGGACGTGATGCTCGCCGAGCCGATCCGGCGCGCGCTGCGTGAGGCCGTCGAGCTGGGCGACACCGGGTACGCGCTGCCGGGGGCGCTGCCGGAGGCGTTCGCCGGGTTCGCCGCGGACCGATTGCACTGGGTGGTCGATCCGGCTGATGTGGTGGTGGCGCCCGACGTGATGACCGCCATCGAGGATCTGCTTCAGGTCGCCACCGTCCCGGGAGATGGCGTGATCCTCAACCCACCCGTGTACCCGCCGTTCTTCGTGCGGCTGAGCGAGCTGGGGCGCCAGGCGGTCGAGGTGCCGCTGCTGCGAGCCGGACCGAACTGGGATCTGGACCTCGAAGGACTCGCGGTCGCCTTCGCCGCCGGACATCGCGTCTTTCTCCTGTGCAGCCCGCACAACCCACTAGGGCGGGTCTGGTCGGTCGACACGCTGCGCGGGGTGGCTGAGCTCGCCGAGCGCCACGGCGCGTTGGTCATTGCCGACGAAATCCATGGCCCGCTGACGCTGCCGGGGGCGACGCACACGCCGTATACGTCGTTGAGCGCGGCCGCTGCCGGCCACGGGATCGTCGTCACGTCGGCGTCGAAGGCGTGGAACCTCGCCGGCCTGAAGTGCGCCGTCGCGGTCGCCGGGAGCGAGCGGGGCCGAGAGCTGCTGCGCCGGCTACCCAATCAGTACGTCGACCGCGCCAGCCTGCTGGGCGTGTACGCCGGCGTGGCCGCATTTACGCAGGGCGGAGAATGGTTGGACGCGCTCCTGGCTCACCTGGACCGCAACCGGCGATCGGCCGGGGAACTGCTCGCCGAGCGGCTGCCCGACGTCGGCTACCTGCCGCCGGAGGCCAGCTACCTGGCTTGGCTGGACTGTCGCCGCCTCGGTTTCGGCGACGATCCGGCCGCGGAGTTCCTGCGCCGCGGCCGGGTGGCGCTCAGCTCCGGGCCTGAGTTCGGCCGGCCCGGCGCCGGCTTCGCCCGCCTGAACCTGGGCACCTCCCGCACTCTGTTGACGGAGGCGATCCGCCGGATGGCCACCGCTGCCGACTCGCATCGAGCGGGTGGCCCACTCAGAGGTTGAGCCGGATCGACCCTAGATGAAATCGTTGCCGGTCAGAACGTAAACGAACGGAACGAATGGGACGATCGAGGCGATCGCCCAGGTGAGCTTGGCGACCAGTCCCATATCCCTGCGTACGGCGAGGTTGATCCAGATGAGGATCACCGCGATCGGGTGCAGGATGCACAGGAGAAGCTCGATCACTTTTTTCATGACTGCAGGGATACCCGGTTGCGGATAAGCCAGACATCAACCCGGGTGACCGCCGGCGACGGGCGGCGGCGGCGGGCGGCCCTCAGGACACCCTGGCGGGCTTGGACACGCCGAGCACCCCGCCGTGGGAATCCAGCGCCTGGGCCGCCACGTAGGCCTCGCGGTGCGCCAGCCCGATCGCCGTCTCGAAATTCGCCCGGCGGGCAGCGGTCACCGCCTTCAATCCAGTCGCAGAGCTGCCGCCGAGGACGCGCCACCGGGCGACCCTGGTGGCGCCGTTCCAGCTGGCATACACCGTCGTCCTGACCGCGGTCACGCGGGCGGCCACGGACGGGCGGCTCGCCGGCATCCCGCTCCATTGGAAGCGGTACGCCCGGTAGCTCGAGTTCTGGCCGACGAATCGGGCGTCGAACACCGAGCGCCCTTTCGAGTTGAACTCGGTCATGTACGGCTGCTCGCCCCAGCCGACGAAGTCGTCGCTGTTGGCCAGCGGCTGCACGCTGCCCTCGTACTCGGCCAGCAGCCCTGGTCGGTGCTCGTCCTGCAGGAGCAGTGTCGCCGTCTTGGCGGCCAGGTTCAGCTTCAGCGTCAGGCCACGCGAACGCCTGTGCACGACGGGTGGCCCCGCGCCGTCGTCGAATATCGTGATGTCGCCGTCGGGCTGCAGGCGGGCGTCGTGTTGGAACATGAACTGGGTGTCGTGACCCATCTTGAACGTCGATGCTCTGCCGCCCAGCGTCCAGTGGATCGCACCCGTCTGAGCGGAGACGTCGTAAACCGACCAGGTGTTGCGCGCGGAGATGACCAGGCTCCCGTCGGCGGCCTGCTGGATCGAGTTGATGTGGAAGTAATCCCAGGGATGGCCGACGTTGCCCGGCGCCGGCTGGTGGCTGGCGGTCGGCGGGACGTGGTCGAGGCTGTCCCACTGGTAAAGGACCAGTCCAGTGGGGATGTCGATCTCCTGGGCGACCGCGTCCAGCACGATGTCGTGCCTGGCGCCGTGCCTGAGCCCGGCGGTGTTCCAGTAAACGGGGTAGTAGGCGGTGACCAGCGCCGTGTTCTGCGCGGTGAGCTGGAACTCGTGCAGGTCCGACCGTAGGCCATTGCCGGCCCGGACCGTCGCCACCGGGCGGTACGAGCGGTCGTAGATCTCATCCTGGCCGGTCCCGATCCCGCCGTTGGCGGTCCCCTGCCACCAGGTGAGCACCGGCCGACCGCGGTAGCTCTGCACGCGGAAGTCGGTCGCACTCTCCCCCTTGGGCACGGTTTTGAACCAGATCAGCCCGCCGTATGGGCCGAGGATCTCCGGCCCGTACTGCACCGGACCGGCTTGCGGGGCGGTGAACAGGTACCCCGCCTGGGAGCGTTGGGGGCGCCTGGTCACGTTCACCGCCGCCGGGGCCAACTGCGGGGCGGACCTGAAGCGATAGACGTCATCCCGGACGCGCGGTGCGCGGTGCGGCGAGGCGGCGCGGATCGCGCCCGCCGGGTTCGCCACGCCAAAGCTGTAGGAACCACCACGCCCGCCGACGATGTCGAGATGCGTCGTCACGGTGACCGTCTCGCCCGGCCGGAATGGCTTACTGGGCAGGAAGCTACCTCCCCGTCCGTCGGAGTCGGCGGCCACGCGGCCGGGGTGAACGCCGCTCTCGGATCCGGTGACGGTGATCGAGCCGAACTGGGAGGTCGGGATGCCGCGGAACGTGATCTGCGTCGACGGAGCGGCCACGCGGCCGCCGGGGATCGGAAACGCGGTGACCGGGACTGCGGCGGCTCGGGAGCCCGAAGCGGTGATCAGCTTTAGGGTCATTGCCGCCGCGCCGGCGACGATCGCCACGGCGAGCAGCGCCACGAAGCGGGATCGGTCGCGGGGCCGCGTGAATGAGAGCATCGTTCTTTCTTTCCTCGGTTACGGTTCGCTGCCGCTCTCCGGCCGAGGGCGGTGCTTCTCACCTGGGGAGACGCGATTATTACGGTACGGGGGAGCCCGTCAGGCCGCAGTAAACCCGAGTGGAGCGTTTGTCAGAGCGATGACGCGTTCGAGCCGCTCCGCGGGGACGCGGCCTCAGTCGGTTTCGACGTCGAAGTCCCATTCCGCCAGCCATCGGCCGCCGGAGGGGGCGAAGCGCAGCTTGCCGTCGCCAATCGAGATGGTCGTGCGCAGCTTGAGTGTGAACGGGCGGCCCGCCGGCACCGTCTTGGGGAGCGGAGCGGCAGCGGCGCTCAGGCGCGGTCGCAGCAGGCTTCCCTGCTCGTCGGTGATCGTGAACCGGCTCGCCGCGATCGGGATCGTGCCGTGCACATCGGCGAAGGTCAGATCCCAGGTTGCCGGAGTATGCAGGTCGCCACTGCCCTGAATCCGATCGGGCACGTCGGGGCCGACCGCCGTGGCCAGGGCGCTGCCATGGGCAAGGTGCAGCTTCACGCCGTTGCCCTGGATCGCGATCACCGGATGCGTGGCGGTAGCGCTCAGCAACTGGTCGACCGGTGCTGCCTGCTTGCCGCGAAGATCCGCGGGGACGCCCCCGTAGCGAGCGTGGTCCTCGTGGTGAAGCGAGGCGAGCACCTGGCGGTGGATCGCCGCCTCCTGTGCCCGTAACCGGCTGGAGATCCGCGGAACGGCCGGGCTCGGCGCCTCGGCGTGCTTGGGCGACGCCGGTGTCGTCGTCACAGGTACTGCGGAGCCGCATCCGGCGAGCAAGCCGGCGACCAGCGCAACCAGCGCGGCCACCGCGGCCGGCGCCAACGCGGCGCTGAGCGCGGAGAAGCGGTACGAGCCGGGTCCCCGTCCCCGGCTCGTGTTCATCGGCCGGTCGTGGCTCCGGCTCACTGCTCGCGACGGGCGTGAGCGCCAGACCAGTTCCAGCCGGTCCTGCGCGCGCCTCGTCCGCGGTACCGGCGCCAGCCCCACGGGTGTCCGCGCGCGTCGTTGAACACGTCGGCGCCGAACGGAGCCAGGCCCGGCTGGGCCGCGTAGCCGATGTGGCCGAGCCCATCGAGGCCGGGGGAGCTCGAGGCGACGCCGAACATGTCCTCCATCGTGCGCAGCCAGCTGTAGTGGTTGTAGTAGACGCTGCTGGTGGTGCCCGGCCTGATCGACTGGCTGATCAGCACGCTGCCCGTATCACCCCCGCCGCTGGTCTCGCCGGTGGCGGTGAACAGCGGATCGGTCTGCGCGGTGTCGGCCGCGAGGGTGATCCCGCTGACCGGCGCCGTCGTCTTCACCGCATCCCCGCCCGAGTCGACCAGTTCGAACGAGGCGGTATAGGCCTCACCGCCGGGGGTGCCGCTGGCGCCGGTGGCGGTCGCGGGCGCAGCGGTCACCGGACCGACGAAGGAACCCGCCGGAATCCCCGTACCGGTTACCGCGCGGCCTTGATCGTCGGCCTGGATGCCCGTGTTGGCCGGCGCCGGCGGCGACGCGGTGGGGTCGGCCACGGCGGGGCTGTCGGTGATCGTGCTGGTCCGCGCCGCCGCGGTCGCGCCCGGATCGGTCCGCGCCGGGAAGTCCGACGCCGGAGTACCTCCGCCACCGAGCAGGCAGGTTCCCGCCGGCTGGGCCGGGACGGTCTGCGCGACGCAGTCGGCCGGTCGGTCGATGTAGGAGTTGTAGCCCGGTCCGGGATACAACTCGTCGCCGTTGGCGCCGGTCTGCAGCGGCACATTCGGGCCGGTCGGCTCATACGCCACGCTCTGGCCAAACAGGGTTTCACCGGCGCTAGCGGAGATCAGCGAGCTCGAGTAGTTGGGCGCCTGATCCTTGGAATTGGCAAAGCTGTTGCCGGTGTAGGTGAACGGTGGGAACGCCTCGTCGAAGGTGACGTCGATCAGACCGCCGTCCTTGTAGGCCGGCGATGCCTCGATCTCCGGGATGATGTGCTCCAGGAACAGGTCGGCGGCGTAGAGGCCGCCGGTGGAGTTGGTGGGCGGCTTCGGGATGCTCGGGCTGACGAACCCGCCCGACAGGTTGTTGCCGTGACAGACGGCGTCGTGCGCGTCGGAGCAGTTGTTCGGGGTGATCCAGCTGAACGCCGGCGTGGTCTTCTCGCTCTGGAGGTCGTGGTACAGGCCGTTGACGGGGTCAAACAGGTTGGCGATGTGCTGGGCAGTACAGTCGCCGGACTGCAGGATCGACTCAAACCAGGGGAACGGGAAGTGCTTGGGGACGTACTGATCGGTGGCGTTGGCCGATCCCGGATTGGGCTGTGCGGTGCTTCCCGTCGCCCCCGGTGAGGCGTAGGGGGCGCCGCAGTATTGCGTTCCGGCGTCGTGGGTCGGACCGCTCGCGTCGGGGTTGCCCAGGTCCTGCGCATAGCCCTTCCAGGTCACGTGTGCCTCGTCGAGCTGGTTGAACAGCGTCGGCACCGACGCGGGGTAGACGCAGCCGTTCTGACCTGGCGCCGCGTTGGGCCCGGCGGCCGAGGCGAGCTGTCCGTAGTTCGGGTTGCTGTGCAGGTTGCCCGAGTAGTCGACCGACCCGGTGATGGCGTCGTAGTCGGGGCAGTCGGCCTGGTTGTCGGTGATGGGCGCCTGGCCACCCACCAGCGACAGGTAATTATCCAGCGAGAAGTGCCCGGTGCCGTGGTAGTTCTTCAGCAGCACGCCCTGTGACGGCAGCGTCTTCCACAGGTACGTGTTGTTGTTCAGACCGGTGAACGAGGCGTCGTAGGACTTGTTCTCGAGGATGATCAGCCAGACGTGCTTGATCTTGCCCGGACGGACGCCGAGCCCGTCGAAATAGGAACGGCCCCTGACGGCACCGTGGCCGATGACGCGGGCGCGGGCCGCCGCCGGGAGCCTGGCGATCGCGGCCAAATGCGCACGGGCGCCGGCGCCGGCGCGCGGGACGGGATGGGCGGCCGCCGAGGAGGAACCGGCGAGCGACATCGCAACGGCGAGCGTCGCCAGCGCGCAGAAGAAGCGTCGGACCATCACGTACCTTTCGTCGGCTTGGATCACACCTCCGAAGCGCGAAGTCTTTCGGGCCGGCGGCCCGCTGTTGTGCTCATCCGGTGAACATCGGCATCGTCGTGCCCGCCCTCGCAGAACTCCAGCGCGGGCCGGGCCAGCACGATCGGGGCGGAGCGCTACACCTCGGCGGGAGGCTCGCCGGCGCCGGGCTCGAGCGGAACGTCGACCGCCGAGTCGGCCAGATCGACCGGAGCCTCATCGGCGAGCACCGGCGCAGCGGTGGCCGCCTCGGACTCGACGACGAGGGCGACGGCGCTGACCTGGTCATCCTCGCGGAGGTTCATCAGCCGCACCCCCTGGGAGCTGCGGCCGTAGCGATTGATACCGCGGACCGAGGTGCGCTGCACCATCCCGTTCTGAGAGATGAACACCAGCTCCTGGTGCTCGCGGACGACGAGCGCCCCGGCCAGCCTTCCCTTGTTCTCGGTCAGCGTGATCGTCTTGACGCCCATCGTCCCGCGGCCTTTCACCGGGTAGTCGGGAATCGGCGTGCGCTTGCCGTAGCCGTTCTGGGTCACGACCAGGAGCTCCTGGTCATCGCGAGCGACGTCCATCGCCAGGACTGCGTTGTCGCGCTGGGAGACGTTCATGCCGCGGACGCCGCTGGTGTCGCGCCCCATCGCCCGGACCTGGTCCTCGCCAAACCGGGCGGCCTGGCCCGAGCGCGACACCATGATGATGTCGTCATGGCCCCCTGTCCGGCGGACGGCGATCAGCTCGTCGTCGTCGCGGATGTTGATCGCGATGATTCCGTCGGCCTTGATCGGCGTGTTGTAAGCGAGAAACGCGGTCTTCTTGATGATCCCCTCGCGGGTCGCGAACACCAGGTACTTGCCCTCGGTGAAGTCTCGTGTCGAGAGAACCGACTGGACCCGCTCGCCCTCGCGCAGCGGCAGCAGGTTGACCAGCGCGCGTCCCTTCGCCGTGCGCGACGCCTCGGGCAGCTCGTAGACCTTCAGCCGGTAGACCTTGCCGCGATTGGTGAAGAACAGCAGGTAGTCATGCGTGGAGGTCACGAACAGGTGCTCGATGTAATCCTCGTCCTTCATCTCCATGCCGGTGACGCCGATGCCGCCGCGCCGCTGTTGACGGTAGGTGGAGAGCGGGAGGGACTTGATGTAGCCGGAGTGGGTGATCGAGATCACCATCTGCTGATCGGCGATCAGGTCCTCGATGTCGATGTCGCCTTCGGCGTGAGTGATCTCGGTCCGGCGCTCGTCGCCATAGGCGTCGGCGATCTCGGTCAACTCGTCCTCGATCAGCTGAAGAACCCGACGCTCATCGCCGAGGATCTCCCGAAGCTCCTTGATCCGCTCGGTGAGGTCGGCGTGCTCCCGCTTGATCTTGTCGGCCTCGAGCGCGGTCAGGCGGCTCAGGGTCAGCTGCAGGATCGCCTGGGCCTGGATCACGGTCAGCTCGAAGCGCTCCACCAGTCCGGTGCGGGCCTGCTCTGAATCGCGCGAGCGGCGGATCAGCGCGATGACCTCGTCCAGGTTGGCCAGCGCGATCAGCTGGCCCTCGAGCACGTGGGCGCGTTCCTCGGATCGCCGCAGCTCGTACTTGGTCCGGCGGACGATGACTTCGCGCTGGTGGTCGACGTAGTGGCCGATCACCTCTCGCAGCGAGAGCGTGCGGGGGACGTTGTCGACGAGCGCGACCATGTTGACGCCGAACGTCATCTGCATCGGTGTGTGCTTGTGGAGCTTGTTGAGCACCACCTTGGGGATCGCGTCGCGCTTGAGCTCGATCACGAGCCGCATCCCGCGCCGATCCGACTCGTCGCGGACATCGGTGATCTCGGGGATCTTCTTTTCGTGAACGAGGTCGGCGATCTTCTCGATCAGACCCCCGTCACCGCCCTTGCGCACCTGGAACGGCAGCTCGGTGACGATGATCGCCTCTTTGCCCTGGCCGATCGGCTCGATGTGCGCCTTGGCCTGCAGTCGTACCCGGCCACGACCGGTGGCATAGGCGTCACGGATCCCGTCGCGTCCGAGAATCGTTCCCGCCGTGGGAAAGTCCGGGCCCTTGATGTGGCGCATCAGGCCCTCGACGTCGATGTCCGGATCTTCGATGTAGGCGATCGTGGCGGCGACGACCTCGCGCAGGTTGTGCGGGGGGATGTTGGTCGCCATGCCCACGGCGATGCCGGAGCCGCCGTTGACCAGCAGGTTGGGGAACCGGGCCGGCAGCACGACCGGCTCCTGGCGCGTCCCGTCGTAGGTGGGCACGAAGTCGACCGTCTCGGCGTCGATGTCGCGCAGCATCTCGGTGGCGAGCCGCTCGAGTCGAGCCTCGGTGTAGCGCATCGCGGCGGCGCCCCAGCCGTCGATGTTGCCGAAGTTTCCGTGGCCGTCGACCAGCGGATAGCGCATCGAGAATTCCTGCGCCATCCGCGCCAGCGTGTCGTAGATCGCCGAGTCGCCGTGGGGGTGGTACTTGCCCATCACCTCGCCCACGATCTGGGCGCATTTGACGTGCTTGCGCGTCGGCTGCAGGCCGAGCTCGTTCATGACGTGCAGAACACGGCGGTGCACCGGCTTCAGCCCGTCACGGACGTCTGGCAGGGCGCGCCCGACGATGACCGACATGGCGTAGTCCAGGTACGCCGAGCGCATCTCCTCCTCGAGCCCGCGGGGCTCGATGTTGCCGCCACCGATGGTGTCGATCGCAGACATCGCTAGGTGGTCCGAGGGTTGGTGGGCGGGGTCATACCTAAATGTCCAGGTTGGTCACGAGGCGGGCGTTCTCCTCGATGAACGCCCGACGAGGCTCGACCTGGTCGCCCATCAGCATCGAGAACACGAGGTCGGCCGAGGCGGCATCCTCCATCGTGACCTGAACCAGGGTGCGAGTCTCCGGGTCCATCGTCGTCTCGCGCAGCTCCTCGGCATCCATCTCGCCCAGGCCCTTGAAGCGGTAGTAGTCGATCCCCTTCTGAGCGATCGCCAGCACCTGGTCGTGGAGCTCCTCGAAGCTTCCCGCCTCGTTGCTGCTGTCGCCGAGCGTGACCGTGAACGGCGGGGCTCCCGTCAGCGCCTGGAGATCCCGATGCACGTCGGCGAGGCGGTGGTACTCGCTGGCGTCCAGCGCGGCGTGCCGCACGTGGTGAGTCGTCGCCAGGCCGGTCTTGGACTCGAGCGTGCGCACGACGATCTCGTCGGCCTGCTCCTCCACCAGCTCGAGCTGGTAGGCGTGGCCGTCCCCGTTGCCGTCGCCGTCGCCGTCGACGTGACGCACCAGGCCGGGCACATCGGTGATCTGCCTCTCCAGCAGGCGCGCCTGCTGCATGAACGCGACGATGCCCTGGCCGTGGGCGGCGCGTAGCGCCGACGCCCATCCGTCGTACTGCTTCAGCAGCCGGGTGAACCGCTTCCACCGAGCCTCGGTGAGCTTGAACGCCTTACCGTCGTTGTCGGTGATCTCGAGCTTGTCGAACTTGTCCCCGAGCAGGATGTCCTCCAACTCGGATTCGCGCTCGATGTAGCGCGGCGTCTTGCCACGGGTCAGGCGATACAGCGGCGGCTTGGCGATGTACACGTAGCCGGCCTCGATCAGCGGCTGCATCTCCCGGAACAGGAGCGTCAGCGCGAGCGTCCGAATGTGCGCGCCGTCGACGTCGGCGTCGGTGAGCAACACGATCTTGTGGTAGCGCGCCCGGGCGATGTCGAACTCGTCGCGTACCCCGGTACCGATCGCCGTGATCAGCGCCTGGATCTCCGCGTTGCCCAGCACCTTGTCGATCCGGCTCTTCTCGACGTTCAGGATCTTGCCCCGCAGCGGCAGGATCGCCTGGGTGTTGCGGTCGCGGGCACTCACCGCCGAGCCGCCGGCGGAGTCCCCCTCGACCACGAACAACTCGGCCAGCGACGGATCCTTGACAGAGCAGTCGGCAAGCTTGCCCGGCAGGGTGGAGTTCTCCAGAGCGGACTTGCGGCGAGTCAGATCCCGGGCCTTGCGGGCCGCCGTGCGGGCGCGCTGGGCGTCGATCGTCTTCTGGATGACCACGCGCGCATCACGCGGGTTCTCCTCCAGGAACTCGGCGAGGCGGGCGTTGACGACCGACTGCACGAACCCGGCCATCCCCGGGTTGCCGAGCTTGGTCTTCGTCTGGCCCTCGAACTGCGGATCGGTCAGCTTGGCGCTGATGACCGCAGTGAGGCCCTCGCGGACATCCTCTCCGGAGAGACGCTCGTCCTTGTCCTTGAGCAGATCCTTGTCGAGCGCGTAGCGGTTGAGCACGCCGGTCAGCGCCGAGCGAAAGCCCGATAGGTGGGAGCCGCCCTCCAGAGTGTTGATGTTGTTGGCGAACGAGAACACCGACTCCTGGTAGGAGCCGTTCCACTGCATCGCCACCTCGACGGCGCCCTCGTCGCTGTCCCCCTCGAAGAAGATGATGTTCTTCTGGATCGGGTCCTTGTTCTGATTCAGATAGGCGACGAAGTCCTTGATCCCGCCCTCGTACTGGAACTCGGCTCGCTTGCCGTCGCCGCGCTCGTCGACGATCGTGATGTGCAGTCCGCGGGTCAGGAACGCGGTGTCGCGCATCCGCTCCTCGAGCACCGTGAAATCGACCTCGAGCGTCTCGAAGACGTCGGCGTCCGGAAGATAGGTGATCGTGGTGCCCGTCTCCGAGGTGGCCTCGCCGCGCTGGAGATCGGTCACCGGCCGGCCGCGCTCGTAGGTCTGCCGGAATACGTGGCCGTCGCGCCGCACCTCGACGTCGAGTCGCTCGGACAGCGCGTTGACCACCGATACGCCGACGCCGTGCAGTCCGCCGGAGACCTTGTAGCCGCCGCCGTCGCCGAACTTGCCGCCGGCGTGCAGCACGGTGAGAACCACCTCCACGGCGGGGCGCTGCTCCTTGGCCATGGTCGCCACCGGGATGCCGCGACCGTCATCGACCACCGTCACCGAGTTGTCGGGATGGATCGTGACGGTGACCGCGCTGCAATATCCGGCCAGCGCCTCGTCAACCGAGTTGTCCACGACCTCGTACACGAGGTGGTGCAGCCCGCGGGGACCGGTCGAGCCGATGTACATGCCGGGACGTTTGCGGACCGCCTCGAGTCCTTCGAGAACGGTGATGTCCTGCGCGTCGTAACTGGAATTATTGCTGGCGCCCGCGGGGGTGCCGTCGTCGTTCGCCACGATCCTCCGATGACGTTGAGACGCCCCGTTTACCCACGCCTTGTCAGGCGCACCGGAGCGTTCGATGGTGTTAAAGAGAATAGCACAGGAGGCGGTCGAACTCGCCCCCCCGGCTCGGTGCTTTTACCTGCAAAGCGCGGCAAAATGGTGGCCTCGTCAGCGGCGTCAGCGACCGACCGCGACACACCGCAGGCGGGCCACCGTGTGCGTTGCCAGCGAGCCGTTGAGGCGTTCGATGATCTGCGGAGCCATGAGGTCGAGTTCCTGGGCCCACACCGACGCCGCGCACGAGATCGTGACGACGCCGCGCCGCTCTGCCGTCGGATGGGCCTGAGCGGCGATCGCGGGCCCCACGGCGGCCGGCCACGCCCGTTGAACATCGGCCAGCAGCGTCTGGGGAGCGAGCTCGTCGGCGAGCATCGTGAGCGCCGCTTGCAGCGGGCGAGGCGCACGGCGGTAGCTCACGCCGGGCCCCGCTCTCCCGCGGGCGGCGGCAGCGTCATCCCGCTGGGAGCCGCATGAGTCATCGGGCCGCCGCGGCCACCTCAGACAGGACCCGGCCATCGGCTACTGCCAGCCGGGTCACTCCGGTCTCGGTGGCGCCCGGGACCTGCTCGAGATCCGTCGCCGTGACCACCGACTGACCACTGGCGGCGCGCAGCAGGTCCACCAGCGCCCGCCGGCGGTGGCCATCCAACTCGCTCATCACGTCGTCGAGCAGCATCAATGGCGCGGTCTGGCGGTGTCCCGACAGCGCGTCGCGCTCGGCCAGCAACAGGGCAAGCAACGCCAGCCGCTGTTGGCCCTGAGAGCCGTAGACGCGCAGCTCTCGGCCCTCGCGGGACGCGACCAGGTCGTCGCGGTGCGGACCGTGGCCGGTGAAGCCACGCTCCACGTCGCCGTCGATACGGTCGCGAAGCTCCCCCGCCAGGGCCTGCGGTGTGGTCGCCCGCGAACGTGGTCGGTAGTGCAACGCGGGATCCCCGGTCAGCCCGAGGTCGGCGCACCAGCCCGCAAATGGAGCCCTGATCGCATCCACCGCGGCCCGACGGTCTGCCATGAGCTCGATCCCGAGGCGAGCGAGCTGCGCGTCCCAGCTGTGGAGCGAGTTCCGGCTGGCGGCGCCGGAGCGGATCCGGGCGATCAACGCGTTGCGCTGAGCCAGCGCCTGGGCGTATGCGCGCCGGGTGCTGACTCGCGCCGGCCACATTGCCGCGACAAACTGATCCAGGTGGGCCCGGCGGACCGCCGGGGCGCCTTTGACGAGCTCCAGGCGATCGGGATCAAAGACGCTCACCAACGGCCGCTCGGTCACCTCCACCAACCGCTCGACGGCGACCCCGTCGACGCGAATCCGCTTGGGCTCTCCGGGCGCGAATCCCACCGAGAGCTCGTGGGCTCCGGCCTCGGACTCGGCGTCGACCACGACGCGGGCCGACGACTGCCCGAACCGGACCACCTCTCGCTCGTTGGTCGTCCGGCAGGAGCGGCCGGTGCAGCCGAAGTAGAGCGCCTCGATCAGGTTCGTCTTCCCCGCGCCGTTGGCGCCGGTGATAACCGTCAGGCCATCCCCCAGCGGGGCGCTGGCCTCCCCGTAGCTACGGAAGTCGCGGAGGCTGATCCGCACTACGCGCACGTCGGACTCGCATCGGGCGGCGGGCCCACTCAGACGTTGAGCCGGATCGGCATGATCAGGTATCGGAACCGGCTCTCGTCCGCGGACTCGATCAGGCCCGGCCGCAGCGGGCTGATCAGCTTGAGCAGGACATCCCCCTCATCTATGGCCTCGAGGCCGGCCCGCAGGAACTCCGGATTGAAGCCGATCTCCAGCGGCTCGCCCTGGAACGCGACCGGCATCGCCTCCCGGGCCTGGCCAACGTCAGGCGTCTGCGCGGAGACGGTCAGCTCGCCGGGGGCGAAGGCGAGACGCAGCGGCGCGTTCTTCTGAGCCAGCAGGCTGATCCGTCGCACCACGTCGGTGAACTCGCCGCCGGCGAGGCGCAGCTCGTGCTCGAAGGTCTCCGGCAGCAGCTGACGATAGTTGGGGAACTGACCGTCGATCAGCCGCGACGAGAGGACTACGCGGCCGAGCGTGAACAGCACCTGGTTCTGGCGCACGCTGATAAGCAGTGGCTCGTCGTCGCCCGCAGTCACCAGCCGGGCCAGCTCCTGAAGCGCTCGAGCCGGCACGTTGACCTCAAATCCGGATTGCAGCGGTGCCTCCAGCGTGGTCTCCTTCACGCTCAGGCGATACGAGTCGGTGGCGACCATCCGCAGCTCGCGCTCCGACGCGGAGACCAGGATGCCGGTGAGCACCGGCCGGGTCTCGTCACGCGAGGCCGATCCGGCGACCTTCTGCGAGGTGGAGACGAACGCGGCGGCGGGCATGGCGACCGCGGCCTCCGTATCGGGCTCGGGGAACGGGGGGAAGTCATCGTTGCGCAGCGTGCGGATGTGGAAGTTGGCGTTGCCGGACACGACCTCCACGTCCTGCTCGGCGGACCGCAGCTCCAGGCCGACCTCCTCCGCCGGCAGTGATCGCACCACGTCAAGCATCAAGCGGGCGGGGAGCACCACGGTGCCCTCCCGCACGACCTCGGCGGTGAGCGGCACGCGCAGCCCCACGTCCATGTCGGTGGCCCGCAGCTCACACCCGGAGGAGTGCGTCGACAGCTGGACTCCGGACAGTGCTTGGATCGCACTCCGGGTCGACGCCACCCTGCTGACGGTCTGCAGCTGTCCGAGCAGAGCGTCACGGGCAAGTGAGATCTTCACGATGGATACCTCTGAAGGAAACTAGAAGTCATAGAGCGAACAGAACCTGTGGAGAAGTGCGCGATCGCCCGCAGATAGCGGGATTGTTGTTGCTGCGGGACGACGGACAAGTCTCTCAATAGTCGCGGTCGGTTTGATCGCCTGACGCGATCGCCGCGAGCGCAGCGATTTCATCGACAAGGTGGTGGTCGTCCCTGAGTCGTTCCGAGACGCGCCTGCAGGCGTGCAGGACGGTCGCGTGGTTGCGACCAAAAGCTCTGCCGATCGCCGGCAGCGATGCACCGGTCAGATCGCGGGCGAGATGAATGGCCACCTGGCGGGGCCACGCCACCCGTTGCGTCCGGCTGGCCGACGTCAGCTGCTCGACGGAGAGATTGAAGTGGCCGGCGACGATCGCCTGAACGTCGGCGATCGACGGCACGCGCGCCCGCCTCCCCGGGTACATGACTTCGAGGACCTCGGTGGCCAGGGCGTGGTCGATCGGCCGCTGGGTCAGGGAGTGCATGGCGACGACGCGGATGAGCGCGCCCTCGAGCGCTCGGACGTTCTCGGTGACGCGGTCGGCGATGAGATCGAGCACGGTGGGGTCGGCCAGCGCCACGTCGTCCAAGGCTGCTCGCTTGCGCAGGATCGTCACCCGGGTGGCCCGGTCCGGTGGCTGGATGTCGGCGACCAGGCCTGCCTCGAAGCGCTCCCTGAGCCGCTGTTCGACTGACACGAGCGCGCGGGGAAGTCGATCGCAGGTGAGCACGAGCTGGCGACCGCGCTCGTACAACGCGTTGAAGGTGTGGAAGAACTCCTCCTCGGTTCGGGCCTTGCTGGCGAGGAACTGGACGTCATCGATCAACAGGACGTCGGCGTCGCGGTAGGCGCGTTTGAACGCGTCCACCGAGCGTGAGCCCAGCGCGGTGATGAAGTGGTTGGTGAAGGCCTCGGCCGTTGTGTAGCGGACTGTCGCCCCGGCTCCGAACGCGATCACATAGTTGCCGATCGCCTGGAGGAGGTGGGTTTTTCCCAGGCCCGGCGGGGCGCAGAGAAACAGCGGGTTGTAGGCCTGGCCGGGAAGCTCGGCGACGGCGAGGGCTGCCGCGTGGGCCAGCCGGTTGCCCTCGCCGATGACGAACTGCTCGAAGCGGTAGCGCGGGTGCAGCCCGTGGGGAGGGGTCTGCGCCGGGCCACTCGCCACCGCGCCCGGTGGTCCTGCGTCAGCCCCAGAGGCCCCGGCAAACGCGACGCGACTGTGCGGGCCGAACGCCTCGCGCGTGCAGCGTTGCATGACGGGCCCGAACCGGCCGGTCAGCCACTTCTCGGTGGCCTCGGGCGCTTTGACGACGAGTACTTCGCCGTCCCAGGATTCGAACTGCAGGGGCGCCAGCCAGATCTCGAAGGCGGAGTCTCCAACCAGGCGCCGAAGCTCGGATCTGAGCGATCGCCACGCGATCGCGGCGTCGGATTGCTCGGGCAGCGCCAAGCCACTCCTCCCCCAAGGATTACTGGAAGCTATTCAGAGGCCCCAACGGCAACGTCGCCGGGGCGGCGAATATACCAACGCCGTCTGGGGGCTCCGGTGGCCGGGCGGGGCCGTTGGCGCAAAGCGCGGGAAAAACCACGGACCACGCGCGAGGCTCCCGAGCTGCCACAGAGGCGGCAATTGCCGTGCGTATACTGCTTCGTTCCTGACGCGGACAACCGTCCGTGTCCGGATACTGCGATGAAACGTACTTATCAGCCCAAGAAGCGTAAACGCGCCCGTACCCACGGCTTTCGTGCCCGAATGCAGACGCGAGCGGGGCGAATGACCCTCAAGCGACGGCGCGCAAAGGGACGTAAGCGCCTGACGGTGTGATGTCCCCCGCGCCCGGCTCGACACACCGGCCAGGGCGAGGGCGACTCTCGCGCAGCGCAGAGTTCGACCGTGTCTTTCGGCACGGCCGGTCGCACGCCGGCCGGGATCTCGTGTTGTACGTGTTCCCGCGCGGGGCGGGAGCCGGAGCGCCGCGCTTGGGTCTGTCGGTGTCGCGAAAGGTCGGCGGGGCGGTCGACCGCAATCGAGTCAAGCGTCTCTTGCGCGAGGCGTTCGCGCGCGAGAGCGTGCACCTCCCGCCGGGCACGGATGCGGTGGTGATCGCCCGCCACGGCGCGAAGGAGCTGGCCGCGCGTCACGGCTTGGCCGGGGTCCAGGCGGCGCTGGGGGAGCTGATCGGCAAGGTTCCGGGCACGCCCGCTCCGGAGAGTGACGCGTGGGTGACCAGCGTCCCGGAGGACGACCCGCTGGGCCCGCCCGCTCCGCAGAGCGATCTGCTGGGCGCGCCCGCCCCGGAGGACGAGCCGCAATGACATTCGTACGGCGGATCGTGGTGCTTCCGATCCGGGTCTACCAGCTGCTGCTGTCTCCGGTCGTTGGCGAGCGGTGCAAGTACTACCCGTCCTGCTCTGAATATGCCGCGCAGGCGATCAACCGATTCGGCATACTCCGCGGGCTGGTCCTCGCCGGCTGGCGGTTGCTGCGATGCAACCCCTGGAGTCGTGGCGGCTTTGATCCGGTGGACGAGCAGCGGCTGTTCAAGCCGCGGGTGACCGCCCCGACCGCCTGACCATGTTTCTAGACGCGAACATCTTCCAGCCGCTCATCGACGTGTTCGAGGCGGTGCTCAAGTTCTTCCACAACAGCGTCGGGGTGTCCTGGGGCTGGTCGATCGTGCTGCTGACGATCGCTGTCCGGGCGGTGCTGGTCCCGCTGACCGTGCGGCAGATCAAGTCCATGGCGCGGCTGCAGCAGCTGCAGCCCGAGATGAAGGCGATCCAGAGCAAGTACAAGGAGGACAAGCAGCGCCAGCAGCAGGAGATGATGAAGTTCTACAAGGAGAACAACGTCAATCCGCTCGGCTCCTGCCTGCCGATGGTGGCGCAGCTCCCGGTCTTCATCTCGCTCTACTACATGCTGCGAGAGAGCCTGCGCGTTGACATCTGCCCGCAGATCCAGAAGGCCTACCAGGCTGCCTATGCCGCCCACCATCACATCTCGGTCCAGGCCGCCGCCGGCCAGACCAAGGCCTGCGGCCCTCACGGCGGAGCGAGCTTCCTGTTCATACCCGACCTGACGAACAAGGCCAGCGGCGTGGTGCTGGTCGTCTTGATCGTGCTTTACGTGGGCACCCAGCTCGGGTCGAGCCTGATGATGTCCGCGGCCACAATGGACCCGACGCAGCGGAAGATCATGCTGTTCATGCCGCTGATCTTCGTGCTGTTCGTCATTCGCTTCCCGGCTGGCGTGCTCGTCTATTGGATCACCACGAACCTGTGGACGGTCGGACAGCAGTACATCGTCAAGCGCCGCGTCGGACCCCTCCGAGCGGCGCCTGCCGGCGGAGGTGACGCCGGTGCCGGCGGGGGCGGCTCGGGCGCGAGCGCATCGCTTCCGCGCGCCAAGCCCGACGGGCGCGGGCCGGCCCAGGCCGAACCCAACGGCTCGGGCGGTGGACTCGCAAGTCTGATCCGAAGGCCCAAAGCGGCGGAGGTCGACCAGCCAGTCGGCAAGGCAAAACCCTCGACCGCTAAGGGCACCAAGGAGCCGGTCGCCACCGGGGCCCGGACGGCCCCTCCGAAGCCCCCGCGCAAGAAGAAGAAGCGCTCCGGAAGGCGGAGGTAGCCGTGTCGGCAGTGGGGCAGGGGCCCGTGGAGCGCGTGCGGGAGCTGATGGAGCGGATCGCCATGGCCGCGGGCGTCGACGCCGCCGTGCAGGTTCACGACCACCCTGACGGGCTGCACGCGGAATACGTCGGTGAGGACCTGGGGCTGCTGATCGGACGCCATGGACAGACCATCGACGCGATCCAGCATCTCGCCTACCGGATTGCCACGCGGGGCGATGGTGAGCGAACGCCCGTCCTGGTGGACGCCGCCGGCTACCGAGAGCGCCGAGCCGTGACTCTGCGCGCCACCGCCGACCAGGCGGCGCAGACCGCGGTGAGCAATCGCCGGGCGGTGCCGCTGGAGGCGATGAGCCCGCTCGAGCGCAAGGTGATCCACGAGCATCTGAAGGACCGGCGCGACGTGGAGACCTACAGCGAGGGCCAGGAGCCTTCGCGGCACCTCGTCGTCGCGCCACTGCTCGACTAGCCGTTTCGCGCGCTGCTGGGTGGTTTGGACCAGTTGTTTCACGTTTTTCCTTACGGTGAAACACGCGAGCCGCTAGAACTTCTGGCGTGACCGACCTCTCGGACTTCGACCGTGGCTTCCTGATCGGACTGCTCGTCGGCGAGGGCTCGTTCGGCGGTGACGGGCGTCAGCCGCAGGTCGTGCTGCGCATGCACGTCCGTCACGAGGCGCTGTTTCGCTGGTTGGAGGCACATTTCCCCCGCTGCCGTCTCTACGGGCCGTATCACCACGGCGGCCGCTCGTACTACCAGTGGATGGCCCGCGGACGTGCCCTGGTGCAGGACGTGCTGCCACTGCTTGAGGTCGAGCTGCTCAGCGAGCGCGACGGCCACAGCGCCGAGCGCTTCCGGACGATGTGCGAACGGTACGCGCCGTTCATCGCCCGCGAGCAGCAGCGGCTGCGGGACCGTCCGGACGACGCCGATCAGGAGCGCGGGGCTGACGTCACGTGATCGAATCGCTCGGGCGACGGTATGGCCTGTCCGCGGGATCGGCGCGCCAACTGGAGACGCTTGTCGACTTTCTCACGACCGGTGACCGGGCTCCAACCGCGGTCACCGACCGCGCCGGGATCCTCCGGGATCACATTGCCGACTCCCTGGTGGCGCTGGAGCGAGATGACGTCCGCGACGCCGCGGTGGTCGCCGACCTGGGCTCCGGCGCGGGGTTCCCCGGACTGCCGTTGGCGATCGCGCTGCCCCGCAGCCGGGTCCATCTGGTCGAAAGCAACGGCCGCAAGTGCGCGTTCATTGCCCGCGCCGCCGAGCGGTGCTCGATCACCAACGCACTCATCGTGCACTCTCGGGCCGAAGACTGGCGGACCGGGCTGCGGTCCTGTGATCTGGTGACTGCCCGAGCGCTCGCCCCCCTGGCCGTGGTCGCCGAGTACGCCGCCCCGCTCCTGCGGATCGGCGGGGTGATGCTCGCCTGGCGAGGAAGGCGGGATCCGGACGACGAGGCGGCGGGCGCTCGAGCGGCGCTCGAGCTCGGGCTCGAGGTGCTGGAGCCGATCCGGGTCGTGCCGTACCCGGGAGCCGCGCACCGCCACCTGCATCCGCTGGTCAAGGCAGCCGAGACCCCGGAGCGATTCCCCCGGCGGGCAGGGATCGCGCGTAAGCGGCCGCTGGGTGGTTCTGCGGCGTCTGACCGTGCCCGGCGCTAGCTTCACGGGCGATGGGGACCGTGTACGCCATCGCCAACCAGAAAGGTGGCGTCGGGAAGACGACCACCGCCGTGAACCTGGCCGCGTGCATCGCGGAGGCCGGCTACGAGTCGCTGCTGATCGACATCGATCCTCAGTCCAACGCCACGCTCGGCCTCGGGTTGAGCAAGTACACGACGCCGACGGCGTACGACGCGTTGGTGGGGGAGCTGCCGCTCGCAGAGGCGGTGGTGAGCACCGAAATCCCGCATCTGCACGTGGTTCCGGCCGGGCCGGATCTCGCCGGCGCGACCGTGGAGTTGCCGCGGCTGAGCGGATCCGAGAACCGACTCCGGGAGGCGCTGGCACCCATCCGCGAGCGGTATTCGTTCGTGCTGCTGGACTGTCCCCCCTCTCTCGGGCCGCTCACCGTCAACGCGCTGGTTGCCGCCGATCGCGTGATCGTGCCCGTGCAGGCGGAGTACTTCGCGCTCGAGGGCCTGGCCGGTCTGCTCGACACTTTGTCGCTGATCCAGCGCGAGCTGAATCCCAGGCTGACCGTCGCCGGAATGCTGTTGACCATGCACGATGGCCGCACTCGTCTCGCCCAAGATGTCGAGCACGAGGTCCGGCGGCACTTCCCGGAGCTCGTCTTCGAAACGGTGATTCCGCGCAATGTCAGGGTTGGTGAGGCGCCTAGCTTCGGCAAGCCGGTGATCCACTACGACCCGCACTGCGCGGGCGCCGATGCCTATTTCGAGCTCGCCAAGGAGGTGGCCGCGCGTGGCTGAGCGTCAGCGGGGCATGGGGCGCGGTCTGGCGGCGATCCTGTCGGTTGCTCCCCGCGACCAGTCGGAGGAGCTGCGCCGCATACCCGTTGACATGATCGCGCCCAACCCGCAACAGCCGCGCCAGAGCTTCGACGAGGCGGGCCTGGTGGCGCTCGCCGAGTCGATCAAGGCGCGGGGCGTCTTGCAGCCGGTGCTGGTCCGTCCGTTGCCCGACGGTAACTACCAGTTGATTGCCGGGGAGCGGCGCTGGCGCGCCGCCATGATGGCCGCGCTGGAGGATGTGCCCGCGCTGGTGCGCCACCGCGACGACGCCGCTTCGCTGGAGGTGGCGCTGATCGAGAACATGGCTCGCCAGGACCTGAATCCGATCGAGGAGGCCCGGGCCTGCGCCGCCCTGACCGAGGAGCTCGGCCTCTCCCGCGAGGAGGTCGGCCGGCGGGTCGGCCGCAGCCGGGTCTCGGTCTCGAACCTGATCCGCCTGCTCGACCTGCCCGACGAGGCCGTGGAGGCGATCCAGGCCGACCAGCTGAGCGAGGGTCACGGACGAGCCCTCCTGGTGGCGCGCGACAACGACGATCGCCGGCGTCTGGCCAGGGCGGCCGTCGCCGAAGGCTGGTCCGTCCGCGAGCTCGAGCGCCACGCCCGAACGCACGGCACTGACCCACCGCGGCCCCGCCGCCGCCCGCGGAGGCTGCACCCCGACCAGGAGGCGGCGATCACCAGGATCGCGGACGCCCTGGAGTCGGCGCTGGGCCGGGAAGTGGAGGTCACCGCGGCCGGGGATGGCTACCGCGCCCGGCTCAGCGTGGCCTCGCTCCAGGACGCCCTGGAGCTGGCCGAGAGCCTGAGGGACCAGCGCTCAGGGTCTGCTTGAGGGTCAGCTCAGGCTGATTGCCTGCCCAGCCAGGCTTCCCACCGCGGCGCGCCGCGGCGTGGCTCTGAGCGATCGTGTCATGGCTCGACGGGACGCGCGCGCAGACGAACAGCACCCCACGAAACGCGTCGGCCACTGCCGGGCGACGCCGTTAGAATCGCTCTCGCACAGGGCGATTAGCTCAGTCGGTTAGAGCGCTTCTCTGATAAGGAAGAGGTCCCAGGTTCGAGTCCTGGATCGCCCACTCTCCAGAACCTCCTGCAAATAAGGACATTCTGGCTTGTCCCTCAGCCGGGCCTCAGGTCGCTGCGGCGGGGCAAAGGGTGCATCACGGGTGCACCAGGATTACGAGGCGCGCTCAAAACGTCCGGAGTCCATGCCGCTACCTCTGTCATCGGAAGTGGGTCGTGATGTGCGATCGGCGCACCTGCCGGGCGGAGCGTTTACCTTGCCGGGCTGCGGCGGGGGTGGCACGTCGCGCATCCGCGGGGGTGCCACGGCTCGGCGACTCCGATCTGATGTCCGCCTGCAGAGGCCCACCCGGTAGCAACGCTTCCTGAAAGAAGAAAGACCGGGTGGCCGCCCGGTCCTAAAGCGCCTGGAATCCCGCCGGGGCAAGCGATCCGTGCCCGTGCGCCGCGTCCTCGCCGAGAGCTGAGCACGACCGCTACAGCGGTCTCCCCGCGCGTCCTCATGGCGTTGCCATGAGCGCCGGGCCGTAGCCCGCTGACGCGGACGCCAGACAGCGAAGGTCACAAGGCCCCCGAAGGCGGTCCCCTGCCCGCGATCGCGGCCAGGCGCACAAACGTGAACCTGGGCACGGCCCGCGGTCGTAAAACGCCCCTCGACGTGGCGTCGGACGTCTGTCCGATAAGCCACGGCCCGAGCTGGTCAACAACGCGCACGGCTCCCGACCGGGGAATGGCGGTCAGCCCCGTGATCGGCCCGGGGGGATGACGGCGCCTCTGTTCCGGACGATGGCGGCCATTACGGATGGCGACGGCGCGGGGAATGGCAACCATAAAACCACGGGGGCTACCCCCTGAAACCGAGGTATGGAAGTGATGGCCTGCACTGGCCCCGGCGCGATGGCTTGAAGTGGCCCCACCTGGCGTCGGGTTGTTGTTGGTGTTGATGTTGCCTGATTGGTAGGTAGAACGCCAGACGCGCCGGTCGTTGTGGGCCGGTGCGCGTAGCGCGACGGGCCGCGGCGAGCGGCGCGTGTCCGATCGTCGTTGGGGTCAGGCTCCTTTCTTGGTCTGGCGTTCGAGGCCGTGCCGGAAGCGCCAGCTCTCGTTGCCGGTGTCGATGATGTGCGCTCGGTGGGTGAGCCGGTCGACGACGGCCTTGGCGAGCCGCGGGTCGGGGAACACCTTGGTCCATTCGCCGAACGGCAGGTTGGTGGTGAGGATCAGGCTGCCGCGTTCGTGTCGCTCGGAGAGGACCTGGAAGACGAGCTCGGCGGCACCGTCGGGTAAGGCCAGATATCCCAGCTCATCGCAGACGAGAAGCTCGGTGCGGGCGTAGCGGCCGATGACGCGTTCGAGTTCGCGGTTGCCCTGGGCTTCCTGGAGTTCGTTGGCGAGCGCGGCGAGGGTGGTGAACCGGACGCGGCGTCCCTGGTGGCAGGCGCAGACCGCGAGGGCTGTGGCCAGCATCGTCTTGCCCGTCCCGCTGTCGCCGATGAAGATCACTGACTCGCGGTCATCGATCCACGATCCCTCCGCCAGCGCCGCGATCGTGGCCTGCGGGACGTTCGGGTTGTCGGCGAACCGGAAGTCCTCGAGCCGTTTGATTTGCGGGAACCGCGCGTCGATCAGGCGGCGCTTCTCGCGCCGCTCGGCGCGTTCGGCCATTTCGGCCTCCAGCAGCGCCCCCAAGTACGCGACCGGGGTCTGCTGCTCGCGTAACGCTTCGGCGGCGAGCGCTTTGAATCGGCGGCGGACGGTCGGGAGTTTCAGCTCGATCGCGTGCGCCTCGATCAGCGCCTCCAGCGCGGCGGTCTGCGCGTTGCGGGCGGGAGTGGTGGTCATCGGGATCCTCCGAGCAGTTGGTCGTAATCGGTCAGGTCCGGCGCGGGACGCTCGTGCGCCTGAAGGCGCGCGTCGAGGCCGGTCAGCGGCGCCGGCGCGGCGGGCGTGGTGCTCGCCGTGCGGCGGGCGAGAACGTGGACGGCGCGTCCGTCGATCGCGCCCGCGGCCAATGCGCCGCGGACAGCGAGCTCCACCCGGGCGGGGCCGTGCTCGCGGCAGAGCAGCACGACGTCGACCATCTGCCGGGCGGCGTCCGAGCGTCCGTAACGCTCGGTCAGCCCGGTCCAGAGCCGGTCAAAGCACTCAGGCCACTGGCGCCGCGGTCGCGTTCTTGGCTGAGCGCGACGGAGTGCTCCAGGCCGCCAGGCTTGCGCTGGAGCAGCTCGAGGTAGTGATCGAGCTGGGCGCTGGTCCCGAACTTGCCGTGCAACCGCTCATGCCGGGCGACGTCTCGGCCGCCGTGGTTGATCGTGATCTCCCCGGCGCCGATCCTGGCGCTGACCGTCAGCCCCGCCAGCCGAACCGGCACCGAGTAGCGGTTCTGCCGGATCGTGACCAACGACTTCGCGTCCACCCGCGGCACGGCCGTCTCGCACACGTCGAACGGATCGGCCGGCAGCGCCAGCAGCAACGGTCGCTCCACCCCCCACGCCTGACCGACCGTCACCGGCCGGCCGTCGATCCGCCGGCCAAGGTCCCGTTCGCAGCCGGCGAGCAGCATCGCGTTGAGCTCGGCGAGATCGCGCAGCTGCGGGATCGGCACCAAGTGGTTGCGTCGGTAGCGGCCGACTTCGCCCTCCACGCCACCTTTCTGATGGGCGCCTTCCAGGCCCGGGGTCATGAACTGCGACGCGAACAGGTAATGCGAGCGCAACGCGATGAACCGGTCAGACTCGATCCGCCGGCGGCCCTTCAGAACCTTCTTCACCGCCGACTTCAGGTTGTCGAACCGGATCTCCGGGAAGACGCCGCCGAACCACTCAAACGCCTGCACGTGCAGCTCCAGAAACGCCTGCTGGGTCTCCACCAGCGACGCCTGACAGAACACGGCGCCGGAAAACGACGCGCGCATCACGACAGATGCACCTTCACCGACACGGCGCCGAGGACGACCAGCGCCTCGCCCCAGTCGACCTCGGCCTCGATCCCGGGCGCGTGGACCTGCGGGACGAACACCTCCCCGACGGCGAAGCCCATCGCCCGCTTGCGCGCGCGGACGTACTGACGGACCGTCGACTCCGCGACATCAGCGCCGTGCTCATCGACCAGGCGCCGGTGATCCGCCTCGCGGTGTGCCGCTGCTTGCGTGGCGCGGCCCGATCCGCCTCAAGCCACCCATCGATCACCGACCGATACGCGCCGAGCTTCGGCGCCGGCCGACCCACCGGCGCCCGCTTCGCCGGCGGCATCGGCGACGCCAGCGCCTGCTTCACCGTCCGGCGATGAACCCCATGCCGCACCGCCAACCCCCGGATCGAAAGCGCTTCCCGATCACGGTCCCGCCTGATCTGCTCGAACTGCTCCACCCTGGATCCCATTCCCTCTGGCGCCTTCCGCTCGAGCTCGATGAGCCTCGAACAGTCAGCCGCCCGTCGGACACCAGGTGGGGCCAGTTCAAACCATCACAGTGGGGCCACTCAGAGATCAGAGGTACTCGCGATGCATTCGGAATCCGACGCCGAGGGAAGCTAGGCACGACCTTGACGTAAGGAAAGACCCCAAAAGGAGGCAAACTCGCGTGCCCGCGGACAGCAGGAGGACGGCAACGTCGGCGACGAGGGAGTCTGGCGGGCTCCGGCGGGGGTGCCGGAGTTCTCGCCCATGAACGTCGCGATGAGATATCCGCTTGGCCTGAGCACCCGGTGAAGCTCCAGCAACCATCCCGCCCAGTGGTCAGTCAGGTGCGTGAACACCGACAGCGCCCACGCCACGTCGAAATACTCGTCGGGCTGAGGCAGACCGGGAACCTCGGCAACCGCAAACGGATGAAACGGGGGAGCTAACCGCTCACGCGCCCAGGCGATGCTGGGCTCATCGATATCGCATCCCGAGATCTCGCTGTGCTGCGCTCCGTCGTTGAAATGACGGAGAACGCGGCCCGCTCCGCAGCCAAAGTCAAGCGCTCGCCGCTCCGTCCCAGCTCCAATCCGCCGGTAGGGCGGAAACCACCGCCTGTTTGAGAACGGCACCGACCCAATCAAACATCTCCAAGCGCTCGGCATCCGAACCAGAAACACAACCCGCCCGCATCGCGAGCTCCACCGGCGGGACAGGCAGGCTGGAGAACATCTGCGACACGCTATCGGCCAGCAATCATGTTCCTCAGGCGATCGCGCGTTCGCTGCGTCGGCCTGAGACGGCGACTGGGTGCGCCAGACGTGCCGCATTGGCCACGACAGGTGGCGGCGTAACGTGCCGCATTGGCCACGACAGGCGGCGGCATAACGCCGCCGGGCGGGACCCCGACCTGATCGGAGGAACCCGCTCATGGGTTTGATCTATCTCCTGCACTTCCAGCGTTCGGCTACGCACGTGGAGCGAGAACGACCGGTACGCCTCGGACGAGCTCGCACCCCACGCCCTCGCGGCCCTCAACGAACGGCGCGCGGTAAGCGCGATCTTGAACGCCAGCACTGTCAACGACAATTCCGACCACATCAACGTTTCCCCGCGCCCAGCCCGAAGGGAACGCGAGTGAGGGCACTGTTGTTATAGGCCGGCGCGTTCGCTTTCGAGCCGGATGTGGGTTTGGGTCCTGGCCGGTCGGGTGGTGCGGTCGCCGCTGTAGGAGACGGTGATCTGATACCTGGGCGGCATCGGGTCGAGGTTGACCGCGGGCAGAATCAGCGTGAGCTGCCAGCGGCCGTGGGCGACCCTGGCGTGGGCGCCGCCGGTGGCAGGACCGCGCGGCAGCATGACCGTGTAGCCGATCCTGGCCGTGCCACCGGCCGACGAGAGGAGCTTCCCGGCGCTCCGGATCGTGCCCTGCAGCGTCAGCCGCAGGTGACGGCAGGTGGCATCGGCGCTGACCGCCGTGATCTCCCGCTCGTCATGCCCGGTCTCGACCGCGCACCCGCGCCGCAGCGGCGAGGCATGCACGACCGCCACGCGGACCCGGGCGCTTCTCAGCACGCTGTAGCTCACGGTCTTGGACACGCTCTGCCCGTCCTTTGACCTCGCGGTCACCGTGAAGGTATGCGAGCCGACGATCGCGGTGTTGATCGCCGCACCGCTTGACACCGGTCCCGCGCAGGCGGCAAGACCGGGTCCGCTCGCTCCCTCCCGGCAAGAGTAGCTGGCATGCACGACCTGCCCCAGGGTGTACTTCGCCCCACCCGCCGGGGCGATGATCGCGATAGATGGCGGCGCCTGCACGGTGTAGGTGATGCTGGTGCTGGTGTGCTGACCGTCGCTGCTCGTCGCGGTGACGGTATACATGAACGTGCCCGCGGTCGAGGTGTTCAACGTCCCCGACGGTGCACTGGCACCATCGGAGTCTGTACACGAGGCCAGACCTGGACCCCCTGCGCCCTCACTGCAGCTGAAGCTCGTCGTCACATGCTGAGCGACCGCGAACGCCTGATGATCTCCCGGCGAGCTAATCTGCGCCGACGGGGCACCGGGCACAACCTTCTGGTCGATCGGGGCGCTCGTGCTGGTGACGAACGCAGCGTCGCCGGAGTAGGCAGCCGTGATCGTATGCGAATCGGGGCTGCTGTAGGTGACGTGGCAGGTGGCGACGCCGGTTGATGTGTCGACCGGCTGCGCGTCGCATCCTGAGATAGTCGTGCTCCCGTCCTTGAAGGCAACCGTACCGCCGTCGGGCACCGGGCTCACCGTTGCTCTGTACGTCACCTGCTCGCCGACGGTTGACGGATTCGATGACGAAAACAGCGACGTCGAAGTGGCGCTGGCAGCGGTGATGACGACTTGGGATACGCCCGTAGTGTCCTCCCTCATCGACGGATTGATTGCGCTCGCGATCCAGAAGCTCGAACCGGCGCCCCCGCCGCCACCGTCGCGGAAGGTTGGCCCTGGGCCCATGTGACCGCCTTCGCCGCCGGCATAGCCGCCGCCTCCACCGCCGCCCAGGAACCCGCCGCCGCCGCCATTAGCGCTCCCGGTGCCGCCGAGCCCGCCGTTGCCGCCGGCGGCCGCGGAAGTACAGGTGTCTCCGGCCCCACCGGCTCCGGGGCCTGTTACGGACGAGTCGCCTGCCTGCCCACCTCGATTCCCACAGCCGGGTGCACCGCTTCCGCCACCGCCGCCGCCACCGGCCACGACCAAGCGCGTGTCATTGACGCCGAGATCGGTACAGGTAGTGCTCGAGCACGTACGCACGTCCGACGCTCCACCGCCGCCGCCGGCGTCTCCGCTGAAGCCCCCGCCGTTGAACCCGCCGAACCCGTTGAGATTGTCGTTGCCACCCGGCGTACCGACCTCGACGTACAGCGTCGTCGTGCCGATAGGCACCGGCACCGTCGCCGTAACGGCGGCGCCGTTCCCGCCCTGAACAAAGTTGTTGCCAAATCCACCATGCGATCCGATTGCGGAGATCGTGACGAAGCTGACGCCGGCTGGAACGGTGTACGTCTGCTCGGCGCCGATCCCGGCGTAGGTGCACGAGTTCGCAGTGCTCGAGGCGGCCAACGGACACGCCGGGTTAGCCGCATGCGCGACCGCCTGTCCGAGCACCATCGCAGTCACGAAGACGGCCACCGCCAAATTCAGTCGCCAACTGTGAAGACCGGATCGCGGGCGCGACGAGCCCCCGAACCCGTGCGATGCCGAGTGCCTGCACCTCAACGCCAACATCAACCCCTCCCCTGCCTCTTCGGGTCGCAAATTGCCGCAGGACGTCTTGATCCGGCCGGGATCATATCGGGCATTCTTGCGATCCGGAAGTCGCGCACGCCGATGCAGCAAGCCAGCTGCGATCCGGCGGCGCGCGTTCGGGCGCAAATATCGAGGTGCCTCTACCACTGTCCGCGATCTCACGTCCGCACGTCCGCGTACGGCGGTGGCCGGGCCGCGGCCACCGAGTCGGACCGGTGGCTGGACCGCGGGCAGGCTCAGCGAGAGCTGCCAGCGCTGGCGCGGTCCTCGCGTCAGCTGGCGCGCTCCGCCGAGCACCGCGCCGTACACCGCCCGCCCTTAGGGCGGCCGCGGCCGCGCGGGTCGGTGATCGCGCTCTACCTGCTGGCGGGCGCGCGCCCGGATAGCCCCAGCGGCTGGTTTCTGCTCACCCGGCAGTTGTCATTCCTGGGGCGTGAGCTAGCGATGCTGCACCGACTCCAAGGCGAGGTCGATCGCGCCTGCGAGATCGAGACCGGCCTGGTCGCGCAGCTCGACCAGGTCCACCACCACCTGGCCTCCCAAGCTCCAGCCGACCCCGCCGCGGCGCCGGCGGGTCCAGGGCGCGCCGCCCGCGTCGCTGAGCTGCTGGCCATGCAGCCGCCGCTGCGCCCCGGCGCCCCCGACGACATCCCCCAGGATGTCGCTGCCCGGCGTGCCACCAGCCCCTCCCGACGTCGGCGACCGCGGGGTCCATAGGGCCGACTGAAGCGGGGCCGGTCTGAACGCTGCTCTTGGTCGCGAGCGGAAGTCTCGCGCTGCTGCCCAGCTACGCGCGAGACTTCTGCCTGTGCTGCTCCTTATCTGTGCAGGGTCCCGGCGTCAAGCGCTGGAGCTGGTGTGTAGGGTTGGACTGCTTGGCTGTTGGGGGGTGCGTGTGCACGGTTGGTGGTGGGGGTGGTGTGTGCGCGGGCGCCCAGCCTTATCTCGGTCCACGATCCGGAGCTTCTCCGGATCGGCGACATGATGGTTGATGGGGTGATCCCGCTGGGGGAAGCGTTGCGGCCGCTCTGTCTATGAAGGCCGTCCACGTGGTCGTGGCGGCAGGAGCCTGCAGGGAGCCGGCCGCGCTGCATCGGTGTGAGTGAGGGCAGCGCGCACAAGCTGGTGGTCATGCGGGCTGGAGTGCCTCCTCGCCGAGTTCGCGCAGCGTGTGGTAGCTGCGTTTGAGGAGCTTGCGCGCGACCGACAGGCACGCGCGGTTCCCGCCGAGCCGCTGCGCGGCTTCGAGATAGTAGGCGTGGTCAGGCGAGGTCCGCCGGCGGGCGCATTGCGCGGCTTCAAACAGCGCCCAGCGCAGTGCTGGTGGTCCTTGGCGCGAGAGGCGTCCGGGTGCGCGGCGCTGGTCGGATTGGTGAACGGTGATGTCCAGTCCGGCGTAGCGAACCGCTTCTCGCGAGGATGAGAACCGGCTGGGATCGCCGAGCTCGGCGAGGATCGTGACCGACGTGATCGGCCCGATCCCGTAGTGCGCCAGCAGCGCCTTGCATCCCGGCTGGCGGCGCGCATACGCGCGCAGCTCCTTGTCCAGGGGCGCGATTTGGGTGTCCAGCGCGTCGATCATCCCAAGCGCGATCCTCGCCTGCTCGCGTGCCAGCGAAGTCAGCGGCTGGGCGGCGAGCCACCCAAGCCCGTCGCGGTTCATCAGGTCGCCGCGCTGCGGACATCCGTGGTGATAGAGCACCGACTGGATCCTCTGCTGCCATTCGCCGCGCTGCTCAGACAGGGTGTGGCGCAGCCTGACGCGGGCGCGCAGATCAAGGATGTGATCAGGCGGGATCCACGACTCCGGGAGGCGACCGGCCATCAGCAGCTGGCGCAGATGCCGGGCGTCGGCGCGGTCGCTCTTGGCGCGCTTCTTGTTGCCGCGCAAGGCTGATGTCTCCGCCGGCTCGGCCAAGTGCACCCGAGCCCCGATCGCGTGAAGCTCCTCGACGACGAACCGCCAGCCCGTCGTGGCTTCCAGCGCCACCTCAAGCTCCTGGCCAGCGAACCGGCCAACGAACTGGCGGACACCAGCGCGGAGTCCAGGGGTCACCCGCGCGCGCGACACCTCGCCAGTGGCCGTATCAAACCAGTCGGCGGTGATCTGCGCTCGATGCTGGTCAAGTCCCATTACGATCGACACTCGGGGCCTCCTCAAGCTCCACGGTTCAACAGCCTGCGCGGCCCAGCGCCACGCTTGAGCTGAGGAGGTCCCTATCTCCGCGCCCGGACAGAACCGGGACGGCCGCTGCACATGCCATCTATGTCAAGTGAAAGTCGGTATTTCCGAGTTTGAGTGCTTGATCGATACCGCGGGGCCGGCAGGCGTCTGGGGGGTGTAGACCAGGCGCCAGATGCGGCGGGCGAGGTGACGTTTGAGGCAGCGGATGGCTTCGCGCTTGGTCTTGCCCTCGGTGTGTTTGCGAGCGAGATAGGCCTGGGTCTCGGGGTCGTTTCGGGCGCGGGAGAGCGCGATGATGTGGATCGCGCGGTTGAGCTGGCGGTCGCCGCCGCGGTGTAGGCGGTGGCGTTGGGTGTTGCCCGATGAGGCGGGGATCGGAGCGATGCCGGCGTGGCGGGCGAAGTGCCCGTCGGTTGCGAACCGTTGCGCTCCGGCGGTGTGGCCGATGATGATCGCGGCGGTCACGGTGCCACAGCCCTGCTCCGCAGCGAGCGCGGGAGCGTGCGCGTCGATGAGCTGGGCGAGCTCTGCTTCGAGTTGGCGTTCTTCGCGGCCGATGTCGCTGATGCGCTTGAGCAACAGCTGCGCGACCCGCAGCCTGGGCGATCGCGGCAGGCGGGCCAGCTGGCGCGCAAGGCGAGCGCAGATCCGGGGGCCTTTGAGCGAAGCCGGGACCAGCTGGGCCTCGAGATCGGGCGCGATCGTGACCAGGTGCCAGCGCAGCCGGTTGATCATCCTGGTGCGCTCGCTGATGAGCTGGTCGCGGTAGTCGCACAGCAAGCGGATCTCCATCGCGTCTTGGTCGCAGAACGCTTGCGAGAAGCTGTCGATCCCGTCGCGCACGACCACCAGCGCCACTGCTCGCGCGTCGATCGGGTCAGACTTCCCCGCCTGCCGGGAGACCTTCCGGGCCTGGCCGGTCATCGCCGCGGGCACCCGGATCACGCGCTCCCCAGCCGCGATCAGTGCGGCTTCCAGGCGCCCGGAGACATGCCGGCAGTCCTCAATCGCCCACACCCGTTCTTGCTCGAGCCCCCCGGCGAACCGCAGCGCCTCCAGCGATCCAGCGTCGCTGGCCGCGATCGCTAGCTGTCCGCGGACCGCCCCGGTCTGCGCGTCAAGCGCGACCAGCGTGTGGTTGCGCTTGTGGGTGTCTGCCCCGATCACGATCATGTGCCGCGTCCCTTCGTTTGAGCTTGACGAAACGGACCTCGGCGGACACCGCTCGGTTGGGGCGCTGCCACGCTCCTATGAAGTCACGCCGAGTGGTCCTCGGTCGGTGACGGGCGACACAGCAAAAGTCGGTCAGACCCGATCAGGCCGACAGCGTGAAAGCGAGTCAGCCCGCCACCGGCCGAGAGCCAAACCGACCGGCCGGACAGCACCGATCCAGACGCAGCCTCTCACTGAGCGTGAAAGCAGGTGTCGAGGCATTGGGCGTTTTGCGGCCGCTGCTATTGACGGTTCGTGGGCCGCATCCCCGAGCAGGGAAGTTGCGGGGGATTGCAGATAGGGCTTGGCGTTTGTCGCCCCCGGTTGATGAAACGGATCTCGAAAGGGTGAGCGCGCAGCGTCCTGGGACGCCGCGCGCTCCCCTGCCGAGCATTAGCGCGCCGAAAGAGCGGCTGCTTCGATGACGTGGGAGACCACGCCGGGCTGGGATACCAGGGAGAGGTGACCGGCTCGGACCCGGGTGATGTGGGCGTGCATCCGCTGGGCCATAAACAGCTGTTCGGCGGGAGGGATGATCTTGTCGATCGTGCCCAATACGTACCAGCTGTGGATGCTCTTCCACGCCGGGGGACCGGAGGGCTGGTTGAGCGCGCTGAACACCGCCGGAGACTGGGTGGCAGCGGCCAGTGCCGCCTGCTTGTGGGTCAGCCCGTTGGCGAAGTCGGCCAGAAACGGTCCGGTCTTGACGTAGAGCTCGGCGTCGCCCTTAGCTGCACCCGGGAAGGGCACGAAGTTGAAGATCGTGGCCGGCGGCGCGGCGAGCGCGGACCCGGGGCGGTCGGTATCGAGCTGAAGGGTGCTCTCGCCTTGCTTGGGGGCGAACGCGTCGACGTAGACGAGCGCCTTGACGTTCGGGTTGCCGTAGGCGGCGTTGGTGACGACCATGCCGCCGTAGGAGTGTCCGACCAGGATGATCGGTCCTTTGATCGTCTTGAGGTAGTCGGCAATCGTCTGCGCGTCGCCCATCAGACTGCGCAGCGGATTGGGCGGCGCGTCAACGGTGTAGCCCTGGCTCTCGAGCCGGGTGATGACGCCGTCCCAACTGGCGCTGTTGGCCCAGGCGCCGTGCACGAGAACGATCGTTGGCTTGCTGTGGGCCGTGTGTGTCGGGGCGGCCGCGGCTTGGCCGCCGACGGCGAGTAGCACCGCCGTCGCGGCGGCCGCGACCACGGCGAGAACTTTCGGACGACATGAAATGTCGTGAGACATGTGCGCTCCTTGCGTAGAGAGATCGTCTCGTCGCCTGGGTGGCAGCGGACGATTTCATGGACGCGGCTCAGGCTGAGTGCTGGGCACGTCCGCGTCAGGACTCAGGTGAGCCATCTCTTCTGCATCAAGGAGCGATGGCGTATTCGTGCCATGCGCGCCGGAGCGGTGAAGCGGAGGATTCCAGTCGACATCAACAGGAGGCGAGAAGAATGAGCATCTCCACCACACACCACCTGCTGCAAACGGCGATGGACGCGCACGGGGGGCGGGACCGATGGGATGAGACCACCGCTGTGCGCGCCGCGGCGTCGATCACCGGCGCGGTCTGGAGCTTGAAGGGCAGGCCCGACGTCCTCATAGATGTCGTCATCACCGCTGAGACTCAGCATGAGCGCGTCGTGATGGACTTCCCAGGTCAGGACAAGCGTCGTGTCGAACCCGGTCGAATCGAGATCACCACGGCAGCCGGTGACCTGGTCGATGCCCGGAATGACCCAGAGGCCCATTTTCGGGGCCAGCCGGCCGATGCGGCGTGGGATGACATCGACGTCGCCTACTTCAGCGGCGAGGCCCTGTCGACCTATCTCACGACGCCCTTCCTATACGGTTATCCGGGCTTTGTGACCGAGGAGCTAGAGGAGCCGTGGCTGGAGGACGGGGAGGAGTGGCGGCGGCTCGACATCACGTTTCCTGACAGCGTTGCCAGCCATACCCGCAGGCAACGGTCCTACTTCGGCCCAGACGGGCTGCTGCGCCGCCACGACTACACGGTCGACATCCTCGGCGGCACCGCCGGCGCCAATTACGCCTACGACTACCGCACCGTTGATGGGCTAGTTGTGCCAGCCACGCGCACGATCTACGGCTACCAAGGAGACCACCGGATGGTCGAGACACCCGTGCTGGTCGCCATCAAATTTGACGAGCTGGCGTACTCATAGGCCCGTGCCGACCACGCCTTGCGCGCCGCTGTTGCTCATCCTGCAGCGTCGTCAAGGCTGGAGGTTGATATCGGCTGCACGCGGGCGAGTTCGACGCGTGAGTTGACGCCGACTTTGGCGAACACTTGCCGTAGGTGCCCGTTGATGGTGTGAGGCGAGACGAACAATCGTTCGGCGACCTCGCGGTTGGTCATCCCTTCGGCAACCAGCCGGGCGACGCGCAGCTCGGAGTCGGTCATCCCGCCCCAGTTGCGTGTCGGCTGCTTGACGGCGATCCGCCTGCGGATGCCATGGTCGCGCAGTTGGGACCTGACCCTGCCCGCGTCGGCGGTCGCTCCGACCTGCGTGAACGTCAGGAGCGCGCGATCGAGCGTCCTGGTCCCGTCGCGTATCTGCCCACAAACTGAGCCCGGCCGAGATCCTCCGCGGCCGCCGCGAGCGCCAGCGGACCTCCTCGCCGTCGAGAAGATCGACTGCCGTTGCCAGGTGTTCGATGCTGTTGGCGGCGCTGAGTCCCGGCGTGTGTGCGCGGCGATCGCGTCGAGTCCTCTCGAGGGGGTTCTGGGCGGCGCGACGCTCGGTGGAAGCAGCGGCGCGTTCGGCGAGCTCGTGGTCGTGAACCGCGACGGCGATGCGAACGAACTGCACCTCGTCGGTGATGTCCATTGGGAACACCGGCAGAACTGAGTTGCGCTTGTCCTGGCCAAGCGCGCGGAGCTGTCGCCATAATGAGGTCAAGTCTCCAGCTGCGAACGCTTGGAGTGCCAGCAGCCATACGCCGTGGCGCTGAACGCCGGGCGTGTTCTGTTTGAGCATCAGTTGCGCCGCCGCGCTGGTCTTGCGGTTCTGGGGCTCGTTTCCGGTGTGAAGCGCGATCTTGCCCAGTGCCACCAGCCCGGCGGCGTCAGCCGGATATTCTATGCGTGCGTCGAGGGTGGGGTCAAACTCCTCGCCGAGAGCCGCGGCGGCATCGGCGGCGTTTCCGATCTGAAGGAGGTGTCGGCCGCGCCAGGTCTCAAATAGGTGCAGCGCCCAGGCTTGGCGCTCGCGTTGGGCGGCGGTGATCGCGCTGCTCGCGACGGTGACTTCTTCGTCATGGCGGCCAAGTGCTGCAAGGGCCTCACATCGCCACCAAACCACGACGCGTTCAAGTGCGTTCTGTTGCGCGCCACGGGCCAGTCGAAGCGCGTCGTCGAATGTCTGAAGGGCACGCCCGAGGTTCCCGTGGACGTATTGCAGGCAACCGGCGGCAAACGTCAACGTGAACGTTGCCGCCTGATCGTCGGCCTACCGCGTCGCCGCGCTCGCCTCGGCAACCAAGTCTGAGGCATCCTGGACACGGCTGGCCGCCACGAGGTTGTACGTCAGCGCCGTCAGATGCCGGGCGCGCAGCGCATCGGGAAGGTCCGGGAGCGCCAGCGCCTGGCGTCCGGATGCTGCACGCAGATCCGGGGAGATACCGAACAGCCGCGCGATACTGAGGCGGACCTCGGCCTCCTCTTGGGCGGGCAGGACAGCTCGGAGCTCGCGGTCAACGAAGGCGGCGGCGTCATCGCCGCGGTGTGCCGCGTGCAGCCACACCGCAGTTTGCGCTACAAGGGGAACTCCGTAGCGGATGCTCTCGGGCGGTGAGCTCCGTCGCTCGTCGGCTCAGGTTGGCAGCGGTTTCCGGGTCGGTGTCGCCAATCGCTTCGGCGGCCGCGAGCAGTGTCTTCACGGCTCGGTTATCGCCCGGCTGTGCAGTGTTCATGAGTCGCGCGGCGACCTCGGCGGGCAATGCTCCCTGGGCGAATTTAAGGTCGATCGGCCCGCCGATCCAGTGCCCGGCGTGCCGACGCGGGAAGACTGTCGCGGATCGCGTCCCGGATCAGCTCGTGGCGAAGCGAGAGCTGGTCGCCGACCTCCACGATCAGGTCCGCATGCACGAGCTCGTTGACCGGCGCCAGCAGCGCGGTGGGCGGCACTGCGAGCATGTTCGAGAGTTCGCTGAACGAGAATCGTCGGCTGAGCACTGCGCCGGCCGTGACGACTTGACGTGCCAGTTCTGATAGTCGCGCGATGCGAGTGTCCATGCTTTCTCTAGCGCGCCGCGGGACTCGCAGGGCTACGAGCTCGGCCCGGCCGGCGCTCACGCGAACCAGCTCCTCTTCTTGCAGGCCGGCCAGGAGCTCGACGAGTAGGAACGGATTCCCGCGCGCGCTGGCGGCGATGTCAAGCAACGCTCGATCGGGCTCGGCCCCAAAGGGTGTCGGCTGCCACCTGAGCAACCGACGCTTCATCGAGGGGAAGCAACTGAAGCTTGACGGCGCGATAGCGCTCGAGTTCGTGCATCGCGTCGGCCACACGGTGTGGGTCTTGTCCTGGGCGCTGGCGAGGATCCAGGCGATCGGCATGTCCGCTCAGACGCGGCGGCAGTGTGCCCAGTGCCGCCGCGGTCCCGTTGTCGGCCCACTGAACGTCGTCGATGACGATGACGAGCGCGTGGTCGAGCGCCGCTCGCTGCAGTAGTGCAGTTGTGTCTTCTAATAAACGAGTAGCGCCGTTCGGGCCCGACGGGCAATTGAGCGATCGCGTCGTGGTCGATGAGTGGATCATCGCCGCCCAGCAGCGCGTCCATGAGCGGCGCCATCTCGACGATGCTGTCGCCGTACTCGGCGACGCCCATCCCGAACCGCAACGAGTGGCGCCCTGCCATCCTTCTGCACCTCGGTCAGAAGACGAGTCTTGCCCATCCCGGGCGGGCCCTCGATCAGCGTGATGCTGCCGACACCGGAGGCCAGCTGCTCGAACTGTCCGTCGATGGCAGCGAGCTCAGCGTTTCTGCCGCGTAACGCTGACGTTGTCGCACTCGCCAAGAGTTGAGGAAGTCTACCGCGATTTGGATCGCGCTGATCTGGCGAACGCGTTCCTCCAGCACCTGATCGGGCCCTAAGCCCGGGGCCGAGGCATGGCTGACCGCGAACCCAGCTCGCTTGCCGCGCCTGAGACTTTGAAACGGGCGTCAACGAAAGCGCGACCGGGAGACCGGCCGCGCGAGCCATAAGCATTGGCCTGGTCAAGCCATGCGCGGAAGCGGCTGCGGCATCAGAGTATGGCCTCGACGAATCACACCGACGGGCAATTGCCGAGCGGCCGACACTCTCGTCTGGGTCAGCTCGGCAGAACATCGCTTGAGCGCTCGCCGGACAACGTCGGTCACCCACCATCCGCGAAAGGGCTCATCTACATGTCTAACGTTTTCGCCGCCCCCACCATCGTGCTCGTGCACGGCGCGTTCGCCGACGCGTCGGGCTGGAGCGCCGTCTACTCCAGCCTTAACAACGACCGGCAACACCGTCCTGGCCCCCCCCAACCCGCTGCGCGGCGTCACGGTCGACGCGGCCTACATCCGATCGTTTGTCGAGCAGATCGACGGTCCGGTCCTGCTGGTCGGCCATTCCTATGGCGGCGCGGCGATCACCGTTGCCGGTGATGCCGAGCAGGTCGTCGGGCTCGTCTACGTCGCCGGTTTCGCGCCTGACAAGGGCGAGAACCTGGGCGATCTGCAGGCCCGCTTCCCGGACTCGCGCGCGGTGCCGAACTACCGCCCGGCATCGATCCCCGACGACGGTGTCGAGTTCTCGCTGAACACCGCCACGTTCCCTGACGTCTTCGCCGCCGATGTCTCGCCGGCGCTGACGCAGTTCATGGCGATCGCTCAGCGGCCGATCTCGGCCGCCGCCTTCACCGACCCGGTACCGGTCGCCGCATGGAGCGTGAAGCCGTCCTGGGCGGTCTTCCCGACCGCTGACGGCGCAATCCATCCCGACGTCCATCGGTTCTCCTACGAGCGGGCGGGCGCGACCGTCGTGGAAGTCGAGGGCGCTTCGCACGCGGTCATGCTGTCTCACCCCGAGGTGGTGGCCGACACCATCCGGCAAGCGGTCGAGGCTGTCGTGCTTCAGCCCACCGGCTAGCACGACGTCCCGAGAGCGGGGAACGGCCGGCTGGGTGTCGGGCACGATGGAGATAAAGCGTCCCTGAAGCCCAGTGCGGCCATGCCCGCTCTGCACGGTCGCCGAACGCCTGACGTCTTCCGTCCGGTGCAACCAAAGCACCAGCAGGCCGCGCCACGGGAGCGCGAGAGCAGGCCGTCGAGCACTCTCGCGCCCACCCGCGCCCTCAACCATGACCAAGGAGAAATCATGTCGACCACCGTGACGCTGCACCCGACAATCCGGGAGGTCGAAGGGCTGAGCATCCGTTGCCTCGACACCGGGCTGGTGACTGAATCCGAAACCGTGCTTCTGCTTCACCCTTGGCCGGAGAGCCTCTTCGCGTGGGAGACGGTCTGGCCGCTGCTCGCCGATGACGCTCGGCTCGTCGCGATCGACCTTCCAGGGTTCGGGGGCTCCGAGCGACGCGACGACCTGCTCTCACCACGTGCGATGGCCGGCTTCCTCGTGCGCCTGATTCATCACTGGGATCTCGCCGGCGCGCACGTGATCGGTCCTGACGTCGGCACCGGGGCGACTTTGTTCCTCGCCGACCTCGAGCCCGGACTGCTGCGCAGCGCGATCGTCGGAAGCGGCGCGACCCTTGGCCGCTCCAGGTCACCGGTGCGCTCAAGGACATCATCGAGGCCCCGAACCTCGATGGCCTTCGCGCGGTCGATCCCGGCACGCTTGTCGAGGCGGCGCTCACTGGCATCGAGCGACACGGGCTGCCGCCCATGTCCGCGCCGACTACCTGACCTCATACGCCGGCAACGGTTCGCTGAATCGGCGCGTTATGTCCGCGCCTACCCCGACGATCTTCCCGTCCTGGCTGAGCGCCTGGCGCACATCGAGCTTCCCGTCCAGGTCATCGCCGGGCGTCACGACGAGCTCGTGCCCCCCAGCAACGCCGAGTTTCTCCACGAGCATCTCCCGCACAGTCGCCTTGAGCTGCTCGACAGCAACCACTTCACCTGGGAGGACGCTGCTCAGGAGTATGCCGCACTCGCAACTGACTGGATCGGCGGTGGCTACGCGGGATGACCGCGCCCAACCGGGTTCCGCGGCTATGAACGACTCAGCCGCTCGAACGCACGCGATCGTGTTGCCCGGTGGTGGCTATCAGGTACGAGCCGCGCACGAGGGACAGCCGATCGTACGCTGGCTCAGAGCATCGGCCTCTAAGCCAAGGTCCTCGATACCCGCTCAACGCACGCCATCCTAAGCCGCTCGAATCCGTCCGCACCGCGGTTCGGGCGGCCCGCGTGGACGGTCACCAATCGGTGGGGCTTGTCGGCTTCTCGGCCGGCGGGCACCTTGCCGGACATGCGGCGCTGACTCAGAGTCCCGATCGCGCGGACCGAGTCGATTTTGCGATCCTCGGCTACCCGATCGTCTCGATGCAACGAAACGTCTATCCGACCGCCGGCAACACCCTGCTCGGGCCCGACGCGAGCCCCGCCCTCAAAAAGCAAACCTCCCTGGACAAGATCGTCACGGCGGCCGCGCCACCCATTTTCTTATGGCACACAGCCGAGGACGCGTACGTACCAGTGGCCAGACATACCGGCTCGCCGCAGCACTCGCCCACACCGGGATTCCGCATACCACCCATGTGTTCGCACACGGACCGCACAGTCTGGGTCTCGCTGCTGGCGCGGAAGACGCCGAACAGTGGACCACGCTCGCTAAGCGGTGGCTGCACCGATTGGCTCATTAACCGCCGGCGCCGACCGCAGACGGACCCGTAACCACCCGGCGGCTGGATGACCTGCGGGAGAGAGCAATGCACTGCTGCATCGTCGCCTACCCGGCACTAAGGTCGACGCTACTGCTTTCCATGCATTGAGTTGGCGTGCGCGTCGGGTGGCGAGGGCACGGTCTGCGGGCTAGGCGACGAACCAGCCGGCACCGGCGGGCGGTTCGTATGCTCGGATGATGCTCGTCACCGCGCGCTCGTTGCTGCCGTTTGCCGAGCCGACATATGTTCGCGATCTCGAGGGGCTGTACGAGCCGTGGGCGGCGGCCCCTGCCCCGGCGCCTGAGATGCTCGTGCTCAACGACGGGCTCGCGGTCGAGCTCGGCGCCGACCCCGACGCGCTGCGCAGCCGCGATGGCATCGCTCTGCTGCTCGGGACGGGTGTTCCCGACGGGTTGCCCACAGTCGCGCAGGGTTACGCCGGCCACCAGTTCGGTGGCTGGTCGCCGCGGCTCGGTGATGGGCGGGCGCTGCTGCTCGGCGAGGTCCTCGACGTCCACGGGCGCCGGCGCGACGTCCACCTCAAGGGCTCGGGGCGCACGCCGTTCGCGCGCGGGGGTGACGGACGAGCGGCGGTCGGCCCGATGCTCCGCGAGCACCTCGTCGGCGAGGCGATGCACGCGCTCGGGATCCCGACGACCCGAGCGCTGGCCGTCGTGGCCACCGGCGAGCCGGTTCATCGCGAGACGCTCCTGCCCGGCGCCGTGCTCGCGCGCGTCGCCGCCAGCCACCTGCGGGTGGGGACCTTCCAGTACGTCGCCGCCACCCTCCGCGACCCCGATCTCCTGCGGCGCCTGACCGATCACGCGATCGCCCGCCACCACCCGGCGGCGGCCGCGGCCGAGGTTCCGGCCGTCGCGCTGCTCGACGCCGTCGCCGCCGCGCAGGCCGACCTCGTCGCGCGGTGGATGCTCGTCGGGTTCGTGCACGGGGTGATGAACACCGACAACATGACGATCTCGGGGGAGAGCATCGACTACGGTCCGTGCGCGTTCATCGACGCCTATGACCCCGAGACGGTGTTCAGCTCGATCGATCACGGCGGCCGCTACGCCTACGGCGCGCAGCCCCAGATCGCGCAGTGGAACCTCGCCCGCCTGGCCGAGTCGCTGCTGCCGCTCATCGACCCGGGCGACCAGCAGGCCGCCGTCGCAGCGCTGATGCCGGTCCTCGAGGCGTTCCCGGACCGCTTCCTCGCCGCGTGGCGCGACGGGATGCACGCAAAGCTCGGCCTGCCCTCGGGGCGCGCGAGGACGAGTCGATCGTCGATGACCTGCTCACCTTGCTGCGCGAGGAAAGGTCGACTGGACCTCAACGTTCCGCGCGCTCGCCCACGTAGCTCGGGGCGACGCGGACGCGCTCGCCGCGGTCGTCCCCACCCCGGAGCGCTTCGCCGGCTGGCTCGACCGCTGGATCGCGCTCGCGCCCGACCCTGACGTGATGGACCGCGTGAACCCGCTGTACATCCCGCGCAACCACCTCGTCGAGGACGCCCTCACCCAAGCGACCGTCGGCGACCTCGCGCCCTACCACCGCCTCCTCGACGCCGTCACCCGTCCCTTCGACGAGCGCCCCGGCCTCGACGCCTACGCCGCCCCCGCGCCGCCCGGCTACGGTGACTACGTGACGTACTGCGGGACCTGACGCCACGTCTGGTCGCCGGTCCGTGCGGATCGCCTACCTCGTGGCACGGATCCGCGAGAAGGTCGCATTGAGCCGGCTGCCCCGGCTTCTGCTCAGTCGCCCAGGCAGCCACGAGCTCGCCGCTGCTGCTTTGATCGCCGATCGAGCCGGAGCAGAAGTCCCGGACCCTCGCGATCGGAAGAGCGACGCGCCTGGTGTTTCGTGAATCCGGAAGCCACGCGGCGACTGGGTCGCCGTCGAGCTGGCACTCATGCATAGGTGTAAGTCCCATCAAGGTTGGTTCCCCCTCCCAAAGGCAAGCGATGGGCGTTTGTTGCCTAAGGGCTGGTTTTTGCCGTTGATGTTTTGGTCCCGGCCCTTCGTTCAGGCCCGCCGTTGCCCTCGGCCCTTAAGCGTATCCCCCCTTGGCCCCGTCCGATAGGGTGTGCATATAACCCTCTCCCCCTCCCCTTTGCTCTGGTCTCTATGGGCGCGGGTGCACGGGTGGCAGATCCCGGGGGTGCCACGGCCCGCCGCGTACGCGGTTGCGCATGGGCCCCCCCTTTCTCTGTCCACCCCCTCTACGGTGAATCCCGTGGCGGGCATAACACGAGGCCGCGCATAAGAAAAACCCTATCGCGATACCCCGGCTCAGCTCGCCCAAGCCCTCGGCAGGGCCCCCCCGGGTACACACCTAGAGAGCATGTACGCACACTCACACCCCGGTGTCGCGCGAGACGCCGAGAGGGTCCTTGCGGGTCGGACGCTTGCTGCGGGCGGCCGGTCCGGTGAAGCGGCAGCCAGCGCCGTGCTGGATCCGTCCCAGCCGCTTGATGTCGATGTGGATCAGCTCACCGGGCCGCTCCCCCTAAAAGCGAACCGCGGGCTAAACCCCAGCCCGCCCGGGTTGCCCAATCCCAATCCGCGTCGGAACCCCCGAAAGGGTCACAGGCGGCATGCCCGGGACCTCGCCACCCCCGGCCCGGGGAAACCCCACCCCCCCCGCCCCGCTCGCCCCCCCCCCCGCCTCACCCCGGTTCGGTGCGATCTCATTGCGGCCCAGGAGCGACCCCCAGCCCCCCCCCCCCCCCTCGGCGCGAGCGCCCCACCCCCCTTGCGCGCACCGCAGACTCACCTCCCGCCCCCTCGCCCCCCTCTGAGAGCCTCCTCTCCCTCTCCCACACCCCCCGACAGCTCTCCCCGCCCCCTCTCAGTGAGCGCCCCGCTATCGCGAAGATTTACCTCCGGCCCCCCCCTTAGAACACTGAGCTCTTCGGCGCTCAGCGTCCGGGGGGCGCGGAGGGACAAACCCCTCACAGGCACCACATAGGCAAACGTGAGGCATCGGCGCTCGCCGGCACGCTTCTCGTCTTGACCGAATGCGTAGGCGAGCAGGCTCCGGGTTGCTTGGAATGCTAGGGGGTTGGGACAGGCTGACCACCTTGTGGCCATCTGCTGCGTCGGCTCGCATAGTAAAAAGGGATCGCTGGGTTGACCGCTCGTCGGCCGAGACGTTAGTGTCTGTAGGACAGCGGGATGACCGACGGGACGGGAGACGTACGGCGCCAGCCGGGGGATGGTCTTGGTGATCGGTCGCACAGTATTCGCAGGACTGGCGTGGTGCTGGTGGCAGTAATTGCGGCGATGCTTGGTGTCGTCGCATCCACGGCGGCAGGAGTCCGGGAGCTTCGTGGTTCGCCCTACCGGATCGGCTCGGGGTTTCTCGTGTTTAGCCCGAATGGGCGTTGGCTCGTCACGCTCGATTCGTTCGCAGGGCCGGATCCCAGGCCCTTGTGGGTGATGGCGGTGAACAGTAAGACAGGCGCACTGCGCAGGGTCCGCGGAGCACCGTTCGCGCTTGGGTCGATCCCCCTGTCGGCTGCATTCAGTCCTGACGGGCACCTGCTCGCGGTCAACACGTTTTCTGGTCAGATCGTCGTCTTTTCGGTGAACCGTCGCACGGGCACGCTGCACCGGGAGTCGCGATGGTCGGACCCGCATGGGCGCGCGGACTCAATCGCGTTTAGCCCGCGCGGAGGATTGCTAGCGGCTCAGGACGAGGGCAGCAAGACCGTTGAGGCTGGCGTGACCTTATTGACGGTAAACCGAAGGACGGGGAGGTTGCGGTCTGCGTCGAGGTGGGTTGCCCCGAAGGACATGACGCCGGCGGGCGCGGGCTTGGCCGAACCGGGCGGCATGTCGTTCAGCGCGCGGGGAAACCTGCTTGCATTGATGATCAGTGGTCGGAACCGCGACTCCAGCTTCACGGATGGCGTTGCGATCTTCGCTGTAAAGCGGCGCCCCCGCATGCTGGCACCGATGGCGCACACTTACATTCCGAATAGCGATATCGCAGGCAACCTGGCGTTCAGCCCTGATGGAAAACTGATCGCGATCGGAAACTCGGGTGATGAGAGTGTTCCGGTGCTGCGCGTCGATCAGACAACGGGCCGGGTGCAAAGGGTTCCCGGCTCGCCGTTTGCGAGCGGGCCAACGCCGACGTCGCTGGCATTCAGCCCCGACGGCGGACTGCTGGCTGTCGTTAACGCCGACGGCCAAGATTTCTCCCTGTTCTCAGTGAGCAAGGCGACTGGGAGTTTGCGTTGCGTGCCCGGGTCACCATTCGGACAGACGGTCGGCTCCGTGGGTGGCAACTGGGTTGCGTTCAGTCCGCGCGGGAACCTCCTCGCATTCGGAGCCGGCCTCCCACATGGTCACCATGCCGGCGCCATCTTCGAGAGGGTGACGATCTTCTCGACCGTTTCCTGTGCGGATCCCGATCATGACCACGACTGCGATTCCCCCTGACCGGGTGAACGATCGTGAACAGCCATCCCACCCCAGGCCACGCGCGAACGATTCGCCGTCGGCGAATCGCGCCTGCCAGGTGATCGCTTAGCGGCGGTGCCTAGCGCGACGGCTCGCCGACCGGTTCGCGGCGCTGCCGCTTCGAGACCCCCCCGTTTGTCAATCCTTAGGGCTGGACGGGTTGAGACACGGAAACCTAAGAAAGCCACCGCCGACGCGGTCAGACTTCCGCAGCCGTTCGTGTTCCGAGCAAACTGAGGGGCGCCCCACGCTATCCCGTCTGAAGACATAGCAGCAACGGTCAGCCGGCAGCGGCTGCCCAAGCCAGGCATAGATATATGCATCGCTGAAGACGGCGAGGCAGGTATCGACAACACTTTCCGCCTTGTCGTCCCAGCGGCCACCAAGCTCTGGCTCCCGCTTCGCTCACTCGCTGACCAAGAGCAGCAGTGCGGTCGGCAAGACACTCGCCGGGCGACGCGCCCGGGTTTTCGTGCTTGCAGCAGCGAGGGCGATGCCGTTATTCACCGGTCGCGGTGGGGCGACGAACCGCTGCCGGCGCTTGGCTGATCGCGAGTCGGACCGCGGCGGTGGTTCTCCGCTGATCGCCGGTGGCGAGGAGGTCGAGCAGAGCGCCTCTGAGCGTGGCCAAGATGAGCGTCCGCTCGGCCTCGCCGCTGTGCGTGGGGCGCACCTCGGGCGTCTGGGCGTCGGCGAGCAGTTGCAGCCAGTCGCCGACGGTCGCGCTTGCAAATCCGCTCCAGGCGCCATCCGGCGCGACGAGCGAACGGGCGTAGCTCTCAGTCCAGAGCACCAGGAGACCACGATGCTCGGGTGTCGCAAGCCAATCCCAGATGAGGCCAGCGACATCCTGGACGCTTGCTGCGCGGGCCGCGCGGAGCGCTTCGACGAGCTGGCGCTCTTCCTGTCTTGCTCGAGAGAGCAGCGCGCGCACCAGGCCATCCTTGCTGCCAAACAAGAACAGCAGCACGCGCGGGCTTGAACCAATCGCCTTGGCGAGCGGGCGCAGCGAGAGGGCGGTGAGTCCGTGCTTGAGCACGTAGCCATACGCCGACTCGAGCAGCTCCTCGCGTCGGCCGGGTGTTGCCTCGCCGCTTGACATGAAACGTTAGGCTACTGAAACGACCGTTTCCGTCTGATGGAGGTGAGCATGCCGACGCCAGAAGCGCGCATCCGACCGCTGGGCGAACCCGGAGATCTCGGGTGGGTCGTCATGGCCCACGGCGAGATCTACGCAAAGGAATTCGGATGGAACCGCGAGTTCGAGAACCTCGTGCTGCAGATCGTCGCAGACTTCGCCGGCGACGCCGCGGCCACAACAAGTGCAGCGTGGATCGCCGAGGTCGACGGCCGCCGGGTCGGCTGCATCTTCTGCGTCCCGGATGCCGAACCGGCGGTCGCCAAGCTACGGATCCTGCTCGTCGATCCCGCCGCCCGCGGACAACAACTCGGGCGCCGTCTTCTCGCGTCCGCCCTCCACTTCGCCCAGACTGCCGGCTATCAACGCGTGCGCCTCTGGACCAACCATCCGCTCGTCGCGGCTCAGGGCATCTACCAAGCCGCCGGATTTGTCCTGATCGCCGAAGAAGAGCACCACAGCTTCGGCGTTCAACTCACCGGACAGACCTACGAACTCGACCTACGCGATCACAGCCACGAACGGCCCCTAATGACGCCCTGACACTGCCGCATCGTCGCCGCAGCAGCCGCGAGATCGCGGCTGCTGCTTTGGTACTTCGAGAACCCGAAGCAGAAGTCGCGGCCGGCGTCGCGAGCGACGTCGAGACGACCGGAGCTGCGTGGAAGCGGCACTGATGATCAACCGCGATGGCGAGGCTGGGCGGTGGCCCCGCACCGTCGCGGGGCGCCACGAAGCGCGGCCGCTGGAGACCATCCTTGTGGGGTCAGTGCTCGATGCGCGGTGGTCTACCGGCGCAAGCCGTCTGACCTGGCGCGTAGTCAGCGAGCGTGAGTTCGGCTCAGTGGTCCTCGACCGCCCACCCATTTCTGGGCTCCGGGCCTTGACCGCCTGTGTCACCGGCAGATCGGGCCGCCGGTAACGGGGATCGCCCAGCCGGGAGACGCCGGCATCGCGGTGACGAACGGCAGCGTGAGGCCGAGGGATCCCGCCTCGCCCTCCCGGGGCTCGGCGACCCGGTGGGCCGACAGCGGGACCGGCAAGAGCCACTTCATCGACCTCCGGGGTCCGGGATTGCGTAGCCAAAGATCCGGGTATCCGGCCTGCGGTAGGCAGTGGAGCGCGCGGCACGATCGTGCGCCGAGGAGAGCGAGAGGAGTCGGAAAATGGGACGAGGCATGGCATGTCGGGGGGCGTGGGTGGTGTTCGCAGCTTCGCTGGCGATCGTGGTCGGCCTCGCGGTTGCACCGGCGGCCGGTGCAGCTCGAGGGTCCAGGCTTCGCTCGGCATCCTCTCCGCAAGTAAACGTGTGGATCACGACGGCTAACCAGCAGATGGAAATGGCCAAGCAGGCGCCGGTGGCGTTCACCGCCACGCCGCCCAGCTACGAGACGCTGGTTGTCGACCCGACCCGGACCTTTCAGACGATGACGGGCTTTGGGGGGTCGCTCAACGACTCGTCCGCCTACAACCTCTACACCCTGCCGCCGTCCGAGCGCGTCCAGGTGATGCACATGCTCTTCGACCCCAGGACCGGGGATGGCCTGGACTTCTTGCGTCAGCCGATCGGGGCGTCGGACATGGTTGCCGGGGGCCAGGACTACACCTATGACGACGTGCCTTCAGGCCAGAACGACTATCTGCAGCGGCACTTCTCGATCGCGCACGACCGGGCCGAGATTCTGCCCCTGCTGCGCAAGGCGGAGGCGATCAACCCGCACCTCTCGATCATGGCCACGCCATGGAGTCCGCCGGCATGGATGAAGACCGGCGACTCGCTTATCGGGGGCCGTCTGATCGACAGCCCACGCATCTACTTCTCCTACGCCCTCTACCTGCTCAAGTTCCTGGAGGCCTACCGGGCGGCGGGCGTCGACGTCAAATACCTGTCGGTGCAGAACGAGCCTCAGAACCGCACGCCCGCGGACTACCCGGGAACTGACATGCCGTCCTGGCAGGAGGAGCGGGTGATCGAGGATCTGGGCCCGATGATCCGCTGGGCGCGGCTGCCAACCAAGATCCTCGCTTACGACCACAACTGGCAGGAGCACCCCAACGACATCGCGTCCACGCCACCTGACGAGACCGCAGACGTCAACGCCTACCCGCAGAACGTCATGAGTTCGCCGGCAGCCCGGTGGGTGTCAGGCGTCGCCTTCCACTGCTATTACGGCGACCCGAGTGCGATGACAGCGCTGCACAACCAGTTCCCGACGGCGGGCATTTTCGAGACTGAGTGTTCGGGTACCCAGTCGGCCGATCCCGCCAACACGTTCTCTGACACGCTCAAGTGGCATGCCCGCAACCTGGAGGTGGGGTCGCCCCGCAACTGGTCGCAGACGGTCGTCAATTGGAGCGTCGCTCTGAACCCCAGCGGCGGCCCGCATCTCGGTGGCTGCGCCACGTGCACCGGAATCCTCACGATCGGGCCAGGGGATACGGTCACGCCCAACGCGGAGTACTTTGCCCTCGGGCATCTGAGCCGCTTCGTGATGCCGGGCGCGGTCCGGATCGCCAGCACCTCTTTCGGGACGACCGGCTGGAACGGGCAGATCATGGATGTCGCGTTTGTCAACCCGGACGGCTCCACAGTGTTCGTGGCCCACAACGAGAATGACAACCCGCAGAGCTTCTCGGTCAGCGAGAACGGCCAGAGCTTCGACTACACGCTCCCGGGCGATTCGCTGGCCACCTTTGTCTGGGCCACGCCGCCCCGGCCCGCCGCTGACCGGTACGAGCTGAGCCCGACCGGTTGGACGGCCACCGCCAACCCGCCTGGCCCCACCAACTCTTGCTGCACCGCAGACGTCGCGGCCAACGCGGTGGACGACGACGCCTCCACGCGGTACTCGACCGGGGAGGGCCAGGCTCCTGGGCAGTACCTGCAGGTCGACTTCGGCCGGCGGCTGCCGGTGGCGACGCTCGTTCTCGACAGCGGCGCCAGTACCGGCGACTACCCAAGGGGCTACTCGGTGACCGTCAGCAACGACGGCACCAACTGGAGCCCACCGGTGGCCACCGGCGCCGGCACGGGCCAGATCACGACCATCAGGCTCGACGGACGCCGGGTGCAGTACGTTCGGGTCACGCTCACCGCGTCAGACCCCAACGACTGGTGGAGCGTGGCGGACGTGCGCGCCTACGCCAACTACCGGGGCCACGGGTACTGGCACCGGTAACGACGTCCCGGAAATGATCGCGGGGTTGAGGGCAAGCGCTTACTGGTGGCGGGGCGTACGCCGAGTCATTCACATCTTCGATCGGGGCAGAAGGACGGAGCGATCCCGGCGAGCGTGCGCTTCCAGATCCGGTACCCCACCCCGCCGGCGTCGGTCGCGGGGACGATCGTGCCGGAGGACCCCGGAGCGAACCTTTCGCTCCGGGTCACACGCTACCCGCGTCGTCCGCTCAGGCAGACTGAGCCGGCCTGGCATCGACCGGCCCGGCTCCCGCGTGAAGCCACGACCGTATTTGGCGCTCCGATCGACGGCCCTGCTCCGCCGCGAAAAGGAGGTACGCGTCCGGGGGCCACACGCGATCCCAGACACCCGCTCTGTTGCCATCAGGAAACTGATGGCGAACTGCTCCTGCTGCCGTTGTCACGGGCAAAGGGAGAAGCGTGGGTGGCGGCGTCGAACTACGTCCTGCCGGTGAGCGCGACGCGGGCGGCGAGCCAGCCGTGAAGTGCCGCTCTCCGTTGCGCGCGCTGTTCGTAAGTCCGGAGGGCTAGCCGCATGCGGTCGACCGCGCGACCGGTGGTTTCTCGCCCCGCATGATGGTCGAGGCGGACTCGCCACGGCGCCTGGGCATGGATCGGCGGCCGGTTGGTGTAGCCAGAATCCGCTGTCTCAACCTCCGCTGCCATGCGTGGCATGCAGGCTACACGGAGCCTCGGCGAGGGCCCTCCTAACAGTCCCAGTGCGCACGGCGCGACCAGGGGAACTCACTGTCCGGCCAGTCGCACCGCACTACTCATCCTTCGTCGCCCAGGCACCCATGAGATTGCAGCTGCTGCTTCGGGACACAGGCGACGCGGAGCAGCAGCGGGCGGCTGTTCGGGAGGCTGGGGTGATCTGACGGTGCTCCCGGGAGTTAGGCTCGGCGGTGATGAACGACTGGGATGAGCGTTACGCCGCGACCGGGAAGGCGCTCTGGAGCGGACGGGCCAACGGCGTGCTGGTCGCTGAGCTGAGCGGCCACCTCGCGGGCCGGGCGCTGGACGTCGGCTGCGGGGAGGGCGGCGATGCGATCTGGCTCGCTCGTGAGGGCTGGAAGGTGACCGGCGTGGACGTTTCGGCAGTCGCTCTGGAGCGCGCCGCGGCAGCGGCGACGGCGGGGGAAGTCACCGTGGAGTGGATCTGCGCCGACATCGCCGGGATGGAGCCGCCGTCGCGCGGCTATGACCTGGTCTCGGTTCACTATCCGGCGCTGCGTCATGGCAGCGGCGAGCCGGCGATCCTGGCTCTGCTCGACGCGACCGCTCAGGGCGGCACGCTGCTGGTCGTCGGCCACGCCCCGCTTGATCCTGAATGGACCCGCGCTCACGGGTTTGAGGTCACCGACTTCGTCCAGCCTGACGACATCGCCGCGCACCTCGACGGCGAGTGGGAGGTCGAGGTGCGCGAGACCCGCCCCCGCGTCGATGCTGTGCCCGAGGGCACCCCGTTCACGCACGACGCGGTGCTGCGCGCCCGCCGGCGCTAAACGCGGCCGCAAGTTGGTCATCCCTCCGAGATCGTTCTGAGGACACTCGCGGGACTACAGAGGATGCGCGACCGGGTCACGTCCCGGCTCAGCACGGAAAGCTGGTCCCCGACGCGAGGCTCGTCACTTCCCCCTTGTCGCCGGACCAGCGACGAGATCGGCGCTGCCGCTTCCGTGGTTCGCCGGCCCAGAGCAGAAGTCCCTGGCCGCCGTGGATCGAGCGACGAGACCCCTGCTGGTGCGTGGATCCGGAAGCGCGGCGGCTTCGTCTGAGACTTCTGGATCGGCCGGCCGCTAGCAGCGAGCCTGCTAGCACCGAGGCGCTGGTTTTGGCGACGAGCAGGCTCCACGTCGGTTCCGGTGCGGGTCCCTGCGTTCGTGCGCGGTCTACGGCGCGGTGTCCGTGACCAAGGTGAGTGGGAGCAGGAACGGCTACGCCTCGAGCACGCCGCCGGCGAGCGCGCCGCCGGTGTCGCTTGCACTACGCACCGCATTCCTTCCTCGACCAAGCCCTGACGCTGACGGCGGACGCTGACGGCGAGCTCCTCATCGTGCACTGCGTGCAGTACTAGGCGTCAGCCGCAAGATCGAGACCCCCTTCACGAGCATGCAACGAGCAGGAGATCGAGGCGAGATCAAGCGCCAGGTCGCAGACCTGGGTGAGCACGGCGCTAAGGCGCGGCTTCAGATGGTGCTGACCAGCCCTTCCGGAGCTGCCCATGCGATCGCTGATGTCGCCCGAGACGAGCGCGCTGACGTGATCGTCGTGGGCACTCGGGGTCATACGGCGCTCGCTGGGCGGCTGGTCGGGAGCGTCACCCAGCGACTGCTGCACATCGCGTCGTGCCCGGTGCTGGTTGTGCCGGCAGCTCGCGATCACACGAGCGGCTGATATGGGGGAGTGAATGTCAAGGCCCGTCGGCCGGGTCTTCGTCGGTTGGGTCGTGCTCGGTTGAGGAGGCGGCGGGCCTGGCGGGTTCGCGACGCGCGGTCAGCTGATATGCGTGGGTTGGGTACCGCAGGACCGGGCCACCGACCTGTCGGGCTGGCTGGTGGCCGTCACGAGGCCACCAGCTCTCCATTGGTAGATGCGGTCGAAGCCTCTTGGTTGGTGGCTGCTGGCGGAACGACCGCCGGGACGGGTAGGTCCCCGGCGGCTTTACTCTCGCGTTCCAGGAACGCGCCGAGCTCGGCGATGGTGCTCATCAGCGGGGCCGGGAAGACGACGGTGGAGTTCTTATCGACGGCGACCTCGACCAGGGTTTGCAGGTTGCGCAGCTGCAGCGCGAGCGGGTGGGCCATCATCACGTCAGAGGCGTGGGCCAGCTCGCCGGCGGCCAGCGCCTCGCCCTGGGCGGCGATGATCTTGGCGCGCTTCTCGCGTTCGGCCTCGGCCTGGCGGGCCATCGCGCGCTGCATGCTCTCGGGCAGCTGGATATCGCGCAGTTCGACGACCGTGACCTCGATCCCCCACTCCTCGGTCTGCACGTCGAGGATCTGCTTGATGTTCTCGTTGATCTTGTCGGTCTCTGACAGGGTCTCATCCAGGGTGTGGCGCCCCACCACCGAGCGCAGGGTGGTCTGCGCGATCTGGCTGATCGCTGCCTGCACGTTCTCGATCGCGACCACCGACCGGATCGGATCCTTGACCCGGTAGTAGGCCACCGCGGACACGTCGATGCTGACGTTGTCTTTGGTGATGATCCCCTGGGACTGGATCGGCATGGTGATGATCCGCAACGACACGCGATGGATGCGGTTGACAAACGGCACCACCAACATCAGCCCCGGTTCGCGCGCGGCCCCCTTGACCTTTCCCAGCTTGAACACGACGGCGCGCTCGTACTGCTTGATGACATAGGCTCCGAACATGGTCTTGCCTTTCTGGCTGGGTTCCTGACGCGCTGGACCGCCATGACTATTCGGTCTCGCGCACGCCGGCCGATTGCTGAAGCCGGAAAAGCATGGGTTGCCGAGGGCTAGGGCAAACCTGTCCCGATAGTACTGCACTACAGCTTGGCCGCTCTTAGTGGGGCCGAGCGTGATTTAGAATTGGCGCGTGGAGCCGCTGACGGACGGCATCGACCATCTTCGCGTCCTCATAGCCAACGAGCGTAAGGACCGGCTGGCGCTCGTCGCCCCGATCGTGGTCGGTCTTGGCCATGAGGTGATAGCCCGGGAGATCGATGTCGAAGACGTGGGCCCGGTGACGGCGCGGGAGCGTCCTGACGTGGCCCTCGTGGGGTTGGGGGAGAGCTCTGAGCATGCGCTGGGACTGATCGACAAGATCGTCCGCGAGGCTGCTTGCCCGGTGATCGTGCTGTTGCACGCACCCAACCCCGAGTTCGTCAAGGAAGCGTCAAAGCGGGGCGTGTTCGCCCATATCTCAGACGCCGACGTCGACGAATGGCAGAGCTCGATCGACATTGTTCTGCGTCGCTTCGCCGAATATCACGATCTCGAAGGGGCGTTCGGCCGTCGCGCGCTGACTGAGCGGGCCAAGGGAATCCTCATGGAGCGGCATTCGATCGACGAGAACCATGCGTTTGAGATGCTCCGCGATCAGTCGCGAGTCGCTAATCGCAAGCTCATCGACCTCGCCGCGGCTGTCGTGGACGGCCACCGCCTCCTCCCCAAGCAACCGCACGCTCCTCACGAACCTTGACGTCGGCCCCGGGGCGCCACGAGTCGCTCTTGGGAATGTCGACATCCGCGCTGTCGCTCGCAGGCGGCGGCGGCAATGCTTCAGTCACCGCATCCTGCTCCTTCAAACCGGGCGTGCGCCGCTCGCCAGCCTGAGGTGGGAAACTCGACCTCGATCGCCTCGGGACCGTTGAGGCTGACGGTCGCGAAGGCGTCGCGGAAGACCGCCAGCATGTCCCGGTTCTCGGGGAGCACCTCGGCAAAGAAGTGGCTGACCTGACGGTCCTCACCGGCCTCGGCCAGTCGGATCATCAACAGCGTGGCCAGTCCCAAATGATGTAGATCGTCCGCGACCTCGACGGCCACCTCCGCCCGCTGTGAATTTGGCGTCCGGACAAAGGTGGCGTGCCCGACGACGCCGCGGCCAGGTGCCAGCGCGACGAGCCCGTGGTGGTCTGCGTCGTCGCCGGCCGCTCCGCGATGAGCCTCGGCACGGAGGTTCACCCCTGCCGTGAAGAATCGAAGACGCCGGGAGTCGATCGATAGGCCGGTCAGGAACTCCCAGACCGCCGGCTCGTCCTCGGGCGTCACCGACCGGGCGCAGACGGTCAGCCCATTGCGGAGGTGAAGCTCCCGCGCCAGCACGACCGAGCCGGCGGCCTGAACTCCGGACCGGGTCAAGGAGGCGGATTGGGGCGAGGATCCGGGTTCGTCAGCGCGCACCGCGCCGAGCACGGCCCGACTCGAGAAACCGGGGGCTTCCAGGGAATGATGCATTGACTCGGCTCCTGACTCGTTGCTGGGGCGCTGACCGCTCGCGGTCGACCCGCCGGTGCCGGCCGAGAGGTGGAGCCGGAAAGCAGCGCCTCCGCCGAAGGCTGGGGCGGAGACGTCAACGATGGTACCGCGGGCCCGAGCCGCGGCGATAACGGTCCTGTACTGGATCCGGCTCCAAGCCTTGGCTGTGGACTCGCCGGCCCCAACCGTGGCGGCCCGACCGTGATCAGCTCCGCGGCCGGTCTGGTCTGCGCGCGGCTGTCGTGATACACCGCGGGCATGGCTCCCGCGGCGTATTTCTCGCATCCCGCTTGCCTGGAGCACGAGATGCCGGCGGGACATCCCGAGTGCGCCGAGCGCATCATCGCCATCGAGCGGGCGCTCGCCGAGCGCGAATGGATCGGTTACGAGGTGCGGGCGGCACCGCCGGCGCGCCGAGACTCACTCATTGCGGTGCATTCGGCCGAGTATGTCGACGCGGTGCGCCTGATGAGCGAGCGTGGCGGAGGCGCGTTGGACAAGGAAACCGTGCTCAGCGCTGGGTCCTATCGGGCCGCAGCGCATGCGGCGGGCGCTGCGTGCGCGATGGTGGACAGCCTTTTGGCAGGAGACGCACCGGTCGGCTTCTCCGCGACCAGGCCGCCCGGTCACCACGCCCGCACGGACACCACATGCGGATTCTGCCTGTTCAACAACGTCGCGGTGGCGACCCGTTACGCGCTCGATGTGCTGGGCGCACGACGGGTGTTCATCTTTGACTGGGACGTGCACCACGGCGACGGAACCCACGACATCTTCCGCGCTTCCGATCAAGTGCTGTTCGCGAGCATCCACCAGTCTGGGATCTTTCCGGGAACCGGCCCGCTGGGCGACGCGGGAGCGCGAGCGGGCGAAGGCTACTCGATCAACCTGCCGGTGCCCAAAGGTTCAGACGAGGACGCGTGGATGTCGCTGCTTGAGCACATCGTGATTCCCGCCGCCGAAGAGTTCCAGCCCGACCTGGTGCTGATCTCGGCGGGGTACGACGCCCATCGCGACGACGAGCAGGGCGGCTGCGCGCTCGAGGCGACCTCGTTCGCCGAGATGGCACGACACGTACGCGCACTGGGGGAACGGACCGGCGCGCCGGTCGGCGCCATCCTGGAGGGTGGCTACGCGCTCGATGCGCTCGCCGCCTCGGTGTGCGCCACTATGGAGGCGCTCGCCGGCAACGAGCGGCCGGGGTCCACCGCCCCGGATTTCCTCACCTCCCGCGCTGCGTCCTACGTCGGCCATCATTGGAGCTTGTGAGAAGCGTCAGCGGCGGCAGGGCCGTTGCTGCAGATGGTCGTGTGCAGGTCGTTGGTGAGCCGGGCGATCTCCTGCGTGAGCTGCGTGTTCTGGGCGAGCAGGGTGAGGTGTTGTTCAGCTAGGGCCCGTTCGCGTGCGAGCACCTCGGTTTGGCGGGCCTCGAAGTCTTGTTGGCGTTGATTCTCGATGGCGCGGTGCGCCTGCACGGCTTCGTCGCGGAGCTTGTCGCGCTCAGCCTGGCGCGTTTGGGCGAGCAGGATGAGTGGGGCGGCGTAGGCCGCCTGGGTCGAGAAGACGAGGTTGAGCAGGATGAACGGGTAGGGATCCCAGCGGAAGCTGAACGCGGCTGCGTTAGCGGCGATCCATAGGACGACGATGATGGTCTGTCCGATGATGAAGCTCGGGGTGCCGAAGAAGCGGGCAAAGCGCTCGGCCAGCACCCCGAAGCGGTCATTCCCGAAGACACCATGATGAGTGAAGCGTTGGGGCGAGGCGGATGCCACGGCACCTCCTTTGTGGAAAACCGGCGGGGGCCGGCGCCCGGAAGTATGCCCGCGGGATTTCGCGGCGATGCGCTCATCGGCCCACCGCTAGGCGACCGCGGCGGTCAGCGCGATGGTCAGGGCAGCGACGATGCCCAGGATCGTCAGCGTCAGCCGGTAGCCACGGTAGTGTCCGATCACGAGCGCCGCGACAAGCGTCAACGTTCCCGAGGCGATCAGCTCGCCAGAGCCGTAGCCGAGCGCGAACGGCAGGGCAGGGAGGATGCTGCCGGCGAGGGTAGCGGCGCCCATGACGAGCGCGAGGCGCAGGTTTCGACTCTCGTCGGAGAGGTATTCGCCCGCTCCCATGCCGACGGTCGCGGCGATCGCGAGTCCGAGCGCCCCGGCGAGGATCCGCGACCCGGTGTGGGTGCCGGCAACGATCAGGCCGGTGATCACGCCCAGGGCGGACGTGAGCCCGTCAAAGCTGCCGAAGATGGCCTGCTTGAGATCTTCGCGGGTCATGTTCTTGTGTCCGCCTCGAGCGCGATGAACCGGCGCGCGACCGCGAGTAGCTCCGGCGGGGAGGCGGGCGAGCTACCCACCACAGCGGCGGCCTGCAGTCCGGGGGACGGTGAACTCGGACGCGCTGTCTTGGACTTCTTCAGGACGGGGCCAGCATAGACAGAAGCATCCGATGCCCGATCTGGCGTGCGATCACTTCGCGACCGGCGGCGACCACTGCCGGGCAAGGGCGCAAGTTTGCTAAATGGTGATGGGAACCCGTAGATGCTTAGTCTCGCGGTGATCCGTGAGCGGGCTCCGAGGGCCGATCCTGAGACCATCGCGACCGAACGACGAAGCCTGCTGGCAACCTGGCGGCCGAGATCAACGTTCCAAGCTGCGTCCAAGGGGTGTAGCATCATTGTCCGATCCGCCTTAAGCCCTCGGCGGATGTGCTTTTCCGGCTCCAACGCTCGGCCGGCGTCGGCGATTGATCTGAAGCGATCAGCGCAATCAGGATGGCGTCAGGAGCCGAGCCTATGTATCACCTCGAGGAAGTGTGGCCCGCAGACGTGGCGGGCGGTCGCGACTTGGCTGGCGCCGAGCTGCTCGGGGTCGGGGGCGTCGCTCGGGGACCCGTCCGGTGCGCCGTTCGCTGGATGGGGACGGCCCGGTACGTCGGTTTCGCAGCGGCGCAATCGCGTGAGTCAGGGACGCCGTGATGGGGGCGATCATCAACCTCAATCATCCAGCGAGTACGGTGCACTGGCACTTCTTCTTCATGTCGGTCGCCAACGTAGTGGTGATCGTGGTGATGTTGATCGTGTTCGCGATTGCGATCCTCTTACCGTTCCCGGGCCACGGCGCGAAGGAGCCCACGCAATGAGCGACACGACGAAGCGGTCGTGGACGGGAGTCGTACGCGAGCGGGCGGTCAGAGCCCTGCCGCCCGAGAAGCTGCTGCCCGATACCCAGCCCGCGTACATGGCGTCATGGATCTACGTCTTCGGGGTGCTGTCACTGGTTTCCCTGGTGTTGATCATCGCCTCGGGGGTGATCCTGAGCTTGAAGGGTCCCGGCTGGTGGCATTTCACCGGCGTCGGGCACTTCTTTAACAGCATCCACCTGTGGTCGGTGGAGTTGTTCTTCTTCTTTGCGGTGATCCACCTATGGGGGAAGTACTGGATGGCGGCGTGGCGAGGCGGCCGCGCGCGGGTGTGGATGACCGGAGCGGTCGCGTTCGTGGTCGCGGTCCCGTGCGCGCTGACCGGCTACGTCTCCCAGCAGAACTTCGACGCGCAGTGGATCTCGACGCAGGCCAAGGACGGGATAAACGCGGTCGGCGTCGGCGCGTTCTTCAACGTGACGAACTTTGGGCAGATGTACAGCTACCACGTGCTGTTGCTGCCGCTCGCAGTGGTAGCGGTCGTCGCGGCGCACATCCTGCTGGTCCGCAAGCACGGAATCGTGCCCCCGTTCCCGCTGTCCGATCGCGGAGGAGTGCCAGTGTTGGCCGGTGAGAGTGATGCCCGGTCCGACCTGGGGCCAGAGCCCGCCGCTGGGACCCGAGCCGCCCCCGAGTCTCACTCCAGCTCTGCGGGGGGTGCGTCGTGAGCCGCGCCAGCCGCCGGCGCGAGGACGAGTCCTATCGCGAATGGAAGGGCGCCTACCGGCCCTACGACATCCTCAAAGAAGCGTCGATCGCGCTCGGAGTGGTGCTCGCACTCGTGCTCTTACTCACGGTGCTGTTCTCCTCGCCTGACCTGCCGCCGAGCACGATCAAGTCCTGGTCGCGTGGCGATCCTGTCGACTTCGTCACTACCGCCACCACTGAGCTTGACCGCTCGAGCACGACCGGAGGCTATGGGCCGCCCTATAACCACGCTGCTGACGGGCAGCACATCGCCTTCATTTACCTCGCGAAGTGGCTCGGCGTCAGCCACCCGATCAACACCCCCCAGGATTTCGTACTGGCGCCGCTGCGCTCGCTCACCGGGCAGCCGGCCCTGCAAAGGGCGGTCTCCACCTACGAGTCGGCGTCCGTCAACACCCAGACCGGGTGGACAACCAACTACGAGACCGCCCTCGCGAAGGCCTCACCCACCGCGGGCGGATCGATCTCGGTCAAGCCCGGCCGCTACGGGCCACTGCCCACGATGATGAGCTCCCTGCTCACCTTCGCCCAGTCCGGCGGTCTGGACGGCGCGCTGTTAACCAGCCGGCAGTTCTACCAGACCGACTACACCAAGCCGCTCCTGTTCATGGCCGACGGCGGCGTGCTCAGCAACCGCGCCCAACAACAAGGTCTGCTCGGCCCCCAGTGGGGAATGATGAACGAGACCGGCAGCTACCCCGGACAGGTATGGCTGTGGCTCTACACCTTCTGGTATCAGATCAAGCCGTTCTCCACCTCCGCCAACGCTGACATCCTGGTGATGGCGGTGATGGGTGTGCTAACCCTCGCCTTCGTCCTAGTCCCCTTCCTTCCGGGGGTCCGCGATCTCCCCCGCCGGATCCCGATCTACAAGCTCATCTGGCGCGACCACTACCGATCACCGCCAGCCGGTGTCTGAGAAAGCCGCTGCCCGCTGGACCATCTTGTCCTCCAGCGGGGCAGAGGACGCTGGCGGGTGCATCCGGGTTGCGAGGGTTGATCCCAGGGACGATCCCCGATAACTGGAGCGTCGGGGCCACGATGTTCGGGGTCGTGATGGGGGGCGTCCACCTGCGGCAAGGCGCTTTGATCGACGGCGGATGCGGCCACGAATCCGTCATCGACGGGCAGGGGGACGTCGTACCCGACCTGAAGGAGCTGTGCTGAATGACCGGCCGCTTGATTTGGCGCCCTCACAGCCGGCGCACGAACGCCCAAGCCACGTACCTAGGCGACTTCGATGGCGGCAGCGGAGACAGCTACTCCGAGCAGGAGCTGCTCGGGAAGGGTCTGGGAGGCGGCGTCCCGGTCACGCACGACGGGATCACCTACACCTGGCCCGACGTCGGCTCCGGCCAGCGGGACAACGTCGTGGCCTGCGGCCAGACTGTCAGCTTCACCGGGTCGGGATCCCGCCTGGGGATCCTCGCCGCCGCCACCTACTACTGCTTCACCGGGTCGGGATGCAGCAACGGAACGGCCAGGGGCACGGTCACCGTCACCTACACCGACGGCACGACGTCCCGGGCGCCGATCTCGGTGGCCGACTGGTACGCCAACCAGGCCACGCCGGGCTGCGACATCCTCGTGACCACGCCTGACTGGAATGAGCCCGTTGGCGTAGTCCAGCCCCCATCCCGTGAGCGTGTATGCCACCTCCATCCCCATCGACGGGACCAAGACGGTGGCGTTGGTGACCCTGCCAGACGTCGGCAGCGGCGTTGACAACGGGGTGGCGCTGCACATCTTTGCCCTCGGCATCGGCGCACCCACCGCGCCCGGCGCAGGAGGGGTTGGTGGTTCGGGCTACAAGGTCAATCGAAACGGTGACGTGCGGGTGCCGGTCGCCTGTCCGGCAGCCAGCCTCGGCGGCTGCAGGGGACGCTTGGGCTGAAGTACGCGCCGCGGGGGACGCTCCACAGCGCGGTGATCGGTCACGCGATCTTGGCCCTGGCTTCCGGGCGCACGCGCCAAGTCCTCGTGCACCTGACCCGTTACGCTCAGACGCTGTTGCGCCGGCACCGACGGCTACGGGCCAAGGCCGTCGTGCGCTTGCACGACGGGGGCGGCAGGCAGTGGCGCAGCGTAACTTCGATCGCACTGGGGTCGCGTCTCAGAATCCGGGGGAATTGAAGAGGCGGGCGTAGCCTCCGCTTTGTCCTGACACGACGAAGCATTGGAGGTACGCCCGTATGGCGAGAGTAGCCCCGAGCGATCGGTTTCGTAGCGAGCTCGATGAAGCGCTGGCCGGGGTTGGCCAGGAGCAGGATCCGGTGGAGATGATCGGCCGTCTCGGCGCGCGGTGGATCTTGCAGCAGGCGCTGGAGGACGAGGTGACGGAGTTCCTCGGCCGCCGACGCTATGAACGGGTCGAGGACACGGTCTCGCACCGCAATGGCTATGAGCCGCGGACGGTGAAGACGACCTCGGGCCCGGTCAAACTGGAGCGCCCGAGGGTGCGTGACGCCACGAAGCTGGGGTTCGAGTCGCGGATCGTGGGCAGGCACGTCACGCGCACCTATGCGCTGGAGTCGCTGGTGATCAGCTCGTTCCTCAGAGGCTTGTCGACCAGGGATGTGGAGGCGGTGCTGGAGGACACGTTCGATCAGCCGGTCAGCTCGCGCTCGACGGTGTCGCGGATTCTGGAGGACACCCGGGAGCGCTATCGACGATGGTGCAAGCGGCGGCTGGAGGAGCACGATCTCATCTATCTGTTCCTGGATGCGATCTACCTAAGGCTGCACCCCGACGACACGCCGGCCGAGGGGGTGCTGGTCGCGTGGGGGGTGACGCTGGAGGGCCGGAAGGTGCTGCTTGGTCTGCAACTCGGCAGCCGCGAGAGCTACGAGAACTGGCTGGGCTTCGGCCGCGACCTCATCGCCCGGGGGATGAACGCGCCCGGGCTGGTCTGCGCCGACGGCGCGCCGGGCCTGTGGAAGGCGGTGCGCGAGCTGTGGCCGCGCGCTGATGAGCAGCGGTGCACCGTCCACGCGCTGCGCAACGTCACGGCCAAGCTGCCCGAGCGCCACCACACCGAGGTCAAGGCCCGCTGGTGGACCACCTTTGACCAGGCCAGCTCCCCGGCCGAGGCCCGGCGCGGGCTGGAGGCGATCATCGCCGACTACCGCGGCGCCTACCCCTCGGCGATGGCCGTCATCGAGCGCGACCTGCCAGCCCTGGTCGCGCATCTGCGCTGGCCGTCTGAGCACCGCAAACGGATCCGGACCACGAATCTCCTAGAGCGCACCTTCGTCGAGGTCCGCCGGCGCACCAAGGTCATCGGCCGGTTCCCCGGCGAGACCAGCGCGCTGTCACTGATCTGGGCCGTGCTCGAGCTGTCAAGCCGCGGCTGGCGCGGCGTCGTCATGACACCCAAGACCGTCGCCGAGATCGAACGCATCCGCCGCCAACAGAACGCCTTCACAACCGATAACACCGAGGAGGTGGCCGCCGCCTAACATCCACACCCCGCGGAAGCTACGCCCGGCCAATTTCACCCGGGAACTGAGACGCCACCGCACTGGTGGCGCCGGCACTCAAGCCACCGAGGTTCAGCGGTTAGCTGGGCCGCCTGTCCCCTCCAGGATCCCGGACTGTGCTGTGACCGGCCTGCGGCTCACCGAGGTGTCGGGCGTCGTCCATGACGGCCCGCTGCGCGGCCTCGTAGTCGGCGGCTACACTCGCGACGACGATGCACAACGGGGAACTCGGTGCAACTCCGACACGGCGATGACCCGTCCCACTTCACCACCAAGGAGCAGCGCATGACCGAGTCCACCTCTGAGTTTCCGAGCGGGGACCTGACCGCGCGCCTGGACGCCGGGCCGGTGATCTGCGCCGAGGGCTTCCTGTTCGAGCTGGAGCGCCGCGGCTACCTGAGCGCCGGTGAGTTCGTCCCCGAGGTCGCCCTGGAGTACCCCGACGCCCTCCGGACCCTGCACGTCGACTTCCAGCGCGCCGGCTCCGACGTCGTCGAGGCGTTCACCTACAACGGTCACCGCGAGAAGATGCGGGTCATCGGCAAGGAGGACCTGCTCGAGCCGCTGAACCGCGCCGCACTCCAGATCGCCCGGGAGGTCGCCGACCAGCGACCCGGCGACCTCATGGCGGGCAACATCTCAAACACCAACATCTGGGATCCCGAGGACTCCGCCCGCCAGGCCGACGTGCGCGCCATGTTTGAGGAGATGGTGGGCTGGGCCGTGGAGGGCGGCGCCGACATGATCATCGGCGAGACGTTCTATTACGCCGGCGAGGCGCTGGCGGCGCTCGAGGTCGCGAAGGCCACCGGCCTGCCCGTCGTCGTCACCATCGCGCCGATGGCGATCGAGGAGATGGCCGACGGGGTCGGCATCGTCGAGACGTGCCAGCGGCTGGAGCAAGCCGGCGCGGACGTGGTCGGCATGAACTGCTTCCGCGGGCCCGAGACGATGCTGCCCTGGCTGAGGCAGATCCGCGCGGCGGTGTCGTGCCACGTCGGCGCGCTGCCGATCCCCTACCGGACCACCGCGGAGGAGCCGACGTTCTTCAACCTGTCAGACGACCGGGCCAGGGTGCCCTCGCCACACGGCCGCACCTTCCCGACGGCGCTGGACCCTCTCTACGCCAGCCGATACGAGATCGGCGCCTTCGCCAAGGAGGTCCACGACCTCGGCATCAATTACCTCGGCGTCTGCTGCGGCGCCTCGCCCATGCTGATCCGGGAGACCGCGGAGGCCGTCGGGAAGTCCACCGAGGCCAGCCGGTTCTCCGAGAACATGCACAACCACTTCATGTACGGCGACAACGAGCGGCTACCCGACCACATCGTCGCGCTCGGCGACCAGGCCTAGCTGCCAAGCGCTTGGATCGCACTCCGGGTCGACGCCACCCTCGACCCCCCCGACCGGCCCGACCCCGTCGACCGGCCCAACTCTGCCGACCGGCCCGACCCCGCCGACCGGCCCGACCCCGCCGACCGGCCCAATCGGACTCGCGCCGCGCTCTCGACGGGCCGAGGCCGATATTCCCAGGGTCGCAGCGTGGTATCCAGGTGCGCAGCGGGTAGGTGACGACGAAATGGCCGTTCAGAGCAAGCTCGACCGCTACCGTCCGATTTCGACGCTCGGTTCGGGGGGCATGGGGACAGTCCGTCTAGCCCTCGACGAGGTGCTGGGCCGTCAGGTCGCGCTCAAGCAGATGAACGCCGGCGGGGGTGATCAAGGGCTGTCGCGTCTGCGGCGCGAGGCCTTGATCGGAGCGTCTGTCAGTCACCCCAACCTGGTCTCCATCTACGACATCGTCACTTCCGATGACGACCAGGTGATCGTCATGGAATACGTTCGGGGCGAGACTCTGCGCGAGGTCCTCGGTCGAGACGGCAGGCTCGCCGATCCCGAGGCGCTCCGCGTGCTGTCGGGCGTGGGCAGCGCCCTTGATGCGATCCACCGGCAGGGCATCGTGCATCGCGACGTCAAGCCGGCCAACATCCTGCTGGGAGTCGAAGGCGAGGTGAAACTCGCCGATCTGGGGATCGCTTCGACTTTGGATGGCACCCGGATCACCACGAGCGGGGCGGTGCTCGGGTCGTTCAGATACATGGCCCCGGAGCAGCTGGAGGGTGGGCCGACAACGGCTGCGATCGACATCTACGCGTTGTCCGCGGTGGCATACGAGGCGCTTTCGGGATGCAGGGCACGGGCCGAGCCCAATCCGGTCGCCCTCGCCCACGCGATTGCCACCAGCCCTCCGCCCGACGTCCGCGACGTGTCGCCGAGTGTTCCCGCGGAGGCGGCAGCTTTGTTGAGCCGAGGGATGTCCCGGGACCCGGCCAAGCGGCCGCGATCAGCCGGCGAGTTGGTGGGGCAACTGCGGGCGGCGCTCGAGCCGCAGGCGACCGCTCCGGTGCAGGTCACGAGGCCCCCGCGGGCTGTCTCCGCGGCCGCGCCGGCGATCCGGCGGGAGGTGGCGGTGCCTCCGGTACGATCGCGGACGCCGGTGGCACCGACGCAGCGCGTTCGAGGCGCCGGACCAGATCGCCCAGCGCCCCCGTATGCGATCGGACGCTCGAGTCGCAAGCCGGCGGCCGGGATCCTGGTCGGACTCATCGCCGTCGTAGCGGCGATCGCAGCGATCCTATTCCTCGGAAGCTCGCAGCGCGGCGCGCAGCACAACGCAAGCGCCTCGTCGGGGGTCCACCACAGCTCGCGCAGCGCCCGCCACGGCTCTACCCGCATCGCCGGCCGCCGATCGTCTCGCCGGGCGCGACACTCGCTGACTCGCGCAGGTTCTACGACGCAGACCTTCGCCTCAGCGGCCCTGGCCGCGGGCGCTGGGTCTCAGTCCGCGACGACTACGCAAAGCTCCGTTGCGGCGGCCTCGTCTTCAGCGCCAAGCACTTCCTCTCAGGCTTCGTCGGGAACGTCCGGCGTCTCCTCGGATTCCGCGGGATCCGATTCGGCGGGGCTCAATCCCGTCTCCGCCGTCGAATCGTTCTACGGCCGCGCCGCCGCACATCAGTATGCGGACGCCTGGGCTCTCGCCGACCCGACCTTCCGCAGTCAGCTCGCGGGCTACGACAGCTTCCAGGCCCAGCAGGCGGGCGACCGCTCGATCCTCTTCGACAGGGCGCAAATCGTCACCGAGACCGCTCAGACCGCCGACGTCGCCGTCAGCACGACCTCCGTCCGCACCGACGGCACCAAGCACTGCTCGGGTACGGTCGACCTGGTCCGCAACGCCCCCTCCGCGGGGTGGCTGCTGCACCTCATCCACATCAACTGCGTCTGAGAAGCGCTCAGCTCGGCGTTTCAGCTGGTGCAGGGCTGGAGGAGGTGCGTCGTGAGCATCAGACGCCCGAGAGCAACCCAGGCGCTGCCGTAGTACGTCGGGTGCTGCGCGTTGAGCCGTTGCGCCTCGTTGAGCGACGCCGTCATCGCCGAGGTGTCGCCGGCGGCCTTGGCCGCTCCTGCCACCGCCACCAGCGTTACCGGACTGTGGACGTCGTCGATGGCTGCGCCACTCAGCTGGTGCTCGGTGACGACGTCCTGGGGGCGGGTCTCCTTGAACACGTCCCAGGCGCGAGCGACGGCGGCGCGGCCCTTCGCGGCTGAATCGATCGCGAACCGCACGAGCGTGCGCGGAGCGTCATAGGTGAACATCCCCGGACCGGAGGTGGAGCCGGCGGCCGACACCGGCGTGGCCTGGCCGGAGGCGGTGTTCACGATTGCCCAATCGGGCGGCAGCGGCCGCGTGAGCTCGTCGACGAGGGTGCGACCGCCCGCGGCGACGGCGGCAAACCGGGCGTCGCCGCTCGCCCGGGCAAGCGCCTGAAGCGTGGTGGGATCGACATAGCTGGGGTTGAACGTCACGTAGCTTCCCTTGTTCGCCCACGGACCGGCCAGCAGGACTTGGAGCGATCCCGCTCGGGCGGTCTCACGGGCGAGGACCGCCCGTCCGATCCTGACGGCGGCGTCGCGAAGCGTCGGCTCCTGGAAGCGGCATGACGCGATCAGTAGCGCCCGCGTGACATCGAGGTCGGCATCGGACGCTGGCTGTGAGTCCGTGACGCTCCCGTTGGCCCAGTGGAAGGCGAACAGCCCGTCTCTGTCCTGGAGGTGCTTCTGCGTCCAGGACCAGATCGCGTCAAAGCGCTGCCGGTCCCCGATGGCAGCGGCGGCGAGCATGCCGTAGGCCTGTCCCTCGCTGACGGTGTCGCCGCCCTGGTCGGTGCGCTGGATGCGTCCGCCATCGGTGGTGTAGGTGCTCAAGAAGGCGCGCGCGGCATTCGCGGCCATTTCCCCTCCTGTCGAGGCCGAGGCGCGCGTGCTCGAGGAGGACCCCCGACCGCCGGCCCCACATGACGCGAGGCAGAGGCTCAGAACGCAGACGACAACGACCGTCCCGAGCCTCATGACACGCGGAGGCCGACCGACGCGGCCGAGGAGCCTCCGGTGACCGCGGGCGCCGGGGGGCGGCGAAGTGCCGGCCAGCAGCCCGCGGTCAGGATGCAGATGTGAAACAGCGCGAACGCGGCGTTGTTGAACGTCGCCGAATCCTGGTTGTGCGCCAGCCCCCAGATCGAAACCACCGCCAAGATCCCGATCGCCACCAGCGCCGGGGCCACAGCTCGCGGCTGGCGGCTGTGGGCGCCGGTCTTGGGCGTGACCTTGAACGATCCACGCTTGCGGGCGAGTGTCAGCAGGGACGCGACGATGAACACCCAGAACGATGTCGCGGCCAGGGCGAGAGCCGTGAACGTGTATGACCCTGCTCCCGCGAGCGCCGCCGTCGACAGCGCGATCACGAAGTACGGGACGAAGTGCAGCAGGAACGCGGGGGCGGTGAGGTGGGCCAGCGGCTGCACGCCGAACAGGATCCGGATGACCGGGAACGCCATGTAAACGAGCACCGTCCAACCGGAGAGCCAGTACACGCCTGAGAGCAGGTACTGAGCGCGTAGTCGCCAGGGTAGGCGCGCTCGCAGGATCCGCGGGAGAGCGGAAAGGCATCCGCGCGCCCAACGCAGCTGCTGGGTGGTGTACGCGGCCATGTCCTCCGGACCCAGCCCCGACGCCAGGACCTTGGGCAGGTAGGCGGTGCGCCAGCCCCGCTCGTGCAGCGTGATCGACAGCTCGAAGTCCTCGGTGATCGAATGCGTGGGAAAGCCGCCGGTCTGATCGAGGGCCGCACGCCGGAAGACGACGTTGGTGCCACAGCAGAACGTGGCACCGAGGCCATCCTTGCCGCGGGCGATCGCGCCGAAGAACAATGTCTGCTGATGCCACGCCGCGCCTGGGACGCCGGGCTGATCCCCGTTGGCGTAGTACTGCGGCGTCTGCACGAACGCCAGCCGCGGGTCCTCTTCAAAATGGCCGAGCGTCGCCTCGAGGAAGTCCGGTGAGACGACGTGGTCGCAGTCGATGATGGCGACAAACGGAGCATCGATCAGCGTCAGTGCGTGGTTGACGTTGCCCGCCTTGGCGTGGTCGTGGACGGAGCGGCGCACGTAGCCGACGCCCTGCGCATCCGCCAGTCGTCGCATGTCGTCGCTGTCGCCGTCGTCGAGCAGCCAGACACGGACGTCGTCCCCACGCAGCCCCGCGGCCGCGGCGACCGTCAGCTCGACGATCTCCAACGGCTCGTCGTAGCGAGGGATCAGCACGTCTACGGCGGCGGCTCGGGTCGGCGGCTTGGGCACGCGGATGCGCTCGAACGCGCACGTCCACCAGAAGCCCACCGCCTGGATGACGTTCAGCAGCTCGGCGCCGATGAGCAGCGCGTACAGGATGGGCTCGCCGATCCGGCCGGGGTTGAGCAGCCACGACAGGTACCAGACGATCATGGGCACGCCGATGAGGGCCGCGAGGCGCACCCGGGTCCGGACCGGCATCCCGGTCGGCAGGGGGTCCCACTGCGGGCGCCGCAGGCGGATATCGAGCAACGCGGGCGTCATCTGAACCACCAAACCCGCACTCCGGGATACGTGCGGTATCGGACGAGGTGCCGGGTCGCTCTCAGGGCACCGATCTCGCGGTCGCGCAGGTGAACCAGCGCCGGCTGGTTGGTGAACGAGGTCACGACGAACACGCTGCCCGCCCGCCGGCGCGCGGGGAGGTGGATCGTCAGCGGCGAGGCGTGCAGACGGGCGGCGTAGCGCTCCAGCACGACGCGGAGATTGGCCGGCTCGTAGAAGACGGCGGCGCGCGAATGTGCCTCTCGCTTCACCTGCGCCAGAGCGGCGGCGTAGTCATAGCGGCGCGGGTTGTTCGGGTTCAGCTGCTGATCGACGAGTGCCCCGGCCAGCAGGGTGATCACTCCCGCAACGACGAGCGCCCGGCCGGTCTGGCCGCGGGGCCACGCCGTCGCCACCCGGGCGATGAGTACGAGGATGGGGGGGACGGCGGCGACGGCGTAGCGGACGTCGAACGACGCCGGAGTCACCAGCCCGAGCACCAATACCCCGGCTGCCGGGACAACCGCGCAGACGACGAGCAACCAGCCACGGGGCCCCACGCCGCGGCCGATCATCACCAGGCTCGCGAGCATTGCCAGCGGCCAGACCGCCGAGAGCACGCTGGTGACGCCTCCCGGCTGAAATCCGAAAAGCGCCCACGACGCGTTGGATACTGCGGAGTAGAAGGAGACGCCGGACGCGGCGACGCCGGTGACCCCCGCCAGACCACCGTTGCTGTTCAGCTGGGACACGAACAGCACGGTGAGCGGAACCAGCTGGCACGCCAGAGCGAATGTGTCGAAGGCCCAGGCGGCGAGAAATCGGGTTACGGAGTCGCCGTTGCGGCGGCGGCGAAGGAACGCCGCCAGCAACACGAACTCGGTCGTGGCGACGATCAGGATGCCGGACCAGTCCGACCAGATCGCCAGCGTCGCCGCGACAACGTGAAGCACCCAGTCGGCGGGGTCTCCGTGCCTGCCGGCCCGGACGGCGCCGACCAGTGCGATCGTGCCGAACAACGCGACGAGGGCGTAGCCGCTGGCCTCCTGGCTGTACCACACCAGAATTGGCGCGATCGACGTGAGCCACGCGGCCACGACCGCCGTCCGGCGGTCGAAGAGCTCGGCCGCGAGCCACGCTACGGCAGGGATCAGGGCAACGCCGGCAACGAGCGACGGGAGCCTGACCGCAAGGTTCCCATCGCCGATCAGCCGGAGGATGCACCACTCCAGGACCGGATGGAGCGGGGGGTGGACTCCGCCGTGGGCGAGCCGGGTGATCAGCCGTCCCAGCGAGAGATGAGCGTCGTCGACGGTCACGATCTCGTCCAGCGAGAGGCCGCGTCCGACCGTTATCCGCAGAGCGGCGCCGAGCACACTGGCGGCGGACACGAGCGCGATCGCCGTCCCGTGGTGCATCTGGCGCTTGAACGGCAGGCTGGCGCGAGCGCGCCGCCCGATCGGGAAAGGCTCACCCGGCCTGAATCTCCGGCCAGGCTTCAGGCGGCGCGGAGACGGCGGAGCGGGCGTCTGGGACGAAGCGATCAAAGGCATGAACGAGGCGGCTTCGCTGATAAGCCGTAGCAACCGTCCCTGGACCCGCCCAGGGACGATGTTCCGGTCGGCGCGGCGGCGAAGCCGAAAACTGAGGTTACCCAACGCAATTGGCGGCTAATCCGACCCGGGTCGCTCGCCAGGCCGCGGGGCCTCAGGATTATCGGCCCGCAGAGGGGGAAGCCTGCAATGGTGATCAGGACGGGCGAGCGGTTCGCGGGCTATGAGCTGCAGGAACTGGCCGGCGAGGGGGACACGGGCGTCGTATACAAGGCCCGGGACCTCCGGCTGCAGCGATGGGTGGCGCTCCGGATCGTCGCGACGGACGTCACGCGCGACCCCGTCACACGGGCGCGTCTCAACCGGGAATCGACGGCGTTGGCCTCAATCGACCACCCGAACGTCATCCCGATCTACGAAGTGGGCGAAGCCGAGGGCAGGATCTTCATCGCCAGCCGCTGGGCCGACGGCGTCAACCTGAGCGACATGGTGCGCGAAGATGGCCGGCTGCATCCACGGCGATCGGTGAGGATCGCCAATCAGATCGCCGCGGCCCTCCAAGCCGCCCATGCCCTGGGCATCATCCATCGCAATGTCAAGCCGTCCAACGTGCTCGTGACCCCTGCCGCCGACCACGTCTACCTCACGGACTTCGGGCTGGCGCGGCGCTTGGACGACCGGACCGGGCTGACGGTCCAGGAGCACCTCCTGGAGACGTTCGACTACGTGGCGCCGGAGTACATCACCGGCGGGGAGATCGACGGCCGGGTAGACATCTACGGCCTCGGCTGCGTGCTCTACCAGGCGCTCACGGCCGAGGTGCCATATCCGCGCCAGGGCATCGCGGCAAAGGCATACGCCCACCAATCGGCCGATCCCCCGTCGCCGCGTGTGCGCAATCCCGAAGTCCCGGGGGCACTGGACGCGGTGGTGAGGCGGGCGATGGCCAAGGATCCAGCCGACCGCCAGCAGACGCCCGCGGGCTTCGCCTTCGAGTCGGCCGCCGCCGTTGAGCTGACGACCCCGCTGTGGGCGGCGCGCATCCGTGGCGATGACCCGCAGCGAGTCCCGGCGGACCTCGCCGGCGCGCAGCCGGCCGTCCCTGTCGATGACCCGCAGCGAGTCCCGGCGGACCTCGCGGGCGCGCAGCCGGCCGTCCCTGTCGATGACCCGCAGCGAGTCCCGGCGGACCTCGCGGGCGCGCAGCCGGCCGTCCCTGTCGATGACCCGCAGCGAGTCCCGGCGGACCTCGCGGGCGCGCAGCCGGCCGTCCCTGTCGCCGAGGGGCCGGCCGTCCCTGTCGCCGAGGGGCCGGCCGCGGCCGCGGCCGCGTCTCCGGCCTCAGGCCCCGCTCGGGCTGCGGCGGTCGCTGCCGACGCGAGCCAGGCTACGGTTCCCGCCCCTGACAACGACCACGCTGCCGCCGATCTCCGACGGGACGAGCCGGTCTCCGAGGTCGCGCCGGAGCAGCCAGAAGGCCTCGCCGCGAGCGACTTCTACGAGCGCAAGCACTACCGGACACGCGGACAGCCGGTCGGGCGGCTGCTCCTGTGGGCGGTGGCGGTGCTCGTTTTTGTCGCGGCGCCGATCGCCCTGCTCATAGCCCTCCTGCACTGAGCACTCCATGAGTCGCCGCTGGACGCGGGCTCGAGCGACCGGCGGCCCGCGGCGCCTGAGGTCCTTGGGAGGCTTGGCCACCGGCGTCGACAAGTGAGACGGCCGTCACCGCTGCAGAAAGGCCGACGCCGCGCGCTCGAGGATGCCGCTCTGTCTGGCCCAGTCGCTTTGCAGGGCAGCCCCGACGAACACGTCGGCATGGCGACGGCCGGTGACCAGACAGGCGATCTCGCGGTAAGGGTGAGCGCCCACTCTCGAGCTGTAATCGTCTATCAGGCAGGCGCCGCGTGCCGTCCGGAAGCGCAGCCCGTCGGCCGCGGCCCGTCGGCGCACATGCCTGTCGCCCTCGTCGCGGTTGCGGTTCAGACGGAAGCGCGCCCAGCCGCGCGCACGTTCCGCTCCCTCGCGCGGGGTCACGTTGAGGTAGCCGAGGTAGGCCCCGCGGTCCCCTCGCAGGGCTGCCGAGACCGTGCCCGGATCTCCGGGGATCGGCGTCCAACCGGGAGGGCGGAACAACGTTGCCTGGCTGGACGGAGTGGTCATCCCGACCCAACCGGGCGGCGCGGGCGCAGGGTGAAGCCAGGCAAACGGAGCCCCTGGCCGCGCCGCCGCGCCCGGAGCGACGCGGGCGGCGCCACGGGCTCGGGCGGGGCCCCCGCCCGGAGCGACGCGGGAGGCGCCACGCGCCCGGGTGGGCCTTCCGGTGAGCATCGTCCCGGAGAGGGCGACGGCGAGGGCGATCAGCGAAGCGGTGGCAACGCCGATCACCCCCGTGCGCCTGGCGGTTCTAGACGTTGCCATCTCCGTCGCTGGGGCCGCCGAAGTTGTCGGCGTCGTGGTCGCCGCCGCCGTGCTGCGGAATTCCACGGTGATGATGGTGGTGAACCCGGTGGCGAGCGTGATGAGCTCGTGAGTGTGCCGCAGCGGTGCCCGGCAGCGCCACGGTGGCGCTCGACACGAGCAGTGCGAGAGCCGCAAGCAGCCCGCCAATGCGGTTGGCCGGCATGGTCGGTCCTTTCTGTAGGGGCGGATCGTGCGCCAGAGGCGCGCACATGAACCCAGGACGCCGCCCGGTCCAGATCCTTCCGGTGACGGCATCGGCGTGGCCCGTCGCCATCGACCGGCTCACCGCGTAAGGGGTGGGCGCCCGTTATCGGCAGCGATCTGCCGATGTGCCCGCCGGGCCCTTAGCCGACACTGGACCGTGGTGCCGACGGTACGAACCGCCCTCACCGTTCCCCCCACTACTCAAGGAGACAAGCCATGATCACCGCCACATCCCGCGTCCGACAGCTAACTCGCCGCGCTCGCCGAGCCTGGGCGGAGTGCAATGATGCCAACCGGCGGCTGTTCGAGATCCAGACCGGGCTGTCCGACGTCCAGTTCGACGACCGCTCCCGTGCCGTCATCGACCAGCTGGAGCGGCTCTTCCGGGCCACGTAGCCAACGCCACAATGCGCGTGGCTGGCTCGTAACCTCCTCGGATGGCCCCGCGCTGCTACGTCGCCGGCCCGCTTGGCTTCACCGAGTCCGGGCGTGATTACTACCGGCGCGTGTATCTGCCCGCTCTGGCGGCGGTGGTGGAGCCGGTCGATCCGTGGGCGCTGAGCACCGCCGAGGAGCGGGCCGACGCTCGGGCTCGGGGCCGTCTGCGGGAGCTCGCGCTGACGCTCGGCCGGCGCAACGAACAGGCGATCAGGTCCTGCGCGCTCCTCGCCGCCGATCTCGACGGTCAAGAGCCGGACTCCGGCACCGCGGCCGAGGTCGGCTACGCGGCGGCAGTCGGCCTGCGCTGCTTCGGCCTGCGCACCGATCTGCGCCGCAGCGGGGAGGAGGGCGTCGCGGTCAACCTCCAGTTAGAGACGTTCATCGTCGACAGCGGGGGCCGGATGGCGAGGTCGCTGCCGGAGCTGATCGACGCGCTCGCCGCCGCCGGCCGCGAGCTGGAAGGCTGACCGGACTCCCAGCCGGTCAGCCGACCGACGCCGGTGCGGAGGTGACGAGCTTCGTCGCCGGGGAGATGTAAGTGCCCCGGTTCTCGCCGCAGCAGATGGCGGAGATGGCGTCCTGCTCGTCGAAGTCGAACACATGCAGCGGGAGGTCATAGTCGCGCGCGAGCACGATCGCCGCCTGATCCATCACGCGCAGATCGCGCTCCAGCACGTCGTTGTAGCCGAGGCTGTCATACCGGAGCGCCCCGGCCTCCTTACGAGGATCGCGGTCGTAGATGCCGTCGGTCCCGTGCTTTGCCAGCAGGATCGCGTCGGCGCGCAGCTCGATCGCGTACTGAACCGCGGGGTAGTCGGTGGTGACGTAGGGCTGACCGATCCCGCAGGCCAGCAGCACGAGGCGCTCGCGCGCGAGGTGGGAGAGGGCCCGCAGGCGGATGAACGGCTCGGCCATGGAGGGCATCGGCAGGGCGGTCATCAGCCGGACGTCCTCCAGCCCGCGGTGCTTGAGCACTCCGCGCAGGAGGATCCCGTTCATGACGGTGCCGAGCATCCCGATGTTGTCGGCCTCGGCCCGCTCGATGTCCCACTCGTCGGCGACGTTGCCGCGGAAGAAGTTGCCGCCCCCCACGACCACGGCCTCCTCCACGCCCAGGGCGCGGGCCTCGATCAGCTGGTCGGCGACGTATGCGAGCGCGGCGGAGTCCAGACCGAACGGCGCGGCTCCCGCAAATGCACGCCCGCTGAGCTTGACCACCACGCGCCGGTAGCGGAGCGAGGACACCGCGCAAGCCTAGCGTATGGTCTGCGAAGGCCCAGCACCCCCAGGAGCCATTCCCGTTGAGCGCCGACCGCCGCTCCCCCCCGACCCCGCCCACTCCGGAGCCGGCCCAGCGCCGGCGATCCCGCCGGGATTGGTTCTCGCATCAGGCCAACGTCACCGGCCGCGGGATCGTGGCCAGCTACAGCGCCCGCTTCTGGACGATCGTGGGGATCCTGGGGGTGATCACCGGCGCCGCCGGTGCCGCGTTGATCGGGCTGCTGCACCTCGTCGAGCACCTGGCCTACGGGTACCGCCGCGGACCGTTCCTGGACGGCGTGCAGGCGGCGGCCGGATGGCGACACGTGGTCGCGCTGCTGGTGGCCGCCGTGCTGGTGGGGGTCGGCTCCGTCGTCCTGCACCGGCTCCCGGTCTCGGGCGGAACCGAGGTGGCGGAAGGGGTGTGGCTGCAGGCCGGTCGGATGTCCGGGATCCGCAGCCTTGCCCAGGCGGTCCTGTCGATCGTGACGGTCGGCCTGGGCGTCTCCCTCGGGCGCGAGGCGGCACCCCAGCTGGTGGGAGCCACCACCGCCAGCCGCCTCTCGGATTGGGGGCAGCTGCCGATCTGGCAGCGGCGGCTGCTGGTCGCCTCCGGCGCCGGGGCCGGCCTTGCCGCGGTCTACAACGTTCCCCTGGGCGGGGCTCTGTTCGCCTTGGAGGTGCTGCTGGGCACGGTGGCACTGCCCCTGGTGCTGCCCGCGCTGGCGACGTCGGCGATCGCCACCGCCACCGCCTGGATCTGGCTGGGAACGTCGCCCACGTATCACTTCCCCGCCTTCGTGGTCCATCCCGCGCAGCTCGCCTGGGCCGCGCTCGCCGGGCCGGTGATCGGCGTGGTGTCGATCGCGTGGGTGCGCCTGATCGCCTTCGCGGCGAGGATGCGCCCCCGCCGCTGGGGACGGTTCGTCGCTCCGGTCGTGGTGTTCGGCATTCTCGGCGTGGTTTCGATCCAGTACCCGGCGTTGCTCGGCAACGGAAAAGGAGTGGTGCAGCTGGGAGCGCTCGGGAGCCTGTCGTTAGGTCTGCTGTGCATCCTGTTCGTGCTCAAGCCGCTGGCGACCGCGGGTTGCCTGGGGGCTGGATCTCCAGGAGGGCTGTTTACCCCGACGCTGACCGTCGGGGTCCTGCTGGCGGGCATCCTGGGGACGGTGTGGACGCACATATGGCCCGGGGCGGCGCTCGGGAGCTACTCGATCATCGGCGGCGGGGCATTTCTGGCGGCGTCGATGCAGGGACCGCTCTCCGGGCTCGTGCTGGTCCTCGAGCTGACCCGCAACTTCGACTCGCTGATGGTGCCCACGCTGCTGGCGGTCATCGAGGCGACGGTGATCGCCCGGCGGCTGGGTGCACCGTCGATCTACTCGGCGCGGCTGCGCCCCGATCCCGATGCCCGCGTCGGCCGAGCCGCCGGTGCGGCGGCGCTCGCCACGCTGGACAGCGCGCCGCACTCAGGAGAGAGCCGGCCGGACCGCCCGCCCAACCGACCCCGCCGACCCGACGCCTGAGCCAACGTTCGGCCGCTTATAGCGATGAGCGCCGGTCGCGCGAGCGCTCCTGCACTCTCGCGACCGGCGCTGAAGCGATGGCTCAGGCGGCTCGGCGAAGCCCCTCGAGGTCGTTGCTCCGAGCCAGCCGGGTCAGACCCTGCTGCTCGAGCTCCCGCGCCTTGCTCAGCGGGATGCCGAGCTCGATCCCGGTCTGGCGCAGGTTGAGCGGCTCGGATCCGGCCAGACCGAACCGGAGCCGGATCACGTTGCGCTCGCCCTCCGGCAGCTGCTCCACGGCGCCGCTGATCAGCTCTTGGCGCTCGACCTGCTCGACCTCCTCGACCGGCTCCGGGCGCTCCGAGGCGAGCAGATCGCCAAAGGCGGTCTCGCCATCCTCGCCGACCGGCTGATCCAGGCTGGTCAGACCGCGAGTCAGCTCACGCAGCTCCGCGACCTCCTCGACATCGAGCTTGGCCTCGGCCGCGATCTCCTCGTCGGTGGGCTCGCGGCCAAGCTTCGTGCTCAGCTCGCTCTCCACCTTGCGCACCTTGGTCTGTCGCTGGGCGACGTGGACTGGCAGGCGGATCGTGCGGCCATGATTCTGCAGGCCACGCTGGAGCGCCTGACGGATCCACAGCGTCCCGTAGGTCGAGAACTTGAACCCGCGCCGCCAGTCGAACTTCTCCACCGCGCGGATCAGGCCGAGCATTCCCTCCTGGACCAGGTCCTCCATCGGAAGGCCGTGGCCCTGATAACGGCGCGCCTGCGAGACGACCAGCCGGAGGTTGGAGTTGATCATCCGCTCCTTGGCCTCCAGGTCGCCGCGCTCGATGCGCTTGGCGAGCTCGATCTCCTCCTCGGCGGTCAGCAGCGCGTGCGCGCGGGCTGCCCGGAGAAACAGGTCGAGTGAATTCTCGGTCATGGTGCCGGCGCCGGCGCTCATGCGGGCCTCGGCCGCCTGGCGATGCTCGCCAGACCGGGCAGGACGCCGCCGCGGCTGCCGCCGGCGCGAGGGAGCCCCCGCGGCCGGCCCGTGCTCACCGCGCGTGCGCGTGCGCTGGGCATTGTTGTTGTCGTGATGCTCACGCTCCTGGGCGGCGTCGCGGGCATCGGTATCAAAGGTGTTCAGGACTATCTCCGTGTCTCGCATGGGTTTCCTCCGCCGATAATGATACCACTTAGTACGACGGTTGTCGAACTAAGGTGCCGACGGTCGTTGGGCTGCGGACTGGGGTGCTCCCCCAGGATGTAATTCCCCGCTCGCCCGCGATCTACTCAAGGAAAGCTCGCCGAGAATGAACGTCGCGGCGAAGCAGATCTTCTGCGCGAGCTAAGGGTTCCCGAAGTCGGTGCAGGGTTCCCGACGTAGGCCTGCTCGCGCTCGTCGGGGCTAGAAATACAGCTTTTCGATCGCGGTCTCGGCCGGCTCGACCACCTCGAACGTCTCGCGGGCGAGATCGAGGAACGCGGCCGCCGCTGGGGCCAGCCGCCGGCCCTCCCGCCAGGCGAGCGTGATGTCACGACGCAACGCCGGCTCCACCAGGGGCGCCACCGCCACGTCCACCCCCGGTCGCTCAGCGTCCGAGCGGGGCAGGATCGCGACGCCGAGGCCCCGGGCGACGAGACGGCGGATGCGCTCGCTCTCGTTGGACTCGAGGGTCACCCGGGGCTCGAAGCCGGCCTCGCGCCCGGCGGCGAACAGGAGCTCGCGCAGGCGCGCGCCGGGTCGGAACGAGATGAACTGCTCGCCTGAGAGCTCGGTCATCCGGACCTGGCGGCCGCTCAGCGGATGTCCGAGCGGCAGCATCACCACCAGCGCCTCGGAGACGAGCTGGCAAAGCCCCAGCCCGCGGGACTCGATGCGCTCGGTGACCGAGAGGAAGGCGAGGTCGAGCTCATCGACCCGCAGCATCTCGGCCATCTCCTCGCTGGACTGCTCGCAGACCCGCAGGCTGACGTGGGGATGGCGCTCCCGGAACAGCGCCACGGCGAGCGACAGGTCCACCGGACCCATCGTGTGCATCGCGCCGATCGTCACGTGCCCAATGTCCACGCCGCGCAGCGCCTGAAGCTCGGTGCCCGCGGCGCTCAGCTCCGCCAGGATCCGCCGCGCCCTGGCTACGAGCATCTCACCGGCGCCGGTCAGCGCGACGTGCCGCGTCGTGCGCTCGACGAGAGCGAGACCGACCTCATCCTCGAGGCGGCGGACCTGCTGGGAGAGCGCCGGCTGGGCCACGAGCTCGCGAGCCGCGGCCCGCGTGAAGTTGAGCTCGTCGGCCAGCGCCACCAGGTATCGCAGTTGCCGAAGTTCCATAAGATCAAATTATAAATCGGTCGCAACACTCGTCTTGGACATCTAACGGAGCAAACGTCATAGTTCTCAGCGCAGTACCTCTCCTCCCTCGAGCGCGCCCCGAGTCCGGCCTCATATTCCGCCGGTTCCGGGGCGCACTCATTTAAGCGGGGGCAACCCGACAGGCCCACGTGCGAAGCTGGGCTGACGGCGTGAATTCAGGCGTACAGGCGGACCAGTGTGTCGGCCACCATCGCCGGCTTTGCCGAGCCCTTGACCTCGATCGTGATGCGGAGCTTCATCTGGGCCCCGCCCGGTGTCTCCGATACCTCCATCACTTCGGCGCCGCCGCGCCAAAGGCCGCCGACAGGAAGCGGGGCCGGGAAACGTACCCGGTCCAAGCCATAGTTGATCCCGGTGGTGGCATCAGTGACCTTGACCAGCTCGCTGCCCACCGGGGCGGCGAGCGACAGGGTCAGGAATCCGTGCGCGATGGTGCCGCCGAATGGCGAGTCCTTGGCGCGCTGCACATCGACGTGGATGTACTGGTGGTCGTCGGTGGCATCGGCGAACATGTCGACGCGTTCCTGCTCCAGCTCGCGCCACTCGGTGTAGCCGGCGTGCTTGCCGGCCAGCTCCTGGACACCGGCCAGATCGGTCACCAGCCCCGAGGTCTCTGAAGTGCTCACGGTCGTCCTTTGCGGTGGTTCTCGGCGTCGACCAGGCCGGGTGACGCCCGGTAGCGCCGGGCTCGGGACCCGGCCGGCCAACGCTACCATCGCCCGCCTCCGGGTACGCTCCGCCGCTTGCGCGATCCGCCGCCGGCCGCGGTGGCGGGGATGGGGGAGTCCTATACTTGCCCGACCCGACGAGGAGCGAAGCGTTGCAGGAAATGGTGATCTACGGCGTGAGCTTCGACATGGTGGGCAAGCAGCCAATCGTGCTGCTCAAGACCGTGGAGAGCAACAAGTTCCTGCCCATCTGGATCGGCCATCCGGAGGCGGCGGCGATCCTGATGAAGTTGCAGGGCGCGTCCACCCCCCGTCCGATGACCCATGACCTGCTCTCCGAAATGCTCGGTGAGCTCGAGGTGGAATGCACTCGCGTAGCCGTGACCGAGCTGCGGGAGAACACGTTCTATGCGTCGATCAGCCTGCGGGCCGGCGGCCGGGATCTCGAGATCGACTCGCGTCCATCCGACGCGCTGGCCCTGGCGGTCCGCTCCGGCGCCCCGATCTTCGCCGCCGACGAGGTGATCACCGAGTCGGCGATCGAATTCGAGCACGAGGTCGAGGACACCGAGGAGGTCGTGGAGAAGTTCAAGGACTTCCTGGACCAGGTCACGCCCGAGGACTTCGCCTCCGACGAGTAGTCGGCCCGCCCGGGAGCGGCCGCCGGATCAGGCGGACGCGTCGACTGCGGCCAGCACCCGCTCCACCAGCTGATCGAACGAGATCCCGGCGGCCTCGGCGGCCTGGGGCAGCAGGCTCGTCTCGGTGAGTCCTGGAATCGGGTTGAGCTCCAGCACGTACAGCTCGTCCGAGTCGCCGGCCAGCATCAGGTCAACCCGGGCAAATCCGGCGCAGCCGAGCAACGAGTAGGTCTCCAGGGCAATCTGGCAGGCTCGCTGCGCCACCGCACGATCGAGCTGCGCCGGGCAGACGAAACGCGTCCGTCCGATCTCGTAGCGCGCCTCGAAGTCATAGAAGTCCTCCTCCTCGGGCACTGCCTCGACGATTGGCAGGAGCGTGGGTGGTCGGCCAGGTTCGGGGTCGTCCAGGATCGAGACCGCCAGCTCGCGGCCGGCGACGTAGCGTTCGAGCAGGACCTTGCGGTCGTACGAGAAGGCCGCCACCAGCGCCGTCGGCACGTCGCCGGCGGTGCGGGCGAACTTGATCCCCAGCGCCGAGCCCTGCCGCGCCGGCTTGACGACGATCGGGAATTCGAGCCGGTCCTCGATCGCCGGCAGCGCCTGGGCGGCGCCCAACGCCCCCAGAGCGGTTTCGTTGAAGGCGTAGAAGTCCGGGGTGGGGATGCCGTGGTCGCGCATCGCGTGCTTGGCCAGCACCTTGTCCGCCGCTCGAATGCAGGCCGACACGCCCGAGCCCGTGTAACGAATCCCCAGCACCTCCAGGAGCTCCTGAACGGTTCCGTCCTCCCCGTCGCGGCCGTGCAGCGCGACGAAGGCGACCTCGGGACGGCAGCTCTGCAGGCGGCTGACCAGATCGGGACCGACGTCGATCGGCGCGACCTCGTGGCCGAGACGCTCGAGCGCATCCTGCACGCGGGCTCCGGAGCGCAGCGAAACCTGGCGCTCGAGTGAGCGCCCGCCCTTCAGGACCGCCACTTTGCTCATCCCGCGCGTTTGCGCTTTGCGGGCAGCGTGAGGATCTTGGCCAGCTCCTGCACCGCGTGCCCCGCCGGCGGCCCGACCGACGCGCCGGCGAGATGATCCTCCGTGATCCCGGTAGCGGCGCGCTGGTCACCGTGCGCGGGCGCGACGGGCGAGCCTGCGCCGGTCAACGTTCCGTACATGGCGACCTGCTCGCGTACCACCTCACCGATCCGGCGGATTCCCTCGCGAATCTGGTCCTCCCCGACGCCAGAGAAGTTCAGGCGCATCGAGGATCCGCCCCGCCCGTCCACGAACGCGGCGCGGCCGGGGACGAAGGCCACGTGCTCGCGCAGCGCCCGGGCGAGCAGGTCGGTGGTGTCGATGTAGTCGGGCATCGTCGCCCAGATGAAGAGTCCCCCCCGGGGATGGCTCCACTCCGCCTCGCGCGGGAAGTGCTCGGCGAGTGCGTCGAGCATCACGTCACGGCGCCGGCGGTAGATCTCGAGCAGCGAGCGGACGTAGTCGCCCCACGGGCCGGCCTCGAAGTAGGCGCTCACGAAGTACTGCGAAATCGACGACGAGCACAGATCCGAGGACTGCTTGCCGATCTGCATCTTCTGCAGAATCGGCGAGGGCGCCGCGGCCCAGCCGAGGCGGACGCCGGGGGAGAGGATCTTGGAGAAGGTACTGGCGTAGATCACGAACTCGTCGTCTAAGGAGTGCAGCGTCGGCAGCGGCTCCCCCTCGTAGCGCAGCAGGCCGTAGGGGTTGTCCTCGAGAACCAGCAACTCGCGGGCGGCGGCGATCTGGACCAACCGGTGGCGTCGCTCCACGGACATGGTCACGCCGCCGGGGTTGTGGAAGTTGGGAACGGTGTAGATGAACTTGGGACGGCGCCCGCTGCTCTCCAACTGCTCCAGCGTCGCCTCGAGCTCGTTCATGCGCATCCCGTCGCGGTCCATGGCGATCTGGACGACGTCGGCTTGGTAGGCGGAGAAGGTCGGGATCGCGCCCGGATAGGTGGGGGCTTCGGCGACGATTACGTCGCCGGGATCGATCAGCGTCTTGCACACCAGATCGATCACCTGCTGTCCGCCGGTGGTGACCAGCAGCTCCTCGGTGTCGACCGCCGTGTCCTCGGCGGCCATCACCTCGGCGATGCAGGTCTTGACCCGCTCCAAGCCATCGGTGGGGCCGTACTGCAGGGCGCGGGCACAAGACTCGCCGGCGATCGTGGTCATCAGCGAGGCATAGGAGTCGGCCGGGAAGGTGGAGGTGTCGGGCAGTCCGCCGGCGAGCGAGATCACGTCGTCGCGCTCGGTGAGCGCCATCAGGTCGCGCATCGCCGATGAGCGCATCACCTTGGTGCGCGCAGCGAACAACGACGCGTAGCGCTGGATGTCCCGTGTCGTGGACCGTGTCCGCGGCGGCGGTGGATCGAAGTCGCGGCTGATGTGGGCGGAGTCCGAGTCGCCGCGCTGGAGCCCGTCCGGGCTCACGCTGCCCTCTCGTCTATCGTCACGGTCTCCCACGGTACAGCACGGTGCACCTCGCCTTCGACATCTTCCAGGGGATCGGAATCGCCGCGGCTGTGGGGATCCGCCCCTTCCTGCCCGCGCTCGCGGTCGGAGGGCTGGCCGCCGGCGATATCCAGATCGACTTCGCGCATAGCAGTTACTCTTTTCTGGAGCAGGGCCCTTTCCTGCTGGTGATGGTGATCGGGGTCGCCTTGCTCGCGCTCACCGAGCGCCGCGCCGCCACCGAGCAACTGCGCGAGCGACGGGTGATGCTGGCGATCGGGGCCTGCAGCCTCGTGATCGGGGCGCTGTTCTTCGGCGGATCGCTCGCGCGCGGCCACTACGCGATCTGGCCCGGACTGGTCGGCGGCGTGATCTGCGCCGCGGTCGGGATCCTGGCCACGGTCCCGCTGCTGAATCGGGTGCGAGCCCGGCTCGACGCCCAAGCGGCGGGCGCGCTGCCGTTGTTCAGTGAGGTCACCGCGCTGATCGCGGCGGTGCTGTCGGTGCTGGTACCGCCGCTGGGGCTGGTCGTGCTCGCGCTGCTGATGTGGCTGCTGTTCGCGGGGCGGGCTCGGGGCGAGCAGAAGTACGCCGGCCTGCGAATCCTGCGCTGACGTTGCCAGGCCAGCCCAAGAAGCTGGTGCTCGTCGTCATCGACGCGATGAAGCCGGCGATGCTGGAGCGCGTGATCGCGGCAGGTCGCGCCCCGGCGATGGCGCGCATCCTGAAGGAGGGGGTCTACGTCGGCGACTGCGTCGCCGCATTCCCATCGGTGACGCCGGTCTGTGCGGCGACGATCACCACCGGCGTCGGTCCCGACCAGCACCTGATCCCGAGCATGAACTGGTATCACCGCGAAGAGGGGCGCTACGTCGAATATGGCTCCAGCTTCTCCGCCTCGCGTCAGTTCGGGGTGCTGCGCTCCCTGACCGACACCGTCTACCGGATGAACGCCGAGCATCTCTCCCATGACGTCGAGACCGTTTTCGAGTCGCTCGACGACGCCGACGTCCGCACTGCCGGCACCACCTACCTGATCTACCGGGGACGTCACGAGCACGAGGTCGCCAACGAGTCGGCACTGGCCCGGATCGTCACCTCCACTCTGTTTCGCCGGACGATCGACGGGCCGCAGGAGCTGTTCTACGCCGACCTGTATGCCTCGCGCCGGACCGGCTGCCGCGGGCAGCTCGGACTCCCCGGGGCTCGCGATCAGCACACCGGCTGCGTCGGGTCCTACCTGGTCGAGCGTGATCTGTTCGACTTCATGCTGTTCTCGCTGCCCGATAACGACGCCTACTCGCATCGCAACGGTCCGCACGCGCAGGTGACGTCCCTCGCCGAGGCAGATCGCCAGCTGGAGCGGCTCATGCATGCCGCCGGCGGCCCCGATGAGTTCCTGGACAACTACGCCGTGATCGTGTGCTCCGACCACTCCCAGGCGCCCGTGGAGGAGCGCATCCGGCTCGACCTGCCGTTCGCCGACTTCGAGGTGGCGCGCCCTGGTGCCGCGGGCTCGGCCGCGGCGCAGCTGGCCCTCAGCCCGGCGCAGCGCTCGGCGATGATCTATGCGCTGCAAGCCGACGAGGCGGCCGAGACGCTCGGCCGGGCCCGCGAGGTGCTGGGCGAGCTGGAGGGCGTGGATCTGACGCTGTGGCGACGCGATGGCGAAGCGGTGGTTCGCAGCCGCCGCGGCGAGCTTCACTTCGCCCCCGGCGGGGGGCTCGTCGACCCGCGCGGCGGGCGCTGGAGCGTTGAGGGGGACCTGGCCGTGCTCCGGGCCGAGATCCAGGACGGCCGGATCCTCAGCACCGAGTACCCCGACGCGCTGGCCCGGGCGTGGGCGGCGCTGCACTGTCCCAACGCCGGCGACATCCTGCTGTCGGCCGCCCCCGGTTATGAGTTCGTCGACTGGGGAGGATCCGATCACGTCGGCGGCGGCTCGCATGGCTCGCTGCATCGCTCCGATTCCTTGGGCGCGCTGTTGTGGTGCGGCACCGGCCCGAGCTCCCGCGGCGTTCGCGAGCAATGGTCCCTGCCGGACATCGCCCCGATGATCCGCGAGCATTTCGGTTTAGGATCCGCCGCCGCCGCCGAATTAGCAAGTGGTTAGGCCATGGCCTCGCTTACGGTCTTCGAACATCCCACGGCTACATTTGCGCGATGCCCGAAGAGCTGACCCCCCTCGTCGCGCTGCCGTTCCATCGCCGGGTCCGCCACGGAGTGCGCAGACCTCACAACTGGTTTCAGCTGATTCGCTTCGCCGGCGTCGGCGCGACCGGCTACCTCGTCAACCTGATGGTGTTCGCGCTGTGCGTGCACGTGCTCGCGATCGACTACAAGGTGGCGGCGGTGATCGCCTATGTCGTCTCGGTCCTGAACAACTTCTGGTGGAACCGGCATTGGACGTTCAGCCACACCCGGGAGGCGCATCCCGCAAAGCAGGCGCTGAAATTCTTCGCCGTTTCCCTGGTGACGTTCGGCTTCAGCTACGTGGTCCTGATATCGCTGGTCGACGGTGCCGGTATGGCCAAGGTGGTCGCCCAGGCGATCTCGATCGCCGCCGCGACGCCGCTCAACTTCATCGGGCAGAAGCTCTGGAGCTTCCGGGGCTAAGTGGGCCACTAAACCCGCACCGCGGCCGGATGGCCGGGCTGCTCGCGCTGCTCGTGGGGGTGGCGCTGAGCTTCACCGGCGCCGCCCAGGCCGCCACCGGTCACAGCTCATCCGCCGCGACGGCGGTTCGCACGGTGACCAAGACCGTGACGCGCAAGACCGTGACGAGCTCCGACACGCCGGTGCTCGTCACCTCGATGACCAAGTCGCCCGCCGGCTACCGCCTGACGGCGGGTCAGGTGCTGAAGATCGCCTCCGCGGACTTCCGGACCAAGGCGGAGTTGCATAAGCATCCCAAGGCGCAGCCCTACGAGTACACCAAGGGACCCGGCCAGTGGCAGGTGAGCTGGTTCTCGGACACCAAGCCGGCGCGTGAGCTGCTCCAGGTGTACGTCGACGACGCCACCGGCCTGGTCACGCAGGCGTGGACCGGCTATCAGGTGGCGTGGTCGATGGCGCGCGGCTATCCCGGCGCCTTCGGTCGGCAGGTGAACGCCTGGTACATCTGGGTTCCGCTGTGCCTGCTGTTGGTGGCGCCGTTCGTGCCCTGGCGGCGGCGACCTTCACTGCTGCTGCTGGACCTGGTGATGCTGGTCGGGTTCTCGGTCTCGCTGGCGTTCTTCAACCACGGCGAGATCGGGCTGTCGGTACCCCTCGTGTATCCGTTCCTCATCTATCTGCTGGTGCGGATGCTGCTGTTGGGGTTCGGGCGCGGGTGGCCCCGCCGGTCGCTGCGTCCCGTGGTCGGGGAGTCCTGGCTGGCCGCGGGCGCGGTGTTCCTGATGGCGTTCCGGATCGGGCTCAACGTCCTGAACTCAAATGTCATCGACGTCGGCTACGCGGGGGTGATCGGCGCCGACAAGCTGATTCACGGCGTCCCGCTGTATGGCCATTGGCCCCAAGACAACCTGTACGGCGACACCTACGGGCCGGTGAGCTACTACCTGTACGTCCCGTTTCGGCTGATCTTCGGGTGGAGCGGCACCTGGGATTCGCTTCCCGCCGCCCACGCCGCCGCAATCTCCTTTGACCTGCTGACCTTCCTCGGACTGTTCCTGCTCGGCCGGCGCCTGAAGGGCACCTCGCTGGCGATCCTGCTCGCCTACTGCTGGGCGGCCTACCCGTTCACGCTATTCGCCATGAACTCCAACACCAACGACGGCCTGGTCGCCGCCACGGTCGTGTTCGCGCTGCTGGCGATCACGTCGGCCCCCGGCCGCGGCGTGCTGGCGGCGCTCGCCGGGATGACCAAGTTCGCCCCGTTCGCCCTGGCGCCGTTGCTGTTGCGCGGTACCGGGGGCCGCCCTCGACGCCGCGCGATCGTCGCCTACGGGGTCGCGTTCGCCGTCACCGTGGCGGTGGTGATGATCCCGGTGCTGGTCAAGTCCGACCTCAAAGCGTTCTGGCACGACTCGATCGAGTACCAGTCAGACCGGGTGACCCCGTTCTCGGTCTGGGGCCTGTGGGGCATTCCCAGGATCATTCAGCACCTATCTCAGGGCGCCGTGGTGGCGCTGGCGATCGCGGTGGCGTTCGTGCCGAGGCGCCGGGGCATGGTGCAGGTCGCCGCGCTCGGCGCCGGGGTGCTGATCGCGCTGCAGCTGACGCTCAACTACTGGCTGTATCCGTACATCGTCTGGTTCTATCCGCTGGTCATCCTCGCCCTGCTGGCCAGCCATCCGACGCGGCGCGAGGAGATGGAGCAGATGTGGCCGGAGGCGAGGCCGATCGAGCCGCCGCCGATCCGCATCCGCATCGCGTCACCGTAGGCCGCGGCCCGACTCGGGTCCGGATCTCGGGGGAAGGTGATGGATCTTGTTCGCGGTGCCCGCTACAGCGCTTCATCTCCCGCGGAGACGCTCGCCTCCCCGGCGTCGAGCGCGACTTCGTTCGGGGATCCCGGGGCGGTGCGACGTGCCGAGGGAGGCGGGCCAAGCTACGCCCTCTCGCAGTCTGATGGGGCTTTTTGCGCCAAATCCGGGACGCCCCCCAGGTTTGTCGTGTCAGCCACGCTCAGCGGCCGGCTGGTGACAAATCCGCCGGCCGTTCGCCATTTGTCACGTTTTCGACGTGGTCGGCCCGGCGGCGGACCCAGCCGCCACACCCTTCCGGCGCAGCCCGTAGCTCACCGCACCCCGACCGCCGGCTCGAGTACCTGTTCGATCGACGCCGCGCGTCGCGGCTGGGCGGCGGTCGTGATCAGCACCGCGTTGAGCCACGGGTCGTCGGTTGAGGTCTCGAACCGGACCGGCATCTTGGTGGCCATCGACTCGATCGCCTGCTCTCGCTTGACGCCGATCACCCCGCCCCGCGGGCCGGTCATGCCGACGTCGGTGATGTAGGCGGTGCCGCCGGGGAGGATCCGGGCATCGGCGGTCGGGACATGGGTATGGGTACCCACGACGGCCGTCACCCGCCCATCCAGGAACCAGCCCATCCCAACCTTCTCGCTCGTGGCCTCGGCGTGCATGTCGACGAGGATGTGGTCGGCGCGGTCACGCAGCGCATGCAGCGCCGCGTCGGCCTCGGAGAACACGGGCCGGCCGGCATTCATGAACAGGTTTCCCGACAGCGAGACCACCCCCAGGGATATCCCGTCACGGGTGACCACGCACCACCCATGGCCCGGCTGAGTGTGCAGGAAGTTGGCCGGCCGCAGGATCTCCGGCCGCTGATCCAGGTACTCGTAGATCTCGTGGTGGCGGTAGGTGTGGTTCCCTAGCGTGATCACGTCGATACCGGCGGCGAACAGCTGGTCAGCGATCTTCGGCGTGATCCCTAGACCGCCGGCCGCGTTCTCGCCGTTGACGACCACGAAGTCCGGTGTCCAGTGCTCGCGCAGGGTGGGTAGCAGGCCGAGCAACGTGCGCTTTCCGAGACCGCCGACGATGTCTCCGGCGAACAGGATCTTGACGGGCTTGTCCATGTGGGTCGCGCCTCATACTTTCAGGTGATGCGTGGACGGAGCCGCTTGCGTGCCTGGGCCGGGCGAGCGCCGGAGGGCGAGCCGTCGCCCGAGGCGGTTGCGAAGGGAGGTCCGGCGCGGCGCGCCCGCGTGGCTGACCCGGCAGGCGGCGCTGGCCCGGACGGCCCGCAGGGCCGCGCCGGAGCGGATTTCGACGCCGCCGCTGAGCGACCCGGCACCACTCTGACGTCGCCCGCCCCGCCGGCGCCAGTGGTCGTTCCCCGCTGGGTGCAGTTGGTGATGCTGCCGCTGTTTCTGCTCGCCCTGTGGGCGCTCGCTCGCGCAGCCGGGACGGTGCTCTTGGTGCTGATCGTGGCCGGCCTGGTGGCGCTGATCCTGGCGCCGCCGGTGCGTCTGCTGGAGCGCTGGCTTCCCCGCGGAATCGCCATCCCGCTGGTCTACCTGGCTGGTCTGGTCATCATCGCCGGGGTTGGCTTCCTGTTGGCGAGCCCGGTGACGACCCAGATCAGCCACCTGCAGCACAACTTCCCGGACATCGTTCGCGATGCCAACCGCGAACTCGTCAACGTCCAGGACTGGCTGGATCGCCACGGCGTCCACGTCCACTTCCAAAAGCAGGGGCAGACCGCGCTGGACACGCTGCAGAAGGACGTCCTGCGGCGCTCGGGCGACCTCGTCTCAGTCGGGCGGTCGCTGCTCTCGGGAATCGTGACCGTTGGATTCGATCTGGTGCTGATCCTGGTGCTCTCGGTCTACCTGCTCGTCTACGGGCGTCAGATCGGTCGGCTGGTTCGCTCGATCATGCCGCCCGGTGACGGCTCCCCGGAGGACGATTATCCGCTGCTCGTCCAGCACGCCGTCTCCGGCTACGTGCGGGGCCAGTTGTTGTTCAGCCTCGTGATGGGCGCCAGCGCCGCCGCCTCGTTGGAGATCTTCGGACTGCTGGGGATCTTCCCCGCCGGCGAGAAATACGGGGTCTTCTTCGGCGCCTTCTACGGGCTGATGGAGTTCATCCCGTACATCGGCCCGGTCATCGGACCTGTCCCCGCGGTGGCGGTCGCCCTGTTCCAAAACCCGATCAGCGCGGTGTGGCTGATTCTGTTGTTCATCGCGCTCCAGCAGCTCGAGGGCCACGTGGTGGCCCCGCAGGTGTTCCGGATCTCGCTGCGGATCAACCCGATCGTGATCATCCTCGCGCTCCTGATCGGCTACCAGATCTTTGGGGTGGTCGGCGCGCTGGTGGCGCTGCCGGTCATCGCCGTCATCCGCGAGACGGTCCTCTATCTCCGCCACCATCTCGTTCTCGAATCGTGGGGGACGCGCGGCGTCGGGCTCGGCGCCATGGGCCCCGGCGCGTCGGGCGTATCGGAGGGGACGTCGGGCGTATCGGAGGGGACGTCGGGCGTATCGGAGGGGACGTCCGCCTCCGGTCACTGCCCCGACTGTGGCGCCCCCGCCGACGCTGACGACGCCTACTGCCGCGGCTGCGGCGCCTCGCTGGAGCCAGGGGTGACGAGCCTCGGCTCCGGCGGTCGTGCCCGGTAGCGGCGGCCGGTTGCGCGGGCGGTCGTGCCCGCTAGCGCTGGCCGGTTGCGCGCAGGAAGCCGAATACGCAGAGAGCGGTGACGATGAACGCGAGGATCGGCAGGGTGAGCCCGATCACCCCGACCACGGCCAGTACCAGGCTGACCACCCCGATCGCCCCCGCGGTGCCGCCGACGACCACCAGCCGGTACGCCCGCTGCTCACGAGCCTTGCGCGGCGTGTATCCGCGGCGCCGATCGAGATTGCTCATCTCCGCCAAGCCTAGCGCTCGCACGGGCGTCGGGGGCCCGCCCGCGCTAGCTTTCGCCCGAAGATGGCCGACGCCGACACTTACCTGCTTCTGTATCGCTACGTCGACGACATGGCCGACCGCCGGGGCCCCTACCGCGAAGCGCATCTGCAGCGGATCCGCGCCGAGCAGGACGCGGGACGGATCGTGATGGCGGGAGCGCTGGGCACGCCTCCGTCCGGAGGCGCGATCGCATGGCGCGGGGTGCCTTCCTCACACATCGAGCAGTTCGCCGCCGCTGACCCGTACGTCGAGGCCGGCCTGGTCACCGAGCGGCGGATCGAGCGCTGGACCCTCGTCTAGTGGCCGCCGCGGAGGCGACCACTAACCCCGGATGCCCGGTCTTACCCGGCACGCGCCGGTATGCTCGGACAACAGCTATGTCGTTCCCGCAGACCCGCCTGCGCCGGCTTCGCGCCACTCATGCGCTCCGCGGCCTGGTGCGTGAAACGCGCCTGGAGGCCGCGGACTTCGTCTACCCGATGTTCGTCGCCCACGGCGTCGACCGCCGCGAGCCGATCCGGGAGATGCCCGGCGTCGACCACCTATCGATCGCCCACGCCGTCGCCGAGGCTGGAGAGGCCCGCGCGCTGGGGATTCCCGCGGTGCTTCTGTTCGGACTGCCGGCGGCCAAGGACGACGAGGGGTCGGGGGCCTGGGATGACGAGGGCGTCGTGCAGCTCGCCACGCGAGCGATCAAGGAAGCTCACCCCGAGCTGCTCGTGATCTGCGACGTGTGCCTGTGCGAGTACACCAGCCACGGGCATTGCGGCGTGCTCAGGGAGCGGGATGGCGCGCGCGCCACCGTCGACAACGACGCGACCCTGGAGTTGCTGTCGCGGACCGCGATCTCGCAGGCGCGCGCGGGCGCCGACATCATCGCGCCCAGCGACATGATGGACGGTCGGGTGGGCTTCATCCGAGCCGCGCTGGACGAGGACGGATTCACCGACACGCCGATCATGGCCTACTCGGCCAAGTTCGCCTCCGCCTTCTACGGACCGTTCCGGGCCGCCGCCGATTGCGCTCCCGTGTCGGGTGATCGTCGCGGCTATCAGATGGATCCCGCCAACGGGGTCGAGGCGCTGCGGGAGGCCCGGCTGGATGTCGACGAGGGTGCGGACATCCTGATCGTCAAGCCGGCGCTGCCGTATCTCGACGTCGTCCGCCGGATCAAGGACGAGACGTCGCTGCCGGTGGCCGCCTACAACGTCAGCGGCGAGTACTCGATGCTCAAGGCGGCGGCCGCCGCCGGGTATGTCGACGAACGCGCGGCGGTGCTGGAGACGCTGACGTCCATCCGCCGTGCCGGAGCCGACATCATCATCACCTACCACGCTAAGGACGCCGCGCGATGGCTGCACTAGAGATGCCTGGAACCAGCGAAGACGGGATTGGCGGGGCGCCGGCCGGCGGTCCGCACGGACCGAAGCTGCGCAGCCGAAAGCGCGGCGCCGCGATCGAGCTCCAGGATCTGGACAAGCGGCTTTTGAACCTGATGCAGGGGCAGTTTCCGATCGCCCCGCATCCCTACCAGCACGTCGCCGCCGCCGCCGGGATCACCGAGGACGAGGCGATGGGCCGTGTCATCCGGTTGCTGGAGGAGCGGATCATCCGCCAGGTGACGCCGATCTTCGACACGCGGGCGTTGGGTTACTCGTCGATGCTGGTCGCCGCCAAGGTCGATCCGAGCAATCCGTGGCGCGCCGCCAACATCATCAACGCCCACCCCGGTGTCTCCCACAACTACCTGCGCAACCACGAGTTCAATATCTGGTTCACGATCGCCACCGAGCCCGACTCGCCGCTCGGACTCCAGGGCACGCTCGATGTCCTCGCCCGACTTGCCGGTGCCGAATCGGTGCGCCAGCTGCCGACGCTGAAGCTGTTCAAGATCCGGATGGACCTGGAGATGGAGGCCGGCACCGAGACCCTGGCGGCGGCAGCGGAGGCGGCCGCCCCGGCCGAGATCGAGCCTCAGCCCTACGACGAGTTCGACCGCGCGGTGATTCGGGCGCTGCAGGGCGACCTGCCGGTGATCTCGGAGCCCTACGCCCCCGCCGCGGCCGAGCTGGGGGTAGCCCAGGAGCAGCTGCTGGCACACCTGCAGGGGATGCAGGAGCGCCGCCTGCTGCGCCGCGTGGCGGCGATCCTGTTTCACCGGCGGGCCGGATTCAGCGCCAACGGCATGGGGGTGTGGAAGGTTTCAGACGAGCGCATCATGGAGCTCGGCATGCGCATGGCCTCGTTCCGCGGCATCTCGCACTGCTATCAGCGGCCCACATACAAAGACTGGCCGTACTCCGTGTTCACCATGGCCCACGGCCGCTCCAAGGAGGAGTGCGACGCGATCCTGGACTCGATCGCCGCCGACACCGGGATCCATGAGCGGGCGACGTTGTACTCCTCCACCGAATTCAAGAAGATCAGGCTGCTCTATTTCACCGGGGATTACCGGGACTGGGAACGCGAGCACGCCGGCGTGTGACCAGCCTCGTGGTTGACACCTCGCGCTCGGCGCAGCTGTATGAGCGCGCCCTGCCGCTGCTGCCGGGAGGGGTCAACTCTCCGGTGCGGGCGATGCGATCGATCGGGCGTGATCCGATCTTCATCGCCTCCGGCGAGGGGCCGCTGATCCGCGACGTCGACGGCAACGAGTACGTCGACTGGGTGTGCTCCTGGGGGCCGCTGATCGCCGGCCACGCCCATCCGGTCGTGGTGGCCGCCGTGGCGGACGCCGCCGCTCACGGGACCAGCTTCGGCGCTCCGACGGCCGCGGAGGTGGAGCTGGCCGCCGAGGTGGTGGCCCGAGTCCCGGCGGTGCAAATGCTGCGGATGACCTCGTCGGGCACCGAGGCGGCGATGAGCGCGTTGCGACTGGCCCGCGCGATCACGGGTCGCGACAAGATCCTCAAGTTCTCGGGCGCCTATCACGGCCACGTCGACGGCCTGCTGGCGCAAGCCGGCTCGGGCCTCGCCACCCATGGGATTCCGGCGAGTCCGGGAGTGCCCGCGGCGGCCGCCAACGCCACCGTGATCGTGCCTTGGAACTCGCCGTCGGCGCTCCGCGAGGCGACCAACCGGCACCAGCTCGCGGCGATCGTGGCTGAGCCGGTGCCGGCCAACATGGGCGTCGTCCCACCCGCTCCGGGCTTTCTGGCGTTGCTGCGCGAGGTTGCGGACGACCATGGAGCCCTGCTCATCTTCGACGAGGTGATCAGCGGCTTTCGGGTAGGGCGGGGGGGTGCGCAGGAGCGCTTCGGCGTCCTGCCGGACTTGACCATCCTGGGCAAGATCATCGGGGGTGGATTGCCGGCCGCTGCCTACGGCGGCTCCCGGCAGCTGATGGAGCGGATCGCGCCCGCCGGCGACGTCTACCAGGCGGGCACGCTGTCGGGCAATCCGGTGGCGGTGGCGGCCGCGCTCGCCACGCTGGCGCTGCTCGACGACGAGGCCTACCGGGAGCTGGCGCAGACCACCGAGGCGCTCGCCGCGGGAATGCGGACAACCGCGCAGGACGCGGGCGTCGTAGTCCAGGTACAGAGCATGCCCGGATTGATGACCGTCTTCTTCAGTGAGCGCCCCGTGCAGAACTATGGCGCGGCTGTCGCCTGCGACGCCGACGCCTACGGCGCCTGGTGCCGCGCGCTGCTGGACCGCGGCGTCTATCCGCCGGCGTCGCAGTTCGAAGCCTGGTTCCCGTCGCTTGCGCACGGGCCGGCGCAGGTGCAGCGCACCCTTGACGCGGCCGCGGCCGCATTTGCCCAGTTGCGGCGATGACGCTCACCCGGCTGCGACAGGCGCTGGTGGCGCAGGGAGGCACGCTCGGCGAGCTGGTCGCGCCGTTCCCGCCGGCCGACGCCGGCGCCGGCGCCGTGGACGGGGCCAGTGTCGCGCAGCCGAGCATGCGCCATCCACCGCGGCTGGCCGCGAGCGGGCCTCGCGCCGCCGGGCGCGAGGCGGAGTACGAGTTGCTGCTGGAGATGATCTTCGAGGGCTCGCTGCTGCACTACGGCTCGCCTCGGCTGGTCCGATGCTCGGACCCCGACCTGGCGCTGCTGCTCGGCGACCAGCTGTACGCGCTCGGACTGTCGCGTCTGGCGGAGCTCGGCGACCTCGACGCCGTGCGCGAGCTGGCCGATCTGATCTCGTTGCTGGCGCAGGCCCGGGCCGGATCCGATCCGCGGTTGGCGGAGGCGATCTGGGGGGCGGGGGCGGCCGCCATCGGCTGGGGGCGGAGCCCCGAGTACGAGGCGGCAAAGGCGCTGGCGCGCGCCGGAGACCTTCGCGCCACCGACGCGCTGGCGCGCGCCCGGGACGCGCTTGCGGGGCGGTCGGCAGCGGCGAGCATGTGACGCTCGGCTCTTTGTTGACTGTAGGCTTACCGATGCGTTCAATGTCGTTTATCTGCGGTTGATCGAAGGCGCAAGTGGCAGATCGACACAAACAAGGAAGCAAATCCAAGTACACCGAGGACCGGCAGATGCCGGGCGCGTTCGCGGGCGAGACGGTCAACCGTCGTCGCTTCATGAATGTCGTCACGCAGGGCTCGGGTGCGGTGGCGGCGATGGCGTTCACGTTGCCCGCCCTCGGCTTCGCGATCGGGCCCATCTTCAGCCGCGTGCCGTTCGCCTGGCAGCCGATCGGACCGCCCGACGACTTCACCAAGCAGACATATGCGACCAAGGTGATCGTGATCGTCCAGGGGATCGGGGAGGCCGGGAACTCGATTGCCTACGTGCGCACCCGAGACCCCGCGATCGACACCGAGCCGGAGGACCAGTACAACCACTGGGTGGCGCTGTCGTCGCGCTGCATGCACCTCGGTTGTCCCGTCCGGTTCGTCGCCGCGGCCGAGCGGTTCATCTGTCCATGCCACGGCGGCGTCTACGACTTCCGGGGGATGGTCGCCGGCGGTCCACCGGTGCGCCCGCTGGACCGGTTCTATACCCGTCTGAACCAGACGAGCGGCCTGGTCGAGATCGGTCCTCGCTACTCGGTCAACTCCGAGCTGGAGCGGTTCTCGCCTCGTGACCCGGGTCAGCCGCTGGACGGGATCGGGCAATATCTATATCCCGCCCGGTTCGACACATCGATATTGCCCAAGAGCTAAACGACTCACACCATGCCCAAGCTTCCCGCTCCTCCCCTCCCCAAGGCTCTTCGGCCGCCGCCCAAGCGCCCCGGCGACAACGGCACCGCGACGCCGGTGGACGCCGCGGTCGAGGCCGGCGTCACCGTCGTCGACTGGATCGACGAGCGCACCTCGCTCTCGGGCGGCATCCGCTGGCTGCTGTTCCGCAAGGTCCCGCGCGGGATCAACTGGGCTTACACGCTGGGCTCGGCGACGATGTTCGCGTTCCTCAACCAGGCGGTCACCGGGGTGTTCCTGGCGATGTTCTACAAGCCCGACGCGTCGGGCGGCGCCTACGAGTCGATCCGCTACATCACCGACGACGCGTTCCTGGGCCAGCTGGTCCGCTCCATGCACAAGTGGGGCGCCTCGGTGATGATCATCCTGATCTTCCTGCACATGGCGCGCGTGTTCTTCTTCGGCGCCTACAAGTATCCCCGCGAGCTGACCTGGATCATCGGAGTGGTGCTGCTGATCCTGACGCTGGCCATGGGCTTCACCGGCTACCTGCTGCCGTTTGACCAACGCTCCTACTGGGCGACGATCGTCGGCGTGAACATCAACGGCACAGGCCCGTTCATCGGCCCGTACCTGTCTGACTTCCTGCGCGCCGGGCCCGAGTTCGGGGCGACGACGCTGTCGCGGTTCTATGCGATCCACATGCTGCTCATACCGGGCCTGATCGCCGCGCTGATCGGCGCGCACCTGTACCTGATCACGAAGCTGGGCATCTCGGCCCCGCCGTGGCTGGACGCCGAGGAAGAGCCCGAGCTGCGTGAGGCGCGGGTCTGAGCGGAGACGATCCCGGATGAACCAAGCTGAGAAGGAAACCTACCTTCGCGACTACTCGCTGCTGAAGAATCAGGGCAAGCCGTTCTTCCCGTATGCGGTCGCCAAGGACTCGATCATGGCGGTGGTCGTCATGATCGTGATCATCTTCCTGGCGGCGATGTTCGGCGCCGAGATGGGGCCCAAGGCCGATCCGACGACGACCACCTACGTGCCCCGGCCCGACTGGTACTTCTACTTTCTGTTCGAGGTCCTGCGGGTCATGAAGAACGTCCCCAAGTTCACGGACATGGCCACGATCGGGATTCCCACGATCTGCATGATCCTGCTGTTCCTGTTGCCGTTCTACGACCGCAGCCCGGAGCGCCGGATCCAGCGCCGGCCGATCGCCCTCGCCGCTGGGCTGACGACGATCTTCGCGATGGCGTTTCTGACCTACTCCGGCGCCAACACCGGCTCGCCGAACTCGGTCGACCTGAAGCCTCCCGCTTCGCTGAGCCCGGCCGAGGCCGCCACCTTCCGGGCCGGTGAGCAGGTGGTTGGACAGTCCGGGTGTCTTGCCTGCCACGTGATCGGCGCAAACGGCAACAACGGTCCGGGTCCGATCTTGACCAACGTCGGCTCAATTCTGCGTCCGCAGGCGATCGCCTCGACGTTGCGCAACCCGACGGCTCCCATGCCCTCGTTCGAGTCGCTGGCCCAGAACTCCCCGCAGAAGTTCAACAACCTCGTCAACTTCCTGTCCGAGCTCCAGTAGGCCGGGCCGGTCAGCACGCGGGCAGATGACGGCGAGCGCATCTTCGCCGCCCGGAGGCGCCGATCCGTCGCCCCGGCCGGAGCGTCCGGGCGGCGACGACCCGGCGGGGTCAAACCCGGGTCCCGGCACCCTGCCCGAACCCCAGGTCCGGGCGATGTTCGATCGCATCGCCGGGGTCTATGACCGGATGAACGCCGTCATGACGGCGGGTCTGCACCAGCAGTGGCGGCGGCGAGCCGCCGATCTGGCAGGGCTCGAGCCGGGCGGCCGGGCGATCGACGTCGCCACCGGCACCGGCGACCTGGCGCTGGAGCTGGCGGCGCGCGTGGCGCCAGGTGGCGAGGTGGTCGGAGTCGACTTCTCGGAGCGGATGCTGGAGTTGGCACGGACCAAGGCCGATGGGGGCGCCGTCTCGCCGCCGGGGGTCGCCGTCCACTTCGTGACCGGCAATGCGCTGGCCCTCCCCTACGCCGATGGCGAGTTCGACGCTGCCACGGTGGGCTTCGGCGCGCGCAACTTCTCCGACCTTCACCGCGGCATCGCCGAGATGGTCCGGGTGGTGCGTCCTGGTGGACGCGTGGTGGTGCTGGAGATCACGACGCCGACACGGCCGCCGCTCTCAACCTTCTTCGAAGTGTGGTTTGAGCGGATCGTCCCCGCGCTCGGCCGGCTCGTCGGCAACGCCGATGCGTACAACTACCTACCGAACTCAGTCCGGCGCTTTCCCCCGCCGGCGGAGCTGGCCTCGGTAATGTGGACGGCCGGATTGCGATCGGTCCATTATCTGATCACCGCCGGAGGAATCATCGCCCTGCACGTCGGCGAGGTCGGTTAGTGGTTTCGTTGCGCCGCCGGAGGCCGCTCGAATGCCGTCGCATTTGCGAACGGGGCCACATGGTGCCGAGCGGGACCGCACCGGTGGCGGGGCCGTGAGCGCCGTCCAGGCCGCCGCCCAGGCGGTGGTTCAGGCCGGCGGCGAGCCGGCGACGCGGCTGATGATCGAGCTCGAGCAGCGGCTCGAGGAGCTCGCCACCGGACACGGGCCGCTGCTCGCTCGCCACGCCGGCGACACCATCGCCGCCGGCGGCAAGCGGCTGCGTCCGTTATTGCTGTTCCTGGCGGCGGGAGCTCCTCCGCCCGAGTCCGCGGCCCTGCTGCGCTCGGCGGTGGCGGTGGAGCTCATCCACTCGGCCACCCTGGTCCACGACGACGTTCTCGACGGCTCACCGCTGCGGCGCGGTCGGCCGACCGTGATGGCGTCTGGGGGACGCCTGGCCGCGACGGCGACCGGCGACCTGCTGTTCTCGCGGGCGTTCGCCGAGCTGGAGCAGTCGCGGTCGGTGGCGGCCGTACGGGTGCTGTCGCGGGCCGCGTCCGAGCTCGCCGCGGGCGAGCTGATGCAGCGTGCCGACGCGTGGGAGGCGGTGGCCATCGAGCGCTACCTGGAGCGCTGCCGGCTCAAGACCGCGGTCCTGTTCCGAGCCGCTTGCGAGCTCGGCGCGATCGAAAGCTGCGAGCTGGAAGCGACGGCGAATGGCAACCGGACCTCCGCACTGGCCGACTTCGGCGAGCGGATCGGACTTGCCTTTCAGCTCCTGGACGATGTCCTCGACGTGTCCGGTCCGCCCGAACGCACCGGCAAGCCGCAGGGGGCCGACCTACTCGACGGGACGGTGAATCTCCCGCTGATCATCGCCCGCGAACGCGATCCTGAGCTGCGCGCGGTCGATCCCCGCTCGATCCGCACCGCCCCGCAGGCGGCGCGGATCTGCGTCCGGATCATCCACACCGGCGCCCTGGAGGCGGCCCGGAGCCGGGCGCTCGATCTCGTCGCGCTCGCCAAGGAGTCGCTGCCCGACCTGCCGGTGCGGCAGCGCGCCGCTTTGGCATTGATCGCCGACGGCGTCGTCGAGCGGTATTCGTGAACGCTGAAGGCACGCTCGCGGCGTCGTTTAGAAGTCCTCCGGCAGGATCAGATCCGCGTTGAGCGCCGCCGCGAACCTATCGATCTCGTCGTTCATGTTGGCCTGGGTGAGGCGGCGCAGGTCCGTGAGCATTGCGGTGACGCCCTCGTCCAGCCGCTGCTCGAGCGCGGCGACCTCCTCGGCGTCGAACACGCCGTCGTCGACCCACAGGCAGTTGGGGCACTGGAGCACCAGCTCCCAACCACCGCGCTGCGCCTCTGACCACTCGATCGGCTGAACCAGGGGGGACGCGCACTCGGGGCAGACGTGAAGCCCGGCGCCGATCGCGGCCGGTCCGCTGAAGTTGATGACCTCGATGGTGCGTCCGCTGGGGAGCACGATTCGGCGGACGGAATGGCGGTCGGGCGGGTTCTTCATCGGCTGGTTGCTCATTGCTACTCGCCCGTAGTATCGGCGGCGTAACCCCGGTCTTGAGGCATCCACAGCGATTCTTTGGAGTCTCTTCGGTGGGCGCCAAGCGCCGCTCGCGCGGCGGTTTGCGACCGGGTCGGCGATCTCCGGCGTCGACTCATCTACGCTGTCCTAAGCCGATACCCTTGTCTTCCCACCTTGGAGAGGCCGTGACCAATGTTCCGAAGTCCGCCAGTTGACATCATCGTCGTCCTCATCATCGTGCTGCTGATCCTCGGGCCGAAGCGACTCCCCGGCATCGGGAAGGGTCTGGGCAGCGGTATGCGCGAGTTCAAGGAAGGAATCACCGGTGAATCCAAGGAGGAGGACAAGCAAGCGCTGACCGAGGCCCGGGCTGTCCCGGAGTCCAAGCCGAGCTCGAGCGAGACGGCCGCCACCCCGGGATCTGGTGGCTCGGCTGGATCCGACCGCTCCTCGTAGCGCCGACGCCGGGCCAAGCCGATGGCGAAGGTTCTGCGGCCCATCGGGCATGAGGATCGGCTGAGCATCGTCGATCATCTCGACGAGCTCCGCAGCCGGCTGATGATCTGCGGGGCCGCGCTGATCGTCGCCTTCGGGCTGTGCTACTGGCAGAACAACCATCTGCTGTCGCTGCTGAACAAGCCGCTGCCGGCGCCGGCCAAGACCGCTCCCAACCACCTTGGCGGACTGACTGGGGACAACGTCTCGGCGGCCAAGCATCTCAGCAGTGCCGCCTCCGCCCTCCAAGGCCTCGCCAGCTCAGGCGATGTCTCGCCGGCGGCCAGCTTGCGCCTCGGCGCCACGGCGCAGCAGCTCGGAGACGCGGCCCGAGCGCTGCCCCAGAAGACGCCGAAGAACGTGCCGATCACCATCGGGGTGGGCGAACCGTTCACGACGACGCTCACGGTGTGCTTCTACTTCGCGCTGCTGCTCACGCTTCCGATCCTTCTCTATGAGATCTATGCCTTCGTGATCCCGGCGCTCAGCGATACGGAGCGAAGAGTCGCGCTGCCGGTGATGCTCGCGGCGCCGGCGTTATTCGTCGCCGGCGTGGTGTTTACCTACATCGTCGTGCTCACGCCGGCGATCAGCTTCCTTCAGGGCTACAACAGCAACCAGTTCAACGCGCTGGTCCAAGCCAAGCCCCTGTACTCCTTTGAGGTGCTGACGATGGGCTCGATCGGCCTCGCCTTCCAGCTCCCGCTGGCGCTGATGGGTCTGCGGCAGCTCGGCGTGATCAACGGCAGCACCCTGACCCGGCACTGGCGCTACGCTACGGTGATCATCGCCGTGATCGCGGCGGCGATGCCAGGGGCGGATCCCGTAACCACCGGACTCGAGACGGCCCCCTTGGTAATCCTCTTCCTCGCCAGCATCGTGTTGCTCAAAGTCGCCGATCGCCGTGACGCTCGACGCGCCGCGCGTGAGCTGATCAACCTGAGCCAGCCCGGAGAGTCCGACTGACGATGCTGTTCGACCTTCGCAGCCGCGGCCGGCGGCGCAGCGTGCAGGCCGTCTATCTGGGCCTGGCCGTGTTGATGGGAGGCGGCCTGATCCTGTTCGGCGTCGGCACCGGTACCGGCGGCGGCGGACTCCTCAATGGCCTCACCGGCAACGGCTCGAACAACCAGCAGGGGCAGGTGATCAGCCAGCAGGTGAAGAACGCGCAGCGCCAGGCCGAGCGCAACCCCAACAGCGCGGCAGCCTGGGCCGCACTGGTTTCGGCCCGGTGGGCGAACGCCTCCAGCAGCGGCTACGACTCGTCCACCAACACCTACACGGCAGACGGCAAGAAGGACCTCGCGGGCGTCGCCGCTGCCTGGCAGCGGTACCTCGCGCTCACGAGCAAGCCGAGCGGCAACCTGGCCATCCTCGCCGCCAACACCTACGGGACCCTGGGCCAATACGCCAGCCAGGCCAACGCCTGGGATATCGCCTCGGCCGCCGATCCCGGGTCGGTCAAGGGGTTCGAATGCCTCGCCATCTCCGCCTACGCGGCCAAGCAGACCCGCAAAGGTGATCTCGCCGCCGCCAAGGCGCTGACGATGGTTCCCAAGGCCAGCCGCAAGCAGCTGCAGACGGAGATCAACACCGCCAAGACGAACCCCAGCCTGGCCCAATCCTGCTGAACGTAGCCCTGGGGCCGGGGTAACATCGGCGGACCGAGGGCCGTTAGCTCAATTGGCAGAGCAGGGGACTCTTAATCCCAAGGTTGGAGGTTCGATTCCTCCACGGCCCATCCGAAAGCCCCGCTAAGCGGGGCTTTTTGCTGGCCGGGCGTGTGCCAACTGTGGAATATGTTTCCGACATGTCCCTAAGGTTGGCGGACGAGGGGCTGTACGTAGATGACGCGTCAACCGCGCGCCGAACTCAGTGCTCTCGTCGATCATGAGCCGGGCATCGGCTGGTCCGGCACAGCCAAGCCGAATTGGAGATCGCGAATGATGCTGCCGAGCACGCCCGAGGAGAGCAGCCCAGGGCCGAGTGGCCCGGACGAGTTCTCACCGGCCGGTGGCAATTGCTGCAGAGCGGCTCTAACAGCCGGCGACGTGTGACCTAACTGCCAGCGGACCTCATCGCTGCAAGCCTCCGGCTGGTCGGGAGCGGCGAGGCCGGCGGCCTTGACGGCATACGCGGCGGCACCGAGCGCGTGCGCGCCCATATGCGGGATCGCCGCCGCCTGCCCGGCCGCCCGAGCGGCGGCCACTGCCGCGGGAGTCTTCACACCACGAGCTGGAGCGCCACCACCGACAAATCGGCGGCGGATCTCTGCGGCAACGTCGAGCTCACCACGAGCAAAGGCGCGCGTCCGCGCGATGGCATCCCGCGGACGGCTGTCTGCTGGCGCTTGCGCCTCGAACTGTCCCAGCACCCGCTCCGCGCAATCCGCCGCCCACACCGCGACGATACGACGGTCAGCCTCGCTCAGCGTCTGCGGCGAACCCACACCTCAGATCTTCTCAGCTGCTCACCACTCGGGCCATGCCGCGCATCGCGGGTCTCTTTCGGCTGGTACAGGATGCCCGCGCTGATAACGAAGCAGGGCCGGCGCTCGTTGCCAGCGCCTCAGGCTGTTATGAGGTCAGGGAGCATCTCCGCGAGGTGCGCGAAGGCCTGTAAGTGGCCCTCGCCCTCGCGCATGGTCAGGCGGGCGTCCGGCAGGTTTTGCGCAAACCAGCGGCCATGGATCGGTGCGGCCATGCGGTCCTCGGTGCCATACCAGAGCAGAACTGGACACTCGACGGTGGTCGTCGGGATCTCCGGGGAGCAGGCGCTCGGCGGCCCTGTCGCCATCCGAAAGGAGGTCTAACGCTCCGGCCACGAGCTGAAACGGGGCCGCGCCAGCGATGACGCCGCCTGCTTCGACCCGCTTGCCGGCGATGGCCGCGGTGGCCAGGGCGAACGGCCCCCCGCCAGACCAGCCGGACGTCCGGAACCGCCAGGCCGTACTGGTCGGCCACCTGGAGGGCCATCCGCGCGACTGAGCCGACGCTGAAGGCGGTGGACGTCGAGCCCCCGTAGCCGGGCCGGTCAAGGCGATCCAGCGGACGCCGGCATCGGCCAGCAGATCATCGGCCCAGGCCATCTCGAGGCGACAGCCGGGAGTACCGTGAAAGTGCAGGACGGGCTGACCGCTCACATCGCCCGACTCGCGGACTCGAAGCGTGATGTCCTCTATCTGCAGATCTTGCTCTCGCGCCGCCACGCCACCCATTCTTGGGCATCGTTCCACATCAGGCCCGCCCCGGAGGGTGCAAAACAAGACCTGAATCGCTCCGATCGGGCGTTCGAGCGACCCGCGACGTGGCTACAGCGTCGGCTGATCACGGAAGAGCTTGCCTGCCTCGGCTCGGGCATTTAGGCGATCCTCGACAGTGCGGGGTTGGGGACAGGCCGGTCTGGCGGCACGCAGACCATCCCGTCGCTGAATCCGGCGGAGCTGATTCCGAAGGCGGCGTTGAACCGGTCGAGGTTGACGAGCGTCAGCAGTGCGGTGATCTCGACGAGTTGCTCGTCGCTGAAGTGCTCCTTCATCTGTGCGAATAGCTCGTCGGTAACTTCGACTGGGGTGCGCATCACGGCAGCGGTGTAGTCGAGCGCTTGCTTCTCGCGTTCGGTGAACAGGTCGCTTTGGCGATAGCGCGGCAGCGCCAGCAGCTCGTTCTCAGAGAGGCCGGAGTGGCGGCAGATCTGCGAGCCGAGGTCAACGCAGTACTCGCAGCCGATCATTTGCGCGCCTTTGAGCTCGACGAGGTTCTTGAGCCGCTCATCGACGGACTTGCCCTTCCGGACCGCCTGGTTGAACTTGCCCATCCCAATCATCATCTTCGGCTGGTAGGCCCAGATCTCGATCGGCTCGAGTCCGCTGCCGGTCCGGGGTGCGCGGCCGGTGAGCTTTTTCATCATCCTCGGTCCATACCGGTAGACGAGCCTCACCATCGGCCCGGCCTTCGTCTTCGATACTCCCTGGATGCGTGCCATCGGGCATCTCCTGTCACATCGGTTGGGGTTCGGGGGTCTAGGGGGTATGACCCGCGAGACCCCTACGGTGTGACAGCGATGGACGAACTTGAGCTGGCCGACAGGTTCGACCGCCAGCGGCCCCAGCTGCGAGCGGTCGCCTACCGGATCCTCGGCTCGTTGGGCGAGGCCGACGACGCCGTGCAGGAGGCGTGGCTGCGGCTGGGACGGACTGACGCCGAGCAGATCGACAGCCTCGAGCGGTGGCTGACGACGGTCGTCGCTCGGGTCTGCCTGAACATGCTGCGGTCGCGCCGGATCCGCGGCGAGCAGCCGCTTGACCGCTTGCGGCCCGAGCCGATCATCGCCGACCCGGAGCTCGGGACCGATCCCGAGCACGAAGCGCTGTTGGCGGACTCGGTCGGGATCGCGCTGCAGGTCGTGCTCGACACGCTGACCCCGGCCGAGCGGCTCGCGTTCGTGCTGCACGACATGTTCGCGGTGCCGTTCGATGAGATCGCGGCGATGCTCGACCGTTCACCGGAAGCGACCCGCCAGCTCGCCAGCCGCGCCCGCCGCCGCGTGCGCGACACGGCGCCGCCGCCGGACCCGGACATGACCCGCCAGCGCGCGGTTGTCGACGCCTACTTCGCCGCCGCCCGCGACGGCGACCTCGACGCGCTAGCCGCGGTCCTCGACCCCGACGTCGTGCTCCGCGCTCACCGCCGCGACGCAAATCCACTCGAGCTGCACGGCGCCACACGCGTCGCGCAAGGAGCGATGACAGCCCGGCGCTTCGCGCCCTACGTGCGCCCGGCCCTGATCCACGGCGCCGCCGGCGCGGTCGCGTTCGACGGCGACCGGCCGTTCGCCGTGCTTGCGTTCACCGTCGTCGGCGACCGCGCAGTAGCGATCGACGTCTTCAACGACCCCGAGCTGGTCGCCAAACTCGACATCCGCGGAATCACAGCTCGAACGACAAGCTAACGCTCCAGGAAGGACCAACAATCCCGGCTCCGGTCATCAGCCGACAACCCAGACTGGCCAGACGAGTGACGCCCTGGGGACAGAGGGAGCAACCGGGAACGCCGCACACACAAGTACCCGGATAAGCACGAACGCAGGTCTCGATCAACGGCCGTTCGTCCCCTGCCCCGTTCAGGGTCAGGTCCTTGATGATGGCAGACTCGCGGTGGTACGTGCCCTCGGCGACTCTCACGCTGTCGCCGTTGTGAGCGCCCGCCACGACGTCGGCCACCTGGCTGTAGGCACAGCCGTGCGGGCACACGTGCAGTGTCGCGGCGGAAGCGGTCGCCGGCGCGAGCGACGCTCACGCCGCCGGTACGCCGGCGATCAAACACAGGCTCTTGAGCCTGAGTTTTGAGCGAACGCTCGATTGGTCCCTCGCACGTCTGGTGGCCGATTTTGGCGACTAAGCAGGAGCGGAGTCACCCTGGCGACGGTCGCGTAATCCTCGGAAGCGCTCGCGGTACGCCTGAGCCGGACCTTCTCGCAGCCGCCCGCGGCGGATCAATGATGGACAGCCGGATGGCGAACAGCCTGCATCGTCGCCACCATGCTGCCTGTGACTGTCGACGCCTCCGCGAACTCCAGGAGGCCGCCATCGTAGTCACTGTGTAGCGGTCACGTCCGGACCGTCGTCACCGAAGCTCCACGGCGACTGGGGGACCTCGGTGGCCGCGCTTGGCCAGCAAGGGGAAGCTGGCCGGAGCCGTGAGGGCCGGACCAGGGCCAGCACCCGGTGAATGCTCCGCCAGGAGACGCCATACGCGCTCTCGGGAGTGTGCCAGCCGGTGCCGGTCGCTCCCGCTAGCTGGAATCCGAGCTAGTCATCCCGGTGTAGCGAAACCACGCGAGCAGTGCGACGCCTGACGCCACGAGGCTACCGACGCCGAAGACGACGAACACCCAAAGCGAGGTGATGTGTCCGACCATCCAGCCGAAGTTCATGCCGAAGAATCCGGTGATGAACGAGAGTGGTAGGAAGATCGTCGCGATGATTGTCAGCTGCTTCATGGCGTTGTTCTGCCGGACGCCGATCTCGTTCTGCTGAAGAGAAATCACCGCCATGTTGGCCTGCAGGACGACCGCCAGGGAATCTCGTTGTCCGAGCACCTCTTCGTTGACGAGCTTGAGGTGGTCGTTGACATCGCGAAAGAATGGAGTGAGACGTTCTTCCACCTGGGGGTAGGCGCCGCGTTGCAGGCCATCCAGCGGACCAAGCAGAGGATGCACCGCGCGATAGAAGTCGGTGGCTTCGCTGCGCAGGCGGTAGATCCGTTCCGTAGCTGCGGGCGAGCCACCAAAGACGGTTCCTTCGACTTGATCGACATCCTGTTCCAGCCCTTCGATGACCGGCACGTAGTCATCGACGATCACGTCCATGATCGCCCACAGCACAGCGCCAGTGCCAAGCTTGATCAGATCCGGACGACGCTCAAGGCGCCGGCGAGCGCCGCTCAGATCACTGGCGACCCCTTGACGAACCGTGATGACGAACCCTTGCGACAAGAAGATCGACACCTCCCCGAAATCGACCTCCTCGCGTTCATCAACATAGGCTGCGGTACGCAGAACGCAGAACAGGATCTCGGCCTCGTCATACTGCTCGAGCTTGGGTCGAAGATGAAAGGACTGAGCGTCCTCGACGGCCAGCTCGCTGAGCCCGAACTGCTCCTGGACAGTCGCCAGCTCGGCGGCGTCGGGCTCAAAGAGGCCGATCCAGACGAAATCATCGCCTGCACCGCGACGACTCACCTGTGCAGCATCAGCGAAGTCCATCGCCCCCTCATGCTGCCGATGTCCGTCCCGATAATGCGCACAGTCGACGATCACGCCTGCCTCCGGCTGGTTCATAGTCCGCGCTGACCTCACAAACCTGCCGTTACGTGGGATACGTCGGCGACCTGCAGAATCCTTCGCGACCACGGCACCTCGCTCAGCCGCAACGCGGCTCATCTGACCAATCCTGGACCAAGAAACCCATCACGCACGCTCCTCGCTCGCCCGGATACGACCTTCCGCTGTTCGCTCGGACACGGTCCGGCTGCACCGGATCCCGCTTGCAAACCCGGGACTCTGCAATCACGAAGACGGGGTCACGTCGCTGGCGCTCTTGGCCGGCGTCGCGACCAAGCAGAACCGGCTCTGACGCTACTTGACGCATCCATCGCGCTCGCTTCTGGGCGATCCGATCGCGTGGCCCGAGTCTGGGACGATGGGCGTCGTGTTGACCGCGTTTTCTGATCAGGCGCACAATCTGATCCTGCTCGCGGAGGATGAGGCGCGGATGCTCGGCTGGTCTGAGGTCGAGCCCGAGCATCTGCTGCTCGCGCTCACCCGCCATGGGAATGTTCGCTCGCTGTTTGGCAGGCACGGAGTCACCGGCAGTGACGTGCACGCGGCGGTCGTGCATGCGTCAGGCGTGGGCGATGATCTTGTGATCGGCGCGGTGCCGCGTTCGCCAGCCACCGATCGTCTGCTCGAGCGCGCCGTTGACGTCGCCGCTGACCGGGGGGTGCTCGGTCCCAGCAGCGAGCACCTGCTGCTCGCGCTCGCCGAGGACGCTCGCACGTCAGCGATTCTTGAGGAGGTCGGGATCGATGACCCGGTCGGGCTGGTGGACGGCATGCCGGGGGAGCGACGTTCGCCGGTCACGGCAGAGGCACTGAAGCAGTACCTGCTGCGCACCGGGCTGCGGTCCGCGGCGCCGCAGCCGGGGCCGGTGCCGCCGGTGTTTGAGCGCTACACCGCGCAGGCCCAACGCGCGGTGCGGACCGCCGCAGAGGTAGCCGCGCTGCTGGAGCATCGTTACGTCGAGCCGCTGCATCTGCTGCTCGGCTGTCTGCACGTATCAGACAGCCTCGCCGCGAGAGTCCTCGACGCGGAGCGGGCGCCGAGTGACATGGGGACGCTGGGTGAGGCGATGGAACGCGCGCGGATGTACGGGCCTGAACCCGCGCATCAGGCGACCGGCATCTTCACCGAGGCCACTCGGCAGATCGTCGCCCAAGGAGCACTCAGATACGCCTACCGCCACGATGATCCCTCGATCGGCACCGGGCACCTGCTGTTGGCCACACTTGACGCCGAGGACCAGGCGATCAAACGCATCGTCGGCAGCGGCCTCATGGGTTCAGGACCGGTGCATGATCGCCTCGCCCGGACGCTGACGCGTGCTCTGCCCGGCGCTGAGCAGCCGACGGGTCGGGTCGATGGCGGCGGGGTGATTGCTTTTGACCTGCTGATCCGGATGCTCACCGACTGGTTTGCAGACCAGCTCCCGGCGGGATGGGTCATCCACAGCAGCGGCCGCAGCGGCGGGTTTCGTCTCCAGATCCCCGATTCACGCTCAGAAGAGGACTTCCGGATCGACATGAGCTGGATCGTCACCTCTGACCGCCCCGGCCGCGAACGGCTGCTCGAGGTCACCCGCGCCGCGCTCGCCGAGCTCCAGGTCGCCGTGGCGGACACGACGGGGACCAGCTGGCCAAGCGACACGCACGGTGGGCTGCCCGAAGCTCACGCCGATATCTCCGGAGACTCGATCAACCCGACGCTCCGGCTCTGGTACGGACCCCCCCAAGCGCCCGTCATCGAGTGCACGCCGCGGATCCTCTTGAACATGATCCTGCACAACTGACCCGGAGGCTCCAAGCGCGCGAGCACACGCTCGGCGCCGGATGGCCGGCAGGCAGGACCAACATCGGCATACGCTGAACTCTCGCTGCTGCTCAACAGTCACCGAGCACAAGAGGAGAAGCGGAACACAGCTGGCTGCACCGGCGACAAGGCAGCAGCGACAAGACGAGCGTTCAGGCCGGCTCTCTGACGCACGCGTCGGTCCTTACGGCTCAGGCGACTCAGCACCGGGCGGCAGCCGTCGGTCGTAGGTGAGCACGGGTCCGAAAGCGGCAGCCTCGATCTCGTGGCTGCAGCGGCGACATTGCAGCAATGAAGCCCAGCGGGCAGGGCTCCGGATGGGCCATACGGGTTATCGGATTCCGCGCCAAGCAGAGCGGACTGTTCAACGGTGACATGGATGTCGATGCACAAAAGCAAGAGCTGCCCGGCACCCGGTGCCCGCGGGAAGCCGACGAGCTCGGCCGTTACGGCGCGCAACGCCGTCCGTGGCGCCGGTTCGGCTGCGGTGATCGGCGATTCACCGTCTCATCGTGGCGCCGGCGGTCCGCCAGCCTCGTGGATCCGCGCCATAGCCTGTGCGACGCGAGCCGTCACGTCGCCCTGCACGACCAGTACGTCATCCACGAGCTCGTCGTCAACGAGCAGTCGTTCGAGCGCCCGGTCCACGGCGCGCCGCTGCGCGCGGTCATCGGGCGAGGACACCGCGATACGGTCGGGCGCCTCGATCGGTATGAAGACCACCAGATCCAGCAGGTGCAGAGCGCAGCGCGAGCGCTCGACGGCGGCCCGAATGTCGTGCCCGAGAACGAGCAGGTACGCGAGCAGATCGGCCGGACAGCGGTCAAAGAGCACGTGCTCGGCTGCGGTCTCGGTCTCGGCGACCGATCGATCGAGCTGCACCTCGAAGTCCTCCCCGGACGGCGGCCACCCGAACTCGTACCCGTCCTCCTCGAGGAGGTAGTAGGGCTCCTCGACGCACGCGTACTGTGGCAGAGCCCCGGCCACCTCCTGGACCAGCGTCGACTTCCCGACCCGGTGGCTCCCGGAGAACGCGATCCGCACCTCCGAGATGATCGCGCAGCACGACCGGTTCAGCATGCCCCAGTCACCGGGAATATCCCGTCGCTTCGCTACGCGGACGCACCGCGGCGTCCCGCACGACGTCACTGGCGCTATCGGCGTAACGCTGGTTTGGTGCTCGAATAGGCCCTTGACTTTGCCCCACAAAGTCCGCTAGGGTTTGCACCACAAACTCTAGTTGGGAGACAGGGCTATGACTACACACATCGGACCGTCATCCGGAACCCCCGAGGAGAGCAGGATGGAACCCCGCGAGGCGGCGCGCCTACTGGCGCAGACCCAGGCCGACGCGCGGCGCTCGCTGGACTTCCGGGCGCCGTGGGTGTCGCTGGTGGCGGCGGTGGTGGCGCTGGCCGGCTTCGGGATCGTGTGGCTAAACGTCCGTAATCAGCACCCCTTCACCGGCCCAAGCCCCGCGTCGCTGGTGTTCTTCTACGGGCTGATCGCACTCCGGATCGCCACCGTCATCTACGCCTACGCGCGAGCGCGGACCGGCATCAGCGGCCACTCGGTGAAGGTGCAGCGCAACGAAGCCGCGGCGATGGGCGCGGCCCTTTTGGTCTGGTATGTGCTGCTGATCGCGATCGCGACCAGCGCCCACCACAGCGCAGGCTTCTACTGGTCGCTTGGCCTGAACGGAACCCTGATCGCGCTCGCCGCGATCTGGGCGGGGCGCTCCGCGATCCACAAGAGCTGGCAACAAGTCGCGCTCGCTCTTGCGGTCGCGCTGATCGCCGCTGTCGGCGCAATTGCCGGCCCCCGAGGCATGTGGCTCGTCAACGGTGTGGGGCTCTGCGTGTTGCTGCTGGCGAACGCGGCGATCGGCACGTGGCAGCGGCGCGGAACTCGGACACGCACGGTGCGGACGGGCGCATGACCGCCGAGGCGCTCGACCCGCTGATTCACGTCCCGGCGCGACTCCAGGTCATGGCGGCCCTGGCCACCCTGCCCGACGGCGACCAGCTGTCGTTCAAACGCCTCCAGGACATGATCGAGCTAACGCCGGGCAACCTGATCACGCATCTACGCAAGCTCGAAGAGGCCGGCTACCTCGCGACCAGCAAAACGGGCAGCGGACCGGCCTCGCGGACCTCGGTCGCGTTGACCCACGACGGGCGCCACGCCCTCGAGCTCTACGCCACGACACTGCGGGGACTGCTGAACGGGGTGTCAGCAGTACCCGCAGCCTCGGGCTCGCATCTCGACCGCCACGGTTCCCCGCGATCATCGTGACCCTGGTTGCCTACACCGCGCTCGCGTTCGCGACGGGGATGTTTCTGCGCGAGCACCACCTGACGCCACCGGTCGCCACGCAAGCCTCCTCCGTGGTCGGGCGCGGCAAGGCGTCGACCTCAGCCTTCGCACGGCGCCTCTCCCGTCATGGCTACACGCTGTGGACGAGTTATCAGCCGGCCAGCCGGTTCTGGTCGTTCCAGTGGATCGAGACCACCCGGCTGCTCGCGCTGTCGGCGCTCCTGATCAGCGCCACCGTCTGGCTCGTCCACCGCCGCGCGACCTGAAGCTCCAGGAAATATTCGTGGCTCCTCGGGTCGGCGGCCGTCCGCGGCGGCCCGTCGACCGGGCCGGCGGCGAGCTCGGCTGGCTGCGCCGCCCGCCGGCGGGCGGCTGTCACAGTCGGGCTGCAACTTCCACTTAGAGGGCAATGAGGACGGCCGATCGTTCTAAGCGCGCCTTCGAGAGCCTGTACGAGCGGGTTAGCAGGCGACTGCTGATCCATCTCGTGCGTCGCCTGCACGACGCGGAGGCGGGGACCGAGCTGTGGGCCGAGTGCTGGGCGGCGGCGTTCGCCGGCTGGTCGCGCTGTCGAGCGACCACTCCAGCCGAGGAGGAGGCGTGGCTGTTTGGGATTGCGCGCCGCCAGCTTGCCGCCTACTACCGCACGGGCGCGATCCGCCGGCGCGCGCTCGAGCGGCTGCGCTGGGAGGCGCCTCTGCTGGTCGCTGCCGATGAGCAGGAGGAGCTCGAGCGTATGGCCGAGCTGGCGGCGCTCAGGCCAGTGCTCGCACAGGCACTCGGGAGGCTGCCACAGAAGCGCCGGCGGGCAGTGGAGCTGCGGATCGTGGCCGGCCTGCCCTACGAGCAGGTCGCGGCGCGGCTGGACTGTTCTGAGCAAGCCGCGCGAGCGAGCGTCTCGCGTGGCCTGCGCAGCCTGGCGAAGCGAATCGACCAGGCACAACCAATCGCCTTCACCAAGGAGGTCTCAGATGAACGACGCTCACGAACATGACGATCACTCTGTGCTGGCGACGATGCGCGAGCAGATCGCGGCGACGCCGATGCTGCCCGCGCGCCGGCGGCTCTCATCGAGCCTCCTCGGCGGGCACCCCCGGGTGCTGCTGGGTACCAGCGCGGCCGTTGCGGCACTCGCTGCGACGCTGGCGCTGATCTTTGCCGGCGTCTCGAGCCCACCGGCGTTCGCCGTAACGACCAACCCCGACGGGACGACGACAATCACGCTCAACGCGCTGAGCGCAGTCAGCGCCCTCAACGCCAAACTCGCCGCCACGGACGTCCACGTCAGGGTTGCCGCGGTCGTGCCGGGCTGCAACGACCCCGTCCAGATCGCCGGCTCAGACGCGCCACCCGCGACGCTGCAAGCTCAGCCGCAGGCCAGGGGCGACAGCATGCAACTCTCGGCAACCGCGGACCCGGGGCCGGGCGCGCACGACCTGACCAACGTCCCGGTGGGCCAGACGCTTGTGCTGGCGGCGTCCAAGTCCGGCCTCCAAGTCGTCGGCCAGATCAAGCAAAGCACCGCTCCGGCGTGCGTCGGACTCGCCTCAGGCCACTAGTTCCTCACGGCCGCCCACGCGAGCTGAGGCATCACTCCTCACGTAGGTGGCGACCAGCAGGCCCTTACCGGTAGTCATGCTGTCGGTCAGCCGAAGCTCCGTTCGCGTACCTCCGGCGAACAGCCGGCGACCGGCCCCCAGCACGAGAGGATGGATCACCAGCAGGTACTCGTCGATCAATCCGGCGGTCCTCAGCGAGTCGATCAGCACGCTGCTGCCCATCATCACGAGGTTCGTGCCCGAGCTCTGCTTGAGCTTCGCGACGGCGGCCGGCACGTCGCCGTGGAGCAGCGTCGAGTTCGGCCACCTCAGCTCTGCGCTTGGGTTGCTCGACGCAACGTACTTGGGGCTCGTGTTGAGCGCGTCCTTGAAGGGGCCGCCTTGTGCATTCCAGAACGTCAGCAGCTCTTCGTACGTACGCCGGCCGAACAGGAACGCGCGATCTGCACCCATGGTCTCGCCGATCTTGGCGAGCAGCCCCTCGTCGCTGTGCGGAGCGGCCCAGCCGCCCTGGTCGAACCCATCCCGCGTGTCCTCGTCGGGGCGCCCTGGGCTCTGCATCACGCCGTCGAGCGTCAAGTGGTTGATAACGATGACGTTTCTCATCTCGCGTCCTCTCGGTCTCGACGGCGGGAGGCAAGCCGGCGCCGTCTGTGGTTCTCGAGACCGGGGAGACTCCGGCCTCTCACCCTTACACGAAGGTGAACGGCTGAAATCGACATAACGCACTGGCCGGTGGCCGCTGGGTGATGTCTGCGGTGCCAGAATCGTTGAGGGGATGGATCGGATACAGATCCGGGCCGCCGTGCGATGAGTAGGTGAATGGTGAGCTCCGGTCACGCAGACGACAAGCGCAGCGACGCCGTCCTCTTGCGTGAGGCGAGCCGCGATCCGGCTGCGTTCACAGAGATGTACGCCCGGCACGCCGGGACCGTGCACGCTTGGTTACGGGCGCGGATCGAGTGGGCGGCCAGCGATCTGACGGCGGAGACGTTTGCGCGCGCGTGGCTGAACCGCGGCCGCTTCCGCGATGAGCGGGAAGGCTCGGCGCTCCCGTGGCTGCTGGGGATCGCCGCCAAGCTGCTGGCCGACGCCGCGCGCCACGACCGGATCGAGACCCGGGCGCGTGAGCGGCTTGGGCTGCCGGTCGACCTGGCGCACGAGGATGGCTACACCGAGGTGGAGCAGCGGCTGTCGCCGCGGAGGGCGCTGGCGCAGCACCTCCAGTCGCTGGCGCCGGGCGAACGCGACGCGCTGGAACTGCGCGTCGTCAAGGAGTTGTCCTACGAGGAGGTGGCGGAGCGGTTGGAGATCCGGCCCGCCGCCGCTCGTTTGAGGGTGTCGCGCGCGTTGCGGCGCCTTGCCGTGTCCGTACCCAAGGAGGAATCATGAACGACAAACTGCCAGCCAGCCTGAATCGGTTCGCGGCGGAGCTGGAGCAGGCGATTCGCCGCGAGCTCACGCCCCGTCGCGACCGCCGCATCGGACGCGTTCTGCGCGCCCGGCCGCGCGTGCTCGCCGGCACCACCGTCGGTGGCGCTGTGTCCGGCGCCGTGGTGGCGCTCGTGCTCAGCGCCGCGGGAAGCTCGCCTGCGTTTGCCGTGAGTCGCAATCACGATGGCAGCTACTCGGTCACGCTGAAGGCGCTCGGTGCGATCCCGGCGGTGAACCGGAAGCTGTCGGAGTTGGGCGTGCCCGCGCGCATGGTGGCGGCGCCAGGTAGCTGCAACTGGGTTTCGGTCGCGCCGGGGGCGGCGCGGCGGCAGGTGCGCATCGACACGCAGACGATCCCGCGAGGGAGGACGCTGGTGATCGCCGCCTGGCACGATGGGCGCCAGGTGAGGGTCGCGGCGTCGTTCAGCCGAGCGGCCGTTGACTGCGTTGTCCCGCCGTGCCCCTCGATGACAGCCAACAGCCGGGTCACGCCGGTCCCGGCACCCGGCAACCCCCACCAGGTTGGAGGCAGCGGCAACTCTGGTAGTTCTGCCAGCTCGGGTAGCAGCGGCTCCGGCAACAGCGGGAACTCGGGCAACAGCGGGTCCGGTCCCGGCCGCAGCTCGGGTAACAGCGGTGGCTGGACGGTCCGCAGCCCGGGCCCCCCGGGCCAGACGCTGCCCGCGGGCAGCGTGGCCTGCGGCCCGCCGCCTGCAAGTCACGGCAACGGCGGCAACTCTGGCAACAGCGGCTCCGCCAGCAGCGGCTCTGGCAACAGCTGAGCGCCGCCGCAGTGGCGGCAATCGCTGAGGCCCCGCGTCCTCGGGTGGCCCGCCGCAACCAGCGGCGGGCCGCCGGCGTGCGGATGCGGCTCGGGGCCGCCGACGGCCTGCTGCTTGGCGGCGCCGTCCTCTGGAATCTGGTCAGTCTCCGCGCTGAGACCCTTCCGGTCGCCTACCTGGACGACAGCTCGGTCCACGAGCAGATGGTGCGCTTCGCCACGGCGCTGTGGCGTGCCGGCCACTTCCCGCCGACCAGCTGGTTTCCCTTCCTGGGCGAAGGCTCGCCCCAGCTTCTTCACTACCAGAGCCTCCCGGCGATCCTCACAGGCGCGGCGGGGGTGGTGGTCGGGCCTGACGTCGCGTTTCGATGGTCGCTGTATCTGTTGCTGTCGCTGTGGCCGGTAAGTGTCTATCTCGGGGGGCGGCTGCTCGGGCTGGGGCCGTTAGGGGCGGGATGCGCGGCCGCGATGGCGCCGTTCCTGGTCAGCGCCACCGGTATCGGCTACGAGCAGCGCGCGTACGTGTGGGCCGGGTTCGGGGTGTGGACGCAGCTCTGGGCATCGATGACGCTGCCGCTGGCCTGGGGCCTTTGCTGGCGGGCCATCCGACAGGGAAGGGGCTACCTGGCGGCGGTCGCCGCCGTCACCCTGACCACCGCGCTTCATTACGAGACCGGATATCTGGTGCTGCTCCCGCTGCTCGTGCTGCCGCTGGTGGCCGCCCGCCCGCTGTTACACCGCGTGGGCCGCGCAGCGCTCATCGGGAGTGGCGCGCTGCTGGCGGCGGCTTGGGTGATCGTGCCGCTGCTCGCCCAGCGCGACTGGGCGGCGCGCAACGAGCCGCTCCAGGGCACCGGGCTGGTCAACGGCTACGGCGCGGGCAGGGTGCTCGGCTGGCTGGTCACCGGCCAGCTGCTGGACCACGGTCGCCTGCCGGTGATCTCCGTGCTCGCGGCCATCGGTCTAGCCCTGGCGATCGTGCGCTGGCGCCGAAACCCAGACTCGAGGTCGCTGCTGACGCTGCTGGCGCTGTGCCTGTTGCTGTCGTTCGGGCGCGCCACGTTCGGCTCGCTCGTCGAGCTGCTCCCCGGCAGCGCCGACATCTTCTTCCGACGCTTCATGATGGGCGTCCAGCTCGCCGGTCTGCTGCTGGCCGGCGGCGGAGCGGCATGGTGCGGGCGGCGCGCGTGGACGGCGCTTGATCGCTGGGCGGTGCGCCGTGGGCTGGGATCGCCCGCGACCACGCCGAGCGCGGTCCGCATAGCGCCGATCCTCGCCCTGTCGGCCATGGCCGCCGTCCTCACCCCCGCATGGCTCCAGCTCGGCGCCTACGACCGCCACAACGCCGACGAGATCGCCGCGCAGCGGCGCGCCGACGCCACCCGAGGCGAACAGCTCGACGGGCTCATAGCAGTGATCAGGCGCGACGGCGGCGGGCGGGCGTACGCCGGGATGCCGTCCAACTGGGGCGCCAACTTCACGGTCGGTGCGGTTCCCGTCTTCAAGTACTTGGAGAGCGAGGACGTCGACGAGGTCGGCTACACGCTACGCACAGCATCGCTGATGACCGATCCCGAGGAGCACTTCGACGATCGTGACCCGGCCGATTACCGGCTGTTTGCGATCCGCTACCTGGTCGTCCCGAGCGGCTACCGACCGCCGATTCCCGCGCACCTGTCGATGCGGGCAGGCGCCTACTCGCTATGGACGACAGCGATCAGCGGATACGTGCAAACCGCCAGGATCATCGGGACCTACACCGCGAACCGTGGCGACCTGGGCACGCGCAGCGCTGCGCTGCTGCGCTCTGGGCTGGCATCCCACGGCGACTACCTGAGGATCATCTACGACCACGCCGCGCGCCCAGAGCGCCTGCCGTTCATAGGCGATGGCGGGCCGCCCCCGGGCACCATCGTGCACGAGCGCGACGACCTGCTGCGCGGAACCGCAGCCGCCACGGTCCACCTCGACCAGCCCGGAGTCGCTGTGCTCAACGCCTCCTACGACCCGGGCTGGCGCGCCAGCGTCGACCGACGCCGCCAACCAACCGAGATGGCAGCGCCGGCGCTCGTCGCCACCCGCGTCCCCGCCGGCACCCACAGAGTCAGCTTTCACTACGCCGGCTACGCCGGCTATCCGCAGCTGCTGGCGCTGGCGGCAGTCACGCTCCTGACCATCGCCGCCGGCGAGCGGCTCGCGCGCCCGCACCCGAGTTCGAGCAGGTCCTGGTAGAGGGCGAGCGAGGCCGCTGCGATCCGCGCGACCAGCGCTTGCTCTCCCGGGCCGGCGGCGACGACCGGCAGCCACACGACCCCCTGCCGCGTGATGTTGACGTCCCGGTCGCGCTGTCGCTGCCCGGCGATCGCGAGCCAGCCGACCGGCTGGCCGAGACCGCCGCCGCCGCAGGCCATGGTCCCTCGGAGACGCGGACGGTGCCGACGAGGTCATGAGCCTCGCGGGGCAGGTACGGTGCGGGCGGCCACCTCTTCTGCGGTGGCGGCATGTATGTCGACGATGTCGCGGACGTCAGGTGCGTAGCCACCGGCAAGCGTGACGCACACCGCAATCCCCTCCCCGCGAAGGGTGTCTAGCACCAGGGCATCCCGGCGGCGCAGCCCGGACTTGGTCAGCGCGAGCGAGCCGAGCCGGTCCCCCTCCCACGGATCGGCGCCCGCCAAGTAGAACGCGATGTCGTAGGTGCCGGCGCGCAGTGCGTTCACCAACGCGCCGTCGAGCGAGGCGAGGTAGGCCGTGTCGGCGGTACCGGCGGGGAGGTCGACGTCGAGATCGGACGGGATCCGTCGAAACGGGTAGTTGCGCGCGCCATGCAGCGACAGCGTGAACGCGTCAGGGTTGCCCGTGAGCAGTTGCGCGGTTCCGTCGCCCTGATGGACATCGCAGTCGACGACCAGGACGCGGCGCGCGAGGCCGTCGCCGCGCAGCGCGTCGTAGCCGAGGACAACGTCGTTGAACAGGCAGTAGCCGCGGGCAAAGTCACGCCCCGCGTGGTGCGAGCCGCCGCCGAGGTTGAGCGCCACCCCGGTTCGCAGCGCCTCATAGCCGGCCAGCACCGTGCCATGCGAGACGCGCCGAGCGCGCTGGACCAGCTCGGGTGACCACGGCAGGCCCAGGCCGCGCTGCTCACGCACCGTCATGTCCCCGCGCCGAATCCGACCCAGCAGCGCCGCATCCTGCACCCGCGTCAGCGCACACCAGCCCAGCGGATCGGCCTCGAGCAGATCCTCGGGCCGACAAACGCCGGTGTCGAGCAGCCGCTCGCGCAGCAGCCGGTGCTTGGACGCGGGGTAGCGGTGACCCTCGCGCACCGGAAACGACCAGCGGTCATGAGCCCACGTGCGCATCGAGGACACAGTCTGAGACAGACTATGATCGGCCCCGGATGCGGTGCAACCGAATCGCCCGGCGCGCCGGACTCGCGGCATTGGTGCTGTCGCCGCTGCTGGCGCTGATCAGCCTCCCCGGGCCGGCCGCCGGATCCCAGGTGCAGTACTGCGCCCAGATCCCGATCGTCGGCGGGATTCCGCCATGGGGCTTTCACACGGGTGCGCCGATCACGGGCCCGACTGGCAGCTACGCCCGCGGCCACGGTGACATCGACCTGGCCGCTAACACCGTCTCCGGAATCCTCTGCCAGGTCGACCGCGCGCGCCACCAACCCGACCGCCTGATCATCATGACGGTCGAGCGCCATCTGGTCTATCACTCGCACCACGCGGTCATGTGGGGCGTGCCCGGGAACGTCATGAAGATCATCGTCCGCGTGCAGAGCAGCACCGACCCGCTGTGCCGGGCCGGCACCAGTGGCCGGGTCACGCTGTTCGCAAGCTACAACGGCGTGCGCAGCGACAGCGTCCGGTTCACCTTCCCAACCGGCTGCGCCGACCACGACCACCTCTACCACGGGCCGCAGGTCAACAACCAGGTTCCGCCGCTCTAGCCGGGGCGTTCCCGCGGGCCGTCTGCAGCAAGCCGATAAGTGGCTACATCGATGACAGAGCTGAAACCGATCCTGCTCGACTCCGGCCGCCACTGGCGGCGACAATGCGCGCGGTAGTCGTTGAACGCTTCGGCGGCCCCGAGGTTCTGCGCCTGGCCGAGCGCGATCGGCCTGATCCCCTACCCACGGAGATCCTCGTACGCGTGCGCACCGCCGGCGTCAATCCAGTCGATGCCAGCACCCGAGCGGGGAAAGGCCAGGCAGACGTGCTCGGCCCGCCACCGTTCGTGGTTGGCTGGGACGTGTGCGGCGTGGTCGAGGCGGTCGGGCGTGGAGTAACCCGCTTCGCGGCCGGCGATCAGGTGTTCGGGATGCCGTGGTTTCCGCGCCCGGCGGGTGCCTATGCCGACTACGTGACCGCTCCCTCACGCCAGTTCGCGCACCGGCCCGAGCAGCTGGACGAGGTGAGTGCCGGCGGGCTACCGCTGGCGGGCCTGATCGCCTGGCAATCGTTGGTGGACACCGCGGGAGTGGGAGAGCGCCAGCGGGTGCTGATCCATGGTGCGGCGGGCGGCGTCGGGCATCTCGCCGTGCAAATCGCCAAGTCCCGGGGCGCCTACGTGCTCGGGACGGTTCGCGCCGACCAATCCGACTTCGTCTGCAGCGTCGGGCTCGATGAGCCGATCGACTACACCGACACCGCGTTTGAGGACGTGGCTCGCGACGTCGACGTCGTCATCGATCTGGTCGGCAGCGAGGACGGCGGGATGCGTTCTCTGCGGACGATGCGCCCGGACGGGCTGCTCATCCAGGTGCCATCGCGCGCCCCCGCCAGCGTACTCACGGCCGCCCGAGCACAGGGCAAGCGCGCCACCGGGATCATCGTCGAGCCGGACGGGACCGGATTGCAGCGACTCGGCGAGATGGCCGAGTCCGGTGCTCTGAAGGTCCGGATCGCCGAGGTCCTGCCGCTGCAGCAAGCCGCTCGGGCGCACCAGCTTCTCGAGGCAGGTCCCGGGGGCGGCAAGATCGTTCTCCGGGTTTCAGACGAGAACGATCTCTAGCTCCGTGTCCCGACGGCGAGGCCGGGATAACATCGAGGGGCGACCCCGGCTCGCAGAAACGTCGCCGGTCCGCGGACCGCGTCGGACCGGTCGGTGAGGCCACCCGCGGCCGGGGCGGACCGGCTGCAACCCCGTTGAGAAAGGACAGCATTGGCAAAGGCCTGGGTGCTTGACACCGAGACGAAGGGCACCGGAGCGCACATGGTGCCCCTCGAACGAACTCGCCGCGAACCCGGATCCGGTGCCGCGCCCGGGTTCGGCTTTCGCAAGCCCGAGGTGGCGCCGCCGCCCGCGCCCGAGCCTCGGAGACCGCTCGAGTTCAAGGTGATCGACGTCATGACCCGCGCCGTGCTCGCCGAGCACGCCGACGCGCTCACCACCGTGAAGGCACTCGAGGATGTGCGCAGCATCGTCGACGTGACCATCTACCTGTGGGATCCCAAGCGCGAGCGCTGGCGGTTGTTGAGTTTCGGGGAGACGCAGGCGCTGTGGGCGTATCGAGGACGCGCCGAGCAGCTGCGACCCAGCCCGCCGGTCAGCCTTCCAGGCTGACACCATGAGGTCGTGTCAGTGGACCGCGCCATCCTGCTCGGGCTGGCCACGAGCGACAGGTTCGAGCGCGCGGTGCGGGCTGCGCCGATGGGTGAGCGCTTGGCTTGGCGGGCGGCGGCTCGGTATGTCTCCGGGCCGACCGCCGCCGATGCTCTACTGCTGGCGCGGAAGCTACACCAGCGGGGAATAAGCGCCAGCATCGACCAGTTCGGCGAGCTCGTCCGCGATCTGGCGCTCGCCGATCAGGTCGCCGCTGACTATGCGGGACTGGCGGTGCAGCTATCGCGCCAGCCGGGTGATACCTGGCTGGCCGTGGATCTGTCCCATCTGGGGCTCGACGTCGATGCGGCAGGGTGCGTGGATCGGTTGGCGGCGATCGCCGAGCGGCTGTCGGATGAGCGGCGCATCCAGGTCGGAGCAGAGGACTACGATCGCGCCGAAGCGGTGCTGGGATGCGTGCTGGCCGTGGCTGGTCGCGGACTGGCCGGCCGTCTCGGCGCCACCGTCCAGGCGAACTTCCGTCGTGCTCCAGCGGACCTCGAGCGTCTGGTGGCGGCCGGCGTCCACATCCGCCTGGTGAAGGGCGCCTACCTAACGCCGGCGGAGCGAGTGCTGCCCCACGGTGAAGCCACCGACATCGCTTATCTGCGCCTGGCGCACCGGCTCGCCGAGGCCGACACCCCGTTCTCGCTGGCCACCCACGACGGAGTTGTCCGCGAGGCCCTGCTCGCCACCGGCCCCTGCAGCATCGAGCAACTGCTCGGTGTCCGCCCCGCAACTCTCCCCGGTCTGATCGCCCGTGACATCCCCGTCCGCGTGTACGTCCCGTTCGGCGGCAACTGGTTTCGTTACTGGATGCGTCGCGTCGCCGAATCCCGAGGCGCCTGAGCCACGGATCGACGATCCCGCGGGTGCGACTTCGCGCAGGACGAGGCGTAACAAAAGCATCGCGACCGGCTAACCCAATCGTCTGGCGGTTGGCGCCAACCTCATGCCGTGGTGGTCCGAGATCGTGGTCCGAGACCATGAGGTCGTGGTCATACGAGGCCGATCGTTCACGGCTTCAGCGTCGGCGTCGGCTCGTGCTCGTGCTCATTGCCGGCGTCGCCGCAGTTCTAACGGCCGCCGCCGTCGTCATCGTCTCCGGCGACGCCAGCGCCTCAGGCGCGTCCGACCGCCAGATCGCGCCGGCGCTCGAAGCGCGAATCGGACGGGAGACCGGCGGTCGCCTGTCAACCGTGCATTTCTACTCGCCGGCGCTGGGCAAGGAGGCCGACTACCTGGTGTATCTGCCCGCGGGTTACCGCTCAACCCGGCGCCTGCCGGTGCTCTACCTGCTGCACGGTATGCCGGGCAAGCCGACCGCGTTCACGGTTCACGCCGAAATCGAGGTGCGGCTTGAGCGGTTGATCGAGGAGGGCCACGTCGCCCCCCTGATCCTCGTGTTCCCGGACGGCCGCATCGACGAGCGCACCTCGAGCGACTCGGAGTGGGCGAACACGGCCTCCGGTGACTACGAGAGTTACGTCACCAATGTCGTCGCCGACGTCGACCACCGCTACGCGACCCGGGCGTGCCGCCAGGAACGTGCCATCGCCGGCCTCTCCGCGGGAGCCTACGGCGCCGCGAACGTCGGGCTGCATCAGGACGCGACCTTTGGCCTGATCCAGGTGTGGTCCGGCTACTTCCGGGAGACCCACAACGGCGTCTTCGCCCGCGCCGACCGGGCGGTAATGGCCCACAACAGCCCGATCGACTACGTCCGCACGATGCGGCGCACGCTCAGGCGATATCCGTTACGGATCTTTCTCTACGTCGGCCGCGATGACGCAGACCACACGCAGATCGCCGGAATGGCGCACGCGCTGAAAGCCGAGGGCGCGCACGAAGCGTGGGCGGTCTACCGTGGCGGTCACAGCTGGAAGCTCTGGAGCCGGCACGCCGACCAGATGCTGACGATGGCCGGTCACGCCTTCGCCCATCCGCTGGGGCGGGCCGCCAGCGGCTGTGGCTGAGGTGGGCACCGCCACCGGCGGGATGGAACTACTGCTTCTCGTGTGGCAGCTCCAGCTCGTCATCGCCCTCGAGCTTGGATGCCTGCTGGTCCTCGGGGTCACTTGACTCGAGCTTGTCGGCGTCGCCCTTGACGTCGTCTTTGCGGCCTTCCTTGTACGCGTGCAGGGAAGTGTCCGGAATGGTCGTTTCGTCAGCCTGGGTGTTGCCGTCGCGATCGGGCATGAGGGCTCTCCTATGTCGCGCCGCGCGAGCCGATAGTCGATCGCGCCAGCCGTGTTGAGCTACCCGATGCGCACCGCCCCTACGCGAACCCGCCCGCTGGCGCCGAGCGGCGCTGGGTCCCCGCTAATTTTCTCCAATCCGGTCCTTCCGGCACCGGTCCCACGATCTCAGAGGTCAGCCGCCCCATCGGCCCCGCCGAGACGGAAGCTGATGACCTGGCGATCTCGGAAGATGGCCTGGGCAACGCCTCGCGCCGGGGCTTCGCGCTCACGCCCCTGCACCCGCACCGTCCAGGTGACGCGGTTGCCCGCGATCTGCTTGTGGTTCAGGTCCACGGCCAGATCTTCGGTCAGGTGGTCGTTGACGAAGCGACGTATCTCACTCAGACCGATCCCCGGCTCGCGCCGGGGAAACGGAGGCGACGACGCCAGTTCAGACGTGTCGGTGAAGAAGCTCATCACCGCTTTGGGGTCTCGGCTGCGCCAGGCTTGCTCGAAGTCCAGGGCGACGAGGAACTCGTCGGCGCGCTCCTCACCGTGGGCGATCAGGTCCTGGATGAAGGCTGGGTCACGATTGAGCTTGGATGCGGTGCCGAGTGAGTGCGACAGACGAGACCGGGCGAGCTCGATCACTCGCACCACGATCGGCTTGTACTTGCCATCCTGCGCCAGCTGTCCCTCGTCGAGCATGCGGTCGATGTTCTCGATGAAGTGCAGCTCCTGGTGCAGTGACAGGTTGCCGGCGAGCTCGTTGCGCCGGTCGGCGATCTCGGTGACGGTGCGCGGCTCGTGCGGCCGCGCCTTCGGGTTGATCTGAATCACCCAGATCTCATCCGGATCGGCCTCGATCAACTCCCGAACTGGCGGGTTCTGAGAGAACAAGCCGTCCCAGTAGGTTCCCCCGTCAAGATGTACCGAGCGAAACAGGTTGGGAATCGCCGCCGACGCCAGGATGGCGTCGACCGAGATCGGCTCTCGCCGGCTGTTGAACGCCTTGAACTCGCCGGACAGCACGTCCACCGCACCCACGATCAGCATCGGCTTCGCCCCGTCCGCGTCAACCTGGATCTGATCGAAGTCGACCCGTCGGAGGAGCATCGCGCGAAACTCCTCCAGGCCCGCCGGGGAGAACGGATTGTCGTAGGGGCTGAGTGCGGGCGTGACCACGAAGTCCTGGAGCTGGCTGCCCCACGTCAGCCAGGAGTTCAGCATTTGCTCCTGCGGAGTGGTGGCGGAGTTATCGGCCCAGAAGTCGTCGAGCAGCCGGCTGGCCCGCCCCCGGGCGCCACTGAGCAGCCCGAACCAGACCAACAGCGCACAGACCGCCCCGCCCGAAGTTCCACTGAGCCCCACGATTCTGTACCTGGACGAGGCCGTCGCGCGCAGTAGCCTCTTCAACACCCCGGCGGTGAAGGCGGTGTGACTCCCTCCGCCCTGACATGCGATGGCCACCCGCCGCGGCTGATCGCTCGCGCTGGCGGGCCCGCTGTCTCGCCGCTTCGCCTGGCTCACGCCTCAAGGTTATTGGCTGCCGTGGGGCCGCGTCGCGGGCGGGCGCGGCTCGGCGGATCGACCGAGCTGCCTGGCTGGGCCGATCCCGATCGACACGACGAGCGGCCGGTTGTACCCTGACCGCCGGTGATCCCCGAAGCGCTTATGGGGCGGTCTGAGGCGGGGCTGGTGGCGGTCAGCGACGGCTGGTTTGTGGTCAGCGTGCCCGACGCGGCGTGGGTGACCAGCGAGCAGTTCGGCGATGCCTGCATCTTCGAAGGTGATACGGCACCGTTCGCGCAGATCGGATACACCGTGGCCGTTCTGGCGCCGGGGCAGCCGAACGGGCTTTACCATCGCGAAGCCAACCAGGAGGACTTCCTGGTGCTGGCGGGCGAGTGCCTGCTGCTGATCGAAGGTGAGCAGCGTCCGCTGCGGGCGTGGGACTTCGTGCATTGCCCGCCGGGAACGGAGCACATCTTCGTCGGGGCGGGCGACGGTCCGTGCGTGATCTTCATGGCGGGCGCGCGCACCGAGCCGCGCGACACCGTCTACCTGCGCTCGGAGCTGGCGTTGCGCCACGGTGCGGGAGTCCAGACCGAGACGGGCGTATCGGCCGATGCGTACGCGCCGTTTCTCCGCTGGCGCCCGGGGCCGCCTGAGAGCTGGGAGGGGCTGCCCTGGACATTGCGATAGGAGTCTCGGGTGGTAGCGGTTTGACCGTCACAGACGACGGTCAAACCGCCAGTCTTCTCACGGCACCATCGTTCACCGAGTCTCGGCGACCATCAGCGTGTTGCCGTCAGGATCGCGAAACCAGAACAGCGGCGGGACCGGGTCGCCCATCCGGCTGACCTCGGCGTCGACATCGGCGCCTCGCGCCTTCAGATCGGCGTGAGCGGCGTCGATGTCGCCGGTCTGCAGGGTGATGCCGGTCTCCGAGTTGCCGGCCGGCTTTCCCGGGGGCGGCGGGACGATCGCGATCGTGGTCACCGCGTCACCCGGGGCCACCTCGACCCAGCGATACCCGTTGCCGAACGGGATGTCGGTGCGGATCTCGAGGCCGAGCTGGTCGGTGTAGAACGCGATGGCGCGCTCCTGATCGGACACCGGAACGACGACCGTGCCCACCTTGTCGAAGTGACTGCGACTACTCGTCATGACATCCTCCTAGCGGTTGGCCTTTGCCTTCTGAGACCCCGGGAGGCGCGGAGATTCATCTCCGCCGCGGCGGATCAGCTGGCAGGGCCGGGAAAGACGATCCAGATCGTCTCAGCGCCGTGGCGGTAGACCGTGTAGGTGTAGTCATGCGCCCGTGAGTAGACCATTCCGGTCCACGTGGCGGCCCGCCACTGAAAGGCTCCGGAGAGAGTCTCGTGAGTCGCCATGTACGCGTTCAGCGCTCGCGCCTGATGGCAGGACACGTTCGGTGTCGCGGTCAGCGACATGAACGACGACGGCGCAGGACGGCAGCGATGTGTCGGTGGGGTGCCGGCCGCCGACGCTGCGGCGGGCGCGCTCAGCGCGATCAGCACGGCGAGGAGGATCTTCTTGATCGGCGACATGTTCGGAGGCGAGCGCGGCCACCGAACCCCGGCGGCCGCGAGTCGTCTCCGGTTTACGCCAGCGAGCCTGGGGATCCTCCCCGGCTGCCGGTTTGGTTGCTTGCTTGCAGACGAGACCTCATTCCAGCGCCTCCATGGGACCGCTAGGCCAGCGACGCCTCCAGCGTGATCTCGTCCACCCCGGCCAGCGCCTTGCTCACCGGGCAGTTGACCTTGGCGCCTTCCGCTGCCTGCCGGAAGGCCGAGGCGTCGATCCCGGGCACTCGGCCGACCGTGGAGAGCTCGATCCGGGTGATCGTGGGAGCGTCGTCGACGAACCGCAGCGTCACCGTCGCGTCCGTCTGCACCGACTCGACCGGCGTCCCCGCGTCGGCCAGCGCCGCCGAGAGCGCCATCGAGAAGCAGGCGGCATGCGCTGCCGCGATCAGCTGCTCGGGGTTCGCCCCGGGGCCGTCCTCGAAGCGTGACTTGAACGAGTAGTCACCGCTGATGCTGTCGCCGGCGGTGAACGTCCCGGTACCAGTCTTCAGCTCGCCTTTCCATTCTGCACGGCCTTTGGCTGCCATCGCGAGTTCCCTCCGGATCTGTTTTTTTGGGGGCGGGCCTGTCGGCCCGCCGGTTGGCGTGGTTGCCGGCAATCCTGCCCCCGCGGGCGAGGACCTCAAACGCGTCCACCGCACGCTTTTGTCGACCCGACGGTGATCCAGTTCGCCGATCGCTTCGAACAAGTTCGTAGTGGGGGCTGGGGCAGCTCTGAGGGCCCGCTGGCTCCCCCCCTCTGCAGCGGGTCCTGGGGCTGCCCCTCAGCGCGCCGCTGCGTTCGATGCCCGGGCCGCGATCCTGGCCACCGCTTGATTGCGGCCGAGCATGGCCGCGCCGGCCGTCGCGAGGGTCAAGCCGATCGCGAGCGCCGCGATCGCCTCCGGCCCCGAGCTCCAGGTCTCGGCGCCCGTCCACAGCGCCATCAGCACCGGTAGCGGGTCCTGGATCGCACCGATCACCGGCCCCACCGTCACCGCCGGCCGCTCGGCGAGCGCGCTGTTCTCCAGCAGGAACGCCAACCCGCCGATTATCAGGATGAGGACCAGCCAGGTTGCGGCGAGACCCCAGTGGCTGGTGGAGGACGCGTCGGATAGGAGCTTGTTGACGAAGTCCACCCAGGCGTAGGCCAGGCCGGCTCCGAGCACCAGCAACAGGCCGCCTGGCGGCCGCAGGCGGCAGATCAGATAGGCCAGCACCGCGCCCGCCCCGACGATCGCCATCGGGATCGCCAGTCGCAACGCGCTCGGCTCCGCGTTGGAGTGTCGCGGCGCGGTCACGACGATGATGCTCACCCCGGCGACGATCGCCAGCGCCCCGAGCCCGCCGGCGCGCCCGACGTCTTCGTGCAGCCGGACCCGAGCGGCGGCCAACAGCACCAGCTGGGACGAGGCGAGGACAGGTTGGACGACCGTGATCGGCGCCAGCGCCAACGCGATCACCTGCAGCGGCCACGCGAGCACGATCAAGCCGGTTCCGAACAGCCACCGCGGGCGATGCCACAGCCGCACCAGCAGCGTAAAACGGGCGGACTCGCTGGCGGGTGCCCGTTCCGCCTCGGAGGCTTGCAGAACGATCGCGAACGCGCTGGCGATCGCCGCGCACAACGCGAGCAGGATGCCGGCGGGAATCACCCGTCAGTGAGGCGGGTGCGGTAGAGCACGTGCGGCCAACCGGCGTAATCGAAGTGGCGCTCGAAGCCCATCCCGAGCTTTTCCATCACCCGCCGGGAGGCCAGGTTCTCCTCCCGGGTGAACGCGATGACATTCGTGATTCCGTGGTCGGCCGCGCTGTCGCGCACGTGACGTCCCAGCGCTGTCCCGATGCCGGCGCCCCAGTGGGCACGTCCCACCGCCCAGCCGATCTCCACCTCGCCCCGTCCGCCGATCGTCGAGTGCTTGAGCAGGGCGCGCCCGACGCAGGTCTCGCCGTCCCAGGCCAGCCAGGAGCCGAAGCCATGCGCGATCCAATGGGCGGCGTCGCGCCGCGCCAACGCCGCGCACTCGGCCAATGAGAAGGGGCCGCTCTCCCCCCGGGGGCGCAGCTGTACCGCCACCTCGGGATCGGACAGCACCTCGCTGAGGCTGGATCCGTCATCCGGCTCGACTGGGCGCAGGCTGAGCATCGCCCTCACCGTACTCGGCGTCGGTCACCAGGTCTCCCCAGTCCACCTCGACTCCGTTGTCGTCGGCCTCATACATCGCCATGTGGGTCATGAACGCCCTCGGCGCCGCACCGTGCCAGTGACGCTCGCCGGGGTCGAAGCGCACCGTGCCACCTGCCCGCACGGTCTCGATCGGACCTCCGTCCCGCTGCACCCTCGCCACCCCCTCGGTCACGTGTATCACCTGACCGAGCGGGTGAGTGTGCCAGGCGGTCCTTGCGCCGGGGGCGAAGTGCACGATGTAGGCTCGAAGTCTCGCCGGCGCTGGCGCGACGGCGACCTCGTCAAGCCACACGCCTCCCGAGAACCGGCTATCCGGGCCGGGCTGGCTGTCTGAGCGGTTACGGGTGATCTCCATGGCGGCTCCTGTTGGATGTGATCGACAAGTGCTAGGCGGATTGTTCTGAAGCGAGGGGGTGCGCTCCAGCGGCAGTCCGCGATTTGAAGGCCGCCGCCCGGGGGGTCGTCCGCCGTCAGCACCCTACGACGGCCGAGAACTGGCCACGGCTATTCGTGCGCCGCCGGTAGGTCCGAGTCGTGGTGAGAGCAGAGAGTCAAGGATGAACCGCCGCGGCGCGAGCGGAAATTCGTGCTTCTCTGTCCCCACCGGCGGCGGCGGTCCGTCTTGATGAGTGAATGCAAGCCCGACAAGGGAGGTAGTCGTGAAGTACGCCCTGCTCATCTACACCAAGCCCGGATCGATGGAGGGACTGGACGAGTCCGAACGTCAGGCCATCACCCAGGAGTACTACGCGATCCGCGATGAGCCCGGATTCGTCGATGGGGCGCAGCTCGCTCCGGTGGAGACGGCGACCACCGTACGCGCGCAGAACGGCGATACGCTGACCACGGACGGTCCGTTCGCCGAGACCAAGGAGGTGTTCGGCGGCTATTACATCTTCGAGCTGGACAACCTCGACTCCGCCATCGCGTTGGCGGCGCGCGTGCCCGCGGCCCGTATGGGTGGTTCGCTGGAGGTGCGTCCACTGGTGGAGATGTAGCGGTTGCTGGATCGCGTCTTCCGCGACGAGTGGGGCCGCGTCGTCGCCGCTCTGGTCGGCATCCTCGGCGACTTCGAGCGCGCCGAGGAGGCCGCCCAGGAGGCATTCGCCCTGGCGGCCGAACGCTGGCCCCGCGACGGGGTACCGGCCAGCCCCGCCGCCTGGCTGATCACGACGGCCCGTCACCGTGCGATCGACCGCATCCGGCGCGATCGGACTTTGGCGACCAAGACCCGCATGCTGGAGGTGCCCGAAGCGGTGGACGATGAGCTGACCGATCCCGCCGACGAGACGATCGGCGACGAGCGCCTGGAGCTGCTGTTCACCTGCTGCCATCCCGCGTTGTCCCGCGAGGCCCAGGTGGCGCTCACCCTCCGGGCGCTCGGCGGCCTGAGCAACGACGAGATTGCCCGCGCCTTCCTCGTCGCCCCGGAAACGATGAAGCGGCGGCTGTCCCGAGCCCGAGCCAAGATCAAGCTCGCCGGCATCCCGTTCAGCGTCCCGCCGCCGCCCCTCCTTCCGGAGCGCCTCGCCGCGGTGCTGGCGGTCATCTACCTGATCTTCAACGAGGGCTACGGGGGCCGCGCCGACCTCGCCGCCGAGGCGCTGTCACTCGGTCGCGTCCTCGTCGGCCTGATGCCGGACGAACCGGAGGCATACGCGCTGCTGGCGCTGATGACGTTGCACTACGCCCGCCGCCGGGCCCGGTTCGCCGACGGTGAGCTCGTCCGGCTCTCCGAACAGGATCGTCGTCTCTGGGACCGCGGTCAGATCGCCGCCGGCCGCGCCGACCTGGACCGCGCGCTCGCCCTTCGCGGGCGGGGCCCTTATGTGCTGCAGGCCGCGATCGCCGCGCTGCAGACCGAGGACCCGGTCGACTGGCCCCAGATCGCCGCCCTCTACCGAGAGCTCTCGCTGCTCACGGGCTCGCCGGTGGTGGAGCTCAACCGCGCTGTCGCCGTCGCGCAAGCCGGGGCGCCCGAGCAGGCGCTGTCTATCGCCGACGGTCTGGATCACCGCCTGAGCGACTACCGCTACCTGCACTCCACGCGCGCTGAGCTCTTGTGCCGCCTGGGCCGACTCGAGGAGGCTGCGGACGCCTACCAGCGCGCGCTCGATCTGACCGACGCTGGTCCAGAGGCGCGTTTTCTGCGCCGGCGCCTGGCCGCCCTGCGTGGCTGAAGCCCACCCCAACCGCGGTGCGGAGCGCAAGCACGCCCAGATCAGTCCGGCAGCAACGGCATCCATGGATCCTGATCCCGTCCCACCAGCCTTCCCCGCGAGATCACGCCCGATCCGAACCGCCTGCGCAGCTCGTCCAGGGTGCTGTCCAGCCCGGCGGCGCGGTCGAACGGGAGGGCCAGCTGGATCGCCGCGGCGTCGCACAGATTGGTCAGCGCGACCCCGAGCAACGTCAGCCCACGCCTCGCGATCACCGCGTCGCACGCCGCCAGCAGGTCGCGAGCCACCCTGAGCAGCGTCGCCGTCCGCTGGGTCGCCTGCGCCATCGTGTGCGACCGGGTAGCGCGCGAGTAGTCGTCGAAGCGGAGTCGCAGCACGACCGTTCGACAGGCGCGTCCCGCGGCCCGCAGCCGGCGGGACACGCGATCGATCAGGCCGAGCAGCGATGCTTCGCGCTCCCCGGGAGCGCGGGCCCTGCGCCCCAGGGCGCGCTGCGCGCCGATCGATCGACGCCGCCGGCGCGGCCGCACCCGGCGGAGGTCCCGGTTGTGCGAGAGGGCATGCAGCTGCCGCCCGGCGGCACGTCCGAGCAGCTCGATCAGGACCGGCTCGCCGAGCCGCGCCACCTCGCCGACCGACCGAAGGCCATGGGCGTGAAGGCGGGAGGCGGTCACCCGCCCGACGCCCCAGAGACGCTCCACCGGCAGCGGGTGCAGGAAGGCGAGCTCACCGCCGGCGGGAATGACGAGCAGCCCGTCCGGCTTGGCGACGCCGCTGGCGACCTTGGCGAGGAACTTGGTGCCGGCGAGGCCGACGGTGATCGGCAGACCCACCTCCTCGCGGATCTGGCGCCGTAGCCTGATCGCGATCTCCGTCGGCGACCCCGAGATGTGACGCAGCCCACGGACGTCGAGGAAGGCCTCATCGATCGACAGTGCCTCGACCACGGGCGACAGTTGCGCAAAGACCTCGAACACCGCCCGGCTGGCTTCGGTGTAGGCGGCGAACCGCGGAGCCACCACCGCCGCCCGCGGGCACAGCGCCCGCGCGCGAGCACCGCCCATCGCCGTCCGCACGCCGCACGCCTTGGCCTCGTAACTGGCGGCGAGGACGACGCCCCCGCCGACGATCACCGGCCGACCCTGCAGCGAGGGGTCGTCGCGCTGCTCGACCGAGGCATAGAACGCGTCCAGGTCGGCATGAAGGATCGTCGGCTCATTCAACACGAACACATGTTCCCGCGCGCCCAGGACAGAACGGGCGCTCAATCAATCAAAGGAAAGGAAGGTTGGGTATTCGTTCTGCAAGCTCAGGGCAGCCTGCCGGTGTGAGTCCGGTCCGGGGAGATGCCAGGGTCCCCGGTAGTGAGGCCCCCGTGCGTCGCCGAGAGGCGGGGTGCGAAGCGGGGTGGATCAACTGGCCGGTCCGCAGCATTAAGCGAAGCCTGCGGCGTCGTCATTGTTCACCGCCCGGTTGGGCGGTCAAGGAGGAGCCGAGCCCGCGTGAACAGGGCGAAGGCCACGGAACGCATCTGGGAGCCTGGAGCGGATGCGGAGGAACCTCCCGGCGTATAGGGCGCGGAACGGTCAGACGGTTGTCCTGGGAACTGGGGAGACCCTCCTCGGCCCGGTCCCTGCGGGGGATCGGAGCAGCATCGGCCTATAAGCGGCAGCACCGTGAAGTGGCCGATAGCCGAGAGGGAGTCGGAGGGGGTGGTAGTAGTGCTGATGGTCGGGACAACACAACCCGACCGGAGCGAAGGGCCCCTGCTTCATCCATGCATATCAACGGAAGGGAGGGACGCTGATGAGTGCCAGCAGTTCGGCTAGTTCCGTCAGCCCGGCCGGTGGCCGGGACCGCGTTCGAGCCCTCCAGCGTGTGCTCTATCGCAGTGCCAAGCAGGATCCCGAGCGTCGGTTCCATGCCCTGTTCGACAAGGTCGCCCGCAGCGACGTGATGTGGCGGGCGTGGGATGACGTGCGGGCCAACAAGGGTGCTCCCGGGGTTGATGGCGTCAGCATTCAGGACGTCGAGACCGCCGGGGTGCAACCGTTCCTTGAAGACCTCGCGGCGGATCTACGGGCGGGCCGGTATCGGCCACGGCCGCTGCGGCGGGTGCATATGCCCAAGCCGGGCCGGCCGGGACAGACCCGGCCGCTCGGGATACCCACCGTTTCAGACCGGGTGGTGATGGCCGCCGCGAAGATCGTGCTCGAGCCGGTGTTCGAGGCCGACTTCTTGGCGCCCAGCTTCGGGTTTCGCCCGAAGCGCTCGGCCCACATGGCGATCGAAGCCATCAGGGTCGCAGCCAGCCGGAGCGGCGATTGGGTGCTCGATGCCGATATCAAGGCGTGCTTCGATGAGATCGATCACGACGTGCTGATGGCCGATCTCGGCCGTCGGGTGATCGATCGGCAGATGTTGAAGCTGCTGCGGTGCTGGCTGCGGGCGGGGATCTTCGAGGGCGGAGTGATCACCGTGTCCGGTGCGGGCACTCCGCAGGGATCGCCGATCTCCCCGCTTTTGGCGAACATCGCGTTGCACCGCCTCGATCAGGCGTGGCAGGGTGACGCTCTCCGAGCGGGGACTCTAATCCGCTACGCAGACGACTTCGTGGTCGTCTGCGGCACCGCCGGTCAGGCCACGGACGCCTGGCAGCGGGCGCGGAACGTGCTGGCCGAGACCGGGCTCCGGGTGAGCCCGGAGAAGACCAGGATCGTCGAGCTGACCAAGGGCAAGCAGGGATTCGATTTCCTCGGGTTTCACCTGCGCAAGGTGGAGTCCTGGAAATGGCGTGGCAAGTGGTACCTCCAGCGCTGGCCCTCGCCCCGGGCGATGACAAGCGTCCGGGCGAAGATCAGAGAGCTGACCGACCGCCGCTACGCCGGGATCGAGCTGGAGATCGTGGTCGAGCGCCTCAACCCGGTGATCAGGGGCTGGGGCAACTACTTCCGAGTCGGGAACTCCGCCCGGAAGTTCTCACACATCGACAGCTACGTCCACGAACGCCTCGCGATCCTCGCCAGCAACAAGCACAAACGCTCCGGCCGCAACTGGGGCACCCGCTTTAACAGCGAGTGGCTCGACCGGCTCGGCGTCTACACCCTCACCGGAACGGTCCGCTACGGGACTGCGCATGCCCCGCGATGAAGGATGTCGGAGAGCCGTGTGCGGGAGAACCGCACGCACGGTTCGATGCGGCAGCGGGAGGCAGAAACGACCAGTCGGCCACGTCCGTGCGGCCGTCGAAGCCTCCCGCTGACCCTACACTCGATTCGGATGGACACGCGGTGTAGCGCGGACCCGATCGTTTCCGGCGGAGGGTTTGGTGGTCGGCCACGCCTCAGCGGTCACCAACCCGGACACGGGAACCCCGCACTCCACACGTGTAACCGGCCCCGCCGCGGCCGCGGCCCGTCGGCGGCCGCGACCACCGCCCCGAGGCCGGGAAAAGGTGGAAAATCGTGAGGTGACGTGCGGATTTGTCACCAGCCTGCCGCTCAGTGTGGTTAACGCAACAAATCCGGGCCGGGTCCCCGAATTTGGCGCAAAACTCACGTCAGATGGCAGAGATGGCAGAGATGGCCGAGATGGCAGAGATGGCCGAGATGGCAGATGGCAGAGATGGCAGAGATGGCAGATGGCAGATCGGTCGACGACAGGGAGATCCCCGATGCCAGTGACGAAGGAGCTGATCAGGGGCGTTGACCGGCGGCCCAGCCGAGCTACGGCGCACCCACTCGCGTCAGCATTTCCGCTCCGCAGCGGGCACCGATCTCGGCGGCCTGCTGCGGCGGCATCCCGGCCGCCAGGCCAAACGTGAACCCTGCGGCGAAAGAGTCACCGCACCCGTAGCTGTCCTGGATCGGCCCGGGCGGCGGCACCGCCTGCCAACGTCCCTCACTCTCCCCCCACCAACTTCCGCCGTGAGCTCCCTGGGTGGCGACCATGAGCCGCGTCTGTGATTCGAGCCGCCGCGCCCATTGCACCTCGTGCTCGTCGGACGAGCTGAACACCAGCGCGTCGAACCGGGCGTTCGCTACGTCCAGCCGCTCACGGATTCGAGGGCTGGCGACGAGCATCGTGGCGTCACGCGCGTGGCGGATGGCGCCTGCGTCTCCCGCGGTGAGATAGACGCCATCCGCCCGTCGCACCAGGTCCCACGGGAGGTCATCGGACCCGCGCGGTTGCAGACGCTCGCCAACTGTCAGGATGGTTCGCTCTCCGTCGCGATCCACCAGCGTGAGCACTCCCCGAGTCGCCTCCGCGCGCCGCTGCGCGTGCACCGCGATGCCGCGGTCGGTCAACTCGGCGATCGTCGCATCGCCGTCGCGATCGCGGCCCAGGGCGCAGAAGAAGTCGACCTCGGCGCCGAGCTGCGCCAGTACGGCGGCGGCCACCACAGCACCGCCCCCGGCATGAGTGGCTTCTCGTTCGGCGGCCTGCACCTGGTCGCGCTCGGGGAGATGGTCGACCCGCAAAAAGTCGACCCACTCCACGTGGCCGATGACGGCGACTCGGGTCATAGCGGGACGCTATCGCCGATGGCGCCCGCCGCGCCTGGCGGCGCGGGTCAAGCCGCCTGCCGGGCTGCCGGTACCTGCCGGATGTGCGCCGGCAGCACCGGCAGCACGCCGCGGCGCACGTACAGCGCGCCGGCGCCCACCATCGCTTTGCGAACCGCCACCGGCGGCAGCGGGACGAAGGCGTACTCGGAGCGAATCCGGTCCGGGAGCAACGCGATCGTGATGAAGTTGACGGTCTCCAGCAGTGGTCGCTGCAGCGCCGAGACCGGCGGCTCGAGCACGATCTTGCGGGCGCGGCGCCGGGCCCAATCCCCAACATGGATGTCGTCCCCGGACAGCATCTGGTGTCCGTAGTCGTCCAGCTCCGCCAGCGTGGCCGGCATCTGCGTCGGCTGTAGGCCGAACAGCCTCCCGACCACCCGATAGTCCTCCCACAGCCTGGTCCGTTGCCAGCGGCTGAGGCGCCCGACGTAGGTGCGGTAAACGACGGCCGCCGAGTCGACCAGGGTGTACAGAATCCACAGCAGCAGCTCGGGATCGTCGGCCCGGTAGGGAGTCCCGGCGGGATATCGTCCGACCGGCTGGGGGAGTCGCCCGCTGACGGCGCGGTGCATCGCCCGGACCCGGCGCGTCACCCGGTCGGCCTCCGACCGGGGGCCGAAGGTGACGGTGTTGAGGACCTTCGCGGTGCGAGCGAGACGCTCGTAGGGCTCCTGCAGCGAATCCGAGTGCGCGAGCAGGCCGGCGACGGCCAGGGGATGGGCGGCCTGCATGAGCAGGGCCCGGGGGCCCGACAGGGCGAGCGCGCGCTCTCGCATGACGTGCCTGATCACCGAGCGATCGTCGAAGTAGCCACGATCGTCCAAGCTGAGACGGGAGCGAGCCATACGAACCGTTTAGCTTAGCTCAACAACGTGTGCGAGATCGGTTCCGGTCGCGGGCGCTCCGGCGACGGGCTCGCCCGCCGGCGCCCGCCGGTAATCGGCCGCGTCGTACCTGGCCAGCTGCGGGAACCCGATCACGATTCCGACCACCCCGAGCAGGCACAGCAGCCCGCCGGAGACGACCGAGAAGCGAACGCCGGCGGCGCCGGCCACGGTGCCCGATTCGATGTCGCCCAACCGCGGACCGCCGGTGACGACGAGTGAGAAGACCGCCGACATCCGTCCGCGCATGTGGTCCGGGGTGACGGTCTGGTTGATCGTGGATCGGCACACCGCGCTGATCGAGTCCGCCGCGCCGGCGACGGCGAGCATTGCCGCCGCCAGCCACAGCGAGCCCATCAGTCCGGTGGCTGCGATCGCCGCTCCCCAGACGATCACCGCCCAGATGACGATCCGGCCCAGGCGCCGGGCGTGATTGAGCCAGCCGGTGAGCAGCGCGGCGACCGTCGCTCCAGCCGACACCGAGGCATAGAGAACGCCGGTGCCGGCAGCGCCGGCGTGGTAGACGCTGACGGCGAGCACGGCGAACAGCGCCCGCGGCATGCCGAACGTCATCGCCACCAGATCGATGGCGAACGAGCCGATGAGCGCCCGGTTGCCGCGCACGTAGCGCAGGCCCTCGGCGATCGAGCGCAGCACGCGGTCGTGGCGGATGTGGGGGGCGGGTCGCTGGGGGGATATCGGGAGCACCGTCAACACCACGGCGAGACAGCAGGCGGCGTTCACCGTGTAGGCGGCCTGGACGCCGAGGGCGCCGATCAGCAGGCCACCCAAGCCGGGGCCGAGCACCATGGTCAGCGCGAACAGGCCGTAGTTGACCGCCAACGCCCGAGGGAGCCGCTCGCGATCGATCAGGTTGGGAACCGTCGCCGTGAAGGCGACGTTCTGGAGCGCGTTGCAGCCGGCGAGTAGGCCGCCCAACGCATACAGGACGATCACCGTGGGGTGGCCGGCGAAGGCCGCCGCCGCGAGACCCCCGGCGGCGAAGAGGACGCCGGCCTGGACTCCGAGCAGCAGTCGCCTGCGATCCATGCGGTCGGCGATGGCGCCGCCGAGCAGCGACATCGTGATCAGCGGCGCCAGCTCGACGGCCCCCAGCAACCCGACCAGCAGGGCCGAGCGGGTGAGCACGTACAGCTGGAACGGGAGCGCCACCAGCGTGGCCTGGGCGCCCAGGTTGGCCACGAACTCGCCGCCGACGACCAGCCGTAGCTCGCGGCTGTCACGAAACGGGGAGAGGTCAGGAAGCAGACGGGGAAGGCGCAGGTAGCTCAGGCTAACCGCTGTCCGTGCCCACCCCAGGGGTGCATCGCCGCTCCGCGGTGGCCTCGCCGACCCGCGAGCTGATGGCCGCTCCGCGGTGGCCAGACATCACGAAGATGATTGGATCTGCGCAAAGCGGGTACGGCCTGAAGTCATGAGCTCAGCCACCACCGCCACCACGCAGTCGCACCGGGGCTCTGACCTCGCCGCCGGTCACGTTCCGAATGAAATCCTGTTTCGCCGCTGGCACCAGGAGGGGGACCGGCAGGCTCGCGACGAGCTGGTGGCGCGGTTCTTGCCGCTGGCTCGGAAGCTGGCGCGGCGTTACAACGGAGCGCGCGAGCCGTTCGACGATCTGCTGCAGGTGGCCAGCCTCGGGCTGGTCAAGGCGATCGATCGGTTCGACGCCGGCCGCGGCACCGCGTTTTCGTCGTTTGCGGTACCGACCATCCTCGGCGAGCTCAAGCGCTACTTCCGGGATCTCGGCTGGGCGGTGCACGTGCCGCGGGGGGCTCAGGAGCGGGCGGTCAAGGTGGAGGAGGCGTCTCACCTGCTGAGTGCTCGCTTCAATCGGGCGCCGACCGTCAACGAGCTCGCGACCTATCTGGAGCTGAGCATCGAAGACGTTCTCTACGCCCTGGAGACGTCCCGCGCCCACCATGCCTCGTCCCTGGACGCGCCCTACGACGACGGGGAGGGCGAGAGCGGGACGCTCGTCGATTCGTTCGGAGACGATGATCCGGGGCTCCGGCTCGCCGACGACCGAGTCACCATCGCCGTCGCGGCGCGGCAGCTGCCCGGTCGGGAGCGCGAGGTACTCACGCTCCGGTTCGTGCACGACATGACGCAGACCCAGATCGCCGAGCGGATTGGGGTCTCCCAGATGCAGGTCTCGCGGATACTCCGCCGCGCCGTCACGCATCTGGCCGAGATCACCGAGGCCTGACGCGAAGTGCGCCACTAAAGCGACTGGCGGCGGCGCATGCTCGTTTGCCGGCGTGCGCGCCCGGAAATCACCTCGGTATCGAGGTGAACACCGAGAGCTCCACCGTGCGCCTGGCGCTCGAAAGCCGGCCTCAGACTCTGACCATCGTGCGGGGCATGCTCAGCGGTGTCGCCGAGCTCTTGGCGATCGACCCAGAGCTACTTGACGACCTGAAGACCTCGGTCAGCGAGGCGTGCAACAACGTGGTGCTCCACGCCTACCAGGGCGATCCGGGGCCGATGGAGGTCGGGCTGTTCGTGGTCGACGGGCGCTTCCGGGTGACGGTGTCCGATCACGGTGTCGGCATGCCGGCGGCGCCGGGAGCCGGCGACGACAGTCAGGGGATCGGGATGTCGGTCATCCGCGCCCTCACCGAGAGCGTGCGGTTCACACCGGCGGCCTCGGGCGGCACCGAGGTGGAGATGGATTTCGCGGCGCGGCGCGATGGACGGAGGCTGTTCGCGGTGCCGCCGGTGGCGGCGCCCGACTTGGAGATGGCGACGACGGCGGACGCGGTCGCGGTCTCGCTATCACCCGTGACCTTGCTGCCGGGCGTGCTCGGCCGACTGGCGCGGACCCTGGCGGCCACCGCGCACTTCTCGCTGGATCGTTTCTCCGACGTCTATCTGATCACCGACACGCTGGCGGCGCACGCCGCCAGCGCCGCTGCGGGCGCGCGCATCCAGGCGTCCCTGGCGGCTGGAGACCGGCGCCTGGAGCTCGTCGTGGGCCCGTTTCGCAAGGGCACCGGTTCTCGGCTCGAGGTCAGGGCGAGCGATCACCCGGCTTCGCCGCTCATCCTGCTCTCCGATCAGGTCACGGTGGAGGAGGTAGACGATGCCGAGCGGCTGCGGGTGGTGGTCATCGATCACCGCCGCTAGTGGCGGTCGAGCAGTTCCTCCGGCGCGTCGACCAGCCGGAGGCGCTGAGCGACGCCGGTCAGGTCGAGGAGGCGCTGCACCTGCTGCGAGCCCTTTGCCAGCGCCAGCTCGCATCCCTGGCTCGCCAGCCGCTGGTGCGCGCGCACCAGGATGCTGAGTCCGGTGGAGTCCATGAAGCCGAGCTCCCGCAGGTCGACCACCACCAGCTGGGTGTCGGGCCCCGTGATCTGATCCAGCTCGGATTCGAGCTCGGGCCCGGAGGCGAGGTCGAGCTCGCCGCCTACGGCGACCACGGCGACGCTGCCGTTTCTATTCACATCCACCCGAAGCTGGTTCTGCACGCTGACACGAGCCTACTGATCTGGGCTGCGTGATGTGACCCATGCTGCCCGGTCGTTTCGGACGGCCGCCGGTGTGGGCGCGACTGAAGGCGGGCCTAGGCGGCGGTGCGCTCTACGGCGTCTGAGTGGTGGTCGTCATGGAGGAGGTCGAGCACCGCTCGCTCGAGCCTGGCGCGTCGACCATCGTCGGGTCCGGCGAGCGACCCGATCCGGTCAAGCTCGCCTCCGATCGTCCAGCCCGACTGGTAGCGATCGATCACGCGCGGGTCGATGTAGGCACGGCGGGCCACCGCGGTGGCGTTCCAGGTACGAAAGTCCTTGGCGCTGTACTCGTCGCCGATCAGGGCCTTGAGGTAGTCGCTGATCTGCTCGGAGCGGACATCCTGCCAGCGTCGTCCCTCTGCCGCATCACCGTCGCCAGCCCGACTCCGCCCTCCTCGTCGGCGTACTCCTCACTGCCGATCCGGAACACGCCGACGTCGAGCAGACGAATCGCGCAGGCCAGCACGCGCGTCCGGTCAAGCTCGTCGCTGCGGCGCAATTCGGTCCGCACTCGCCGGCGCAGGCGCGGGAGCACATGAGCGAAGTCGACCATGTGCTCGAACTTCTGGCGATCGCGCAGCTCGCGCCAGCGCAAGTGGTACAGATACTGCTTGCGTCCCGCCGCGTCGATTCCGGTCGCCTGCAGATGACCCAGCGGATCCGGGCAGATCCAGACATCCCGCCACGCCGGCGGGATCGCCAGCGCCTTGATCCGAAGTAGATCGTCGGCATCGTCGAGTCGCTCACCGCGCTCGTCGAGATAGCTGAAACCCCGACCCCGGCGGGTCCGGCGTAACCCGGGGCTCGAGCAGTCAGAGCGCCGCAGCCGCCGTCCGCGGACGGGAGCCGGTCCCGAGAATGCGGTCGTCAATCCGCGCCAAGCTCCCGGAAACGGTCAGTCATCCCCGTGTCGGCATCGTCCTCGGAATCATCGGTCGGCGACTCCTCGTCTTCGTGCTGGTTGGGCTCGTCGTCGCCGACTTCGGGGTGGGAGGCGTTGGCCTGTTGCATCACCCCCTCCAGGAAGTGGTGGAGGGTCTCCTCGTCGCCGTGGCGAAGTCCACTCACGCGGACCTTGCCCGCCTCGAGCTCGACCTCATCCCAGTCGCCTCCGTGCAGCAGCACCACGGTGCGCTCGAACACCTCATCCCACCCCTTCGGGCGCTCGCCGGCGATCTGCACGGTGAGCACACCGTCGCGAACCTCGGCCTCGCTCCATTGCAACTTCGGCGTGTCCACGCACTGTGATTACCCAGTTGTGCGTGCAGGCAAGCCGATGCGCCGGCCCGCCGACACGAGACCCGGCGCCCGGCTGGAATACTGCTGCGTTCAGATGCCGTCCGCCTACACCTCCGAGCTGGCTGCCGCGCTCGCCTCCGACGTCCTTCACCGCTTCGAGCGCTACGTGGGTGTCGACACCCAATCTCAGCCCGATCGGACCCGTTCCCCGAGCACGCCCGGCCAGCTGGATCTGGCGCGCCTGCTGGTGGGCGAGCTCACCGAGGCCGGTCTGTCCGATGCGCAGCTCGACGGCAACGGCTACGTGACCGCGACCCTCCCCGGGGACGGCGGCGACGGGCCGGTGATCGGGTTGATCGCTCACATGGACACCACACCCGAGGCGCCCGGCGCCGGAGTCCGGCCCATCGTCCATCGCGACTACGCCGGCGGCGTGATCAGCCTTCCGCGGGCTGGGACCCGGCTGGACCCAGCCGGGATTCCCGAGCTGGCGACCAAGCGCGGGCACGACCTCATCACCGCCAGCGGGGACACGCTGCTCGGGGCCGACGACAAGGCGGGCGTCGCCGAGATCATGGCTGCGGTCGCTCACCTGGCCGTACATCCCGAGCTTGCCCGCCCGACCCTGCGAGTTGGGTTCACCCCTGACGAGGAGATCGGCGAGGGTGCCACCCTGTTCGACATCGAACGCTTTGGCGCCACGTGTGCCTACACCATGGACGGATCGGAGCTCGGCGAGGTACAGGACGAGACCTTCTCGGCCTACGAGGTGCGAGTGACCATCCGCGGCGTCGACGTGCACCCCGGCCAGGCCACGGGCAAGCTGGTGAGCGCGCTGCGGCTCGCCGCCGAGATCCTGGCCGAGCTTCCGTCGGACCGCCTCACCCCGGACACTACGTCTGGCCGGGAGGGCTTCATCCACCCGACGGTGCTGCAGGGAACCGCCGCGCAGGCCACCTTCCGGGCGATCGTCCGTGATTTCGACGAGGCGGCGCTGGAAGGGCACGTGGCGCTGCTGGAGCGGACGGCGCGAGGAGTGGTGAGCCGGGCTCCGGGCGCCGAGCTCGATTTTGCCGCGCGCCGGCAGTACCGCAACATGCGCCAGTACCTCGAGCCGGTGGGCTACATCGTCGACGCCGCCGAAGCAGCCATCTCGGCCGAGGGGATCACGCCGGTGCGGATCCCGATCCGCGGTGGCACCGACGGCTCGCGGCTGAGCGAGATGGGCCTGCCGACCCCGAACATCTTCACCGGCGGCCACGAATATCACTCGGTGCGCGAGTGGGCGTCCCTGCACGACATGGCCGCGGCAGCGGCGACGATCATCCGCCTGGCGGAGGTGTGGACGCGGCCGGAGTGGGTGGCGCGGACGAAGCGATGAGACCGGTCGGCGCCGAATCGCTGGCTTCGCTGGACGGTGACATCATGCCGGTCGCCGAGGCGACGATCCCGGCCACCGACGACGGCCTGGTCCGCGGCGACGGCGTGTTCGAGGTGATTCGTGTCTATGACGGGCTGCCCTACGCGTTCGAGGCGCACCTGGCCCGCCTGAACCGTTCGGCGACCAATCTTCGCCTGCCGGTCGATCTGGAGGCGGTCCGCGCTGACGCCCACCGTCTGCTCGCCCGAGCCGGGACGGGTCCCGATCATCAGTGCCTGCGGATCATCATGACCCGCGGGGGCCGGCGGTTGCTGATGACCGAGCCGCTCGGTCACGATGAGGAGCAGGTCCGGCTGATGTCGGTCACCTACTCGCCGACGCGGATCCTCGACGGCATCAAGTCCCTCTCCTACGGGGCCAACATGCTCGCCACCCGGCTCGCGCAGGAGCAGGGCTTCGATGAAGCGTTGCTGGTCACGCCCCACGGCCGGGTGCTGGAGGCGCCGACGAGCTCGATCTTCTGGGTGCAGGCGGGGCAGCTGCTCACGCCGCCGCTTGACGACCACATCCTGGCCTCGATCACGAGGGCGCTGCTGATCGAGGTCGCGGGAGCGCACGAGCAGGCGTGCACGCTGGACCAGCTGTATGCCGCTGACGAGGTGTTCCTGGCCTCGACCACCCGCGAGGTACAGCCGGTGGCGCAGATCGACGACCACCGCTTCGACGCAGCGCGCCCGGTGAGCGAGCGAGCGCAGGTGGCCGCGACTGAGCGCATCCGGGCCGAGCTTCGTTCCTGAGCGACGTCTGCCGATCGGGTGCAAGGCCGCCGTTGAAGGTTCTCACCGTGATCGGCAACCGTCCGCAGTTCATCAAGGCCGCGGCAGTCTCGCCGGCGTTGCGGCGCGCGCACGACGAGGTCCTGGTGCATACCGGCCAGCACTTCGACGATCGCCTGTCGGCCGTGTTCTTCGCCGAGCTCGGCCTGCCCGCTCCCGACCACGAGCTGGGGATCGCGTTGGGCTCGGCGAGCTCCCAGACCTCGCGGATGCTGGGAGCGCTCGAGCCCGTCCTGGAGGCGGTTGCGCCGGATGTGGTGCTCGTCTACGGCGACACCAACACCACGCTGGCCGGCGCCCTCGCCGGCGTTCAGGCCGGGCTGCGGGTGGTCCACGTGGAGGCGGGAATGCGCTCGTTCGATCGCTCGATGCCCGAGGAGCTCAACCGGGTGCTGGTGGACCACGCCAGCTCGCTGCTGCTGTGCTCCACCGAGACGGCGATGGCCAACCTGGCGCGCGAATCGGTCGCCGGCCGGACCGAGCTGGTCGGCGACGTGATGGTCGACATCGCGCTGGCGATCCAGCCACGGGCGCGGGAGCGGCGGGACCTGGTGGAGCGCCATGGCCTGGCCCCCGGTGAGTACCTGCTCACCACCGCCCACCGTGCCGGCAACGTCGATGACCCGGATCGGCTGCGGCGCCTGGTCGACCTGCTGACCGGGGCGGCCGGGGTGGCGCTTCCGGTGTTGCTGACGCTGCATCCCCGCACCGCGGCTCGCCTGCGCGACGCCGGGCTGCTTGAGCATCTCCGCCACGCGCCGGGGGTGACGGTGACCGAGCCGCTGGGCTACTTCGAGCTCACCGCGCTGCTGTGCAACGCGCGCGCGGTGGTCACCGACTCCGGGGGCCTGCAGAAGGAGGCATATCTGGCGCAGGTCCCGTGCATCACCCTGCGCGCCAACACCGAGTGGACGGAGACCGTGGAGCTGGGCTGGAACGTGCTCGTCGATCTCGATCTGGACCGGGTGCTGGTCGCCCTGGGGGCGGAGCGCCCGGTCGCCGGGCCGCCGGTCTACGGCGACGGTCGCGCCGGCGCACGCGTCGTGCAAGCGCTTAGACTGCTGCCCCGGTGAGAGCGTGGCGTCGATGAGCGAGCCCAAGGTGTCGGTGGGAGTTGTCGGACTCGGGTACTGGGGGCCCAACCTGGCGCGGAACTTTGCCGCGATTCCGGGGTGCGAGGTCGCCTACCTGTGCGACGCCGACGCGGCGGCGCGAGAGCGGGGTAGACGGTCGTTCCCGGCCGCCCGGCCCGCCGCCGACCTCGGCGAGCTGCTCGCCGACCCGGCTCTGGACGCGGTCGCCCTGGCGACGCCCGTTCGGACCCACGCCGAGCTGGCCGTGCAGGTGCTGGACGCGGGCAAGCACTGCTTCGTCGAGAAGCCGCTGGCCCAGTCCGCGGCGGAGGCGGAGCGCGCCGTGGCCGCCGCTGCCGCCGCGGACCGGCTGCTGATGGTGGGCCACCTGCTTGAGTATCACCCCGGCGTGCGCCAGCTCAAGGAACTCACCGACTCTGGCGAGCTCGGCGATCAGATCTTCTACATCTACGGCAACCGGCTGAACCTGGGCAAGCTGCGGGCCGACGAGAACGCCCTCTGGAGCCTCGGCGCGCACGACGTGTCGGTCGTCCTGCACCTCGCCGACGAAGAACCGACCGAGGTCGTCGCCCACGGCGAATCCTACGTCCGCGCCGGCGTCGAGGACGTGGTGTTCTGTTTTCTGCGCTTCCAGTCGGGGCTGACCGCGCATCTGCACCTATCGTGGCTTGACCCGCACAAGGAACGACGATTCACCGTCGTCGGCTCCCGCCGGATGGCGACGTTCGACGACATGGAGCTGGAGCGCAAGCTGACCGTGTACGACAAGGGATTCGACGAGGATTCGCGGACCTACGGCGAGTACATAACCCGCAGCGGCGACGTGTTCTCGCCGCGGGTTCCCAACCACGAGCCGCTGCGGATCGAATGCGAGCACTTCATCGACTGCGTCCGCAGCGGTGCGAGCCCGTGCTCGGACGGTGCCGACGGACTGCGGGTGGTCCGGGTGCTGGAGGCGCTCCAGCACTCGCTCGATGCCGGCCGCCGACGCGTCGTGGTAGATGGCGGCTGAGCGGCCCCGGGCGCGCGACGACGGAGCCTACGTGGCGCCCGCCGCGCGGCTCGCGTCCGACGTCGTGCTCGGGCCGGGGGCGGTCGTGCACGCCGGCGCGGTGATCTCCGCCGGCAGCCGGGTCGACGCCGGCGCCGTCGTCCACGCCGGCGCGGTGATCGGTGAGCGCTGCCTCGTCGAGGACGGCGCCGTGGTGGGCAAGCATCCCCGTCTGCGGCCGGGATCGAGCGCGGCGGGCTCGCTGGGGCCACTCGTCGTGGAGGACGATGCCACCATCTGCGCCGGCGCCGTCGTCTACGCGGGGGCGCAGGTCGGACGCGCGGCGATCGTCGGCGACCACACTCAGGTGCGCGAGCGATCGGTGCTCGGCGAGCGATCGGTGCTCGGGCGCGGCTCGACGATCGACTTCGACACCCGGGTCGGCGCGCGCGTCTCGATCCAGACGCTCGTCTACGTGACCGCCATGACGGTCGTGGAGGACGACGTGTTCATCGGCCCCGGCGTGGTGATGACCAACGACGACGCGATGGGACGCCACGGGCCCGGACAGCCGCTGCGCGGGGCGGTGCTGAGGCGGCGTTGCCGGATCGGTGGAGGCGTCGTCCTCACGCCGGGCGTCGTGATCGGCGAGGAGGCGTTCATCGCCGCCGGCGCGGTCGTCACCGCCGACGTGCCCGAGCGGGCGGTGGTGATGGGGGTGCCGGGCCGGGTGGTGCGCCGGGTCGCCGACAACGATCTGCTCGAGCGCTGGCAGTGATGGCAGCCGCCCGACCGGGGCCGGTCGGTCAGCCGCCAACCCGGGCGTCGTCAGCCGCCAACCCGGGCGTCGTCAGCCGCCAACCCGGGCGTGGCCGGCGCTGCCCGCCATCCCGTCGCTAGCGGCGGTCCAGATCACCTGCTCGCGTCCCGGCCCCACGCCGATCAGGGCGATCGGCACCCCGACGAACTCCGACACGAAGCGCAGATACTCGCGCGCGTTCTCGGGCAACTCCTCCTCGCTCCGGCACCGGCTGAGATCCTCGCCGAACCCGGCCATCTCCACGTACTCGCCGGCGGCATGGTGCAGGACCGTCTGGTGATACGGGAAGTAGTCGAACTCGGCTCCCTCCGCCCCCCGGTAGCGCACGCAGGCCCGAATCGGCTCGAGGCCCGCCAGCACGTCGAGCTTGGTGATTGCCAGAGCACTCAGCGAGTTCAGGCGAGCGGCGTAGCGCAGCGCCACCAGATCCATCCAGCCGACCCGGCGCGACCGGCCGGTGGTGGTTCCATACTCGCCGCCTCGCTCGCGGATCTCGTCGGCCAAGGGTCCGTCGAGCTCGGTCGGGAACGGACCCGCCCCGACCCGGGTGACGTACGCCTTGGCCACGCCCCACACCTCGTCGATGTCCTTGGGGCCGACGCCGGCGCCGATGCAGGCCGCGCCGGCGACCGGATTGGAGGAGGTCACGAATGGATAGGTGCCGTGATCGATGTCGAGCAGCGCTCCCTGGGCGCCCTCGAAGACGACCATCTCGTCACGATCCAGGCAGGCCAGGACCAACCGCGAGGTGTCGGCGATGTAGGGCTCCAGTACGTGGCCGTAGGTCAGGTACTCGTCGGTCATCGACTGCAGATCCAGCCGGGGGTCCCTCTGGAAGGGCCGCAGTGACAGGCGCTTGGGATCGAGCGCGGCGACGATCTTCTTCTTGAGGATCTTCTCGTCCAGCAGGTCCTGGACGCGGATCCCCAGGCGGGCCGCCTTGTCGGCATAGCAGGGGCCGATCCCGCGCCGCGTGGTGCCGATCTCCAGCTTGCCGAGCTTGGCCTCGCCAGCGTGGTCGAGCATCATGTGGTAGGGCATGATCAGGTGAGCGTTGGCCGAGATCCGGAGGGCGCTGGTCTCCACGCCGCGGCGGCGCAGCTCGTCGAGCTCGTCGGTCAGCACCTTGGGGTCGATCACGACCCCGTTGCCGATCACGCACAGCTTCCCGGGATGGAGGATTCCCGAAGGCATCAGGTGCAGCTTCCACGTCTGGCCGTTGCGGACGATCGTGTGCCCGGCGTTGTTGCCCCCCTGAAAGCGCACGATCGCATCGGCACGCTCGGCGAGCATGTCGGTGACCTTCCCTTTTCCTTCATCGCCCCATTGGGCGCCGACGACGACGATTCCGGACATCGCCGCATCAGTCTAGGCGGGCCGGGTCCGGCGTCGCCGCCGGCGGCGGCCGCGGCTACGCCGTCCGCAGATCCATCCGGTGGTCGTGACCGAGGAGTGGGAGCTCGTCGCACATCTCGGTCAGCCGGGACACCGTGCGGGCGCTGATCTGCCCGCACAGCGCCTCCCGATCGAGGATGTTCGTGGTGATCACGATCGAGCGCCTCTCCTCGTAGCGGGCGTTGACGATCGAGTAGAGCTCCTCGAGCACCCAGTCGGTGGAGCGCTCGGCGCCGACATCGTCGATGTGAAGGAGATCCACCTGCGTCAGGCGGTTGAGCAGGTCGATGTGGGAGCGATCGGCGCGATGCGTGTCGCGAATCTCGTTCAACAGACGCGGCAGCGAATAGATCGCCACCGTCCGTCCGGCATCGGACGCGGCTCGGGAGACCAGCATCGCCAGGGTGGTCTTCCCGGTGCCCGGAGGCCCCATGAACCACAGGCCCCGGCCGCCGTCCAGCTGCGCCTCGATCGTCGCGGCGTAGCGCCGGGTGGCGGCGACGATCGGGGGGTCGATGTCGGTCACCGGCGGGCGCTCGAACGACACGTCGCGGTAGCGGCGCGGGATGACTGCCGACAGGTTGCGAGCGCGTGCCCGCGCGACGCGCTGGGGTCGACAGGAGCAGTCATACGCGGTGTTGGTGGCGTCGTCGTAGCGGAAGCCCGACCCGTCACAGAGCGCAAACGGACAGGCGTCGCTCATCGTCCACGCGGTGCCGGGCCGCGTTCCCGTTTCATGCCGCGAACCGCTCGCCGGCGTAGTTCATGAACTTCGGGTACTCCTTCTGGAAGGTCAGCACCACGTCACCGACCGGCCCGTTGCGGTGCTTGGCGATGATGATGTCGGCCTCGCCGGGGCGCTCGGATTCCCGTTCGTAGTACTCCTCGCGGTAGATGAACATCACCAGGTCCGAGTCCTGCTCAATCTGACCCGATTCGCGAAGGTCAGACAGGATCGGCTTCTTCTCGCCGCCCCGCTGCTCCACCGCGCGGCTGAGCTGGGACAGGGCGATCACCGGCACGTCGAGCTCCCGGGCCAGCCCCTTGAGCCCGCGACTGATCTGCCCCACCTGCTCCACCCGGCTCTCGATTCTGCCCTCGTGGCGCATCAGCTGCAGGTAATCGATGATGATCAGCCCCAGGCCGTCCTCGACCTGAGCGTGCAGCCGCCGGGACTTGGCCCGGACCTCCAGCACGCCGGTGTCGGCCGAGTCGTCGACGAACAGGGGCGCCTGCGCCAGTCGCTGGCAGGCCTCCAGGATCTTCGGCCATCGCTGCTCGGCCACCCGCCCGCGCCGCAGGTCCTCGCCCTTGATCCGCGCCTGGGAGGCGACAAACCGCTGGGCGAGCTCGGATTCGGACATCTCCAGGGAGAACAGGGCAACGGCGTGACCAGCGAGCACCGCGTTCTCGGCGATGTTGGCCACCAGCGCCGACTTGCCCATCGACGGGCGGGCGGCGAGCACGATCAGGTTGCCGGGCTGGAAGCCGCCGGTCTTCTCGTCGAGGTCCTTGAATCCCGACGGGGTGCCGGTCAACGCTGTCTTGGACACCGACAGCCGGTGAAGCTTGTCGGTCTCCTCGTGCAGGATGTCGGCGATCGACCGGATCTTCTTCTGGCGATCGTCGGTGGCCACCTCCAGCACCGAGCGCTCCGCCCGCTCCACCAGCTCACGGGCCGGCGCCTCGCGGGAGAGCACGCTGGCCTGGATCTCATAGGAGGTGGTGAGCAGCGCCCGCAGCTTGGCGTTGTCGTGGACGATCCGTCCGTACTCACGGGCGTGACCGGCGGCGGGCACCCAGCCCGACAGCTCATCGACGGCCGCCGTGCCGCCCACCTCGTCGAGCTTGCCGTGCTGGCGCAGCTTCTCGGCGACCGTCAGGTGATCGATCTTTGCGTCGCCCTCGTACAGCTCCAGCATCGCCGCGTAGACCGCGCCGTGCTGCTCGCGATAGAAGTGCTCGGGGCGCAGCTGCTCCTCCACCAGCAGCGCATGCAGGTGCCGCTCGTCCAGCAGCACCGCGCCGAGCACCGACTTCTCGGCCTCGAGGTTGTGGGGCGGGACGGCGATGTTCTGCACGGCGCTCATGAGAGGGGGATCGAGAATAGGTCCGGCGGCGGCGGCAAGTCCCGGGTCATCCCGCAAGCAGCGGAGGTTTGTCGTTTCGCCGCGCCGCGTGCGGTTGGCGGCGTGCGCCGCGGCGCTGAGCCCGGTTCGCCGCGGCGCTGAGCGTGAGCCAGTCCGGCGCGGCGGCCGGCTCGAGGCGGCGCCGGCCACGGATCAGGCTGGAATCCAGATCGGCGATGCGGCGGGTCCCGGCGAGCGCCATGGTGGTGCGCAGCTCATGCTCGAGGATGTCGATGGCGTAGCGGACCCCCGCCTCGCCGGCCGCGGCGAGGCCGTACAGGTGGGCCCGCCCGACGAGCACCGCCCGCGCCCCGAGCGCCAGGGCGGTGGCGACATCGCTACCGCGGCGCACCCCCGAGTCGAACAGCACCTCCAGGCGGTCTCCGACGGCGTCGACCACCTCGGGCAGAACATCGAGCGTGGCCGGCACATGATCGAGCTGACGGCCGCCGTGATTTGAGACGACGATCGCATCCAGCCCCTCCGCCGCCGCCCGCCGCGCATCGTCGGCGTTCAGGATCCCCTTGAGCGCGACCGGGCCTTCCCAGGCGTCCCGGATCCAGTCCAGGTCCGCCCAGGACACGGTGCCGTCGAACATGTGCTCGAGTCGGTCGCGCGACGCCGCCGCCGAAGGGCTGACGTTGGGAAACCCGATCGTCTCGGAGGTCAGGAAATGCCACGCCCACCGAGGGTGCAGGGCTCCGTCGGCGACCGTCCGGAGGTCGAGGTGCGGCGTGGGCAGGCTCAGACCGGCGCGCAACTCGCGCTCGCGCTTGGAACGGACGGTCGTGTCGACAGTCAACAGCAGCGCGCGGAACCCGGCGGCGCGGGCGCGGGCGACCACCTCCTTGGCCTCGCTGCGATCACCCCAGAGGTAAAGCTGGAACCACAACGGTGAGCGGGTCTGGGCGGCAACCGCCTCCACGGACTGCGTCCCCACCGTCGAGATTCCATAAGGGATCCCGGCCTGGGCGGCGGCGCGGGCGACCGCCAGCTCGCCCTCGTGGTGAAACATGCGGACGCCTCCCGCCGGCGCCAGTGCGATTGGTAACGGCACGTGACTGCCGAGCACGGTCACGCTGGTGTCCAGGCGGCTCACGTCCTGAAGGACGCGCGGCATGATCTCCAGCCGGTGAAACGCCGCCCGGTTGCGCCGTAGCGTGTACTCCCCCTCGCCGCCGTTCTCGAGGTACGCCAGTGCGCCCGTCGGCAGTCGCCGCCGCGCCAGACGCGCCAGATCCTCGATGCTGTGACAACGCGCCAGCGCGGACACGCCATACGGCGCGGGAGGACGTGCCACTCGCACCAAGGAGCGGATCTCAGCCAATCTCACGGCACACCCGGTGGCGCCGTCTCAGGGACGCTGCTGATCATCAACACCGGCGAGGGCTCACCTCAGTGCAAGCACTTCGTCGTCGTATCTGCCAACGGGGCCACCTAGCTGTCCTCGTCGTCCCAGCCGAGCTCGTCCCACACCGCCGGTGGCAGCAGCCGGTCGACGCGGTCCAGCACGTACTCCGGAGTGTCGGCCGGCTCGAGCTTCTTGAGATCGGCCACCGTGGTCTCTCCGGTGAGCACGAGCACCGACGCCATGCCGGTGTCCAGCGCCATCCGAATGTCGGTCGACAGACGGTCGCCGATCATCGCGCAATCGGTCAGCTCCACGTCCAGTCCCGCAACCGCGGCGGCCGCCATGATCGGATCGGGCTTGCCGGCGTTGGCGTGGAGCGCGGTGCCGGTGCACGCCTGGATGGCCGCAGTGACGGCGGCTGCGTCGGGCTCACCGCGCCCGCCATCGAGCGGGCAGAACGGGTCGGGGTTGGTGGCGACCAGGATGGCGCGCTTGTGAAACCAGATGGCGTCGAAGGCCACCTGCAGCTTGCGGTAGTCAAAGCCCCTGTCGTAGCTGGCGACGACGATGTCGATCTCGGCAGGGTCGTCCGACATGGCGATCCCGCCCTCGTCCAGCGCCTGGACGAGTGGGGCCTCGGCGATCGGAAACACGACCGCCTCGCGGTGGTGGGTGCGCAGCCACTGGACCATGGTCACTACCGTGTTGACCACGTCGTCGAGATCGGCGGCGATCCCCAGGTCGTTCAGCTTGTCCACATACGCCTGGCGGTCCCGGGTTGGATTGTTGGAGAGAAAGCGGACGACGCGGCCCTTCGTCCGCAGCGCGTCGAGCAGCCGCCGCGCCCCGGGCAGGAGATCCCCGCCCAGGTACAGCGTGCCGTCGAGGTCGAACATGTAGGCATCGAAAAGCCGCGTGGGCACCACGACGTGATCGCCGAGCCGCCGGGCCGAGCCGCCCCTTCCGCCGGCGGTCATCACGCACTTGGGAAGCGAACCACTAAGCGGCCACGACCATGGTCTTGACCGCCGCCGTCACCTCGTCGGCGACCTCGACCACCACCATGTACGTCCCGACGTTGCGGATCGGCTCTTCCAGATGGATCTTGCGGCGATCGATTCGAATCCCCCGCGCGTCACGGATCGCGTCGGCGACATCCTGCGTCGTCACCGATCCGAACAGTCGCCCGTCGTCGCCCGCCTGCTGGGGGATCGTCAGCACCGTACGTCCGAGTACCGCGGCGCTCTCCCGCGAGCGCTCCTCCGCCTCGCGCACGGCACGTTCGGCGTCCTCCTGGCGGCGTAGCGCGACCCGAATCGACGTATCGGTGGCCGGCTCGGCGAGCTTGCGGGGCTGTAGGTAGTTGCGCAGATATCCGGCCGACACGTCCACGACCGTCCCCCGCTCGCCGAGCGCGTCGACATCCTGGAGCAGGATCGCCTGCGGCATCGAATCGGCCCTCGTCTACCGGTCGCGGTCGCGGTCGCGGTCCCCGCGACCACCACGATGATCGCCGCTGCCTTCGGCCACATACGGCAGCAGCGCCAGCTCACGGGCCCGCTTCACCGCACGGGCCACCTGGCTCTGGTGGCGACGGCACGCGCCGGTGATCCGTCGCGAGCGAATCTTGCCGCGGTCGGAGATGAACCGACGCAGCATGGACACGTCCTTGTAGTCCACCTGCTCGATCTTGTCCCGGCAGTACGGGCACGACTTCCGGCGGGTCGAAGTCGGCCCACCCTTGCGATCGCGCCGGCGCACCGGTCGTCTGCGTTGCTTTGCCACTGAGATCAGCCTAGCTCGATTGTCGTTTGCCTGCCTCTAGAACGGGATGTCCTCGTCCGCGCCCGCACTCACTGGGGTGCGCTCGAAGTCGCCGGTGTCGATCGGAACGTCGCTCTCCGTGGCGGGCGCGCTGCTCGCGAACCCGTTCCCGTTGCCGGAATCGTCGCGCCCGCCGAGGAACTGCACGGATTCAGCGATGATATCCACCGACTGGCGCTTGTTGCCCTCCTTATCGGTCCACTCGCGCCACTGCAGGCGGCCGTCGATGGCGACCGGGCGCCCTTTCCTGAGGAACTTGGCGCAGTTCTCGCCTTGGGCTCCCCACACGGTGACATCGAAGTAGTTGGGCTGATCCTCCCACTGGCCGCTCTCGCTGTTCTTGCGCCGGCCGTTGCACGCGAGGCGCAGCGAGCACACCGAGTTGCCGGTCGACGACACCGACCGGAGATCGGGATCCCGCGTCAGATTGCCGGTGACTATCACCCGGTTGATGTTTGTGCCTGCCATCTGCTGGCTCCTTTCGGAAACGTTTGAAGCTCGCGATCGAGTCTATGGCTGCGCCAGACGGCAACGCTGTGACTCAGCGGAAAATGGACAGAATCGTTGCGGTCTCGGCACACCGTGGTGACGGCTGTCACGGTCGCGCGACGAAGCGGGGCGGGCGGCGCGGGTCCAGCCTCGGGCTCGGAGCCGACTGCGCGCCGGTGCGAATCAGGCCTTGGGTCCCGGAGCCGACTGCGTGCTGGTGCGAAATCAGGCCTTGGGTCCCGGAGCCGACTGCGTGCTGGTGCGAAATCAGGCGTCGGGGGCCGGAGCCGACTGCGTGCCGGCGAGCACCGGCGGCGCCGAATCGGGCGGGGGGGGCGTGCCCGGCAGGACGCGAATGATGCGGAAGCGCAGCACTGCGTCCTCGATCCGCAGATTGTGCGACAGCGCCTCGAGCAGATCGGTCGGGCCGGTGAATTGGAGCAGGTGGTACTCGCCCTCCTGCTGATGGCGGATCTCGTAGGCCATCGGTCGGGTATGCCAGTCGTCCTGGCGGACAACCCTCCCGCCGCTGCCGGTGATCTGCGACTCGGCGTCGGCGAGGATCTTGGCGCGGCGCTCGTCCTCCACGATGGTGGACAGGACCAGCGTCAGATCGTACAGGCGCGTTTGCTCTGGCATGACACGGTTGGGCGCGAGGCCCGGGTGAACCGGCGGCCGACTATAGCGGCTGCGATTCGGTGTCGAGCGGGGCGCGGCGGGCGATCCGGGGCGCGGCGGGCCATCCGAGGCGCGGCGGGCGAGCCGGTGCGCGGTGGGCGATCCGAGGCGAGGTGGGCGAGCGGGGCGCGGTGGGGACCCGGGGACGAATCACCCCTGTCAAGATCGGCCCATGCCCGGCCCCGACAGACCCGAGCTGCCGATCCTCCAGTTTGACGACGCCGCCGCCTGGGAGCGCTGGCTCGAGGTCCGCCACCCCCAGCCCGGCGCATGGCTGAAGATCGCCAAGAAGCGCTCGGGCGTGCGTACCATCTCGCACGACGAAGCGCTGGAGGTGGCGATCTGCTTCGGGTGGATCGATGGGCAGAGGCGCCCGCTCGACGGGACGTTCTTCCTCCAGCGCTTCACGCCGCGAGGCGCCCGCAGCAGGTGGTCACAGGTCAACTGCGGCAAGGCCGAGGCACTGATCGCGGCCGGGCGAATGCGGGATCCCGGCCGCGCCCAGATCGAGGCGGCGCGCGCGGACGGGCGGTGGGACGCAGCCTACGAGCCCCAGAGCCGCGCCACCGTTCCCGACGATTTCGGGCGGGCGCTCGACGCCGAGCCGGCTGCCCGTGAGTTCTTCGAGACGCTGACGGGGACGCGCCGATACGCGTTCCTCTACCGGCTGCACAACGTCAAGGCGGAGAAGGCCCGGCAGCGACGGATCGCGTCCTACCTCGAGCTGCTCCGGGAGGGCCGGACGCTCAACTGACTCCGGTCAGGTCTGGGCAGCGAGGCCGGGCGCAGCACCGATGAAGTGGCCGTGGCGGGAACTATCCACCACACATCGCCGTTCGGGCCGGTGCGTGGTCGATAGTTCCCGCGGGGGCGGTGAAACCAACCACGCCCCCGCGCGCCGGAGGAGGTGTGGTTGATCGTGCCCATTGGCCATGGACGGTCGTCCTCATTGGCCGTGGCCGGTCGTCCCCCGCTGGCCGTGGACGGTCGTCCCCCGCTGGCCGTGGACGGTCGTCCTCACTGTCCATGGACGGCCGCAAGTCGGCAGCCGCCGGCCCCGTTCCAGCCAGTCGCGCGCCCAGCTCGGCCCGAGCTCCGCGGGTCAGGCCTGACCGGCAGGTCCGGGAGCCTGCTCCAGGCCGCGCTCTTTGGCCCGGATGTCGGCCAGCTGCTCGTCGATCCAGTCCCCGGGATCGCGGCCGGTGACGATCGAGATCAGACCTTCGTGGCGGCGCTGGCGCTCGCTGACCGGCATCGTCAGGGCGGCGTGGATCGAGTCGGCCAGCTCCTGGATGTCGAAGGGGTTGACCGAGAGCGCGAACTCCCCGAGCTCCTCGTGCGCGCCGGTGTTCTCCGACAGCACCGAAACGCCGGCCCGCTCGTTGACCATCGGCCCCTCCTTGGCCACCAGGTTCATGCCGTCGAACATGGCGTTGACCATCAGCATGTCGTAGTGCTTGTAGGCCGCGACCGCCTCCTCCAGGTCGTCGCGCAGCTTGAGCTGGATCGGCATCCAGTCCGGTGAGCCGTGGCGATGATTGACGACAGCCACCACCGCTTCGATCCGCTCCAGGTACTCGGCGTACTCGGGTACGTCGGTCCGGGATGGCATCAGCTGGGCGATGAACGTCACCCGCTCCCGGAACTCGGGGTGCTGCTCCAGGAAGGTGTCGAAGGCGCCGAAGCCACGCAGGACGTTCTTGCTCAGGTCGGCCCGGTCGACTCGGAGGATCAGGTGGTCGCGGCGACGGCGCAGCAGCTCGCGCTCGAACTCGTGCACGCGCGGGCGCGCCGCCACCGCCTGGATCGCGCTTGCGTCGATCGGCAGCGGGTATGCCCGGACCCAGACCTCGCGGTCTCCCACCTTGACGACGCCGGCCTCGTGGTCGACCTCGAGCCCCATCAGGTCCTCGCAGCACTGCAGGAAGTTGCGACGATAGGAGCGGGTGTGGAATCCGATGATGTCGTTGGAGAGGATCCCGTCATAGATCTCACGGCGGATCATCGACGGGAGCACCCGCCACGAGTCCGACTGGCTCCACGGGATGTGGACGAAGTGGTGCAGGAACGCCTCGGGCCGCTCGCGCCGGATCAGCCCGGGCAGCACATAGAGGTGGTAGTCGTGGACCATGACCACCGGCCGCTCCACGTCCTCGATCTCCTCGAGCACCGCCCGGGCCAGGTCCTCGTTGACCGCGTTGTAGCCGAACTCGAATGCCTCGGTCTCGTTGCGGCGGATGTCCGGCGCGTTGGAAAGATCCCACAGGTAGTGCTGGATGAACCACAGCAGCGGGTTGGCGATGATGTTGTAGAAGCCGTCGTAGGCGCGAGCGTCGGAGGCGACGAGCTTCACCCGGTACTCGTCGCCCTCCGGGGAGGTGACGGGGAACGGGCGGCCGTCGTGGCGCTCGGAGGTCTCCACGTCCTCGTCGGTCATCGCTGAGGCGACCCAGGTCACCGGGCGGTGCGAGGCCAGCCCGATCAGCGCCGTGACCAGGCCGCCGGTGCCTCGCTTGATCTCGCCTCCCGGCTGGAACGTCACCGGGCCGCGGTTGGAGACGAGGACAAGGGGCGTGTCAGTTGACATCGGGCGCCCCTCAGAAGATAACCGCAATTTCAGTCCGGCTGCTCGTGCAGTCGCTCGATCCTGGCATCCACCTCGTCCGGCGGCTGCTCGTGCAGTCGCTCGATCCTGGCATCCACCTCGTCCGGCGGCTGCTCGTGCAGTCGCTCGATCCTGGCATCCACCTCGTCCGGCGGCTGCTCGTGCAGTCGCTCGATCCTGGCATCCACCTCGTCTGCCGGCTGCTCGCGCAGGCGCTCGATCCCCGCGTGCACCGCTCGCACCAGCTGCTCGTGAAGCGTCGGATTGGCCGCCGAGATCGACGACATCTGAAACTCGTGACCCGCGCCGAGCAGCCGGCGGCGCTCCAGCGAGCGACCCCAGCCGTCGGTGATCGTGCCGCCGGCCTCGCGCAGGCAGAGCCACGGGGCGGCCAGGTCGTAGGGGGAGTTGTTGAGCACCTGACCGGCGCCGACGATTTCGAACCGGGCGCGCATCCCGGGGATCTCGTCGATCATGCGCGAGCCGACCTCGACCACAGCGTCGAGCTGGCCGGTCACGATCCGGGTCATTGCAAACGCCTGGGAGCCGAGCTCGAACGTGCCGCCGCCGACCGAGGAGGCGTCGATCAGCTCGGCGAGGACCTCGGCGGTGGGGCGCACCGGCCGCCCGCGGAAGCCGTAGCCCCAGAACATCTTGGAGACGTCGGTGTTCGAGCTCAGGCGGACCGGACGGGTGGACGCGACGATCCCCCCGCCGGCCGAGGCGAGGAACTCATCGCCGGACTTGATCTCGACCACGCAGGCATCCGAGACATCGCCCATCTTCGGATCGCCGTCGCCCAGGGGAGCCAGGGCCACCGCCACGCAGGCTGATTCCAGCCCCGCCAGTGCCGGGCGGGTCCCGTCGATGGGATCGACGATGAGGACGTCGGTCGCGTCAGGGGTGGCCACCAGCCCTCGATCCTCGGAGTAGAAGGCGACGCGCGGCGCCCGATCGGCGAGAAACCCCACCAGCGCGTCCTCGGCGATCTCGTCGATCGCGAACGTGACGTCGCCGCCGGCCGCGCCGCCGGCGTGACGTCGGCCGGCCAGGCGCCCGAGCTCGGGCACGATCCGATCGCGCAGGCCGCCGGCGAGATCGCGAACGAGCCGGCGACGCTCGGACGCGGATGCAAGCGTGACGGGCACATCCCGGAACGTAGCGTGGGACCCAAATCCGACAAAATCAGTGAACTTGATAGCTTGTCGCCGATCCACGATCGACAAAGGGAGAGCCCCGTGAGCCGCACCGATGACCTGCTGGCGAACAACGAGAGCTACGCGTCCTCGTTCGACAAGGCCGATCTGCCCTTGCCACCCGGCAAGAAGGTGGCGGTCGTGGCCTGCATGGACGCTCGGCTGAACGTGTACGGCGCGTTGGGGCTGCAGGAGGGCGACGCCCACGTCATCCGCAACGCCGGTGGCGTGGTCACCGATGACGAGATCCGCTCGCTGGCGATCTCCCAGCGGCTGCTCGGCACTGAGGAGATCATTCTCATCCACCACACCGACTGCGGGATGCTCACGTTCGGCGACGAGGAGTTCAAGGCGGCGATCGAGCAGGACACCGGGATCCGGCCCTCCTGGGCCGCTGAGACGTTCAGCGATCTGGAAGGTGACGTGCGCCAGTCGGTCGCCCGGATCAAGGCGTCGCCGTTCATTCCCCGCAAGGACTCGGTCCGTGGCTTCGTCTACGAGGTGGAGACGGGGCGCCTGCGCGAGGTGTCGTAAGCCGATCGGGAGGCGACCGCCGGTCAGTCGCCGCCGCGCCCGCTCCCGCTCCCGCTCCCGCGCCCGCTCCCGCTCCCGCTCCCGCGCCGATACCGTTCCGGCGACGATGAGTGAGCACGACGCGATCGTGATCGGGGCCGGCCCCGCCGGCGAGGTCTGCGCCGGCAGGCTCGCCGAGGAGGGACTCGACGTGGCGCTGGTGGAGCGCGAGCTGGTCGGCGGCGAGTGCGCGTTCTGGGCCTGCATGCCGTCCAAGGCGCTGCTGCGCCCGGCCGAGGCGCTCGCCGAGGCACGCCGGGTGCCCGGCGCCCGCGAGGCGGTGACCGGCCAGCTCGATCCGGCCGCGGCGCTGGTTCGCCGCGACGAGGTGATCCACGAGCTCGACGACCGCACCCAACTGCCGTGGGTAAAGGCGCGTGGCATCAAGCTCGTTCGCGGGCAGGCCCGGCTGGAGGGTGAGCGACGGGTGCGGGTCGGCGACGAGTTGCTGCAGGCGCGACGGGCGGTCGTGATCGCGGTCGGCAGCGGCGCCGCGATGCCGCCGATCCCGGGATTGCCCGAGCTGGCGACGTGGACGAACCGCCAGGGCACGACGGCCAAGCAGGTCCCGGGTCGCCTGATCGTGCTCGGCGGTGGGGTCGTCGGTTGCGAGCTGGCCCAGGCGTGGTCGTCGCTGGGGTCCGAGGTGACGCTGGTCGAGGCCGCGCCGAGCCTGCTGCCGGCCGAGGAGCGATTCGCCGGCGAGCAGGTGGCCGAGTCGCTCAAAGACCGCGGCGTGGCCGTTTGTCTCGGCGCCGAGGCGACCGGTGCGCGGCGAACCGAGGCCGGTGTGTTCCAGCTGACCCTGAAGTCCGGCGACACGGTCGCGGGCGACGAATTGCTGATCGCGGTTGGGCGCCAGCCGCACACCGGGGACTTGGGGCTCGATACGGTGGCTCTGGCCCCCGGCGAGCCCATCGACGTCGATGACCAGATGCGGGTGAAGGTTCCCGCCCATCGCAGCTGGCTGTACGCGATCGGCGACGTGAACGGCCGGGTGCTGCTCACCCACGCCGGCAAGTATCAGGCGCTGGTCGCCGTGGCCACGATCATGAACCGGGAGGCGAGCGCGCGCTGGGATGGCGAGCTCACGCCCCGGGTGGTCTTCACCGAGCCACAGGTCGCCGCCGTCGGTCAGACGCTGGACCGGGCGTTGGCGGCCGGCATCCCGGCGCGGGCGATCGACGCCGACCCGGCGGCGACCGCGGGGGCCAGCTTCGTTGGCAAGGGGGCCCCGTCCGGCGCCCGCATCGTCGTCGACGAGCAGCGCGAGGTGATCGTCGGTGCCACCTTCACCGGGCCCGACATGGCCGACAGCCTGCATGCCGCCACCATCGCGGTGGTCGGTGAGGTGCCGCTGCGCCGGCTGATCCACGCGATTCCGTCCTTCCCCACCCGCAGTGAGGTCTGGCTGAAGCTGCTGCACGACTGGGCGCCCTGATCAGCCCGGGATGTCCAGCGTGAACGTCGTCTCCCCGGCCGTCGATGCGACCGACAGCCGGCCGGACATCCGGTCGGCCAGCTCGGAGGCGATCGCCAGCCCCAGCCCGGAGCCCTGGCCCTCGTCGGCGGTGTAGAACGGCTCGAAGATACGTCGCGTCGCGCTCGGCTCGATGCCCTCCCCGTCGTCGCGCACGGCGACCCGGACGCGACCGTTCCGGCGACCGGCAGTGACCACGATCTGCGTCCCCGGCGCCGTGTGGGTGAGCGCGTTGTCGATCAGGATGCGAACGATCTGGGCGACCCGCACCGGGTCGCATTGGGCCTGGATCGAGTCCCGCCCGCCCGGAAGTCGCAGCTCCAGGTGGGAATCGCGCTGAGCGAGCGTCGGCTCGAACTCTCCCGAGACCGAGCGGGTCAGCTCCCCGAGGTCTACCTCCTCGGGCCGCAGCTCCAGCGAGCCCGACTCCAGGCGGGAGAGGTCCAGAAGGTCCACTGACAGCTTGCCGAGCCGCTGGACCTGGTCCCGAACCTGATCCAGGAAGCGTCGCCGGGTCTCGGCATCGAGCTCCTCGTCCTCCAGCAGTTCGACGAATCCGCCGAGCGAGAACACCGGCGTGCGCAGCTCGTGTGAAGCGGTGGCGATGAACTTCTTGCGCGCCGACTCCATCGCCAGCAGTTGCTGCTGCATTTCGTTGAACGCCACCGCGAGCTGACCCAGCTCGTCGGCGGAGTCGACCGGGATCGGGGTCCGGAAATCGCCGGCGGCGACCTGCTTGGCGGCAAGCTCGAGTCGTTTGACCCGCTGCGCGAGGGCCCGCGCCACCAGGTAGCCGGCGACGAGCGCCAGCAGCAGCGCGATGCCACCGGCGACCAGGATCTCGTGCCGGACGGTGCTGACCGTACGCATCACGTCGGCGACCGGCGCCGAGTAGACGATCACCCAGCCGACCACCCCCGGGGCATAGAAGACCGGGTACGCGGCCTCGGCCAGCCCGCCCGGCTCGCGGGCCTGCACTCCGGTGAGTAGATGCCGGGCCGCCACCGCCCGGTAGGCGAGGCCGAAATGCGATGCCGCGCCGGCCGGAGGATTGCCGGAGTCGGCCAGCTTGGGGAGCTGAAGCGTCCCCTGCGACCGGTTGACCGACAGCAACGTCACCCGATCGCCGGATGCACCGGCCGTCCGGGCGACGATTCGCCGCAGCTGCGGCAGCGGGGTCGAGCTTCCCACGGCGCGGCTGATCGGTCCCGAGTGGTTGCGGGCGGTTGCCGCCAATGCCGTCAGCTTCTGTCCCATCAACCGGCTCTGCAGGCCGGGCGCGATGTACAGGTACAGCGCGGCCACGGCCAGCAGCGTGATCGCGAAGAAAACCAGCGCCAGGCGGTTGCTCAGCGACAGTCTCATCGTGGGGTGGCTCGCCGACTACCAGGGGTCGGTGTCACGCAGTCGATAGCCGACGCCGCGAACCGTGAACAGATACTCGGGGTCCTTGGGATCGCGTTCGACTTTCTCGCGCAGGTGCCGGATGTGGACATCGATGGTGCGAGGATCACGGTAGGCGGAATCGCCCCATATCCGCGCCAGCAGCATGTCGCGCGTGAACACCCGTCCGGGAGAGCGGGCGAGCGCGGAGAGGATCTCGAACTCGACGTAGGTCAGCTGCGCGTCATTGCCGCGGACCCGGACCGTGCGCTTGGGAAAGTCGATCCGGAGCTCGCGAATCTCCAGCGGCGCCTCGTCGGGCATCGTCTGGTCGGGCCGGCTGAGCTCGGCGCGACGCAGCGCCGCCTTGATACGACTCGAGAATTCGCGCAGCGAGAACGGCTTGGTGATGTAGTCGTCGGCGCCCAGCTCGAGGCCGACCACCTTGTCGATCTCCTCCGACTTGGCGGTCAGGATGATGATCGGCACCGCGCTGCGACTGCGCAGACGGCGGCACACCTCCAGCCCGTCGACTCGCGGCAGCATCAGGTCCAGAACCACGAGGTCGAACGATTGCTCGTCGAACCGCTCCAGTGCCTGGCGGCCGTCGGTTGCCTGCACCACGTCGTATCCCTCCTTGCGCAAGGGATATGAAAGCAGCGTCTGAATCGACTGCTCGTCGTCGACGAGCAGGATGCGGGCGCCGCGTTCCGACACTGTCGTCTCCGTCAACTCGATAATCGTAATCAGCAGCGGGTTTGGGCCGAGATAACCTCTGCCGATGCTCGCTGCGCGGATCTACCGGACCGGCCTGATCGTCGTGGCTCTGGCATTGGTCGTGCTCGCCTTCTCACTGCGCGATCAGCAGGGCGCGCTGAGCCCGACGCTGGCGCCCGACGTGTTCAACGGCCAGAACGTCTCCGCGACGATGTCATCGATCGCCGCCGCCGATCCCAGCCGCCGTCCCGGATCCGATGGCGACAAGGCCCTGGCCGCGCAGGTGGGCCTCGACCTCAGGTCCCACGGGTTCGCGGTGTCCACCGACACGTTCTCGGGCCGGACGGTCGACGGCACGCGCACGCTGGAGAACGTGGTCGGAATTCGCCCCGGGCGCACGAGCGGGAGCATCGTCATCGTCGCCCATCGCGATGCTCTCGGTTCGCCGGCGCTGGCCGCCCTCTCCGGAACGGCGACGTTGATCGAGCTGGCTCGCGATCTTGAGGGTGAGACGCTCAGCCGCACGGTCGTGCTCGCCTCGACCACCGCCTCCCAGGGGACCGCCGGCGCGATCCGGCTGGCGCGGCGCCTGGGCGGACCGGTCGACGCCGTCGTGGTGCTCGGCGACCTCGCCAGCGCCCACATCCGTCAGCCGATCCTGGTCCCATGGACCACGCGACAGGTCGTGGCGCCCCCGTTGCTGCGCAACACGGTCGCGGCGGCGCTCCAGGACCAGGCCTCGCTCACGGTCTCGGGAACCGGTATCGGTGGCCAGTTCGCGCGTCTCGCACTTCCGTTCACGCTTTCAGAGCAGGCCCCTTTCGGGGCCTCGGGGATGCCGTCGCTGACGCTCACGCTCTCCGGCGAGCAGGGTCCGGGGTCCGACGCCCCGCTGGCCTCGGTGACGCAGCTGACCGGAATCGGCCGCGCCGTGCTGCAGACGATCTCCGCGCTGGACAGCGGCGCGACCGTCCCCGCGCCCTCGGCCTACCTCCTGCTTGACGGCAAGGTGGTGCCGGTCTGGGCGATCTCGCTGTTCGCGCTGGCCCTCATGGTGCCGGTGATGATGACGACGATCGACGCGCTGGCGCGGGCTCGGCGCCGCGGATATTCGGTCTGGCGCTCCCTGGGACTGGTGATCGCGGCCGCGATTCCGTTTCTGCTGGCGGCGCTGGTCGTGCTGGCGGCGCGACTGCTCGGGGTCATCGCCGCGGCTCCGCCGGCACCGGTCGCGCCGGGAGCGGTGCCGCTGCACGGAGGCGGCGTCGCGGTCATGGTCGTCGCCGCGCTGGTGGCCATCGGATCCGCGCTGGGGATCGTCTGGCTGGCTCGCCGGGTGCCGCTGGCCGCCCCCCCGTCGCGCCGCGGGGCGAGCCCCAACTCGCCCGGCAACGGCGCCGTGGCGGCGCTCCCGCTCGTGCTGTGCGCCGTCACGTTCGTGATCTGGCTGGGCAACCCGTTTGCCGCTCTGCTGCTGATCCCGGCCCTGCATCTGTGGCTGTGGGGGGTGAGCCCGGATCTACGCGTCCCGGCGGCGGTCCGGATCGGCCTGATCGCCGCCGGCCTGGTGCCCGTGGCCCTGGTGGTCCTCTACTACGCCAACCGCTTCGGCTACGGTCCGGTGGACGTGATCTGGCAGGCGATGCTGCTGGTGGCCGGGCACGGCGTCGGCCCGCTGGCCGTGCTGGAGTCAAGCGTCGTGCTGGGCTGTGTGGCGAGCGCGGCGGTACTCGCCGTGCTGGCGGTCTGCCGCCCGCGGCCAGCGCCGGTCACCGTCACCGTGCGCGGCCCAGTCACCTACGCGGGCCCGGGCTCGCTCGGCGGCACCAAGTCGACGCTGCGGCGCTGATCGGCGCGGTGTGCAGGCAGCGGCGATGCGGCGCGTGATCCGCGACAGCTCCTCGGTGCTGATCCTCGCCGGCCTGCTGCTCGTGCTCGACGCCGCGGTTACGCTCATCTGGCAGGAGCCGGTCACGGCGGCGATCGGCCTGATCATGCGCGGCCAGGTCGACCGCCGCTACCTCAGCTATCGGACCGCGCCGCTGACCGGCGGTGACGAACAGGCGCTGCGCCGCATCGGCGCCGAGAAGCAGCGCATCGCTTACCTGGCGCGAAGGGAGCGAAGGCAGGTCAGCGCCGGCGCGGCGATCGGCCAGATCGACATCCCCCGGATCGGCGACACCTACAACATCGTGCAGGGCACCGACCCCCGCAGCCTCGAAGCGGGGCCCGGACACTACCCGTCGACGGCGTTTCCCGGCATGGGGCAGACGGTGGCGATCGCGGGCCACCGCACCACCTACCTGGCGCCGTTTCGGTTCATCAACGAGCTGCGCCACGGTGACCGCATAGTCGTGAAGATGCCCTACGGCTGGTTCACCTATGTCGTGCAGTACCAGCGGGTCGTCGCCCCCACCCAGACCTCGGTGATCGATGACGTCGGCTACGAGCGACTCGTGCTCTCCGCCTGCACTCCGCTGTACAGCGCCGCCCAGCGCCTTGTCATCTTCGCCCGGCTGAAGTCCGAGCAGCCACGCGGACCGGCCCGCTCGTGAGGAGCGGGCCCTGTCACCAGGAGTGCTCGTAACCGGCCAGTTCGCCCGTGGCACCGGGGAACTGCACCTCACCGCCATCAGCGTGGACGCGTCCGATCCACGACAGCCGGGGGCGGTCCGGACGCTGCGCCCACTGCGCCGAGACTGCCGTGGAAGCGCTCGCCGGCAGGCAGGCGCACAACTCATAGTCCTCACCCGCGGTGGCGGCGAACGAACGTGGGTCCAGCCCGAGCTGCGCTGCGACCTCGGCCACCCCCTCGGCCACCGGCAGCGCGCCCAGGTCCAGCTCGATCCGCACGCCGCTGCGACGCGCCAGATGGAGCGCGTCGGTGGCGACGCCGTCGGATACGTCGATCATCGCCGTTGCCCCCAGGTCGCTCAGCGCCCGCCCCGCCGCCAGCCGCGGCTCAGGGCGCGCGTAGCGCTCTCGCAGCGCAACAGCGACCGGACCGTCCAGCCTGGCCCTTCCCTCCAGCAGCGCCAACCCGGCGCCGGCGGCGCCGAGCGAGCCGGTGACGGCCACCAGATCTCCGGGTCGAGCGCCGTCGCGCCCGACGAGTTCCCCCGGATCGCGGGCCCACCCGACCACCGTGACCGTGACCGTCAGCACGGGCGACGTGGTCACGTCACCGCCGGCGATCGTGATGCCGCAGTCAGACGCGAGCCGCTGCGCGCCGTCCACGAGCGCCAGCGCCTCATCCAACGTCACGTCGGGGGCCACCCCGAGCGCGAGGTAGGCCTCCCCCGGCGCCGCGCCCATCGCGGCCAGGTCCGAGGCCGCGCTGCCCAGGGCCCGGTGGCCGATCTCCGCCGGGCGCAGCGCCGGTCGGCGGAAGTGGACCCCCTCGACGACGGTGTCGATCGAGGTCACCGCGTAGCCGCGCCCGCGGACCACAGAGGCGTCGTCGCCGACGCCGCGCAGCACGTTGGGCCCGGGCGGTCCCAGCCGCCGCTCGAGGCGCTCGATCAGCTCCAGCTCGCGCACCAAGCCTCGCCGTCGGCCAGGCGCTACCGGTGGCGGTAGACGATCCGCGCGCGATCCAGGTCGTACGGCGACAGCTCCACCCGGACCCGGTCTCCGGGCAGGATCCGGATGCGGAAGCGGCGCATCTTGCCGGCCACGTGGCCGAGCACGACACGGTCCATGTTGTCGAGCTTGACGCGGAACATGGCGTTGGGCAGCGCCTCGACCACCTCGCCTTCCAGCTCGACCTTCTCTTCCTTTGGCATTCGCTCCTTTGACCTGTTGACCTGGCCGGGCGCGGCGTCGCGCGCCACGATGACAACGCTACCAGCAGCCTGGTGTGCCGGCGCGTCAGGGGGTGGTGACGCCGGTGGCGTTCGTGCCCGTCCCCGGGGTGGTGGCGGAGGAGCCCGATGTGGAGAAGTGACCGAAGAACGCGGTTCCGTGAAATGGGGCGCTCGGCGGACTCCAGTTGCCGCAGTAGCCGCTGGAGGCGGTCGACATGTACTGCTGCCAGATCGGGGCGGCCAGGGTACCGCCGAAGCCGTCGGCCATGGGCAGGTTGCCCTGTGGGTAGCCGACCCAGACGGCGGTGGACATCCGCGGGGAGTAGCCCACGAACCAGGCGTTCTCCAGTGCATTGGCGGTCCCGGTCTTGCCGGCGACGGGACAGCCGTAGTTGGCGGCGGTGCCGGTGCCGCTCGTGACCACCTGCTTGAGGACGCTGGTGCCCTCGTAGGCCTCGTCGTAGGGGAACACGGTCGTCCGCTTGGGGTTGCCGAAGTTCTTGGAGCTGCCGTCGGGAAACACCACCTTGCCGATGATGGTCGCCGGGATGTGGGTGCCGCCATTGGCCAGCGTCGCGTAGGCGTCGGCCATCTCCAGGGGGGTGACACCGAGCTTCAGACCGCCGATCACCTCCGCCGGCAGGGCGTTGAGCGGCGAGGTGATGCCCATTGCGTGCGCCGTGGCGTCCAGCTTGGCCCAGCCCAGGTCGGCGGCGAGCTGCGCGTAGACGGTGTTGTCGGAGACGATCGTCGCCTTGGTGATGTTGATGTTGCCCTGGTAGGACTCCTCGGCGGTGTGCACCGACCAGGTCGGATCCGCCGCCAGCCAGCCCGGCGCGAGGAACTTGGACGTGTAGTAGGTGCTGTTGGGATCGCCGTGGTAGTCGTGGATCAGGGTCATCAGGGCAAAGGTCTTGAACGACGAGCCCGGCTGGCGGTGGCCCTCGGTGGCGTAGTCGAACTTGGTCTGGGCGTAGTTAGACGAGGAGGCGATGGCCAGGATGTGACCGTTCTGGTCGTCGATCGAGGCAAGCGCCGCCGCAGCAGTTCCCGCGGGGTTCTGCCCGGCCAGCAGCGACTCGTGGTCGCGAATCGCCTGCAGGGCCAGCGCCTGCTTGCGGAGATCGATCGTGGTGTGGATCTTCAGCCCGCCCTGCTGAAGGGTCTTGCAGTGGGTCGGATCCTTGGGGCACAGGTCCTGGGCGACCTGCTGCTCGACGAAATCGAACACGTACGGATCCCGGCGCACCTGCATCGTCGTGTCGGCCTTGACGCCCAGGGGTTGGCTGGCGGCCTGGTCGGCCTGCGCCTGGCTGATGTCGTGCGCGGTGACCATCGCCTGGAGGACCTCGGCCCGGCGCTGGCGGGCGACGCCGCGGTCGATGAACGGGTTGTACGCGGACGGGGCCTGTGGCAGCCCGGCGAGCAGCGCCTCCTGGTCCAGCGTCAGCTGCCCCACCCGCTTGTCGAAGAACATCTTGGCGGCGGCGCCCACCCCGTACGCCGTCTGCCCCCCGACCGTGCCATACGGGACGTCGTTGAGGTAGCTGTCCAGGATCCAGTTCTTGGAGTGCTTGCCCTCGAGCTGTTCGGCCAGCTTCGCCTGGACGATCTTGTACTTGAGATCGTGATGGGCCTTGTAGCTGTTGGGCAGGTAGGTGTTGTCGATCAGCTGCATGGTCAGCGTCGATGCTCCCTGCAGCCCGGTGCTGCCGCCCTTGAGCGCGTCCTTGAGCGCGGCGCGGAGGATGCCCTGATAGTCGAGGGCGCCGTGCTGGTAGAAGCGGCGGTCCTCGATCGCGATCGTCGCCTCCTTGAGGCCCTGGGGGATCTCGCTGCCCGCGACCGGCGTGTGGATGCTGGGGGACCAGATGTAGCCCAGCGAGGTGCCGTCGGCGGCGAACACCTGGGATGGGGAGCCGGGCATGTGCGGGTGCAGCGAGCTCAGATTCGGTGCCGAGTGGGCCACGTTCACGACCCAGCCGGCGATCCCCAGCGCGCCCAGGGTCAGGGCGGACACCACCAGCACTCCGGTCAGGGCCACGAACCGCTTCAGCGTCGATCCGCGGTTGCGCCGACGGCGGCGCTGTCTTTCACGTCGGTTCATGGGGGCGATTCGGATGCAGTGGGCGTCGGGCGCAGACGCGGGCGCCCAGCGCCCTCGGGTCAGCCAGTGTAGCTTCCAAGCCCTGTTCGGCTCGCCGGTTCCCGGTCCTGCAACGCTTCGGCGGTGCACGATCCCCGGCATGCTGTCGGCGGCAGGCGATCCGGTCTCGCCGGGGTCGACGCTCTTCTCCTCGACGGTCTGGGGACGATGGTGGCGCTGACCCCGCCGGCGCCCGCGCTGCGTCGCGAGCTCGTCAGGCGGCTCGGGGTCGACGTGCCGGCGGCCGCGGCGGAGCGGGCTCTGGCCGCCGAGATCGCCTTCTACCGGATCAACATGGGTCGCGGCCGCGACGCCGAGGGCTTGGCGGCGCTCCGGCGTGACTGCGCCGCGGTATTACGCGACGCGCTGCCCGCCGATGCGCGGCTGGCCGCCGCCGGAATCGACGCGGTCACCGAGGTGCTGCTGAGCTCGCTCCGGTTTCAGGCGTACCCCGACGCCCGGGATCTGCTCGTCCGAGCGCGGGCTCGGGGGATCCGCGCGGTGGTGGTGAGCAATTGGGACGTTTCGCTGCTGGAGGTGCTCGAGCTGGTCGGCCTCGCGCCACTGCTGCACGGGGTGGTGACCTCGGCCGCGGTCGGCGCCGCCAAGCCGGCGCCGGCGATCTTCGCTCATGCGCTGGCGCTGGCGGGCGCGCGGCCAGGCCGGGCCGTGCACGTCGGCGACAGCCTTAAGGAGGACGTTCGTGGTGCGGCGGACTGCGGAATCTCGGCGGTGCTGCTGCGGCGCGACGGCCAAGCGTCGGCCGGCACCTCGGCGACCGGCGCCTCGGCGGCCGGCGCCCCGGCGGATGCGGTGACGATCGCCGGCCTGGGGGAGCTCTGCTGGCCCTAAGGGTCGTAGAAGAACCACCTAACTCCCCTACGGACCCTAATCTGATACCGATGCCGTTGCCCCCGTCCTCGCCCCCGTCGCCCGCGGAGCCGGCCCTCGAGGAGGCTGCACCCCGGCCAGCCGGCCGCGACGACGATAGGGTCCCGTGGCCGTTGTGGACCGCCCCCGCCGCCATCGTCCTGGGGTTGGTCGTCGGCGCGGTCGCGTCGAGTCTGGTGGACGTCGTCGCCCACATCGGCGGCTCCAGCCTGAGCCACCCCGGCCCGGCGGCCACGATCATCGGGGACATCGTCTTCGACCTGAGCTTCGTGGGCGTGGCGCTGGGGCTGGCGGCGTGGGGCGGTCGTCCCCGCCCGGCCGACTTCGGCTACCGGCGGGTCGCGCCGGCGTTGGCGGTCAAGGCGTTCGTTCTCGCCGCCCTCGGTTACTACGGAGTCACGGCGATCTACAGCGCGCTGCTCAATCTGCGTGGCACCGACAAGCTCCCGAGCGAGCTCGGCGTAACCCACAGCACGGCGGCGCTGATCGCGGCCTCGGTGTTCGTGTGCGCGATCGCGCCGATGGCCGAGGAGTTCTTCTTCCGCGGCTTCATCTTCGGAACCCTGCGCAAGCTTCCGCTCAGGCTCGGTCGCGTGGACGGCGGGCCATGGGTTGCGGCGGTGCTGACCGGGATCCTGTTCGGCCTCGCTCACACCGGGTCCGCTTCATCGCAGTACCTGGTCCCGCTCGGCTTCCTCGGCTTCGTGCTGTGTCTGGTGCGGTGGAAGACGCGGTCCCTGTACCCATGCATGGCCCTGCACAGCGCCAACAACGCGCTGGCGCTGGGAATCAACCAGCTGAGGTGGAGCGCGCTGGCGATCCTCGGTCTGATCGCGGCCTCGTGGCTGGTGATCGCGGTCGTCACCGGTCCGCTGGCGGCGCGCAAGCCGCGTCCCATTTGACCCTCCGGCGTGTCCGAGACGCTTGACTGGTTTACTTTCCACTCAGTGCGTCGCCTCGTCATCCTCTGGACTGCTGCCTGGGTCGCTGTGATCGTGACGCTGGCGACGTTCGTCGGCGCCGCGCTCGCCGATGGCTCCACCACCTCGACGCCGGCGCCGAAGCCGACCAAGACGACACCGGCGCCGCCCGCGACCCAGCCCACGCCGCCCGCACCCCAGAAGGCCACCGCCAAGCTCTACCTGAGTAACACGTTCACGGTCCACCGCGACTCCGTCACCGTCCCTGGCCGCAGCGTGGAGATTCGCGGCTTCGTGCGCCCCTACATCGCCGGCCAGTCGGTCCAGGTCGAGGCGTCGGTCGGCAAGCAGGTGTTCAAGCACGACCGGCTCGCCGTCAAGCCGGATGCCGGCCAGCCCTACGGGAGCTTCTCGTTGGCGCTGCGGGCGCCCGATCCCGGGATCGTGCGGGTGCGGGTGACCCACCAGCGCTCGTCGGCGATGAGCGGCTTCTTCGCCGAGCGGGCATACGCTGCCCTCAGCGCTCACGCCTCCTTCGGCGACAAGGGTCAGTTCGTCGACCTAGTCCAGCAACGACTGGCGGCGCTCCACGTCTTCGTCCCTGAGAGCGGCGTCTACGACCAGCGGACGGGCCTGGCTCTCGACGCCTACCACCGTCTCCTGGGCTGGGGCGAGGGCAACCAAAGCCTGGGCGGCCGGACGATCGGGGCGCTGCTCAATGGTCAGGGCGCGTTCAAGGTCCGCTACCCGGGCGACGGCAAGCACGCCGAGGGAGATCTGGGCGACCAGACGCTGGCGCTGATCAACGGCTCCCAGGTCTACCGCGTCTACCCGATCAGCTCCGGCAAGCCGTCGACTCCGACCGTTCTCGGGCGCTACCAGGTCTACTACCGCGTGCCCGGCTACCTGCCCGACGGCATGTACTACTCGAGCTTCTTCTATCGCGGATACGCCATCCACGGCTACGACCCGGCGCCCGACTACCCAGCCAGTCACGGCTGCATGCGCCTGCCGATCATCGACGCGATCGGGGTGTTTCACTGGCTGAACTACGGTGACCGCGTCGACGTCTACCGGTAGCGCCCCGGGGTGATTCCAGCGCGGGAGCGCCTCCTCGCGCAGCTGCGCGAGCACGCCCTGGTGATCGGTGAGGTCGTGCTCACCAGCGGGGCCACTGCTCAGTACCTGGTGGACGCGAAGCGGGCGATCCTGCGGCCGGCCGGGTTCGCCGCCCTCGGCGAGCTGGTCGCCGCCCAGGCCCGCGCGTGGTCGGCGACGGCGGTCGGCGGGATGACGATGGGGGCGGATCCGATCGCCTGCGCGGCCCTTGCCGGCGGCGCCGACGTGAAGGCGTTCTTCGTCCGCAAGGAGGTCAAGGACCACGGCCTGGCGCGACGGATCGAGGGCCCGCTGTTGCAAACGGCAGACCGCTGCATGCTGGTCGAGGACGTGGTCACCACCGGCGGCTCCACCATCCGCGCGCTGGAGGCGATCCGGGAGGAGGGCCATACGGTGTGCGGCGTCCTGGTGATCTGCGATCGGCTGGCGGGAGGCGCGGCCGCGATCCAGCGCGCCGCAGGCGCCCCCTACGTGGCCCTGACCACGATCGACGAGGTCTACCCGGACCGGCCCGACCGGGTCGGCTAGCCCTGTGGCGCGCCTTGCCTGCCTCCAGGGAGAGCCGGCGCGGCCGGCGCTCGGCAGTCCACCGCAACGCAGCGCTTCAGGTCGCCTCGGGGACTATCGTCGCCACTCAGCGGCCAGAACCGAATAGACCACGAGGTCGTGCCGGCGGCCCCCGACCTTCTCGGCCTGCCGTCGAATACCCTCGCGCGTGAAACCCAGCCGCTCGGCCACCCGGCAGCTCTTGGTGTTGTTCACCGCCGCCTGAAGCTCGACCCGATTCAGTCGCCAGCACTCAAACGCGTGATCTGTATAGGTCCTCGCCGCTGCCGTCATCACACCTCGTCCTTGGAACTCCTCGGCCAGCCAGTAGCCGAGACTCGTGCTCTCGTCTGTCCACGAGATCCCGTGGGCACCGATGCTGCCGGCGATCCGTCCGTCGATGATGACCGCCGTCTGCACGCCGTCGTTGCTTGCGAGTTGACGTCGCGTCAGGCGGATGAAGTCGCGGGTCATCTCGAGCGTCTGCTCCTCGGCCCACGGCAGCCACCGCGCCAGGTACTGGCGGTTCGCATCGATCAGGTGGTAGAGCTCTTCGGCATCGGACTCCTGCAATACCCGTAGGCGCACACCATCCGATAGGACCGCCTCGAGCATGAGCGGAAGTGTTGCGCCTGGCTGCGGTCGATACGACGATCGCCCGACCGGTCTGATCGCGCCGCGATCAAGTACGGCAGTTGGTGGTGGGCGCCGGGCGTATCGTGGGCTTGGATGATGGCCACTGGCGTCCCCGATCCGGCCGAGAAGGGGCGGCGCCTGTTCGAGCGGGCAGCAGGGGGACGCTGGGACGAGGTGCGAGCTGACTTCGACGACCGGATGCTCGCCGGCCTCGACGTCAACATGCTCACTGACGGCTGGAACCAGGTAGTCGGACGCGTCGGCGCATTTCGCAGCCTGGGTGAGCCGCAGGTGCGTGTGGTAGGCGCCCACCGCGTGGTGGACGTACCGATGGCCTTCGAACGGGGCGAGATGAAGGGACGCGTGGCCTTCGATTCCTCTGGCCAGGTGGCGGGATTCTTCCTGCTCAAGCCCGAGGTGCCTTGAACTGGCCGCGGACCCGCCATCAGCGGGCCAATCTGAGGGTGGCAGAGGCCGCAAGCACACGTCGGACCGGAGTTGGGTCACGAGGAGTCGGCTCAGGGAGTTTGAGCGTGATTCGCGATCGGCGAGGACTCAGACCACGTCGGCGGCGCCGACGCTGGAGACGCAAAACGTCCGTCGTGCCGGGGAGCGACAGCGCCGGGGTACGTGTTGCCGACGCTGGGACGCAACCGTCCGGTCGCGGGACAGCGCCCACCGCTCTGAATGCTCGGTGACGCCCGATCCGCTCAGCCGCTGCGTAAGGCGGCAACCGCCACCTGCCGGTGCCGGCGCTCAGTGCAAGCTGGGTGATCCTGGCGCCGTTCAGCGGCGCCGAGCCCGGAGCCGTGCGCCGCTCAAACCACAGCGGCCCCATCGCCGAGACTCCTCGGTAGCTGCCGCTGATACCAGCAACCAGATCAGCCTGCGGAGGGCAACGACCGGCACGCCGGCTTGACCTGGTGGACCGCCTGCACGTGCCAGCCGACCCCGGTGATCGCCGGGGTGAACAGGATGATCGGGTTGCCGTGGGCGATCGCCTGCCCGAACTTGAAGCCGACCTGGCTGACGTTCTCGCCCAGCGTGTAGGCGAGAGCGGTCTGATACTCGAGCCGGGTGAGCGACTCGCCGCAGCGCCGCAGGTGAGCCGTCCCCCCCAGTCGCCCGATCACCGAGCTCAGCAACCCGAGCTCCTGGGTGCGCACGCGCTGGACGGCGATGTCCTTGTGCTCGGCGCGCGCCGCCGACACGGCGTACGGCAGCAGGCTGGCGACGAGCGCCACCACCAGGATCCCCCCGATGAGACCCGCGACTGCCCCCGACATCCCGCCGATCCGCGGCGGGTCGGCCAGCAGGCGGCCGACGCCGATCCCGGCCAGCACCACCATCACGCCCGCGGGCTCGAACATGTAGCGCGCCAGCCCGGGCCATCCGTGCAGCGCGAACGCGATCTCCACGATCACCCAGCCGACGATCCCGGCCGCCAGCACCAGCGTCGCGCGGTCGGCCCAGGTGCGCCGCCACGCCGCCAGCACGACGGCGAGCAGCGCCGCCAGCTCGAGCGTGAAGTGGTGCAGGTCCACGAACCGGCGGATCGTGCCGCCGACCTGATCGCTGGTCAGCCGTCGCCCCGAGTCCAGGGCGTTGGCCGCGGACACGAATGGCGTCCGCGCGGTCAGCGCCGGGATCCCGAACCACAGCAGCCCCATCGCCACCACACCGCCGACCAGTAGCAACCGGATCGACGGCAGCCTCAGCCACGCCCAGATCATCCACAGCCCGAGGAAGGGCCATACCTCAGGCCGCCCCAGCCCGGCCAGCGCACCCATCAGAAAGGCGGTTCGGTAGCGCCGGTGCAGATGGCAGTCGACTGCCGCCAGGCACAGGGCGACGATCATCGGGTCCGACTGCGAGCTGAGGATGTAGTGGAAGTACTTCTGGATGCCGAGCAGCGCCAGCCCCGCGAAGATCCCGGCGACCCAGGCGGCCCAGCGCCGCTCCGGCGGCGCGTCGGTCAGCGTGTAGGCGACCCGTCCGGCGAAGACGACGCCGCCGAGCGACACGGCGGCCGAGGTGATCATCCACAGGCGCAGCTCGTGGTGGCCGGTCAGCGCGTAGACGACGGTGAACAGATACGGCAGCGGCTTCCACGAGGGAGCCGCGTTGGTGTCCAGTGATCCGGTGATCGTCTGGTGGCCCCAGGTCATCCAGCCGTAGGGGTCAAATCCGGGCCGGGTCCGCGCCCACACCACCAGCGCCGCCGAGACCAGGATGACGGCGATCGCGACCGCCCAACCCAGGTACGGGCTCGCCAGTGCCCGCCCCATCCCGGACTGCGGCGGTGGAGTGGCGTGCGCAGAATCCCCGCGCGAGGACGGGGACGGTGCGGCTTGCAGCGTGCTCTCGGACACGAGGACGCGCGGACCGTAGCACGGGCGCTGGTGGGGCCCGCTCTGACGGCGCGCCGATCATGGCGCCGGCATACAATCCTGGCCGCCGGGGACCACGGAAGTGCCCCCGGCAGGAATCGAACCTGCATCCCGCGCTTAGGAGGCGCGTGCTCTGTCCATTGAGCTACGAGGGCCGGCCCGGTGAGGGTAAACGCTCGCTCCCGGCCGCCCCTTCGTTGAGGGCGCATTAATGTTTAGTGACAGCCGATCCCGCATCTGCTTCGATCTCGCCCATGGAGGTTGCGCAGGTGCGGCGCGAGGTCGCGCTCTGATGTCGCGAGCCGGCTGCCGGATGGCGCTGGGGCGCCGATCGGCGGCGCCGTGCCTGCCGGCCCGACCATGAGCATCGGGACCTCAGAGCTTCTGGCGGATCCGGAAGCTCCGTTCGAGTCCGCCGAGATCGTCTCGAGCGAGATCGCCGCGCGCTCACCGCGCCAGCTGTTCTGGCGCCGCTTCAAAGCCGATCGCGTGGCGCTGGTGTCCGCCTGCGTGATCGGGTTGATGATCATCATGGCCATCTTCGCCCCGCTGATCGTCAAGATCCTCGGCCTGCCCGGTCCCGACGTCAACAACACCAACGCCCTGGACATCTTCGGCTCGCCGACGGGGCCGAGCGCCGCCCATCCCTTCGGCGTCGACGAGCTGGGTCGCGACATTCTGTCCCGCGTCATCTATGGCGCTCGGGTGTCGCTGGAGGTCGGCATCGTCGGGACCGCCATCGCTGCCGCGATCGGCACCGTGGTCGGCCTGCTGGCCGGGTTCTACCGGGGCTGGGTCGACACCGTGCTGATGCGGGCGGTGGATGTCTTCCTCTCCTTCCCGGTGCTGGTGCTCGGGCTGGGCATCGGGGCGGCGTGCGGCGTGCGGGGATGCCTGTCGGGGCTGATCCAGCCGGGGCTCGGCACCGTGATCTTCATCATCGCGCTGCTCAGCTTCACCTACATCGCCCGGATCGTCCGCGGTCAGGTGCTGTCCCTGCGCGAGAAGGAGTTCGTCGAGGCCGCGCGGTCGTTGGGCGCGTCCGACACCCGGATCCTGTACCGGGAGATCCTGCCCAACCTGATGGCCCCCCTGATCGTCTACTCCAGCCTGCTGATCCCCACCAACATCCTGCTCGAGGCCGCCCTCTCCTTCCTCGGTGTGGGCATCCGTCCCCCCGAGCCCAGCTGGGGCCAGATGATCGCCGACGCCACCCCCACCTTCAACACGGCCTGGTGGTACATGGTCTTCCCGGGGGCTGCCCTGCTGATCACCGTGCTCGCCTTCAACCTGCTCGGCGACGGGCTGCTCGACGCGCTGAACCCGCGCGGGGATCGGTCATGACCAACAATCCTTCTGCAAAACAAAGACCTCCCGGCAGCTCTGGGGCGCCGGGATGGCAATACCACAATAGGAGGCAGTGATATGAGGAACCGCGCACGCGCGGTGCTCGCCCTGGTCCTCGCCGGTCTGGCGACGGTCCTGGTGGCGGCCTGCGGCTCGAGCTCGAGCAGTTCGAGCAAATCGAGCACGACTTCGAGCTCCGGCGTCTCCGGGGCGTCGAGTCTTCCCCTGAAGGCGGGCGAGAATCCGTCGTCCGAGGTGCTGTACGGAAAGAAGAAGGGCGGCACGCTGACCGTCTACTCGAGCGTTGACTTCGCGCACCTCGATCCCGGTCAGTCCTACTTCGGCGGCGATTACCCGGTCGTCGATGTGACCAACCGACCGTTGTTCTCGTTCCTTCCCAACTCGAGCACGACGCTCGCTCCCGACCTGGCCACCGCGGTGCCCACGGTGGCGAACGGCGGCATCACCGACGGCGGGAAGACGGTCACGGTGCACATCCAGCCCAACGTCAAGTTCAGCCCGCCGGTCAATCGCGTGGTCACCTCCAAGGACGTTGCCTACGCGATCGAGCGCGGCGCCAACCCGAACGTCGCCAACCCGTACTTCATCTCGTACTTCGGCGCCAACTCTCCGGCGCCGCTGGTCGGGGCGACCTCGAGCAAGTACTCGGGCGGGCCGATTCGCGGGCATCCAGACTCCCAACAACGACCACGATCGTCTTTCACATGACCAAGCCGGGGGCGGCGATCCTGATTCCGGCGCTGTCGCTGCCGACGTCGGCACCCATCCCGCAATCGTTCGCGGGGCCGCTGGACAAGCACAGCCCGACGACCTATGGCACTCAGTATCTGGTGGCCACCGGGCCGTACATGGTCCAAGCGGACAACAACACCGGCAAGTTCGCCGGCATCGGCTACCAGACGGGCAAGTCGCTCACTCTCGTGCGCAACCCCAACTGGAGCGCGAGCACCTACAGCTCCGCGTTCCGGCCGCCGGCCTACCTGAATCAGATCAACTACAAGATCGGCGTCGACGCGACCGTCTCTCAGCTGCAGACGCTGAAGGGCACGGACGCGGTGTCGATGGACCAGGCGACGCCGCCGAACCTGAAGCTCGCCTACGAGTCCTATCCCTCGCAGCTGACTGTCACCGAGGGCTCGGGCAGCTGGTACATCGGCGTCGACACCGTGCATGGGGTGTTCAAGAACGTGGACGTCCGCAAGGCGATGTGGGCGGCGCTTGACCGGGCGGCGATCGTGAAGATCCAGGGCGGCCCGCTCGAGGGCCAGCCGATGACCCACTTCATCTACCCGGGGACGATCGGCTTCCAGCAGGCCGGCGGCTACGCCGGCCCGCAGGTCGACTACAACGAGAACGTCAACGGGAACATGACGGTAGCGGCGAAGTACATGAAGCTCGCCGGCTACAAGAGCGGCAAGTACACGGGCAACGCGACGGTGCAGCTCGTCGGCGCCGACAACGGCGTCGACCCGGCGTGGACCCAGGTCGTCGCCTCGGCGATGACCAGCCTCGGATTCCACGTGCACACGTCCGAGCCCGACCAGTCGGTCATGTACACGAAGTACTGCGAGGTCCCCAAGCAGGAGATCGACGCCTGTCCGATCGTCGGCTGGATCCGTGACTTCGCCGACCCGTTCGCGGTGCTCTACGTGCCGTTCTACGGCCCGGCGATCGTGCCGAGTAACAACTCCAACTTCGGGCAGTTCAACAACCCGCAGGTCAACCAGGCGATGGAGAAGGCGGCGCTGATCATCAACCCGGCGGCGCGCGCCCAGGCGTGGGCCAACATCGACAAGATGCTGGTGGCCAACGCGGCGGCGATCCCGGAGTACTTCGCCAACGAGGACGTGCTCAACAGCGCCGACGTCCAGGGTGTGGTCGACCAGTGGAATCAGGGTCTGTTCGACTTCCAGTTCACCTCCCTGAAGAACCCGTAAAGCGACTCAGGCGGGCGGGCCTCACCTTGAGGGTGGGGCCCGTCCGCGGCCGCTTCACCAAAACCGCTCCCGACAAACCCCATGACGACATACATAATCCGCCGGATCCTGTGGGGGATCCTGATGCTGTTCCTGGTGAGCGGGCTCACCTTCCTGTTCTTTTACATCTTCCCCGCCGGCAACCCGGCGCAGCTGCGCGCGGGCCGCAACCCCAGCCCCACGATCATCGCCTACATCAACAAGGAGCTCGGCCTCAATAAGCCGATCTACACCCAGTACTTCGATTACATGAAGGGGATCGTCCTTCACTTCAACTTCGGCACCAGCTACTACAGCAACGCCTCGGTGATCGGGCTGATCGCCAACCGCCTGCCGGCGACGCTCTCGCTGACCATCGGCGCCGTGGTCGTGTGGCTGCTCGCCGGCATTCCCGTCGGCGTGATCTCGGCGATCAGGCGCCGCACCTTCTTCGATCGGGCGGCGATGGGCACGGCGCTGGTGTTCGTGTCGATGCCCGTCTACTGGCTGGGCCTGATCGTGCTCTACCTGTTCGCTTCGGATATCGGCAAGTTCCCGATCCTGCCGGGCTCGAGCAGCTACGTGGGGCTGACCGCCAACCCTGGTCAGTGGTTCACGTCGCTGATCCTCCCCTGGTTCGTGCTGGCGGCGACCTCGGCGGCGATCTACTCGCGGCTGCTGCGCGGCAGCCTGATCGAGGTGATGGGCGAGGACTACATCCGCACGGCGCGAGCCAAGGGCCTGTCCGAGCGTCGGGTGATCTGGCGCCACGGAGTGCGCTCGGCGATCACGCCCGTCGTCACCGTGCTCGGGCTGGACATCGGCGCGCTGCTCGGCGGCGCGGTGCTGACTGAGACGGTCTTCAACATCCCCGGGATCGGGCGCCTGAACTACGACGCGATCCTCCATACCGACATCCCGATCGTCCAGGGCACGGTGCTGCTCGCCGCCATGTTCATCGTCGTCGCCAACATCGTGGTCGACATCGGCTACGCCTACCTCGACCCCCGGGTCCGCTACTCGTGAGCCCGCTGCTCGAGGTGCAGGACCTCCGCGTCTCGTTCCGAACCGAGGACGGCATCGTCCACGCCGTCGACGGCATCTCCTACACCATCGATGCCGGCAAGACCCTCGGCATCGTCGGCGAGTCGGGTTCGGGCAAGAGCGTCTCGTCGCTGACCACGCTGGGCCTGACCCGGTCTCAGGGGGCGCGCATCGAGGGACGCATCCTGTTCGACGGCGACGACCTGATCACGATGCCGGACTCTGACTGCGCAAGCTGCGCGGCAATGACGTTGCGATGATCTTCCAGGACCCGCTCTCCTCGCTGCATCCGTTCTTCAAGGTCGGCTCCCAGCTCATGGAGGCGGTTCTCACCCACCGCAAGGTGCCCAAGTCGGCAGCTCGGGCCCGGGCGGTCGAGCTGCTGGAGCTCGTGGGGATCCCGGATCCGAAGCGCCGTGTGGATCAGTACCCGCACGAGTTCTCCGGCGGCATGCGCCAGCGCGCGATGATCGCGATGGCGCTGGCCAACGAGCCCAAGCTGCTGATCGCCGACGAGCCGACGACCGCGCTCGACGTCACCGTCCAGGCCCAGATCCTCGCCCTGCTCGAGGATCTCCAGCAGCGGCTCGGGATGGCGATCGTGATCATCACCCACGACCTCGGCGTGGTGGCCGAGATCGCCGACGACATCTCGGTCATGTACGCCGGGCGGATCGTGGAGCGGGGCACGTCTGAGGAGATCTTCAACTCGCCTCAGCATCCCTATACCTGGGGGCTGCTCAGCTCGATCCCGCGGCTCGACAGTCCGCGCGGCGATGAGCTGGTCCCGATCTCCGGACGGCCCCCCAGCCTCATCAACCGCCCCACCGGCTGTCACTTCCATCCCCGCTGCCCGTACGTGCAGGATGCCCATCGGCGGGTGGATCCCGGGCTGGCCCCGGCCAATGGGGACGACGGCCACGCCGTCGCCTGCCTTCTGGTCCCAAGAGTGCGGGATCAGATCTGGCAGGGCCTGCGCTCCGGGCACGATCAGGCCTCCCTGCGGCGGCTGGCCGCGACCTCCGCCGGCGCCACGAGCGAGCCGGCGGCGGGCTCGGTGCCGACGAGCGAGGGCACCGACCCGGAGCCCGGCGAGGCGGGCGTGGTGGAGGACGAGTCGCCGGCCGGCGAGCGGCTGCCTCCGATCGAGTCTCCCTACATCGGTCCGGAGACGGAGGGCCATCGATGAGCGCCCTGATCGAGGTCCGCGACCTGGTCAAGCACTTTCCGATCAAGCAGGGGCTCCTCATCCAGCGCCAGGTCGGCGCGGTCAAGGCGGTCGACGGGGTTTCCTTCGACGTGGCTCAGGGCGAGACGCTCGGCATCGTCGGCGAGACCGGCTGTGGCAAGAGCACGACCGCCCGGCTGCTGTGCCGGCTGATGGACCCCACGTCGGGCACGATCACCTTTGACGGCCGTGAGGTAGCCGGCCTCAAGGGCGATGCGCTCAAGGGCCTGCACCGGGACATGCAGATGGTCTTTCAGGACCCCTATTCGTCGCTGAACCCACGCAAGACGGTCGGCTCGATCATCTCGGACCCGTTCGTCATCCACGGCCTGTACACGGGCGCCGGCGAGCGCAAGGCCCGCGTCCAGGACCTGATGGACCGGGTCGGCCTGAACCCCGAGCACTACAACCGCTATCCCCATGAGTTCTCCGGCGGTCAGCGCCAGCGGATCGGCGTCGCCCGCGCGATCGCCCTGGAGCCGAAGCTGCTGGTCGCCGACGAGCCGGTATCGGCGCTCGACGTCTCGATCCAGGCGCAGGTCCTGAACCTGCTGCGCCAGCTCCAGCGCGAGATGGGCCTGACGCTGATCTTCATCGCCCACGATCTGTCGGTGGTGCGCCACATGTGCGATCGGGTGGCCGTCATGTACCTCGGGCGAATCGTCGAGCTGGCGCCCAACGACGTGCTCTATGGCGCTCCGCGTCACCCCTACACCGGGGCGCTCCTGTCCGCCGTGCCGGTTCCCGATCCGACCGGCGGCAAGCGCGAGCGCCAGCTGCTGACCGGCGATGTGCCCAGTCCGGCGAACCCGCCGGTGGCGTGTCGCTTCCACACCCGCTGCCCGAAGGCGCGGTCGTTGTGCTCCGAGCAGGACCCGCCGCTTGCGGCTCGGCCCGGGGGCGGCCTCGCCGCCTGCCACTTCCCGCTCACCGACGACGAGGTGGCGCGCCAGCTGCCGATCGCCCTCGCCCAGCAGCCGCGCCGTCCCGAGCCGGCGCCGAGCGCGCCGGCTCCGTAATCAACGGGCCGGCGCCAGCCGGCCATCCATCACTCGTCGTCTGTCGCCGTCCTCGACGTACAGCGACTCGGCCGCCAGCTCGTTGCCGCGCCCGTCCCACAGCCGCACCTCGAGGAAGTCGGAGCGATAGTTGTCGGGCGCCAGCAACGTGAAGCGCTCCTCGAGGAGCGTGCACTGGTCGACGGCGAGGTTGGCCAGCTCGGCGGTGACCACGGCGCCGCCGGGGATCATCGGCACCCCCCACACCAGCGTCATCGCCGCGACGTTGCCCTCCTCGCCGCGCCAGCTGGCGACGACGTCGTCGTTGAGATCGAGCTTCCAGTCGGGGTTGCTCTCAGCCGTCTCGGCGGTGAAGTCGGCCCGCGTCGCAAAGTCGCTGGGACCCCCGGAGCCTTCGCTGAACGACACGAACCCGAACAGCTCGTAGCCGGTGGTGGTGCGCGCGACCGCAGGCACGAAGGTGCGGCCCGCGTAGGACCGGTCCGGGAACCAGGCGATATCGCCCGCCTGTCCGAGATCCTCTCCCTCGGAGTCGATCTCACGACAGGCGGCGAGGAAGTGCTCGCGCAGGGTGTCGGCCCAGCGGCCGTAGGGCAGCGCCTCCTGGGGCGGCTCGGCGGCGAAGCTGATCACGAAGCGGTCGGTGGGCGGCATGCGCGGCCGGGACAGTACTAGAGGCGCCCGGCGTGGTAACAAGCGGTCATGACCACATTCCAGCACCGCCCGAACACGGCCCTTCTCGTCGTCGATGTCCAGAACGGCGTCGTAGCCGGGGCCCACCAACGCGACGCGGTCGTCGCCAACGTCGGCAGCCTGGTCGACAAGGCGCGGTCCGAAGGCGTCCCGGTTGTCTGGGTTCAGCACGCCGACGAGGGCCTGGCAACGGGCAGCGACGACTGGCGAATCGTCCCCGAGCTGGATCCAGCCGAGGCCGAGCCGCTCGTTCACAAGATCTACGGCGACTCGTTCGAGGACACCGAGCTCGAGTCCGTGCTGTCGGGTCTCGGGGTGGGGCGCCTTGTCGTCGTCGGCGCCCAGACCGACGCCTGTATCCGGTCGACGCTCCACGGCGCGCTCGTCAGGGGGTATGACGCGACCTTGGTCAGCGACGCCCACACCACCGAGGATCAGACGGCATGGGGGGCGCCGCCGCCCGACCAGGTCATCGCCCACACGAACCTTTACTGGACCCATCAGACGGCGCCCGGGCGGACGGCGGGAACCGCGCGGACCAGCGACGTCGACTTCAACGGCAGGTAGCGCGGCGGGTCAGGGCCGCTTAGTAGGCCCCGCGCCGCGTCAGCACGGCGGGGATCGTCTTGAGCAGGATCGACAGGTCCAGGAGCATCGACCAGCGCTCCAGGTACAGGAAGTCCAGGCGGACGAGGTCGTCGAAGTCCAGCTCGGAGCGGCCCGACACCTGCCACAGGCCGGTGATCCCGGGCAGGACGAGATAGCGTTTCTTGTGCCAATCCTCCAAGCGCTCGAAGTCCCGCATCGGCAGCGGCCGCGGGCCGACCAGCGACATCTCACCGCGGATCACGTTGACCAGCTGGGGCAGCTCGTCCAGCGAGAAGCGTCGCAGGAAGCGGCCGACCGGGGTCATCCGGGGGTCGTCGCGGATCTTGAACAGCGCGCCAGAGAGCTCGTTGAGCGGCTCGAGATCGTCCTGGATCTGCTCGGCGTGCTCGCGCATGGTGCGGAACTTGAAGCACCGGAACGGCTTACCGCCGATCCCCGGGCGGACCGACCGGTAGATGACCGGACCCCGAGAGCTGACCTTGATCCCGAGGCTGATCGCCAGCAGCACCGGCGAGATCAGCACCATCCCGGCGGTTGAGAGGACCAGATCGAAGCTTCGCTTGGCCGCGTACTCAACGCCCTCGAAGACCGGCGGACGCAGTGTGAACAGCGGCACCGACTCGCCCGGCATGAACACGGCGCGGTCGATCAGGATCTCCATCGTCGACGGCGCCACGTGGACCGTCACGCCGCGCTGATGACAGCGATCGACCAGGTCCACGGCGCGTTCCTGAGGGAAATCCGGGTCAGCGATGATCACCTCGTCGACCCGCTCCTCGCGCAGGACGCGGCTGAGCTCGTCGAGTCGTCCCAGCGAGCGCAGACCGTTCTGGGGCCGCGGAGTGAGCGAGATGTAGCCGACCAGCTCCACCTGCGTCCGGGCCCGGCTGCCGAGCGCATGGGCCACCTCCTCGATGTGCCGGCCCGAGCCGACCAGGAGCGCCCGCCGCCGGTAGCCGGCCCGCTCGAGCAGCGAGCCGGTGATCCGGGTGTACAGCTCCCGCAGACCGGTGATGAAGACGATCCCGAAGCAGAGGGCGCCGTAGAAGATGTAGTAGCTCTGGAAGCGGTGGCCGGTGGCCAGCGCGAACACCAGCGCGATCACCGTGGCCTGGAACAGCCCGGCCGAGATCTTCACCAGCCCGGGTCGGCGGGGACGGTCCGCATACAGGTCGAGGCGCGCGAACATCAGCACCGTGAGCAGGTAGGCGAATGCCAGCGACGTGCGCGTGTCGCTCCAAGCGGTGCCAAAGCCAAACTGGCCGCGCACGCCCAGTTTGATCGCGATCGCGATGTAGATCGCCGCCGCCACGCCGCCGAAGTCGATCGCCAGCAGCGACACCACCCGGATCACCTTGCGCAGCGTCTCCTTGCGCAGGACCAACGTGACCAGCGGGGCCCGCTTGCGCCTGACGTCGCGCTCGGGCAGCGGCAGCCGCTCCGCCCCGTCGGGCCGGACGTCGGGGTGGTTCTCGATCGCCTCTTTGTGGTCGATTGTCACGCTGTGCAGGGGTCTTTGGCGGTGCCCCGCATGTCGTAACGGTATCCGTTCAGCGAAGTTACGCGGAACCCGAGGGGACGCCGGTCGATGCTGCCCTCACGGAGCGTCACCGATCAGGCTTGCGGGACCGGACATCTCGATCGTGCGCTGCAGTCCTTCGCGCAGCTCGATCTCCGGACTCCAACCCAGGACCTCCTGGGCCAGCGAGATGTCCGGCTGACGAACCTGGGGATCGTCGGTGGGCAGCGCCTCGAACACGATCTGCGACCCTGAGCCGGTCACCTGAATTACCGTCTCGGCCAGCTCCAGCAGCGTGAACTCGTTCGGATTGCCGATGTTGACCGGGTCGTGATGGCCGGACTCGGCGAGCGCGATCATGCCGCGGATGAGATCGTCGACGTAGGTGAACGAGCGGGTCTGTGAGCCGTCGCCGAACACGGTGATCGGCCGGTCCTGGAGCGCCTGGCGCAGGAAGGTCGGAATCGCTCGACCGTCGTGGGGCCTCATTCGCGGGCCGTAGGTGTTGAAGATGCGGATGATCGCCGTGTCCACGCCCTGCTGGCGGTGATACGCCATCGTCAGGGCCTCGGCGTAACGCTTGGCCTCGTCGTAGACCCCGCGCGGCCCGATCGGGTTGACGTGGCCCCAGTAGCTCTCCGGCTGGGGATGCACCTGGGGGTCGCCGTAGACCTCGCTGGTCGACGCTGTGAGGAATCGGGCCCGGTGCTTCTTGGCCAACCCGAGGGTGTGGTGGGTGCCGTAGGAGCCCACCTTGAGGGTATGCAGCGGCAGCCGCAGGTAGTCGATCGGCGATGCCGGCGAGGCGAGGTGATAGACGAAATCGATGCGCTCGTCGACAAAATACGGCTCGATGATGTCCAAATTGTGGTGGACGAAGTCGTCGGAGCGGATGTGGGCGATGTTGGCCAGCGACCCCGTCTCCAGGTTGTCGATGCAGATCACGCGATGACCGCGCCGCAGCAGCTCTTCGCACAGATGAGATCCGAGGAAGCCGGCGCCCCCGGTGACCAGGCAGGTTGACATGGGCGGCAATCTAGCGACCGCCCGCCCAGGCGGGCCCGACGGGTGGGCACGATCCGCGAACCGGCCGCCCGCTCAGGCGGGCCCGACGGGGGGGCGCGATCCGCGAACCGGCCGCCCGCTCAGGCGGGCCCGACCGGTGGGGGCGATCCGCTGGCCCACTCCCCCTCCTCCCGCTTCCAGATCGGTGCCCGCGCCTTGATCTCGTCGATGATCTGACGTGCCCCGGCGAACGCCTCGGCGCGATGAGGAGCCGACACCGCGATCGCCACCGACGCCTCGGACCGGGGGACCACCCCGACGCGATGCTCGGCGGCGGCCGCGCACAGGCCGTGGCGATCGATCGCCGCCTGCACGATCCGCTCCATCTCCCGCTCCGCCATGGGCACGTAGGCCTCGTAGTCCAGCTCCGCCACCTGGCGGGTGACGCCGGTGAAGGTCACGACGGCACCGGCTCCCGGGTCGCTGACACCGTCCACCAGGGGATCGAGCCGGAGCGGCTGGTCGGTGACCCGGACGTGGAGCGTCCGGACAGAGCCACCCGACACCGGCGGGATCAGCGCCAGCTCGTCGCCGGCGGACAGGAAGTGGCCGTCGTCGGCGTACTCCTGGTTGACCGCCATCACCACCGGGACATCGCGGATCACATCCTGCATCCGGATCAGGGCATCGGCGACGCGCGCGCCGTCGGGTAGCTCGAGCGCCAGGCGGTCGCTGCCGGCGCGCTCGCGCAAGCCCGCGAACAGGCGGACGGTGACGTTCATCCCTGTAGGCTACGCCTCGGTCAGACCGGGTGGGATGCGCGGCGCGCGGCGGCATAGGCAACATGCCGCCGCGCGCGGCGGCATGTTGCCTATGCTGGCCCGTGATTTTTGTGACCGGCACCCGCCGGTAACCTGCTGACACGATGGCCACCGCCGACGAGCACCGCACGATCGCCCCGATCGTCGGTCCTGACGATCCCCGTCACTTCACCGATTCCGGGATCGAGATCGCACCAATCTACGACGAGCGCGATCTCCCGGCGAATCTGGACGCGCGGCTCGGCTCCCCCGGCGAGTATCCCTACACCCGGGGCGTGCACCGCGACATGTACCGCCGGCAGCTGTGGACCATGCGTCAGTACGCCGGCTACGCCTCGGCCACGGAATCGAACGAGCGCTACCGGTATCTGCTAGCGCACGGGTCGACCGGCCTCTCGATGGCGTTCGACCTGCCGACGCAGCTCGGCCTCGACTCCGACGATCCTCGCTGCCTGGGCGAGGTCGGCCGCACCGGGGTGGCGATCGACACGATCGACGACATGCGCACCGCGTTTGATCAGATCCCGCTGGACCAGGTGTCGACGTCGATGACGATCAACGCCCCCGCCAGCGTGCTCCTGCTGCTCTACGAGCTGGTCGGCGAGGAGCAGGGCGTCGCCTCGCAGCAGCTGCGCGGGACGACCCAGAACGACATTCTCAAGGAGTACATCGCCCGGGGCAACTTCATCTATCCGCCGGCGGGAGCTATCCGGCTGACGACCGACCTGTTCGCGTACTGCGACGAGCGGGTGCCGAAATGGAACACGGTGTCGATCAGCGGCTACCACTTCCGGGAGAAGGGCTGCTCGGCGGTCCAGGAGGTGGCATTCACCCTGGCCAACGGGATCGCCTACGTACAGGCGGCGCTCGACGCCGGCCTGGAGATCGATCGCTTCGCGCCGCGGCTCGCCTTCTTCTTCAACGGCCACAACAACGTGTTCCAGGAGGTCGCCAAGTTCCGCGCCGCCCGGCGGATGTGGGCGGCGATCATGCGCGAGCGCTTCGGCGCTCGCGACGAGCGCTCGTGGCGGCTGCGCTTCCACACGCAGACCGGTGGCGTCACCCTGACCGCGCAGCAGCCCGAGAACAACATCGTCCGCGTCGCCCTGCAGGGGTTCGCCGCGGTATGCGGCGGGACCCAGTCGCTGCACACCAACGGCTTCGACGAGGCACTGGCCCTGCCCACCGAGCGCGCCGCCAGGATCGCGCTGCGCACCCAGCAGATCATCGGCTACGAGTCGGGTGCGGCGGATACCGTGGACCCGTTCGCCGGGTCCTATTTCATCGAGGCGCTGACCGACGAGATCGAACGCCGCGCTCAGGAGCTGATCGACAAGGTCTCAGAGCTCGGCGGGTCGATCCAGGCGATCGACTTCATCAAGTCAGAGATCGAGGAGTCGGCCTTCGGCTATCACGAGCGCTACCGCACCGAGCAGGACATCGTCGTCGGCGTCAACAAGTTCGTGCAGGACACGCCAGAGGTCCCCGACATCCTCCGCGTGGATCCCGAGTCAGAGCGCGAGCAGGTCGCCAGGCTGAAGGCGTTCAAGGCCGATCGCGACGCGGCGGTCGTGAGCGAGCGCCTGGGCGAGGTCCGCGCCTGCGCCCGAGGGACCGGCAACCTGCTGCCGGTGCTGCGGGCCGCGCTCAAGGATCGCTGCTCGATCGGCGAGGTCTGCGGCGCGATGCGCGACGTCTTCGGCGACTACCAGCCGACCTTCTAGAGGTGGTCGCGGCCGCCGTCACGTTCCCGGAGGTGGTGCTGGCCGTGCACATCATCGCCGTGGTGGTCGGCTTCGGCGTGGTCTTCGCCTTTCCGCTGCTGTTTGCGCTCGCGGCGCGGACCGACCCCAGCGTCACGCCGTGGCTGTTGCGCACCCGTCAGCGACTGGGGCGCGTGTTGGTCAACCCCGGGCTGTTGCTGGTCCTGCTGGCCGGTATCTATCTGGCGACCGACGAGCACCAGTGGAGCCGGTTCTTCGTGCAATGGGGGATCGGCGCCGTGCTGGTGATCGGAGCGATCGAAGGGTCGATCATCATCCCGCGCGCCGGGCGGTTGGCGGAGGTGGCCGAGCGTGATCTGGCGGCGACGGCGATCCCCGCCGGAGGCCGGCGCACCAGCGCCACCTGGAGTCCGCAGTACGGCAGCGGATCACGGGTGCTGTGGCTGGGCGGCGCCGCGCTGCAGGTGATCGTGGTCCTGACCGTGTTCTTCATGGCGACCCACCTCGGCTCCTGACCCGGCGTCGGAACGCGGATTGCACGCCGCCGGGGCGGGCAGGAGTCAGGTGCGAGCGGGCGAAGCAACTGGCATGACGGAGCACCAGAGCAGCCGAACGCTCGTCAAGTCGACGCCCGAATTGTGGGCCGAGTGCAGCGACGCGGGGTCGCTGGCCCGGCATCTGGGAGCGTTCGGCGAGATCCGGATCACCAAGCTCGAGCCTGAGAGCGCCGTTGCCTGGGAGGGCGCCGCCGCGTGCGGCACGGTGCGGCTCGAGCCCGCGGGATGGGGCACGCGGGTCACGCTGACGGCGACGGAGGCGACCCGCGCGGGCAGCGCACCCGCACCGGCGGCAGGTCTTGCGCGACCGGACGCCGGCCTGGAGCCCCGCCCCGGAAGGTGGTCTCGGCTCATGCGGATGCTCCGCCGCAGGCCAGCCGGCCGCAGCGCCACCGCCGACCCGGCGGCGCAAGCCGCACAGGCGGCGCAAGCCGCCCCACCAAAACATGCCCCGGGGGTCCCAGCCGCCCCCGAGGGCGAGACGGCGCTGAGCCTGGCGCTGGACAGCCTCGGCCGGGCCCACCGCCGCCCGTACTCGCGGGCCTGATCGGCGGCGCTCTCCCATAGACTCGCGCCCCATGCGCGAGAAGGCACCGGAGACGTTCGAGGAGAAGCTGGCCCAGCTGCGGGAGCTGCGCGACGAGGTGATCCATCACGGCACCAAGGCCGCGGTGGCCAAGCAGCACGAGAAGGGCAAGCTCACCGCTCGGGAGCGGATCGAGAAGCTGCTCGATCCCGGCTCCTTCCAGGAGCTCGACACGTACGTCCGCCACCGCACGCTGGACTTCGAGATGCAGCGCAACCGCCCCTGGGGTGACGCGGTCGTCACCGGCCACGGCACGATCGACGGGCGCCGGGTGTGCGTGTTCAGCCAGGACTTCACCGTCTTCGGGGGCTCGCTCGGGGAGGTCATGGCCGAGAAGATGTGCAAGATCATGGATCTCGCGGCCAAGCTCGGCTGTCCGGTGATCGGCATCAACGACTCAGGCGGGGCGCGGATCCAGGAGGGGGTGGTGTCGCTCGGCGCTTACGGCGACGTGTTTCTGCGCAACGTCCGCTGCAGCGGGGTGATTCCCCAGATCAGCCTGGTGATGGGCCCGTGTGCCGGTGGCGCGGTCTACTCGCCGGCGATCACCGACTTCATCTTCATGGTCAAGGAAACCTCCCACATGTTCATCACCGGCCCGGAGGTGATCAAGACGGTCACCGGCGAGGAGGTCGGGTTCGAGGAGCTGGGCGGGGCGATGTCGCACAACTCCAGGTCCGGCGTGGCCCACTTCGCCGCCGACGACGAGGACCAGTGCATCCAGGACACCCGGTACCTGCTCTCGTTCCTGCCCCAGAACAATCTCGAGACCCCGCCGCGGATGATCCCGACCGACGACCCCCGGCGCGAGGACCCCGACCTGGACACGATCGTGCCCGACAGCCCCAACAAGCCCTACGACATGCGCGACGTCATCCGGCTGGTCGTCGACGACGGCGAGTTCTACGAGGTCCACGAGCACTTCGCGCGCAACATCGTCTGCGGCCTGGCCCGGCTGGACGGCTTCTCGGTCGGCGTCGTCGGCAACCAGCCCTCGCAGCTGGCCGGGGTGCTGGACATCGACTCGTCGGAGAAGGCGGCGCGCTTCATCCGTACCTGCGACGCGTTCAACATTCCGATCATCACCTTCTGCGACGTGCCCGGCTTCCTGCCCGGCACCACCCAGGAGTGGGGCGGGATCATCCGCCACGGGGCCAAGCTGCTGTACGCCTACGCCGAGGCGACGGTGCCGAAGATCACGATCATCACCCGCAAGGCCTACGGCGGCGCCTACGACGTGATGGGATCCAAGCACCTGGCCGCGGACTTCAACTTGGCCTGGCCGAGCGCCGAAGTGGCGGTGATGGGGCCCGAGGGCGCAGTCAACATCATCTACCGGCGCGACATCTCCGCCTCGCCGACGCCCGACGACCGCCGCCAGAAGCTGATCGAGGACTACAAGGCGCACTTCGCCAACCCCTACGTGGCCGCCGAGCGCGGCTACATCGACGACGTGATCGTCCCTCACGAGACCCGGCCCAAGGTGATCACCGCGCTGCATACCCTGCAGACCAAGCGCGAGCCCGGCCCGCGACGCAAGCACGGCAACATCCCCCTGTGAACCGCCGCCCGCAGCTCTCGATCGTCGCGCCCGGCGCCTCGCCCGAGGAGGCGGCCGCGGTGGTGGCGGCGATCGAGCGGTTCATGCGCGCGACGGTGCCGCTGCCCGCGCCGTCGCCGCCGGCCAGCCCCTGGCAGCGGGTGGCGCTGCAGGAAGGCGTAGCGCGCAGTCCGCAGCCCCCCGCCGGCTGGCTTTAGCGGGGCGCGCATCCGCAGCCGGCGCCGACGCGCAGCCTCACGCCCGATCCTCCGATTCGCCGGCTCTGGAGTTAGCAAACCTGCTCAATTGCTCGCTCAGGCAACCGCCTAACTTGACGGGTGAGGACGGCGGTGTCACCGTCCACCGGGGACGACGGCCGCACGTCATCTCCCTGACCGACACAGCACGACGGCCTGCCCGACCTGATTGCCACTTCGGCGGGCGGGCCAGCGTGCCGTCCCTCGGTGCTCGGCGCGTGGGTCCGAGCGCTCGGCGCCGCGTGCCGGTCGCAACGCGGCCGGGACGGCGCGTCGCCCCCCGCATTCGACGCGCGGCGGCGGCGGCGGCGCTAAATGTCTGAACCCAGATCAGCTTTTGGTAGTTTCTCCGGAAAGCCCTTTCCCGGCGCGACGACCGTTCCCCACCCGGAAGGACCTCCGATGGAGCCAGCCTCGATTCAATCCACCGCACCTCGTACCGGCTCGCTCGAGAACCCGGAGGTGGTGGAAAACGTCCCCGGGCACGTGATCCCGATTCTCGAGCGCGAGTTCGACGACTTCGACACCGAGTCCACCCGCTATCTCAACGGCCAGCTGGAGGGCGACGAGTTCATCAAGTTCCGCCTCAAGCAGGGCGTCTACGGTCAACGTCAGCCCGATGTGCAGATGGTCCGGGTCAAGCTGCCGATGGGCGGGGTCACGCCGGATCAGCTGGACGCCTTCGCCGAGGTGATCGAGCGTTACGTGCCGCTGGGCAAGGGACACATCACCACTCGGCAGAACATCCAGATGCACCACGTGCCGCTGCCCGATGCGGCGGCGCTGATCCGTGAGCTCGGCGACGCCGGCCTGTCCTCACGCGAGGGCTGCGGCAACACGATGCGCAACGTGACCGGTGACCCGCGGGCCGGCACGCTCGCCGGTGAGCACTTCGACATCACGCCCTACGCCGGCGCCTACGTCCGCTACTTCGTCCGCCATCCCACCACCCAGGCGATGCCGCGCAAGGTCAAGACCGCGTTCACGGCGACCGACGACGACAACGCGATCACCGGCATCCATGACATGGCGTTCATCCCCCGCGAGCGCGACGGCGTGCGCGGGGTCGAGGTCAAGGTCGGCGGCGGCACCTCGATCATGCCCCGGATCGCCCCCACGCTGTACGAGTTCGTGGCGCTCGACAACGGCGACTACCTGAAGGTGACCGAGGCGTGCATGCGGATCTTCGATCGCCAGGACTTCCTCCGCACCAACCGCGCCCGGGCGCGGATAAAGGTGCTGATCGACAAGATCGGGATCGACGCCTTCCGTGACATGGTGGAGGAAGAGCTGAAGGGCGACTGGGTCGGGGAGCGCGACTTCTCGCTGGACGAGATCATGTACGAGGTCGACGAGCAGGCCAACGCGCCGAAGGTCGGCGCCGGCCACGCCTCGCCCAACGGCGACCGCCGCAAGTTCGAGCGCTTCCTGGAGTCAAACGTCCAGGCTCAGCGTCAGGCGGGGTTCTCCACGGTGGAGGTCAAGGTCGTCCGCGGCGACCTGGTGCCCGAGCAGCTGCGCGGCCTGGGCGAGATCATGCGCCGCTACTCGGGCGGCGCCGCCCGAACCACGGTGCACCAGAACCTGGTGCTGCGGTGGGTGCGCGACGAGTCCGTCTACGAGGTCTGGCAGGAGCTCTTGAAGCTGGGACTCGGCGAGGCCGGCGCCGATGAGATCTCCGACGGTGTGAGCTGCCCCGGGACCGACTCCTGCAAGCTCGGGATCACCAGCTCGATGGGGCTCAACCAGGCAATCCAGGAGCGGATCACGGAGATGAGCATCGACGATCCGCTGACCCGTCGCATCCACATCAAGAACAGTGGCTGCCCCAACGGCTGCGGTCAGCATCACATCGCCGACATCGGCTTCTACGGCGCCTCGATCAAGGTCGGCGACCGCGCGATCCCGGCCTACATTCCGCACATCGGCGGCGCCTACGAGGGCGGCGACGTCCGCTACGGCCAGCGCCTGAAGGCCCGGCTCCCGGCCAAGCGCGTGCCGGAGGCGGTGGAGCGGTGGGTACGCTTCTATGAGTCAGATCGTCACGAGGGCGAGCCGTTCCGGGCCTTCGTCGACCGGGTGGGCGCCGCGGAATTCGAGCGGCGCGTGAAGGATCTGACGATGCCGATCGAATTCAACCTGCAGAACATGAGCTACTTCATCGACTTCAGCCGCGAAGGCCCGTTCGCAGTCGCGCGCGGCGAGGGGGAGTGCGCGGTTTGAGCGCCACCGTCCCCGATCTGGAGAGCACCACCGCGCAGGCGGTCGTCGCCTATGCCGTGGAGCGGTTTCACCCGCGGCTGACGCTCGCCTGCTCGTTTCAGAAGGAGGAGTCGGTGCTGTTCCACATGCTGTCGCAGGTGGAGCCGTCCGCCCGGGCGTTCACGATCGACACCGGGGTTCTGTTCCCCGAGACGCTGGCCACCTGGAAGCGCTTCGCGGACAGATTCCCGATCGCCATCGACGTGATCGATGCGCGCAGCCCCGACGTGCCCTGGACCGCGGCCAATTGCTGTGGCACAGCGAAGGTCGCCGCGCTCGAGCAGGCGCTCGGCGGCGTCGACGCCTGGGTCACCGGGATCCGCCGCGAGCAGGCGGTCACGCGGGCGGGCGCTCCGAAGCTTGCGCGCGACGAGCGGCGGGGCATCTGGAAGCTCAATCCCCTCGCCGACTGGTCCGAGAAGGACGTCTGGCGCTACATCTTCGACCACGACCTGCCCTACCATCCGCTGCACGACGAGGGCTACTCCTCGATAGGCTGCGCTCCGTGCACGCTCCCCGGCGTCGGCCGCGACGGGCGCTGGACCGGTCAGGACAAGATGGAGTGCGGAATCCATCTCTAGCTTGACGGGGGCCTGACACCCTCTCGCTATGTTCCGCTAACCGATTCTCGGACACTGAGTCAGCCACGTGAACCCGTTCCAATACGAGCTCTCACACCTAGAGACCCTCGAAGCCGAGTCGATTCACATCTTCAGAGAGGTCGCCGCGGAATTAGAGCGTCCAGTGCTGCTGTTCAGTGGCGGCAAGGACTCGATCGTGCTCCTGCGCTTGGCCGAAAAGGCGTTTGCACCGGGTAAGTTCCCGTTCCCGATCATGCACGTGGACACCGGGCACAACTTCCCCGAGGTGATCGAGTTCCGTGATCGGATGGTCGCGCAGCTCGGCGAGCGGCTGATCGTCGCGTCGGTGCAGGATTCGATCGACCAGGGTCGCGTGGTGGAGGAGACCGGTCCCCGCGCCTCCCGCAACCGGCTGCAGACGACCACCCTGCTCGATGCGATCGAGGAGAACGGGTTCGACGCCGCCTTCGGCGGCGCCCGCCGCGATGAGGAGCGCGCCCGCGCCAAGGAGCGCGTGTTCTCGTTCCGGGACGACTTCGGACAATGGGATCCCAAGCGTCAGCGCCCCGAGCTGTGGACGCTCTACAACGGACGGATTCGCAAGGGCGAGCACGTGCGGGTGTTCCCGATCTCCAACTGGACCGAGCTCGACGTGTGGCAGTACATCGGCTCCGAGGGGCTGCAGATCCCGTCGATCTACTTCTCGCACGAGCGCGAGGTGTTCGCGCGCGACGGCATGCTCTATGCCCACAATCACTTCGTCGAGCTGATCGAGGGCGAGGCCGCGTTCTCCGAGCTGGTGCGCTACCGCACCGTGGGAGACATGACCTGCACCGGTGCGGTGCGCTCGCGGGCGGCGACGCTGGAAGCGGTGGTGGCCGAGATCGCCGCCACCAGGATCACCGAGCGTGGCGAAACCCGCGCTGACGACCGGGTGACGGAGGCGGCGATGGAGGATCGCAAGCGTGAAGGCTATTTCTGAGCACAACGGCGCCTCCAACGGAGCCAGCGCCTACTCCATCCGCCGGCGCAACACCGAGCTGTTGCGGATCGCCACCGCGGGCTCGGTGGACGACGGCAAGAGCACCCTGATCGGGCGGCTGCTGCATGACTCCAAATCGATCTTCGAGGATCAGCTGGAGCACGTGGTGCAGACCTCCGAGCGCCGGGGAGACGGATATGTGAACCTCGCCCTGCTCACCGACGGGCTGCGCGCCGAGCGCGAGCAGGGAATCACCATCGACGTCGCCTACCGGTACTTCGCCACCCCGCGGCGGAAGTTCATCATCGCCGACACGCCGGGTCACGAGCAGTACACGCGCAACATGGTCACCGGTGCCTCCACGGCCGACGTCTCGGTGGTGCTGGTCGATGCCCGCAAGGGAGTGTCGGAGCAGACTCGTCGCCACGCCTACATCGCGTCACTGCTGCGGATCCCCCACTTGGTGGTGTGCGTCAACAAGATGGACCTGGTCGGCTTTTCCGAGGACGTCTTCTACGCGATCCTCGAGGATCTGACCGGCTGGGCGGCACGGCTGCAGATCCCGGACATCACCTTCATCCCGATCTCCGCCCTGCACGGCGACAACGTGGTGACCCGCTCGGATGCCATGCAGTGGTACGGCGCGGCTCCGTTGCTGTACCACCTCGAGCACGTGGTGATCGCTTCGGATCGCAACCTCAACGACGTACGCTTCCCCGTCCAGTGGGTGATCCGGCCGATGAGCGAGGACCACCACGACTACCGCGGCTACGCCGGCCAGGTGGCCGGAGGGATTCTCTGCCCGGGCTCGGAGGTGGTGGTCCTCCCGCATGGTCAGACGACCACGATCGCCGCGATCGACACCCACGGCGGGGAGGTCGAGGTCGCATTCCCGACGATGTCGGTGGCGCTGCGGTTCACCGATGAGATCGACGTGTCTCGCGGGGATATGGTCGTCGAGGCCGACGACCAGCCGGTCAGCGCCCGTGACCTGGAGGCGTTCGTGTGCTGGATGAGCGACAAGCCGCTCCAGCCGCGGGGTCGCTACGCGATCAAGCACACGACTCGCAGCGCCCGGGCGATCGTGGAGGAGATCCACCACCGCGTCGACGTCAATACGCTTGAGCACGTGGTCGCTGGGGAGCTCGCGCTCAACGAGATCGGCCGGGTCCAGTTGCGCTGCAGCGCGCCCCTGGTCGTCGATCCCTACGCGCGCAACCGGACCACTGGCAGCTTCATCCTGATCGACGAGTCGACCAACGACACCGTCGCCGCCGGGATGATCATCAGCGCCCGCTGATCGCTCACAGGCGGACGGCGGTCAGCCCCACCGCGAGCAGCACCATGGCCAGCCACAGCGCCTGCAGCGCGCCCTCCAGCGGCTCGGCCAGCTTGACCGCGGTCAGCTCGCGCGTCTCGCCGGTGCGCAGGCGCTGGGTCCCCGACAACTCGGCGGTGCGGCGCCGCAGCTCGCGTGCCGGCTTGCTCAGCCGACGCTGGGCGACGCTGAGCAGCGTGCAGGCAGCCGCCACGAGCACGCCGGCCGGCCGGATCTGCAGCGAGTTGACGAAGTAGCCGGTGAACGCCGGGAACCCGCCCCAGGCCAGGGCGAACCATGCATCGTTGTGAAAACGGCCGCCCGCCAGCTCCAGGTTGTAGGCGAGCGCCAGGAACGCTCCCAGCAAGACCAGGGGGATCAGCAGCGGCGAGATGGTGGCCGCTCCGATCGCGCCGATGGCGACCGCACCGCCGAGACCCCCGGCGGCGAGCGCGACCAGCGCGGGACGACTCAGCCGGGTCTGGAGAGGCCGGCCGGCCAGCTCGTCGAGCGCGTGAGCGGCGACGCCGACGGCGAGGAAGAACGCGCCGAGCGCCGCCCACAGACGGTCGGCGTGCAGCACCGGCGCGGCGGCCGCCCCCAACGCCACGTAGCTCAGGTGCCACGCCGTGTACGGCGGGTGCAGCAGCGTCACCAGGTCTCGCCAGCCGCCGGGAGCAAGGGCGTAGAAGGCCGGTCGGTCGAGCTCGGGACGGTCGAGCTCGGACCGGTCGAGCTTAGGCGCGATCGCCGTGGGAGGCCTCCGAGGTGTCCGGGTGGGCGCGATCGCCGTGGCGGACCCCCGACACGACCAGACCGGCGCCGAAGCTCATCCGCCGCAGGGTGACATCGTGGATTCCGGCCTGGGTGAAGAGCGCGGTGACGTCCGGCTCGCGAGCGTAGAACCGCTCGATGCTGGGGCCGAGGAAGCGGCCCACGTCATACCACGCCCGCGAGATCAGCCGGCCGAGCAGCGGAAGCCCGACGCGAGTGTGAACCCGCCAGAGTGCCCGCAGCCGCGGCCGTCCGGGCACGCCGAACTCGACCATTCCGATCCGGCCGCCGGGCTTGACCACCCGCGCCAGCTCCCGCATGGTGCCGGGAGGATCGTCGACGTAACGCAACAGGTAGGTGAAGGTGAGGCCGTCGAATTGCCCGTCGGCGAACGGCAGTCGCTCGGCTTCGCCGCTGACGAAGGTCACCCGCCCGGGTGCCCGCCCGCGCTGCCTACGTTGGGTGAGCCGAGCCTGGGCGACACCGAGCATGGCATCGCTCTGATCCAGCCCGGTCACCTCGGCGCCGCGCTGAGCGAGTGCGAACGCGACCATCCCGGTGCCGGTGGCCACGTCGAGAATTCTCTGTCCCGGCTCCGGGTCGATCGCGTCGATCATCGCCTGGCGCCACCGGGGGTCCTGGCCGAAGCTGAGGATCGCACCCATCTGGTCATAGAAGCGGGGCAGTCCCTGAAACAGCTGGAGCGCCTGGCGCTTGCGCGGCGAGCCGGCGGTGGCGGTGGCGGTGGCAGTGGCCGCGTCCATACACCGCACAGGGTACGCGGACGGGCCGGGCGCCTCCCCGGCGGGGGACTGGAATTGTCTCATCCGCCCCAGCCGTATCCGCAGGCGCCCGCGACGACGCCGACGCTCGCATCGACCTCGCCGGCACCGAGGCCGACGCTCGCATCCACACCGCGGGCGGCGGGGGCGACGCACGCATCCACGTGAAGGTTCCCGGCAGCCTCGGCGGTCCCCCGGTCGGCGTCTGCGTGCACCGCAGCACCATCTTCAAGCCGCAGGACCTTCGGATCCAACGCGGCCTCCCGGGTCATCGCCAGCCTCGCTCAGGCCCTGACGCGTGTGCCCGGTAGAGTCCCCGCGGCATGTTCTCGAAGGTGCTGATCGCCAACCGCGGCGAGATCGCGGTCAGAATCGTGCGGGCGTGCCAGGAGCTGGGCATCGCCACCGTGGCGGTCTACTCCGAGCCCGATCGCGACGCGCTGCACGTCAGGCGCGCCGACGAGGCGTACCTGCTGGGCCCGGGACCGGCCAGTGAGAGCTACCTGTCGATCGAGAGGGTGCTGGAGGTCGTCACCCAATCCGGCGCCGAGGCCGTGCACCCGGGCTACGGATTCCTGGCCGAGAACGCCGCCTTCGCCCGGGCGCTCGAGGAGCGCGATGTCGTCTTCATCGGCCCCCCGTCCAGCGCCATCGAGGCGATGGGGTCCAAGACCCGGGCGCGCGAGCTGATGGCCAGGGCAGGGGTCCCGATCGTCCCCGGCACCACCGCGCCTGTGGCCACGATCGAGGACGCCCACCAGGTAGTCGCCGACACGATCGGCTATCCGGTGGCGGTCAAGGCGGCCGGCGGCGGTGGCGGTAAGGGGTTTCGGGTGGCGCTCACCGAGGACAAGCTCCAGGACGCATTCGAGGGCGCCGCCCGCGAGGGCGAGAAGTTCTTCGGGGATGCGACCGTCTACCTGGAGCGCTACCTGCCCGACCCGCGCCACGTCGAGGTTCAGGTACTGGCCGACTCCCATGGCCACGTCATCCACCTCGGCGAACGAGACTGCTCGCTCCAGCGTCGCCACCAGAAGCTGATCGAGGAATCGCCGGCGCCGGCGGTGGACGAGGAGCTGCGCACCCGAATCGGGAAGATCGCCACCGAGGCCGCGGCGGCGGTCAACTACAGCGGTGCGGGAACGATCGAGGGCCTGCTGCAGGACGGCGAGTACTTCTTCTTGGAGATGAACACTCGCGTCCAGGTCGAGCACTGCGTCACCGAGATGGTCACCGGTATCGACATCGTCAAGGAGGGGATCCGCGTCGCCGCCGGCGCGCCGCTGTCGATCCGCCAGGCCGACGTGGTGCTCCGCGGCCACGCCATCGAGTGCCGAATCAACGCCGAGGACGCCAGCCGGAACTTCGCGCCCGCCCCCGGGGTGATCGGCGCCTACAGCGAGCCGGCGGGACCCGGGGTGCGCGTGGATTCCGGAGTCGGCCCGGGATCGGAGATCTCGCCGATGTACGACCCGATGGTGGCCAAGCTGATCGTGTGGGACGCCGACCGTGACCAGGCTACGTTGCGCATGCTCCGGGCGCTGGACGAGTACGAGATCACCCAGCTCAAGACGCTGATCCCATTCCACAAGGCGATCCTGGCCACCGAGCAGTGGGCAAACGCGGAGACGTGCCGCGATCTGATCGAGGACCGCGCCTGGCTCAAGCGCCTCGCGTTCCCGGCCACCGACGGCGGGGCTCCCGACGGCGGCGCGGTCCAGGGCGGCGTCGAGCAGGCCTACACGGTGGAGGTCTCCGGCAAGCGCTTCCAGGTCAAGGTGATCGGTCCGCCGGCCGCCGGCGGTGCGGTCGCCAACGGCGCCGGGCCGGCCGAGGGGGCGCCAATCGCCGCCGGGCGCCGGCCGCCGCGGCGCAGCCGGCGCCAGAGCGGGTCGGGCGGTGGCGGAGACACGCTGGCGTCGCCGATCCAGGGCACGGTGCTGAGGGTGGCGGTGCAGGCCGGTGCCGAGGTGCAGGAGGGAGCGCTGGTATGTGTGATCGAGGCGATGAAGATGGAGAACGAGATCAGCGCCCACAAGGCGGGCAGGGTCTCGGAGTTGCCGATCGCGGTGGGGGCATCAGTCGCCAGCGGGGACACGCTGGCGGTGATCAGCGCCGCCGGGAACGGGTAGGTCACTCTTAGGGCTGGTCCCTCTTCATCCGGGCAACGTTCTCGGCGTGGATTCGCTTTTGCGGGACGCTCGCGCGCACGCGCGCCGGCAGTTCGGCGGCGCGCGGATCGGCGACCAGCGCCGCCAGGTAGGCGGTGTCCTGCACCAGGATGGAATGCGCCTGGGCCGCGTCGATCGGCGCTCCGTGGCCGGGAACCACCCATGCCGACTGGGTGATCAAGGGGCGCAGACGCTCCAGCGTCGCCTGGTAGGCGGCGACCGAGCCTCCGCTCGACAGCATCGGCATCTCCACCGGGGACAGATAGTCGCCGCAGATCAGCACCCGCGCCCACGGCAGCCAGTACGCGGCGCCGTCTCCGGTGTGGCCGGTGGCGGCGTGGAGCTCCAGCTCGTGGTCGCTGCCGAGCTCCAGCCGGCCGGGAACGGGGAGCGACTGAAGCGGTCCCAGGGCCAGCGGCGCCCGGTCGACGACGTAGTGCTCGGCGTCGAACGCGCGCAGCTCGCGCTGCGCTTCGCCGAGCTGCGCAGTCAGCCGCGCCGCCGTCGACTCGGGGCCGCCCAAGGAGGCTCCCGGAAACGCGATCCGTCCCAGCAGGTGGTCCCAATCGCCGTGGGTGGCGAGCAGGCCGGATACGGAGAAGCCGGCCTGTTCGAGCACCTCCGGCAGCGCCCGGAGCTCCTCCGGATACACGGGTGAGTCGATCACGAATCCCTCGCTGCCGCCGCGCACGGCGGTGCACGTGGTCTGCCAGACGTCGGAGACGAACACGATCACGTCGGCGTGCAGGGCGAGCGCGCGCATCTCAAGACCGCCCGGGTCGCGGGCGTCAGGAGACGCCGATCAGCTTCGCCGCCTCGCGCAGGGTGGCGACTTCGGCGTCGGGCTTGCGCTGCCCGGACTCCAGCTGTTGCTTGGTGCGGTTGACCCAGATGACCGGGATCTTCTTCTTCAGGCACGGCTCCACATCGTGGTAGTAGCTGGCCGCCACGTGAACCCAGCCCTTCTTGGAGCCGATCCGACGCTCGCACTCGGTGAAGTGCGCCGGGTCGGGCTTGTAGGAGCGGACCTGCTGCGCGGTGACCACGAGATCGAAGTCGAGCGGGATGTGCCGCCGAGTCTGACCCAGCAGCTTGTCGTCGATGTTGGAGATCAGCCCCACCTTGTAGCTCTTGGCGACCTTCTGGAGCATGCCGTTGGTCTCCTTGAACGGCCTCCAGCGGTGCACCGAGTCGGGCAAAAAACCCGACCGTGACGGCTCCAGTGGCCATCCCAGCTGCTTGGCGATCTGCACCGCCGTGCGCCGCAGCACCTCGGCGTAGAGCTCGTACGAGCCAGCCTCGATCTGCTGCTGGATCTCGTGAAACAGGGGCAGCAGCTCGTCGCGCTCGACCGTGAATCCGTCACGATCAGCCTCGGCGCTGAACGCCTCAAATGCTCCGGCATCCCAGTCGATCAGCGTCCCGTACACGTCGAACGTCACGAACGAGATCGTTTTCGGAATCGCCATGGACGCGGATGATGCCATGCGATAACCCGGCCCTGCGTCTTGGTGTCGCCGTCGAGTGTCGCGCCACGCATCGAAATCAATAGAGTGGCTGGCCGCCATGGACCTGCTCGAGTATCAGGGCAAGCAGCTCTTCGCCCGTCACGGCGTTCCGGTTCCGGCGGGGCAGCCGGCGCGGACCGTGGAGGACGCGGTGGCCGCCGCCGACGAGATCGGATATCCGTGCGCGATCAAGGCCCAGGTCCAGATCGGCGGACGCGGCAAGCTGGGCGGCATCAAGATCGCCAACGACCGCCGAGGGGCCGAGGAGCACGCTCGCGCGATCCTCGGGATGGATATCCGTGGCCTGACCGTCCACGAGTTGTGGATCGAGGGGGCCTCCGAGATCGAGTCCGAGTACTACGCCTCGGTGGTGTTCGACCGCTCGGCCAAGGCGCCCTTGGTGATGCTCTCGACCAAAGGGGGAATGGACATAGAGCAGGTGGCTGACGAGGATCCCGACGCGATCGCCCACCTCCACGTCGATCCGCTGCTGGGCTTCCAGGATTTTCACGGCCGCCGGCTGGCCTTCGAGGCCGGCGTCGCCGCCGATGTGGTGCGGCCGGTGGGCGCCATGCTGGCCAAGCTCTACGAGGTGTTCACCAGTGAGGAGGCGACTCTGGTGGAGGTCAACCCGTTGATCGTCACTCCCGATCGGGAAGTGCGAGCGCTGGACGCCAAGGTCACCCTGGATGGCAATGCGCTCTACCGTCACGGCGACAACGCCCAGCTGCGCGACCTGTCCAATGAGGATCCCCAGGAGCAGATGGCCAAGGAACGCGGTCTCACCTACGTCAAGCTCGACGGCGACATCGGCATCCTCGGCAACGGCGCGGGGCTGGTGATGTCGACCCTGGACGTCGTCGCGGAGGCCGGCGGTGCTCCCGCCAACTTCCTCGACGCCGGGGGAGGCTCGCGCGCCGACGCGATCACCAGCGCCGTCGAGGTGATCCTGTCCGACCCCAAGGTAAAGGCGGTGCTGTTCAATATCTTCGGCGGCATCACCCGGTGCGACGAGGTCGCCAAGGGACTGATCGAAGCGTTTGCGCAGATCAGGCCGACCGTGCCGTTCGTGGTCCGTCTGGACGGGACAAACGGCGAGCAGGGACGCAAGCTGCTCGCCGACGCGCAGCTGCCCAACGTCCACTCGGAATCGACCATGGACGGCGCCGCCGCCCGAGTCGTGCAGCTGGCCGCCGCCGCACGATGAGCATCCTCGTGGGGACCGAGACGCGGCTGTGCACCAGCGGCATCACCGGCCGCGAGGGCACGTTTCACTCGCTGCGCAACCGTGACTACGGCACCCAGGTGGTCGGTGGCGTCACCCCCGGCAAGGGTGGCCAGGACGTGGATGGAATCCCCGTCTTCAACACGTTTCACGAGGCCGTCGACAAGGTCGGCGCCAACACCGCAATGGTGTTCGTGCCACCCCGGTTCGCTGCCGACTCGATCCTCGAGGCCGAGGACGCGGGCATCGAGCTGATCATCTGCATCACCGAGGGGGTCCCCGCCCACGACGAGCTGCGGGTCTACAACACGCTGCGCAAGAATGGACGTGCCCGCCTGATCGGCCCCAACTGTCCCGGGATCCTGTCCCCGGGCAAGGGCAACGTGGGCATCATCCCTGCCTCCTTCTTCAGCCCCGGCAACGTCGGCGTGGTCTCCCGTTCGGGAACCCTCACCTACCAGATCGGCAACGTGCTCGCCCAGAGCGGGTTCGGCAACTCGACGATCGTCGGCATCGGCGGCGATCCGGTTCCCGGGACCGACTTCATCGACGTCATCGGGTTGTTCCAGGACGACGACGACACCGAGCTGATCGTCATGTGCGGCGAGATCGGGGGAGACGCCGAGGAGCGCGCCGCCGAGTTCATCGCCTCGCACGTGACCAAGCCGACGATCGCCTACATCGCCGGCTTCACCGCCCCGCCCGGCAAGACGATGGGGCACGCCGGGGCGATCGTCTCGGGCTCGCGCGGCACCGCGGCCGCCAAGGCGCAGGCGCTGGAGAGCAAGGGGGTACGTGTCGGTCGCACCCCCACCCAGGTGGCCGAAGCCGCCGCGGCACTCCTCTAAGTGGGGCCACTAGGCTTGTAGATCATGGCCGGCACGATCTCCTTCGCTCGCGGCGCGCCGTCGCTGGACATCGTCGACGTCGAGGGACTCCGAGCTGCCGCCGAGCAGGCGTTCACGCTCGACCCCGGCGGCATGACCGCGTACGGTACCGCGGTCGGCTACGTCCCTCTGCGCGAGTGGATCGCCGAGCAACACCAGGTGGGCATCGAGCAGGTGCTCGTCACCAACGGCTCGATGCAGGCCGACGCGTTCCTGTTCGACGCGCTGGTGCAGGCCGGCGACACCGTGATCGTGGAGCGCCCGACGTACGACCGGACGCTGCTGTCGCTGCGCAACCGTGACGCCGACATCCGCATGGTGGCGCTCGAGACAGATGGGATCGATACCGCCGCGCTGAGCCGGGTCCTGGAAACCGATTCCCCCCAGCCCAGGCTGGCCCACATCATCCCCAACTTCCAGAATCCGGCCGGTTACACCCTGTCGGCGGCCAAGCGGAAGCGGCTGCTGGAGCTTGCCCGATCTCATCACTTCACGATCTTCGAGGATGACCCGTACGTGTCACTGCGGTTCGCGGGTGAGTCGCTGCCGACGATGCTGTCGATGGGGGGCGACACGGTCGTCTACGCGTCCTCCTTCTCCAAGACCGTGTGCCCGGGCATCCGGGTCGGCTACCTCGTCGGTCCGGCCGAGCTGATCGCGCGGATCGTCAAGATCGCCACCAGCACCTACATCTCGCCCAACATGGTGGCCCAGGCGATCGTCAACCAGTTCTGCCGTTCGGGCGCGGTGGAGCGGTCGGTGCAGACCGTCCGCGCCGCTCTGCGCGAGCGCGCCCAGACGCTGTGCGGCGCGCTGTCCGAGCACCTGCCGGACGCCCGCTTCGTCGAACCGGAGGGCGGATATTTCCTATGGGTCGACCTTCCGGAGGGCACGGATGTGGCCGCCCTGTTCGGGGCCGCGGCGGCCCGCGGCGTCCAGTTCGTCAAGGGCGCCGACTTCTTCCTGGAGGGCGGTGCCTCCTCGCTGCGGCTGGCCTATTCCGGGGTAACGCCGGCGGAGATCGAGGACGGTGTCAGGCGCCTCGCCGAGGCCTACGCGGAGGTCAGCTCAGCCGCACACGTGGCCTGACTCAGGCCGCGATTTCGGTGGCGACGATCAGCACGCTGCATCGCGCCCGATGCGAGACCTTGTTGGGGACGTTGCCCAGAGCGAGCCGGCGGGCACCGTGCATCCCCTTGCTGCCGACCACGATCATCGTCGCTCCCACCTCATCGGCGACGGTGAGAAGGGCGTCGGCGGGATCGCCGCTCTGCACCGCATGCCGGACCACCGGCAGTCCGGCGAAGCGAACCGACGCCTCCGCCTGGGACAGGATGCCGTCGACTTGGTCGTCGGGCAGCGGCGCCCACACCTTGGCCGCACCCTCGGGAGCTCCGGTGACCCGGGCGCGGAGCGGCTCGAACGCGGAGACGACATGGAGCTCGCCGTTCAGCGCCTTGGCCAGCCGCGTGGCCTCGGCCACGGCCAGCTTTGCCGTGTCCGACCCGTCTGTGCCGACCACGATTGAATCGCTCATGTGACAAGCCCTCCTGAAAAGCCGACAGTGGGGTAGACCCTATCCGCTTTCGAGGGCATGGGGCCCAATCCGGCCCCTCGGCCGCTCGCCTCAGCGGCCGTAGCGCTCACGTCCGAGCACGAGCTGCTCGGGGAGCGCGGTGCGCGGCGGTGGGGACGGATCGGCCAGCACCGAGACGGTCTCGGCGACGCTGGCGGTGATGCTGGCGGTGCCGCCGTCCCGGCTCACCTGCACCTGCTCGCCGTCATTGGCGGCGACGGCGCCCTGCATGCCGGGCTCGATCCCGGCTTCCTTGAGGTAGTGCAGGAGATCCTCGGCCTCGTTCTCGAACCGCAGGATCGTCACCCGGGCGCCGATCTCGCAGTCGGCGAGCGGAACGCCGTCGATCCGTGCGCCGACCTGGATCGGATGACCGTGCGGACAGGTCCGAGCATCGCCCACGGCGCCGCGGATGTAGGCCTCGAACCGCGGCGTCATCGCATATTCGAGCTTCTCCGCCTCCGCGTGGACGTCATCCCACGGCACCCCGACGACATCGGTCAGAAAGCGCTCGATCATCCGGTGACGTCCGACGATCTGCTCGGCATGGTCACGCCCGGATTCGGTGAACGCAATCCCCCGTCCGCTCGTCCGCTCGATGTAGCCGTCGCGCTCCAGACGGCCGAGCATCTCGTGAACCGTCGGCGCCGACAACCGCATCGCGCGCGCAAGGTTGGCGCCGGTCATCGGGAGCTGGGCCTCGTAGAGCCAGAAAAGCGACTCCAGGTACTCCTGCTCGGCGGCGGTCACGTGCGCGGTTGCCATGCCACGATCCTACTCGGCCCCGACTGCCCCGCCACGGCTACCATCGGCCCACCGTGACCCTTCCGCTCCAGCCGCCAATCGAGCCACAGCTCGCCCGCTCGGGCAAGGAGCTGCCGCTCGGGGAGCCATGGGCGTACGAGCCCAAGTACGACGGCTTCCGAGCGATCGCATTCGTGGACGGAGACCAGTTCGTGATCCAGTCGCGCAGCGGCAAGCCGCTCGATCGATACTTTCCCGAGCTCGGATTCGCCCCCGGCCGCTATGTGATCGACGGCGAGATCGTGATCGACGCCGACGACGGCCAGCAGGACTTCGGGGCGCTGCAGCAGCGCATCCATCCCGCGGCGTCGCGGATCGAGCTGCTCGCCGAGCAGACCCCGGCCCGCTACGTGGCTTTCGACCTGCTGGCCGCAGACGACGCGCTGTTGCTCTCGCTGCCGTTGGCCGAACGACGGACGGCGCTGGAGGAGTTGGCCCGGAGTGGGATCGCGCTGACGCCCCTGACCCGAGATCCGGATGGCACCGCCGACTGGCTGCGCGATGGGGAAGGGGTGGTGGCCAAGGACCTGCGGGCGCCGTACCGTCCCGGCGAACGCAAGGGGATGGTCAAGGTCAAGCGCGTACGGACGATCGACGCCGTCGTCGCCGGATACCGTCCGGGCAAGGAGGCGGGGACGGTGGGCTCGCTGATCCTCGGCCTCTACGATGGCACCGGCAAGCTGCACGTGGTCGGCCACTCGTCCGGCTTGCGGGCCGGGGAGAAGCGCGAACTGGTGGACCGGCTCGCGCCGTATGAAACCGGCGAGCGCGGCCACGGAGATCCCAGCCGCTGGAAGAGCGATAAGGATCTGGAATGGATCTCGCTGCGTCCCGAGCTGGTGGTGGAGGTCACCTTCGACCACGCCAGCGGGGGCCGGATCCGCCACGGAACCCGGATTCTGCGCTGGCGAGACGACAAGCCGCCACGCGCGTGTCGGCTGGAGCAGATGCAGTCATGACTACGACCTCAGGGAGACGACATGCCGCTACAGGGTGAATACGCGCCGAGCTCGGCGAAGTGGGTTCGCGACCACGTGGAGGAGTACGAGGGCTCCGGTGGGACCCGCGGCACCACGCTGCGCGGCGTCCCGACGATCGTCGTCACCTCGGTGGGCGCGGGCTCGGGCAAGCTGCGCAAGAACCCGGTGATGCGCATCGAGCACGACGGTCGCTACGCGGCGGTGGCCTCGAAGGGCGGGGCGCCGAAGAACCCCGCCTGGTACCGCAACCTGATCGACCATCCGCAGGTGGAGGTCCAGGACGAAACCGCCCGAGGCGACTTCACCGCTCGGCTGTTGGCGGGAGAGGAGCGCGAGCTGTGGTGGGACCGGGCCCTGCAGGTGTGGCCCGACTACGCCGACTACCAGACCAAGACCGAACGCCAGATCCCCGTCTTCCTGCTCGAGCCGGCCGGCTGATCTGACGCGCGGCTGACGGCCATGGCTCCGGTCCGTGGTGTCCCCGAGACCGTGCTGGTCGCACCGGACTCGTTCAAGGGCACATTCACTGCCTCGCAGGTGGCAGCCGCAATCGGGGATGGCCTTCAGGACGGCGGACGCAAGGTCGAGGTGTGTCCGGTCGCCGACGGCGGCGAGGGCACGATGGAGGCGCTTGCCCTCGCCCTCGACGCCGACCTGCGCGACGCCGACGTCACCGATCCGCTCGGGCGCCCTGTTCAGGCCCGATTCGCGATCGCCGGCGACGTGGCGATCGTGGAGACCGCCGCGGCCAGCGGATTGCATCACGTGGATCCGGAGGAGCGCGATGCACTGGCCGCGACGACCACCGGCACCGGCGAGCTGATCGCCGCCGCGGTGAAGGCCGGGGCCGAGACCGTCTACCTCGGCGTCGGCGGAAGCGCCACCACCGATGGTGGGGTGGGCGCGGTCAGGGCAATCGAGAGCAGCGGCGGCCTGGAAGGCGTCAAACTGGTCGTGCTCTGCGATGTCCGTACGGCGTTCGAGGACGCCGCTCGGGTTTTCGGTCCCCAGAAGGGGGCGACGGAGGCTGAGGTGCGCCGCCTCAGCGCGCGCCTGAACGCGCTGGCGCGCAGGTGGGATAGAGACCCGCGAGGGATCCCGATGACCGGTGCCGCGGGAGGGCTCTCGGGCGGACTGTGGGCCGCGTTCGGCGCCGAGCTCGTGCCGGGGGCGGCCTACGTGCTCGACGCCGTCGGCTTCGACGCGCGCATGCGGGCGGCCCGGGCCGTCGTCACCGGGGAGGGCCGGCTGGACGAGCAGAGCCTGGCGGGCAAGGTGGTGTCCGAGGTGGCGACGCGGGCGCGTCAGTCCGGGGTTCCCTGTTACGCGGTGGTCGGCACCCGTCAGCTCGACACGATGGGCGCGCGGATCCTCGACCTCGATCGCGTGATCGAGGCGTCCACCTTGACCGAGCTGGAGGCTGCCGGCCGGTCGCTGGCCGAGGTGATCTGACCGGTCGCGCGCGGCGGTCGGTCAGGCCCGGGGTGGGTGCGCGCCTCGCCGGCGGCTCAGTGCGCGAACGCGGTCGCCTTGTCCTCGTCGGGCTCCGGCAGCGGTGAGGTGAGCGACTGCAGGCGGTCGGTCTGGTGGCGCAGTAGTTCTAGCAGCTTGTCCGCCATCTCCAGGTGCATGCCGGCACGGACGACGATCCGCAGCACGCTGAGGTCCTGGCGATTCTCCGGGAACGAGTAGGCCGGGACCAGCCAGCCGCCCTCGCGCAGGCGGTCAGAGACGTCGAACACGGTGTAGTTGGAGACTTCGGGCTTGAGTGCGAACGCGAACACGGGCAGGTCGCTGCCGTCGGAGAGCAGCTCGTAGGGGCCGATCTCCGCCACTCCCCTGGACATGTGCATCGCCACCTCTTGCAGAGTGCGCATCATCGCCGTGTAGCCGGTGCGGCCCAGGCTCATGAACATGAAGTACTGCGCCACGACCTCGCTTCCCGGCCGTGAGAAGTTCAGCGTAAAGGTCGGCATGTGGCCGCCCAGGTAGTTGACGTCGAACACCAGGTCGCGCGGGAGCGCCTCCTTGTCGCGCCAGATCGCCCAGCCGACACCCGGGTAGACGAGCCCGTACTTGTGGCCCGAGGCGTTGATCGACTGCACTCGCGCGACGCGGAAGTCCCACTCCAGCTCGGGTGTCAAGAACGGCGCGACGAATCCGCCCGAGGCGGCATCGACGTGCAGCGGGATGTCGAGTCCGCGGTCGGCTTGCAGCTGGTCCAGGGCGTCGGAGATCTCCTTCACGGGCTCGTAGCTACCGTCGAAGGTGGAGCCGAGGATGGCCACTACGCCGATCGTGTTCTCATCGCAGCGAGCGACCGCCCGCTCGGCAGTGAGGTGATAGGTGTGACCTTCCATCGGCACCAGCCGCGGCTCCACGTCCCAGTAGCGGCAGAACTTCTCCCAACACACCTGGACGTTGGCGCCCATCACCAGGTTGGGACGGTCGGTCGCCTTGCCCGCCGCCTTCATCCGGTCACGCCACCGCCACTTCAGCGCCATGCCGGCGAGCATTGCCGCTTCGCTCGAGCCGGTGGTGGAGCAGCCGGTGGCGCTCTCGTGCTCGGGTGAGCTCCAAAGATCGGCCAGGATGTTCACGCACCGCTCTTCGATCTCGGCCGTCTGCGGATACTCGTCCTTGTCGATCATGTTCTTGTCGGCCGTCTCGGCCATCAGCCGAGCGCCGATTGTCGGCATCCAGGTGGTGACGAACGTGGCCAGGTTCAGCCGGGCCTGACCATCGAGCAGCAGTTCCGATTTGATCATCTCGTAGGCCGCATCGGTCCCCACGCCCTGGTCGGCGAGGGTGTCGATCGGCAGCTCGGCCTCGCCGCCCTGCTGGGTCGGAAGCGGCAGCGGACGGTTGTGCTTTCTGTCCTGCTGGCGAGCGGTAAGGGGCATGGCGGCGTCTCCTTCGGTTTAGTCCTCGGACCTGGCGATCGCGGCTGATCGATCAGTCGACGGCGATGATTACGTCCGACGCCTTGACGACGGCGGTGACCTGGCTGCCCTCGGCGAGACCGAGCTGATCGACGGCCTCGACGGTGATCGATGCGACGACACGCTGGCCGGCGACATCGAGTACGACGTTGGCGATCGCCTCACCGCGATGGATCTCGGACACGGTCCCGGCCAACTGGTTACGCGCGCTCAGCTTCACGTTGATCCTCTCTCGTGGGGACACCAGTAAAGCGAACCGGGTGGCAGCGGGCTGGCTCCTGTGCGATGTTTGGAGCCATGGAGGCGAATTTGACACTGGGCGAGGCCGCCACCGCGATCGGCGTGAGCGCCGACACGCTGCGGCGCTGGGATCGGGTGGGAAAGCTGACGACCTTCCGGGACGAGCGCAACCGGCGCATGGTCGCGGCCGCCGAGGTCCGCCGCCTGGCCCGCCGTCCCCAACGCCACGAGACCGGCCGGCGGCTGTCGGCTCGAAACCGTCTCACCGGGGTGGTCCGATCGGTGGAGGTGGACGGAGTCATGGCGTTGGTCGAAATCGAGGCCGGCCCCTACCTGATCACCGCTGCCGTCACCCGCGACTCGGTGGAGGAGCTGGCCCTGGCTCCCGGGGTCGAGGCGACCGCGACGGTCAAGGCGACGTCGGTGATGGTTGAGCGCTCCTGAGCTCTCGAATGGGCCAGAGGCCGATCGCCACGTGACGCCGGAGAACCTCCACAGCTTCTTCGAGGCGTCCGCCGGGGTCGCCGGAGCGCTCGTCGGACTGCTCTTCGTCGCGGTCTCGGTGACTCAGGAGCGACTCGCCGAGGAGGGCGAGAGCCAGATCCACCGAGTGCGGGCCTCCGCGGCGCTGAGCGCGTTCACCAACGCGCTCACCGTGTCGCTGTTCGCGCTTATCTCGGGCATCGACATCGGCTGGGTCGCGTTCGCCGTGGCGGTGACCGGGTTGATCTTCATCGCCGCCTCCCTGTCCTCGCTGATCCGGCTGCGCCGGGCGCATCACCGCAGCCCGCGCGACTCCCTGTTCCTGTTGAGCATGGCGGTGACGTTCGTGCTCCAGCTGATCGCCGGTCTCCACGTCGTGTCTCGGGGCCACGACAGCAGTGCCGTAAGGACGCTCGCCGTGCTGGTCGTCGTCTGCTTCGTGATCGGGATCGCCCGGTCCTGGGAGCTGATCGGCGGCCCCGAGATCGGGATCAGGCGTGAGGTAGGCGCGCTCGTCGGACACGATCGGAAGCCGGATTCCGATGACTCCGGGCCCTAGGGTGGGTTAGCGTCCGCGACGCGGACCGAGTGAACCACTCAGTCCCAGATGACGTCCAGGCGGCGCGGCTTGCGGAACACCAGCCCGCGCACCTCAGCGGGACGGTCCGGATCCAGGCGCAGGCTCGGCAGGGCGCGCAGCAGGGCCGCGAGGGCGGTCCGGGCCTCCAGGCGGGCGAGGTGCACGCCGACGCAGACGTGCGGCCCCTGCGCGAAGGCGACGTGCCGTCTCAGGCTGACTCGGGCCGGATTGAACGCGTCGGGGTCCGGGAACACGGCCGGATCCCGGTTGGCGCCGGCAATCGAGAGCCGGACCAGCTCCCCGGCGGCTATGTCAGCCTCGCCCAGCCGCGTGTCCGCGCTTGCGTAGCGGTCGATCACCGCCGCGGCCGGCTCGAGCCGCAGCGACTCCTCGATCGCGCGCTCGAGGTCGTCGCTGTCGTAGCGCGCCGGCGCCAACCGGTCGGGACGTTGCAGGATGTGCAGCGCCGCATTGGCGATCATCCCCTCGGTGGTCTCGATCCCCCCGAACAGGAGCACCGCGGCGTTGGCGATGACCTGCGCAGTGGAGAGCGAACCGGCTGCGGCCGCGGCCCCGAGCAGCGACGAATCGTCGCCGTGATCGATCACCGACCGCAGCCGCTCGCTCAGCTCGGCATACGCCCGCGCTCCCGCGCCGGTGGCGCCCTCGCCGGCGGTGATCTGGGTCACCGACGCCACGATCGCGTCGTACCAGGCCAGCACCTCGGTCACCTCGCCGGAATCCAAGCCGAGCGCGCGGGTGACGATCGAGGCCGCCATCGGGCCCGCGAATGCGCGCCTGAGCTCGGCGGCTCCCGACCGGCCGCCGCCGAGGCTTTCCCTGACCAGCGTGTCGGCCTGGGCCGCGGCCACGTCCCTGAACCGCCCAGCGACCGCGGCGGCGCGGAAGGGGCCGACGAACGGCGCGCGGTGGCGAACATGCTCCGGCCCGTCGAGGCTCAGCATGCTCGGTCCGACCACCTGGGCCGTCGAGAACCGCGGGTCATCGACCGTGAACGTCTGGGCGTCACGCATGGCCGCCAGCACCAGGTCGTGGCGGGTGACCAGCCAGCCGTCGAGGCTGGGCAGCCACGACACGGGCTCGCGCTCGCGCAACCGGGCGAGCGCCGGGTGGGGGTCGCGGTCCAGCTCCGGGAGGGTGACCGACGCGCCGATGGGAAACCGAGGGCGTCCGTGTCCGTCCACACCGTTCATGGGCAAGGGATTGTGCCCGGCGGCTCACGGCTGCGCCCTCCCCCCGGCCGCTCACGACTGCGGCCTGCCCCCGCGGCTCACGGCTGCGCCTGCCCCCGCGGCTCACGGCTGCGCCTGTCCCCGCGGCTCACGCCTGGGGCCTGCGGCCCGGCGGCGGTTGACAACCGAGGTCGATCAGGTGGCGCACGAACGCAACCCGGTCGCGGTCGGGATGGAACGGATCGACCCCGTCGCGCAGCAGCTGGGCCACCCGCTCGATGTCGAACAGCAGCGCCAGCTTGCCCGGCGGGTCGTCCCACTCGCCCGAGTCGTAACGATCGGTCCAGGCGGCGAGCGCCGCCAGTGCCTCCACCTGCACCTCGTCCACCCACCACTGTGATCTGATCGCCAGCCGGTAGCGGACTCGCAGCGCGCAGACGTCGCTCCACAGTCGCTCGAACCACAGCCAACGCTCCCGGGGGAGCAGGCCCCGCCAGGTCAGCGGCCAGCGCCCGGCCTCCTCCTCGGACCAGCCGTCGCCCTGGGGAAGATCGTCAGGCCAGTCGTCGGGGCCGCGCCAGTTCACGGCGCCGCCAGTCTCCGCAGCCGGCGGTCGGCGAACCACATCCGCAGGCGAACCACCACCGGCGGGACCCGCCCGTACAACAGCAGCGCGTGCCCGGGCGCCAGCTGGCGCAGCGCCTCGGGCGCGACCAGCGGTCGCCGCCGGAGTCCGATCGTGCGCGTACCGCCGCCGGCCCCGATGGTGCGGGTCGTCTCCCGGATCTCCTCATCGCCGGCCAGGCCCGAGAAGTAGCGCAGAGTCTCCAGGTCGGCCACGCCGGGCAGGAGCATCCGCGCCCGGTGGCTATTGACGACGGTCTCCGCCTGGCGGCCGTACCGACTTCGGGCCTGGGCGAGATCGTGGAAGATCGACATCAGCTGGATGTTGTGGCTCGGGGCGGTGGAGGCCACCTCGGCCAGGTTGGGCAGCGGGGCCACGTTGCCGGCCTCGTCGAGGCACAGCAGCAGCGGCAGCTCGAGCCGGCCACCAGCAAGCGTGGCCCGCTCGTAGGCGCGATCCACGACCTCGGACAGCAGCGCCAGGAAGATGGGTCGCAGGAGCTTGGACGCCTTAGCATCGCCGATCAGGTACAGCGTCGCCGGCTGCTCGAGCAGCGAGTCGGGCGTGATCTCACAGGAGTGTGCCGAGCGCATCACGCGCGCAAAGCGGTAGGCCCGCAACAGCCCCTGGGCGGTGGCCTCGATCGACGAACGGGTGCGATCGGCCTGCGACTCGAACGCGCGCAGCGCGTCATAGGCGGAGTGCACGTCCTCGACCTCGGTCTCGTCCTCGGCGATGCCGGTCAGCGCGGAGATCGTCTCGTAGAGATCGCGCGCGCCCTGGCCGTAGGTCCAGCGGACCACCGCAGCCATGCCGGCCCGCGAGCGCGCGGCGGTGAACAGGAGCGGAGCCAGTCGCTGCTCGGCCGCGATCGCCCAGAAATCGCCCCCCTCGACGCCACGCTGATCCAGCTCGCCGGCGGCGGCCAGCCGCCAGGCCACCTCCAGGGCTCCGTCCCAGGTGGCGGCAGCCTGCAGCGGCGACCAGGTGTGCCGCGCCTCCCCCGAAAGCTCGAACGGGTCGAAAATGAACACCGGTCCGAGCCGCCGGCGACGCACCTCCGTGCAGGCCAACAGATCGGTCTTGATCGAGGAGGCGATCGCGGGCCCGCTCCATTCGAGCAGTGCCGGGACCGCCAATCCTGCCGACTTTCCCGACTGGGGCGGGCCGAAGGCCACCACCGCATGGCGCTCCTCGGCATGCAGCAGCCGTCCCCGGCAGCGGCCGAGGCCCAGCCGCCCGCCGTGCCCGTTGCCGTGCAACGCCCGCAACTCGCTGGGTCCGGCCCAGCGGGCGCCGGCCCTCTGGCCCTCGCCGATCGAGCGCAGCAGGCTTCCCATCCGCCCGCTTGCGACCGCCGCGACGATCGCGGCCGCCACCGGCGCCGCCAGCAGCACCAGGGCGCCGTAGCAAGCGGCCGTTCCCGGCAGCAGGTGACGTACCGGCCGGGGCCATGCAGCGGCGGGATGGGTCAAGCGGGCGGGCAGGCGGACGATTACCTCGGGCAGCTGGCCGGCTGATATCCGCGGCCACCCACGCCCGAACAGGACTCCGGCGATCCCGCCCCAGAGCCAGATCCCCACGCCCAGCGTCAGCACCACCCCGATCAGGGCCAGCACCGCCCCGTCGGACATCGTTGGTGACCGCTCGCCCTTCATCCGCGGCGCATTCCGGTCAGTCGGGTGCTCATCCCGGCGTCGGTGTTGGTCAGCTCGGTCTCGATTCGGGATCGATGGTGGGCCACCACGAACGACCGCGTCCCCACGCGCCACAGCGCCTGGCCGGCGGCCAGCATCGAGATCAGGCGTGCCTCGCTCTCGGAGAGGCCGAGCAGCGACCGGGTCAGCGGCACCTGACTCTCGTCCTGGTGATAGACGATTCGCGTCGACGCGTCGGCCACCAGCCCCTCGGCGATTCGCGCTGCGCGCGACCCGGCGTCGCCCGCGGCCTGTAGATCGGCGAGCTTGTGCAGCACCACCAGGTTCATCACCCCGAACTGACGGGCGAGCTTGAAGTTGGACTGAAACCACTCGCCGAGCCCGGTGTGTTGGACGATCTTCCATGACTCGTCGGCCACGCTGATCAGCCGCTCGCGCCCCGGTCGCTCGGCGTTTCGCGCCAGTAGGGCGCCGATCCAGGCGCTGGCGCACGCCATCAGGATCCCCACTGCCGGCGAGTCCCGGACCGCGTGCAGGTCGAGGACGAGCAGCTTGGCATCGAGCGCCAGGCCGGGCGTGGTCGGTCCATCGAACATCCCGCGCAGCGGGCCCTCGCACAGGTCCTGGAGGGCGAGGGCAGCGCGGCGGGCATCGGCGGCCAGCGCCGCGGCATCCGTCTGCAGCGCCTGCGTCATCGCGTCGACCGGGGAGAACAGCACGGTGGCGATCTCCGGCAGCGTCGGCTCGCCGGTGGCGCGGGCCCGCACCACGCGCAGCGCCTCGCGCAGGGCCGCTGCCTCCAACTGCGTCAACGGCTGACCCAGGGCGGCGACGGTGACCGCGCGCAGCAGCTCGAGCTGGGCGTGCTCCTCGGGCCGGGACGCGAGCGGGTTGAGGCGGACGCCACCCCCCGGAACCAGCGAGATCGGCCGCACCCCGACTGCGTCGCAAAGTGGACCATATTCGCGCTTGACATCGAGCACGAACGCTCGCCGGCCGAACAGGAGCATGCGCCACAGCAGGCTCTTGACCAGCGCGCTCTTACCTTGACCCAGCTTGCCGAGCACGATCACGTTCGGGTCGTCCAGCGTCCCTTCGCCGTACAGGACCCACGGGTCGTAACAGAAGGCGCCCCCGCCGGAATCTCTTCCCACGTAGACACCTCGTCCCCCGAGCCCGCCCGGGTTGACGAACGGGTAGATCGCCTGAGCGTGTCGCGTCGTGCAGCGATGTCCGGGACGCTCGGTCATCCGCAGGCTCATCGCAGCCCCCGGCACAGCGGGAGAGTGAACGTGAACGTTTCGGCCTGCTGGCCGTAGAGCCGGTGAAGCTCCAGCCGGGCGCGCGCAGCGTGCTCGTGGATCTCGCCGCACGCCCGGCGCAGCTCATCCGGGTCTCGCCCGGACACGGTGACAAAGCCGCTCAAGCGAACTTCGGCGTGGCCGGCGGCGAGCTCGGCCTCGCGGCGCAGCGTCGCCTCGGCGGCCTGTCGCTGGCGGGCGGTCTCGGATTGACCGAACCGGCTGCGCAGCTCCCGGTCAGCCCGGTCGCGGGTGATGGCCGCCTCCACCTCCCGGGTGGAACGGTCGACCGGAAGCGGCTCGAACGTGACCGAGACGGTGCGCACGGCTCCCGAGTGGCCCAACAACGAGTCCATGAACATGGGCGAGACGTCGATCCGTGGCCAGCCGCCGATCCAGTAGGTGGCGTGCAGCGCTCCGTCGCTCTGGTAGTGGTCCCATGTCTCGTGCGCCCCCAGCGGCCAGCTGTTGACCTCGCTGAGCCCGTCGCGCTCTGGGTCGGCGGCTTCGAGCGCCGTCAACTCGGCACGGGCGAACGGATCGAACGCAGTTCGCAGCGTGCGCGCGAGCTGGCCGGCGCTGAGGGCGCCGAGGACCCGGATCTCCGCCGCCTCGAGGCCCTGGGCTACGCGCTCGGTCTGCTCCACCAGCGCCTGCATCGGGGCGGAGACGCCGCGCTCGCGGAGGCGGCGGCCATCGACCTGGACCGCCAGCAGGATCTCGTGCTCCTGAGAGACGCGGGCGCTGCTGGAGATGAGCTCCAGGTAGGACTCGATCATCGGCGTGCCGCGCAGCGGGATCGCCGGATCGCGTTCGGTGTGGACCCACCGAGCGAGCTCGTCGCCTTGAGCGGGCGCGGTTCGCTCGATCCACTGCAGGCGTCTCACCGCCGTGCCGCCGCACCCGGCGAGCACCAGCCCCCACCGCGCCAGCCGCCGCTCCTGGACCTCGCGGTCAAGCAACGCGAACGCGCCGACGCGACACGCCAGCACTGCGGTCAACCGGCGCCCCGACCGCTCCGACAGCGCCCCGATGTCCCGGCCGCGGTAGGGAGCGTTGACGATGCTGACGCCGCGGACGGCCTCAGGCGGAACGGCGACCGGATCGCGCCATCTCCCGCCACCGACCAGCATGCCCCCGGTGCAGATTGCCGACCGGAATCGACGGGCGTCGCCGCGGCGAGCCAGGAACTTCATGGCCACCGGCAGCCACTCCTGAACCGTGCGCCCGCCCACGGGCGCGAACGAGACAACGATCCCGAACGCCAAGCAGATCGCCGCGACGAGCACCCCGGATGCCGATGGGGAGAGGTCGAGCGCGACGATCGCCGCCACCCCGGAACCGGCCACCACGCCGGCCTGACCGGCCCGCACCGGCCCGAGGATGCCGCGCCGCTCCAACGGCCCGAACGAGTAGGTGGTGGGAGCAGGGCTCACTGGGGCTCCTCGTCCGGCGCCGAGGACGGGGTGTCGGACGCCGGCGACGGGGTGTCGGGCGCCGGCGATCGAGCGTCATCGGGGTGGAGCGGCTCGGGGGTCGGCGGCAGCAGCGGTCCCTCGACCGTGGGTGACGCGGCCGGTCGCGAGTCCGAGGGCGGTGCAGCGTCAGGGTTCGCGCCCCCCGCCCCGGCTGCCGCGGGAGGTGGCGCGGGCCCGCCCGGCGCAATCGGGCCGCCCGCGCTCGGTTCCGGCTCAGGGACAGGCTCGGACTCGAGGAGCGGACGGTCTGAATCAAACTCGCCCGGGCCCAGGTCCAGGGTGCGCCACTCCCCGTTGCCGGCCTGCCACAGTCGGTCCATCTCGGGCAGGCGCCGGCGGGTCGACCCGTTCTCGTCGGCTCCGCCGCCGGGGTGAATGGTGCTCGGCGGCTCGTGCTCGCCGGCACGTCCGGCGCGTGCTCCATCGCCATCGAGATCGACCGGCACCGCAGGCGCGGCGGTTGGCTCCCCGTCGGACGACGGCTGTTCCGAGTCCGAACGAGCGGACGTCTGCGCGGCGGGCGCAGGCTGTGACGCCTCTGCACCCGACTCGCCGGCGTAGGTGCGCGGCTGCTGGTCCCAATCCGCCGGGACATAAGTGGGCGCCTCCTGGCCCGAGGTGCGCAGCCGCTCGGTCAGCGCCGCCGGATCCGGTTCGGCGGCGTCGGCGGCGGCATCGGCTCGGTCGATTGCCGGTATCGGCCCCTGACCCCCGGAGGGCCGTAGCCCGCCTACCGCGGCACTGGCGAGCTCGTGCAGCGGCAGGAGTCGCAGCAGCGCCCATGGCGAGAAGGCGGCCAGGAGCACCAGCGTCGCTCCGGCAAGCATCGACTCGGGGCCGGGCAGGAGCGTGTGCCCCAGCGCCGCGCCGCCGAGCGCCAGCACGGCGACGATCGCAAACTTGGACAGGATCAGGGCGACTAGGAGCTCCACCGAGCGAATCGCCCACACTCGCCGCGCGGGCCATACCATCGCCGCGAAGAAGAGCGGCAGCATCAGCACGATCACGTACACGGCGGCCTGGCGGATCAGCAGCTCCACCCACAGCGTGATCGCCGCCGCGGCGGTGAGCAGGCCGACGAAGAAGCCTACGAACATGGTGCCGGTGCCGGCGGTGACCAGTCCGGTCAGCGCGCTGGCCTTGATGAGGAATTCGCTGCCGGCGTTCTGCGACGCCGAGGACACGATCGTCGACATCTCATCCGAGCCGGCGAGCAGGAGCATGGTCAGGGGCGAGGCCACCCCGACCGCCAGCAGGCCCAGCGGCAGATACCCAAGCGACGCCCGGAACAGCAATGCAAGGTCGGATCGAATCAGCGCTTGGATTGCCGCCGCAAACAGGAACGGCAGCGTCAGCAGCGCCGAGACGGCCGCCATCCGCCAGTAGAACGCGGAGAACCAGGTGCTGTTCAAGTTCGGCGCCGTCGACGACCCGATCAGCTTGACGGTCTCTTTGAGCAGGTACTTGGCGCCTCCCACCACCGCGGTCGCGACCGCGGCGAGTCCCACCGCCGTCGTCGCCGCCCGGCCGACTCCGCTGCCGGTCAATTCGCTCAGCGCGCCGCCGAGATGGCCGCCGAGGAGCTTCTTGCCGGCTCCCAGGACCCGACCGGCATGAGTGGCGAGGGTGCAGACCTTGCCGACCACTCCGCTCACCAGGCTGCCGAGCGAGCACACCGTCCCGCCGACGCTGGCCGACGCGGGCCGGGGCGCGGCCCAGGTCAAAACGACGACGAGCAGCGTCGCCAGGGCGATGGACCGAAATCCACCGCTCATTTGGCCGTCGTCCCCAGATGGGCGAAGAAGTTGACGAGGCCGGGCGCGGCGCCGACTACCAACGCGGAGGCGCCCGAGATCAGCGCGGCCATCCGCCCTCGGGCCGCGTAGTGATGGTTGTGGGAATGTGAGGCGAGGGCCCACAAGCCGGCCCCGATGAACGCTCCGAGCAGCGCGATCACCAGCGCCCACGCCTCGGCTCCGTTGACGATCTGCTGCAAGACATTGCTGCCCGGCAGCCCTTGCAGATCGGGATGTGCAGCGACGGTTGCCCGAACACTTCCAATCATGGCTTACCTCCTAAAAAGCCTATTGAGCCAAATGAGTAGTCTGGAGCCTATCCAAGGCAAGCAGTAATTGATAGATTGAAACGTAAATAATTAGTCTCAATTTGTCTCAAGAGGTGATCGCATGGCTGTGGCTGTTCACGAGCCGGTGCTTGACGGGATCGCGGACGTGGCCGGTCTTTACGAGGACCAGTCCGCCAAGGTCCAGCGTCTGGTGCGCAGCGGCGTGCGGGCGTCGGAGCCGGTGATCGAGGACGCATGCCAGGTGGCGTGGAGTCGCCTCATCGCTCAGCGGCACCGGATTCGCCGCGAGACGGCGGTCGCTTGGCTGGTGACGACCGCGCTGCACGAAGCTCTCAAGCTGGTTCGCCGGGAGAACCGCGACGTGTCGCTGGAGGCGCTCCTCGACGATCGCGGTGACCTGCTGCGGGCCGGGACAGCGGCATCGGCGCACGAGCTCGTCGAGTTCCGAGTCCGGCTCGCCTCGCTCGGCACACTGAGCGAGCGACAGCGCCGGCTCATGTGGCTGCAGGGGATCGGCCTCAGCTACGCCGAGATGGCAGGGGAGCTGGGCGCCACCCGGCGGACAGTGGAGCGCCAGCTGTGCCGAGCGAGGCGGAAGCTGGGTGACGCGACGTGACCGGGCAAATCGCTCGCTATGCCTCGGTAAAGCAAAGTCACCACGAGCGCGAGCAGTCCGCCGACTGTCGAAACACTCGCGCGCGGACACCCGGTCGCCGCCGACCCATCTGTTTCGGGCTGACCGGCCCGACGGAAACGGCGTTCGCCGGCGGACCTGCAAAAGGCGACAACCGCATACCCGATCGTTTCCGTGGGACGGTTTCTGCGGTTGGGCGCAGATCCCCGGTCGCCAACCCGTTCGTGAACCCGGCGCGGTCCACCGAAAACCCCGGCCGGCGGTCCAGGCGGTCGCGGTCCGCGGCCGCGCCTAGCGGCGCGGCGACCCGGCGACCCGGGAAACGTGACAAATCGTGACCCCGCCCGCGGATTTGTCACCAGCCGGCCGCTCAGCGTGGGTAACGCGACAAATCTCCCGGCGCGAGCCGAATTTGGCGCAAAACACACCCCCGGGATCGCGGGCGGCGGGGCTCGGCCCGCGGTCTCGGCTCGCTCAACCACTCTCGGGATCCCCCACCGATGAAACCCCCCGCGCCCACAACGGTGCAGGGCAAATTCCCGGGCAGCGCCCGTCATCGCTGCCGACAAACCCCGGCGGAATCAACCGGTTATGAAAAAGGCGACAAATTCGGTCAGCGGGTTCGGATTTGTCACCGGATGGACGTACAGCGTGGAGAACGCGGCAAATCGGTCCGGGCGATCTGAATTTGGCGCCAAATGCCCGCCGGGGGCGCCCATCGCCGGCGTCGGGCGTGAGGCCCGCGGAGACGGAGCGTCGGCGTCAGCCTGAGGCGGGAGCGTCGGGCGCGCGGCCGGCGGTGACGGAGTCGGGGCGCGGCCCGGCGGAGGACGGAGTGTGGGGGCGGGAGGGCTCGCCCGGCTGCCCGCCGTGATTGCCTTCCGCCGTCCCGGCCCGCGGGACGACGAACCGACCCCGTCGCCCGGCTATCGCTGAGCTCGCCCGCGCTTGCGCCGTTTACGCTCGGCCGCGCTCAGCTTCCGGGGCTTGGGGGGAGGCTTGGAGCCGGCCCGCCGGCCGTCGGAGGTGATGCCGCGATCGCCATGCGCGCCCCGGACCGGCGCCCGCCGCCGCGCGTCGCGCCAGATGAACAGCGCGATGCCGCCCAACACCACAATGGCTCCGATTACGATCACCAGCGCCGCGCCGCCGCTGAGGCTGCTGGCGCCGGAGGTATTGGTGGTGGCGCTGGTGGCGGACGGCGACGTCGTGGCGGTGGAAGTCGTCGCCAGTGGAGCGATGGGTGCGACGCCCCCCGACAGGGGGTTGCTGCTGGTTGCGGCCCCGGACGCGCCGCCGCCCGCCCCGGACGCGCCGCCGCCCGCCCCGGACGCGCCGCCGCCCGCCCCGGACGCGCCGCCGCCCGCCCCGGACGCGCCGGTCACCGTCCCCGAAGCCTTGACCGCCGGATGAGCGGCCAGCGCCGCCCCCGGCGCCACCGGCCCTGCTGACAGCGTGGCGACCGCCGCGAGAAGCCCGGCCGCCCATCGACGCCGCCACCAGCTGCCGTCCCGCATCAGCGCTCAGAAGCCAGTGGCTGCTCCATCGCCGGCGTCGAGGGCGGGTCGCGGTACGGATCCTCGTTCTCGCTGCGCTCCTCGTGGTACACGCTCTCGACGTTGACCGACCAGATGTCGTGGTGGGTTCCCAGCAGGAGGTTGTCGACGGCCCGCATCGCGGTGAGCATCGAGTGGTCGGAGTTGTTGTACCGGTGCAGGCCGTTGCGGCCGACCTGGGTCAGGTTGTCGATGCCCGCCAGCCACTCGCGGATCCTGTCCACCCGCTCGCCGTACTCGACGTCGTAGATCGGATAGGCCTTGTGGACGCGAACCACGAACCCGAACTTGACCCGGTCGGCGCGGGCCAGGCCCAGCTTCTCGATCTCGCCCTTGGCCATCTCCACCAGGTCGTCGTCGGCCATGCTCCACAGATCATCGCCCTCGAAGCAGAAATACTCCATGCCCACGGAGGCGTCGCTCTGGTTGGGAACCATCCACGGGCTCCAGGAGCGGAAGTTCTGGATCCGCAGGACCCGCACTCCCGGCTGGTGGATGTAGATCCAGTTGTCGGGAAACAAGTCGCTCGTGCCCTCGATCACCAGCGACACGGTGAGGAAGTCCCGATAGCGCAGCCCGCGGGCGGCGTCGCGGACCTCGCCGGGAGCGTCCGGCTCGGAGATGCCCACGGTGGTACGCAGCGGCAGCGACGAGATCACGTGCGCCGGCCGGAGGGTCTCACCGCCGGCGACGACCTCGAGCACGTGGCCGTTCTCGATCCGCAGCCGGGTCACCGGAGCGTTGAGCCGCACCTCGCCCGCGTGCTCGTGAATGTCGGCGGCCATTTGCTCCCACATCTGTCCCGGCCCGTAGCGCGGGTAGTTGAACTCGGAGATCAGGGACTTGATCTTGTTGCCCTCGTTGCCGAAGAACGCCGCCTTCGCCGCGCTGAAGAACGACAGCCCCTTGATCCGCTGCGCGGCCCACTCGGCGCGGATGTCCTGTGCCGAAACTCCCCAGAGCTTCTCGGTGTAGGTCTTGAAGAAGTGCTGGTAAAGGCGCTTGCCGAAGCGGTTGGAGACCCAGTCCTCGAAGGTGTCCTCGCGCCCCTTGGGCTTGAGCACCGCCCACAGATAGGAGGCCATGCAACGGGTGAGCTCCACCGGGCCCAGCTTCTTGATCACGTCCATGCCCTGCAACGGGTACTCGAGGAACTTGTCGTTCCAGAAGATCCGGCTCTGACGCGGGCGCCTGAGGAACTCCTCCTTCATGATCTCGTGCCAGAGGTCGTCGACCTCCTTGACCTTGGTGAAGAAGCGATGGCCGCCGAGGTCGAAGCGGTAGCCGTCGCGGACCTCGGTGCGGGCCAACCCTCCGATCTGGTCGGTCGACTCGAGCACGATCACCGGTTTGCCCTGCTTGGCCAGCAGGTAGCCCGCGGTCAGGCCCGCCGGACCAGCGCCGAGCACGACGACCGGATGATCGGGCGTGATCTGATCCCCGCCCGCCGCGCCCGGAGCAGTGTCTGTGGGTTTGGTCTCGGTCATCGGGTGTCTCTAGGAGGCCTTCCGGTAGAGCGTCGCGCTGTTGGCCTCGCAGCAGGCGCTTCGGTAGTTGTGGGGCGCCCAGGCCACCGGTTCGAGCGTTCCGTCAGCGGCGTCGCCGGCGAGGATCGCTCCCCACTGGGCGGACCGCCGCCGCACCAGTTGGGCCCACGGCTCCTTCCAGTTCGCCACACCTTCGGTCAACGGACGCACGTAGAGCAGCTGCTGCCCGGGCTTGAGACTAGCAACCAGGGGGTCCAGCGTCGCTCGGGGAGCGGCGGCTTGCAGATGGCCCAGCGCGCCGGTCCAGCTCATGTAGGTGGGGTTGGCGACGGGTCCGATCGTGTCGGCGAACCGCACCCCGTTGGGAAGGTAGTACCACGCCAGCGGGGTCTGCTCGGGCTGCGCGACGACCACCAGGTCGCCGGGATGCAGCAACGGTGCCATCTCGGCGGCCACGTCTCGCATGTCGCTCTTGTACGAGGGGGCAAACGCCGCCGGGTCGGCCAGGAAGACGACGGACAGTGCGATCGCGGCCACGCCCACCAGCCGGGCCCTGGCCGACGCGAAAGCGCATAGCAGCAGCAGCGGGGCGACGATCGGCGCGAAGTAGCGCCACGCCCACACCGGGATGAAGAAGCCGAGGATGCGCGCCAGCAGCAATCCTGCCGCCGCGATCACGATCAACGACCAGATCACGACAGCCTCGGGCGACCGCCGCCGAGTAGCGGCGACCAGCGGGCCGATCCCGATGACGACCGCCACCAGCAACGTGACGTCGACCCGCTCGCTGCCGAGCAGCTGGCTGGATAGCGTCGCCCCGATCAGCGGCGCGTAGTGCCAGGGCGACGTGTCGTTGGCGATCTGGTGGAGGCTGGTGGGCAGCCACGGCACGTAGACGAGCGCGGCGCCGGCGAAGCAGAGGGCGGCGTCGCGCGCCAGCCCGCGCCGATCCTTGACGGCCCAGGCGACCGGCGCCAGCGCCACGGCGGCACCGAACCAGTACAGCAGCGCGGCCCCTTCGGTGTACAGCATCAGCGCCAGGGCGGCGGCGAACAGCCAGAGAAAGCGCCGCCGCCGGTAGATGAACGCGTGCACGAAGCCCGCCGTCGCCAGCAGGCCGAGCAGCGTCATCAGCGCCATCGGCTGGGTCTCCTGGGCGTAGCGGGTCAAGAACGAGCTGAATGCGAACAGAACTGCGGCGAAGAAGCCGGCGCGACGGCCGCCGATGCTCCACCCCGCCCACATGGCGATGGGAATCGTGAGCAGGCCGATGAGCAGCGACAGCGCGTGAGTGGCGGGTTCGCCCGACCCGAAGATGTCGATCCAGAAGTGGAGCAGCACGTAGTACAACGGGGAGGCTCCCGCCGCCCGGAGCGCCCCGGGGAGCGCGCTCAGGGAATTGGAGGCCAGCCCGGTCGCGCTCGCTTCGCCGAACCACAGCTGACCCGATAGGGTCCGGGAGCGCAGCACCGCCGAGATCGCGATCAGGGCCAGCAGGACCCCGCCCGTGCTCAGCCACCGGGGCAGCCGGTCAAACCAGGCGGGTGCGCGCACCTCGCGGACCGGTGGCAGTCCGAGTACCGACGGGCGCGAGCGTTGTCGGGGCGGGGTGGCGGTGGTCATGGATCCAAGCAGACGGACGCCGGCGGAGGGCGGGGTCCGTCAGGTCTTCTGGTAGAGCACGGCGCTGTCGGCCACGCAGCAGGCGCCGGGATAGTTGTCGGGCGCCGTGCCGATGACTCTCAGCGTGCCGTTGGCGACGTCGTTGGTCAGGAGCTGGCCCCACTGAGCCGAGCGCCGGCGCACCATCACCGTCCACGGCGCCTGCCAGTTCTGGGCCCCCTCGGTCAGCGGCCGGACGAACAGCAGCCGCTGGCCGGGACGCATGCCGGCGAGCACGGTGGCCAGCGTGCTGCCGGGATTGGTGTGGGTCAGGCGCTTGAGCGCGTCGACCCAGTCCATGTAGCGCGGGTCGGAGACGAGGCCCGCCGTGTTGGCGAAGCGCAGCCCCCCCGGGAGGTAGTACCAGGCCAGCGGGGTCTGTTCGGGCTGCCCGGCCACGACCTCGTCGCCGGGCCTCAGCAGCGGACCCAGTTGGGCGGCGACGTTGCGCATGTCGGACTTGTACTTGGGCGCGTAGGAGTAGGGGTTGGCGAGGAACACGATGGAGAGCCCGATCGCGATCAACCCGAGCAGGCGGGCGCGGGCGCAACCCCAGGCGATGAGCAGCAGCAGCGCGCCGAGAACCGGAGCGAAGTAACGTGCCGCCCAGGCGGGATTGGCCTGCGAGGCGATCCAGGCGAGACCGAGGGTCGCCACCGGGATCGCGATCAGCGACCACAGCACGGTCGCCTCCCGCGTGCGGCGGTGCGCCCGTGCGAACAGCGGACCGAGGCCGATGATCGCCGAAAACACCAGGATCATCGTGATCCGGTCGCCGCCGAGCAGGTTACGCGAGATCTGGATCGGGGCGCCGAAGCGCGGGGCGGTGTCCCAGGGGGCGGCGGTGTGGGCCACCTGGTAGAGCAGCGTCGGCACCCACGGGAGGAACAGGATTCCGGCCAGGACGTAGGTGATCACCGCGTCGCGCAGCAGCCCGCGGCGGTCGTCGGAAGCCAGCAGCGCCGGGATCAGGGATATCGCCGATCCGGCGAAGAAGAACGTCCCCCACGAATGCGTGTACAGCATCACCGTCAGCGCGGCGCCGAAGAGAAGCAGGTAGCGGCGGCGGCGATAGACGAAGCCGAGCACGAACCCGGCGGTGGCCAGCACTCCGAGCAGACCCATCAGCTCGTACATCCGAGTCTCCTGCGCGTACGCCGTCAGCCAGGCGTTGAACGTGAACAGCAGCGCCGTCATGATCCCGGTGCGGCGGCCGAACAGAGTCCATCCGGCCCAGCCGCCGGCGGGGATCGTCAGCACTCCGAAGACCAGTGACAGCGAATGGGTGGCCGTCTCCGAGGAGCCGAACAGCGACATCCAGATGTGCAGCAGCATGTAGTAGAGCGGGGGGTTGCCGTCGTAGCGCAGCACGCCGGGGATCGCGGTGAGCTTGTGCAGGGAGATACCGGTGGTGATCGCCTCGTCCATCCAGTACTGGCCGCCGAGGTAGCGCGAGCGCAGGAACGCCGACAGCGCCATCAGCGCCAGCAGGCCGCCGGTTATCCACAGCCACGCCGGGACCCGGGCCAGCCTGTCGGGCAGGCGGCCGGCGAGATCCTCGGGGCCGCCGGGGGTGCCGACGTCTGGTGCAGGAGCGGTGACGGTGGCCATCAGCGGCTGCTCCGAAGGATGATCGGCATGACGGTCAGCTGCGGCAGTTGGTGAAGAGGTGGAAGGGGCCGCTGGTCCCGAGGTAGCGATAGTGCACCGACGGCCAGTCGGACAGGTAGGGCAGCAGCGCCGCGGAGCGCGTGTCCCGGGTCTGCAGGATCACGTTGGGAGCGGGGCCCGGTCGGGTGTCGGTCGCCGGCGGCGCCTCGATGCGCGTCGTGGGCACGTTCAGGGTCCACGCCACCATCGGGACCTGGAAGCCCTCGGTCATCACGCTGCCGCAGGCCAGAGCCTTCCCAGGGCCGCCGAACCGGGTTACGAGCTCGTTGAGACCGCGGCGCAGGTTCGCCTGGTAGACGAGCGACCCATGTGTACGGGGGACCGAGATCAGGCTGGAGCCGACCCAGTTGGGGACCAGCAGAAAGACCGCCGCCACCAGGCCGGTGGCCGCCCACTGCAGCCCGCCGCTCGTTCCGAGCCTGCGTTCCCGAGCCCGGCGTTCCCGACCCCGGCGTTCCCGACCCCGGCGTTCCCGACGCCGACGGTCCCGACGCCGGTCCGCGGCGCCCTGTGCGCAGCAGTCGCGGCGCCAGCACGGCGAGCTCCTGCGCCGCCCAGCCGAAGCCAACCGCCCCGCAGATGTCGACCATCGCAGCGCCCAGCACCAGGTAGCGGTTGTTGCCGGAGAACCCGACCTGGGTCATGACCGCGATCACCACGAACCAAGCCAGCCCGCCGAGCCCGATCAGTGCTGCGGTGAGCCGCGCCCGGCTGGGGGCGGTCAGCAGCCCGGCGGTGCCGGCGCGTCGGTGCGTACGCCACAGGATGCCGGTCACGGCGAGGACGAGCAGCGCCGCCACGAGCTTGATCCGCAGCAGCATCGTCGGCCAAGCCGCCTTCTTGAGCTCGGCCACGAACGGGTCAGACGCAAACGCGTAACTGTTGGACCGCGGGTGCACCGCGCGCGTCACGCTGCAGCCGAACGATCCACACCCCAGCTTCACCGGGACAAACCAGCAGATCAGGACCAGGACGGCGCTCGCCGCCACGAGCATGCGGGTGGGGAGGTCCGATCTGGTCCAGAACAGCCACAGCCCGTACGGACCCCAGAACAACCAGGTCTCCGGACGATCCAGGGCGACGAAGAACCCCACGACGAACGCCTGGCGTGGGTGGCCGTCGAGGTGGCGCTCCATGCTGATCAGCAGCAGCGCGGTGGCGAGCCCCTCCGAATAGCCGAGCGCATTGGAGGAGACAAAGCCACCGGATGCCGACAGGGTCAGCGCGACGGCGCCGATGAGCCCCGCCAGCAGAGCCGGTGCGATCGCGGTCAGGCGACCGAGGTCGTCGCGGGCCTCGCCGAACAGCCCTCCCACCCGGCGGGTCAGCCGGTAGGCGAGCGCGAACACCATCACCACCGCGGCGACGGCGCCGGCGCGGGCGACCACCAGCCACAGGTCCGGCGCGGCGTGGCCGAACAGGGCGAACGGGATCGTGAAGATCATCGGCAGCGGCTTCCACGAGGTTCCGCCGGTGGTGATCGTCAAGTGCCCATGGACGATCTCGCGACCCCACAGCAGCCACGACCACGGGTCATAGCTCGGCGTCGACGGGATCAGCAGCGACAGGGCACCCACCGCCAGGGCCACCACGGTCAGCCCGACGTAGAAGTTGCGCGCTGAGAACAGCCCGCCGGTGGTCGACTGCGCCGCGGTGGCCAGCCTGGTCGGACGCGCGGCGGCGGGGAAGTCGGCGGTGGACGCCGAGGCGTCGGTGGTGGACGCCGACGCAACCCCGGCCAGCGGCCGTCCGGGCATCAGCCCGAGACCCCCTGAGCAACGCAGTTCTCGACCTGGGTCAGCAGCTTGTCGGAGGCCTGACGGGGATACAGCAGAGCGGAGCCGATCACCTCGGCGCCCTGCGACTGGCCTTGGATCTGGACGCTCTGGGCGGCGCCCGGCGTGGGCTCGAAGCTCACCGTCGGGCCCGAGGCAACCGTCCCCACCTGGAATCCCGGCAGGCTCTGCCCGGCGACGACGACCTGCTCGGGGCGCACCGGTATGTGCTCCTGCTCAAGGCACGAGATGTGCTTCTTGCGGGGGTCGTCGAGACCCCGGTGAATCTTGGTGATCGCCTTCGGCGTGCCGGCCTCGGGCTTGGAGGTCGTCCCACACGCTGATAGCGAAAGTGCGGCCAGCCCGACGGCCACCGCGAGCTTCGCAGAGGGCATGAGGCAAGAGGGTAGTGGATGATCCAGTCTGAGTGATCGCCTTCGCCGCCCTCACCGGACCCCTACCCAAGACCGGCGTCGTGGTCGTCGCCCTGCTGGCGGGATCGGTGCTGTGCAGCGGCGATCGCCGGGTCCGGGCGGCGGGGATGCTTATGGCGCTCGTCCTCGCCCCGGTGCTGCTGCTCTCAGACATCTGGGACTCGCCCCAGTTGCGGCTCGTCCACCGTCACCCACTCGAGGCGGCGGTGGCGGCGTTGGTGCTGATCGCCATCTTGATCGCCGCCGCCGCATTGCTGATCCGCCGCCCGTCCCTGGTTGCCCCGCTGGCGGTGGTGGCGCTTCCGTTCCGGGTGCCGATCGAGTCCGGGGGCAGCACGGCGAACCTCCTCGTTCCGCTGTATTTCGTCGTCGCCGCGGGAGCGCTGGCGTGGATCTACGCGTCGCTTCGCCAACCCGCCGGCAGCCCTCGCGGCGAACCGAGGGCGGCGCCCGACGGGGCGGCGCAACTCGCCGTCTGGGTCCAGCGCCTGCTCGCGCTCTACCTCGTGCTCTACGCGATCCAGGCCGCGTACTCGGCCGACTTCGAGAAGGCGCTGCAGAACATGGTCTTCTTCTACGTTCCGTTCGCGCTCCTGTACCGGTTGCTGCGGGAGCTCGATTGGAGCTCCCCGCTGGTCCGCGACTGCCTGAGGCTGACCGCTGCGCTGGCCGTCGTGTTCTCGGTGATCGGCTTCTACGAGTACGCCACCAAGACGATCATCCTGAACCCGAAGCTGGTGGTGGCCAATGATCTGCACACCTATTTCACCGTCAACTCGGTGTTCTTCGACCCCGACATCTTCGGCCGCTATCTGGCGCTGGTGATGATCCTGCTGGCGGTGACGCTGATCTACGACCGTCCCCAGCGCCAGCAGAGCACGGCGGCGGTCGTACTCGCGGTGCTCTGGGTGTGCCTCGTGCTCACGTTGTCACGCTCCAGCCTGGGGGCGTTGCTGGTCGGGCTGGCGGTACTGGCGGCGCTCCGATTCAGGCCCTCGCGGGCGCTCGTCGTGACGTTGGCGGTGATCGCCGCCGGAGCCCTGGCGGTGGCGGTCTCGCCGACGACGTTCGGCCTCAATCAGGGGGTCAACGGCGCCTCCAGCGGCCGCGGCAGCCTGGTCAGCGGTGGTCTTCAGCTGTTTGCCGACCGGCCGGTGTGGGGCTACGGCTCGGGTTCGTTCGTCACCGAGTACCGCTCGCACAACCGCCATTTGGCGACGTCGCTGTCGGCGTCGCACACCATCCCGATCACGGTCGGCGCCGAGCAGGGACTGATCGGCGAGCTGGCCTACCTCGCCTTCGTGATCGCCGCGATCGTCTGCCTGGTTCGCCGCGCGCGCGGCGACCCGGTGCGCTCGGCGGTGGCGGCGGCCTTCGTAGCGCTGGTCTTTCACACGATGCTGTATGCCGACTTCCTGGAGGACCCGACGACCTGGGTGCTGCTCGGAATCGGCGTCGCCCTGACCGGAACGGCGCGGCGGTCGGCGACCGCCGACGGAGAAGCGAGCCCGGCCTACAGCGGAGTGGTGTAGGCGCCGCTGATCCCGCCGTCGACTGCGAACGCGGTAGCGGTGACGTAGCTGGACTCGTCGGAGGCCAGAAACAGGACGGCGTTGGCGATCTCTCCGGCCTGCGCGAACCGGCCCGTCGGCACGTGCACCATCCGGCGCTGCGCCGCCACCGGGTCTGCGGCGTAGAGGTCGCGCAGCAGCGGGGTGTCGACCGGGCCCGGGCACAGCGCGTTGACTCGCACGCCGCGCTTGGCGAACTCCACGCCGAGCTCCCGGGAGAGCGCCAGCACCCCGCCTTTCGACGCCGTGTAGGAGATCTGCGAGGTGGCCGAGCCCAGGATGGCCACGAACGAGGCGGTGTTGATCACCGAGCCGCCGCCGCCGTCCAGCAGATGCGGGATCCCGTGCTTGCAGCAGAGAAAGACGCTGCGTAGGTTGGTCGCCTGAACCCGTTCCCAGGCCTCGAGGCCGGTGTCCAGCACCGAGGCGTCCTCGGTCGGCGAGATACCGGCGTTGTTGAACAGCACGTCGATGCGCCCGAGCTCGCGACGCGCGCGCGCGTAGAAATCTGAGACCGCGGCCTCGTCGGCGACGTCGGCGGTCAGCGCGAGCTCGCCGACCGAGTGAGGGCGCACGTCCACCCCGACCACACGCGCCCCCTCGCGTGCGAACACCGTCGCGGTGGCGCTGCCGATCCCGCCGGCGGCCCCGGTGATCACGCACACCTTGCCTTCGAGCCTCATGGGATGGGCGTATGACCCACGTGGATGGCAAATCGGTTCCCGGAGAACCGAATTGCCATCCACGTGAAGTGAGTCGAGGTCGTCATCGCTCCGAGGAGCCTCATCCGGCGGTCGCGTAGAAGATCGACTTGACCTCGGTGTACGCGTCGAGCGCGTGCGGTCCCAGCTCGCGGCCGTAGCCGGACTGCTTGAAGCCGCCGAACGGGGTGGTGACCCGGACCGAGGTGTTGGAGTTGATCGACACCACTCCGGCATCCAGCGCCCGGGCGACACGCAGCGCTCGCGCGCCGTCCCCGCTCCAGATCGAGCCGCTGAGCCCGTAGATGGTGTCGTTGGCCAGCGCAACCGCCTCCGCCTCGTCATCGAACGGGATCACCACCGCCACGGGCCCGAAGATCTCCTCGCGGGCGGCCCGGGAACCCGCCCCGACCGGGCACAGCACGGTCGGTGCAAACCAGAAGCCGGGACCGTCCGGGGCGTGGCCGCGAAACGCCACCGGGGCGCCGTCATCGACGTAGGACGCCACCCGGCGCCGCTGGTCGGACGAGATCAGCGGTCCCATCTCGGTCGCTTCGTCCAACGGGTCGCCGACGCGGACTGCGGACACGGCCCGCTCCAGCTCGGCCATGAACTCGTCCACCGCGGGGCGCTGGACCAGGATCCTGCTGCGCGCGCAGCAGTCCTGGCCGGCATTGCCGAACACGGCGCCCGGTGCGGCGGCGGCGGCCGCCGCCAGGTCCGCGTCGGCGAAGATGATGTTCGGCGACTTGCCGCCCAGCTCCAGCGTCACCCGCTTGATCGTCTCCGCGGCGCCGGCGGCGACCGAGCGACCCACTTGGGTCGAGCCGGTGAACGCGATCTTGGCCACCCCGGGATGCTCCACCAACCGTCGCCCGCAGGTCGCCCCCGGCCCGGCCACGACGTTGAGCACGCCCTCCGGCAACCCGGCCTGCCCCGCGATCTCGGCGAGTCGCAGCGCGCTCAGCGGAGTCAGCTCGGCCGGTTTGAGCACCACCGTATTGCCGGCGGCGAGGGCCGGACCCAGCTTCCAGGAGGCGATCGTCAAAGGGAAGTTCCACGGCACGATCAGGCCGACCACGCCGAGCGGCTCACGCACCGTCCACGCCTGCCCGCCGCTGACCGGGATGAAGTCACCCAGCAGTCGCTCGGGCGCACCCGCGTAGTACCCGAACACCTGGGCCACCATGGACATCTCCGCCCGCGCGTCGGCGATCGGCTTGCCGGCGTTGCGGGCCTCCAGCTGCGCCAGTTCCTCGTGGTGCTCGCCGACGGCGTCCGACAGCCGTCGCAGCAGCGCTGCGCGATCTGCGGGCGTCACCGCACGCCAGGCGGGGAACGCCCTGGCGGCGCGCGCCACTGCGCGGTCGACGTCCTCGATCCCCGCGCGCGGAATCTTCTCCAGCACCGCCTCGGTGGCGGGCTCGATCACCTCCAGCGTGTCCGCGCTAGACAACCTCTGCCCCGGGATCCAGCACGGTTACCCCGTCCTCCGCGAACTCGACGGTGCGGACCGGACCCTTGAACGTCTTGCGCGCGGAAACCAGATACCACGTGGTGACGCCGATCATCACCACGATCGTGACCAGTGGCGCGTAGTTGAACGACGACCAGCTGAAGCTGCTGTTCCAGGGCACCGCCGCCGGCGTGAACGGAAGGCAGAAGACGACCACGCAGATCGCGACCCAGATGATCGCGATCAGATTCACCCACTTGTACTTGGCCCCCAACGTCCACGGGCCGGTCTGGAACGAGTCGCCCATCCGCCAGCGGAGGTACACCGGGATCGTATAGGCGATGTAGAGACCGATGACCGAGATCGAGGTGACCGCCAAGAACGCCACCGGCAGCCCAGCGTGATTGCCCTTGTAGGCCGGGATGGTGATGATGAACGCGAACGCCGCGACGAATACGACTGCCCAGCTCGGTGTGCGATGGCTGTTCAGCCGCCGCCACAGGTTGTGCCCCGGCACCGCTCCATCGCGGGAGAAGGCGAACGTCATCCGGCTGGAGCTGGTCACGCACGCCATCCCGCAGAACAGCTGGCCGATGGTGGAGATCACGAGCACCGCCTTGGCCGCCGCCGAGCTCAAAGCCGTCTCGATGATCGACTGCGAGGTGCCGCCGGCGGCATCGATCGCCTTCGTGTGGGTGGCTGCGAACGTCAGCGCCAGCAGCACCATCCAGCCGAACACCGCCGAGTAGAACACCGAGCGCCAAACGCCCTTGGGCGCGGCCTGGGCGGCGTCGTGCGTCTCCTCGGAGATGTGCGCCGACGCGTCGTAGCCGGTGATCGTGTACATGGTCAGCAGGAAGCCGAGCGGCAGCACGTAGAACCAGTACATGTGGTCGCTGAAGCCGGAGAAGTTCTGGCGATGGCCGAATACGAACGTGAAGCTCTGGTGGTGACTGGGCACCGCGACGAGCAGCACGATGATCACCAGGACGCCGATCACGTGCCACCACACCGAGACCTGCGTGAACAGCGCCACCAGCGGCGAGGAGAAGATGTTGATCAGCGCGTGCACGATCAGGATCAGCGCGAACAGCACGAACACGTGGTGCAGGGACGCCTGGACGCTCGTGGTCGCGAAGTTGACCCCGAGCAGGTGCAGTCCGTAGAAGGACAGGGTGGAGTTCAGGAAGGTGGCGGCGGCGTAGTCGACCGAGGCGGTCACCGCCACCAGCCCGATCAGGTTGAACCATCCGGTGAACCAGCCCCAGCCCGCTCCCCCCAGCTTTGACGACCAGTAGTAGATGCCGCCGGCGGTCGGCATCGCCGAGGCCAGCTCGGACATCGAGAACGCCACCAGCAGGATGAACACGCTGATCACCGGCCACCCGATCGAGATCGCCACCGGTCCGCCGTTCAGCCACGCCTGACCGTAGGTGGTGAAGCATCCCGCCAGGATCGAGATGATCGAAAACGAGATCGCGAAGTTGGAGAACCCGCTCCAGCCGCGCTTGAGCTCCTGCTTGTAGCCCAGCTCGGCGAGACGTTGCTCGTCGAGAGACAGGCCCTCAGTCCCGGTACTCATCCGGCCCTCCTGACAAAAGATCTAGGGATCCGTCCTCCTATGCGCGGGAAACATACGCTCGCGCGTGACGGCACGTCAAGGCGCGGGGCCCGGACGGGCCCGCCTCAGAGCCGCTCGAATCCGCGGAAGTGCTCCCAGTCGGTCACGGCGGCGTCGAACGCCGCCAGCTCGACATCGGCGGCGTTGACGTAGTGGGCGACGACGTCGTCACCGAACGCCGCCCGGGCCACCTCGCTGGTGGCGAACAGGTCCCGGGCCTCGAGCAGCGTCGCCGGCAGGCGCGGCTTGTCGGTGGCCAGGTACGCGTTGCCGGCGTAGGCCGGCTCGAGCTCGAGCCCGTGCTCCACGCCGTGGAGGCCGGCGGCGACGATCGCGCTCAGCGCCAGGTACGGGTTCAGGTCAGAGCCCCCGGCCCGGTTCTCGAACCGCAGTCCGGGGCCGTGGCCGACGACGCGCAAGGCGCAGGTGCGGTTGTCCTGGCCCCAGGCGACCGCGGTGGGGGCGAACGAGCCGGCGGCGTAGCGCTTGTATGAATTGATGTTGGGGGCGAGGAGCAGGGTCAGCTCACGCAGACAGGCCAGCTGACCGGCCAGGAAGGACTCGAACACGCCGCGGTCGCGCGCGAACACCGGGCGGGTCAGATCCGCCCCATCCGCCAGCGAGAAGTGGATGTGACAGGAGCTGCCCTCGCGTTCGTTGAACTTCGCCATGTAGGTGATCGCCATCCCGTCCTGGGCGGCGATCTCCTTGGCCCCGTTCTTGTAGATGGCGTGGTTGTCGGCGGTGCGCAACGCCTCGGCGTAATGGAAGTTGATCTCGTGCTGGCCGAAGTTGCACTCCCCCTTGGAGTTCTCCACGGCCATGCCGGCCTGCTCCATCGAGTTGCGGATCCGCCGGAGCAGGGGCTCGACCCGGGCGGTGCCGAGCATCGAGTAGTCGACGTTGTAGAGGTTGGCGGGCTCGAGGTCACGGTAGGCCTTGTGCCACGCGGACTCGTAGCTGTCGCGGAACACCATGAACTCGAGCTCGGTGCCGGCGCTCGCACTCCACCCTCGTTGCGCGAGGCGATCCAGCTGCCGGCGCAGCACCTGGCGCGGCGAGGCGACGACATCGGAGCCGTCCTCCCACGCGAGGTCGCACAGGCACATGGCCGTCCCCTCCTGCCAGGGCACCGGACGCAGCGTGCTCAGGTCCGGACGCAAGACGAAGTCGCCGTAACCGCGCTCCCAGGAGGACATCGCGTACCCCTCCACCGTGTTCATGTCGACGTCGACCGCCAGCAGGTAGTTGCAGCCTTCGGCGCCGTGATCGGCGACCTCCTCGACGAAATGGCGCGCCGTCAGCCGCTTGCCGGCCAGGCGGCCCTGCATGTCGCACAACGCGAGCAGCACGGTGTCGATCTCACCGGCATCGACCCGGCGGCTCAGCTCGTCAAGGTTCACGCGTCCACCCTCCTGTCCGACGTCACGCGCGCACGGTATAGGAACTGACAACGCGGGGAGGGCAACCAGGTGCATCGCCGATCACAATGTGAGCCCATGGCCGAGTCGGGAATCCGCGTCCGCGGGCTGACCAAGTCCTTCAAGAACGCCCACCGAACGGTGCACGCGGTGCGCGGCATCGACCTGTCGATCGACCACGGCGAGACGGTCGCCCTGCTCGGCCCCAACGGCGCCGGTAAGTCGACGACCATCGACATGCTGCTGGGATTGACGCGCCCCGATGCCGGCACGGTGACGATGTTCGATCGGCCGCCCCGCGAGGCGGTGGATGCGGGGCTGGTCGGTGGGATGCTCCAGACCGGCGCGCTGATCCGTGACCTGGCGGTGCGCGAGCTGGTCACGGTGATGGCGTCTCTGTATCCCGATCCGCTGAACGTGGACGACGTGATCTCGCTCGCCGGCCTGGAGGAGATCGCGGGGCAGCGCACCCAGAAGCTGTCCGGCGGTCAGACCCAGCGGGTCCGGTTCGCCGGCGCTCTGGTCGGCAATCCCGCCCTGCTCGTGCTCGACGAGCCGACGGTGGCGCTCGATGTGGAGACCCGACGCGAGTTCTGGGCGACGATGCGGACCTTCGCGCAGCGCGGCAAGACGGTGTTGTTCGCCACCCACTACCTCGAGGAGGCCGATGCCAACGCCGATCGGGCCGTGCTGATGGCCCACGGCCGGATCGTCGCCGACGGCCCGACGACCGAGATCAAGGCCGCCGTTGGCACCCGGACGATCCGAGCGACGCTGCCCGACGTCCCGCTCGCGCAGCTCTCGGCTCTCCCCGGCGTGGCCACGGCAGAACGCCGCGGCGAGTCGGTGATCCTCCGCTGCACGGATTCCGACGCGGCCATCCGCGCCCTCCTCACCGGCTATGACCAGGCCCGTGACATCGAGGTCACCGGCGCCGCGCTCGAGGATGCGTTCGTGGAGCTGACCAGCGATCCGGGCGACGATGCCCTTCACCTGTCGCCGGGGCCGGCGGAGGTCTCGCGGTGAACGGAGCCGTCTACACACGTTACGAGCTGTTGCGGGCGTTTCGCAACCGCCGCTTCTTCTTCTTCTCGCTCGGCTTCCCGCTGGTGCTGTACATCGTGATCGTCGCGCCGCAGTCGAGCAACACCAACTTCGCGGGCTCGGGAATCCCGGTCGCCGTCTACTACATGGCCGGGCTGGTGTCGTTCGGGACCGAGATGTCGATGATCTCGGCCGGGGCGCGGATCGCCGGGGAGCGCCGGGACGGCTGGACCCGCCAGCTGCGGGTGACGCCGCTCTCCGCTCGCTCCTATCTCCGGGCCAAGGTGATGACCTCCTACGCGATGGCGATCGCCAGCATGTTGGTGCTGTATCTGGCTGGCGTTTCGATGGGCGTCAGCCTGTCGGCGAAGAGCTGGCTGGAGATGACGGCACTGATCCTGGTCGGATTGATGCCGTTCGCCGCGCTGGGGATCGGGCTCGGACATCTGCTCAACGTGGACTCGATCGGGCCGGTGACCGGCGGCCTGGTCTCGCTCCTGGCGTTGGTGAGCGGGACCTGGTTCCCGGTCACGCATGGCTTCCTGCACGACATCGGGCAGTGCCTGCCCTCCTACTGGCTCGTCCGCGCCGCGCGGATCGCCACCGGCGGATCGGTGTGGGGGGGGACCGGCTGGCTGGTGGTCGGTGGCTGGACACTGGCGCTGGTCGCGCTGGCGACCTACGCGTATCGTCGGGACACCAACCGGGTCTAAGTAGCCCCGGCGTCGAGGAGCGGTTAGGTTTGTGCCGATGGGGGAGCCCTCGGAGCCACTCGGCGCGATCCTCGAGCGTCTCGCCGGCCGTCTCGGGGCCGTCGCTGCAGCGCCCGAACCACTGCACGGTGGCATCACCAACCGCAACTATCGGGTGCGCTTCGGCACCCGCGACTGCGTGGTGCGCCTCCCCGGCCGCGACACTGAGCTGCTCGGGATCGACCGCACCGCCGAGCGCATCGCCACCGAGCGCGCGGCCGCGCTAGGGATCGCCCCGCCGCTGATTGCCGCCGACGACGAGTGCCTGGTGACCGAATGGCTGCCCGGAGCGCCGATCGACGGCGACCGCCTGCGTGCGAACCCGGGGAGCGCCGCCCGTGCGTTGCGCGCGTTTCACGACAGCGGCCTGCAGCTGCCGGTGCGCTTTTGGGTTCCCGACCTGCTGGCGGGTTACGCCGAGCTCGTCGCTGCGCGCGCCGGCACGCTGCCCGACGGTTACCGGCAGGCGCAGGCCGTCGTCGCTCGGATCGCAGCCGTGCTGCCGTTGACCGAGCCCGCGCCCTGTCACGACGACCTGTTGCCCGGCAATCTGCTGGTGGCGGACGCCGATCCGGGGCGGGCTGTGCTCGTGGACTGGGAGTACGCGGGGATGGGTCATCGCCTGTTCGACCTCGGCAATCTGGCGATCAACAACGAGTTTCAGCCCGACGCTCAGGACCGCCTGCTGGAGGCGTACTTCGATGAGGCTGCCACCCCGGCGCGCCGCTGCGCCCTGCGGTTGATGATGCTCGTCTCCGACGCCCGCGAGGCCGCCTGGGGCGTCGTCCAGCGCTCGATCTCGGAGCTGGACTTCGACTTTGACGGATATGCCGCCCGCCACTTCGCTCGCCTGCGCCGCGGCGCCGCGGATCCTCGATTCCAGGAGTGGTTGGATGGCGCGACCGCGTGAGCTTCCCGACCGGGCCCGCGTCGTGATCATCGGCGGCGGGGTTGGCGGAGCCTCGATCGCCTACCACCTGACCCGGCTCGGCGAGCGCGACGTCGTGGTGGTGGAGCGCAACGAGCTCACCAGCGGGTCGACTTTTCACTCCGCCGGCCTGGTCGGCCAGCTGCGCGGCAGCGTGTCGTTGACGCGGATGATGATGGACTCGGTGGCGCTGTACCGCCAGCTCGACTGCGGCTGGGTGCAGTGCGGCGGGATCCGGCTGGCGTGCAGCGAGGAGCGCGAACAGGAGGTGATGCGCCAGGTGGCGTGGTCTGAGACGTTCGGCCTGCCACTGGAGCTGCTGTCGCCCGCGGAGGCGCAGACGCTGTTTCCGCTGATGGTCACCGACGGCGTGCGCTGCGCCTCCTACCTGCCGACCGATGGCTACCTCGATCCCTCGCTGCTCACCTATGCGCTGATCGACGGGGCCCGCCAGGAGGGGTGCCAGGTGTTCACCCACACGCGCGTGCATGAGATCGTGGTCGCTGAGGGCCGCGCCCGGGGGGTGCGAACCGAGTGGGGCGACATCGAGGCCGAGGTGGTGGTCAACGCGGGCGGGATCTACGCCGCCGAGATCGGTCGGCTGGCCGGGATCCGCGTGCCGGTAGTCCCGTTCGCGCACGAGTACCTGGTGACCCAGCCGTTTCGCGACCGCGGCGTGGGCGAGGAGATAGTCCACCTGCCGACCGTGCGCGACCCCGACCTGCTCGTCTACTTCCGGGAGGAGGGGGCAGGGCTGGTCATGGGCGGATACGAGCGTCACAGTGCTCCCTGGTCGCTGGACGATCACCGCCTCGACCGGATCCCGCCGGACTTCAACGGGCGGCTGCTGGAGGAGGACTGGCCGCGCTTTGAGGAGATCGCGGCCAACTCGACGCGGCGGGTCCCGGCGATGGAGGACGTCAAGGTGACGCGGCTGATCAACGGCCCCGAGGCGTTCACCCCCGACAACGAGTTCTGCCTCGGGGAGTCGGAGGTCGGCGGGCTGTTCGTGGCCGCCGGGTTCTGCGCCCACGGCCTTGCCGGCGCCGGCGGGATCGGGAAGGTGATCGCGGAGTGGATCGTCGCCGGCGAGCCGTCGCTCGACGTCTGGGAGATGGACATCCGCCGATTCGGGCAGCAGTACCGCTCGCCGCGCTACACCCTCGCCCGCGCCAAGGAGGTGTACGAGACCTACTACGACATCCGCTACCCGGGCCACGAGCGTCAGGCGGGCCGGCCGCTGCGGACGTCCAGCGCGTACGGGTGGCATCGTGATCACGGTGCCGCATTCGGCGAGAAGGCCGGCTGGGAACGGGTGAATTGGTATGAGTCCAACTCTGCGGGCGGAGATCCGGACCTGCGACCACGGGGGTGGGCGGGCCGGCACTGGTCGCCGGCGATCGGCGTCGAGGCGCTGGCGACGCGAACCGCGGCGGCGCTGTTCGATGAATCCTCGTTCGCCAAGCTGGAGGTGTCGGGCCCGGGGGCCGCCGGGCTGCTGGCTCGCCTGTGCGACAACCGCGTCGATGGTGATGTCGGCAGGATCACCTACACCCAGATGCTCAACCGCCGCGGCGGGATCGAGTGCGATTTCACCGTCACCCGGGTGGCGTCCGAGAGCTTCCAGATCGTCACCGGAACCGCGTTCGGCGCTCATGACGCCGCCTGGATTCGCCGCCACCTGCCCGGCGACGGCTCGGTCACGCTGTCAGACGTCACCTCGCGCTGGGCGTGCTTCGCGCTGTGGGGGCCGCGGTCGCGCGAGATCCTGGCGCCGCTCACTCCCGACCCGCTTGACTTCGGCTACATGCGGATGCGCGACATCGCCGTCGGCGATGTGCCGGTGCGCGCGCTGCGGGTGACGTTCGTCGGCGAGCTGGGTTGGGAGCTCTACTGCCCGGCCGAATATGGCGCCGGCCTGTGGCGGTCGCTGTGGGAGGCCGGTCGAGACCACGGTCTGGTCGCCGGGGGTTACCGCGCGATCGACTCGCTCCGGCTCGAGAAGGGGTACCGAGTATGGGGTGCCGACATCACTGCGGACGAGACCCCGCTGGAGGCCGGGCTGGACTTCTGCGTGCGCAACGATCGCTCGTTCATCGGCGCCGACGCCCTGCGTGAGCCCGATCGGCTGCTGCGCTGTCTGGTGCTCGAGGACCCACGTTCGGTGGCGCTCGGCAACGAGCCGGTCCGCGTGGGCGAAGACGTCGTCGGAAGGGTCACCACCGGGGGCTACGGCTACACCGTTGAGCGTTCCATCGCCTATGCCTATCTTCCGGCCGAGATTCCGACCGGGACTGGGGTGCACGTGGACATCTTCGGGCACTGGGTGGCTGCTGAGGTGTCGGCGGAACCGCTGCTGGACGCCGCGGGCGAGCGGATGCGGACGGCGCCCCGAGCGCTCGTTCCCGGGTCGGAGCCGGACCGCTGACCCTGCTCTTTTCTTCGCCGCCGAGAATGGGTAGCATCAGCCACCTGTGACGTGGGGATTTCTGTGGTTGATGCTGGCGCTCAAGCTGCCGATCGCGGCGCTGATCTACATCGTCTGGTGGGCGATCAGGCAGGAGCCCGAGGAGCCGTCCTCCGACGACGACGGCGGAATCAAGCGACGCCACCAGCGCCATCCTCGCGAGCCGTTCCCCCGGCGTCCGAGGCGGGGTCCGCATGGGGACCCGGCGCCTCAGCCGCCGTCGCGGGTGCGGAATGTCCGCGCGCGGGCGCGCACGCTGGGCCACTGATCGCCGGGCCACTGACCGCCGGGCCAGTGATCGCCGGGCCAGTGACCGCTGGGCCAGTGATCGCCCGTACCTCCGGACTATCCCGCGATGAACGGTGACGCCCCGGCCGCCGGCCCGGCGTCGGTTCTGTCGGATGGGACGATCTCCCGGCTGGTGGAGGCCGGCCGCATCCGAATCGATCCCTGGGATCCGAAACTGGTTCAACCCGCGAGCGTCGACCTCCGCCTCGGAGACTCGTTTCGCGTGTTCCACAACCACCGCGCCTCGGCGATCGACCTGCGCCGGCCGCCGGACAACCTGACCGAGGAGGTCGTCGTCCCGGAGGGTGAGTCGTTTGTGATCCACCCCGGAGAGTTCTGCCTCGGCCGGACGCTGGAGTGGGTGGAGCTGCCCGACGACATCGTCGCGCGAATCGAGGGCAAGTCGAGTCTCGGCCGGCTGGGGTTGATCGTGCACGCTACGGCCGGCTTCTGCGACCCCGGCTGGCGGGGGACGCTGACCCTGGAGCTCAACAATCTCACCCGGGTGCCGATCAAGCTCTATCCCGGCCTGGAGATCGCCCAGCTGTCATTCATGACCCTCGACCGGCCGGCCCAGCGACCGTACGGCAGCCCGGAGCTCGGCAGCCACTACCAGGACCAGCGGGCGGCGACCGCCAGCCGCTACCGGGTCGCGCCCGACGGGGAGGCTTAGCCGGAGCGGATCGCCGCGATCCCATGGGGATCGCGATCCATCTGGATGGGCGCCCGCTGCGCAACCGGACCGCGATGCACCGATTTCCAGGGGGTAAACGTCGACAAATCCGCTTGTGACAGATCGGATTTTCTGCAGTAGCCACGCTCAGCGGCGAGCTGGCGACAAATTCAAATTGAGCAAGTCGAATTTTCCACATATGCACGGCGGCTGGGCGGCTGGGCGACCGGGCGGCCCGGGCGGCTGGGCGACCGGGCCGCTGGCGGCTGGGCGGGCCGGGCGGCGCGAGGCCGAAGCTGCCGCCCCCGCCGCCGATGGCCGGAATCACCCCGGCGGTCCCCGAATCACCCCGCCCGCCCCCTCGCCGGCGGCCCGAGGCGCCGCCGCCCCGCCGGCGTGGCGCGGCAGGTGAGCTGCGCCCGCGGGCCCCGCCGACCACTGGCCTGCCCCGCGGGCCCCGCCGACCACTGGCCCGCCCCGCCCGGCGATCGGCTAGGCTCGCGCCGATGTCGCCCCTGTTGTTCACGGCCGCGGAGACCTCGAAGGTCCCGTTCTACATCATCGGCGCCGCGCTGGTGGTATGGGCGGTGACGCTCGCCACCATCGGGCTCAACCGGCCGGAGTTCCCCTACAGCAAGGGCGGGGAGCGGGGGGTGATCGGCATCAGCCTGATCATGATCGTGCTCACGATCGGCGCCGCGATCCTCACCAGCTGAGTGGCTTTGGTATCCACCAACCGGGACCATCGGTGGCCGCCCCACCTAAAGATGGAAGCCGACGGGTATTAGCATCTTCGGAGAAGGTCGCAAGCGCGCCTGAACGACGCCGGCGGCCACCAACCGCGTCAAGGAGTGCTATGACCACCGAGACTCAGCAATCGACGGATAGCGGCGGCGTAGCGACGTCCGGCGACACCCTCACCGTCACCGACAACCGAACCGGCCGCCAGTACGAGATCCCGATCGAGGACAACACGATCCGGGCGACGGAGCTGCGCAAGATCAAGACGACCGACGACGACTTCGGCCTGATGACCTACGACCCCGCCTACATGGCGACGGCGTCGTGTCGTTCGGCGGTCACCTTCATCGACGGCGACAACGGGATCCTCGAGTACCGCGGCTATCCGATCGAGCAGCTGGCCGAGAGGTCCAGCTATCTGGAGGTCGCCTACCTGCTTATCCACGGCGAGCTGCCGACTCAGCAGCAGCTCGCCGAGTGGGATCACCTGATCACGATCCACACCTTCGTGCACGAGAACGTCAAGGAGTTCATGCAGGGCTTCCGCTACGACGCCCACCCCATGGGGATGCTGCTCGCCTCCGTCGGCGCCCTGTCGACGTTCTATCCCGAGGCGGCGGCGATCAAGGACACGGAGTCGCGTTACATCCAGGTGATCCGCCTGCTGGCCAAGATGCCGACGCTGGCAGCGTTCTCGTACCGCCACAACCGGGGCATGCCATACGTGTATCCCGACAACGATCTCAGCTATGCCGGCAACTTCCTGTCGATGATCTACAAGGTCGCCGAGCTCAAGTACGAGCCGGACCCGCGGCTCGAGCACGCGCTCGACGTGCTCTTCATCCTGCACGCCGACCACGAGCAGAACTGCTCCACCAGCGCCGTGCGCAGCGTCGGCTCCTCCCAGGTCGACCCGTACTCGGCGGTGGCCGCCGGCGTCGCCGCCCTGTACGGGCCGCTCCACGGCGGCGCCAACGAAGCGGTGCTGCGGATGCTGCGCCGGATCGGGAGCAAGGACAACGTCCCCGCGTTCATCGAGGGGGTCAAGAAGGGCGACGAGAAGCTGATGGGCTTCGGCCACCGGGTGTACAAGAACTTCGATCCCCGGGCGAAGATCATCAAGCAGGCGACGGACGAGGTGTTCGAGGTGACCGGCATCAACCCGTTGCTGCAGATCGCCACCGAGTTGGAGAAGATCGCCCTGGAGGACTCCTACTTCGTCGACCGCAAGCTGTATCCCAACGTCGACTTCTACTCCGGGATGATCTACGAGGCGCTGGGGATGCCGGTCGAGATGTTCCCGGTGCTGTTCGCAATCGGCCGCACCAGCGGCTGGATCGCCCAGTGGCTGGAGATGATCGACGACCCCGAGCAGAAGATCAGCCGCCCCCGACAGATCTACACCGGCGGCCGCGGCCTGGACTACGTGCCAATCGGCGAGCGCGGCTAACCGGCGGTCCAGGCCGGCCCGTCCCGAGATTCGTGAGCGCTGGGAGCGACCCCGCGGCGGCGGTCCTGGCGCGTCCGTCGGGACCGCCGCGCCGCTACCGCATGTACGTCGCCGGCGAATGGGTGGACGCCCGCTCCGGCGAGACGTTTGAGTCGATCGACCCGTTCACGGGCGAGCCCTGGGCGGTTGCACCGCGGGCAGGGGCGGATGACGTCGAAGCGGCGGTGCGTGCCGCCCGCCACGCGTTCGACACCGGCCCATGGCGGTCGACGACGGCCGTCCAGCGCGGCCGCCTGATGCGGCGGCTGGCGGCGCTGATCGCCGACCGGGCGCGCGAGGTCGCGGTGGTGGAGAGCATCGACAACGGCAAGCTGCTGCGCGAGATGGAGGGCCAGCTGCGCGGCCTGCCCGACTACTACGAATACTTTGCCGGCGCTGCCGACAAGCTGCAAGGCGACACGATCCCCGCCGATCGGTCCAACTTCTTCATCTTCACGGTGCGCGAGCCGGTCGGCGTGGTCGGGGCGATCACCCCGTGGAACTCGCCGCTCCTGCTGATGTCGTGGAAGCTGGCGCCGGCCCTGGCCGCCGGCTGCACGTTCGTGGTCAAGCCCGCCGAGCAGGCGCCGGCGTCGACGTTGGAGTTCGCACGCCTGGTCGACGAGGCGGGGTTCCCCGCCGGGGTGTTCAACGTGGTCACCGGCTACGGATCCGAGGCGGGCGCGCCGCTGGCCGCGCACCCCGGCGTCGACAAGGTAGCGTTCACCGGCTCCACGAGGGTGGGCTCGTCGGTGATGACCGCTGCGGCGTCGCACCTGGCCCAGGTCAGCCTGGAGCTCGGCGGCAAGTCGCCGAACATCGTGTTCCCGGACGCGGACCTGAACGCCGCGGTCAACGGGATCGTGGCCGGCATCTACGCCGCCACCGGTCAGACCTGCATGGCCGGCTCGCGGGTGCTGGTCCACGAGGACGTCTACGACGAAGTCATGGAGCGGGTGGCGGAGCGCGCGAGTGGCGTCGCACTGGGCGACCCGCTCGATCCGGGAACCGAGATGGGGCCGGTGGCGTTCCGGGAGCATCGCGACAAGATCGAGGCCTACATCGCCGGCGCCCGGCGCGACGGCGCTCGCCTGATCAGCGGCGGCGGTCGGCCGGACGCGCCTGAGCTGGCCGCCGGCTTCTTCGTGGAGCCGACCCTGTTCGGCGATGTCGGCACCGACAGCACGCTGGCCCGCGAAGAGGTGTTCGGACCGGTCGCGGCCGCGATTCGGTTCGACTCCGAGGAGGAGGCGCTGAGGCTGGCCAACGACACCGAGTTCGGCTTGGCCGCGGGCATCTGGACGCGCGACGTCCAGCGGGCGCATCGCATGGCGCTGGGCGTGAGAGCCGGAACGGTGTGGGTCAACTCCTACCGGGCGGTCGGGCCGATGGCGCCGTTCGGTGGCTTCAAGGCCAGCGGCCTGGGACGCGAAAACGGGCTCGAGGCGCTGCGGGAGTACACCGAGCTCAAGACGGTCTGGATCGAGCTGACCGGCGCCACGCGCGACCCGTTCAACCTCGGCTGACGGCAGCCCCGCCATCCCTGACCCGAACATATGTGCGCACCAGCACGCAACCGGCGCGGGCGGCGCCTACCCTCAAAGCATGGGCACCCATGTCTTGCACGACGGACGCCAGGTTACGATCCGCGAGATCCGCGCCGATGACGGCGAGCGGCTGCGCGCCTCGCACGCGCGGCTGTCGCCAGAGTCGCGCTACCGCAGGTTCCTGGCCGCCAAGCCGGAGTTGACCACCGCTGACGCCCGGTACCTGGTGCAGATCGACGGGGCCGACCACGTCGCCCTGGTGGCGACCCTGCCGCCGGCGGTGGATCCCGATGAGCCGATCGTCGCCGTCGCCCGCTACATACGGACCTCCGGGGATCCGGACGTCGCGGAGTTCGCGATCGTGGTGGGCGACGCCTATCAGCGCCAGGGCCTGGGGCAGGCGCTGACCCGGTGCCTGGCGGCCGCCGCGGTGAGCCATCAAATCAAGCGGTTTCGGGCGACGATGCTGGCCGACAACCTTGCCGTTCACCGGCTGCTGGTGGCGCTGGCCGCCGGGCCCGCCCGGCGCACCGGCGCGGGAGCGATCGCCGAGCTCGAGATCGATCTGCCGGAGGGTGACGCGGAGAACGTGGTCGCGCTCCCACGGCGAGCCGCGGACGCTGAGCGCGGAGCTCCTGCGATCATCGCCGCGTGCGCTGGAAGATGACGGTACGGGCGGGCCCGAAGGTGCAGCGCAGCTGGTTCGCGGATGTCGACGCCGCGCTCGACGCGCTGGAGACGCGCGGCCGCCAGCTGTCTGCCGCCGCGCCCGACGAGGTGGTCAACGCCAGGTTCAGGCGCTACACGCCGGCGGAGCAGGTGGTGGCGCGGCTGGAGGTGGCCGGTCCCGAGCGGCTCGTACCCAGCGTCCGCGGCGGCGTCGACGTGCACGGCGACGGCTCGGTCCAGGCCTACCGGGGTCGGGTGCGGCGCGCGGTGATCGAGACTCAGGACTCCGACAACGCCTACGCGGCGCTCCGTCGCGCGCTCGCCGAGCCCGAGTAGTTCACAGGACCAGCGTCTGGCCGTGACGCCTCAGCCAGCGTCCGTGCTCCCGGTAGTCGGGGCAGTGACGCCCCAGCAGCGCCCAGAAGCGCGGGGAGTGGTCGGGCACCCGAAGGTGGCAGACCTCATGCCAGACGACGTAGCCGAGCACCGGCTCAGGGGCGAGCAGGAGCCGCCAGTTGAAGCTCATGGCGCCGCTGCGCGAGCAGCTGGCCCAGCGGGTGCGCTGACCCCGGATCGTCAGGGTTGCGTACGAGCTTCCGGCCAGCGCGCAGGCGAGCTGGAGCCGGGGAGCAATCTCGTTGTGGGCCGCCCGCCGATACCAGCGCTCCAGCGCCGGTTTCCGCGCCGCGCCCGCCGGGACCAGCAGCTCGTCGCCGCGCCGGTGAACCCGGCTGCGTCCCGGCTCTCCGCGGACCACGAGCAGCCGGCCGAGGTAGGGAACGGCATCCCCTCGCGCGGCGACCGCCGCCCGCGCCTGCTGCAGCTCGCGCACCCGGCGCCGGATCCACGGCTCGAGCTCGCGGATCGCCGCCGCCGCCGCACGCTCGGGCGCCCTGCGCGGCAGGACCACCTCCACGCCGATCATGTCGACGGTGACGCGAACGCGCCGCGCTCGCTCCGAGCGCCTGACCCGGTAGGCGATCTCGGGCTCGCCGAGAGGGTGGTCGGCGGCCCCGAGCACGGCGTCGGCCGTCCTGCGCTGGGTGTTGGCTGCGGGCACTCCGGGCAGAGTACGGTCCAGTCCCGACATGCCGTTCTTTCCCGCCATCGACGCGCCGCTCGCCGGTAGCGCGATCCGGCTCCGGCCCGCCGCTGAGCGGGACATCCCGGAGGTGTTGATCGCCCATCAGGACGACCCGGAGCTCTACGTCAGGCTCGGGCTCCAGCGTCCGCCCAGCGGGGCCGAGCTTGGGCGGCGCGTGGAGGAGAGCGCGCACGACAGCCGCACGGGCGCCGGCGCATGGCTGACGATCCTCGCCGGCGGCTCCGACGAGTGTCAGGGGCAGGTCGACGTATACGACATCGACTGGGATCACCGCCGCGGCGAGGTCGGCATCTGGGTCGCTCCGGGGATTCGCGGGCGGGGGCTGGCGACCGAGGCGCTAGGGGTGGCGGGGCACTGGTTGCTTGAAGACTGCGGGTTGGAGCGGGTGCAGATCCTGTCCGAGCCGGGCAACGCCCCGATGCTGGGCGCCGCTCGCGCGGCGGGCTTCGCTGACGAGGGAGTGCTGCGCGCCTATCTATCCGAGCGCGGCCGCCGGATCGACGTGACCGTGATGTCCCTGGTTGCCGGCGACCTGGAGGCGAAGTGAAGGAGTGGCGGGTAGCGCTGCCCCCGGGGGTCCGTCCGCCGTACGAGGTCTACGTCAACGGCGTGCGCCAGGAGCTGGGTTCGGACTTTCGCGTAACCGCCGGCGAGCTGCTGTTCCGGCGTGAGCTGGTGGCGCGGAAGCTGAGTGGCTGGGCCTGGTTCCTCGGCTTCTGGGGGATCGGCACCTACGGGCGCAACGACGAGGTCGACGTCCGCTACGAGGTGCAGGGCCAGCCAATGGTCGCCCATGGGCTCGAGATCACGCCGCCGGCTGAGCGCTCGCCGACCGGCTCGAGGTAACGCCGCCGGCCGGGCGCTCGCCTACGGGCACCACATGAACGTCGCCGTCCTGATCGCTCGCCCGACCAGCTGGAGAACACGCCGCCGTGCCGAGCCTCACCACCTCGCGTCCCACCCACGGATGATGCAGGCGCAACGACGATAGGATGGCGCGGGTCGCGTGAGAGCGATTCAGCGTGTAGAAGTGGATCCCGGGCGCGCCGCGGGCGAGCAGCTCGGCGCACTGAAGCGTGGCATAGGAAACCCCCAGCTGAAGCACCGCGTCCGGGTCGTGGGACCGCCACTCCAGGGCTTCGTGCAGTGACTCCGGGATCGTCGCGCCGCACATGCCGGTGATCGTCTTGATCTGTCGCAGGTCGGTGATCGGCATCACTCCGGGGAGGATCGGAACCTCGATGCCGGCTGCCCGCGCCTCGTCTACGAACCGGAAATAGAACTCGTTGTCGAAGAACAGCTGCGTGATCAAGAACGACACGCCGTTGTCGATCTTGGTCTTGAGGAAGCGCAGGTCGTGGGCCAGGTCCGGAGCCTCGGGATGGACCTCCGGAAAGCAGGCCCCGCCGATGCACGCGTCGGAGTCGGAGCGGATGAGGCCGGCCAGCTCGGTTGAGTAGCGCAGGCCTCCGGGGTGCGGCGTCCAGCCGGTCGCACCCCGCGGCGGGTCACCGCGGAGCGCCAGAATGTTCTCGATCCCGGCATGGTGCATGTCCGCCAGAACGGCACGCAGCTCTTCCCGGGTGGAGCCGACGCAGCTCAGATGCGCCATCGCCTCGATTCCGAGCTCCTGCTTGATCCACTTGGTCAGGTCCAGCGTACGCTCGCGGGAGCTGCCGCCGGCGCCATAGGTGACCGACACGAACGCCGGCTCCAGCTGCCGCAGCGATTCCAGCGCCAATCCCAGCACCCGCTCCCCGGCGTCGCTGCGGGGGGGATAGAACTCGAATGAGAACACCGGCGCGGGCGCCTCCGCGATGATCCGATCGATGCGCACTTGAGCGCAGCCTACCAACCTTGACAAGCTCGTGTCAAGGTTGCGGGCAGGGGTCACCGTCCGCTGCGCACGCTCCAGCTCTCGGCGCCCCCATCGGGCTCGCGGCGCACCTGCCCCGATCGCTCCAGATGGCGTAGATAAGCCAGCGTCTGGGGCAGGAACCAGGCGCCGTTGGCGGGGCTGATCGGCTCGTCATAGACCTCGGGGGCGATCTGCACGGCAGTCCGCGACCCGTCGCCGAGCGCGGCGAGTACGCGGGCCAGTCGCTCGGCGACGAGGCGGCGATTGGCCTCGATGTGGCCGCGCACGTCGACGAACGGCTTGCCGTGGCCCGACAGCGCCAGCCGCGTATCCAGCGCGTCGACCCGGTCCAGCGAGCCGAGGAACTCGCCCACGGGATCGGGGGAGTAGCCGTAGTCGAAGTACAGCGAGATCCGGCCCAGCACGTGGTCGCCCGAGATCAGCAACCGGCGCTCGGGTTGGTGCAGGCACACGTGCGAGGGGGCGTGTCCGGGCGTCTCATAGACGCGCCACGACCCAAGCTCGGTCGTCACCTCGACGCCGTCGACGAGTGGGTGATCGGGCTCGATCACCGCGGCCACACCCCTTGGGAACGCCTTGACGCGCTCGGCGTACTCGGCCAGCGCCCGTTCCGACACGCCGCTCTGGCGCCCCACCTCGAGCCGTTGCGCCAGCGCCGTCTCGGGATGGGTGATGTTGGCGAACGCCCGGCCGTGGTTCGGGTGCATCCACAGCTCGCACCCGGCCCGCTCCACGATCGGGGCCGCCTGCCCCCAGTGGTCAGGATGGGCGTGCGTGCACACCAACAGCCGCACCTGCTCCAGCCGGAGATCGACCTGATCCAGCGCGCGCTCGAGCTGGGCGATCGAACCCGGCTCGTGCATGCCGGTGTCGATCAGCACGAACCCGGAGCCGGAGGCGATCGCCCACGCGTTGCAGTGCGGCACGCCCGGCAGTGGCAGCGGCAGTCGCAACCGCCACAGGCCCGGGAGCACGCGCTCGCCGCGGCCGAGCTCTCGCCTGCGCGTCGCTGGTCGCACGCCCCCCAACGATATTTGACGATGCGTAGACTGCGGCGACTCGATGGCCACCACGTCCGACATCGCCCGGCGCTACCTCGCCGCCCTGTCGGCACATGACCTCGACACGGCGGTGGCCTGCTGGCGCCCCGGCTCAGTCGATCGATTCGCCGACGGGCAGGAGCTGATCGCACCCGATGGCATCCGCGAGTACTTCTCGGCGCTGTTCGGCGCGTTTCCCGACTTCAGGTTCGAGCTCCTCGAGTTGACCACCGCGCGGAGGCGCACAGCGGCCCGATGGCGCGCCCGGGCGACGTTCGCCGGACCCGGCCGCTTTCGCGAATTGCACCCCAATCACGCCCGGATCGACATCGAGGGCTGCGACGTGCTCACAGTCGCCGACGACCTGATCGTCCACAACGAGGCCTATCTGGACAGCGGTGACATCGCTCGTCAGCTCGGCCTGCTGCCGGCTGCGGGGTCGGCGGCGCAAACGCGGCTGGCCAAGCTCGCCAACCTCCGCACCCGGTTGAGCACCGCGGCACACTCGGTCAAGGTCGATCGCGTCGCCGACGGCGTCTGGGTCGCCCGCGGCGGCTTCCCGCTGAAGGGCATGAACGTCTACCTGATCGAGGACGGCGGCGGCGTCACCGTGTTCGACGCCGGGGTGCAGACGATGGGGGCTGCACTCAGGGCCGCCTGCGCGCGCCACGGCGGCGTCACCCGCGTCGTCCTCGGACACGCCGATCCCGACCACCGCGGCGCCGCCCCGGCGCTGGCCGCGCCCACCTACTGCCACCCGGAAGAGCGCCTCGTCGCCGAGTCGGAGCGGGCGTGGCGCGACTATTGGGATCTGAGCCAGCTACGACCCCACGCGCGGGCGTTCTTCGCGCGCGCGCTCCCCGCGTGGGATGGGGGTGCGGTGGCGATCACGGGCACGGTCAGCGAAGGCGACCGGGTCGCCGGCTTCGAGGTGGTGGACCTGCCCGGGCACGCCCCCGGGCTGATCGGGCTCTTCCGCCGCGCCGACCGGCTGGCGCTGGTCTCGGACACGGTGTATACGCTGGACATCGAGACCGGCGCCAAGGACGGCCCGCGCGTTCCCCATCCGGCGTTCGATGCCGACGTCGAGCAGGCGCGTGCCTCGATCCGCAAGCTGGCGGCGCTGAATCCATCCGTGGTGTGGGCGGGCCACGCCAACCCCGTCACCGGCGACGTGGCCGGCCAGCTCGAGCGGGCGGCCGCGGCGCCCCTGTAGGTGACCCAGGTGGGTCGGCGCCACCGCCAGCGGACCAAGCTCGCCGCCCCGGTGAGCGAGTATCGCGATCCGCAGGACAATGCGCTCGTCCTCCGCGGGTCGCTGTCGCCGGCCTCGCGCCGGGAGTACGCGGACGCGCTCGGCGGCGGACGCCATCGGGAGGACGCCCGGCAGCGGGCGATCGAGCTGCTGTTCGAACGGCTGGCGGTGTCGTGGACGATCGCCGGCCTGACGATCGGGCGCCAGAAGGAGCTGCTCGGGCGCTACCGGCTGGCGTCGAGCGTGGAGCGCGACTTCGTGCTCGAGTCGCTTCGCGCCCACGTGGCCGAGCACTTCCCGGAGCTGGAGGCGCCGTGACCGAAGACAATCTTGATAGCGCCGCTTTCGCGGCGCTTTTGTGTGACTGGTGCGTGCGCGTCCAGCCCGGCGATCGTGTCGGGGTGTACTCGTCGACGCTCGCGCAACCGCTGGCGGCGGCGCTGCACCGAGCGATCTTGGAGCGCGACGCGTGGCCCTACGTCCGGCTCGAGCCGCCGTCGCTGGCCGCGGATTTCTACCGCCACGGCGGCGAGCGCCATCGTTCGCAGCCGTCGCCGACCGATCTGGCGCTGACCGCCGCCATCGACGCCTTCGTCCGCATCGACGCGCCGGCGAACACCACTGAGCTCGCCGACGTCGATCCGGCGCTGGTGGCCCGGGTGGCCGCCGCCCGCAAGCCGCTCCAGGAGGCGTCGCTGGCGCTGCGCTGGACCGGGACCCTGATGCCGACGCCGGCGCTGGCCCAGCAGGCGAGGATGGCCTCGGGCGAGTACGCCACGTTCGTGACTCGCGCGCTCTTCCTGGATCGCCCCGACCCGGTGGCGGCGTGGCGAGAGCTCCGCGGCCGCCAAGCTCAGCTCGCCCGGCGCCTGGCCGGCGCCGAGGAGATCCGGATCGAAGCTGAGGGCACCGACTTGCGCCTGGCGGTCGGTGGTCGCACCTGGGTCAACTCCGACGGGCGCCGCAACATGCCGAGCGGGGAGGTATTCACCGGGCCCCATGAGCGCTCGGCCACCGGGACCATCCGCTTCACGGTTCCCACCGGCCCGCGCGGCGTCACCGTCAGCGGCGTGGCGCTCACGTTCCGGGATGGCAAGGTCGTGGAGGCCAGCGCCGAGCGCGGCGACGAGTATCTTCAGGCGGCGCTGGCCACCGACGCCGGCGCCCGTTACCTGGGCGAGCTCGGGATCGGTACCAACGCCGGCATCGACCGGCCCACCGGTCACATCCTGCTCGACGAGAAGATGGCGGGAACCGTTCACCTCGCGCTCGGTCGCTCCTACCCCGAGACGGGCGGGACCAACGTCTCGGCGCTGCACTGGGACTTGATCTGCGATCTGCGTTATGGCGGCCGTCTCAGCGCTGACGGCGAGACGGTGATGGAGGCCGGGGCGCTCGGTAACTGAGGCGCTGTGCATCGGCGAGTCGTTGCACCCGTGCCGTATAACGTGGGCGGATGCGCCGCACCAAGATCGTCGCCACCATCGGCCCAGCGTCACGCGACCTCGACACGCTGGTGGCGATGGTCCACGCCGGCCTCGACGTCGCCCGCCTGAACTTCTCCCACGGTAACCGTGAGATGCATGCCGAGCACGTCGCGGTGGTGCGAGCAGCCTCGGAGGCGGCAGGCCGTCCGGTGGCGATCCTGCAGGACCTGCCCGGGCCCAAGCTGCGGATCGGTCCGCTGCGCGAGGAGATCGCCGAGCTCAAGCCGGGCGAGCAGCTGCGGCTGCTGTGCGGCACGAGTGACCCGGGCGACGGCGAGCGTATGTCTGTCTCGTGGCCGGGGCTGGCCGACGCCGTCGACCCCGATGACGTGATCTACCTCGCTGACGGGGCCATCCGCCTCCGCGTGCAGGCGGTTCGCGCCACCGATTGCGAGATCGACACCGTGGTCGAGATCGGCGGCACCGTCGCCTCCCGCCAGGGCCTCAACATTCCCGGTTCGACCCGCGGCCTGGTCGCGGTGCCCGAGGAGGACCTCGACATGCTGCGCTTCGGCGAATCGATCGGCGTCGACATGGTGGCGCTCTCGTTCGTGCGCACCGCCGAGGACATCCTGTCGGTGCGCCGCCACACCCGCCTGCCGCTGATCGCCAAGATCGAGAAGCCGCAGGCCGTTGACGGCGCCGAGGAGATCATCCGGGCCGCCGACGTCGTCATGGTGGCGCGCGGCGACCTCGGCATCGAATTGCCGATCGAGGACGTCCCGATCGTCCAGAAGCAGCTGCTGCGGATCGCCGGCCGCCTGGCCCGCCCGTCGATCACCGCCACCCAGATGCTGGACTCGATGGTCTCCTCGTCGCGCCCGACCCGGGCGGAGGCGACCGATGTGGCCAACGCGATCCTCGATGGGACCGACGCCGTCATGCTCTCCCAGGAGACCGCCATCGGCGCCTATCCGGTGGAGGCGGTGGCGATGATGGCCTCGATCGCCGAGCGCACCGAGAGCGTGCTCCCCTACGGCGACTGGAACGAGCGGCGGGTGCGTCGCGACGCCCGGGACCCGGCGTACACGATCGCCTACAGCGCATGCGCCGCCGCCCGCGATCTCGGCCTCGCCGCGCTCGTCGTGCCCACCCTGTCCGGCCGCTCGGCCCGATTGATCTCGGCGCACCGCCCGGCGGTGCCGATCTATTGCCTCTCGCCCGGGCGCGAGACGGTCCGGCGCTGCAATCTCATCTGGGGCGTGCAGGCCGCATCGATGCGGCGTCACGAGGTCACCGAGGAGCTGATCGCCGACAGCGCCCGCCGGGTGGTGGAGCTCGGCTGGGTCGCCCCCGGCCAGCGGGTCGGCATCACCGCCGGGCTGCCCAGCGGACGGCCCGGCACCACCAGCCTGTTTCAGGTCCAGGAGGTGTGACGGCGGGTTTGCTGCCCGGCGTCCTGCCGCTGCCGGCGCCCTGCCGCTGCCGGCGTCCTGCCGCTGCCGGCGTCCTGCCGCTGCCGGCGTTCTGCCGCTGCCGGCGTTCTGCCGCTGCCGGCGTTCTGCCGCTGCCGGCGGCGCGCCGACGGCCAGCCTACGCGGCCCGCTGCCCGTAGAACTCGCTCTCCTCGCGTCCCAGCTCGGTCGCCGGCGGATCGTCGTAGAACCACTCCCGGGCGATCCGGTGAAAGTTCCCGCGCGCGTGCAGCTGGGCGATGACCGCCAGGGTGAGGACCTCCATGCGCCGCCCGAAGATGTGATCCGGGGGCGCCGACTCGTGGCGCAGATAGCCGAAGTACTCCGAGCGCGGGTCGCTCATGTCGATCAGCACCTGGGTGGCGTAGTCCGGAGTGAGCTCGACCTCCCGGTCGGACGTGTACCAGGAGGTGGCGGCGCGGAAGTGGGCGAGCACCCGGTCGGGATTGAACTTGTCGGGCTCGGGGAAGAACCCGGTCTCGGTGCCGAGCCGCATGATCGTGTCGGTGTCGCCCGCCACGATCGCCCGCGCCATCTCGATCTCCAGCGCCACCGCCCCGGGCGGCATGCGCTTGAACAGCCCGAAGTCGAAGAACGCCATCCGGCCGTCCGGCAGCAGCATCGAGTTGCCGGGGTGCGGATCGCCCGAGAACTGGCCGTGCCGGTACAGGCAGCCGAAGTAGAAGCGGAACAGGATCTCGCCGATCCGGTCCCGATCCGCCTGGGGATAGCCGCGCAGCTCCTCGAAGCCGGTGCCGTGGACGTACTCCGAGACCATCACCCGCTCGTGGGACAGCGATCCGACCACGTCGGGGATGACGATGAACGGGTGGCCGCGGAAGATCCGCGCCAGGGTGCGCTGGTTGGCGGCCTCGAGCTCGTAGTCGAGCTCTTCTCCGACCCGGGAGCGGATCTCCTCGCCGATCGCCTTTGGGTCCAAGCCGGGAGCGATCCGCTTGACGAGGCGCAGGATCAGCCCCAGGTTCTGCATGTCGGCACGTACCGCCGCCGCCACCCCCGGATACTGCACCTTGACCGCGACCGGGCGCCCGTCGCTCAGCCGGGCGCGGTACACCTGGCCGATCGACGCGGCGGCGATCGGCGTCTCGTCGAAGTCGGAGAACACATCGGACAGGCGCTCCCCCAGCTCCTCCTCGATCACCTTGCGCATGTCCTTGAACGTGACCGTGGGCGCGGCGTCGCGCAGCACGGCGAGCTTGCGCTGAAACTCCTCGCGGTACTCCTCGGGCACCATCCCGACGTCGAGGAACGACAGCACCTGACCGACCTTCATCGCGGCGCCCTTCATCGTGCCCAGCGCGGCCACGATCTGCTCGGCGGCCTCCACCTGGCGGCGCTCGAGCGCCACCTGGCGCCCCTCCGCGTCGCGGCCGACGTTGGCGGCGCGGGTGCCGGCCTGGCGAATCGCCTGGCCGGCCGCCAAGCCGCCGATCCTGGCGGTCCGCCCCACGCGCGAGGTGGGGATCTTGTCCTGGGGCACGAGGCCGGCTAGCCCTGACTCACCTGGGAGCCGGGCACGATGTCATCGGAGCCATCGGACCAGCGCACCCAGGCCTTGTGGCCACCGTCGTAGTCATCACCGAGCAGGATCAGCGTCGCCGGCTCGCCCATGGCGGTGCACGACTCATCGCCTTCGCGATCGACGCCGCGCCAGATGCGGACGAACCGGTTGTGCTCAAGTTCGTCGGCGACCGTCGTCGGGTCCGTGTGGCCGGGGTGGATCCGGGTGCTCGCCGGCAGCGCCAGCAGCTTGTCCATGATCGAGGACTTCAGATCGCCGTAGGTGGTGTGGCCGGGAGCGCGCACACCGCCCACCGAGCCCTTGAACAGGGTGTCGCCGGTGAACACGTCGGTCCCGTCGAACAGGAGCGACAGCATCCCGGCGGTGTGACCGGGCGTGTGCATCGCCTCGATCCGCATCGCCCCGCTCTGGACCGTCTCGCCGGGCTCGATCGTCGCCGTGGCTGCGGGGACGTCCTCGCGCTCCAGCGGGTGGATCAGCACCGGGGCATCGGGAAAGCGCCGGCGGACCGCGTCCAGCTGCGCCACGTGGTCGTGGTGGCGGTGGGTGAGCAGCACGTGGGTCAGCGTCAGCTGTCCGCGGTGCAGGAAATCGAACAGTGGCGCCACCGGTCCTCCGGCATCCACCAGTACCGCGCTGCCACCCAGCTCGTCGGCCACCACGTAGGTGTTGGAGAGCCATTGGTCGCTCATCGAACGCTCGACGATCACGTCACAGAGCGTATCGGCCCCGCCGCCGGCGCCCGTGGCCGAGCCCATCGAGGTAGCCTTCACCGGACATGAGCCTGATCCACACCTGCTATCGCATCACCGACATCGACCGGTCGGTCAAGTTCTATGAGGCGCTCGGGTTTGAGGAGGTCCGCCGCGTCCCGATCCGTGACGAGGCGACCAACGTCTTCATGAACCTCCCCGAGGACGGTGACAACCCGCGGCTGGAGCTGACCTTCAACCACGGCCAGACCGAGCCCTACGACCTCGGCACCGGCTACGGGCACATCGCGATCACCACTGCGGACCTCGACGGCGCGCTGACCCGGCTCGCCGAGCAGGGCATCGAGCCCGAACGTCCGCCGTACACGATCCGTGACGGGGGCAATCGACTGTGCTTCGTGCGCGATCCCGACGGCTATCGAATCGAGATCCTGGAGCGCGGCTGACGATGGTCGACACCGCGTCGATGGCCAAGCTGCTGGAGCGCTTCGCCCAGGGCGTCGCCGCGCATGACCGGGAGAATCCCGACCACGGCAGCTGGGGCATCGGCATGGCGCACTTCGACATCGAGCGGCTCGGGCTCGACGAGGGGGAGGAGATCCTCCCCGGTATCGTGCTCCAGTCCGACGGCGGCGGCACCGGGAACTTCCGGGTCCTGTGCGACGGCCAGCACGACGGCGCGGGCGAGATCGTGGAGGAAGAGGTGGTGGATGCCGTCGCCTCCGAGGAGCCGGTCACCGTGGAGGCACCCGGCGCGCCGATCAGGCCCCCGCTGTAGCCGCCGGCCTGCTCACCGCGCTAAGCGATCTGACCGCCACCGGCCCGCACCGCCACCCGTTCGGCCAGCCACCGCACCGTCGGGCAGGGCCGCCCATGGCGCCGCCCGGCCCGCAGCACCGCGCCGGCAATGGCGTCGAGCTCGGTCTCGCGGCCGGCGGCGATGTCGCGCCGCATCGAGGATCCCAGCTCGGCGTGGGCAGCGTCGAGCTCGTCGAGGGTCGCGCCGGGCGCCAGCGTCGCTCCGTCGGCGTTGGCGACCGCCACCGTCTCCTGGATCGCGCCCTCCAGCGCCGAGCGCCACCGGGGATCGGAGCGCACGAAGCCGATCGGTCGATCGGCGGCGCTCGTGGTCAGGGCCAGCGGGCACAGCCGGGCGAGCTTGGACCACATCACCTGACGCTCGCTGTCTCCGATCCGGGCGTCGACACCCGCAGCGCGCAGCGTGGCGGCGAGCGCCTCCAGCGCCGGATCCAGTGGTCGGTGGACGGTCGCCATGTCGACGCGGCAGCCGGGACTCGTTTGGACGATCACCCCGGGTTGCGAGCGGTCTGACTCGATCCGGATCACGCCGGCGGCGACCCGGTCGCCGAACCGCGCCCGGAGCAGCTGCAGATGGTCGAGCCCGTTCAGCAGCGGCACGACCAGAGCCGGCGTGGTCCGGATCCGTTGCAGTGCCGTCTCCAGGCTCGTCGCCTTGGTCGCCACCAGCAGCGCGTCCACCCCGTCGGTGAGCTCGCCGGTCACCCGCGGATGCGCTACGAGATCGCCGAGCACGCGGCTGGTCACCGTCAGGCCGCGGGCGCGCAGGTGGGCCCCGGTCTGCTCCCGGGCGACGACGACCGTGTCGGTTCCGGCCCGCGCCAGCGCGGCCGCGACGAAGCCACCGACGCCGCCGGCGCCGAGCACCGCGACGCTGGTCATCGCCCGGGGGCGCCTCGCTGCTGTCGCTGAGTCCGGCGGTTGGCGGTTCGCAGCTCACGCCACGCCGCCCGCGCCTGTCGTAGCGCCCTGACCACCTGAGCCCGGGCCTCGTCGGCCGCCTGGGCCGCCTGGAGCGCCTGCTGCCTGGCGCTGGCGCCGCGGGCCAGCAGATTGAATGACCACAGGCCGGCCTCCAGGAGGCGCGCGGCGCGCTCCAGGTCGGTGGCGACCGCCCGCCGCAATGCTTCTCCCCGGCGCCCCTGCTCGATGTGGCGGATCTGAGCCTCGAAGGCGACCTGGGTCAACCCGGCGAGGGCCCGGGCCGCGATCATCGGCTCGGGGGCGTTCGGGTCGATCTCGGCCAGTGCCGAGAGTTCTTCGCGGAGCACGGTGGCCAGCCGGTCGTGCACCTCCAGCCAGGCGGCCTTGAGCGCCGGCGTGCCCTCGATCATCTCCCGGAAAGCGGGGATGAAGGCGATCAGCTCGTCCGGCGCGTCGTAGTACTGGAAGGGGTCCTCCTGGATGGCGCGCACCACCGAATCGGTCAGCGATTCCCCAGGCTGGCGCTCGCGCAGCGCCTGGGCCACCCGCTGCACCCCTTCGTCGGCGTTGTCGAGGACCAGCGACTCCTTGGTCGGGAAGTAGTTGTAGATCGTCTTCTCCGAGACGCCGACGCGGTCGGCGACCTCGGACACCCTGACGTGATCGAAGCCTCGGGTGGCGAACAGCGCGGTGGCCGCATCGGAGATCAGCTGCCGGGTCAGGCGCCGCTTGCGCTCGCGCAGCCCCTCGTCAGGATGGGCTTGGCGATACCTGGTCTCCTGGCCGCGCCGGAACAGGCGCATCACCTCGGCGACCTTGTCGCCCATCTCGTCGGCGATCAGCCGATCGAGGATCTCGTCGCCGGCGACGGCGTCGAGCACGTCGTCGTCGGCGCCGCCGCCCGCCGGCGGGCGATTCGGCGGCGCAGGCTCGCTCTCGGGCAGGGCTGGCATCATCGGTGATCCTACCAGGAAATTTCACTTGCAGTACTCTTTCAGTCTCTGTATGTTTACGCACCATGAACGAAAGAGCCATTCAAACCGAGAACCTGACCAAGCGCTTCGGAGAGTTCGTGGCGGTGCAGAGCCTGGACTTCGAGGTGACGGTGGGCAGCGTCGTGGCGTTGCTGGGGCCCAACGGAGCCGGCAAGACGACCACCGTGCGGATGCTGGCGACGCTGCTGTCGCCTGACTCGGGCTGGGCCCGCGTGGCCGGCCACGACGTTGTCCGCGAGCCCGCGCGGGTGCGTGAGCTGATCTCGCTCACTGGTCAGTTCGCGGCGCTGGACAAGAACCTGACCGCGCGCGAGAACCTGATCCTGATGGCCCGGCTGCGGGATCGATGCCGATCCGCCGCCCGTCGTATCGCCGACGAGCTCATCGATCGGTTCGACATCGGGGATTTCCGTGATCGCCTGGTCAAGAACCTGTCCGGCGGCGAGCGCCGGCGGGTCGATCTCGCCGCCGGCCTGATCGACCGCCCCCACGTGCTCGTGCTCGACGAGCCGACCACCGGGCTTGACCCGCGCAGCCGCCAGATCGTCTGGTCGACGATCCGTGAGCTCGTGACCGAGGGGGTGACGCTCCTGCTGACGACCCAGTACCTGGAGGAGGCGGATGCCCTGGCCGACCGTGTCGTCCTGATCGACCACGGTCGCTCGGTCGCATCGGGCACTCCGGCAGCGCTCAAGGCGCAGGTGGGCGAGCAGCGCGTCGATGTGACCGCCGCGGACAGCGCCGCCCTGGAGGACCTGTCGGCGGTGCTGCGGCAGCGGTTTGCGCTGTCCCGGCTGGGCGAGCAGCGGACGCTGTCGATTCCCGCCCCCGACGAGGTCGCCGACCTCGCCCGGGTCGCCGAGGTGGTGCAGGCCTCCGGCATCGGCGTCGACGAGATCGCCCTGCGCCGCCCGACCCTCGACGATGCCTTCCTGGCGCTGACCGGTCACCCGGCGGGCGCGGACGCGCCCGCGCCCGCGCCCGCAAAGGCGCCGGTATGACTGCGGTCGCATCCACCGCCCGCGGCCGCACCGGGCCGCTGGAGTTCGTGCGCGACACGCTGCTGCTCACCGGGCGCAGCCTGCGCGCGATTCCGCGGGTCCCCGAGCGGCTGCTCGACGTCACGATCCAGCCGATCGTGTTCATCCTCCTGTTCCTGTACGTGTTCGGCTCGGCGATCCACGTTCCCGGAATCAGCTACAAGGACTATCTGTTCCCCGGGATCCTCGGTCAGTCCCTCGCGTTCGGCGTGATCGGCGCCGGGACCGCGACCTCCGGCGACATGGCCGAGGGGGTGATCGATCGCTTCCGGTCGATGCCGATCAGCCGGCTTTCGATCATCAGCGGCCAGGTGCTGGGCCAGTTCTGCGAGCAGGTGCTGGGCCTGGTGATCACCGCCGCGGTCGGCCTGGCGCTCGGCTGGAATCCGCAGCTGACCTTCCTCCACGCGATCGAGCTGGTGGCCCTGCTCACGCTCGGCATGTTCGCCTTCACGTGGTGCGGCATCCTGTTCGGCATGCTGGTGCGCTCGCCCGACGCAGTCCAGGGAATGGGCTTCATCGTGATCCTCCCGCTCACGTTCATGGCCGGAACCTTCGTGACGATCGCCGGCATGGACGCCGTCCCGCGGGCGATCGCCGACTGGGACCCGATCTCGGCGCTGGTGGCGACGGCACGGTCGCTGACGACACCGGGCTTTCACAGCGGCGGTTCGTGGCAGTTGGATCATCCCGAGATCGCGATGATCGGCTGGTGCCTGCTGCTGATGGCGGTCTGCGTGCCGCTGGCGCTGCGTCGCTTCAACCGTACCCTGGCGCGGTGACCTACTCGATCGTCGCCCGCGACCCGGCCACCGGCGAGCTGGGCGTGGCCGTCCAGTCGCACTGGTTCGCCGTCGGTCCGATCGTGCCCTGGGCTCGCCCGGGGATCGGCGCCGTCGCCACGCAGGCGTTCGCCGAGCCCGCCTACGGCCCACGGGGCCTGGATCTGCTGGAGCAGGGCGTATCCGCGGCGGTCGCCCTGCAGCAGCTGGTGGCGGCCGACCCGCAGGCCGCCTCGCGTCAGGTGGCGATCGTAGACGCCCAGGGCACCACCGCGGCGCACACCGGGTCCGAGTGCATGGCGTACGCGGGCGACATCCAGGCCGGCGCCGTGTCCTGCCAGGCCAACATCATGGCCTCGGCGACGGTATGGCCGGCGATGCTGAGCGCGTACCAGGCGGCTGCCGGCAGCCTCAGCGCGCGCCTGCTGGCAGCGCTGACCGCCGCCGAGGCGCAGGGGGGTGATCTCCGCGGCCGCCAGTCGGCGGCGATCCTGGTCGTCCCCGCCGCCGGAAACCCCTGGGATACGGTGATCTCGCTGCGGGTCGAGGACCACCCGGACCCACTCGCCGAGCTGGCGCGCCTGGTCGACCTCGGCGACGCCTACCGGCTGGCCGGTCTCGCCGACGAGCGCTCGGCCGAGGGTCGCCACGACGAGGCGGCGCGGCTCTACGTGGCGGCAGCGCAGCGCGCCCCCGAGTCCGATGAGCTGCGGTTCTGGGCGGGGCTCGGGGCCGCCCAGGCAGGCGACCTCGAGGCCGCTCTGGACCACGTCCGGGCGGCGTTGGCGATCAACCCGGCGTGGCACGAGCTGCTGCGCCGACTGCCGCCGACGGTGGCCCCCTCTGCCCCCGCCGTGCTGCGCCGCCTGGAGTCCATCGACTAAAGCCAGGAGTGCCGGCTGCGCCGGGCGGCGCCGGATACGGTGTAGCCATGTCCCCCGTCCCCGGCATCCTCGCGCGTGGCCCGTGGCGGCCGCAGGACGTCTCCACGACCTGGCGCGACGAGCCCTTCGCGCTCGACCCGGCGGTGGTCGCCGCTGCCGACCGGGCCCTGGCCGAGCTGCGCGGCCGCGGTTCGCCCAGCCACGATGGACTGGCCGCCCGGCTGCGGGCCTACGATGCGCGCGATCAACGGCTGCGCCTGCACTGCGAGCCGGTCCGGTGGGCGCTGCGGCTGCTGCCGGGGGACGCGATGCAGAGCCTGTCGGTGTTGTGCGTCGTGCGCGCCGCCGACGGGCGCTGGCTCGCCGGGCGCCGGGCGGCGTGGGTGGCGACCTGGGCGCAGCGCTGGGCGCTCGGGGCCGCCGGCTCGGTGGAGGTCGGCGAGAACCCGGCGGACACGCTGGTGCGGGAGCTGGCCGAAGAGTGGTCGGTCACGCCGGAGCGGCTGAGCGCGGAGGCGCTGATCCGGCTCCCGAACGGAATCGCCATGCTCGTGGGGGTGGCCTGGCTGGCCGCAGGCGCATCGGTCACTCCCGACTCCGAGCACGACGACTTCGCCTGGTGGCCGGCCGACCCCGCGTTCTGGCCTGAGCACGCCGACGACCCGTTGCGGCGGACCGCGGCGCTCGTGTCGGCCTCGCCCTGATGCGATGGATCACCTTCGGTCGCCTCGAGGTCGCCTCGTTCACCCATTCGCTGGTCTACCTGGGGCTGCTGGTGTGCGCCTTCGTGCTCGGCAATCCCCAGCCGGAGACGTTCATCCTGGGGCTCGCCCACGGGGTGCTGTGGATCGCGATGTCGCTGATCTGCATCGCCGCAGCGCGGCGGCGGATCATCCCGTACTGGCTCGCCGTCACCGTGGCGGTGCTGGGGGGTCTGGGACCGTTCGCGGGGACGATCGGGTTCGTGATCGCAGACCGGCGCCGGTCACAGGTAACGCAGTAGAGTGAGCAAGGGACTGATGGCGGTCGATACCAGCACTGTTCAGGTCGTCATGCCGGCGATGGGCGACTCGGTCGCCGAGGGCACGGTGCTCCAGTGGCACAAGCAGCCGGGCGACGCCGTCGCCGCCGACGAGACGATCGTCGAGATCTCCACCGACAAGGTCGACGCGGAGGTTCCGTCGCCGGTCGCCGGTACGATCGTCAAGATCCTCGCCGCTGAGGGGGACACCATCGGCGTCGGCGCGCCGCTGGCCGAGATCGCCACCGACGCAGGCGGGTCTGGGCCCGCCGCTGCCGCGGCGGCGTCTGCCCCTGCCGCGGTGGCGTCTGCCCCTGCCACCGCGTCGCCCGAGACTGCCGCGCGAGCGCCGGCCACACCGGCCGGAGCGTCTGCCACACCGGCCGGAGCACCGGCCACCCCGGCGGCGGGCCCGGTGAATGCCGAGCCCGTCTCCGGCGAGTCGCCGCCGACGACCGTGCAGGAGGCCGCCGCCGGCGCTGCCAACGAGGCTGAGGGCGTCGCCGCGGCGGCGCGAACATCCGGGGAGACGGTTGAGATCGTCACCCCCACCGGCGGCGAGTCGGTGACCGAGGGGACCATCCTGGAGTGGTCGGTGAACGTCGGGGACACCGTCGCCGAGGGAGACACGGTGGTGGAGATCTCAACCGACAAGGTCGACATGGAGCTTCCCGCCCCCGCGTCCGGGACGCTCTCAGAGATCATCGCGGGGGCGGGGGAGACGGTGTCGGTGGGGCAGGTGATCGGCCGGATCAAGCCGGGAGCCGGGGCGCCATCGGGGGGATCGCCCACCACCACACCGACGGGCGCGCGAGCGCCCGCCCCAATCGACACCACTCCGGTGGCGCCGGCCACGCCCGCCGCCAACGGCAACGCCAACGCCTCGCCGGTCGCCCGGCGGGTGGCCGCCGCGGAGGGGGTGGACCTGAGCCACGTGCACGGGAGCGCTCGGGGTGGACGGATCACCAAGGCCGACGTGCTCGCCGTGGGAAATGGATCCCCGTCCACCCGCGCGCCCGCGATCCCGGCGCCGGCGCCGGCCCAACTGATCAAGGGCGGTGGCGCCGCGCTGGCTCGCTACATGGACCAGAGCCGGTCGATCCCGACCGCCACATCGTTTCGCACGCTCACCGTCACCACTCTGGACGCGCGGCGCAGGCAGCTCAAGGACGCCGGGCGGCGGGTCTCGTTCACTCACCTGATCGGGTATGCCATCGCCCGCGTCGCCACCGACGAGATGCCGGTGATGGCTCATCACTTCTCGGAGATCGACGGCAAGCCCTACCGGCACGATGACGGCGCCGTCAACCTGGGACTGGCGGTCGACGTGGAGAAGCGCGACGGGTCGCGCACGCTGATGGTGCCGGTGATCCGCGACGCCGGACGTCTGGGCTTTCACCAGTTCGTGGATGCCTACGACGCCGTGGTGGACAAGGCGCGGTCGGGCACCCTCACCGCCGACGACCTCAGCGGCGCCAACCTGACCCTGACCAACCCCGGCGGCATCGGCACGATCGCGTCGGTTCCGCGGCTGATGGTCGGTCAGGGCACGATCGTGGCCACCGGCTCGATCGCCTATCCGGTTGGCTTGGAGCGGGTGGCTCGCACGATCGGCGCCGAGAAGGTCATGACGATGACCTCCACCTACGACCATCGGATCATCCAGGGCGCCGAGTCGGGGCGCTTCCTGGCGCAGATCGAGGCGCTGCTGCAGGGCGAGGACGGCTTCTACGACCGGTTGTTCGCCGATCTCGGCATCCCCCTGCCGCAGTTGCCGGCGACCCCCGCCCCCGCCCCCGCGGCGGCCTCGATGGCGGCGCCGGCGCCCGTGGGCGAGGCGGAGGCCGCGCCGGCCGCCCATGACGAGGCGCTGATGGCGGCGGTCCAGGCCGCCACCTCCCTGCTCAAGGCTCACCGCACCCACGGCCATCTCGCGGCCCGGCTGGATCCGCTCGGACGGGAGGCCGAGGGCGATCCCTCGCTCGATCCGGGTCCCCTGGGGCTGACCCCAGAGCTGATGGCCCAGATTCCAGCCCACGTGCTGCGCATGTACGTGCCGGGGGCGACGCTGGCCGAGGCCCTCCCGCACCTGCGCGAGACCTACTGCGGCACCATCGCCTACGAGATCGAGCACATCGCGTCCCATCGCCAGCGGCTGTGGCTGCGAGAGGCGATCGAATCCGGCGAGTTTCGCCGCCCGCTTACGGTGGAGGAGCAGAAGGCTCTGCTGCGGCGGTTGACCGAGGTCGACGCTTTCGAGCGCTTCATGCACAAGGCGTACCTGGGGCAGAAGCAGTTCTCGGTCGAGGGGCTGGACATGACCGTTCCGATGCTGGACGAGCTCACCCAGCTGTCGGCTACCCGCGGCGCCCGCGAGGTCGTCATCGGGATGGCGCATCGCGGGCGGCTCAACGTGCTCGCCCACAACCTGGGTCGCGCCTACGACTCGATCTTCGCCGAGTTCGAGGGCTCCTCGACGCTTGAGCCGATCACCACCCTGCCCCAGGGAGGCACCGGCGACGTCAAGTACCACCACGGCGCTCAGGGCGCCTACCAGCTGGCCGGCGGCGAGTCGATCATCGTCCGCCTGGAGTCCAATCCCTCGCACCTGGAGTTCGTCGCCCCGGTCGCCTCCGGCGCCACCCGGGCGGCGCAGACGACCCGTCAGGGCTCCCATGCCCACCAGGACTGCAACGCCGCGATCCCGGTGATCCTGCACGGCGACGCCGCCTTCCCCGGTCAGGGCGTGGTCGCCGAGACGCTGAACCTCCAGGCGCTCGATGGTTACAGCGTCGGCGGCACCGTCCACATCATTCAGAACAACCAGGTCGGCTTCACCACCGATCCCGACGACGCCCGTTCCACCACCTACGCCTCGGACCTGGCCAAGGGCTTCGACGTCCCGATCATCCATGTCAACGCCGACGACGTGGCGGCCTGCGTCAGCGCCGTCCGCCTGGCGTTCGCGTTCCGCCTCCAGTTCGGCCACGACGTGCTCATCGACCTCATCGGCTACCGGCGCTTCGGTCACAACGAGGCCGACGAGCCCGCCTACACCCAGCCCGAGATGTACCAGGTGATCAAGCAGCATCCGTCGGTGCGCGAGCTGTTCGCCCGCCAGCTGGTCGACCAGGGGGTGGTCTCCGAGCAGGAGTCGACCGAGATGACCGATGCGGTGTGGGCGATGCTCACCGACTCTCACCAGCTGCTCAAGGAGCGGATCGCCGCGGCCAAGGACGTCGAGCACGCCACCGGCGAGTATCAGCTCGATCGCACGCCCTCGCCCGAGGTCAAGACCGCCGTCGCCGAGGATCGGCTCAAGGTGCTCAACGAGGAGCTGCTGACGGTGCCCGACGGGTTCACCATCCATCCCAAGCTGGTCAAGCAGCTGGAGGCGCGCCGCGAGGCGATGGACGACCCGACGCGGCCGGCGGTGGTGTGGGCGCACGCCGAGGCGCTGGCGTTCGCGTCGCTGCTGACCGAGGGGATCCCGATCCGTTTGACCGGCCAGGACACCGAGCGCGGCACCTTCAGCCAGCGCCATCTGGTGCTCCACGACCCCAGGACGGGCCAGGAGCACTGCGCCATGCAGCATCTGCCGGGGGCGTTGGCGCCAATGGAGCTGCACAACAGCCCGTTGTCGGAGATGGCCTGCGTCGGCTTCGAGTACGGCTACTCGCAGGAGGGCCCCGAGACGCTGGTGCTGTGGGAGGCGCAGTTCGGGGACTTCGTCAACGGCGCCCAGGTGATCGTCGACCAGTTCATCACCTCGGGACTGGCCAAGTGGGGGCAGACCAGTCGGTTGACGCTGCTGCTCCCCCACGCCTACGAGGGCTCGGGCCCCGAGCACTCCTCGGCCCGGCTGGAGCGCTTCCTCCAGCTCGCCGCCGAGGGGAACATCCGCGTCGCCAACCCGACCACGCCGGCGCAGTACTTCCATCTCCTGCGCCGTCAGGCGCGCATCGCCAAGCAGCGTCCGCTGGTGATCATGACCCCGAAGAGCCTGTTGCGCCTGCCCCAGGCCGCCAGCACGGTCACCGAGCTGGTCGACGGGCGCTTCCAGCCCGTGCTGCGCGACCCCGAGGCGGATCCCGACCAGATCACTCGCCTGGTCCTGTGCACCGGGAAGATCTACTACGAGCTGGCCGCGGAGGAGGCGCGGGCGCAGAACCCCGGCGTCGCCCTCGGCCGCGTCGAGCTGCTGTATCCCTTCCCCCAATCCGAGCTGATGGAGCTGATCGCCGCGTATCCCCGCCTGAGCGAGGTCGTCTGGGTTCAGGAGGAGCCGCGCAACATGGGTGCGCGCGCCTTCATGTCGCCGCGCCTGCTCCAGGTGCTGCCCGAGCATCTGCACTTCGGCTACATCGGCCGTCCCGAGCGGGCGGCGTCGGGCGAGGGCTATCCGATCGCCCACGCCACCGAGCAGCATCGGATCCTGCGCACCGCGCTCGACCTCCGCCACCCGGTCTCGCAGTACCCGCGCAAGCTCCCCGGCGAGCGCTGAGCCGCCGCCGGTGTGGTCCGGAGTCGGGCCAGGTCCGCACGCTGACGTCGGCGTCTCGGCAGTGCGCAAGCGCGCCCACCGGCCATTCGTTGGTGCCTGGTGATGATCAATTTTCGAGACTGGAAGACCATGCGCCGACTGCCGCGAATCCTCGTCCTGATCCTGGCGTCCGCCATCTTCGCCGCGCCGGCTGCCGCCAGCGGCGGGATCGTCGGGCAATGGAAGCTGGATGAGGGGCAGGGCACTACGGTCGCCGACAGCTCGGGCAACGGCAACAACGGGACCCTGTTCGGAAACGTGAACTGGACGAACGGCGTCACCGGAAGCGCCTTGGACTTCGTCGATGGTGCCAGCGGCGTGCACATCTCCGACAACTCGGCACTGGAGCCCGCGTCCGCCGTCACCGTGAGCGCGTGGATCGCGCACGCCTCCAGCCCCGGCGCCTACCGTTACATCGTCGCCAAGGGCGCCAACGGGTGCCATGCGGCGTCCTACGGGCTCTACACCGGCCCTAACGGCGGCCTTGAGTTCTACATCTCGCGCCAACAAGGGATCGTGTACGCGACCTCGCCCGACGCCGGCACCCGCGTCTGGGATGGCCGCTGGCACCTCGCCGTCGGGACGTTCGACGGCACCACCTTGCGGCTGTATGTGGACGGCGTCGAGGCCGGCTCCGGCACCGTCTACCCGGGCAATCTCCAGTATGCGCTGGCTAACTCCAACGACCTCTACATCGGCGACTACCCCGGTTGCTCGACCCTCGGCTTCCAGGGGAACATCGACGAGGTGACGATCTGGAACGAGGCGTTGACGCCGGCGCAGATCGCGGCGATGTCGCCGCCGGCCGGCACTGAGGGCAGTCCGCCCCCACCGGGCTCTGGAATCCCGAGCAGATCCTCGTCGGGCTCGGGGAGCGGGTCGTCCTCGGGATCGGGGCACAGCGGGAGCGGCAGCGGGGGCAACCCCGGCGGGACGACGGGGACGGCCAACAGGCCGAAGCTCTCGGCGCTGAAGATCACCTTCCCCCGGCGCGGCCGCTGGCCGATGATCACCTACACCGACAGCCAGGCGGCTCGCTCAACGGTCCAGATCCTGCACCAGATGCCCGGGCTGCGCCACGGCACGCGCTGTGTGGCGCCAGGCGCGAAGACCGGGAAGGGCGCGCACTGCATGCGCCTGCTGACGGTCACCAGCTTCGCCCGCAACGATCGGTCCGGCCACAACAGTGTGCCGCTCGCCGGCCGGCTTCGCCACACGCTCGCCCCCGGCACCTACCGGCTGGTGGTGACGCCGCGAGCCCACGGCGCCACGGGCCGCGCGGCCGTCAAGCAGTTCGTCGTGCGCGCGCCGCGCCGCTGACCCGACCCACGCCCGATGTCGCGGTGCCGCTCACCGGCACGGGAAGCAAAACGGGATGCGAGTCAGGTTGCCGCCCTCGATAATCCAAGCGTGATCAGATACGCTCTCGGCGCCTGAGTGGACTGTGTCTATGGCTGTGGCTGTCGAGGGGAGGCAGGGTTGGTGGGAACCGAAGGGTCAGCTCGCCGGGGATGCCGGAGCCGCGCGCGCCTGACGCGCCGGCCGATGCTGTGGATGCTCGCCGCCACATTGGTGAGCCTGCTCACGCTGCCCGTGTCGGCCGCCGCCAAGACTCACCGCATCGCTCACTGGCCGAATTCGCCGGTCCGCCATCTCATCTCCAACAAGCGCGCGAATCGGCTCGCCGCGGACACGACACCAACGTTCTCGGCCAACCTGCGCGGGGGCGTGGCGACCGCCGGTAACACGCTGCTCACCTGTCCGGAGAACCTGTCGGCGGCGCATCGACACCGAGCCTCGGGGCATCCCACACGCCGGACGCTGTCCACCGAGCCGTGCCTGAACGCCAACAACAACGACCACGACATGACCTATGTCAACGTCGATCCCAGCGGCGGCCATTTCGATTCCAGCACCGCGAGCGTGTCGATTCCGGGGGACGCGCGCGTCGTGCGGGCCTACCTGTACTGGGGTGCCGACCTGGCGCACGGGGTGGGCGCCGACAACGGCTCATCCGACGATGCGCCCGGGGGCGCCAACCCGGACACCAACACGCTCTGGAAGACGGTCGACCTGCGCGTCGGTTCGGGCGCGTACACCACTATCGACGCGCAGGACGCCTCGCGTGACGGCGTCTGGGAGGGAATTCCGAGCTGGTACAACCAGCCGGGCGAGAGCCCGGGCTACGCGTACCAGGTCCGCGCCGATGTCACCCCCGAGCTCAGCGCCGACTTCGCGGCCGCCAGACGGCGCGGCCGTTCCGCCGACAAGCAGGTCACGGTCACCGTCGCCAATGTCCAGGCCGGTCGCGGCTACAACCGTCACGGCGGCTGGACGCTGCTGATCGCCTGGGAGAGTCCCACCGCCGCATTTCGTGACATCACGCTGTTCGACGGGTTCGACTTCGTCCAAGTGCAGAGCGGTCAGCAGCTCGTGGTCGGGCCGTTGGACTTCACCGGCTTCACCACGCCGGCCAGCGGCAACGTCGACGCCCACCTCACCACCTGGGCCTACGAGGGCGACCGCGCGATCACCGGCGATTACCTGGCGCTCGGAAACCTGAGCCCCTCCTGCACCGGCCTCGCCCACGTCTCCGACGCCTTGCACCCCGCCGACAACTTCTTCAACAGCACGATCTCCACCGATGGCGTCGACCTCGGCAACCGCACCCCGGACTACGGCAATCAGCTCGGGTTCGATCTGTCCACCGTTGCCCTTCCCGAGGGGACGATCCCCAACGACGCCACCAGCGCGTCGGTGTGTCTGGGAACGGTGGGGGACACCTACTTCTTCGGCGGGATCGTCTTCGACACGCTGATCCGCGCACCCAACGTCCAGATCGCCAAGGTCGCGGATCGGTCGCAGGCGTCGCCGGGAGATCCGGTGAACTACACGACGACCGTCACCAACCCCGAACGGGTGCCGGGCGATCCGCTGTATCCCACCCCCACCGTCGCGGCCACCAACCTCGTCGTCTCCGACCCGCTCCCGTCGGGACTGGACTTCACGGGGTTCACCAGTAATCCTGGAAACGTCTGCAGTTACTCCGCAGCCACCCGCACCATCACCTGCGCCGTCGGCACCGTGGCGCCGAACGGGTCGTTCTCGTACACGTTCGCGGCCACCGTGAACGCCTCCGCCCAGGGACCGGGTCCCGCGCCGCTGGTGAACACCGGCTGTTATCGGTCCAACTCAGAGGATGAGCCCGACGACGTCTATACCGGATGCGGCCAGGCCACGATCGTGGTCCGCCGCCGCCTCCCCCGGTGACGGTGGATCTTGGCGTCGTCAAGACGGTGTCCTCGCAGATCGTCGCTCCGGGTGACACCGTGAGCTGGCGGGTGGTCGCCACCAACTGGGGCCCGGGGACATCGACGGGCTTCATCCTTGCCGATCAGCTACCCGCCGGGGTTTCGTTCGTCAGCGCCTCGGCGCCGGCATCGCTGACCTGTACCACCCCTGCCGCCGGCGGGACCGGCGCCGTCACCTGTACCGCTCCGAGCGTTCCGTCCACCCCGGCCGCCGGCGCCTCGGTGACGATGACGATCACCGCCCACGTTCCCACCACCGCGGCGGATGGAGCGCTGCTGGAAAACGTGGCCACGGTGCAGGGAGATCAGGCCGAGCCACTGCCTGATCCGCATCCCAATCGTGCCATGACCCTGACCCGCGTGGTCGTGCCCGACCATCCTCTCCCCCCGCCACCGCCGCCCCTCCCGCCACCGAGTCCTCCGGGGCCGCCCGAGCCACCCGCACCTCCGATCCCGCCGCCGGGACCCCCGGGCGTGCTGGGCACTCGGCTGACGCTGCACAAGCAGGCGGCACCCGCGCACACAACCATTGGGGCTCACGTCGCGATCAAGCTGCGGGTGAGCAACATCGGCGAGGACTCGGCGCTGGACGTCCGGCTCTGCGACGCGCTTCCCAACGGGCTGGCGGTCGTCTCCGCGCGCGGGTTCACCGTCCACGGGCGGACGCTGTGCCGAACGCTCCGGCGGCTCGTCGTGCTCGCCTCCCGGACGGTGAGCTTCACCGCCGTGGTGACCGGCGCGGCACCGCGCGCGATCCGCAACGTCGCGACCGTCCGCGCCCGCAACGCGCCGAGCGCCCGCGGCCGGGCCACGATCTACGTCGCGCCGCCCAAGCCGCCGTCCGGTCGAGGCTGAGTCGCCCCGAGGTTGTTCCGGGCGCATGACCGGGCGCAGTGACCGGGCGCAGTGACGGGCGCGTTGCCAGGTGACCGGCCCGTGCCGGCGGCGGCCCGCCCCCGCCCGTCATCTGACAGTCTGTTCGCATCCGGTTTCGTAGAGACGGCTCCCGTCGCGACAACTCCCGGCGCCACCTGGCGCCCACCCTCGGCGTCCACGACATGGCGATCGATCTCGGCACCGCCAACACGCTGGTGTACGTGGGCGGCCGCGGCATCGTCGTCTCCGAGCCGTCGGTGGTCGCATCCGACCTGTCGACCGGGGAGGTCCACGCCGTCGGCGCCGAGGCGGAGCGGATGATCGGACGCACCCCGGCGACGATCTCGGCGACGCGGCCGCTGCGCCACGGCGTGATCGCCGACTTCGAGGTCACCGAGGAGATGCTGCGGTACTTCATCCGCAAGGTGATCGACCGCCGGATGGCGCATCCCCGGCTGATCGTGTGCGCCCCCTCGGGGGTCACCGAGGTCGAGAAGCGGGCCGTGGAGGAGGCTTCACTGGCCGCCGGCGCCCGGCGCGTGCACCTGATCGAGGAGCCGATAGCCGCCGCCATCGGAGCCGGGCTGGCGATCGAGGAGCCGTTCGGACGGATGGTGGTGGACGTCGGTGGCGGCACCAGCGAGATGGCGGTGATCTCCCTCGGCGGGATCGTGATCAGTCGCTCGGTGCGGGTCGGGGGCTATGAGATGGACGAGGCGATCGCCCACTACATCCGCTCGGTCTACCAGCTGGCGATCGGCTCGCCCACCGCGGAGGCGATCAAGATCGAGCTCGGATCGGCGATCCCGCTGCCCGAGGAGCAGATCACCGAGGTGCGCGGCCGCCACCTCGTGACCGGGCTGCCGACGGCGGTGCCGCTGCGCTCCGAGGAGGTCCGATCGGCGATCGCCGGTCCCATCCGCGAGATCCTGCACGCGATCCGCGACACGCTGGAGCAGACCCCGCCCGAGCTCGCCTCCGACATCGCCCGCGACGGGATCCTGCTGGCCGGCGGCGGCACGCTGGTCCGCGGCTTCCCGGAGGCGGTCGCCGCCGAGACCGGGATGCCGGTCTACCGCGCCGACTCTCCGCTCACCTGCGTCGCCGTCGGCTCCGGCCAGGCGCTCGATCACCTGGATCAGCTAAGCATGGTGGCGCGCCAGCTGGGACGGTCGCCGACGACGCCGGACTGGCGTACCGCCCAGCCCTAGCCTCTCGAGCGCCGCGCTCACGGCGCACCCGGCGAGCAGGATCAGGAACGGGTCGATCGGCTCGCGGAAGCGCGGCGTCTCGACGTTGACGAACACGATCGAGAGGGCGTACAGCAGCGGCAACGTCCACAGCCACAGCGGCGCCTCGCGGACGCGGCGGGTGAACATCCCGACCATCGCCAGCAGGCACAACAGCCAGAACGCGACGACGCCGATGCGAGCGGTCCCGGGGTGCAGTCCGATCGCCAGGGCCGACGCGTGCCAGGCATACGAGCCCTCGAGCTCGAACATGCGCAGCGTGTTGTGAAAGCCGGCGCTCAGCGGCGCCGACGGATGCGCGTCGATGTAGTTCAGCGCCATCGCCTGGAGCTTGTCCCCGAGCTGGACCTCCGAGTACCGCGAGGCCGTGCGCTGAACCGCCGCGTCCTCGGGGATCCGCGCGAAATAGTGCCACTTGTACGGGACGGGCTTGAAATGCGCGGAGTCCGCGTTGTAGGTGCCCTCCAGCGTGATGCCGGCCTCGTCGGAGATGGGGATGAAGTGATGCATGACGATCGCGTTGCGAACCGTCCACGGCGCGATCGCCACGACCATGAACAGGATGAGAATGGTTGGCGCTGCGACGGCGCCGACGCGAGCTGGGGTGCGGTTGGGTCGCCGGGGCCCCCGGCGCGCCAGACACCACGACGCAAACGCCAGCGGGAGCAGCCACAGGATCGCGTTCTCGTGCGTCACCGACGCCAGCCCCAGCAGCGCTCCGGTGGCGGCGATCCAGGGGTACGGGTGCGCAGACCGCCCCGCCCGCAGAATCGTCCACACTGCCGCCAACTCCAGCACGATCAGCAGGTTCTCGGCAACGAGCGTGCCCGAGAGCTCGATGAACACGGGGTAGACGGCGGCCAGGACCATCGCGACGAGCGCGGTCATTCCGCCGAACAGCTCCACGCCCACCAGGCCGATCAGCCCGACGGCGACGGTGCCCAGCACCGTCTGGGCGATTCGCTCCGGTCCGATCGCCTGCTTGTGACCCTGGTGACCGGTGATCAGATCGACCGCGGCCAGGAAGTACGGGAATCCCGGGGGGAAGTACGCGGTCGGGCCGTGAGACCCGCCGGCCCCGGTGCGCGGCCCGTTGCCGACGTCGTAGTCGCCGGTGCGGGCAATCTCGCCGGCCAGCCGGTTATAGGTGCCGGCGTCGTTGACGGCGCGGTAGGAGACCGACTCGACGAACGCCAGGCGCAGCCCGAACGCCACGACCAGCACCGCGCCGACGAGGATCGCTCTGGCAGCCCGCGAGCCGATCACAGGGGCCGCAGATTAGTTGGTGGGTCAGTGGCTGCGCGCAGGCTCACCCGGCGGGGTCGGGAGATCGCCGGTCTCTCACTGACAGGCTCACCCGGCGGGGTCGGGAGATCGCCGGTCTCTCACTGACAGGCTCACCCGGCGGGGTCGGGAGATCGCCGGTCGCTTCAGTGAATCCCGACGATCGCCGCGCAGTCCCACGCCCCCGGTCCCGCGCCTCGCCAGACCCGGGCGGCCACCGCATCCTGCTCGGCCTTGCTCGCGAGGTAGGCGGCAGGGCCGGTACCGCCGTACTCCTGCCAGGTGCTGGGAATGATCTGGTAGTAGCCGGAAGCGCCGGCGCTGTTGGGCGGGTCGTTCTGCCCGCCGGACTCGCAGAGCACGATCGGATACGGGATCACCCACCCGCCCGAGCCTCCGGAGGGTCCGAGCGGTCCGGAGCTGGGGGGGGCGGGACCGGAATCGACGGCGTGTTGGGCTGCCGCGGCGGCGGTGGCCGCCTGCTCAGCCTGGACGTGGGAGATCTGCCGGTCCAGCGAGTGGGCGCGTGCCCGACTGTCCGCCAGCTCCTGCTGCTGGGCCGCGCGGGCGCGGCCCAGCGCCGCCTGCTTGGCGCCGAGCAGCTCGTTCATTCCGGCCAGCGCGCGGGCGCGGACCTGGGTCGCCGCCGTGATCCGGCGGTCGGTCTGCTCCAGCCTGGCCAACCGGGCGGCGGCGGCGTTGGCGGCGGCCCGGGCGGCGCGGGTGACCGAGATGATCGACTGTTGCTGGCGCTGAGCGTCCCCGAGGTAGTTCAGCCGGTTGAGCAGGTCCTGGAAGCCCTGGGCCTCGAGCACGACCGAGACCAGGTCCGGGCTGGCCGATTCGTAACCGGAGACCAGCTGGCGGGCGAGGGTCGCCTGGGCGCGCGCCAGCCGGCGGCGCAGCCGGGTGAGCAGCGCGCGCTCCCGGATCAGCGATGCCTGCACCCGCGCCAGCCGCGCCCGGTCGTTGGCCAGCTCCTGGTCGACCTCCGCCTCCCGGTGGCGGACCAGGGCGATCTGCGCGGCCAGCGAGGAGATCGACTGGCTCAGCGAGCCGATGCTCGCCGACAGACTCTGCTGGCGTGACTGCTCCTGGCCGAGGGCGGATTGCAGCTGCCCGAGGCTGGGCGTGGCGGCGAATGTCTGCGCCACGCCGGCGGTCAGCGCCATCAGCCCGGCGACGATCGCCATGGTCGCCGCGGCGGCGGCGAGAGGGGATGCGACGGTGCGGGGAAGGTGGCTCATGGGGTCGCGCCCACGCTGCAAGATTTCTTGCATTTGCAGGAGAAAAGTGACCAGCGAGGGCGAAGATATCAAGAAGCGATGAGCCCGGGGGCCTGGTGCCGTGCCCCCCGCGTGTTTTGCGGCGAGTCAAGTCCGGATACACCTATCCAGGGCGGGCGGGGATGCGAACGACGAACCAAGGAGCGGGAGATGGCACGCGCAGTGAGGTTTGACGAGTACGGCGGCGTCGATGTCTTGAACGTGGTCGACGTGGATCCGCCGGCGCCCGGTCCGGGCCAGCTTCTGGTCGCGGTCAAGGCCGCCGGAATCAATCCGGGAGAGTCCAAGATCCGCGAGGGTCTGCTCGCCGATCTGTGGCCGACGACGTTTCCGTCGGGCCAGGGCAGCGACCTCGCGGGCGTGGTGCGGGAGACCGGCGACGGCGTGGACGGGTTCGCCGCCGGCGACGAGGTGATCGGCTTCACCGACGACCGCGCCAGCCAGGCCGAGCTGGTCGTCATCGATGCCGCCAACGCGACGCGCCGCCCGCCCGGCGTGTCCTGGGAGGTGGCCGGGGGATTGTTCGTCGCGGGTGCCACGGCCTACGCCGCGGTGCACGCGGTCGACGCGGGCGCCGGGGATACCGTCGTCGTGGCGGGCGCGGCGGGCGGCGTCGGCTCGATCGCCGTCCAGCTGGCCGTGGTCGCGGGCGCCACGGTGATCGGCCTGGCCAGCGAGGCCAACCACGCTTGGCTGCGCGACCACGGCGTGGTCCCCATCACGTATGGGGACGGCGTGGCGCAGCGCATCAGGGATGCCGCATCCGACGGCGTGGACGCGTTCATCGACACGGTCGGGAGCGGCTACGTGGAGCTCGCGCTCGAGCTCGGGGTGGCGCCGGAGCGGATCGACACGATCGCGGATTTCGAGGCGATCTCCAAGTACGGCGTCAAGGGGGAGGGCAATGCTGCCGGCGCCAGCGCGAACACCCTCGCGCAGCTCGCCCAGCTGATCGTCGACGGCAGGCTGGAGGTCCCCATCGCGGGCGTATACCCACTTGACCAGGTCCGAGACGCCTACCGGGAGCTGGAGCACAACCACACCCGCGGCAAGATCGTCCTGGAGCCGTGAGCCCGGCGCCGGGTGCGATCCTGTGTTCGTGCAAACGTCCGCGGACACCTCGCATCGGGCCGTGGTGGGCCCCGGAGCCGCCCCGCGGGATCGTCGAGCGGCGCTGATCCTGGCGCGGGTGCGGGCGACGCCGGAGGGCTTCGTACGTACCTACGGCGACGTCTCGCCGGGCGCCCCGCGGCTGGCCGGAGCGGTGCTCGCGGAGTGCCACGACCCGGACCTCCCCTGGCACCGGATCGTCCGGGCCGACGGCTCGCTGGCCAAGGGCCGGCGTCAGCGCCGGCTGCTGGAGCGCGAAGGCGTTCCGTTCCGCGGCGAGCGGGTCGAGATGGCCACGGCGCGCCTCCTGGATTAGTGGCCCATGACGTGGATCCAGCGCACGATCAGGCTCGGGCCGCGCCCGCGTGGCTTTCACATCGTCACGCAGGAGGTGGTGGAGGCGCTGCCCGAGCTGGCGCAGCTGCGCGTCGGCCTGCTCTCGCTCCTGCTCCAGCACACGTCGGCGTCGCTCGCGCTCAACGAGAACGCGTCGCCCGCGGTGCGCCGTGACTTCGCTTCCTGGTTCGATCGGGCGGTGCCCGAGCGGGCCGACTACTGGACCCACACACTCGAGGGCGACGACGACATGCCGGCGCACGTCAAGTCCGCCCTGCTCGGTCCGACCCTGACCCTCCCGGTGACCAGTGGTCGTCTGGCGCTCGGCGCCTGGCAGGGAATCTACCTGTGCGAGCACCGCGACCACGCGGGCGCCCGAACGGTGATGGCGACCGCCTGGGGTGAGGACCGGTAGCGAGAGGTGGGAGCGTGGCGACAACCAGCGGCGCGACGCAAACGTCCGCCCCCGGCTCGGGCGTGATGGGGGTGGACGTTTGCCGACGCCCCGGTATCCGATCGATAGGCGTCTTTCGCCCACTGCCAGGCAGGCCCTCAGACGCCGCTATCTCGCGCGGCGGGCGGCCCTTAGCGCCCCTGCCACACCGGCGCGCGCTTCTCGGCGAACGCCGTGGCGCCCTCGCGGGCGTCCTCGGAAGCGGTCACCGGGCCGGCGATCTCCTCCTGCCGGGCCCAGAACTCGGACTCCGGCCAGTCGACGGACTCGGCGAGGATCCGTTTGCTCGCGGTCAGGGCCAGCGGGCCGTTCCCGGCGATCGCCTCCGCCAGCTCCAGCGCGGCCTCCAGCGCCCGTCCCGGTTCCGCCACGCGGTTGACGAGCCCGAGCTCATAGCCACGCTCGGCCGCGATCGGATCGCCGGTCAGCGCCAGCTCCATGGTTACGTTGCGCGGCAGCACCCGAGGCAGGCGCAACAGTGCGCCGCCGGAGGCGACCAGCGAGCGCTTGACCTCGGGGATTCCGAGCCGTGCTCCGCGAGCGGCGACGATCAGGTCGCACGCCAGCGCGACCTCGAGGCCCCCGGCGACCGCGAAGCCTTCGATCGCCGCGATCAGCGGCTTGACCGACGCTCGCTGGGTGATGCCGGCAAACCCGCGGTCCCCGACGTGCGGTGACTCGCCGGCGACGAACGCCTTGAGATCCATGCCGGCGCAGAATCCCCGGCCGGCGCCGGTGAGCACGCCGATCGACAGGTCCGGGTCGGCATCGAGCTCGTCCAGCGCGCCGGCGATTCCGGCGGCGACGGCGGCATTGATGGCGTTTCGCTGGTCCGGGCGATTGAGGGTGATCACCAGCACCCGCCCGCGGCGATCGGTGAGCACCGCGGACTCGGAATCGGTCATCCGCTAACCGGACCGGCCAGGCGGCGAATCGGATCGGTCATGCGGCGAACAACTTCAGGTCCGGCTGGCGCTCGCCGCGCAGCACCGCCAGGTCGACCTCGACGCACTCGATCTCGCGCGCCCCGGCCAGCACCCGCGCCTGGGGCTTGATCACCTGGGCGGCGAGGACGCCGCGGCACAGCGCGAATCCCGAGTCGCGGCGGATCCGCTCCAGGTAACGGGTCAGCTGCTCCACCGCCTCGATCCCGGCCACGCGCTTGACCTCCACCGCCACCCAGCCGTCCTGCGCGTCGCGGCACATCAGGTCGACGGGGCCGATGTCGGTCGGCCACTCGCGCCGCACCAGGCGAAACCCCTCGCCGCACCATTCGGGTGCATCGGCGAGCAGCTCCTGGAGGTGGGCCTCCACCCCGTCCTTGGCCAAGGCCGCGTCGGTGCCGGGGGTGCCCATCTCGTAGGTGACGTCGGACAGGACCTGGTGCAGCGATATCTCGACCCGGTCTTCGCCGGTGCCACCCCGCCGGCGGACCACGATGCTGCCCTCCTGCTCCTCGGTCACCGTCGGCGGGGTCATCCAGTTCAGAGGCTTGACGCTCTGGCTGCCGTGGTCTGACCAGACCATGAATGTCCCGTCGGCCTTGAACATCAGCAGCCGGGTCGAGGCCGGGAGGTGGGTGGTGAGCCGGCCCGAGTAGTCGATCGAGCAGCGGGCGATCATCAGGCGCATCCGCACAGCCTATGTCTCGCCGCGGATCGATGGCGCCCACGGACCCGTCCCGGCGCTGCCTATCATCTGAAAGCGCAATGCGCAGCCAGCTCAGACCGCTGTTCGACCGGATCGTGATCAAGGAGCTCGATCCGGATCGCATACGCCGCTCTGGACTGCTCGTCCCGCCGGGGTCAGACGAGCCCCCGCCGCAGCATGGGATCGTGCTAGCGGTCGGGCCGGGATTGGACTGGTGGGATCACGTTGGGGTGCGAATGCCGGTCAAGCCCGGCGACCACGTCGTCTTCCCCGCCTCCGCCGGAACCTGGATCGAGGTCGACGAGGAGCGCCTGCTGGTCTGCCGAGTCGGTGAGCTGCTGGGGGTGCTCGAGCAGCTGGAGCAGTGCCCCGCGTGCGGGGGCCGGCCGCTCGGTCCGCAGGAGTCCTGCCCCGTGTGCGGGCGCGAGGGCTCGGTCGCCTCGTCCTGAGGGGCCGTCGGAACCGTCAAGTAGTTCCCTACGGACCCTGAGCGCCGCCGTCCTCGCTCGAGCCGCTCGCCCTCGGCGCCGCAGCGGGCACCGGCGGCGGTGGCACGGTCAGGCCGCGCTGCGCTCCGCCAGCCCGCGCGGGGTGGCCGCCTGGATTCGGGCCAGGAGCTCGGACACCTCCGCATCCTTGCCCAGCGACAGCGCTTGGCGGCAGGCGTCGCGACATTCGGCCAGGCGGTCGGTTCGCGCCAGCGCGTGGGCGTAGGCCGACCACGCCCGGGGAGAATCGGGCTCGATCAGCGTGGCCGCGTGAGCCGCCGAGACCTCGGCACCGACATCCCCGGCGAGATGGTGAGCGAGCGCCAGGTCCACCAGCCCGTCCACCGACGGGCCGACCAGACGGGCTCGCTCCAGCGCGCTGATCGCGCCCAGGCGGTCGTTGAGAACCAACCGCAGCCTCCCCAGGCGCTCCCACGCGGAGGCGTCCGCGGGAGCGCGATCGGCAGCCCGCGCGGCCGCTTCCGCGGCCAGGTCGACGGCGCCCATGTCCTCGTAGATGCGGGAGGCGAAGCGTTCAGGGGTCGGGCGGTCGGTGTCGACTCGGGCCCAGTCGCGTACGGTCCGGGCCGCGGCGGGGAGATTGCCGGCCTGCCAGAAGGCCGCAGTCAGCAGCCGCAACACCGAGGGATTCTCGGGCTCGGCGTCCCGGGCGTAGACAAGTCGTTGCGCGGCGAGCGGCGCATCCCCCTCGGCGAGCGCGTGCTGGGCCGCGGTCATGAACCGCTGCACCCGGTCGGCCGCGGGATCGGGCTTGGAGAAGTCGACGAACTGCAGCGAGCCGGCGGGAACGGTTCGCACCCCCACCGAGAACATCACCCGCGCCCACTGCTGCGAGTCGTCGTCGTCGCCGGAGAAGTAGATGCCGCTGACGGTGCCGACGCCCCATTCGGGGTACGACACGCAGCGGGCGTACCGGTGGACCACCGAGTGGTCGGGAACGCGGGAGCCGAACGGATCGTGCTTGGCCCGGTCGGCCGCCGCCTCGCGCTCGCGCTGCTCGTTCTCATAGGCGCGCCGGCCGGCCTCCTCGCGCGCGCGGCGGGTCGCCGCCGCCGACGCCTTGACCGCGTTGCGGCTGACGCTGCCGCCCCGCGACGTCTCGGCGAGACGCTCCAGCTCGTCCGCCGCCTCGTTGATCGCCTGGAGGTGGCGCTGGTGCTCGTGCCGGCGGCCCGGCGGTGCGATGTCGGGGTGCCAGCGCTTGGCCATCCGGCGTCGCGCCAGCTGGACGGTTCGCTGATCGAACGGAGGCTCCAGCTCCAGCAGCAGCAGAGCGGATTCGACATCAAGGATGCGAGGCATGACACCGCAACGTTAGCGAGCGCTCGAAGGTCGGCGCGGCCCGGTGGCGGTCGCCGATATGCAACAAATAAGTGCCAATCGCAGCCGGGTGCGCCGCCTGCGCTTATCGTCGGCCGGTGCCCTTCGGCGCTCCCCGATCTTCGTTTCCGGTCGGACTGGCGCTGGTCATCGGCAGCGTCGCGGCGGTGCTCGGCGCGGGGCTCGCGCTGGTGCTGGTGGCGCTCCTGATCGGCGCGACCGCGTCCGGGTCGTCCTGCGGCCCGACGTCAGCCGCCGGGCCGGTCGGCGGAGTCCCCGCCGGGCTCATCCCGATCTACCAGGCGGCCGCGTCTCGGTACGGGCTGGGCCCGGGCGGCCCATCGGTGCTGGCGGCGATCAACCGGGTCGAGAGCGACTTTGGACAGGACCTGGGGACCTCGAGCGCCGGCGCCGTCGGGTGGATGCAGTTCGAGCCCGCGAGCTGGGCCGAGTACGGGGTCACGCCGACCGGGGCCAAGGCACCCGACACCCCGCAGGGCTGGAATGACCCGGCGGACGCCATCTTCTCCGCCGCCAACCTCCTGCACGCCAGCGGCGCGCCCGGCAACTGGCAGGCCGCGATCTTCACCTACAACCACGCTCAGTGGTACGTCGACGAGGTCCTCGCGTCCGCCCAGCGCTACTCCGCCGCCGGCACCACCCCAGCCGGCACCACCCCAGCCGGCACACCGACCGGCACCACCCCAGCCGGCACACCGAACTTCGCCGCCTGCGCCGGCCTTACCCCCGCGGGATATGTCAACCCCCTGGCTCACATTCAGGACCTGACCCCGGAGCGGATCGACATGGGCGTCGACTACTCCGGCTCGGGCACGCTGGTCGCCATCGGCGGCGGCCGGATCACGTCCGTCGCCAACTCCGGCTGGCCCAACGGCGTATTCATCGAGGAGAGGCTCACCGCCGGCCAGTACGCCGGCAAGCACTGGTACTACGCCGAGGACATCACCCCCACCGTGCATCCCGGCGAGACCGTCACCGTCGGCCAACCGATCGGCCAGATGTTCCAGGGCGGCAGCGGGATCGAGACCGGCTGGTCGATCGGTGACGGGGGCACCACCCTGGCCGCCAGCCTCGGCCAGATACCCGGCAGCGGCGACGCCGGCGGATGGTCCTCCGCCGCCGGGGCGTCCGCCAGCCGGCTGCTGCGAGCCCTGGGCGCTCCTGCGGGCGTGATGCAACCCGGCGGGCCCCACGGCACACTGCCCCCTGGATACCCGTGATCTCGCGGTGAGACAGCGAGTGTCCCGCCGGCGCTCAGGCGGCGTTCGGGTCGCCCCCGCAGATCCCACCGCCGTAGAACGCGCACCACGCCACCCGCGGTGCGCCGGCGGCATCGGTGATCCCGGAGTCCCAGCCCGGCTCCCCCTGCCACTGGTACCAGAACAGATGCGTGATCGGTACCGCGACCCCCGCCGACGGGAGCGCGAAGAACGCGGCCGCGGCGTTCGTCTGACGGGCGGGCTGTCCACTCAGGCACGCCCCCAGCGTCTCCGGGCTCCCCGGGGCGACGGCACAGCCGGCCGCCGGCTTGGGGTCGGTCAGCCAGGTTCCGGACTCGGTCACCCAAAGCTCGTCCGCGGCGCCGTGCGACGCGGTGCGCAGCGCCCGGTCGAACGACTGCAGCGGACCCAGCACCGGGCCGGCGTAGGACGCGGTCACATCCGAGTAGTCGTGGACCGACCACGACGCCGGGTACAGGGCACCGGGCGCCTGATGCGCGAGCAGGGTCGCGTACCGCTCCAGGTAAGAGATCCCTGGGTGGGCGAACGCGCCGGCGATCACCGTGTCGGCGGCGTGGCCGGCGAATTGGTGGATCTGGGCGGCGGCGGTGATGTAGTCGCACGCCGCCTTGGCCGCGCCATCCACGGCTCCATCCAGGCTCAGGCTGCACGACGTATCGGTGTCCTGGTCGTTGCCGTTGTAGACGTCGAGCAGGTCGGGCTCGTTCATCGTCTCCCAGATGTGGGGCTGATCGGTCGCCGGGAGCCGGCTGACCGCGTCCAGAATCCCCTGGATCCCGCACCGGTACGCCCAGTAACCGCTCAGAGTCGTCGGATCAGGCGCGGGCTGATCCCAGGTTGGCTTCGCCGTCGGGATGCCGTAGCCCGTGATCGAGACGACGGGCGTCAAACCCTCCGCACCGGCCTCGATCAGGCTGGTCCTCAGGTCGCTGAAGCTCTCGCCGGCGGGGTGCAGGCGACCTGCCGAGTCAGACCACGGCTGCTCGAGCACGCGGGAGAACCGGCAGCCCGGAGCGGTGGCGGAACCGTTCCATTCCGAGATCGCGTCGTAGGCGACGAAGAAGCGGACCTGGGTGATCCGATGCCGGCTCGACGGGCTGGTCAGCACGCGGAACAGCCCGTTGTCGTAGTAGCCGGCTACGTCCGCGTCGGGACAGGCGGCAGTCGTGTCGACGCAGCAGGGCGCGGCGGCGTCGACGCAGTGCGCGAAAGCTCCCGGCGCATCGCCGAGGCCGTAGGTGACGCCGCCCGCCGGCGCCGAGACCGAGGGCGAGGCCGAGGCCGACGCCGGGGTCGAGATCCCGATCGCCAGTGCCAGCAGAGCCGTTCGCAGCGTGCGGATCATGTCGGTCTTGGTGCAAACCCCGGCGCCGGCGCGCGGTTGCGCCCGCGGTCAGTGCGCGGCAACGTTCAATGCCACCGCGGCCCCGAAGCAGACTACCGCCGCCGTGCGCAGCGCCCACCCGGCGCGGTCGCCCGGGCGGCCGGTGACCATCCCGACGATCGCCAGCGACATGCAGGCGACGGCCACGAGGGCGAGGAGGGCAGCGAGGACGCGCAACCTACGTCCTACGGCGCCCGCATCCCGAGCAGGCGCAGATAACGCGACACCGCCTCCGCCCGGTTGGCGACGCGCAGCTTGCGCAGGATGCTGTTGACGTGGAACTTCACCGTGCCGTCGGAGATCACCAGCGCCTGGGCGATCTTTCGGTTGGAGTGCCCGTCGGCAAGCAGGCGCAGGACGTCGAGCTCGCGACGCGTCAGCAGCCCCTCGAACACCGCCCGGTCATCCCGGCCGGGTGACCCCGGCGCGGGCGGCTCTGGCGCGAGGCGTGGCGACGCAGGCCGCTGCATCGTCGCCAGGCGGATCGGGGCGTCGGTCAACTCGCCGGAGCGGGCCCTGAGCCAGTCGAGAAACTCACGCGTCTGCTCGCGCTCGCGGCGCAGCGTGCGACGCAGGCTGGCGCTCTCGTAGGCCTGCCCCAGCAGGCTCGTGAACTCCCACAGGACATCTCGATCGAGCACGTCCAGCCGACCTCCATGGCCTCGGTCGGCGTGCAGCATCCCGATCACCCGCGAGCCGACGACGAGCGGCGCGGCGATATACGAGCTCCACCGCATCAGCGCGAGCATCCGGCGGTCTACGCGGGGGTGCACCTCGGCGTCGTCGACGATCGTCGCTCGGCGACGGCGCAGCAGCTCGGTTTCGATCAGGGGATGCTCGAGCCTGATCGGATCCTCGCGGAGTGCCTTCACCGCCGTCGCCCCCCCGGCCTCGTCGCCGGCGAAACATGCGGCCTGCGCCACCAGCTGTCCCTCGCTGGTGAGGCTCAGCAGCACTCGCTCCAGATTCGACGCGCCGCACAGAGCGCCCGGCGCACGGGCCAGCATCTCCGCCGGCGAGGTGAGCTCCCGCAGCTGGTCGATCGCCGCGTGCACGTCGGCCAGCGCCTGAAAGCGGGTGTCGTAGCGGCGGCGCAGCCGTTCCCGGGCGACCTCGTGCTCGCGGACGGCGACGCCGGGATCGTCGCCGGGGGTCCCGGCCAGGTGCTCGGCGACGCGCTCGATCAGGTCTCGCAGCCGCGCCGGATCGCCGGCCGTCACCGGATTCGGATCCAGGTCGAGCAGCAGCTGCGCGGCCACCGCGGCGGCCGTGAGCCGCTGGTGCAGCTGGATGCTGAGCGGCCCGCCGAATACCGTCACGGAAGCCGTCGCGGTCATGGGTCGGGCTCCGCCGCGGCTGCCCGGACGAAGCGGGCCACCGCGTCGGCCCGGCTCGTCGCTCCAAGCTTGCGCAAGATGTTCTTGACGTGATATTTCACGGTGCCCTCGCGGATGACCAGCGCCCGGGCGATCGCCCGGTTGGAGTTGCCCCGGGCCAGGAGGCGGACCACCTCGAGCTCGCGCTGGGTGAGCGTCTGCACCTGGCGGGTGTCCCCGAGCCGGGGGGCGACCATCCCCGACGCGTCCTCGAGTCGGCTCAGGCGGTTGCTCATCCATTGCACCGCCGTACTCAGCTCGACCCGATGGAGCTCGAGCGTGTGGCGGAGCACCGCCCGCTCGAGGACCCCGGACAGGCCCTCGGCGTAGCGCGCGGCCACCTCCGCGTCGAGCTCATCCACCGCGCGGGCGGTGGCGGCCGCCCCGGCGCTGGCGGCGGCGTCGGCGTGCAGCAGCCCGATCGTCTCACCGCCGACCGTCAGCGCCGCCACCACGTAAGAATCCCACCCCAAACATCGCTTCAGCGACGCCGGCGTCCGCGCGCCCGCAGTGGCGACCGACACCACCTCGGCTCCGTGTCGCCGCGCCACTTCGTATTCCAGCAACGGGTACTCCAACCGGATCGGTGTCCTCGCCAGCTGACCCACGGCTGCGTCGGCTGCCGCCTGGTCCTCGCCGGCCCAGATCGTCAGTGGGAGGATCCGGTTGTCGGCGACTTCGCTGATCAGGACCCGCTCGAACTCGGATCCGGTGCCGAGCTCGGCCGCCGCACAATCCAGGATCGTGTCCGTGCAGGCCATCTCGCCCAGGCGGCGGATCGCGTCCGAGACCCGCTCCAGCGCATCGCTGCGCCGCACATAATCGAGCTCCAAGACCTCGCGCTCCAGTGCCAGCAGGTCGACCAGCACGCGCTCGGCCGCCGTCCCGGCGGCGACGGGGTCAGCATCCGCGCGCGCCATTGCCCCCACCCCGAGAACCTCCGCGACCGGACGGCGAGTGCCTGCGGGCCCTTAGTGGCCCACTTAGGGCGCGTCCACCCGCCGACGCAGCAGCGCGTAGCGAGCCACCGCCTCCTCGCCGACCGAGCAGATCCCATGACGCCGCCCGGCGCGCTCGACTGCGCTCCACACTCCCGCCGCGGCGGGGCGCGGCATCAGCGCCGTGGCCCGGCGGCCGGATTCCAACAGCCACAGCACCTCGGTGCCGGCGACGCTGTGCGCCCTGAACGGGTGCACCCGACGAGGGTCGCCGGACTCGCCGTACACCCCGAGATCCGCCAGCAGCGGCCGTGTCCGAGCGCCGAGCACCGCGATCGCCGCCCACTCGGCACTGAGGTCGGCCAGGGTGACCGCCGGGTGCGCGGCCGCCCACCGCTCCAGCCGGTCCGGCAGGCACTCGCCCGGCGGCGCCGGACGCAGCCGGGCTGGGGGTTGGTGGCCCGGCCGCGCCGGACACAGCACGATCAGCTGCTGTCGGCTCAGAGCACACCACCAGGCTCCGGCGCTGAACACGACTCCGCCCGGCTCCGGCGTCGCGCCGGTCAGGTCCGCGGCGAGCCGTCTCAGCTCCGCGCTGCGACCGCGCAGTGCGAGCTTGACGAGCCCGGAGACATCGCCCAGACCGACAGCGCTCACGCACGCGGCGAGCTCCCCCGCGGCGGAGCCGTAATGGGCCACGGTGCCCCGTCCATGGCGGACCACGACCACGCCGTCGGCGCGCTCCGGCGACGGCGACGACGCCGCAGACTGAGGCTCAAACCAGGCGGGAACCGACAAACCACCAGCAAAGTACCGTGACTCCGCTCGCTAGACCCTGCTCTTTGGATAGGAGTTACCATATATAACGAGTGGCTTCGGCGGCAGGCGTACCCCGGCGCGGGGACAATTCGGTTTCGGCCAGGCCACCTACCCAAAAGTCTAGGTCGTTCAGGAAGTGCGAGAGTGGCACGGCGGCTCGGCGGCCATGAAGCTGTTCCAGACGCGGCCGGCGCGGATGCCGCCCGCGGCCTGGAGCGTCAAGCGGTGAAACAGGGAGTTGGACAGATGACCACGCAATCGCGCCCCGCGGGAGCGCAAACCCCACCCACTCCGGCCCGGTCCACCCGGGTTCCGGCCACCGCGCCCCGGTCCTCGCCGGCCCTGGCCACCGCGGCCCCGCCCACCCCGGCGGACCGCTATGCCCGACTGACCCGGATGATCGCCACCGACCAGTGCGTGATCCTGGACGGAGCCAACGGGACCGAGCTGATCAAGGTCACCGGCGGTGCATCCGAGCCCGACGAGCCGGTATGGGGGCTGACCGCGCTGCTGGACGCGCCCGGCGACGTCGCCCGCGTCCACCGCAGCTACATCGACGTCGGCTGCGACGTGGTCTGCACCAACACCTGGGGCCTGCCGACTGCCTTGCGCAACGGTGCCGTCGCCCTCGCCGAGCCGGTCCACTGGATGGACGTCGTCCGCCGCGCGGTGACTCTGGCCCGGCAGGCGGCGAGCGACGCCGGCCGCGCCGACGAGGTGGCGATCGCGTTCAGCCTCAACGGCGACGTCGACACCCCGGATGGTCGCGAGACGATCGCCCTGCTCTCACGGGCGTTCGAGGAGGCCCCGCCCGACCTGGTCCTGCTCGAGACGATGTCGCTGGTCCGCAGTTCCACCTACGCCACGGTCGAGGCCCTGCTCGACACCGGGATCCCGGTGTGGCTGAGCTTCCGGCGCTGCCGCCACGGAGTCTGTGGCGTCTACGGCGAGCACTGGGGAGGACCCGAGGGCGATGCCTTCGGTCGGGCGGCGCGCCGGTTCGAGGAGATGGGGATCGGCGCGCTGGCGATCAACTGCATCCCCCCCGACCACGTCGCCGGGATGCTCTCCTGGCTGCGGGACTTCACCGATCTGCCGCTCGGCGTGTACCCCAACCTGGGCTACCTGTCGGCCGCCGGTTGGCGAGTGCAGCCGGGGGTGAGAGGCCAGGAATATGCGGAGCTGGCGCTGGAGTGGCGCGCCGAGGGCGCGCAGATCATCGGTGGCTGCTGCGGCGTGCGTCCGGAGCATCTGCTGGCCGCCCGGACGGCCCTGGCTGACACCAAGCCCGGGCACGCCCGGCCGGTGGTGCGCACCGAGCAGAGCGCAAGCGCCCGCGGTCAGCGGCGCGAGCCGCCGTCGTGGGCCGATCCGCGCGGGCGGGAGATGTTCCCGCTGGACATGCCCGAGATTGAAGTCGACCAGGGTGTGTTCGTGCCCACCCAGGGAAGCTTCCTGACCTGGAAGTACCTGTACCGGGAGGGCGTCGGCGCCCATCAGCGCTGTCTCGACGTCGGCTGCGGCTCAGGCCTTTTGACCGTACAGCTGGCGTGCAACGGCGCCGCCCATGTCCACGCCATCGACATCGATGCGGCGGCGGTCCGCAACACCCTGACCAATGCGTTTCGTAACGGCGTCGCCGATCGCGTCAGCGGCACCGCCCAGGATCTGTATCCGTGGGTCCCGGAGGAACGCTACGACGTGATCGTCGCCAGCCTCTACCAGACGCCGGTCGATCCCTTCGAGCAGGTCACCACGCACCGTCCCCTCGACTACTGGGGACGCAACCTGCTCGACCACCTCATCCGGGTGCTGCCCGAGGCTCTGGCCGACGACGGCACCGCGTACATGATGCAATTGTCGATAATCGGCCAACGACGCACGGCGGAGCTGCTGGATCGGGTGGGCTACGAGGCGCGAGTGGTCGATTTTTCGTTCTTCGAGTTCTCGGACCTCTTCACCACCCGCAACGAGCAGATCTCCCGGGTCGAGGAATACTCCGACGCCTACCACCTCAGGTTCGGATCCGCCGACGTGATGGTCGCGTACCTACTGGAGATCACCCGCAAGCGCAAGGAAAGCCCCCATCGATGAGCTTTGCCGAGAATGAGTTTCTGTTCACCTCCGAATCGGTGACCGAGGGTCACCCGGACAAGATCGCCGACCAGATCTCCGATGGCGTCCTCGACGCGGTGCTGCGCGACGATCCGACCGCCCGGGTCGCCTGCGAGACCCTGGTCAACACGGGCCTGGTGGTGGTCTCGGGCGAGATCACCACCTCGACCTACGTCGACATTCAGGAGGTCGTCCGCGAGACGATCCGCCGGATCGGCTACACCGACGCCAGCTTCGGCTTCGACTATCAGACGTGTGCAGTGCTCAACGCCATCGACAAGCAGTCTCCGGACATCGCTCAGGGGGTCGACGCCGCGTTCGAGGCGCGTACCGGCGCCTCAGACGACGATGAGCTCGACGTCGCCGGCGCGGGGGATCAGGGGATGATGTTCGGCTACGCGTGCAACGAGACGCCGGAGCTGATGCCGCTGCCGATCGCCGTCGCCCACCGGCTGGCGCGGCGGCTGGCTCAGGTCCGCAAGGAGGGAACGCTGCCCTACCTGCGTCCCGACGGCAAAACCCAGGTCAGCGTGCGCTACGCCGACGGCCGGCCGGTTTCGGTGGAGAAGCTGCTGATCTCGACCCAGCACGCCGAGGGCGTCGAGGATCAGATCCCGTCAGACCTGTGGGAGCACGTCGTCCTCCCGGTGCTCCCCGAGGGCATGTACGACTCAGGCGAGCTGCAGCGCAGCTTCCTCGTCAACCCGACCGGACGGTTCGTGATCGGCGGTCCGATGGGCGACTGCGGGCTGACCGGGCGCAAGATCATCGTTGACACCTACGGCGGGATGGCCCGCCACGGGGGCGGCGCGTTCAGCGGCAAGGATCCGTCCAAGGTCGACCGCTCGGCCGCCTACGCGGCGCGCTACGTGGCCAAGAACGTGGTCGCCGCCGGGCTCGCCGACCGGGTCGAGGTCCAGGTCGCCTACGCGATCGGGGTCGCCCGCCCCGTCTCGGTGATGGTCGAGACGTTCGGCACCGGGAAGCTGAGCCGGGCGGACATCCTGCGGCTGATCGGCGAGCATTTCGACCTGCGGCCGGGGGCGTTTCGGGACTACCTGAAGCTGCACCGCCCGATTTACCAGAAGACCGCCGCCTACGGTCACTTCGGGCGCGATGATCCGGACTTCACCTGGGAGCGGACCGACAAGGCGCAGGAGCTGAAGGCGGCGGCCGGCGTGTAAGCGACACCCTGATGACAAAAGCGTCCTCTGACGGCGCTTTCGTCATCCACGTCGTCGGTCAAGCCGCATCGCCCGCCTATCCTGAGGGGCAATGTCCGCTCAGTACATCTTCACCACCCACAAGCTCTCCCGCCGCTACCCGCCCGATCGTCAGGTCCTCACCGACATCTCGCTGTCGTTCTATCCCGGAGCGAAGATCGGAGTGCTCGGCTACAACGGGGCCGGCAAGTCGACGCTGCTGAAGATCATGGCCGGGATCGACACCGAGTTCGACGGCCACGCGCAGCTGGCCCCGAACGCCACCGTGGGCCTGCTCGAGCAGGAGCCCCACCTCGATCCCGACAAGGACGTGCGGGGCAACGTCGAGGACGGGGTCGCCGAGGTGCGAGGGCTGCTGGACCGTTTCAACGAGCTGTCGATGAACTACTCCGACGAGACCGCGGACGAGTTCTCCCGCGTCCAGGAGCGGATCGACGCCGTCGACGGCTGGAATCTCGACACGACGCTCGAGTACGCGATGGACGCGCTGCGCTGCCCGCCGCCCGACGCTGAGGTGACCAGGTTGTCCGGCGGCGAGCGCCGCCGCGTCGCGCTGTGCCGGCTGCTGCTGCGCCAGCCCGACCTGCTGCTGCTCGACGAGCCGACCAACCACCTCGACGCCGAGTCGGTCGCCTGGCTGGAGCAGCATCTGCGCGACTACGCCGGGACGATCGTGGCCGTCACCCACGACCGCTACTTCCTGGACAACGTGGCCGGCTGGATTCTGGAGCTCGATCGCGGCCGCGGGATCCCGTATCAGGGCAACTACACCGGCTGGCTCGATCAGAAGCGGGTCCGCCTCAAGCAGGAGGAGCGCCAGGAGTCAAGCCGCCAGCGGACGATCGCGCAGGAGCTGGAGTGGGTGCGGCTCAACGCCTCGGCCCGGCGGACCAAACCTAAGGCGCGGCTGAACGCCTATGAGGCGCTGCTCGCCCAGGACCGCAACGTCAAGCTCGACCAGGTGCAGATCCACATTCCCGCCGGCCCGCGGCTCGGCGACGTCGTCGTCGAGGCCGACGACCTGCGCAAGTCCTACGGCGACCGGATGCTGATCGACGACCTCAGCTTCAGCCTGCCCCGGGGCGGGATCGTCGGCGTGATCGGCCCCAATGGAGCCGGCAAGACGACGCTGCTGCGGATGATCACCGGCGCCGAGACGCCCGACGGCGGCGCGCTGCGGCTCGGCGACACCGTCAAGCTCGCCTACGTCGACCAATCCCGCGACGCCCTGGATCCGGACAAGAACGTGTGGGAGGAGATCTCCGGCGGCCAGGATCAGATCCCGCTGGGCGAGCAGACCGTCTCGAGCCGGGCGTACGTGGCCGGCTTCAACTTCAAGGGCACTGACCAGCAGAAGAAGGTGGCCAAGCTGTCCGGCGGCGAGCGCAATCGGCTGCATCTGGCCAAGCTGCTGCGCAGCGGGGGCAACCTGCTGCTGCTGGACGAGCCGACCAACGACCTGGACACCGACACGCTGCGCGCGCTGGAGGAGGCGCTGCTCGCGTTCGCCGGCTGTGCGGTGGTCGTCTCCCACGATCGCTGGTTTCTGGACCGGATCGCCACCCATGTGCTCGCGTTCGAGGGCGACTCGGCGGTGCGTTGGTTCGAGGGCAACTTCGAGGCCTACGAGAGCTTCCGGCGCGATCAGCTCGGGGCCGAGGCCGATCGGCCCCACCGGATCACCTACAAGAAGCTGGTCCGCAACTGACCTTGGAAGGTGGCGCTGGCGCGCCACCTGTCTCTCAGGCGAGCGCGGCCTCCAGCAGCTCGCGCATTTGGCCCGGGTCGGTGGCCACCCCGTCGGCCTCGGCCAGCTCGGCAGCGCCGTACTCACCGGTGGTGACGGCGAAGCAGCGCACCTCGTCGGCGCGGGCGCAGGCGATGTCCCGGGGCGTGTCGCCGATCACGATGGTGCTCGCCCGCGGGTGTGCCACTCCGTCGGCGCCGGCCCGCTTGCGGGCGATCCTCGGCAGCGTGGCGCGATCCTCGGAGTCAGAGCCGAAGGCGCCCTGGCCGGCGGCGAAGTGCCGGCCGAGCCCGGCGCGGGTGAGCTTGAGCCGGGCCACCGGCTCGTAGTTGCCGGTGACCAGCGAGAGTCGCGCATCCGAGCGCGTGTCCAGCCACTCCAGCAGCCGGCTCATCCCCGGCAGCACCTTGGCCGACAGATCCGGCGGACACAGCCGGGCGTAGGCCTCACAGCACGCCGTCCGCACGTCCGCGGCGCGCTCGTCGATCGCCCTCGCCGACACTCCGGAGGCGAGCAGCAGCAGCCGCGCGATCTCCCCGTCGGTGCGGCCGGCCGGAGAGATCTGGCTGCGGATGGCGCGCGTATCGACGTCGTGCACCTGGCGGATCGCCTCGCGCAGCGCCGCGGCGTGCTCCTGGGCGGCCCTGGCGACGAGCGTGCCGTCGATATCGAACAGGAGCAGGAGCGGCGTCACCACTACCTGGCAAACGACATGCCGGGCGCCAGCCGGCGCGCGAACGCCGCGATCAGCTCCGCCGCCACCTGGATGTCGGCCAGCGACACGAGCTCCACCGGCGAGTGCATGTAGCGCAGCGGCACCGACACAACGCCGGTCGGGATGCCGGTCCGCGTGGCGTGGACGGCGTCGGCGTCGGTGCCCGTGCCGCGGCCGAGGGACTCGAGCGTGAACGGCAGCTCGTGCTCGGAGGCGACGTCGTAGAGGAGCTCCGAGATCCGCGGGTGAAGCGTCGTCCCGCGGGCGATCACCGGCCCGGAGCCGAGCGGATGCTTGGTCATCTGCCCCAGCTCGATCCCCGGCTGGTCGGTGGCGAAGGTGACGTCGACGACGATCGCGAGGCCGGGGTCCAGGCCGAACGCGCTGGTCCGCGATCCGGCGAACGTCGTCTCCTCCTGCACGACGGCGAGGGCGACGACGTCGCCGGGGCCGCCGCCGTCCAGCGACACCAGCCGCGCCGCCTCGGCGGCCACGTAGCAGCCGATCCGGTTGTCCATGGCCCGTGACACGAGTCGTCCGTTGGGCAGCTCCACCGGCTCGGAGTCGATCACTGCGACGTCGCCGATCCGAACCATCTCCCGGGCCTGGGCTCCGTCCTGGGCGCCGATATCGATGTGCAGGTCCTTGATCTTGGGCGCCTTGTCACGCTCGTCGGACTTGATCAGGTGGATCGGCTTGCGCCCGATGACGCCCGGGATGTCGCCGCCGCGGCTGGCGATGCGCACCCGCTGGCCGACGAGCACGATCGGATCCCAGCCCCCGACCTCGCCGAAGCGCAGAAAGCCCTCGTCGTCGATGTGAGAGACGTGGATGCCGATCTCGTCGATGTGGCCGATGATCGCCAGCGTCGGCCCGCCGGCCGTGCCGGGCACGCGCGCCATCGATGAGCCGACATCGTCGACGCGGACGTCGTCGGAGAACTGGGCGCAGCCGTCGCGCCACGCCCGGGCGGGCGCCGTCTCGTGACCCGAGGGCCCGGCGGCGGCCAGCAGCGCTTGCAGTAGCTCGGGAGTGGCCATCGGCGGTGAATCTATCGTGCCCCGCCGCACGGTCAGTGCAGCAGTTCCCGGAGCACGTACTGGAGGATCCCGCCGTGGCGGAAGTAGCGCTGCTCCTTGGGGGTGTCGATCCGCACCGTCACCTCGAACGCCTTGTCGTCGGCCTTGACCGTAAGCGTGCGCGCCACCTCGTCGCCTTCGGAGATCCCAGCGATCGTGAACGTCTCCTTGCCGCTGAGGCCGAGCGACTGCGCCGAGTCGCCGGCGGCGAACTGCAGCGGCAGCACGCCCATCCCGACCAGGTTGGAGCGGTGGATGCGCTCGAAGCTCTGGGCAACGACCGCGCGGACGCCGAGCAGCCGCGTGCCCTTGGCCGCCCAGTCCCGCGAGGAGCCGGAGCCGTACTCCTTGCCGGCGAGCACGACCAACGGCGTGTCGGACTCGGCGTAGCGCATGGCGGCGTCGTAGATCGACATCTCCTCCTCGCCACCGTCGCCGAGGAACAGGGTGACGCCCCCCTCGGTGCCTGCCGCGAGCTGGTTGCGCAGGCGGATGTTGGCGAACGTGCCGCGCATCATCACCTCGTGGTTGCCCCGCCGCGAGCCGAAGGAGTTGAAGTCCCGCGGCGCCACCCCGTGCTCCTGGAGGTACCTGCCCGCGGGGCCGTCGCGCTTGATCGAGCCGGCGGGGGAGATGTGGTCGGTGGTGACGCTGTCGCCGAGCAGCGCCAGCACTCGGGCGCCCTCGATGTCCGACAACGGCTCGGGCTCGGCCGGGAGGTCCTCGAAGAACGGCGGCCGGCGCACGTAGGTCGATTCCGGCACCCAGGCGAAGCTGTCTCCGGTCGGGACCTCCAGCGCGTTCCACCGCTCGTCGCCGTCGAACACCTCGCTGTAGCTGCGGTGGAACATGTCGGATTGGACCGCCTGCACCACGGTCTGCCCCACCTCGCTCGAGTGAGGCCAGATGTCCTTTAGATACACGGGCTCGCCACGCGCGTCCTCGCCCAGCGGCTGGTCATAGAGGTCGATGTCCATCGTCCCGGCCAGCGCGTAGGCGACGCACAGCGGCGGCGAGGCCAGGTAGTTCATTCGGACGTCGGGATTGATCCGGCCCTCGAAGTTGCGATTGCCCGACAGGACCGACACCACCGCCAGATCCTCGGCGCTGATCACATCGGAGATCTCCTCCGGCAGCGGCCCGCTGTTGCCGATGCAGGTGGTGCAGCCGTAGCCGACCAGGTTGAAGCCGAGCTCGTCCAGGTACTGGGTGAGACCGGCCCGCTCCAGGTACTCGGTCACCACCTTGGAGCCGGGCGCCAGCGAGGTCTTGACCCACGGCTTGACGGTTAGCCCCCGCTGGACCGCGTTGCGGGCGAGGATGCCGGCCCCGAGCATCACCGACGGGTTGGACGTGTTGGTGCAGCTGGTGATGGCGGCGATCACGACGTGACCGTGGTCCAGCTCGGTCTCGGTGCCGTCGGCCAGGGTCACCGGCGCCCGGACCTGTGGGCGATCGGCAACCTGGGCGCCGCCGGTGCCCCCGCGGGGAGCGTAGCCGTCGCCGTTGGGAACGTGCGTGGCAACGGGATCCGAGGCCGGAAACGAACCCGCCAGCGAGTCGTCCTCCCCGTCGTTGCCGTCGTCGGGCAGCAGGTCCTCCAGCGCCATCCGGAACGCCGCCTTGGACTCGGTCAGCGAGACGCGGTCCTGGGGCCGCTTGGGCCCGGCGATGCTCGGCACCACGTCGGCGAGATCGAGCTCGATCCGGTCCGAGAACGTCGGCTCGTCGGAGCGTTCGTCATGCCACAGCCCCTGCTCCTTGGCGTAGGCCTCGACGAGGTTGATCAGCGGCTCCGGCCGCCCCGAGAACTCCAGGTAGTGCAGCGTCTCGGCGTCGATGGGGAAGATCGCACAGGTGGAGCCGAACTCCGGCGACATGTTGCCGATCGTCGCCCGGTCGGCCAGCGGCAGGCCGGCCAGCCCGGCGCCATAGAACTCGACGAACTTGCCGACCACTCCACGCTCGCGCAGTCGCTCGGTCACGGTGAGCACGAGATCGGTGGCGGTGGCGCCCTCGGGCAACTCGCCGGTCAGCTTGAACCCGAGCACCTGCGGGATCAGCATCGACATCGGCTGACCGAGCATCGCCGCCTCCGCTTCGATCCCGCCGACACCCCAGCCGAGCACGCCGAGCCCATTGATCATCGTGGTGTGGGAGTCGGTGCCGACCAGGCTGTCGGGATACGCCAGCGGGTGGCGGGGATCCGATTCGTCGACGAACACCACCCGGCCGAGGTACTCGAGGTTGACCTGGTGCACGATCCCGGTGTCCGGGGGCACCACGCTGAAGTTGTGAAACGCCCCCTGGCCCCAGCGCAGGAAGGCGTACCGCTCCTGGTTGCGCTCGAACTCCAGCTCGGCGTTGCGCGCAAACGCCTGCGGCGAGCCGAACGCGTCCACCTGCACCGAGTGGTCGATGACCAGCTCGGCCGGAACCAGCGGGTTGATCCTGTTGGGGTCGCCGCCCATGTCCTTCATCGCGTCGCGCATCGCCGCCAGGTCGACCACCGCGGGGACGCCGGTGAAGTCCTGCATCACCACGCGGGCGGGGGTGAAGGCGATCTCGTTGGCCGGCTCGTCCTGGGCGTTCCAACGCGCCAGCGCTTCCACATCCTCGGCCCGGATCGACTCGCCGTCCTCGTTTCGCAGCAGATTCTCGAGCAGGATCTTCAGCGAGAACGGCAGTCTGGCGACGTCGAACCCGGACTGGAGGGCGTCGAGGCGAAAGATCTCGTACGAGCGGTCGCCGACGCTCAGCGTGGCCTTCGCATCGAAGCTGTTCTTGGTCGCGGACATGCGGGTGCTCCTGAGGTCAAGAGGGGCCTGGAACCTACTTTAGTGTCGCTCCTACACCCGGCTTATGGACGTCTTCGTAATGGCTTCGCCGGCCCCGTGATGCTCGCCGGGGACTCAGGATCTCGCAAGGAGACGACCATGGCCGTACTCATCCCCTCCGCGTCGACGCTCGTCGCCTTCGCCGTCGGCGCGCTGCTCGCCGCCGGCATCTACACCGAGGCGCACCGCGCCCCGGACCAGTCCTGAACATGGCGACTTCGTATCGCAGCCGGTTGCGCTCCGCCAGACCCTGGTCGCGGCCTGTCCCCCGGGTCGTGCCGGCGGTGCGGGCGCGGCCCGAGCTGCTCGGGGTCATGGCCATCGCCGCGGTGCTGAACCTGTGGGGCCTGAGCATCAACGGCTGGGCGAACACGTACTACTCCGCCGCGGTCCGGTCGATGGCCGGCAGCTGGCACGATTTCCTGTTCGCCTCGCTGGACCGGACCGGACTTATGACAGTCGACAAGCCCCCGCTGGCGCTGTGGGTGCAGGCGCTCTCGGTCCGGATCTTCGGCTTTCACCCGCTCAGCATCCTCGTGCCGCAGGCGCTGATGGGCGTGGCGGCGACGGCGCTGATCTACGACCTGACCCGGCGTCGCTTCGGCCGCCCGGCCGGCTTCGTCGCCGGCATCGCGCTGGCGACCACCCCGATCGCGGTCGCGATGTCGCGGCACAACAACCCGGATGAGCTGCTCGTCCTCTGCTGCGTCGCCGCCCTGTGGTTCGCCGTCCGGGCCCTCGAGGATGGGCGGACGCGGTGGCTCGTGCTCAGCGGCATCTGCGTCGGCCTGGGATTCGAGACCAAGATGGCGGTGGCCCTGTTCGTGGTGCCGGGGATCGCGCTCGCCTACCTGTGGCTCGCGCCGCGGGGACGGCCCGCCGCGCTGCGCCAGCTGAGCGCCGGCGCCGTCGCGATGGCGGTCGTCGGCCTGGCCTGGCCGCTACTGGTCACCCTGACGCCCGCCGCCGACCGGCCGTGGATCTCCGGCACCTCGGACAACAGCATCTGGTCGCTGATCTTCGGCTACAACGGGGTCGGCCGGGTCACCGGCCAGACCGGCGCTCCGACGGCCGGCTTCGGTGGAGGCGGTGGAGGCTCGGCGTTCGGTGGCGCCACCGGCGTCTTCCGGCTGCTGCAGTCGGGCCTGGGCGACCAGGCGGGATGGCTGCTCGGGTTCGCGATGGTCGCCGGCCTCGGGCTGCTGGTCGCTACGCGTCTGCGGCGCCGCGATCCCCGCACCGGATGGCTGATCGCCGTCGGCGGCGCCTTCGCCGTCACCGCCGTCGTGTTCAGCTATGCGGACGGGATCTTCCACCCGTATTACGTGTCGTTCCTGGCTCCGTTCACGGCCGCGTTGATCGGGGCCGGCGTGGGGCAGATCCTGTCCGGCGGTCAGCCGGATGACACGAGCGCGGCCCATCCGGCGAGGCTGGATGCCGAGCGGGCCGCAAGCTCGTACGCGCGGATCCTCGCCCCCGCGGCGCTGGTCGCGGGGGCGATCACCGAGCTCGTCGTGCTCGGCAACCTCTCCGGCGACCTGTCGTGGGCCAAGCCGCTGGTGATCGCCATCGTGGCGATCGGCGCGGTGGCGCTGGCCCTGCGACTGTCGAGTCGGGCCCGGATGCTCGTGCTCGCGGTGGCGCTGGCCGCGTTGATGGCGGCCCCGGCCACGTGGGCGGCGGATACGCTCGGTCACGCCACCAGCAGCACGTTTCCGGCCGGTGGGCCCGCCGGCGTCGCGGCGGGTGGATTCGGGGGATTCGGCGGGCGGCGAGGATTCGGGGGCTTCGGCGCGCGGCGAGGATTGCGCGGCGGCCGCGGGGTGCCATTCGGCGGCCCGCCGCCGAGCGGCGCCTTCGGCGCTCCGGGACCCGGCGCCGTCGGCGCCCCGGGAGCGGGCTCCTTCGGCGCCGCGGGCAGACCCGGCCTGGCAGGGTTCGGCGGCGACACTTCCAGCCTCAAGGCGGCGGTCAGGTACGCCGATACCCACGGCGGTGGCACGGTCGGCGTCGAGAGTCAGAGCAGCGCTGCCGAGGCGATTCTGTCCTCCAACGCAACTGTCGCCGGTCTCGGGGGGTTCTCCGGACGTGAGAGTTCGGTATCCGCCTCGTGGCTGGCGATGGAAGTACGCGAGGGTCGTCTACGCTGGATCCTGGCGGAGCGCGGTCAGGGCTTCGCCGGCCCCGGCGACAGCCGGCCGGGGAGCGCATCGGCATTCTCGATTGCGGAGCGGGTAGGCAAGCGGGTGACGTTCACATCCAACGGGGCTCAGATCAGCATCTACGACCTTAAGGGCAAGGCGGCGGCGATCCTGGCCGCGGGGGGGAGATCGTGACCGTCCGGCATCTTCGCCGCCGCCGATCTGGTGGGGCCCGTGGATTCTTGCCGCTGGCGCTGGGGGCGGCGGCCGCGCTGGCGGCGCTGAGCCTGATGGATGCGCCGGCCGCGTTCGCCGACACCAGCCAGAGCTCGAACTGGGCCGGCTATGCGGTTCACCACTCTGGCGTGCGGTTCGATCACGTGCTCGGCACCTGGACTCAGCCCACCCTCACCTGCACGCCGGGGCAGCCGGCGTACTCGGCGGTGTGGGTCGGGCTCGGCGGCTACAGCGTGTCCTCGAAGGCGCTGGAGCAGATCGGCACCGAGGATGACTGCGCCGCCTCCGGCCGGCACGTCTCGACCGCCTGGTACGAGCTCGTTCCGGCCGCTTCCCGGACGATCCGACTCACCGTCCACCCGGGAGACCGGATCCGCGCCGCCGTGTCGGTGACCGGCCGTCAGGTCGTGCTGGCGCTGCGGGATCTCACCCGCAACCGGTCGTTCATCAAGCGGCTGAACGGCGCTAGCGTCGATACCGGATCGGCCGAGTGGATCGTCGAGGCGCCGTCGGTGTGCACCGATGTGTTCAACTGCCGCACCCTGCCGCTGGCCGACTTCGGCTCGGCGGACTTCCGATCGGCCGGCGCCACCTCGGTGGCGGGCCATACGGGCTCGATTCAGGACCAGCGGTGGTCGACGACGCGAATCGACTTCACCGAGGCCGGCCGCCGCTTCGTCACCCAGGGCGGCGCCGCCGGCGTGCTTGCGACCGCGGTCCCGTCGGCGCTGAGCGCCAACGGCACCGCGTTCACCGTCACCTACCAGGGAGCACCCATCAGCACGCCGCTGGCGTCGACGTCGCGGGTGGCGGCCCAGCGCCTGGTGCACCCCGCGGCCGCCCACTCGGGGTGACGCTCGGACCCGCCGCCTGCGTGGCGCCGCCCCCGTTGGCTCCGGGTGACGCCGGCAATGGCATACTCGCCGCCGTGGATGCCTCACGTCGTCTCGCCGCCTGCCTGCTGGCGCTCGGTGCGCTCGCGCTCGCGCTTCCCGCCGTAACGCTCGCCGCCGGCGGAGGCGGTTCGGCCGGCGATCAGCAGTACACCGATCCGTTCGGCGCCACCTCGACGCCGACGCACGCCAGCGCCCCGCCGCCAACCACCACGGCCGCCCCCACGCCCCCGCCCGCCGCCACCCCTACGACCACCAGCGCCCCCGCTCCCGTGGCCACGGGCACGGTCACCAGCGACGCGACCACCTCCAGTGCCGAACCCACCGCCACCACGGCATCGAGCGCACCGGCGTCCGGCGCCGGTCAGCTGCCGTATACCGGCTACGACAGCTGGCTGGCCGGTGCTTTGGGTCTTGGATTGATAGCCGGCGGCGTCGTGCTCCGCTGGCGCGTCAGCCGCTCCTGAGCCGCCCGCCCGACCTCAGCCAGCGGCGATGATGGTCTGACCGCCGGAATCTGCGGGGCGCCGCCCGCCCCGGCCTGGGCTGCGGGGCCGGTGAAGAACCCCGCAGCCGCGCCTGCCGTGTCTACGCGTTGCTGAGCTCGCGCTCCGCCGCCTTCATGACGCCGGAGCGATTCTTGTGAGAGCGCTCGTAGTCGCGCACCTGCTTGGCGCGGTCATCGTCGGCGTCCGACACGGCGGCCTGCGCCTCGGTCGCCGTCATCTCGTCGTACCCCGGCCACGGCTCGTCGCCGCGCAGGCTGTCCACGCGATGCAGGACCGTCGTCCGATTCTGGTGAGCCCGCTCGTAGGTGTCGATCTTGGCCAGATCGATCTGTGACAGCCCCGGCAGCCGGCCGACGATCTCCTCGGCGGTGCGGCTGTCGTAGTCGGCAATCGCGAGGTCGCCCTCTCCGGCCAGGGCGCCCTTGACCTGTCCCTCCGCCTGCGCCACGCCGGGGACCCGGCGGGTCTGGCGCGCGGTGCGCCGGGTGGCCGAACCGGCCTCATGAGCCGCCTGTGCAGTCGCGGCTCCGGCCTCGCGGATCGCGTCGGCGGCACCCGTGTCGGTGATGTCGTAAGACGGGTCACCGTCCACCTCGGCGCCGACGACGGCATCGGTCAGCCGCGGAATCTCGCGGCGCACACGGGCCAGCATCGCTTCCTCATCAGCCAGGATGCCCTTCGCCAACTCCGCCGTCTGGTCGTCGCCGACGACACGGGCGAGACGCTCGAGCGCGGTGTAGGTCGCGATTTCCAGGGCCTCGGTGGCGCAGGTGTCCTTCGCGTTCTTGAGCAGCTTCTCCTCGCCTCCGGAGCCGCGCAGCAGATCCAGCGGCATCTTTCCCAACGCCACCGCCTGCCCCAGGACCTCTTCCCAGAAGCCGAGCACCGCGGTCACCGGGTTTGACGTGCCACCCAGCTCCTTCAAGCGATTGCCGACATCGGCGGAGTGCCGGCGGGTCTCGCCGAGATGATTCTCCAGGGCGGAGCGATATGACCCTCGGGGGGTCATCGCGATCTGCGACTGCAGGATGCGGACGAGCGCGTCCTCGGACGCCCGCGCCTCGCTGAGATACTGCACGACCTTCTGCTGATCATTGTTCATAGGACTTCCAATCGATATAGGCACAGTCTGTGCGCGCTGGTCGCAGCCAACGCGGGGACGACTTTCGAGTCTCCGCTATCAGATGGATACCCGTCTGGGGCCGCGCGACCCACAATCTCACGAGCTCGAAACCGGCGCGGGACGGTGCGGCGGACCGGCGGTCGGCGCCGAGGCCGACGGCAGGTCCCGCGCTGATGGCGACGGCGATGGCTCCAGGCGCGGGAAGATGTCGGCGTGACCGACGCGTCGGGCAATCCTCAACTGGAGGCGCTTGGTGCCCTGCTGCGCGCCCAACGCCTCGCCGCCGAGCTTTCGTTGCGCGAACTCGCCCAGCGGACCAACGTCTCCAACGCCTACCTGAGCGAGCTGGAGCGCGGACTGCACGAGCCCTCGCTGCGGGTATTGCGGGCCATCGCCGCCGCGCTGGGCACGCCGCTGGGCTCGATCCTCGACCGGGCCGGAGTCCTCGGCGACGAGAAAGCCGGTTCCGACACGCGCCTGCGCGAGACTGAAGCGGCGATTCTGCGTGACCCGGAGCTGAGCGACCCGCAGCGGACCGCATTGCTGAGCGTGTACCGCAGCTTCGTGCCGAGCCGGCGCACCCGCTGACGATATACCGAGCACCGATCGATATACTGAGCAAGATGAAACGTGAAATCGACTGGCGGGAGCTCTACGCCGCCAACCAGGCAGCAATCGCGCGGGGCGGCGCCGCGCCCACTCCCGCGCCGCATCCGAGGTTCGGCCGCAATCGCTCAACCGCCCCGGGGAAAGGCGTGCGCGGGACAAGCGAGGCGCGGATCGACCCCCAGACCCTGGTTCACGTGCCGCCGGCGCTGAACGCAGACGAGCCGGCACCGCTCGTCTGCATGCTGCACGGCTGCACTCAGGACCCGGCCAAGTTTGCCGCCGCCACGCGGATGAACGAGGCCGCCGACCGCCACGGATTCGTCGTCGTCTATCCGGGGCAGGATCGCCGCCGGAACCCTCAGGGCTGTTGGAACTGGTTCGCGCCCGAGCATCAGCAGCGCGGTCGCGGCGAACCGGCGACGATCTCGGCCACGCTTCGCGCCGTCATCGACGGCGGCTCGGGTCATACGATCGACCGCGAGCGCGTCTTCATCGCCGGACTTTCGGCAGGCGGGGCCATGGCCGCCGTAATGAGCGCCTGCTACCCGGAGCTGTTCGCCGCGGTCGCCGTCCACTCCGGGCTGGCGTATCGCTCGGCGAGCGACGCGAGGTCGGCGTTCGCGGTGATGGCGCGCGGAAGCGCAGCCGCCGAGCGCAACGGCGCCGGCCCCGGCCCCGCGATTCGGGCTCGTCCGCGGGTGGTGCCGACGATGGTCATTCAGGGCGCCGCGGACCGCACCGTCGCGCCGAGCAACGCGATCATGGTGCTGCGCCAGTCGATGGGCGCCAACCATCTCGCGGCGCCCACCACCTGCGACCATGAGGTCGAGCACCCGACCACCGCCTGGCACGGCCAGGACGGCGGCGGCCATCCGTATACCCAGTCACGCTGGGTCGACGCCGAGGGGAGACTCATGCACGAGCTGCTGATGATCGAGGGACTTGGTCACGCCTGGGCCGGCGGCGCCGCCGGCGGCTCCTACACCGACCCGTTGGGACCGAGCGCGAGCGAAGCGATGTGGGCCTTCTTCAACACGGCATCGACTGCCGCCGGCTCTCGCCCCGGAGAGCTCCGCGTGGCTCGCTAGCCACGCGTTCCGCACGTATCCTGCGGCAGATGCGGCTCTTTTCTCTCCGGGGGTGCTCTGCCGGCGCGCGGGGACCACTGGCGTCAGTCGCCGCCGGTCTGCTGGCTCTGGCGGGTCTGACGGTCCTCGCCGGCTGCGGGTCAAGCGCGACGCACCGCAGCACGTCGACGGCAACGCAACACAGCACGTCGACGACGACGCAGCACGCCTCGTCGGCGGCGTCTGCCGCCAGCGGCGAGTCGGCAAAGCCGCCGGCGCAGATCCTGGCCGATTCGACGGCCGCGCTGCGGGCGGCGCCGAGTTACGCGATGCAGGGAACGATCGCCCAGAGCGATCGGCGAGTGAGACTTAGGCTGACCACGATCACGAAGCCGAAGTCGCTGGATCTGGCGTTCGCGATCGGCGGCTCGGCGCTCGAACTGATCGATCTGCCCGCGGCGGGCTACGTACGGGCCAACGCGAGTTTCCTGAGAGCCCACGGAGGCGCGCGCGCAGCGCAGCTCGCCGGACGGTGGATCCAGGTTCCGACCGCCAATGCGCGCACCACCACCTCCTCCATCGGAGTGTTCGCGCCGGCGACCCTGGCACGCTGCTTGGCGGAGAATCACGGGACGCTGAGCACCGCCGGCGAGACGACCGTCGACGGCCGGCGGGCCATCCTGATCAAAGATGCCGGAGACAAACCGGGTTCCTCGCCCAGCGTCCTGGCGGTCGCGGCCAGCGGGCCGCCGTATCCACTGCGATACACCGGCACTGGACGCCAGCGCGCCGGCGGTCGGATCGACGTGTGCAACAACGGCAAGCCCAGCGATAGCCGCGGCACGGTCACCTTCAGCCAGTTCGGCCAGGTTCCACCAATCCAAGCACCCAAGAACGTCGTGCGGCCCGCGGCTGGTAGCCCGGGTGCCTGAGCGACCGTCCGGAAGCGAGCCACCTGTTTCATCGCAGCGGCCGGCGCCCTACACTGCGCCGCCATGGTGCTGCGCGCACGGACGTCCGCGGACCGCCCCCGGCCCACTCGGCTCCGGGTGCTCATCGCCCTCGCCGCGCTGATCCTCGGCGCCGCCGCAGCATTCGCACCCGCCGCCATCGCTACGCTCGCGGGGGTTGGGCACAAGCCCCCCGCGCCGCGGACGGCCGCGGTCCCGCAGGGATTTGTCGGAGTGGACGCGGACGGGCCGCTGTTCGCCCCGGGCACGCCGCTCGATTTCGGGCGCCAGACCCTCACCATGGTCGCCAGCGGGGTCCAGAGCATCCGCGTCGCCTTCAGCTGGGCGGCGGCCCAGCCATATCCGAGCGTTGCCGACGTGCCCGCCGATCAGAGGGCGCAATTCAGCGAGGTCGAGGGACGGCCGACCGATTTCGCGACCACCGACATGGTCGTCGGCGACGCCGCCCGCGCCCGCCTGTCCGTCCTTCCGACGGTCCTCTACGCGCCTCCGTGGGATGCGCTGCCGAACCGCAACGGCGTCGCGACCCCGCGGCAGGACGCTCCCTATGCCGCTTTTCTGACAACGCTGATCGGGCGCTACGGACCCTCCGGGAGCTTTTGGCGTGAGCACCCGGCGCTTCCGAAGCGGCCGATCCGGATGTGGCAGATCTGGAATGAGCCGGATATCTCGTTCTACTGGCGCCAACCCTTTGCCGCCGGCTACGTGGGCCTGCTCCGGGCCGCGCACACCGCCGTCAAGCGAGCCGATCCCGGCGCGAAGGTGGTGCTCGGCGCGCTCACCAATCTCGCCTGGAGATCCCTGGGCCAGATCTATCGAATCCACGGCGCCCGGGGACTGTTCGACATCGTGGCCGTCAACGGGTTCACCAAGACCCCGGCCCACGTGATGCTGTATCTGCATTTCATGCGCGCCGCGATGGACCGGTTCGGCGACGGCGCCAAGCCGATGCTGGCCACCGAGCTGAGCTGGCCCTCGGCCAAGGGCCAGACGTCGAGCCACTACGACTTCGACACCACGCAGGCGGGCCAGGCGCGCAACATCGCGACGCTCCTGCCGCTGCTCGGAGCCCAGCGCGCGGCGCTCCGGCTGGCGGGCTTCTACTACTACACCTGGATCGGCGACGAGGAGCGGGGGGCACAGGCGTTCGACTTCGCCGGGCTGCTGCGCCTGCACGCCGGACGCGTCACCGTCAAGCCTGCGCTGGGCGCGTTTCGCCGGGGGGCGCTCACCCTGGAGCACTGCCGGCGCAAGGGGCGCGTGGCCACCACCTGCATCGGATAGCGGCTCGGCGTCAGCGCTGGCACGAGCTTGCCCGGCTCTGACCCGCCGCCGCCCGCTGACCCGCCGCGTCCCGCAGCCCCGCCGCCAGCGCCGCGACGGCCGGGGTCGGGGCGCCGGCGTCCTGCGGGCTGGCGATCCCGAACCAGTCCTGGCTGTTGTCAGGGTCACGCTGCGGCGTCACCCACGTGTACAGCAGGGCGGCCGCCACCCCACAGTCCAGCTGACCCAGGGCGGTGAACGCCCCGAGGATATATGCCGGCCGCAGACGCGCCGGCACGTAGCCGAGCGCCCCCGGCGGATCCGTCGTCCATCCGAACTCGGTTACGTACAGCGGCACCGCGCTCATCCCAAGCGATGCCAGCGCCGCTCGCGCGCCCTTCACCTTGGCCACCAGCACCGCCGGTGAGCCATATGGATGGATGGCGACGCCGTCGACGTGACCCCGCAGCACCGGCGCGGCCGCGACCATCTCGGCCAGAAACGCCGCCGGGTTGGTGAGCCCGCCGACGATCACCCGGATCCCCGGGTTGACCCCGTCGATCGCCGCTCGGGCGGCCAGGTACAGCGCCGCGTAGCGGCCTGCATCCGGCGAGGGTGTCCAGAATTCCCCGTTGTCGGGCTCGTTCCAGATCTCGATCGTCCTCACCGGTGCCGCCGCCAGCTCCGGATGCTCACGCCAGAACGTCCCGCCCGCCCCGTAGCGGGCCGCGAACGCGGCCGCGTAGGCCGCGTAGTCGGCGTCGGAACTGGGGGGCGAGTGGTCCTGGCCCGGGAGCGACTGCGCCCATGGCGCCGAGTAGTCAAGGATCGGCAGCCAGGTGAGGTCCTGACCCGCCAGCGCGCCGGCGATCCGGTCGTCGAATCCCCAGTCGTAGCTGTGATGGCCATCGACCGGCGCTGTAGGCTCGGCCGCCTCCCACAACGAATCGCTGCGGGCCAGCGTCGCCCCCGTCGCCCGCAACGCCGCGAGCTGCGCCGATATCTGCGCCGGGGAAAAGGTCATGTCGTTGAAGAGCCGGTTGACGTTGACGCCGTAGGCGTGGCCCCCCGGCGCGGGCAGCCCCGGATCGAGCCTGATCGGGACCGCCCGACCCGCACGGGTACGGTGACCGGACCCTGACACCAGCAGCGCCACCCCGGCGACGGCCAGCGCTCCGGCGAGGACCCCGGCCGCCAGCCATCCGCGCCGCCGTCTCGCCCTCACCGCCAACCGCGGCGCCACGACGATCCGGTCGCCTGCAGCTGCCGCCGCTCCCGCTCCGCCGGGCGCCCGAGCACCCGCTTGAGGCCCAGTCGCGAGGCGAACGTGATCATCTGTGCACCTGCGTCGACCTCGGCCCAGCGCGGGCCTAGGCGGCCCCGCACCGCCTGGTGCCGGGCGCGGGCCAGCCGCTCGAACGCCTCGCCGCCGAATGCCGGACCGGTCGCGTGGGCGCGGCGGTGGATGACCCGCGCCGACGGCCACAGCCACGTCGCGATCCCCCGCTGGCGGGCGTGCAGCGCCAGCTCCAGGTCCTCGCCGTACATGAAGGTGGACTCGTCGAATGGCCCCAGCTCGCGCAGCGTCCGCGTGCGAGCCACCAGGGCGCAGCCGACCGCCCAGCCGACGCGCCGCGGGGACTCGGCGCGCCACGGGGCGAGCGCGACGCCGGCCCGCCCGGGGAGTGCGGCGGGCGGCAGCAGCGACCGGACCAGGTCCGCCGGCGATCCGGGGCACGGATGCACGGTGTCCTGGAGGCTGCCGTCGCTGTTCAGCACCCGGGGGGCGAGCAGGCGCGGCGGACGATCCTCGCGCAGCGCCTCCGCCGCGAGCTCGAGCAGGGAGTCGTCGAGCACCTCGACGTCGGGATTCAGCAGCGCCGTCACCGGCGCCCGCACGTGCGCCACTCCGCGGTTGCAGGCGCGGCCGAAGCCGACGTTCTCCTCCAGCTCGATCGCCGTGACCCCGCCGTGGCTTCGGGCGACCGCGAGGCTGTGGTCGCGCGAGGCGCAGTCGACGACCACGATCTCGACCCCCGGCAGCCGGCGGCTCATCGACGCCAGCAGGCGTTCCAGCATCGCCGCCGAGTCGTGGGTGACCGTGACCACCGCCAGCGAGCTCGGCGCTGCCCTCGGGCGCGGGCTCGCCCGGGGGCCGACGGCGCCGCTGACCAGCGAGGCAAACCGGATGCGGGCGCTGCGCAGGTCAAACTGCCGCCGGGCCCGGGTGCGGCCCTGCTCGCCCAGCCTTGCCACTCGGCCGGGATCGGAGACGAGCGCCACCAGTGCGGCGGCGGCGGCCACCGCGTCGCCCGGCGGATACAGCACGCCGCAGCTGGGATCGACGAGCTCGCCCGGTCCGTACGCGGCGGGCACCACCGCCGGCCGGGCGGCGGCGAGGGCCTCGAGCACCGCCAGTCCGAATGGCTCCCGCGGCGCGCAGTGCAACAGGCACGTCGCCCGGGCCAGCGCCGCGGCCGGATCGGCCACCGGCCCGGCCAGCTCCACGGCGCCGGCCAGATCGGGTCGCTGTGCCCGCGCCCGTAGGCGCTCGAGCAGCCCGGTGTCGCCGAGCGGCGCGCCGACGAGGCGCAGCCGGAGCTCGGGCAGGCGCCGGCGGGCGGCGGCGAGCGCCTCCAGCGCGAGGTCGGGTCGCTTCCACTCGGTCACGGCGCCGAGGACCAGGACCTCCGGCGGCGAGACCGGATCCCGGTCGCCGGCGAAGCGAGCGACGTCGACTCCGGGGGGCACGACGCACAGCCGGTCCCCGAGCCGGCCCCGGGGATCGAGGTCGCGGGCAACGGCCTGCGATGGCACCACCACCAGCGCGGCGCGGGCGGCGGCGGCGCGGACGGCGGCGCCGATCAGCCGGCCGGGAAGGAGGTCGTGGTGCGCCATGACATACCTGCGCCCGCGGGGGGCCAGCAGACGGGCGATCGCCGAGCGCATGCCCCAGGCGACGATCAGGTCGGGCGCCAGGGTGCGACTCAGCCGGCGCAGTTCACGCGCATGTCCGGCGATTGCCACTACCGCCCACACCCGCGCCGGCAGGGTCGCGCGGAGCGCCAGCGGCCGCGCCGCCAGCGCCAACACGGGAACGCCGGCAGCGCGCGCCCGCTCGGCGAGATCGCCCGGTGGGCAGGCGATCACGACCTCGTCCGGGAGGCCGCCGGCGAAATCGAGCAGCACCCGTTCGGCGCCACCGAGAATGCCGGAATAACTGACGAACAGGAGCCGGGCCAACTCCGGGCAGGCTATCCGGCGGCCACCGGCGGAGCGGCGGTGGCCAGGTGGAGGGGGTGAACAGCGGCAGGCCGCGCTGTGGCGGCGCGCGCAGGTCCCGGCCGCCCCGGCGTCCCCCCGGTGCGAGCACTTCGCGACCAATCGATGCCAGCCCGGTGGCGCGTGGTCCCCCGGGCCCGCGAGGCGGGAGCGCTGAACCACCCGTCGCCAGGGTGCTGACGCTTGGTCGTGCAGTGCCCGACCCGGGTCGTCGAGCCGTCGCGCCTCAAGCCTGCCGAGCCGTCGCGCCTCAGGCCTGCCGAGCCGTCGCGCCTCAAGCCTGCCGAGCCGCCGCGCCTCAAGCCTGCCGAGCCGCCGCGCCTCAGGCCTGTCGAGCCGTCGCGCCTCAGGCCTGCCGAGCCGTCGCGCCTCAGGCCTGCCGAGCCGCCGGCCCTCCGTGCCGCTGCACCCCGGGAGCCCGCCGCATAGACTGCGCCGCCGTGGGGAGTGAGTCCGTACTCTCGTTGGCCGCACCGCGGGTGGCGCTGGTCCACGACTTCCTGCTCGACGTGCGTGGCGCCGAGCGGGTGTTCGCGGAGTTGTGCGAGATGTGGCCGGACGCCGACATCTTCACCACGGTCTACGACGAGGACGGCACCGACGGGCGCTTCGCCGATCGCCAGGTGGTCACCTCGTTCCTGCAGCGCCTGCGGCCGTCGGCGCGGACGTTCCGGGCGCTGCTGCCGCTGTACCCGGCGGCGGTCGAGTCATTTGACCTGTCGGGCTATGACCTGGTGGTGTCCAGCTCGTCGGCGTGGGCCCATGCGGTGCTCTGCCACGAGCACACCATCCATGTCAGCTATTGCCACAACCCGTTTCGCTACGCCTGGAACGATCGCGAGAGCACGCTGGCGCGGCGCCGCAATCCGATCACCCGGGAAGCCCTGCGCGTCACCTTTCGCCGCTGGCGCCAGTGGGACTGGCTCGCCGCTCAGCGCACTGACCGCTACGTCGCCAACTCCAGCCTCACCCAGGCACGGATCCGCGCCTACTTCGGGCGCGAGGCGGCGATCGTTCACCCTCCGGTGCAGACCGCCCGCTTCGCGCCCGGCCGGGTCGGCGACTACTACGTGGCGGTCTCCGAGCTGATGCCCCACAAGCAGCTCGACGTCGCGATCGAGGCCTTCAATTCGCTCTCGCTTCCCCTGGTGATCATCGGCGACGGTCCCGATCGCCGCCGGCTGCGACGTCTCGCCGGGCCGTCGATCAGCTTCGCCGGACGTCTGAGCGACGCCGCCGTCGCGCAAGCGCTCCAGGGGGCGCGGGCCCTGGTCCTGACCTCGGTGGAGGAGTTCGGGATCGTCGCCGTCGAGAGTCAGGCGGCGGGTCGACCGGTGATCGCCCGAGCCGGCGGCGGGGCGCTGGAGACGATCGTCGACGGCGTCACCGGCAAGCTGTGGTCCGGCGGGCCCCGAGACTTGGCGGCGGCGGTCGTGTCGTTCGATGAGTCCGCCGTCGATCCGCAGGCGTGCGTGCGCCAAGCCGCTCGCTTTGACTCGGGCAGCTTCCGCCGCGGCATCGAGCGCGAGATCGCCTCGGGGTCGGCCCCCGATGCGCGTCCGCGGGGGGCGCTGCGCCAGCCGCCCCCCGATGCGCGTCCGCGGGACGGGCTGCGCCAACCGCCCGCCGATGCGCGTCCGCGGGACGGGCTGCGCCAACCGCCCGCCGATGCGCGTCCGCGGGACGGGCTGCGCCAGCCGCCCGCCGATGCGTGTCCGCGGGGGGCGCTGCGCCAGCCGCCGGATGCGGGTCCGGGGCCCGGCGTCGGACCGCAGCTCGCCTCCACCCGCCTGGTCAAGCGGACGGGCGCAGACGCACCCCGCTGAGGTGAGCGCGGCAACCGGCGCACGATCGGACGCGCGCGTCCGCCAAGCGCTCGTCGCCATCGCGGGCGGCGTTCTGCTGGCGGGACCGACGGCGCTGGCATTCTTCAGCGGCGGCTACTTCGCCGGGCCACGAGCCTGGGCCGGGCTCGGCGCCTGGCTGCTGGTCGCCCTCGCCGCCGTGGTCGTCCCCGGCGCGTTGCCGCGCGACCGCGTGGCCGGGCTGGCTATCGGCGCGCTGGCCGGACTGGCGGCCTGGACCCTGCTGTCGATGCTGTGGGCGCCGATCACCGGCGACGCCTACCACGCAGGACAGATCGTGATGCTCTACCTCGGCGCGTTGATCGCCGCCGCGATGCTGCTCCGCGAATCGTCGACGCAGCGCTGGGTCGAGCCGGCGCTGGCGGCCGGCGCGCTGGTGGTGATCGGCTACGGGCTGTCGGAACGGCTGGTGCCGGGTCTGGAGACGTTCGCCCGCTCGGTGAGCGCGGAGGGGCGACTCGAGCAGCCGCTCACCTACTGGAATGCGATGGGCGAGCTGGCCGCGATCGGACTCGTCCTGTGTGCCCGGCTGGCCGGTGACCCGCGCCGGCCGCGAGGGCTGCGCGCCGCCGCCGCGGCGGCGGCCGCGCCCCTGGGGCTGGGGCTGTACATCTCGTTCAGTCGCGGCGCGTTGTTCGCCTGCGCGGCCGGGCTGATCGCCCTGATCGTGATCGCGCCGCGCCGCGAGCAGCTCGTCGGCGAGCTCGTATCGGTGGCCGCCGCCGTGCTCGCCGCCGCCGCCGCGGCGCCATCGGCAGGGGTCACCGGGCTGGCCGGATCGCTCGCCGCCCGGGAACGCCAGGGCGCAATCACGCTGGTGGTGCTGCTCGTGGTGATGGGCGCCGCCGCCGTAGCCCAGCGCCGGCTCAGCGGCAACCCGCCGGCGGGCGACGTTGATGGCAAATCGGGGCCACCAGAACCGATTCGCCATCAACGTGGCTCCTCGGCGGCGCCGTTGCGCCCTCCACGCCGGACGGACCAGCTTCGCCGCCCGGCGGGGCAGTTGCGCCTGCCCCGCCGGGCGCCGCTGATCGCCACCGGGCTGGTTTGCGCCGGCCTGGCGCTGGCCATCGTGGTCGGGGCCCGCGAGACCAGCGGCGCCGCCGCGCCGCTCTCGGGCAATGCGAACCGGCTGGTGACGCTGCAGAGCAATCGCTATGACTACTGGGATGTCGCCCTGCGCGCGTTCGCGTCCTCGCCCGTCTACGGCGTGGGGGCGGGCGGGTGGAGCGTCGACTGGTTGCGTTGGCGGGCGGTGAACGAGTTCGCCCACGACGCTCACTCGCTGGAGCTCCAGACGCTGGCGGAGCTGGGGGTGATCGGCGAGGCGCTGCTGCTCGCCTGCTTCGCCGGAATCGCGCTGGCCGCGGCGCGAGCGCTGGCGGTGACGCCGGCCGCCGCCGGTCCGGCCGCGGGGCTGGTCGTCTACCTCGCCCACAGCCCCCTGGACTGGGACTGGCAGATGCCGGCGGTGACCCTGGTGGCGGCGATCCTGGCGGGATCGCTGCTCGGCGCGGCGGGCGACCGTCCCGCGCCGCCGGGCGCGGGAGTGCCAGTGGGATCGTCTCGATGATCACCGCGCGATGATCGCCTTCGGCTGCTCGATCACCCAGCCCGATGTGTTCCGCGATGTCGCCGAGGCCGGGATTCGCCGGGCGGCCGAGCCCGGCGCGGAGGTCTACGCCCTGCCCTCGGTGGGATCGATCTGTCGCAGCTACAACGCGGTGCTCGATCTGGCGGCGCGCCACGACGATCTGGAGGCGCTGGTGCTCGTCCACCAGGACGCTGAGATCGTCGATTCCGACTTCTGTCAGATCGCGCGCGGCGGCCTGGAGGATCCGGAGGTGGGGGTGATCGGCTGCGTCGGGGCGATCGGGGTGCGCAGCATCGCCTGGTGGGAGGGCTCGGTCTCCCTGGCGTCGTTCATCCATCGCTATCCCGAGCACGGCGGCGGTGACCTGCCCGGGTTCTCGTGGGACTGGGCGCAGGCGCCGGCCTACGCCCGGCTCGGCGAGGTCGACACCGTCGACGGATTCCTGCTCGTCCTGTCGCCCTGGGTGGTGCGCAACATCAGGTTCGACGAGGCGCTCGGATCGCTGCACGGCTATGACTTCGACTTCTGCCTCCAAGTGCGCGAGACGGGACGCAAGGTCATCACCGCCGACTTCCGCGCCGTCCACGAGCACCGGCTGATTCCGTTCTCCGACCAGGAAGCGTGGATCGCGGCGCACATGGCGATCGCGGCCAAGTGGCACGGGCGGATGCCGGGGGTGGGCGAGGCGGCGGGTAGCTGGCCGGCGCGGGCGCGCCGCGCGGAGGCCGAGCGGGACGCCGCGCGGCTGGTCGACCACATCAACCAGCTCAGGTTCGAGGCGCGGGTCCGCGAGCTCGGGCAGATTCTGGCCGAGACGACCGGGAGCCTCTCGTGGCGACTGACGGCGCCGCTGCGGCTGGCGGAGCCGGGGTGGGCGGCGCTTCGCGACCGGGCGCAGCGGCGACGCCGCCGCGCTTACGCCAGCCTCCGAACCCCGCGATGATCGCTTTCGGGGTCATCGTCGGCGAGCCCGATGCCTATCGACGGTACACCGAGCCGGGGATCCGGCGGGCCGCCGAGCCCGACTCCCCGGTGTTCGCGTTCGCCACGGCCGGCACCATCGGCCGGGGGGCCAATCTACTGCTGGACGCCGCCGCCGCCCACGCTGACCTCGAGGCGCTCGTCATCCTCCACCCCCACACCGAGATCGCCGACCCGGGTCTGTGCCAGAAGCTGCGCACCGCGTTCGCTGCGCCCGACGTCGCCGTCGCCGGCTGCGCCGGCGCCACCGGGGTGCGCAGCATCGCCTGGTGGGAGGGACAGGTGAGCGCCGGGCAGATCGTCCAGCGCTACACCGAGAGCGGGGGTGGGGAGGTGCCGGCGTACGCGTGGACCCACCCGAGCCGCCCGCCGGCGGCGGTCGACGCCGTCGACGGCCTCCTGCTGGCGCTCTCGCCATGGGCGGTTCGCAACCTCCGGTTCGACGAAGGTATCGAGCTCGGGTACGGCTTCGACCTGGACTACTGCCTGCGGGCGCGCGCCGCGGGACAGCGAGTCGTGACCTTCGATGCTCGGGTGATCCAGCACCGGCCGCTGGAGCTCGTCGAGGAGATGGAGCTGTGGGTGCAGGCGCACATCGCGTTCGCCGAGCGGTGGGATGCGCGGCTGATCGGCCCGCCCGGCGCCGAGGCCGACCTCATCGCCCGGGCTCGCCGCGCCGAGGCCGAGCGCGAGGCGGCACGCGCCATCGCCTATTCGCGGCGGCTCTCGTTCGACGCCCGGATCGAGCGGCTTCAGGAAGCGGTCGATGCCGCGACGTCGACCTTTTCGTGGCGGGCCACCAGGCCGTTGCGAGAATTGAACCTGCGGCGCCGCTCGCTGCAGGCGCGGCTCACCCCTCGAGCGCCTGGCGGACCTCGTCGCGTGAGATCACCGACTGGGCGGGCGCGATTCCGGCCCTGACCCGCAGCCGGGAGAGCCGCTCCGCGACCCGGAACGCGCTTGACTGCAGCAACCGGCCAAGTACCTGCTCCTGGCGAGCCTGCCGTTCCTGCAGCTTCCACAGCTGGACGCGCAGCGCGTGCTCGCCGGCGATGTGGCGGACGCGGTTGGCCTCCAGGCGCGCCAGCAGCGGGTTGGCGTCCCACGGAGCCAGGATCTCGGCCACCGCCGACGCCCACGGAGCGGACGCGTCCCAGATGGCGCCCAGGCCGAAGAAGGCCGGGACCACCGCAAGGCGGAGCCGGTCGTCTGAGGCGACGAACTCCTCGGCCGCGGTGAGCACGCCGTTGTGCGGCCCACCCTCGCGGGCCGCGGAGCCCGGATAGGGCAGTCCGCCGGGGCTCGTCCCGGGCTCGCCGGGAACGATCCCGGTGCCGGCGGCGGCGAGCGGCTGCCGGTACTCGGCCGGGATCTGCTGCGCTTCGAAGTAGTCGTCGCGGCGACCGTGCGGCCAGCCGACGTCGTGCAACAGCAGCAGCGGGAGCCCGCCGGCGCCGGCGCGACCGCGGATCAGCGTCAGTTCCTGGGCGACCGTGTAGTAGTTGTGGTCGCCGTCGATGATGATCACGTCGGGCAGGCGCACTTCGCGCAGCGCCTGGAGGCTCGTCTGGCGGATCAGCTCCAGCTCGCCGGCGTCGGCGGCGAGCGCCACCAGCTGATCCTGGGGGGAGGGATCGATCGCGATCACGCGGCCGTCGCACTCCCGCGCCCAGCCGACCAGGGCCCGGGTGAGGTCTCCGGCGTAGGCGCCGACCTCGACCACCGAGCCCGCCGACACCGCGTGCAAGCAGCGCAGCAGCAACTCGTGATGCTGCGCCATCGACGCCCCCCATTGCAGCGGGTCGTGCCGGTAGGGGTCGATCTCGATTGGGGTGCGCGCCAAGGCGCGCATGTTATGGGCTGTGCCCCAAGGGTCCGGGCCGCCGGGCGAGCCCCCGGGCGGCGGGGGCGAGCCCATCAGGCCGCCGGGCGAGCCCCGGGCCGCCCCCGCCCGGCCAAGCCCGCGGGCGGCACTCAGAGCTGCTCGGCGATCCGTGGCGCCTCGCGGTGGAAGATCCACACCGCCATCGCGCAGATCGCGATGAAGATCGCCGCCGGCGCCAGCAGCGGCAGGTAGCCGCCGGCCACCGCCGCCGGCCCGGGCGCGCTCGGCTGGATGATCCACTTGCGCAGCAGCTCGAAGATCGGCGACAGCGGATTGAGGCCGATCAGGAAGCGCAGCGTGTGGTGCCGGCTGAGGCGATCCACCGAGTACAGCAGCGGGGTGGCGTAGAACAGGGCCGTCGAGAAGACGGTCCAGATGATCGCGACGTCACGGAAGCGGGGGTACATGGAGGAGACGATCATCGCCGACGCCGTCGTGAGCACGACCAGCGCCAGCAGCGCCACCGGGAACAGCAGCCACGTCCACACCGGATCGACCCCGAACGCCAGCATGAAGATCAGCACCACCACCAGGTTCAGCCCCAGGTTGAACAGCGCGGTGAGGACCACCGCGAGCGGGATGACCAGCCGGGGGAACTGGGTCTTGCGGACGATCGACTCCTGTCCCACCACCGATCCGACGGCGGTCCCGGTGGCCTCCTGAAAGAAGCCGAACATCACGATGTTCATCAGCAGGAACACCGGATAGTGGGCGATGGTGCCCGCGTGGAACACGGTGGTGAACACCGTCACCAGAACGGCGAACAGCAGCAGGGGCCGAGCCAGCGACCACAGGTAGCCAAGGACTGTCCCGAAGTAGGTCAGCTTGAACGAGTTGACGGCGATGATGTAGAGCAACTCCGCCGAGCGCCGCCACCCACCGCCCAGTGCGGAGGGGCCGGGCACGTCGCGCAGGACCGGCTGGGCGGCGGCATCGCTCACGGCAGCGCCTCGGGGTCGATCGTCGGCTCCAGTTCGGCGCGCATCGTCACCAGGCCGTGGCGCGGAGCCGTCCCGTAGACGACGAACTTGAGCAGTCGCATCGGCTGCAGAGCCATGTCGCCGCTCTGGCGGTCCTGTCGGATCCAGCACTCGAGCGTGTAGCTGCCGGGGACGAGGCGATTCTCGATCTCGCCCTCCAGCCGGATCCGGCCGCCGGATTGCACCACGCCCGACATCGTGCGCGAAAAGGCGAACACCACCACCCCGTCGACGTTGCGCACGTGGAACACGAACGTCGGATCGACCAGCGCCCGTGCGGCCTGGACCGCGGCGTCGAGCCGCAGCGGCGCGTCCTGCTCGAGGTTGGCCTCCGGCGTCCCGGCGCCGTCGAGCAGGCGGGCGTAGAGCAGACGCGCGTTGAGATCGAGCGCCACGGGAAGCTCGGGCGGCGGCTGGCCGGCCTCGCCGATCTCCTGGCCCGCCCCGCCGAAGTTCAGCCGGTAGTAGCGCAGCGCGGTCTGCTCGGGGTCGCCCTCGTACTGGAGCTCGCCGTCGTGGATCACGATCGCCCGGTGACACAGGGCCTGGACGGTGGCCATGTCATGGGTCACGAGCACGATCGTCTTGCCGGCGTCGCGACGTTCGTAGAAGACGTCCATGCACTTCTGCCCGAACGCCGCATCGCCGACCGCCAGCACCTCGTCGATCAGCATGATGTCGGCGTTGGCCTGGACCATGATCGCGAACGCGAGCCGGACCATCATTCCCGACGAGTAGTTCTTGATCTTCAGGGCCGCGAACTCGCGCAGCTCGGCGAAGTCCAGCACCGCGTCGAGCATCCGCGCCGCCCGTCGGCGGCTGAGCCCGAACAGGACGCCGTTGAGGGTCACGTTCTCCCGCGCGGTCATCTCCGGGTTGAATCCGACGCCGAGCTCGATGAACGGCGCCACCCGTCCAGCCATCCGCACCCGCCCGGCGTCGGCTCGGTAGACGCTGGCCAGGATCTTCAGCAGCGTGCTCTTGCCCGAGCCGTTGCGACCGACGATCCCGAAGAACTCGCCGCGACCCACGTCGAACGACACGTCGCGCAGCGCGTGCAGCTCCCGGTACTGCGCCCGGGTCAGCGGATGGGCGGCGCGCTCCTTGAGCGTGTCGACGCGGTGCTCGGGGATCCGGAACGTCTTGGAGACGCGGCGCGCCTCGATCACCACCGGCGCCGGGGCCGGCGCCGGGACGGCTCGCGGCCCGGCGGACGGCGAGACGGTGGGGCTCGACCCTGCGGCGGTCATGGCGCGCCCCGAGGCTAACAGCCCGCGTCGGTCACCCCGGGAGGTGGGCGAACGCCCACACCTGGAGCGGAAGGTCCGGCTCGTTGCGCAGCGAGTGGCGGCGGCGGTAGGCGGGCCACCGGTCGAAATTGGCGGTCGCGCAGCGGCGGTTGCCCCAGGAGTCCACGCCATCGATCACCAGCCCGGCGGCCTCCAGCAGCCGAGCGAGCCCGCGTGGGGTGAAGCGCCAGTAGTCGCGCAGCCCGAACTCCGGCAGCTCGTGCACCCGGACCAGAAATGGCGTGGAGACGATCACGTGGCCGCCCGGACGACACAGGTCCCGTAGGTTGCCGACAGCGGCGCAGGGGTCGACCACGTGCTCGATCACCTGCTCGCAGATGACCACGTCGAAGCGGTGTCGCAGCTGCGGCGCCAGCACTGCGCACAGGTCAAATGCCGGATAGTTCAGGCTGGTGAAGCTCTTCCAACCGTGGCCGCCCCGGGCGTCGCCGCTGATCTCGGCGGCGTCCCGCAGCGGCGGCGCCAAGCTGAGCAGATGCTCGCGCACGGCGGCGTTGAGCACCTCCCGCTGCCACTGATCGCCACCGGAGACGGCCTCGGGGCCGCTGACCCAGTCGCGCAGTTGATGGTGCGCGGCCGCCATCCGCGCCACCGCGGCCTTGGCGAATCCCCGGCTCAGACCAGACCGCGCCATGCCGGCTGGATCTCCTCGCGCTGCATGGCGAAGCCGGCGAACCCGGTGTCGGCGTCAAACCAACGCGCGAACGCCACTTCGTCCACGATCCGATTATGAGCCGCCCACCCTTCGGTGGCGTCGCGCTCCGCCCACCGCCGGCGGGCCCGGGTGCGGTGGCGCTCGAGGCAGATCCGATAGTCCATGCGATGCAGGTGGATGAGGCGCAGATCGGGATCGAACCGGCACTGGAAGTCCTCGCGTCCGTGGAAGCCGGGTCGCCAGCGCATCGGCACGGTGGCGATGGCGGCCTTGTCATAGGCGCCGTTGTGAAACCAGCATCGGCGCTGCTGCAGGACAGGACGGCCCAGGTCCAGTGCGGGCTCGCGGTCAGGGAGATGCAAGAGCTCGTAACCGAGGCAATTGACCCACTCCTCGGCGAACCCGTCCAGGTAGTCGCCGAGGCTGCCGTGCCCCGGGATCGGCGCGATGATCTCGTCGACGTCGGTGACGACGACGATCCCGTAGCGATCCAGCAGCTGACGCTGGAGCGCCTGCGCCGTCCGCACCATCCAGGGGTGGTCGACGCTGCCGTGCTGGACGGGAATCCGAATGAAGCCAGGGCCCAGAGTGGACCCGTCGGTCGACTCGTTGTCCAGTACGTAGATGTCGTTCGTCGCGAAGAACCTGGAGTAGTACTCAAGCCAGATCGGCAGGAACACCGGCTCGTTGTGCACCATGGTGATGATCGCCCGCGTCGGGCGTGTCCCGCTCGCCGGCGGGATGGAGCGGTGGGCGCGGCGCTCGCGCCGGAACTGGTGAAACCAAGGCGCCAGCGGATGGCCGGGGCTGTCGTATGGCTCCAGCTCGGCGCCGGAATCCTCGCGCCGTACGTCGCTCGCGGCCACGGTGACGCGCCGACGTCTAGACCGCGAGCGGCACGTAGTCCGCCGGGAAGCCGGAGCCGCCGAAGAACCAGTTCTCGATCGCGTAACGCGGCTGGGGCATCCCGGGGTCAGATCCGGTCTTGTGCAGGAACAGCTCGTCGAACAGCAGGGCGTCGCCGGGCTCGAAGATGGGGCGTTGGATCGGGGTGTCGGCGGCGACCTCCTCGGCCACCCGCTGCGAGACCGTGTAGTCGAGCATCGCCTCATCGGTCTGCGTGGTGACCAGCTGGTCCAGCCGGCGGGGCACGACGTCCAGCCCGGGAGCGACGTCTCCACAGCGCGACAGCGATAACCACAGGTTCAACGCTCGCACCGGGCCCATGAACTTGCCGTCCTGGTGCCAGCCACCCGGCACCGCCGGCTCGGCCCTGCGCAGCGTCGTCTTCTGAGCGGTGACCAGGGGCGGTTCGCCGAGGTAGCCCGCGACCAATTCGGGCAGCCCCGCGCCGGCGAACAGCTCCATCATCTGACAGTTCAGGGCGGGCGCGTCGACGCCGAGGACTCCGCCTCCCAGCTTGATCCAACCCCGCTCGAGCTCGTCGCCGACCCGCGGATCGGGCGTGAACTCGTCGTACCAGCTCGCGTCGTGGGGCAGGCCGGCATCGCGCTGCTCGCGGGCGGCGAACGACCGATCGATTCCGTCGGCGAGCCGTAGCGCCGGCTCGCGCCCGATCAGGCCGCGGACCAGCGCGCAGCCGTCGCGTAGGATCGCCGCGCGCAGCAGTCCGGGCGTGAGCTGCGCCGCGGTGAGCTCCGGCAGTCCCTCCCCCGCGGGAAGCCTTCCGGGCTCCGGCTCGGCGAAGCGGGCGCCGCCGGCGTCCCGCAGCCGGCGGATCCCCGCCAGATTGCGCAGGTGCAGCAGCTCGCGCTCGAACGTCAGGCAGGGTTGCGCGAGGTTGGCGTCGCTGACGCGGCTGATCTCCGCCAGCAGGCTGGGCTCGTCATCCGGGAAGTCGTCGCGCGGAGGATCGGCGAGACCAACCGGGGCCGGCCCGGCGGCGGCGGCATCGCTCGTCGGCGCCTTGCGACCGAACAATCGCACCGCCAACTTATATCAACCACGCGACGACCCGCCCGATGCGCGCTGGCCCCCTACCAGTCGCTGTCGAGCACGCTGCGCTCAGCCCTGACGTAGTACGTCAATCGACATATGGTGGCGCCATGAGCAGGCGAGCCGCACGAGGTGACGTTCCTGATCTTGACGGCGTTGGCGGCGGGCCCTCAGCATGGTTACGGGAATCATCACCGACGTCGAGCAGATCTCCAAGCGACGTGTCCGGCTGGGCGCCGGGACTCTGTATGCGGCCCTGGAGCGTCTTTGCGGGGAGGGATTGATCGAGGTGGATCGGGAGGAGATCGTCGATAGTCGGCTGCGTGGCTATTACCGGCTGACGAGTGCCGGGGGTGAGCGGCTAGCCGAGGAGGCAGCGCGTCTGCGCGCCAACGCGAATGTCGCGATGTCGCGGCTGAGAACCAATCCGAGGGGGAGGGTGGCGGCGGCATGACTGACTTAACCGACTCGCCTATCGCCTCGCCGCTGGCATGGAGAGTGGGCCAGAGAACGGGCGGCGCGCTCCCGCCGCCCCCGCCATGGGCGGCTGGGCCCGCCCGCCCCTGGCTCACCCCTCCGCACGGGGCGCGTCTGCGCGCACCGGGCGCGCCGGGATGCCGGCCACGGTGACGCCCGCCGGGACATCGCCGATGACCACGGCGTTGGCGCCGATCCGGGCCTCGGCGCCGATTCGCACCCCACCGACGATCTTGGCCCCGGTGCCGATGCTCGCCCCACGCTCGATCGTCGCCCCGCGAACGTCGCCGGCCCGCAGGCCGATGGTCACGAACGGAGCGATCGTCACCCCGGTCTGAATCTCGGCCAGGCCATCGATCACGACCTGGCCATGGACGATGTAGACGCCGGGAGCCATGACCACCGGATCGCCGATCGAGATCTGGCACACGGCCATCGCCAACCGGTGGGCGAGCCGCGGCAGCACCGGCACCCCCAGTGCCTGCAGCCTGGCCTTGACCCGGTACAGCGCCTGGCCGAGGAACGAGTCGCTGACCAGCGCCAGCCTCAGCATCTGAACGGCGGCGTCTGACCGCGAGCGAAACTCGCATCGCTCGCCGCGAAATCGCGCGGCGACTTGCGCGTCGGCGATCAGCGCAGCGCGCAGCCGGGGGTGGCGGGCGCGGATGGCACGCCACATCTGCGCCTGCTGGTTGTCCGCCGTGCGCGCCATCGCGGCACCGTAACCGGTTAGGGCACACGCAGGGATTACTGACGGTTTGTCCGGCACTAATTCCTGCGCGCACCCTTACGCTTGCTCGCCATGTCGTCCCCGCCGCTGCGTGTCACGCTCGAATCCGAGCTCCCTTCAGAGCTCGCCGTCGGACGCGGCACGGCGGTGTTCGTGTGCGGCTGGTGCTACTGCCCCGAGGCGCCGGTCGCCGGGCTGGAGCTCGTGCTCGGTGACCGCAGCGAACCCGTGATGGCGGCCGCCATGCCCCGCCTCGATCCGTTTCGCTCGTTGCATCCCGGTCTCGATCCGTTCACCACGGCCGGGGTGAAGCGCGACCCCGAGTCCGCCTCGGACCCGAGCCTGTTCAGCTATCGCAGCGGGTTCTGGGGGGTCGTGCGGATCGCCGCACCGCGCGCCGGGACACTCGAGCTGAAGCTGCGCGCGCGACTGCGGGACGGTCGCGAGGCGGTGGCGGACCTCGGTCGGATCGCCGTCATGGCCGCGCCCGCGCCGCCCACCTGCGCCCCCGCCACCGCGCCGCCCCGGCGGGACATGGTGGCGATCTGCATGGCCACCCACAATCCGCCGGCCGACCTCCTGCAACGCCAGCTGGAGTCGATCCGCGCCCAGACCCATTCGAACTGGATCTGCCTGATCAGCGACGACTGCTCGGGCCCCGACGGCCGCCGCGTCCTGCTGGAGGCGGTCGCCGGCGACTCCCGCTTCGTCATCTCCGGCTCGTCGCGCCGGCGCGGTTTCTACGCCAACTTTGAGCGCGCGCTCGGGATGGTCCCGGCAGAGGCGGAGCTCGTCGCGCTGGCCGACCAGGACGACAGCTGGCATCCGGACAAGCTGGCGACGCTGGTGACGGCGATCGGCCGCTGCCAGCTGGTGTACAGCGATGCCCGGGTCGTCTCGCGCGCCGGTGAGGTCATCTCGGACACGTGGTGGAGCCGGCGTCGCAACAACCACTCCGATCTGCTGTCGCTGCTGGTCGCCAATGCGGTGACCGGCGCCGCATCGCTGTTTCGCCGCGAGCTGCTCGACTATGCGCTGCCGTTTCCGCCGGCCCAGTTCGCCCACTTCCACGATCACTGGCTGGGCCTGGTGGCGTGCGCCCTCGGCGACATCGAGTTCGTGGCGCGGCCGCTGTATGACTACGTGCAGCACGGTGACGCGTCGCTGGGCCACGCCGGCGCCAATCAGATGCCCTCCATGCGCGAACGGCTTGCCGAACGGCGCCCGCCGGCGGAGCGGGTCCGGCTGTGGCGTCTGCACTACTTCGTCGACTACTGCCGGCTGGTCCAGTTCGCCACCGTGCTCAAGCTCCGCTGCGGCAGCCGGATGAGCGCTGCCAAGCGGCGCCAGCTGGACCGGTTTCTGGCGGCCGAGGACTCCCCGTTCGCGCTGCTGGCACTGGCGCTGCGCGGCGCTCGGGAGCTCGCCGGCACCCCCGAGACGCTGGGTGCCGAGTGGATGCTGGCGCACGCCCTGGTGTGGCGCCGGCTGGTCTCGCTCACCGCCCGCGATCGTCCCCGGGCCCGTCTGCGCCTCGACGCGCTCCCGCCCCCGACGCTCGTGGCACCACCCGGCCGGCGCGGCCTGGAGCCGGGCGCCACCGCCGTCGCCGAGAAGATCGCGCCGCTGCCCTGGATGTGCTCACAGACGGCGCCGTCTCGCATCAACATCCTGATTCCGACGGTCGAGCTACGACACCTGTTCGCCGGCTACATCGCCAAGTTCAACCTCGCCCGGCGCCTGGCGCTGCTGGGCCACCGCGTGCGGCTCGTCACCGTTGATCCGGTGGGCCCGCTGGCGCACGACTACCGTGGCCAGGTCGAGTCCTACAGCGGGCTGGCCGGGCTGTTCGATCAGGTCGAGGTCGCGTTCGGACGCGAGTCGTCGCAGATCGAGGTCAGCGAGGACGACCGCTTCGTCGCCACCACCTGGTGGACCGCGCATATCGCCCGCCAGGCGACCGCGATCGCCGGCGGCGCGCGGTTCGCCTACCTGATCCAGGAATACGAGCCATTCACGTTCGCGATGGGCAGCTACGCGGCGCTCGCCGAGGACTCCTACCGCTCCGAGCACTTCGCGCTGTTCTCCAGCGAGCTGCTGCGCGACTACTTCCGGCGCCACCGGATCGGCGTCTACGCGAGGGGCAAGCCGGCGGGCGACGCGAGCTCGGCGTCGTTTCAGAACGCGATCACCGCGATCCCGCCCCCGTCGGCGCACGCCCTGCGGCGTGCCGGCCCCCGCCGGCTGCTGTTCTACGCCCGGCCCGAGGCCCATGCGGCCCGCAACATGTTCGAGCTCGGGACCCTGGCGCTGTCGCAGGCGCTGGCGCAGGGCGCGTTCGCCGGCTGGGAGCTGCACGGGATCGGCACGGTGGGACGCGGCCGGGACATCTCGCTCGGCGCGGGCGCTTCGCTGACGCTCCTGCCGCGGCGCGATCAGTCGGCTTACGCGCGGGTGCTGGGCGAGCACGACGTGGGCTTGGCGCTCATGTACACCCCGCACCCGAGCCTGGTGCCGATCGAGATGGCATCCGCCGGCATGCTGGCCGTCACCAATAGCTTCGAGAACAAGACGGCGGAGGCGCTGGAGGCGATCTCCTCGAACCTGATCGTCGCCGAGCCGTCGCTGCCGGCGATCGTCACCGCCCTCGGCCAGGCGGCGGCGGGAGCGCACGACGCCGAGCGCCGGGCGCACGGGAGCCACGTGAACTGGAGCAGCGACTGGAGCCGGTCGCTGGACGACGCCCTCCTCGGGCGCCTGATCGACGCGCTGGGGCCAGCCGGCTCCACGGCGCGATGACCGGGCACGACCGGGCGTGACCGTCGTTCGCCCCCCGGTGTCGGTGATCGTCGTCAACTGGAACGGTTGCCGCTGGCTGCCCGCCTGCCTGAGCGCGATCGCTGAGCAGCGACCCGCCGCCGCGGAGGTGATCGTGGTCGACAACGGGTCGCGGGACGGCTCGCTTTCCTACCTGCGGGGCAGCCCGGCCGGACTCGAGATCAAGCTGCTCGCGCTAGGCGCAAACACCGGCTTCGCCCACGCCGTCAACCGGGGGATCGCCGCCAGCTCGGGTGAGCTGGTGGCGCTAATCAACACCGACGTGGTGCTGTCCGGCGAATGGCTGGCGCGGATGACCGACGCGCTGACCGCGCACCCGGCCGCCGCGTCCGCCGCCTGCAAGCTGCTGAGCATGGAGGACCCGCCCCGGGTGTATGACGCCGGCGACGTCCTCCGCCGCGACGGCGTCTGCGAGCAGCGGGGCCGGTTTGCGCTCGACGACGGCCGCTGGGATCAGCCGGGTGAGGTGTTCGGCGCCTGTGCCGGCGCCGCCGTGTATCGCCGCGCGGCCCTGCTCGGCGCCGGGGGCTTCGATGAGCGCTACTTCGCCTACCTCGAGGACGTCGACCTGGCGCTGGCGCTGCGCTTGGCCGGCTGGAGCTGCTGGTATGAGCCGGTCGTCGCTCGTCACGCCGGTGGCGGCTCCGCCCACCAGCTCCGCGGTGGCGCCGATCGGCTGGTGACGCGCAACACCGTGATCCTCATGGCCAAGGCGTTTCCGGCCCGCTGGGCGCCCCTGATCGCCTACCGGCAGTGCGGATGGGCGTGGCACGCGCTGCGCGAACGCCGGCTGGGCGCCCACCTCGGCGCGCTCGCCGGCGCCGTACCCCACCTGCCCGGGGCGTGGCGACAGCGGCGGCGTCTGCGCGCCGCTGCCCGGGTGCCGATCGAGGTCGCGGTGCCGGCGCGGCCATGGCGGGGGCCGCGTGCCGGCGGGCACCCGGCACAGATCGCCGGGGCGGGGGGGCTTAGCGCTGGGGCTTGACCGGCGGGACGAGCTCTGTCACGTGGCGCAAGGCGGCGGCGAACGCGGCGCTGCGCGAGGCTCGCGCCAGCTGCGCCCAGGCCTCGGCGTTGAGCGGCTCGTTACGGGTGACAGTCACAGCCAGCCTGCGCGCCCGGGATAGATCGCCCTGCTCGAGCGCCGCCTGTGAGCGGAGTAGGTTCACCTGGCGGTCGGGGTTGAGGAACGCCGCCGCCGACAGCAGCGACTCGGCGTGGCGGGCCTGGCCGGGCTTCAGGGTGCCGGATGCGGTGATGATCGCGCTAGCGCGGTCGGTGCTCACCGCCTGGCGGATTCCGACGGCGAACCAGGCGGCCACGCCCAGCGCCACGACCAGGAGCGCGATCGCGGCAGCCTTCGACGCGCGGCGGCCGGGGACGGGCTGCAACGGAGTCGCGCTCAGGACAGCACCTGCTCTCGGTTCCCTGATCGGGCCCGCTTCTGGCGGGCGGTCTTGTCCAGCGTCAGCTTGCGCAGACGGACCGCGCCGGGGGTCACCTCGACGCATTCGTCGGCGCGGAGGAACTCGAGCGCCTGGTCCAGCGACAGCTCGCGCTTGGGGACGAGTCGGACCAGCTCGTCGGCGGTGGAGGAGCGCATGTTGGTCAGGTGCTTCTCCTTGGTGGCGTTGACGTCGAGGTCTTCGCCGCGCGAGTTCTCGCCGACGATCATCCCCTCGTAGACCTCCTCGCCGGGCTCCACGAACAGCGTCCCGCGCTCCTGCAGGTTAAAGAGGGCGAACGCGGCCACCGTCCCGCGCCGGTCGGCGACCAGGGAGCCGGTCGGCCGGGTCCGCAACTCGCCGTGCCACGGCTCCCAGCGATCGAAGACGTGGTGCACGAGCCCGGTGCCGCGGGTCTCGGTGAGGAACTCGGTGCGGAAGCCGATCATCCCGCGAGCCGGCACCAGGTACTCCATCCGCACCCAGCCGGTGCCGTGGTTGACCATCTGCTCCATCCGGCCCTTGCGCAGGGCGAGCAGTTGGGTGAGGACGCCGACGTATTCCTCCGGGATGTCGACGCTCATCCGCTCCACCGGCTCGTGGGCGCGGCCGTCGAGCTCGCGGGTGACCACCTGGGGCTTGCCCACCGTGAGCTCGAATCCCTCGCGACGCATCAGCTCCACCAGCACCGCCAGCGCCAGCTCACCGCGGCCCTGCACCTCCCACACGTCGGGCCGCTCGGTGTTCAGCACGCGCAGCGAGACGTTGCCGACCAACTCGCGCTCCAGTCTCGCCTGTATCTGGCTGGCGGTCAGCAGGTTCCCGTCCCGGCCCGCCAGCGGCGAGCCATTGCTGCCGATCGTCACCGACAGCGACGGCTCGTCGACGGTGATCACCGGCAGCGGCCGCGGGTCGTCGGCGGCGGCGAGGGTGTCGCCGATCGTGATCTCCGGGATCCCGGCGACGGCGATGATCTCGCCCGCCGCGGCCTCGTCGGCATCCACCCGGGCCAGCGCCTCGGTCACGTACAGCTCCGAAACCCGGACCGGCTGGATCGTGCCGTCGGCCCGGCACCAGGCGACGGTCTCACCCCGGCGGATCACGCCGTGGCGCACCCGGCAGATCGCCAGCCGGCCCACGTAGGGGGAGGCATCGAGGTTGGTGACGTGAGCCTGGAGCGGGTGGTCGGGGTCGTACTCCGGCGCCGGCACGTAGTCGACGAGCAGGGTCAGCAGCGGCTCCAGGTCGGTGGGAGGTCCCGCCCCCCCTTCCGCCCATCCGGCCGGATCCAGCGCCGCCTGACCCGCCCGGGCGTTGGTGTAGACGATCGGGAATTCGATCTGCGACTCGTCGGCGTCGAGATCGAGAAACAGCTCGTAGACCTCGTCGACGACCTCGTCGATGCGCGCGTCCGGCCGATCGACCTTGTTGACGACGAGGATGACCGGCAGCCGGGCCTCGAGCGCCTTGCGCAGGACGAAGCGGGTTTGCGGCAGCGGCCCCTCGCTGGCGTCGACCAGCAGCAGCACGCCGTCGACCATCGTCAGCCCCCGCTCCACCTCGCCGCCGAAGTCGGCATGTCCTGGGGTGTCGACGATGTTGAGCTTGACGTCGCCGTAGCGGACCGCCGTGTTCTTGGCCAGGATCGTGATCCCCTTCTCACGCTCCAGGTCCATCGAGTCCAGCACCCGCTCGGCCACCGACTGCCCGGTGCGAAACGCGCCCGACTGCCACAGCAGGGCATCGACCAGCGTCGTCTTCCCATGGTCGACGTGCGCGATGATCGCGATGTTGCGGATGTCTGAGCGAGCCGCCACGACGGCGGCTGAGGTTAGTCGCTGTGACCGGTAAGTCGTGACTTAGGAATCGCGGGGTCCGGAGCGTCGACCCCCTCGGGCTCGGCGGCACGGCCGTTGCGGTCCGCCGCCCCCGCGTCGAGCTCGGGCGGGGATACGGCGTCCAGCTGGGCGGCCTCGGGGGTGGAAGTGGCGTCGAGCTGAGGGGCCTCCGGCGCCGCCGCCGGATCGGGGGCAACGGCCGCCGCCGGGGTTCGGTTCCCCAACGCGTCGAACATCGGCTTCATCAGGTCGACCGGCACCGGGAAGACGATCGTCGAGTTGCCGCCGATCTCCCGCAACGTCTGCAGGTACCGCAGCTGCAGCGTGACCGGATTGCGGCCGACGACATCGGCGGCCTCGGCCAGCTTGGCGGACGCCTGGGCCTCGGCCTCGGCGTTGATGATCCGCGCCCGGCGCTCGCGCTCGGCCTCGGCCTGGCGCGCGATCGCGTGCTGCATGCGCTCGGGTATCTCCACGTCCTTGATCTCGACCGTCGTCACCTTGATCCCCCACGGCTCGGTCTGCGCGTCGATCACGTGCTGCAGGGATTCGTTGAGGTGCTCGCGCTCGGACAGCAGCGTGTCGAGGTCGACGACCCCGAGCACCGAGCGCAGCGACGTCTGCGAGATCTGCAGGGTCGCCGACTGAAAGCTCTCCACCTCGGTGACCGCCTTGCTCGGATCGATCACCCGGTAATAGGCGACCGCGGTCACTCGGGCGGGCACATTGTCACGGGTGATGATCTCCTGAGGGGGGATCGTCAGCGTCACCGTCCGCAGGCTGATCCGGACCATCCGGTCAAGCGACGGGATCAGCAGCTGCAGTCCCGGGCCACGCTGATCCATCAGCCGCCCCAGCCGGAAGACGATGCCGCGCTCGTATTCCCGTAGCACGCGAACCGAGCTGGCCAGGGCGGTCAGCCCGATCACCAGCAGCACGGCGACGATGACGATGATGACGGTAACCACTAGAGCATCTCCCATTCCTCGGCCGGGCGCACCGACAGTGTCAGTCCAGTGAGGCGCTCCACGACGACCGGATCGCCCGCGTGCAGCTCCGGCGGCTCGTCCTCGGCGGCGGCAGAGCGGCGCGCCCGCCACACCGCCCCGTCCAGGTCGACGCTGCCCGCCGAATCCGTCCAGGCGCGGACCACGCCGATGTGGCCGACGATGCCCTCAGCGCCGGTGCGCACCCGCCGTTGGTTCGCCGCCAGGCCGTGCCTGAGCGAGAACCCCAGCGCGCCCGCGCCCGCGCCCGCCAGAGCGACCCCGCCGAGCAATCCGAGCAGGAGGCCCGCCCCCAGTCCGCTGACCGCCAGAACGACTCCCAAGCTCATGACCACGACGCCAATTCCACCCGCGACCCCGTGGCTCGGATAGTGCGCCTCGGCCACCGCCACGAGCGCTCCCACCACCAGCAGCGTGATGCCCAGCGCAGTCATACGTTAATCGTACGCTCCAACGACGCCGAGCCGATCACATTCCGGTTGAGCCCGTGGCCGCCCGAGTGCTATCAACCGAGGGGCGCCGTCGATGTTTGCGGCGCTGCCATCGCGCGCAAACGTCCCGAGGAACGGCCCCGATCAGAGGAATGCCCATGACCAACGAAGAGATCCATCAGCTCGCTCAGCGCATGCGCATCGACTCGATCCGCGCCGCGGCCGCCGCCTCCTCGGGTCATCCGACCTCGTCGATGTCGGCCGCGGACCTGATGGCGGTGCTGATGGCGCGGCACCTGCGCTACGACTACGACAACCCGGAGAACCCCAACAACGATCACCTGATCTTCTCCAAGGGTCACGCGTCGCCACTCGTGTATGCGATGTTCCGCGCCGCCGACGCGATCACCGACGAGGAGCTGCTCACCTTCCGCCAGTTCGGCTCCCGGCTCGAGGGCCACCCCACGCCGGTTCTCCCCTGGGTCGACGTGGCCACGGGGTCGCTCGGCCAGGGGATGCCGATCGCCGCCGGGATCGCCCTGTGCGCGCGCGAGCTCGATCGGCTGCCGTATCGCGTGTGGACGTTGTGCGGCGACTCGGAGATGGCCGAGGGCTCGATCTGGGAGGCGGTGGAGCACGCCGGCGTCTACGGCCTGGACAACCTGGTGACGATCGTCGATGTCAACCGCCTTGGCCAGCGCGGCGAGACGATGCACGGCTGGAACCTCGACTCCTACGCCAAGCGAGCGGAGGCCGGCGGCTGGCACGCGATCGAGATCGACGGCCACGACATCGCCGCGATCGACCACGCGTTCTCCGAGGCGGCGGCGACGGCCGGTCAGCCGACGATGATCGTGGCGCGGACGATCAAAGGCTACGGCGCCACCGAGACCGCCAACGTGGAGGGCAAGCACGGTCAGCCGCTCAAGGATCCCGACAAGGCGATCGAGGAGCTCGGCGACCTGCCGCACATTCACGTCGATGTGGCCAAGCCCGAGAGCGCGGGCAGCCCGCATCGCTTCCAGACCGATTCCTCGGTCTCGCTTCCCAGCTACGAGATCGACGGCGACCCGGTGCCGACGCGCAAGGCGTTCGGTGAGGGCCTGGCCGCGGTCATGTGCCGGCGCGGCGATGTCGTCGCCCTCGACGGCGAGGTCGGCAACTCCACGCACACCGAGGAGGTGCTCAAGAAGACGCCCGAGCGCTACTTCGAGGCCTACATCGCCGAGCAGATGATGATCGCCACCGCGGTCGGCTTCCAGGTTCGCGGCTGGACGCCGTTCGCGGCGACGTTCGCCGCCTTCCAATCCCGGGCCTATGACTTCGTCCGCATGGCGGTGATCTCCCAGGCCAAGCTGTGCCTCAACGGATCTCACGCCGGGGTGTCGATCGGAGAGGACGGCCCGTCGCAGATGGCGCTGGAGGATCTGGCCGCGTTCCGGGCGTTGGGCGGCTCGGTGGTGCTGTATCCGTCCGATCCCAACCAGACGGCGAAGCTGGTGGCGGCGATGGCCGACCACGACGGGATCTCCTACCTGCGTTCCACCCGGGCCGGACTGCCGACGATCTACTCACCCGATCAGGAGTTCAGGATCGGTGGCGCCCAGGTGGTGCGCGAATCCGATGACGATCAGGTGACCCTGATCGGCGCCGGGGTCACCCTCCACGAGGCGATCAAGGCGGCCGACGCGCTGGCGGGCGAGGGCATCAGCGCGCGGGTCATCGACCTGTACTCGGTCAAGCCGGTCGACACCGAGACGCTGGCGGCGGCATCACAGGCCACCGGGGGCCGGCTCGTGGTGGTCGAGGACCACTGGCCGGAAGGCGGGCTCGGCGACGCCGTCCTGAGCGCGTTCGCCGACACCGACGACCGCCCCCGGGTGGTCAAGCTGGCGGTCTCGCACCTGCCGGGCTCCGGCAAGCCGGCCGAGCTGCTCGCCGACGCGGGGATCGACGCCGACGCGATCGCCACCGCCGCCCGGCGGCTCGCCGAGCTCGGGCCGCAGATCGGCCGGACCGCGGCCACCAGCGCCGGATGACCGCCGGGCCGGCGGCGCCGTACGCCGGATGACCGCCGCGCCGGCGGCGCCCATCACCCAAACAATGCGCCGCTAGGCGCACCCCAGAACACCCCGCTCCGGCGCCCGCCGAGGCCGGTTAGGATCGGGGCGGCAACGGTCTAGCGGGAGGTCGTGATGTCCGAGGAGAAGATGGTGGCGCTCACCCAGAGGGCGCTGACCACGCGCGGGATCGATGACCAGGTCCGGGTGGCCGGTCAGTTCCAGCCCCGTGGCCACACCGGCGGGATGTTCGTCGGGGGCTTCGTCGGCGGAGACGCCGGGGGCCTGCTCGGCGGGGTGGGCGAGGCCGTCGGGGGCGTAGCCGGATCGATGGCGGGAAGGCGCGCGGCCGGCAGGGCGGCAGGGCTTCCGGCGAACATGCTGGTCGCGGTGTCCGACAGCACGGTCTACGGGTTCGCCGCCGCTACCCGGCACAGCGAGCCGACCGAGCTCGCGTTCCAGGTCGCGCGCGCGAGCATCACGGTGAAGGTTCATCAGCGCGTCAACGTGCGGGTGCTGGAGCTGATCGACGACGCCAGCGGGTCGAGCATCCAGCTGGAGGGCAACCGCCTGCCGGTGACTCATTCCAAGGACGTGATCGCCGCGCTGAGCGGCTGATCTCGCTCGGTGGGCATCGCGACGGCGTCCCTCTGGAGCGGCTGGCCAGGAAGATCAGTAGCCGTCACCCCATGGAGATCCACCTCGACCTGGACCGAACCGCGCCGCTGCGCGCCCAGCTGGAGCGAGAGCTGCGCCAGGCGATCCGCGGCGGCCGGCTGCGGGCAGGCCTCCGGCTGCCGTCGAGCCGCCAGCTCGCGCAAGAGCTGCAGGTCTCCCGTGGCGTCGTCGTCGAGGCGTACTCGCAACTGGTCGCCGAGGGCTACCTGGTGGCGCGATCCGGCGACGCCACCCGCGTCGTCGACGGCCTGGCGCAGCCGCCACCGGCCGCGCGCGAGCCGCCGGCGCCGGCCGATCGAGTTCGCTATGACCTGCGCAGCGGCGTCCCGGACCTGTCGTTCTTTCCCCGGCGCGAGTGGCAGTCGGCGACGGACACCGCCCTGCGCGAGCTGCCCGATGCCGCCCTCGGCTACGGATCGCGCCGCGGGCACCGCCGCCTGCGGATCGCGCTCAGCGATTACCTGGGCCGGGTGCGGGCCGTGGTGGCGGATCCCCACCGGATGCTCATCACATCGGGCGCCACCGGCGCGATGGCGATCCTCTGGCAGACCCTGCGCGCCCGCGGCGCCACTCGCGTCGCGGTGGAGGATCCGGCGTGGTCGGCGATCCCGCGAACGGTCGAGCAGGCCGGGTTGGAGGTGGTCCCGGTCGCCGTCGACGGACACGGACTGGTGGTGGAGGCGCTGGAGCGAGCCGAGGTGGACGCGGTCGTGCTCTCCCCGGCGCACCAATATCCGACGGGCTGCGTGCTCGCTCCGGCGCGGCGCGCACGGCTGACCGAGTGGGCCCGGCGCCGCGGGACACTGATCGTCGAGGACGATTACGACGCCGAGTATCGCTTCGACCGCGAGCCGATCGCCTCTCTGCAGGGCTTGGCGCCCGATTGCGTGGCCTATGTGGGCACCGCCAGCAAGACCATGGCTCCCGGATTGCGCCTCGCCTGGTTGCTGGTGCCCGAGCATCTCGTGGCCGACACGACGGCGCAGCATGGCGTCACCCGCGCGATGCCCAGCGTGATCGGGCAGGCCGCCTACGCCACGATGCTCGAGCGCGGCGAGATCGACCGGCACCTGCGTCGCACCCGCCGGCGCTACCACGAGCGCCGCAACGCGCTCGTCGCCGCCCTCGTCGCCGAGCTTCCCGGGGCACGGATCGGGGGCGCCTCGGCCGGACTGCATCTGATCGCGTGGCTTGCCGACGGCTTGGACGAGGCGGCGATCGCCGCGGGGGCGGCGAGCCGCGGAGTCGCGATCCACACCCTGCACAGCAATTGCTCGGTCATCGGTCCCGCGCCACCGGCGCTGCTGCTGGGCTACGGCCTGATCACCGAGCCGGCGATTCCGCGCGCGGTGGAGGAGCTGGCCCGGGCCGCCGCGGCTTGACATCGTGCGGCGCCGGCGGCCGCCGCGCCGGCTGCCCCGTGCCGCGCTTTCCGAGCCCGCCCCCGGGCGGGGTCAGCCTGCCCGAGCCGGCTCGGGCTCGGGCACGTTATCCGCCGGGCGGTCGCCGGGGTCGATCGGGGTGCGCGCCTCCGAGCCCTCGATGTTGATGCGCGGGAGGCGAGCGTTCAGCCAGTGGGGGAGGCGCCAGGTGGTGGGCCCGAGGATCTCGAGGGCCGCGGGCAGCATCACGCAGCGGACGATGAGCGCGTCGAGGAACACGGCGGCGGCCAGCCCGAACCCGAATTCCTTGATCGAGCGTTCGTCGCCGAGCATGAACGAGAGAAACACGCAGACCATGATCGCCGCGGCGGCGCTGATCACCTTGCCGGTGAACGCGATCCCGTCGGCGACGGCGGCGGTGGGGTCCCGGTGCTTGATCCATTCCTCGCGGATGCGCGAGATGAGGAACACCTCGTAGTCCATCGACAGGCCGAACACGACCGCGAACATGAGCACCGGGATCCACGGCTCGATGGGGCCCTTGGTGACTCCCAGCGCGCCGGCGAAGACCCCGTCTTGAAAGACGAGCACGGTGGCGCCGAGCGCGCCGCCGATGCTCAGCAGGTTCATGATCGCGGCCTGGACCGGGATCACCAGCGAGCGGAAGATGACCAGCAGCAGCAGCGCCGAGAGGACGACGACGATCCCGATGAACAGCGGCAGCTTGCCCGACAGCACCCCGGAGAAGTCGATCGACCCGGCGGTGAACCCGCCGACCAACGGCCGCGTCTCGAACCTGCCGGCGAACGGCGGCAGCACATCGTCTCGCAGGTGATGCACGAGATTGGTCGTCGCCACGGCCTGGGGGGCGGAGCTCGGGTAGGCCTCCATGACCGCGACCCGGCCGGAGGGGGCGAGCCGGGGGGGAGTGACCGCCACCACACCCTGGGTGCCCTGGACGGCGCGTCTCAGAGCCGGCAGCTGGATCTTCTGTGCGGGGTGAGACAGTTCGGTGGCGATCAGCAGCGGCCCGTTGAACCCTGCGCCGAACCCATCGGCGAGCAACGCGAACGCGCGGTGGGTGCTCGTGCTGGCGGGATCGTTGCCGGCGTCCGAGGTCTCCAGCCGCATCCCCAGGAACGGGATCAGGAACGCCAGCATCACCGCCAGCGACCCGACCGCCAGAGGCCACGGACGCGCCTGGACGGTGACGCTCCACCGCCGCCAGGCCGAGCCCCGCGGCGCCCGCCCGGCCGCCTCGCGGCGCCGGGCCGAACGGGACGGGCGCACCAGGCGCCGGCCGAAGAAGGCCAGCAGTGCCGGCAGCACCGTCAACGACGCGGCGAGGACGGTCAGCACCGCCAGCACCGATGCGATCGCCAGCCCGTACATGAACGTCACGCCGGTGGCGAACATCCCCAGCAGGGCGATGATCACTGTCGTCCCGGCGAGCAGAATCGCCCGCCCCGAGGTGTCCATCGCCCCGACGATCGCCGCCTGGACATCCGGGTGGCGGGCGTAGTTCTCCTTGAACCGGGTGACGATGAACAGGGCGTAATCAACCCCCACCCCCAGCCCGATCATGATCGCCAGCTCCGGAGAGATGTTGGACATGCTGGTGACATGGGTCCCCAGCCCCACCAGAGCGATCCCGGTGATCAACCCCAACCCCGCGGTGATCAGCGGCATCCCCGCCGCCAGCAGCGAGCCGAAGGTCAACAACAGGATGACCAGCGCGGCGATCACCCCCACCGACGTCGCGGGGCCGACGCTGAACCCCTCGGCCTGCTCGATCACCTGACCCCCGGCCGCCACCTGGAGTCCCGGCACGTGAGTCTGGTTGATCGCCGACAGCAGCGGCTTGCCGGTGTTGTCGGGCAGCAGGTTGGCGCGCTTGCTGTAGTTGATCGTCGCAAACCCGGTCCGGCCGTCCTTGGAGATCTCCGCCGCCCCCGCCGGGCCGTACGGGCTGACCACGCCGACCACGTGGGGCATCGTCCTCACCCGCGCCAGCAACGGCACGATCGCGGACCGCACGTTGGAGTCCCTGACGCTCCCGGTCGCGGTATGGAACACGATCGTGTCCACATCGCCACCCTGCGCCGGAAACTCCCTCTGCAGCAGATCCACCACCCGCTGAGACTCCGTCCCCGGCAGGCTGAAGTTCGTCGCATACTGGCGTCCCACCACGCCCGCCAGCAAAGTGGTCACGACCGCGATTACCACCCAGCCGGTGACCACCCACCGACGATGTGCAATACACCACTGAGTCATACGTTTCATGAGGGACGGTTCTCCTTGACGTGCTACACGTGTTCGGGTTGGCGGCTGGAGTCGGCCGTGGCGAGGGCGGTGACGACGGTGACCTGGTCCGCGTAGGCCTGGGCGACAGACTCCTCGCGGTCAAGCGCGGCGGTGTACGCGGCGAACGCTCGCGCCCGATCGGGGGAGCCGGTGGCACAGAAGTGCTCGTAGGCGCTGCGCACGTCCCAGCAGCTCTCGTGCCACTCGCAGTAGAGCTCGAGCAGCCGGTCCACGGGGTCCAGATGCGGTTTGAGATCTGAGAACCGCATCGTCATCGCTCGGCTGATCGCCGGGCGCCTCGGTCAGGCTCATCCGCGAGCTCCATGGCACAGATCGCCTCGAGGTCCTCGACACTCACCTGTGGCGCCGGCGGCCGCACAGTGACACCGGTCCGGATCTCGAACAGGTCGCGCTGACCATGATCGGCGGCGCGGTGGGCCCGCCGCAGGCGAGCCAGCGTTCGGTGCACACGTGACCTCGTCGGCAGCATCGCGGCGAATCATCGTGCGCCACTCGCCGGGCTCGCGCCGGAGGGTCACCCCGGGGTTTGCGAGGCGATGCCCCGGTGTTTTGATGGGCGTCATCCTGAGGCCGACTCGGCGTATTGGTCCGCTCCGGCCGGGCCCGATTGGACCTACTCCTCGGTCGGGCCGGACTCTATCTTCGAGAGCGGTGATCTCGGTCGACAGCCATCGCGTCTCCGTGCGCTCGGTAGCGGATCCCGGGCGGGGTCGATGACCGCGGCTGCCCGCCTCGATCCGGTGGCCACGCTGACCGAGGATCCGACGAGCTCGGCCCACTGGCCCGAGCTCTCGCCGCCGATCGATCTCCTCGAGCGGGAGGCCGAGCTCGCGGCGGTACAGGATGCGCTGGACGGGGCTCGCGCCCAGCGGGGAACGCTGGTGGTCGTCGAGGGTCCGCCGGGCGCCGGCAAGTCCCGGCTGCTGGCGGCGGCGCGGGCGCGCGCCCGCGCCCGTGGCATGCGAGTGCTGTCGGCACGGGGGGCGGAGCTGGAGCGGGCGTTTGCCTTCGGCGTCGCCCTGCAGCTCTTCTCGCCCCAGTTGCAACCGTTCAGAGCCCGGGCGGAGCGCCTGCTGCGGGGGCCGGCGGCCTACGCGGCGCCGCTGTTTGACGGGGCGGCCATCGACGAGCCGCTGGCCGGGGGCGAGCGCAAGGCGTCGCTGATCGCGGGATTGTGCTGGTTGGCGGCCAACATCGCCTGGGATTCGGAGGACGAAGCTGCCGCCCCGCTGCCGTTGCTGATCGCGGTCGACGACGCCCAGTGGTCGGATGGAGCATCGGTGGACTTTCTGGCGCAGCTCGCCGATCGGTTGCACGAGCTGCCGATCGCGATGGTCGTGGCCGTCCGCAGCGGGGAGCCCCAGCTTCCGGTCCAACCGCTGCTGCGGCTCTCAGAGAGGGCGGGCCGAGCCGTGCTCCAGCCCGCTCCGCTGACGATGACGGCGGTCGGCGATGTGCTGCGAGCATCGCTGGGCGCGGTTCCGGATCCGGCGTTCGTCCGCGCCTGCGGGTGGGCCACCGGCGGCAACCCGTTTCTGCTCAAGGCTCTGGTGGAGGAGCTGCGCGCGAACGCGATCGCGCCCACCGCGCGCTCCGCGGCCCGCGTCGGCCGGATGGTCCCCGCCGAGGTCCTGCGCGCGACCACGCTGCGCCTCGGCCGTCTCCCTGACGAGACGGTGCGCCTCGCCCGAGCCTGCGCGATCCTCGGCGACCGCGCCGACATCGCCCAGGTGGCGGCGCTGGCCGAGCTGGACATCGAGGGCGCCGAGCAAGCCGCTGACCTGCTGGGACGCGCGCGGCTGCTGGAGACCGGCGAGCCGCTCTCGTTCTGCCATCCGTTGATCGCCGCCGCGGTGCTTGAGGAGATGGGACCGTTGGCCGCGGGACGCGCCCATCGGCGGGCCGTGGGGCTGCTTCGGGCCGGCGGTGCCGACGACCAGTCGATCGCCGGTCACCTGTTGTTCACCCGACCGCAGGCGGATCCCCGCAGCGTCGACGTGCTCCGGGCCGCGGGCCGGGCGGCGCTGGCCCGTGGCGAGTCCACCGGGGCCGCCGCCCTGCTGCGCCGGGCACTCGCCGAGCCGCCGACCAGCGAGGCAACCGCTGCGATCCTCCTCGATCTCGCCTACGCCGAGGCCGCCAACGGCGAGCCGCAGGCTCCGGATCGGCTCGACCGCGCGCTGGCGCTGATCTCCGACCCGGAGCAGCGGGCGAGGGCCAGCCATGCCCTGTGCCGGCTGCTGTCCGCCCAGGGCCGGTTCGGTCGCGCCGCCGCCGTGGCGCGGCGGGGGATGGACGAGCTCGATCCCGAGCATCCACTGTGGGGGATGCTCGAGGCCGGCTACTTCGCCGCCGCGCTGTTCGATCCGGTTACCCGCCCGGGCGCGATCGCCGAGATCGAGCCGCTGCGCCAGCGGGCCCGGACGGGCCGGCCCCCGGAGAACCCGGCGTTGTGCGCCCAGCTGGCGTTGCGTGAGGCAAATGACGGCGCACCACCCGAGCTGGTGCGGCAGTTGGTCCAGGCGGCGCTGGCCGGCGATCCGCTGATCGAGCCGGTCACCCAGGGGCGGCCGCTCGGGTTCGCGATCGCGGCTCTGGTTCAGGTCGATGAGCTGGAGCTGGCCGAGGCGGCGCTGGCGGCGGCGCTCGAGGCTGCCCGGGCCCAGGGCCTGCTGGTGGCGGCGGGGGCGGCGCGCCACTGGCGAGCGCTCGTGCACTACCGTCGCGGCCGCCTCCACGAGGCGATCGTCGATGCCGAGGTCGCGCTCCAGATCGCCCAGTCGGGCTGGGCCACGATGGAGGGCTGGAGCGCCGCGATCCTGGCGCACGCCCGCATCGAGACCGGAGAGATCGATGGCGCTCGCGAGGCGGTCGCCCTCGGCGAGGCGGCTCCCGCCGGCATCGACCGCGCGCTCGTGCTCGAGGCGCGCGGCCGGCTCGCCCTGATCGACGGAGAGCCCGCGGCGGCGCTGACCAGCTTCGAGGCGGCCGGCCGCCATCTCACCGACCGCTACCGGCTCTGGCACCCTGGCATGTTCGCCTGGCGCCGGGCCGCCGCCCTCGCCGCGCATCTCGCCGGCGACCGCGCCCGGGCGGACGAGCATCTGCGAATCGCCCGAGACGAGGCGCGGCGGGCGGGGGTGAGCACCCCGGTGGGGGAGGCGCTGCGGGTCGCCGGGATCATCGCCGGCGGCGAGGCCGGGATCGCCCATCTGCGCCAGGCGGTGGCGGTGTTGGAGCGCTCACCGGCCGCGCTGGAGCACGCCCGGGCGCTGGTGGAGCTGGGGGGCGCGCTGCGCCGCGCCGGGCAACGAGCCGCGGCGCGCCCGCCGTTGCGACGCGGCCTCGAGCTCGCCGACCGGTTCGCCGCCCGGCCGCTGGCGCAGACGGCGCTGGCCGAGCTGCGCGCCAGCGGCGCCCGGCCGCGCCGCGTCGCGCTCAGCGGCGCCGATGCGCTGACGCCGACCGAGCGGCGGATCGCCGAGCTGGCCGCGGCGGGCCGCGCCAACCCCCAGATCGCCAACGCGCTGTACGTGACCACCAAGACCGTGGAGTGGCATCTCAGCCACGTCTACAGCAAGCTGGACGTCGCCTCCCGAGATGCGCTTCCCGCCGCGTTGCGGGGTTCGAGCGCGGAAAACCCCCGGGACCGGGGCGGCTAACTCCGGGGTGGCTCTCCGGCGCGAGCCCCGCCCGGGCGCCGGATGATCTAGCTGTGAACGCGTCCTCCCTCTCCTACTCCCGGGACGCATCGGCCTTCCGCGCCGTCATCGCGCGGCGCGAACGGATTGCGCCGCCGGCGGCGCTCGGCCGAGTCACCCGCGCGGCGAGCGCCCTCCGGCGGGCGCTCGCCGCGCCCGAGCTTTGTCGCGCAACCCAGGCCATCCGAGCGCCACGGCGGTGAGCGGGCACCTCGGGGCGCGCCTGGACCTGCGTGCTCACGCCACCGCGGCCTACCGCGATCTGGTTCACCTGGGCCGCACTGTCTCGGCGCAGCTTGACCCACGCCTGCACGAGCTGGTCAAGGTCCGCGCCTCACAGCTCAATGGGTGTGCCTTCTGCATCGACATGCATGCCCGCGACGCCCGCGCCGCCGGCGAGAGCGAGCAGCGGCTGTACGTCTTGAGCGCGTGGCGAGAGGCGCCGTTCTTCAGCGCCGCGGAGCGCGCCGCGCTCGCACTGACCGAGGCGGTCACCCGCGTCGGCGAGGCGCCCGTGCCCGACGAGGTCTACGAGGAAGCGGCCGCCACCTTCGACTCCGACACGTTGGCGGCCCTGTTGTTCGCGATCGCGGCGATCAACGCCTGGAACCGGCTCAGCGTGGCAGCGCGGCTGCCGCCGGGTGTCCATCGTCCGTAGCGGGAGGCGACCGTCCGACGAACGCCGGCGGCCGTCGGGCGCCGCGAGGCTAGGCCCCGTCTCCGACGCGATAGGCGCGGACCAGGTGGCCGCTGCTTCGGGTCGTGATCTCCAGCGGCGCGAAGCCTGAGCCGCCCAGCAGGAGCTCGAGCTCGCGCCGCGTGTAGTTGAAGATCGGGCAGTCGTTGATCCGTTCGTAGCGGAACTTGCGGACCGGCCCCTTCACCAGCGACCACCGCGGGAACGACGCCACCAGGCAGCCATTGTCGGCACACAAGTCGAACATCCTCCTGGTGAACACGTGGGGCTCCGGCAGGTAGTCGAAGAGCCCGAGGCCGAGGATGACGTCATACGAGCCCGCAATCTCGGAGGTGAGGAAGTCCTGGGCGAGGAGCGAGACGCGTCCGTCGAAGCGCGCCAGCCGCTCGCGCGCCAGATCGATCATCGGCTCTGAGAAGTCGATCCCGAGATACTCCCCGGCGCGGGCCGCGAGGACGTGTTCGCCGATTCGTCCGGACCCGCAGCCGACGTCGAGGACCCGCGGAGCGTCGCGCTCGGCAACGGTTCGGACGGCGAGCGCCCGGCGGCGGAACAAGCCCGGGCGCAGGAGCCGCGTCAGCGGCCTCTGGTCCTCGTAGAGGTCGTCGAAGGAGCTGGCGTTAGCCTGAAAGTGACGGCGTACCCGCGCGGGAGCGTTGGCTGAGGCTGGCATGGAGCTTTCCGTAGGGAATCAGGTCGAAGTGCTCGGCGATCGCTCGCAGCGTCGCGGGCGTCCGTCGTCGGGCAAGCTCGCGCCGCCCTGTGCGCCCCGCCGCCTGCGCCCGCTGTCGCGCCGGAACGCCGGGCGGCAGGTCAAGCCGGAGGGGGTCTGGTCCGAGCTCATGGGGATGAAGGTAGAGCCCCGCGTACTCGGGCGCCTTGCCCAGGGCCCACAGCGTCAGCGGCTCTGGCATCAGCGACCAGTAGGAGGCGCCCCCCACCGGCAGCACGAGGTTGTGCAGTTCACATGCGGCTACCGGGAGCTCCCATAGCCGCTGACCCGCCGACAGCGCCACCAGGTGGGGGCCGAGCGGCTCGTTCGCAGAGCGTGGGCGAAAGCCGCGCGGCACGCACTGGCTCGAGTCATAGGCAAAGCCCTCGTTGGCCAGCACCGCAAACGCCCACTCCCGGGCAGCCCCGGTGATCGAGAATGCCGGAGCGCGATAGCCCCGGGGGAGCGCCCCCGTGCACTCGCTGATGGCGTGACGAGCCGCCCGCAGATCATCGGCGAACTCGGTGGGCGTCTGCCGGTGCACGAGCTGGTGAGCGTCGCCGTGACAGGCGATCTCATGTCCCCGCGCTGCGATCTCGGCGACCAGCTCAGGCCGCGTCCGGGCGACGAGGCCGAGCACGAAGAACGTCGCCCGCAGCCCCAGGAAGTCAAACAGCTCAAGCAGCGCGTCGGTCTGGCGCTCCAGCTCGGGGCCAACGCGCTCCCAGTCAGCCAGCCCCAGCCGACGGCGGACGAGCTGGTGCCAGTCCTCGAGGTCGACGCTCAAAAGCAAGGTCCGGGAGCCGATACGGCATTGTTGCTCGTCCAGCGCCGGGAGTGAGGACTGGGGGCGTGGTCAGCGCCGGATGCCGGCCACGAGCGCGTCCCAGTTGCCGGCGGCGATCCGCTCCTGATCGGCTCGATCGAGCCCCGCGGTCGCCAGGAAGTGCTCGACGCCACCGTCGGGACCGGGCCGGTACGGGTAGTCGGTCGCGAACAGGATGCGCTCTGAGCCGACCACCTCGACCGCCCATCGCAGGTAACGCTGGCTGTAGACGCCGCCGGCCGTGATGTAGGCGTTTGCGCGAACGTACGCCGAGAACGGCTCGGCGAGCTTGGCCTGCATGGCCAGCCCGTCGGCCCGGTCGAGATAGAACAGCACGACCTCGCCCCAGTGGCCGAGCAGGACTTGGAGGTCAGGGAAGCGATCGAACACGCCGGCGAGTGCGAGCCGGAGGAACTGCACGCCGGACTCGTAGTGCCAGCCGATGCCGAAGCTGGCGAATGCGTTGTCGACAGCGTCGTCAAAGCCCGCGTACAGCGCAGCCCGGACCCGCGGCTGCGGGATCTGCGGGTGGATATACAGAGGAGCGCGCAGTGACGCCGCGGCCTCGAAGATCGGCCAGTTGTCGGGGTGGTCGAAATTACGCTCACCGGTGCGGCCGAAGACGAGGGCTCCGTTGAGGCCGAGCTGGGTGACCGCGCGCTCGAGCTCTTGGGCCGCGGCGGCGGGCGCAGGGCTGGCGAGAGTGGCAAACCCCTGGAACCGATCCGGGTGCAGGCTCACGAGCTCGGCGATGCGGTCGTTGCACTCAACTTGCAGGCGGGTGGCCTCGTCGGCCGGGAGGTTGTGGAGGCCGGGCGAGGTGAGCGAGATCACCTGGACATCCAGCCCCGCCTCGTCCATCGCCGCGATCCGGCGCTCTCCGACCTCGCGCAACCGCTCCCCCACCTCCCCGGGAGGGGCGCTGGCCCGCGAGTCCTCGCGCGCCGGAGAGTCGAGTCGGCTCCACGCCGCCACCACCTCGTCGGTGACGAAATGCTCCTCGGTGCCGATCGTCTTCATTGGGCTATTAGAAGGCGACGATCGACTCGATCAAAGGATGGGCACGTCGCGCCTGGCGCGGCGAGCCATCGATGATGATGTGCGTGGGGGTCGAGTCCGAGCTCACCGTGCCCTCCAGCGTGAAGTGGTCGATCTCGAAGGGCAGCGAATTTGAGGTGACCGGGCTCGGGCCATCCTGAATCCCGAAATGCAGGTGCGGATTCGTCGTGTTACCGGTGTTTCCCAGCCTGGCGATCGGTTGGGCGGTGCGCAGACGCTGGCCGGGGCGGACCACGATCGAGCCGGTCTGGAGATGTTCGTAGGCTGCATACAGGCCCGGTCCGATCCTCTCAATGATCTCGTTGCCGCCGAAGTCTTGTGGCTTCTGCACCGTCGGATTGCCGGTCGCCGACGCGCCCGGAGGCACCTCGGGCCGGTTGGTGATCGTCGATATCACGGTGCCGTTCGCGACGGCATAGATGGGCGCGCCGAAGCTCGGATAGTCGCTGAGCTTGCTGCCATCCCCGCGGGCCAAGGCGCCGTTGGCCTCCTGGATCCAGTCGATTGCGAACATCTCCGGGGTGACGTAGGTTCCGTTGACCGACAGCACGAAGTTGCGGTGGGGGGAGGTGGGATCAGCGCAGCAACCGTTGAGGTCCAGCCAGCCCGAGCCGCGCAACGGTGAGGCGATCACCACCGGGCGGCGCCGAGCCGTTGACACGACCGGACCGAGCACAGTCGTGCTCCCGATCAGCGCCTGGAACTTCGTGCCGGGTGCAAGTGCGTAATGGATCCGATTGGTGAGCCGCCGCGGCACCGTCCGCCCGGCCGAGCGAGGCAACACCACATCCACCAGGGTCACCACCGTCGCCGAGGGGCGGATACGAGCCGATGGCTTGTCCGCGATGATCTCATGCGTATGCTCGGCGAGTCGGCTGCCCGTCAGCCGCAGCAATGTTCTCCTCGTGCCGGTCACGGTGAGCGACTCGAGCGTGACCGGGGCCGTAAACGCGTTGGTGACCACCACGTCATACTCCACGTGCTCTCGGCCATCGCTGCCATAGACGGCGCGGGCCGGGCCCGGCGTCGTCACCTGCAGAGCCGTCACATCTCCCGGGCGGCCCTCCAAGGGAGGGATAGCTGCCACGGCGCCGGCCGGAAAGCCGCACATTCCCCACGCCACGGCCGAGGCGAGCAGCCCCACGCAAAGCCAGTACCTACCCGTCAACGCGGTTCCCGCCTCATCCCGACCACCAATAGCTCTCGTCGGCAGCGAGCTTGCGGACATACATCAGACCGGACTTGTTCGCCCTGAAAGCATCCTGCCAACTGGGGGCGCGTTCGGAGTCGAACTCGATGAGGGTCTCGGATGTCGTACGCGACCGGATATTGAAAAAGGTCGTCCGCAGGTACCCGTGATTGCCGTGCGCGTTTGACTGCAGGTTGAACCCGTCGCGCATCCATTTGGTGCCGCCGTTAGTCTCGAGGAACTGCTTGCTGAACCCCGCCTCTTTGTGCAGCCAGTCGATCGGGCTGGAGCCAGTCGAGCCCTCAGTCAGCCCCTCGAACCCAGCCTTGCTCGGCACCTGCCAGTTACCGTGAGGAACATCGGTGAGGCTGGTGGCGGACAGCGACCGGCGGGGTTCGAAGTGGGGGCTCTCTTTTCTGGCGCCCGCGTTGATGTAGTAATGGACCGAGGCGAGATGGTCGAGGTCAACCTCGGCCGGGAACGCTCCGGAGGGAGCGGTGATCCACATCTCGCGGGTCTTGGTGTCAACCACGGTGTTGGCGGGGACGGCGGGCTTGAGCGAGTCGGCCTGGCCCTCGACGTTGCCCCGCAGCCGCTCCAGGTTGGCGGTGGCGTTGGCGGGGCTGTAGACCGTCGGCTTGGCGTGGAAGTACTCCTGGAGCAGCATCGCCAGCTGGACCTGGTAGGAGGCGAAGTAGTCATAGATGCTCCTGACCTCGGCGGAGTCCTTTGGGCCGAAGAACCTTCGCCTACCGAGCGTACGCGAGGCTGACTTGATCAGGTTGTCGGCCAGCGCGACCTGGGAGCCAAGATGCTGGTTGAGGATCTCGGGGGCGTCGATCAGGTTGGTGCCGATGTAGTCGATGATCGTCTGCGTGAACGCGCGCTTGGTCGGATCCTTGGCCGGCATATTCGCCAGCAGCGCCACCTGGCTGACGGCGTGCTTGATCTGTCCGGTGGTGCGATCGGTCTGGTGTAGCAGCGTGCTGAATCCGGCCAGGGCCACCTCGCCCTGCAGCTGGGTGACCTGCGTGCCCAGCTCCTGCACCAGGCGCTTGATCTCGAGCACCGTCGGGTCCGGGAGCTTGTCGTCGAGGCCGAACGCCGCCAGCAACCATCCCAGCACCGTGCTCCCCGCCTTCTCACCCACCACGCCGGCCAGCGACGAGCCAGCCCAGGAAGCCAGCGCCTTGAACGCTGCGCCAATCACCGGCCCGGCGCCAGCCACAGCTGCCGAGGCGCGCGGTGCGAAAGCTCCAAAGGTGGTCCGACGAAACCGACCGCTCTCCAGGAACCGATGCGCTTGGCCCCCCCGCCGCGCCTCGCGGAGCAATGCCTGGTCCAGCGCGCCGATACCGCCGGCACGCCGGGCCGCCGCCAGGTACCTGGAGCCATCGAGATACCGATCGCTGTAGCTCAAATCCGAATTGTCCTCCCAGCCCGGAATCCCCAACAGGCGGTAAACCCGCCGCTGGGCCACGGCGACCGTCGACGCACGACTGCGATCGACGCTGGTCCCAACCGACCCAGCGATCAGCGTGGTGACCGGATTGACGTACACCACAGTGCCCGAGTGATAGCCACGCACGACCGCCCCCAGATCTCCCGGCAGGCCACGACCGCCCGCCCGACCGCCGGCCACCACGACCGTGAACTCGCGCGGCAACCGCTTGAACGCCAGCAACGCCACACCGGTAGCCGCGGTCCTCCGCGCCCGCACTCCGTTGATCTGCGCCAGCGGCGGTCCAGCCAGCCCCCGACCGGACAGGCTGACCCCTCGTGGTGCGCCCGCATACACGCGGACGTCGGCTCCACTCAGCGGATTGCCTCGGTCGATCAATCCCCAAACCGCCAGCACCGCCGGCTGTGCCCGGCTCCCCGCGGCTCGAGCCGGCCCGGCGCAAGCGAGCACCCCGACGCAGGCCAGCACCGCCGCGCCCATCACCGCCAACACGCTCGCCCGAGGGCGTCCGCTCCCCGGAAACGCGCTCGAGCGACGTGCTGGAGATCCCACAATCGCTATGGGCACGGGAGCCTTGCCACCCGTTAACGATTACACATCCCCTGACGAGGCTCGGCCCTCAGCGAGGTCGTCACGCGGTGGCCAGCCCGGGCCACATCCGCTGGCGCGTCGCCGCCGAGGGCCGCCGTCCGGCCGGGCAGGCCGGGCAGGCCGGGCGAGCCCGGCGACGAGGACTCCCCCGGCGTAAAGGCGCGGTGGAGCGCGGCCGGGTGGTGGAGGAACGGGGCGGCAACCCTTGACTGGTCTGCGACGGCTTCTAGACTGATCGTATGCGCCGCTTTGGATATTCGGTCGGGGCGCTACTTGTCCTCGTCGGAATGTTCTGGTCCGGACGGGAGAGCAGTCACGGTTTCAGCGCGCTCTGGGAGCACTGGTGGTGTCCGATTCCGGTCGTGGCTATCGCGCTGGGGATCGCGACGGCGTGGCTTGTCGCTCGAAGCTCGAGCCATACCACTTGAAATTGCGCCCCGCGGGGCGGTGGCGCCTGCCTTCGTGCTCCTACGTGTGTCGGCGGGAACACGGTGTCGGGCCGCTACCCTTCCGGCGCGATAGGTTGGGTCGCGTGGACGAAGAGGTCATCCCCGTCCTGTATGTCGAGGACGCCGCGCGTGCCGTGGGGTGGTACGAACGCCTGGGCTTCCGCAAACAGTGGGAGCACCAGTTCGAGCCCGGCTTCCCGTTGTTCGTGTCGGTTGCTCGCGGACGCGTTCGGCTCTATCTCTCCGAGCACAAAGGAGACGCGCGACCGGACACGCTCATCCATTTGAATGTCAAAGACATCGACGCCGTTTCGACGGAGTTGGGAATCCCCGTCGACGAGGAGGGTCTTGCTGGGCGCGAGGTCGACGTCGAAGACCCGGACGGCAACAGGCTCCGGATAGCAACTCCTCGATCCTGAGACGCTAGGGAGCGGCGGCGCCCCCTCTCGCCCCATCAGTCAGGCAAAGAGACCTTGGCTGTCGATCTGTCGGATGATGAATGCGGCCATTCCGGGGACGGTGAACGCCACGACCCCATGCTGCGGTGCGTAGATGAGCCCCTTGGCGATCAAGAGGCACGCGCCGGACCCAGGCTCGCCGGCCTTCGGGACAGGCGCGTTGGGACCACACTCAGACGAGTTGCCTGCATCGCCGTCGTCGGCCCACGGAGCGCCCTCGAGCAGTGCCGGGATCGCCAGCGCTTCGGCTACAACATCGGGGTCGAGCTCCTGGATCCTCATGTACCGGGTCCGCTCGGCGTACGACTTCGCTTCGGCGAGGATCCGCGGAGGCTGGGAAGACCGGCGAAGCCGAACAGCACCCGCCACTCGTCCCGAGCAGCCGCATGAGCGATCGCTCAGAGCGACGCCAGTTCTTTGGAGGACAGATCCTGCCTCATCGATAAGGACCGCAAGTCCGACGTCTTGCTCGCCGGCCGCGTCGGCGCTGAGCTTCCTTTGTCGCGAGAGAGTGGTCCACCAGGCTGCTGAGCTGACGACTCCTCTCGTTCGAGGCTGTCGGGCGTTCTCAACCAGTCGCGCTCACGCCGACGGCAGCTCGCGTGATCATGTCGTTGTGACGGTCCCGGCAGGTCGGAACGCCGAGGTTGTGAGGGAGCAGCAGCCGGGATGCGCAACCTGTCTGCTGATTTAGATCACGTTCCGAGCTGCCGCGTGCTTTCGCGCGCAAGTCCGATCGGGCCCGTCAGTCGGTCTTCTGCTTAGCGTTCCAGTCGCGCTTTGCCTGTTGTTCCATGCGTTCGAGGCGCTCGTAGTAGTCCGGAAATTCCTTCATGTGCGCGAGGGCGATCTTGCCCGTGAGGATCGGGTCATCCCGCGTCACGTCGGTCTGGGGGTCGTGGGAGCCATGTTCGAACTCCACCTCCAGCCCAGCGCGGAACTGCTCGAGGTCGAACCGACTCCAGTCCACGCCGATCTCATCGCCAATGCGGTGAGCCTCCTGCGGGGTCACTTTCTTACTGTCGCTCACTTCTCGTCTCCTGTCCGGGAGTTGACTCGGCACTGTTGCACAGCGGTCGGCCCCCACGCCGCCAGCGCCGTTTCGCGAAGCCGTACATCGCTGCCGGTCATCGTCTCGCTCCATCGCGGAGTCAAACGTGTCAAGCGCTGCGCCCCGTAGATCTCGCGGTCCGACGCTCGCGACTGGGCGACGGCACAAGCAAGCAACCGCGAGTGGGTGGTGTTGTCCGCCGCGACAGGTTCACTTTAGGTGCTGTGCGGCCCCATCGTTCTAGAGAGGAGTTCCTTTGCCGCTAACCCAGCTACAGCTCGCCGACGCCGTCGCTGACCGCGCCGATGTCAGCCGCGCCCATGCCAAGCGAGTTCTCGGGGCGCTCGAGCAGGTTGTCCTCGAGGAGCTCGGAAACGCCCAGAAGGTGCGGATTGGCGGCCTGGTGCAACTGACCGTCCGTGTCAAACCAGCACAGAAGGCTCGTCAGGGCCGCAATCCCGCGACCGGCGAGCAGATCACAATCGCGAAGAAGCCCGCCGGGGTGGACCTTCGCGCTCGTCCTCTCGCCAAGGCCAAGGCTGCGCTGCCTTCGGTGCAGAAGGCGCGGCGACGGCTGGCGGCCTGATCGTCGTCTCGCCGGGACTCCGTCACGCGACCAGCCGCGATGCTGTCGCCACGCTACGCTGCCTGCCGGCGTGGATGCATGACGGGCTGTATGGGTCGCGCTCCGTGAGGAGAGGTGGCCCACCGTGGCGCTCAGCGCCCGGATCGCAGGAGCGGCTGGAGCGAAGGCGTGCAGGAGCACGCGGCGCCTCGCAAGCGCGGCACGCCGAGCAGGTCCTCGATCGTTTGCAGAACCGAGTAGTGGTCAGTCGGCGTGCGCATTCGCGCGCGCGGGCGGGCTCCGGGCCCGGCGACGATCGTGACGATGTGCCCTCCGGACGCCAGCCGGCAGCATCCCGCGTCGGTTGAGCCTTCGTCCCAGGTAAGAAAGACCAGGCCGTTTTGGCCAAGGGCGTTGAGCAGTCCCGGAAGCAGTTCAGCGAGGAACCGATCCCCGGCTACGGGGTTGCAGTCGTGCATGTCGTGACAGAGGTTGGGAGTGATCCAGATGAATCTCGGCAGAGCGTGAGCGCGTTCGTCGTTGCCGAGCTGATCGAGGGAGACGACTCGCGCACACAGCGCGGGATGGTTGATCACGCGGGTGTAGTAGACAAATGGGTTGTGTTTCTTGGCGTACTCGCCGGCCCCGGCACCGGTAAAGCAGCGGGCGGGCAGGTCCTCGATGTACGCCTTCCACGAGATGCCGCGCCGGTCAAGCTGGTCCGTCAGACTCGTAGCTCGGACGGCGCAGTCGGTGCAGTCGCTGTCGACCCCGAAGGTCGATCCGCCGGTCAGCGCCAGATAGTTGGGCAGCGACGGGTGCCTAATCGCGTACATCTCCGTCGCGAGCGCGTACCGCCGTGCGAGCGAATTGATGTACGGCGTCGCCGACGAGCCGATGATGTCCCGGTACTCCTCGTTTTCCATCAGGATCACGGCCACATGCGCGGGCGGTCCCCCGGTGGTGCGGGCAAGCGCGGACGGCGTTGACTGGATCGCCCCGTTTCGGGGGGTTGAGGCCGCGGCGCAGCCACCGATAGCCAGCGCCGCCAACAGCGTCACCAGGGCAGCTTTCGTGACCGTCACCGTGCGCCAAAGGCCGGCATGCGAGTCGAGGCTACATCGAAGGCGCTCGCCGCCCCGAGTCACCTGCTCGGGTTGCTCGCTGCTGACGATCCATCGCCGCATTCGAGCCTCAGCAGATCCACCGGTGCCGTCATCAGGGTCGAGCGAGCGGGCAGTCCGCGTTGCATGCCGCCCCCTCGATTCCCGCTCCCCAAGCGCAGCCGCCAGCTCATACCGGTCAGGCGTGCCTCATCGGCCATCCGCACCGGTCGGGGCGTGTGCGAGCGTGGACGGGAACTCGAGCGGATCGCAGGTAGCAGCCGACCCGACGGCCGTCACCGCGCTGCTCTGAGCCAGCTCCGGCACGACTGAAGCTCGCCTCACAGACGTCATCGATGGTCACGCTAAGGGTGCTCAATCAAGCTCCGCTGTGTGCTTTATGAGGGGCATCTCACGAGCAGTTCGGCTGATGAGCGACCTCTCAGCCTTCGCTTAGGTCTCGCGTTGAGGCCATTGGAACGATCCCCGCGATGCTGACCCCGACCCGATCTCCAGTGCGCTCCCCGCCGCGGCGCCGCCCGCCGACCCGCGAACTGGGTCATCGTCGGTCTCGCCCCCGGCGCGGGCGTCGGATCGCGCTGATCGCGGCGGCTCTGCTGGCGCTCCCCGCGCTCGTCTCCTACGCGAAGATGCTCACGCGGCCGTCGGACTCGAGCCTCTCGATCAAAACCGTGGAGTGGATGCGCGACAACGGCGCGCGCAGCCTCGTCAACCAGGTCGAGAACGTCTACTACTCCCTGAACGCGCCGGCCACCGGCGGCCCGGCGCTGCGCGCGCTGCCTCAGCTGCCAGGGGTGGTCGCCGCGCGAGCGCGAGCCCGCGCTCGAGCCGCGTACCACCCACCGCGCATTCGCGCGGTGATCCAACCTGCCCTGCCCGGCGAGGGCGTCTGGCATCCGACCTTCTCCACAGGCGGGAGCCGACCACCGGTACTGGTGACGCAGTTCCGGCCCGAAGCGCTGTACCCCCAGAACGTCGCCGGAGTGGCATGGATCAACCGCACCCGCACCTCGGTGTGGCTCTATCCCGGCCGGCTCGAGCCCAGCGTGCCGATGACCTCCCGAGGCCCGATGGAGGTTCCGTCCGAGCTTCGCAGCCGCCTCGTCGCTACGTTCAACAGTGGCTTTAAGCTGCAGGACTCGGGCGGCGGGTTCACTAGCGGCAGGCACACGTACGCGCCGCTCAAGGACGGCCTGGCGACGATCCTGCGCTACCGGAGTGGCAACGTGGACGTGAGGGCCTGGACCGGCGGTCCGGTGGCGGGGCCGACCATCGTCTATGCCCGCCAGAACCTGCCCCTGATCGTCGACCACGGCCAGCTCAACCCGAACCTATCGGACGGGCCGCAGTGGGGTGCGACGCTCGGCAACGCGATCCGGGTATGGCGCTCCGGACTCGGGATCGACCGCCACGGCAACCTGATCTACGCCGCGGCCAACGACATGACGGTCGGGTCACTGGCCGGGGTCCTGCGCCGGGCCGGGGCGGTACGCGCGATGGAGCTCGACATCAATACCTACTGGACCAGCTTCATCACCTACCGGCATCCCGGCGCCAGCGAAGCCGCCAACCTGCTCTCGAGCATGGATCGCTCCCCGCAGCGCTACCTGACGGCCGACGACCGAGACTTCTTCGGCGTCTACATCCGGTAGGGAAGTAGTTACACCGAAGGGTTGATCTGCGCCCGCAGCCCGGCCGCGATCCGGGCGGTCATAGTGCGCAACTCGCCCATGTCAGCTCGCCCCCAAACCAGCGCGCGCCCAGTGTCGTCCGCTCGTCAAGCGGCCGCCCGTATGGCGTAGGCCCGTGGACGTTGAAGTACCCCCAGATCGAGGACCAGAAGCCCTCGAGGTCATCGACCGACCAGGCCCACAGCTGGTGATAGCCGCCGAACCTGAGCCCGCGGTGCTCGGCCAGCCACTCCATGTACCGCGCAAGCTGGGTGTCCTGTCGGCGCGCGGGCGACGGCTCCACAACGCCCGCAGCTGGATAGTGGCGTTCATGCTCGTTAGCGGTTGCGGTCGCGCCCTGACGAGGGGAGACGTAGGTCCAGTGGCCGGTCGGGCGTGAACTCGCCGCCGTAGGCGCGCTCGTGGATCTCCTCCAGCGTGGCGCCGGCTTGTCTCGCGGCGACGAGCTGGTCGGGTTCGACGTGGACGCCGATCGGGTCGTTGGCGAACTCGGGTGCGGTGCGCATGAACTTGGTCGACTTCTCCCAGTCGCCGAAGTTGTCGGCCTGCAGCTCGACGCTGTTGCCGTCCGGATCGGCGTAGTAGAAGGACATCGTCATGCCGTGATCCAGGCAGCCATGGGGAACGATCCCGCTGCCGGTGAGGCGGACGTAGGTGTCCAGCAGCTCGCCGAGGTCGGCGTACTCGAACGCAGTGTGGTGGATGCCGGTGTGGGCGACCTTGTCGGGGTCATCGGAGAGCCCGGGGACGCTCAGGAGCGCCAGGCGGTGGTTGGCGTCGTCGTTGGTCAGCCACGCCCCGCCGTCGTACTGGAAAGTCGGCTGGAGCCCGACCACCGTTCCGTACCAGTCGATCATCTCCTGCAGCCTGGTGGTCTTCAGGTTGACATGGTGAAGCGGCGGGGTCAGGACGGTCGTGGTGCTGAACAAGGCGAACTCCTCCTTCAAAAGGAACTGTTGGTTTCACTGTGATTGAGTGACCGGGTTGCGCAGCGTGCCGATCCGCTCGATCTCCACCTCGACGGTGTCGCCGGGATGCAGGAACAGCTGCGGGTCGCGTGAGTTGCCAACGCCGGCTGGGGTGCCGGTGGCGATGATGTCCCCGGGCTCCAGCGTCATGATCCGCGAAAGGAACGCGATCGTGTCGGCCACCGGGAAGATCATCGACGCGGTCGTGCCGTCCTGCACAGTCTGTCCGTTGACCCGCGCGCGGACCGCGAGATTCTGCAGATCGTCGATCTCATCGAGCAGCACCAGCGCTGGCCCGCACGGCCCGAAGGTGTCAATCGCCTTGCCACCGGTCCAGAGCTGGTTGGCCATCTGCAGCTCCCGCGCGCTGACATCGTTGAACGCCATCGCCCCGGCCACGTAGTGGAGCGCCTGCTCGGGCGCGATGTTGTGCGTCCGCTTGCCGATCACCACGGCCAACTCGGCCTCATAGTCGATCTTCTCCACCCCGGCCGGGGGAACGATCGCGTCGGCCGGTCCGATCAGCGAGTTGGCCCACTTAGCGAAGAACATCGGCGCCGCCGGCTCGGGCAGCCCGGCCTCCGCGGCGTGGTCGCGGTAGTTGAGCCCGAGGCAGATGATCTTCTGAGGGTCGGGCACCGGCGGGCCCAGTCGCAACCCGTCGCGCGCCAGCAGCGCCCCTCCGGCCCCCAGCTCTTCGGCCCGGGTGTGGAGCGTCTCCGAGAGCTCGTGGAGGCGCTCGGGCGCGAGTGCTAGCACGGCCCGGTTCGCGTTCAGCGCCGCCCGCCGCTCGTCGCTCCACGCCGCGGTGCGGGCGAGCTGCTCGGTGTCGGCGACGTGCTCGCCGACCGCGAGCGCCGAGCGCCACGCGCCGTTTGATTGATAGCTGAGCAACCTCATTCGTTCACCTTCTAAACAGCGATCAGCTCGCGGCTGAGCTGCTCGCCAAGGTCGGTCAGGAGCCGTTCGGCACCAGCCAGGTCCGGCTCGGTGCCGAAGACGTAAAAGTCCGGCCGGACCAGCACCACGCTGGCGTGCTGCTCGGCGAACCACTCACCGTACGTGCCGTCGAGATCGACCACCGCGCCAGGGGTATCGCCGTTCGGCGCGACCGCGATGACACGGCCGCCGAGTGACTCGAGCAGCGCCCGCGCCTGATCGCTGAGCTGGTCGCCTGGGTTGAGGCCGTAGGCCATCAGAACGAACCCGCGGCCAACAACGTCGTCGAACAGCCCGGTCTGCCCGCTGTGCTGCACGCGCCCCTGGATGAACAGGAACCCGCCTGCGGAATCCTCGTCGCGGAAGGTGCCGCCGGCGCCCAACCGTGGCGGCGGGGGTGGCGGCGGCGCCAGCGCCGGGTTGTCGCGCGCGGCGATCATCTGCGCGTCGCGCCCGGCCGCGGCGTCCGGGTCGGTGATGCAGATCACCCGCCCGAGGTCGACGGAGAACATGATCGCGTGCTGCAGGTGGCGCGAGCGCTCGGGCGTGTAGGCGTCCAGCAGCGCATCGGGCGCCTTGCCGTCAAGAACCAGGTCAAGCCGCCAGGCCAGATTGAACACGTCGCGCATACCCGAGCACATCCCCTGACCGGCAAACGGGGGCATCAGGTGCGCCGCGTCGCCGGCCAGAAGCAGCCGTCCCTTACGCCAGTTGTCGGCCCACCGGGCGCGGAAGGTCCAGGTGACCGCGCGCTCGAGGGTCGCGCTGGCCGGAGTCAGGCCGTCGCGCTGCAGGAGCTCCCACGCCATCGCCTCGTCCTCGAAGCTCTCGCGGGTCTCGCCCGGTAGCAGCATCCATTCCCAGCGCCGCCGGCCCGGACCGCCCGACACCTTGGTGGTCGGCCGCGCCGGGTCGCAGAACTGCTGCAGCGGCGGATCCCAAACCCGCGGTTCGCGCTCTATCACGTCCGCGATCAGCCAGTCATAGGAGAACCCCAGATCGGTCATCCCGACGCCCATCACTTCGCGCACGAAGCTGTTAGCGCCGTCGGCCCCGATCACGTACCGCGCGCGCACGGACACCGGCTCGCCGGTCGCCGCGAAACGACCGGGTCTTTCCTCCTCGCCCTTCCGTGCGATGACCGTGACCTCGTCGCCGCGGTCCTCGACGCTTTCCACAAGCCAGCCCTGCCGGACCTCGACGCCGGCGAGCGACTTCGCCTTGCGGTCCAGCACCTGCTGGAGATCCGGCTGGGAGAACATGTTGGCCGTGGGCCACCCGGACGGGCCGGGCTGGGTCCAGTCAAAGAACAGCAGCCGCTCGCCGCGAGCATTCATCCACTCGTAGGTCACGCCGGGCTCGCTGATCGCGCGCGCCTCGTCGGCCAGGCCGACCGACTGCAGCGCACGTCCGATCTCGTGATCGAACAACACCGCGCGCGGCAGCGGGTACATGGCCGGCCAGCGCTCGAACACGATCACGCGGCGGCCGCGGAGGGCGAGCAGGATCGCCGCCATCTCGCCGACCGGGCCGTAGCCGACGATCGCGACGTCGTAGATCTCCTCGCCGTTCATCGCGTCCTCTCCCGTTCCGGGCTCACCGCGCCGGGACGGGCGCCGTTGGGTGTCATCGCCGTCATGTCTCGTCTCCATCGATGGTCAGGCGGCTGCGGTCGCCTCGACCGCGCCGGACACGCTCGTGGGCTCACCGATCACCGGGTTGGAGAGCACGCCGAGCGACTCGATCTCGACCTCAACCAAGTCGCCCTCCTTCAAGAACACCGGCGGCTTGGCGGACAGCCCGACTCCCGATGGGGTGCCGGTGGCGATTATGTCGCCCGGCTCCAGCGTGATGGTGCGCGAGATGAACGCGATCGTCGCCGCGACCGACAGGATCATCTGAGAGGTGCTGGCCTGCTGTACGGCCACGCCATTCAGTCGCGTGGCCAGGGTCAGCGCGTGCACGTTCTCGACGTCTGAGGCGAGCGTGAGCGCCGGACCGCACGGCGCGAACGTGTCGGGCGCCTTGCCCGCCGTCCACTGCGGGGTCTGAAACTGCAGATCACGCGCGCTGATGTCGTTGAACGGCATGTACCCGGCGACGTAGGCGAGCGCGTCGCGCTCGGCAACGTGCTTGGCGCGCCGGCCGATAACTACCGCCAGCTCGCCCTCGTAGTCGACCATCGTGCTCGCCGCCGGCAGCACGATTGGGGCGCCGGAACCGACCAGGCAATTACGGAACTTGGCGAACAGCACGGGCGCCTCGGGCACCGCCATCCTCACATCGGCCGCCTTCTGGCGATAGTTCAAGCCGAGACACAAAATCTTGTCGGGATCGGGGACCGGCGGCCCAAATGCCACCTCGCCAACCCCACCCACGACCTCATCACGAGCGTTCGCCGCGGCCTCGACCAGTCGCTCCAACTCACCAGGCTCAAGCGCCAACAGCGCCCGCACCGAGCCAAACGCAGCGCTCTCGCGTCCGGGCCACAACCGCGCCCCGAGCAACTCGGCGTCAACGACCAGCTCGTTCACCAGCACCGCCGGGCGCCAATCAGACGTCCCGGGCCTTGAAGTCATATAGCTCACCAAACCCACGGCCATCTCCCTCTCCGTCCCGGCGAATTTGCATTTTGCATTGTGCAGAATCGAAATAGTCCTGTCAAGCCGGTATCCTGCGAGAAGTGGCAAGCGCTCAGGAACACGCAAGCGATAACGCGCTTGGGGCGGCCACCCGCGCGGAGGCGGTGGCCGATCGCCTCCGCGGCGACATCAGCAGAGGCGCGCTCGCGCCCGGCACTCGACTGCGCCAACTCGAGCTCGCCAAGCGCTTCGGCGTCAGCACCACCCCCGTGCGCGAAGCGTTCTACCTCCTCCAGCGCGAAGGCCTGGTCCGCATCGACGCTCAGCGCGGCGCCACCGTATTCATCCCCACCGCCGCCGACCTCAGCGAGGTCTACGAGATCCGCGCACCCCTCGAGGCACTTGCCGCCGCCAAGGCCGCCGAGAGCATCAGCGACGAGGACGCCGCCGAGCTCGAAACGATCCTCGACGAAATGCGCGACAGCACCGACCCAGAGCGCTACGTCACCCTCAACCAACAATTTCACAACACTCTCTACAAGCTCGCCGGGCGCCCCCGCCTCACCAAGCTCATCGCCGACCTCCGCGACGCGACCAAGGCCTACCTACACGTATACGCCGCGCACGACGGCGCCACAGCACGACTCGACGCCGAACACCGCGAAATCCTCGCGGCCTGCAAGGCTCACGACCCCCAACGCGCCGCACAAGCCGTCGAAAAACACCTCGCCAACAGCGTCCAAAACATCTCCGGCCAACTCGGCCTCGAGACCGCCGGCGCACCCCCCAGCGCCGCCTAGATCCACCCGTCTCTCAGCTTCTCGGTGGATGTTGGGGGAGTGAAAGTTGAACCGGAGCTGGAGCGAGCGCGCGTGCATCACTGCGCGATGAGCACGGCCTGGATGAGGCGGATGCGGTTCTGCTCGGCGTCGGCGACGAGGTTTGCTGCCTTTTTGGCGAAGTCGGGCACGAAGACGTGCAGGCCGAGTGGATCCGGCGGTGCGGCGAGGAACGCGCGCATCGCTTCGGCCGCTGCATCGGTGAGGTCGTTCCAGGCTGTGACCGCGAAGCCGGCGCCTGCAGTCGTCTCGCGAAGCGCGTCGGGGGTGATCAGGTGGCTGTCCCGGGGATCGGTCGCCCACGGGACCGGGAAGGTGATTGGCTGCTGTGGCCCAGCGGTGGCGTCCCAGAGCGCGAGGCGGCCGCCCGGCGTGAGCACTCGCCGCGCCTCGGCGTACAGGCGTGACTTGTCGGCGACGTTCATCTGGACGTGCTGGCTGATAAGGACGTCGAATGTGCCGTCGGCGAATGGGAGCTCGGTCACGTCGGCGCGGCGGACCTCGATGCGGGCGCTGAGGCCAGCGGCGGTGTTGAGCCAGTCGGCGGTTTCGCAGTACTCGGCGGTGAGGTCGACCGCGGTGACGTGGCAGCCGGCCCCGGCCAGCAGGCGCGCCGTCCCACCGATCCCGGTACCGGCATCGAGTACCCGGTCATCGGCGCCCACACCCGCGAGCTGGACCAGCTGCTGGGTCGCGATCCGGCCGAGCGAATGGAAATCCTCGAGCGGCGCGAGGTCCGCCGGTGAGAGCCGTCGAGGGTTCTTTCCGGCTGCTCTCAGGGCCGACTCGATGTTCTCGCGCGTCAGGCCGGTCGCATAGTGACGCTCGGCTCTCGATATGAATTGCTGATTGCTCATGGTGTGTTGTGGCGTGTCGCTTGGGGGTGGTTAGCTGTGGGGGGCGGCGGCGGCCGGGGTGCTGAGGGTGGGGAGCGCGGGGGTGTCGTCGTGGTTGGTTGTTGGGTGGGCGGGCAGTAGCGCCAGCGCTATCACGGCGCCGGCGGTGGCGATGCCCGCGGCGAGGTAGTTGGCCGTGTGAAAGCCTTGGAAGAAGGCTGAGGTAGCGGCGTTGTGGATGGTTGAGGCGAGCAGCGGGTGGCTGGTGTGGGCGAGTTTGGCGGCGGTGGTGAGGGCGGCGCCGACTGAGGCGTGGGCGCGGCGGTCGAGGGTGGCGGTCAGTCCGGTGGGAAGCGCGCCGGTGAGCCGGCTGGCGTACAGCGACGCGTACACGCTGCCGATCACGGCGACGCCGAGGGTGGCGCCGAGCAGTCGGGTGGCGTCGTTGACTGCTGACCCGACGCCGGCCTTGGCTGGCGGCACGACGCTCATGATCGCTTCGGTGGCGGGCGCGCTGGTGAGGCCCATGCCGGTGCCGAGCACGACCATCTGGGCGGCGATCGTCGCGTAGCCGGTCGTGACTGATGAACTCGATACCCAGAGGTAGAACGCGGCCATCGAGGCCAGGCCGGAGGCGACGATCAGCTTGGTGCCCAGCCGCACGGTCAGCTTGGTGCCGAGGATCGAGGAGATGGCGACGAAGGATGCGACCGGCAGCAGGCGCACGCCGGTAGACAGCGGGCCGTAGCCCTTGAGGAACTGGAAGTACTGGGTGACCAGGAAGATGAACCCCGACAGCGCGAAGAACGAGATCGCGACCGAGACGCTGGCCGCGGTGAACCGCGGGTTAGCGAACAGGCTCAGGTCGAGCATCGGCTGCGCGGTGCGCCGCTCCCAGGCCACGAACGCCGCCGCCAGCACCGCGGTCAGCGCGAAGCTGGCGATCGTGCGGGCGCTTGCCCACCCGTAGGTCGGTGCTTGGATGATCACGTAGATGAGCAGCCCGATCGTCGCGGTCGACAAGGCAAAGCCGGCGCGGTCGGGGCGCGGCGTGTCCGGGTCGCGTGAGGCCGGGACGTACCCGGCGACCAGGACCCCCGCGAGCGCGGCGATCGGCGCCAGCGCGAAGAAGATGCTGCGCCAGTCTGAGACCTCCAGCAGCCACCCGCCGACGATCGGCCCCAGCGCGATCGCGGCGCCCGTGATCGCGCCCCATAACCCGATCGCCAGCGCCCGCTCCCGGCGATCGATAAACACGTTTGTGAGCAGCGACAGCGTCGCCGGGAACACCATCGCCGCCCCGACGCCCATCACACAGCGTGCCGCGATCAACCCGCCGACGCTGTCCATCAACCCGCCGGCCAGGCTCGCGAGACCGAACACCGACAGACCGGCGAGCAGCATCCCCTTGCGCCCGAACCGGTCAGACAGGCTCCCGGCGCCCAGCACCGAGCCGGCGAACAGCAAGCTAAACGCGTCCACCACCCACTGCAACTGCGAGTCTGACGCGTGCAGCTGGCCACCAGCGATGGCAACGCGACGTTGACGATCGTCGTGTCGAGATTGATCACAAACGCCGCCAGCAGCAGCGAGATCAGGATCAAGGCCCTGCGTGTCATGACGTCTCCTCAAGGGGCAGCTTGCTTGACACAAGTCAGACTAACCGAGGGCACCGACTTTTGTCAAGCAAGTTGGATATGATGGGGGACGTGCTCCAACGCGACTATCCCGACCAGGTCTGCTCGATCGCCCGATCACTAGAGGTCATCGGAGAGCGCTGGACACTGCTGATCCTCCGCGACGCCCTCGTCGGCCTCACGCGCTTCGAGGAGTTCCAGGCGAAGCTCGGGATCGCCTCCAACGTCCTCACCAACCGGCTCAAGCGCCTGTGTGACGAACGGCTGCTCGAACGCGTTCCCGACCCGGAGCGGCCCGGCCGGCCGAAGTACGTGCTCACCGACAAGGGACGCGAACTCGGGCCCGCCCTGATCGTGCTCATGAAATGGGGCGACCGGCACTACCCGACCCCGGGCGGCCCACCCCGACTCACCCTTCACGCCGGCTGCGCAGGCAACATCGGCCCGGACCTCCGCTGCGACCGCTGCGGCAACTATGCCGCGCGCGGAGAGATCGAGCTCCCGCCCGGCCCAGGCGCACCACACGGCGAGCACCCCCAACGATAAGCCGCAGTGGCGGGCCGGTCGGCAAACCGGCAGTTCCTCACCGCGCCGAGAAGGGCCTGATGCGCTGCGCTGCCGGGTTACAAGCGACGCAGTCGTGCCGGAGACCGAGCGAGGCGCGTGATGCCCCGGCCAGAGCACACCGCGCTGGTAGCGTCGGGTCGGCGATGATCGCTTCGATCCGCCGCCGACCTGGAGCAGCAGCAGCCACCACGATGCGATAGTGCGTCGTAGCGCAGCGTCGAGGCCGTCACACCTGTTCGTCGCCGATCGTCAGCAACTCGGGGATTCCGACCTCACGCATACGTCAAGACTGACTTTGCACAGTCAGTGGCGCTGCAGGCAAGATGCAAGCTCGGGATGGGAGACCAGCGAGAACAGATGATCTGCGATGCGATCGCCAGTCGCCAGGGCGAGCTCATCGACCTCCTGCAGACGCTGATCCGCTTTGACACGACCACCCACGTACCCGGGGCGCCCGCCCGTCAGGAGGCGGCGCTGCAGGCTTACCTCGGTGCGCGCCTGCGATCCGCCGGGGCGTCGGTCGAGATCTTTGAGCCCGATCCGGCGGTGGGCGCCGGGCACCCGATGCTCCCCGACGGGTTCACGTTCGCCGGGCGTCCGCAGCTGGTGGGGCGCTTTCCCGGTGCCGGCAACGGCCGCTCGCTGCTGCTCAACGGGCACGTGGACGTCGTCGACGTGGGACCACTGGACGCCTGGAGGCACGACCCGTTCGCCGCCGTGGTCGTCGACGGCGCGGTGCATGGCCGCGGGGCGTGCGACATGAAGGGCGGCGTCGCCTGCATGGTGTTCGCGGCCGGGGTGCTCGCCGAGCTGGGCGTGCAGCTGGCCGGCGACCTGATCCTCAACACCGTCACCGACGAGGAGTCCACCGGTGCCGGCGGACTCGTGTCCGCCCGCACGTTGCGCGCCGACGCTGCGATCGTCACCGAGCCGACGGGCCTCGACGTCTGGGTCGCGTGCCGGGGCAGCCTCCTGGCCACGATCACCGTGCCGGGCCGAGCTGGGCATGCCGGCCTGCCGGCACGCCATCACGCGGCAGGCGGCGCGGTCAACGCGATCGAGAAGATGGCGATCGTTCTCGACGCGATCCGCCGCCTGCGCGAAGAGTGGTCGCTGCGGCCCCGCCACCCCTACCTGTCGGCGGCTGACTGCGTCCCGACCGGCATCCACGGAGGCGATTGGATCGTCTCTCACCCCTCAAGCTGCCGGCTGGATTGCCACATCGAGTACCTGCCCGAACAGGCCGACGAACACGGCTGGGGGGCGAACGTCGAGCGCGAATTCGCCGATTGGATCGCTCGGGCGGCGGCGTCCGATCCGTGGCTCGCCGAGCACCCGCCACAAATCAAATGGACAACCGGCGGGGTCCCCCCGGCGCAGGTGGCGATCGACGAGCCGATCGTGACGACGGCCCTGTCCGGCGCCCGCGCCGCCGGCCTCCCGGCCAGCCTTGGCGGGATGGACAACTGGCACGACGGCGCAACCTTGATCCTCGAAGCGGGGATCCCCACCATCTGCTTCGGTCCCGGCGACCTCCACCTCGCCCACACGGCCGCCGAGTCCGTAAAGATCACCGACCTCGTCGCGTGCGCACAGGCCATAGCCCTGACCGCGCTTCGCTTTTGCGCCACCACCAGCCAGCGCTGATCACAGCCCCTCCGAGAAGGACGGGGCGGCCGGCGCGTTCGACGGCAGGCGAGGGTCGAGCAGATCCGGCTAGCGATCTGGTCCCAAGATCGTTCGCAGCTCATCCGGCATCCGCGGCAGGCCCGTGCGGTGGGCAACGACGATCTCGTGCCCCGGGCGCTCCCGCGGCTCGAGCCCGGCGCTGCGCAGCATCGCCTCGATGCACGCCTGGTTGGGCGCCCACCAGTTCGTCGGGTCGCCGGCGAGCGCGTGCTCGATGAAGGCCATGGCCGGCCAGCCCGGCTCCCGCATCGCCGCCCGCGCGTGAATGGGAAGATCCTCCGGAGCCTCGAGCACGTCGTCCCCGGGCATGGTGAGCGTCTGGAGGATCAGCCGCTCACGCACCCGGCCGGCGACGATGTCGAGCGCCAGCAGCGGGTAGCGCAGGTGGTAGAGCACGCCCATGAACAGCACGATGTCGAACGTCTCCTCCAGCCGAGCCAGCTCATACACGTGCATCCGCCGCAGGTCGATCTGGTCCTCGCACAAGCCGAACCGCTCCCGCGCCCAGTGCGCCTGGCGCAGGTAGTGCTCATCGACGTCCACTCCCAGCACACGAGCGCCTCGGGCCGCCAGCCGGAGCGCGTAGAAGCCCGCGTTGCAGCCGATGTCGAGTACGCTCAGCCCGCTCATGTCCTCGGGTAGGTGCGGGGCCAGTTGCTCCCACTTGAAGGCGGGAAAGTCGCCCAGCGGGTGGTCGGGCGCCGTCTGGCGGCCGCCGGGCAGGTGCAGATTGTGAAACCAGGGCGCGAGCGAGCGGATCTCCTGCGCCAGCTCGTCGTCGCCCAGCGTGGCGCCGTGCGACTGAAGCGTCACGCGCGTGCCCCGGGCTCCGCTGCCATCTGGCCGACCAGTGCGTGCAGCTGCTCGGCTCGGCGTGCGGCCGTGTGGTCCCGCAGCACCCGCTCCCGCGCGGCCTCCGCCAGCGCCGCGCGGGCCGGCCCGTCCAGCGCCCCCAGATGCGCCTCGACCTCGTCGGCGCTGTCGGCCAGCAGGATCTCCGCCTCGGGCTCGAGCACCTCCTCAAGCCCCGCCCAGCGATCGGACACGATCGCCCCCCCGCAGGCGGCGGCCTCGAACAGCCGCACCGACGGCGAGTGGCCGAACTCCTTCATCTCCGGGCGGGTGAGGTTCAGCGTCAGCTGCGCGGACGCGTAGTAGCGGGGGTGCTCGGCGGGGGGCAGGTGCTCGATGTGCTCCACGTTCTCCGGCCAGGCGATGTCGTCCGGGTACATCGGCCCGGCGACGGAGAAGCACTCGCGCGGGCGGCGACGCGCCACCGTGAAGAGCATCTCCTCCAGCGCGGGCTGGCGGGCGATGGCGTAGGTGCCCAGGTAGTTCACGCTCCACACGGGCTCGGCATCGGGCGGAGCGTACGCGTCGGGGTCGACGAAGCATGGGAAGAACACCGGGCGCCGGGCACCGAACTCCTCCGCGAGGATCTCCAGCGCGGGACCGCCCGTGAACGAGAGGTAGAGGTCAAAGCGCGGGATCGCCTCGGCGGCCAGGTACTCGCGCTCCCCCGCGCGGAGCTTGCCGATCGTCACCGGGGTGTCGATGTCGTAGAAGGCGCTCGCTCCGCCCGCGTGCTCCAGCACCCAGCGCGCCACCTCCACCCCCTCGGGCACGAAGGACCCGACCACCACGAGATCGGCCTTCCGCACGGCGGCGCGGTGCGCGTCGAGCTCCTCGAGCGACCCGTACAGGCGCGTCTGTCCCCACGGAGGCTCCGGCAGGTCGCGGTGCTGTGCGTACCAGGGAACGTCGCGCTCCAGGAACAGCACCTCGTCGCCGCGGCGGCTGAGCTCGCGGACCAGGCCGCGGAAGCCGGTGGCGTGCCCGTTGCCCCACGAGGATGTGATCGAGAGGCCGAGAATGACGACGTTCATGGCTGCGCTCCGGCCGGCGCGCCCTCGGACGCCAGCACCGCCTCCACCTCAGTGGCGCGGTGGGCGTAGGTGTGCTCGGCCAGGACGCGCCGCCGCGCCGCCGCGCCGATCTCCCGGGCCCGCTCGGCCGTCAACCCTTCCAGGACCGCCGACCACCTCCGCGCCGTCGGCGCACGGCAGGACCTCCACGCCCGGCTCGAGGAACTCCGAGAGACCGTCCCAGGCGTCGCTGATGAGGCACGCGCCGGCACCGGCCGCCTCGAACACCCGCGTGGCGGGCGAGAAGCCGTTGGCCACCATTGAGTCGCGGGTGACGTTGAGCACGGCCAGCGGGCTGCAGTTGAACGCGTTGTGCTCGCCCGGGGGGACGTGGCCGAGGTAGCGCAGGTTCGCGATGGCGGACACCCGGTCATCCCAGCCCGCGCCGGCCAGCACGAAGCTCCGATGCGGCAGGGCCTCAACCGCGCGGAAGAAGAACTCCTCTACGCGGGCCTCGCGGTCGGGCAGCCGGTTGACCAGCGCGGAGAGGTCGGCGGCGTAGCGTTCGCCCGGCTCGACGGGATGATGGGTGAACGGGTCGAGCGCGTTGTAGATGGGCACGCAGCGGCGGGCCCCGAGCGCCTCGTAGCGGTGCACCACCCGCTCGCCGCCACCGTAGGTGAGGATCAGGTCGTACCCCGGCACGAGCCCGCGCAGCGCGTCGCCGGCGTCCGCCTCCATGCGGCTCAGCGTCGCCGGGGCGTCGACGTCCCAGAAGACGACCAGCCGCCCGGGACGGCGGGTCTCCAGGACCGCCGCTTCGAGCACGTCGTCGAAGACGCCGACGCCGCTGGCCTTCACGACCACGTCCGCCGCTCGGACCGCCTGCGCCACGACCTCCGCCACCGCCCCTGCGTCGGGCACGGCGTAGACGACCACTCGCGCCCAGTCCGGGTCCGGCATGTCCCGGTGCGCCTGGCGCTCGAGCGCGTCGGGCTCGTAGAACGTGACGGCGTGCCCGCGCGCCGCCAGCGCGCGGATCATCCCCCGGTAGTACGTGCACGACCCGTTCCAGTAGGCGGAGACGAGCGAGCTGCCAAAGAACGCGACGTTCATCTCAGGACAGCCCCTCCACCACCGCGAGCAGCTCGTCGACTCGATGCGCGCAGGTATGCCGCTCGCGCACCCGCTCCAAGCCGCGGGCCGCCTGGGCGGCGGCGGCCTCCGGGTCGCCCAGCAGCCGGCGCATGTGGCCTCGCATCTCCTCGCCGTCGGACGCCGTCAGGTAGTCCCGCCCAGGGCGAAACAGCCCCTCTCGATCCTCCCAGGGTGCGCAGATCAACGGGATCCCGCACGCCAGGGCCTCGAACACGCGGATGGTCGGGATCCCCGGAAGCTCGCGCACGTAGGCGCGCCGAGGCACGTGGACCGTCAGCCGGTGGTGGGCGAACGCCTCCGGCGCGCGGGAGTTGGCCAGCCAGCCGCGATAGCGCAGGCCGGCGGCCCCGACCACCCCGCGCGCCGCGGGGGGGTAGCGCACGCCGTACACGCTGCCGCTCAGCCGCAGGTCACCCGCGGGGCCGAGCAGGAACCGGTGCAGCTCCTCGGTGCGCTCGCCGTCGCCCCAGTTGCCGATCCACACGAGGTCCTCCTCGCGCGCGAGCTCGGGGCGAGGGTGAAACAGCGAGGTGTCCGCCGCCTCGTGCCAGACCTCCACGCGACGATGCCAGCCGCGCTCCAGGTAGAGGTCGCGCAGCACCGCGCCGAACGCGAGCACCGCGTCGTAGCCGGACAGGTCGAAGGCGCGGATCGCCTCAGGAGCGCTCGCGGCACGGTGATGAGCGTCGTAGAAGAGCAGCGCGTGGTCCTCGCGCCGGCGGCGCCGCGCGCCGATGGCTCGGGCCAGGTCAGGCTCGATCCAGTCGTGCACGAGGACCACGTCGGATCCCGCGAGCTCGGCATCGAGATCGATCTCCTGCGGGTCGTAGGTCCGGCTGCTGAGTTCCGGGTAGGCCGCCTGGAAGCCGGCGACCGCCGCCTCGCCGCCCTCGGGGTCGCCGAGCAGGTTGTGCCGGCTCCAGCTGTCGGCGGGCTCGAGCACGTCCACGTCGTGCCCGCCACGCACCAGCTCGCGGGCGATCCCGCGCAGGAAGTGGGCGTTCCCGTGGTTCCAGTCCGAGACCAGCGAGTGACAGAAGAGGGTGAACTTCACGCCGGCGCCCTGGGTCTGGCCGCTGCGGCTGAGGCGTAGGCCTCGAGATATCGCTGCGCGGTCTGCCGGGAGCTGTATCGCCGCGCCCGCGACGACGCCGCTCGGGCGGCGCGCATACGCCGGAGGGGATCGGCCAGAAGCCGGTTGACGGTTACGGCGAGCGCGCCGGGATCGTCGCCGGGGACGTAGTCGGCCGCGTCGCCCCAGACCTCGCGCAGGCTGGGAATGTCGCCCAGCACGAGCGCGCAGCCGCACAGCGCGGCCTCCAGCGCCGCCAGTCCGAAGGGCTCGTAGCGCGCGGGTTCGGCGAATACCGATGCGCGCGCGAGCCAGTCGAGCACGCCGGCCTCCTCGAGCTCGCCGGTGTGCTCGAGCCCACCGGCATCCCCTGCGCCGATCGCGACCACACGCGCCTGCATCGCGGGTGCCGCGGCAGCGACCAGGGCCAGGTTCTTGGCCGGGTCCCACAGCCGCCCCGCCGTCACCACCAGCCGCTCGCGCGGTCGGGGCGGCGCCGTGACGCGCCGGCCCGGGTGGATCACCTCCGCCCCGCCCTTCCCGTAGGCCGCCGCGAGCTCGCGCGCCAGCGCCCGGCTCGGCGCCACGATCACGGTGGCGCGGGCCAATGCGGACTGGACCCGCCGCCGGTAGCGCGCCCACTCGGGCGGCGCCTCGCGCCCGTGAACGGCCCGCCACCAGGTGAGCACGCACGAGTGGGCCGTGAGCAGTACGGGGACGCCCGGGTCGAGCACGGGGGCGTAGGTGTTCATGTGCAAGATGTCGGGCCGCACGCGCTCGCACAGCTCTGCCACCCACTCGGCGGTGGCGGCCACGTCGGCATCGGAATCCGGCATCCACTCCAGGCGCAGGTCGGCGAGCTGGCAGGAGGCGACGGCAAGCGCGGGGGCCGCCGACGGCGGGCCGATCAGGGCCAGGTGCACCTCGTGCCCGCGCGCCAGCTCCCGGGCCAGCTCGATCACGAACGTCCGAACCCCGCCGACGATGTCGGCCACGATCAGGATCCGCATGGCGGCCTCCCGTAGATGCGGTCGACAACGCCCGCCACGCGCGCCACGCGTTCGACCTCGGGGTCGAACCCGGCGCCGGCGCCCACGCGGCGCGCCCACGCGGAGATCGCCCCGGCGCTCCAGTCGTCTCCGGGGTGGCTGAGCACCTGCGTCTGGCGCCCTTCCAGGCGCTCGGCGCGGAAGTCATAGAAGGATCCGGCGACGTTGGTGATGCGCAGGGCCCGCCCGGCGCCGAGCAGCGTCATCTCGATCACGGCGTCGCGGCCGGCGGCCAACCACCACGAACAAGCCAGCCGGACCACGCGCCCGTCGCGGGTGCGCAGCTGGGCGAGCGCGAGGTCCTCCACCTCGCGCAAGGGGGGCGCGAGCGGCCGGCCCTGCCGCATCAGGTCGGCCTGCAGCGACACCGGCTCGAGCGGACCGGTCAGTTCGTCGGCCAGGTCGAGCAGGTGACAGCCGAGATCGATCAGCGCGCCGCCGCCCGCCAGCGCGATGTCGTGTGCCCACGGCTTGTCCGGCCCGTAGGCGTTGTGGAAGGTCAGCTCCAGCGCATGGACGCGCCCGAGCTCGGGCAACCGGGCGCGCACGGCGGCGGTGGCCGTCAGGTGGCGGTAGGACATGTCGACGCCGAGCGTCAGGTCGCGGCGGCGGGCGAGCTCGATCAGCTCCCGGCACTCGCGTTCGGTGCGCCCGAGCGGCTTCTGGCAGAACACGTGCCGCCCCGCCTCCAGCGCCCGGGCCGCCTGGGCCGCGTGCAGGGCGGTGGGCGTGGCGATGACGATCCCGTCGAGGGGCAGCTCGAGCAGCGCGTCGAGCTCGCGGTGGACCGAGCTGCAGCCGACGGCGCTCGCCGCCGCGTGCGCGATCTGCTCATCGGCGTCGGCGACCGCCGCCACCTCGGCCGCTCCGGTGCCCGTGACCGCCTCCATCCGCTGGCGGCCGATCCAGCCCGTGCCGAGGAAGCCGAGCCGTGGCCGGGTGGCGACGCCGCTCTCAGGCAACCCACACCGCCTTGACGAACCCCTCCGGGCGACGGCAGGAGATCGTATACGCCGCGGCGAGCTCATCCAGCCCGAAGCGGTGCGTGAGCAGCGGCGCGGGCTGAAGGCGCCGCGCCGCCACCGCGTGGGCCGCTGCTCGTAGCCCCTCGGTGTAGCGTTCCGGCTCGCGCTCGTGGGCGTTGATGACGTCCAGCCCACGCCAGTTCCAGAGCTGCAGATTCACCGTGCGCAGCCCGTCCTGGTGGTAGCCGACGATCACCAGCCGTCCCCGGATGCGGCAGAGCTGCGCGGCGAGGTCGAGCGGCTCTTGGTGGCCGGTCACCTCGAAGACCACGTCGAAGGACCCCTCGCCGGCGGCCTCTGCGTAGGAGTCGTGGGTCTCGGTGGCACCGAGCGCGCGCGCCTGCGCGAGGGCCGAGCCGCGGCGGGAGAAGACCACGATCTCCTGGGCGACACCACGGCAGAGCTGCACGAGCAGCAGCCCGAAGAAGCCCGCTCCCACGACCGCCACACGCTCACCGCCGCGCACCCCGGACCGGGCGAAGGCGTTCATCGCGCACGCCAGCGGCTCACCGGGGAACGGCCCGGCGAAGTCGTGCGCCACGCATTCGCCGGCGGGCACGACGGCGAGCTCGGCGTGGGCGCCCGAGCCGATGAAGGTCACACGCTGCCCCGGAGCCAGCCCCGCCACCCCGCCGCCGAGCGCCTCGACCACCCCCCACCCCTCGTGCCCCGGCTCGCCGGCCGGCTGGGGGTAGCTGAACCACTCGCGGCCCTCCCACAGCGGGAGCTCCGAGGCGCATACGCCGCTGCCCAGCACGCGCACCAGCACCTCGCCCGCGGCGGGCTCGGGATCGGGCACCGCGTGCAACGCGACGTGCCCGGGGGCTTCCAGGACGACAGCGCGCACGGAGTCCTCAGGACGCGACGGCCGCGCGATGCGCTTCCCGCGCGCCGCTCAGCCACGCGTGCAGGCGGGCCAGCCCCTCCGCCACGCCAACCCGCGGATGCCAGCCGGTCAGCTCACCGAAGGCCCGGGTGTCGGAGACATACCAGCGTTGGTCGGCCACTCGCCACTCATCCCAATCGATCTGCGGCGCCTCGCCGTGGAGCTCGGTGATCAGCTCGACCACCTCCTGCAGACTGACCGTGTTGCCCGAGCCGCCGCCGAGGTTGAAGGCGCGCCCGGCCAGCACCCGCTCGTTCGACGATGCCGCGAGGAGCGCGTCGAGGAGGTCCTGCACGAAGAGCAGGTCGCGCGCCTGACGGCCGTCGCCGAAGATGGTGATCGGGCGGCGGTGCAGGGCGCTGATGAGGAAGTGCGCGACCCAGCCCTGATCCTCGTTGCCGCGCTGGTGCGGTCCGTAGATGCAGCTCATGCGCAGCACGCAGGCCGGCAAGCCGTAGCTGTGCGCGTAGTCGAGCACGTACTGGTCCGCGGCGCCCTTCGAGCACCCGTACGGGCTGCAGAAGGCCAGCGGCTGGCGTTCGGAGATCCCGTGGCGGCGAAGCATCTGGTCGCGGGGCTCGTAGCGCTCGGACCCGAGCTCCAGCGCCACCTCGTCGAGGCGGCCGTACACCTTGTTTGTGGAGGTGAAGACGACGGCGGGCGGCTCGCGCTGCATCCGCGCGGCCTCCAGCACGTTCACCGTCCCGCGCACGTTGGTCTCCATATCCTCGATCGGGGCGACGAGGCTCGTGGTGACCGCCACCTGCGCCGCCAGATGAAAGACGCGCGAGGCGCCCTGCATGGCCCCGGCGACCGTGTCGAGGTCGCGGACGTCGCCGTGCACGAAGCGCACCCCGTCCCGGTGGCGGCGCGTCAGCCAGCGGAGGTTCTCCTCCACGCCCGGCCGGCGCAGGCTGTCCAGCACGGTGACCTTCGTGCCGCTGGAGGCCAGGCGGTCGGCGAGGTTCGTGCCCACGAATCCGGCACCGCCGGTGACGAGCGCGCCCGGGGAGCGGCTCATACCGTCAGGCCCCGTCGGGTCAGCTCCTGACGCGCCTGCTCGACCCGGTCGTCGGCCACCTGGCCCTCCAGCCACGCGGCCAGTTCGGCCATGCCGCCGTCCAGCGTGACCTGGGGCCGGTAGCCGATCCGCTCCTGCGCACGGGTGATGTCGGCGAAGCAGTGGCGGATGTCGCCCACGCGGTACTCACCGGTGACCTCCGGAAGGATGTCCTCCTTGCCGAGCTGCCGGGCCAGCTGGGCGGCGACGTCGGCGACGGCCACGCTCTCACCGCTGCCCACGTTGAGCACCTCGGACTCCAGGTCCGGGTGCTCGAGCGCCAGCAGGCAGGCCTGGGCGATGTCGCGCACGGACACGAAGTCCCGGCGCTGCTCGCCGTCCTCGAAGATCACCGGCGGCTTGTCGTTGAGCAGGCGCGAGGCGAAGATGGCCAGGACGCCGGTATAGGGGTTCGACAGCGCCTGGTCGGGACCGTAGACATTGAAGAAGCGCAGCGCCGCGGTGGCGATGCCATAGGTGCGGCCGAACAGCAGCGTGCTGCGCTCCTGCTCGTACTTGTTCAGCGCGTAGATCGAGGACAGCGCGGGCAGCTTGTCCTCCGGCGTCGGCACCGGCGTGAGCGGCCCCTCGCCCGCCCCGCGCGGCTCCCACCGTCGCGCGGCGAGGTCCTCGCGGGTGCGCTCGCGAACCGTCACGGCGTGGCCCGCCGGATCGGCGTACAGGCCCTCGCCGTAGATGCTCATGCTCGAGGCGACCAGCAGGCGGCGCACAGGCTGGTCGAGCAGCGCCTGCAGCAGCACCGCGGTGCCGTGGGAGTTGACCGAGACGTACTCGCCGATCTCGTACATGCTCTGCCCGACCCCAACGCGAGCGGCGAAATGGATCACGCTGTCGATATCGATCAGCGCGCGGCGCACGGCGTGCTCGTCGCGGACGTCACCCACGACCAGCTCGACGTCGTCATCCAGGTAGGCGGGGCGGCGGCCGTCGAGGTGCACCTGAGGTGTGAGGTTGTCCAGCGCTCGGGCGTGGAAGCCGCGCTCCAGCAGTGCACGGGCGACATGTGAGCCGATGAAGCCCGCCCCACCCGTGATCAGCACGCGCTCGATGCTCATCTCGCTACCTCCGTCGCCTGCCGGACGCCCGGCCAAGTGTCGATGAACCTGACTGCAACAGGCGTCGACATACCCAGCTTCTTCTTCATGTAACGCCGGGAGGTTCGGTGTGTTGCGCAGGCTCCGAGAGCGCCGCCCTCCGATCATCCCGCTGACAGATGCACCGCCGTGAACCGGGACCCGAACAGCCGCGCCGCCTCCGACTTCATGTAGGCCCGCAGCGGGGCCGCGAGGCCCAGATGGTGCGAGTGGGGGTTGGCGTCGCGGCTCTCCCCGCTGATCACGTGGTTGATCGTCGCCCGCTCGTCGGCCAGGTCCGTGAAGCCGTACCAGTAAATGCGCTCGACGCCGAGGGCGGCGAGCGCGCCGTGGGTGCGACGGAACGCCTCGAGCTGGCCGGCGCCGCTCGGATCCTCGTAGGTGGAGCTGCCCGTCTCGGTCACCCACACCGGCGGGTCGCGGCGCCGGCGCCGGCACGCCTCCCGGATCAGCCCCACCTCGACCTCCCAGCCCCTCCAGCTCCAGCTCGCGGCATGCGTGACCGACGTGTCCCACGTACCGGGGAAGCCGTGCAGCCCCACCACGTCCACGTGGCGCAGCGCGTCCCGGCCCAGACAGCGAGGCCCGCTCAGGCACTCGAGCAGCACCGGCTCCGCGCGCGTAGTACCGCCGAGGACCACGCGCCGGCCCCGGCGGCGCGCGACGGCGGCGGCATGACGCAGGGTTCGCGCCAGCAGTCGCCAGTGCCAGTCGAACTCCCGGTCCCACTCCTGGAAGATGTCCATCTCGTTCAGCAGCTCGACATCGCCGATCAGATCCTCGTAGCGCGCGATCATCTGCGCGACGAACCGCCCGTAGGCGTGCAGGCGGCGGGGCGGCGAGGCGGTGTTGCGCTCCCCGTTTGCCTTCACGCGCGCCTGGGCCCACGGCGTGTAGAGGAAGTTGAACAGCACGTCGAGCTGGCCCGAGCGGATCCGCTCCCCCAGCGCGTCGCGCAGCAGCCAGTCGAACCACGCCGGCCCGTCGGCGTCCAGCCGCTCGTAGTCCGCCCAGGAGAATCCGGTCCGCATCCGCCGCACCCCGAGCTCGTCGACCGTCTCCAGCGTTCGACGGACGGCCGCCTCGTCGCCGAAGTGAAACCACGCCACGAATCCGACCTCGGGGCCGATCGCCGAGGGCGGCCCGTCCTCACGGGAGGCAACGTCAATAGATCGACCGGCGGCCGAGGTCACGGTTTCTCTCAACGGGGGGAAGATATACAAGGCTTTCGTCCTCCCGCCGCGGGCCGCCGGCTCCCGTCGCTGATCGATCTTGCCGACCCTGACCATGTTCCTGACAACGGGCCGCTGCGGCACGCAGTGGCTGACGGCGACGCTGGCCGAGCTGTACGCGCACGTGCGGGTGGAGCACGAGCCGATCGGGCCGCTCTACGCGCCGCGACGGCATTTTCGCCGCTGGGAGGAGCCCCAGCGCATCCTCGAGGAGCCGGCGGTTGCCGAGCACCTGCGGGGGATCCTCTCCGAGAAGACCGACTACATCGAAACGGGATGGCCGCTGTTCCCCGCCCTGCCCTACCTGGCCCGGGAAGTGCCCGAGCGGCTGCGCGTCGTGCATCTCACCCGCCACCCGGTGCCGACCTCGCTCTCCCATCTCGCCCACAGCTCCTACGCCGGGAGCCCGCGCGACGACGCTTTCACACGCCTGGCCACGCTCGCGCCCAGCGACGAGCGCGTCTTCCAGCCCGGGTACGGGGCGCGCTGGGAGACGCTGACGCCCTACGAGAAGTGCCTGTACTGGTGGACGGAGGTGAACCTGTTCGGGCTGGAGTTTGCCGAGCGGGCAGCGCACATCCCCCAGTTGCGCGTGGCCGCGGAGCCGCTGCTGGCCGGTGCGCCCGAGGTCCGCGGGGGGCTGCTGAGATTCCTTGGGCTCCCAGACCGCCCCGGGTGGACTGCGGCGGGTCAGCGGGTGGTCGACCGCTGGCACCACCACACCGACCAGCCGATGCAGCCGGAGCTGGTGGCGCGCCACCGGCGGACGGTGCAGACGGCGGCGGCGCTCGGCTATGACGCGCTTCGCTTCGACGCCCAGGCGCTGCGGGGGCGCTATGCGGGGACGCCGGATCCCGGCGCTGACCGCTTGGGCCGGTACGACCCGCCCGGTCTGGACGGACTGCCGCCTCGCGCCCCGGAGGCGGAGCAGACCGAATCCGCCGCTGGGCCCGAGCAGGGCTGGGTCGACACTCGGCTCTCGTAGCCGTAGAGAGGTTTGGCCGTGCCCACCGGGGTAGAGCCCGTCTATGGCGCGCGTGGTCGATCCGCGACGAGTTCTTGATCGAGCGGGAGGATCGAGCCGCCTGCTCGTGAGCCGTCAGCCCGCGCCAGGGCCGGCGGGATCCGTTGGCATCGGGTTCGCGGCCGGGGCAGCGGCCGCGGCGGCGATGATGTTCGGCCGCAAGGCGCTGATGGCGGCCAGGATCGGCAAAGGGCATCCCCTCAAGCACCGCGCGCTCGACGTGGCGGCCGGTGCGCTGCAGCGGAAGTACCCGCTGGCCGCGATGAGCACCTACCTCAATGGCTTTCACATGTACGCCGACGAGATGGGCCGGCAGGTGGAGGCGACGCATTTCTGCATCCACCTGCGCCACGACCTGCACCAGTGCGTGATCTTTGACCGCAATGCGCCCGATGCCCGCCTGATCGGGATCGAGTACATCATCAGCGAGCAGCGTTTCCGGAGCCTGCCCGAAGATGAGAAGCGGCTGTGGCATAGCCACCACTATGAGGTGAAGTCCGGCATTCTGGTTGCCCCGGGAATTCCTGATCTGGCAGAGCATGCCTACTTCAACGACCTCGTGACGACCTACGGCAAGACATTTCATACTTGGCAGTACGACCGCGACGATTTCCCGTTCGGAATCCCGCAGTTGATGATGGGCCTCACCGAGGATGGGCAGGCCGACCAGACGCTGATCGACGATCGCGACCGCAGGCTGCGCGTCTCCACACCGCACAAGCGGCACAACCGGGCCGATATCCCGACCCCGACGGTAGTGCCGGGCGCCAACTCCTGGGAAGGTGGCCGGACCGTGCAGACACGCTTGGAGGAGATGGACTTCAAGCGGTAGCCAGCCCGGCTAGCTCGCAGCAGGTCAAACGAGAGCTAGGGCGCTTCGGGAACGGTCTCAGTATCGGCGGCAGTCGAAACCGAGGTCACCGCCTCCACGGACTTCCAGCCCGGAGAATCGGCCGGCCGACGGTTCGACCGGTATGCCCGCGATGGTGACGCGTTGCGGTGAATCCGTTTGGCGCCACCGGGCTGGCTGACGCTCTGACCGCGGCGGCATAAGAGGGTGGCGTAGGGATCCAAATGCTCACAGGCCCGCCCGGTAGCCGAAGAATTCGTGGTCGGGGTTGTTGCCGCCGTAGCCGCCACCTGCGCGGTGCTCTGCTCCTGGCGGCGCATCCCCCTGATCCCCGGCAGCGTGAGCTCGACCGGCTTCTCGACCACGCCGAAGATCCGTAGCGGGTAGGGCGGGAAGTCGTCCGCGGCCATCGCCTCGTACTGCGCGACCAACATAGAAACTGCCTGGCCAAGCTCTAAGCGCGACCCCTGCGGCTGCTGCCCAGCTGCAAGATCGCCGCTCACCAGCAGACGGTCGACTCAAGGCGGCGCGGAGATGCGGCACCGTCGACCTGGTGCACTACGAAGAGCCGCTTGACGAACTGGGGGCGGGCGTTGACACGAACTCGAACCCGCGCAGGCAACTGATCCGCGGCCATCCCCACGCCTCTCTCGTCCGTTGCGATCGTGGGCCTGAAGCCCACCGGAGGTTCTTGCGATCGCCGCGGGGATCGTCATCGTGGCGCCGAGACCGCCCAGCCACCGGCCTTTGCAGCGTCTGCCATGCGCTCGTCGTAGGTGACGATCTGCTTGATTGACGCGCCGAGCTGACGAGCGCTCGCCAGATGAATCGCGTCCGATGATCGAAGCTCTGTGGGCGTCATCCGGCCAGCCTCGCCCAGCACGCGGTCGTTGACGCGCACGAGCTGGATCCGCCGCAACGCGAGTTCGCCGCGAGCGACGGCCTTGGGCCCACTCGGCATCAACGCCCGAGCGACCTCGGTGCGCGCCAGTGCGCTGCTCACGAGCGGCCGGCGCCGAGACAGGTCTCGGCGCAGCGCAGTTGACTCAGGCTCGGCGACCGCGAGTTTGACGATCGCCGACGAGTCGACGTAGGTAAGTCGGCGCTCAGCGCTCATCCTGCCGCAGCCGGGCCAGGGCCTTTGATGGGAGCTCGGTGCCGTCCGGTACCACCAGCGGTTCAGGCAGATCGCCGATATCGCCGTCGCTGGGTTGCAGATCGCCGGCTGCGATCAGCCGCTCGAGCGGATCCCGGGGCAGAGGCGCAAGCACCGCCACCGGCCGTCCTCGGTCGGTGATCTCGATGCTCTCACCGTCCTCGACCCGGCGCAACAGCTCGCTCGCGCGTTGCCGCAGCTCTCTGATCCCAACGCTCGCCATGGTGCTATTTGTAGCACATAGTCCGCAATACGACCTTGCGCTGATGGATGTTGCTGACGTCAGGCTCCCGGAGGCAATGGGCGACGACGGCGGCGTGATCTGCGGCGTTGGCTTGCCAGAGACGCAGAGGTGCCCCCGCCAGCGGCAAGGTACTGCTGCGGCGTGAAGGACCGTCGCGGCGATGATCAACCGGTGCTGCTTCGCGCAGCGCCGGCCGTGTCAACGTCGCCGGCGACGCCGGCCCGGCTTCCGCTCCGGGTCTTTGAAGCACCGAAGCAGCAGCCGCGAACTCGCGGCGGTCCGGCGACGATCCAGCAGCCTCGTTGAGGCAGCGGTCGCTGCCCCTGCTTGGCAAGAGCGGCAGCCTCGCCGCGGCCGCGATGTATGTGCATGGTTTGCTCGCGCGGGTGACGAGTGTTCGCCTCCGAGAACGCGCCTTCCCGGATCCTGTCGGAAGGTGTCGAGCACGAAGCGTGGCACGTGTCGTGAGCGTCAGCCCCGGCAGGACCTGCCAGCGCGGTGCACCGAGAGCAGTGCGGCGATGATGACCGTGCGGCGGCGATCGCTCAGGTACGGGGTGCGGATCAGCCGGCGACTCGCTCGCGTCAAGGTGACACGGGCGCCGGGGTGACAGCGCAGCTGGCGCAGGCCGGCGAGCGCGTCGATGAGCTTGGGGGTCAGAGCGGCGATGCGGCCGCGCAGCCGGGTGAGGTCGGGCGGCTTGATGTCGCGCGGAAAGCCGTAGTTCAGCCACCGCGTGCCCCAGCCGAGCTGAACCTCCTTGGCGGCCAGGATTTCCTGGGTAAATACGCGACGGACGCCGGCGTCGGCAAGGCCCAGCTTGCGTGTGATGGCGAGCGCACCCTGCACCACGCGCTGTTCCTGGGCGCGGTCTTGGATCGGCGAGCGCGAGAGCCACTTGCTTTCCATCACCGCCTTCATCAGCTCCAGGCGCTCGGCGGTCAGTCGCAGAAACCTGCGGGCGGCGCCGAGTTCTGCCGGAGCGGGCATCGTGCGGGCGCCACCAGACGCTACCGAAGCGGGTATCGCGCTGACGCCAGCGAGCGCCTGGGAAGTGCCGATTGTCGCCGCGACGCCGACGGCGATCGCGACCAGTAAGCGCACAAGGCCAACGCGAACCGCTGCTGGCCGGCACCGAGCAAGGGCCGTTGGCGGCATCGCGCCCGGCCCAGCCTTCGGCGGGAGCGGCCGGGCAAGGTGACGCCGACGGCTCACCGCGGAGCCTTTAGGATGCCCGCCAGGCGGGTGATGCAGCTGACCAGCAGCTCGTCGAGGTCGGGCCACGGAAAGGTGGTGATGGCCTGAGGTAGAGCGACGAGGCCGTGGAGAGCGAGCCAGATGCGAACGCCGTCGCCGAAGGCGTCGGTGCTGGCCGAGCGGCCGGCGTCGATGCAGGCTTGAATGGTGTTGACGGTGAGCTCGAAGGTCTCGTCCAACAGCGGCGCGGTCGGTTGCATCACCCGTTTCTCGCGATCCCATAGGGCCAGGAAGCGCCGCTCGAAGATCACCCGGTAGCAGTTGGGGTGCGCGCGACCGTAGGCGAGGTAGGCCCGCGCCCCCGCAAAAAGCTGGGCAACCGGGTCAGCTTCGGCGGCGACCGCTGCGTGCAGCCTGTCGTGCAAGCACCTGAGTTCCTGGGCGACGACCGCGTCGATTATCTCGGCGCGATCGGCGAAGTGAGGCGCCATCGAGGGGGCGGCGATCCCGACCTCCCGTGCCACCGCGCGCAGGGTGATCGACTCCTCTGAGCCTGTGCGCTCCAGCAGCGCCGCGGCGCCGGCGATAATCTCGGCGCGCAACCGGCTTCCCTGGCCGCGACGGTTGCGCTGACGCTTGGGTTTGCGCGCAGCAGTGCTGGCGGCATTGGCGACCCTCGGATGGCCGGTGCCTGCATCCCCGGTCGGCATCTCGCAGAATGGTACCTTCTTGACGCCACAAGATGGCAAGCCGAAAGCTAACGGCTTGACAGGCTGGCGGCGATGGGTTACCTTCTCGCGTCACGGCATGGGGCTCCTCTCTCACGGAGGTTGGAGAAGGTTATGGCAAGGATGTCCACCACCGCACGCCGCCGATGAACCTCTCGGCGGGGGCGCGGCGGGGGCTGCTGGTCGGTATCGCCACCGCCGTGGTGGTTGGCCGGGTGTGGGTCGGCCAGCTCTAGCTTGTCGTCATCGGTTAGCGCGGGCGGCTCGTCTGCGGCGGCCAGCGCGACGGCCGGGCAGTCGTCTACGCCGGCTGTGCGGCTATGACCCGGCGGGCGTTTCGCCCCTTGAGATCAACGCTGATGCCGCCACCGTCCAGGTGGGCGCCAGCTCCGGCCGAGCGCTGACCACGCCCAGGTGGTTGGCGGGTCACAAGATCGTAAGTTACGCGGCCAAACCAAAAAAGGAGTAGGTAGTTATGGAAGGCTTGTGGAGGTTCTGGCGGCCCAGGATCGCGACCCTGGGATGCGCGATCTCGCTGGCCCTCGCCGCCGGGTTGGCGCTGGCGCCGACGGCTGGTGCCGCCACCCGCGGGTTTCGCGTCGTCAACCTAACCGGGGCGACGTGGACGCTTTACGGTGCAAGATGCAACCGGGAGGGGGGAGGGTGCTTTGAGGGCCGACCGGACGACGGTGCGCCGCTGGCGCCGGGCCTGTCTCAGGACTACCAGCTCGTCTACTACTTTTTTGCCAACGACCACGTCACCGCTCTCTACCATGTGTCTAACGACCGGACGACTGTCGACATGAACGTCAATGGATTCGGTGAGTCGCACTCAACCTGCACGGTGACTGGTAACTACCGCTGCGACGCCGGCGCCGACACGATCACCCTTCTGGATCCCCCGGGAACCGTGCATAGGATTTCCTCCGGTCAGGGTCAGGCTCAAGGGGCGGTGCTCAAGCAACTCTGCGTTGACGTCACGGCGGCGAAATGCAAGTTTAGGCCGAGCAGCCAGACTCAGGTCGACTCGCCGTCCCACGCGGTCGGCAACGCGCTGATCAACAGTACCGATGAAGCCCAGACCTATTCCGTCTCTGTGTCTGACACGGTCAAAGAGACCAACAGCGTGAACATCAGCATCGCGGTGAAGTTCAAGCTCACGGCGTTCGGCCAAGAGCTAGAGAACAGCATTACGGCCAGTTACGGGCATATCTGGGAGACGTCGCACGCATTCACCCAGACGGTGACCGTTAAATGCCCGGCCTACCATCGGTGCCTGGTCTTCGCCACGCAGCCGATGTTTCGCACCACCGGCAACTTCACGCTGACGATGGGCAACACCACATGGCATCTCGATGACGTCTCGTTCCTAACCCCCAATCCCGACGGGACGGGTGCCTACCAGGTGACCAGCGAGCCGGTGAAGCACACCACGCAAGCCACCGCGGGCGCGCAGCGTCCGCGTCGTGAGGCGCAGTGACCAGTACGCCGTGCCCTCGGCGGTGGACGCTCGGCCGACCGCTGACGCGAGGCTGCGAGATGCGTCGCTCAAACTTGTCGCGGGTCCGCGAGACGACCGCGATCTGATTTCGGTGACGCCGGTTCAGCCGGCTAACCGGCTCGTCTACCCGGTCGACGACGTCGACGTTCGCGTATGGGCTGATGGTCACCGGGTGGCGGCGCGGAGGATCGCCCGGCTGGCGTTTGATCACTCCAAGCGGCTGGCGGTGCGGTTCCCCGCCCCGGCGCCCACCGGGGGCAAGCTGTGCGTCACCGTGCTGGCCACCGCCCCGCACGCCATCCCCGCTCGCCTGCGCACCTGCACCGCCGACTCGCCATCGAAACGGTGAGACTAAGGAGGGTGCAGGATCACCGGCGTGTCGGGGCTGTCGCGAGTCGTGGCTGGCTGAGATGCAAATAGCTTCCCGGGTCGGTCGAAGCGCTGCGCGCGGCCTCATGGACGTGCGCACGGTCGCCCTCGACGGAGAGCTACCGGTGGTTGCGTTGACCCCTGGACAGGGCCGCCCGCGCCTGCTGAGGCGACATTGCGGAACTGTCGTCGCCGAGTCGGTCGCAGCCCGGAGCGGCGGAGGGCGTTGGCTAAACCGGCGCGGGCGTCACCCACGCAACACCGGCCACCTCGGCCGGCAGATTCGGGCGCGACCCGCTGCTGCTTTGCGTCGGCGACGGGCCTAAGCGGAAGCCGCGGGCCCGTGGCTGCTCGGGCGACAAACGAGGAGTCTGGGCGGGGCGCGGGAGACTGCTCGTGATCGATCCAAGCACGAGTGCGGGAGGTCGCGACCTAAGATGACACGCGACTTGCGGTCAAACACGGTTGAACTCGTGTTGACTCGTGCAGCCCCCCGATATACGGTCGCTTGAACGACCGAGGAGCGCAGATGGCGACATATATTGTGTTCGGCGACTGGACTCAGCAGGGCGTCGCGAACTTCGAACAGACGGTCGACCGGTATGACGCCGGGCTGAGTCAGATGGAGGCACTAGGGGTCAGCGTCAAGGACAGATACTGGACGCTGGGAAACCACGACCAGGTGAGCATCATCGACGCGCCGAACGACGAGACGCTGGCGGCCGCGATGCTAAAGCTGACTTCCCTGGGCAACGTTCGCACCACCACGGTGCGCGCGTTTTCAGCCGACGAGATGAGGGCCCTGATCGCCAAAGCCAGCTGAGCGGGCACGAGTCAAACACCATCCGCGGGCAGTCACGCGTGCGGCAAGGTTTTGCTGAGAGCGCACGAGCGCTGCATGTAGCACCGCGAAAGCCCTCCGGAAGGCGGGGGCCGACTCGCGACATCAATGTCGCTGGCTGGTGGCCGGCGCGGTGCTGCGACCGCCTTGTATTGGACGCTGATCAGGTAGCTCGGGGGGAGTGGGTCGAGGTTGACGCCGGGGAGGATCAGCGGACCCGCCAGCGGCCGTGGCTCACCTTGCCGCGGGCGGTGCGGGTGGCCGGCCCGCCGGGGAGCTTGCCGCTCACCTTCACCTGCACTGCGCTCTCAGCGCACGGGCCGCAAAGCTGCTCTCGGTACTGGCCTATGCCGGCCTCCGGCCCGGCGGAGCGCTCGCACTGCGCTGGAGCGACGTTCGTGAGAAGACCATCCTGATTCAGCGCTCGATCTCGCTCGGCGAGGAAGCCGACACCAAGACCCGGCAGCACCGGACCGTGCGGCTGGTTGCGCCGCTCTCGCTCCAGATCTGCGCTCTTGGCGGATGGCCGCGGGCCGTCCGGACGACGATCAACTCGTGTTTCCCGGCACGAACCGGCAGCCGTGGACGCAAGCGGCCTACCAGTCTTGGCGCCGCCGCGCATTCCGGCGTGCGACGGAGGCGGCTGAGCCCCAAATGCGCGTCCGTATGACCTGAGGCACAGCTTTGCCTGGTTGCTGCTGCAGGAAGGC